>NZ_CP192043.1:4800000-6300105 GCF_050948445.1 Actinomycetospora sp. CA-053990 | reverse complement strand
CGGGCACCCCCTCCGTCCCCTGCCCGCTGTGTGCGCTCGCCCGACCGGCCGAAGGCGCGCATATCCACAGTTCTGTCCACAACTGTGCACGACGTCGTACGGACGGTGACGCGCGGGTGCGGGGCGGCCCCCCGGCGCCCGGGCTCGGTTCCGGTCGACGGCACGGTGAGCGCGGGGCGAAGGCCGCGTCCTCGACGGGTGAAGGACGCTAACAAGCGTCCGGCAGGGCCCACAACCTCCCCCCGGACGGCGGTGTGGGCCGTGCGGCGACCGGGGTGCGCGTCCTCGGCGCGGTACCGGCTACCCTTGCCGTGACCGGAGTCGGCGCCCGACGGGGTGATCGGCACTGACCGTGGCGCCGCGATCACGCGGCGCGTGGGAGCAGGAGAACCCGAAAGTGGCCAAGGGCAAGCGCACGTTCCAGCCGAACAACCGTCGGCGTTCCAAGACGCACGGCTTCCGGCTGCGCATGCGCACGCGCGCCGGCCGAGCGATCCTCGCCGCCCGTCGCCGCAAGGGCCGCGACCAGCTCAGCGCCTGATCGGCGCCACCGGCCCGAGCGGCCGGCACGATCTCCTCGACGGGACCGCTCCCTCCGGACGCGGTCCCGTCGTCGTGTGTCGGGCCCCGCGTCGCCCGGTGCTGCCGCGTCGGTGCCGTGTCTGCGCCCCGCGCCACCGTGCTCCCCGCCCCCGCCGCATCACGCGGCCCCAGGACTTCCGCCTCGTGCTGCGCCGGGGCCGTCGCGCCGGGCGCCGCCGCCTCGTGGTGCACGCGATCGCCGCTCCCACGGCCTCCACGCCGGAGCACCCCGCCCGGGCCGGCCTCGTCGTGGGCCGGGCCGTCGGCCCGGCCGTCACGCGTCACCGCGTGAGCCGGCAGCTGCGCCACCTGCTGCGCCCGCGCCTCGAGAGCCTGCCGCCGGGCACCGACCTGGTGATCCGCGCTCAGCCCGCCGCGGCGGGCGCGACCTCGTCCGAGCTCGGCGACGACCTCGACGCCGCCCTCGCGCGGCTGGGTCTCACCGGGCTGCGGCTCACGGACTGAAGAGGTAGTTGCGCTCGGTGTCGACGATCCCCGCGACGGGCCGCCAGCCCGGAGACCATGTGCCCGGAGACCATGTGAACGCGCGGTACCCGAGCGCGCCCGTGAGGCGGGCGAAGAGCTCGTCGGCGCCAACGCCGTACTTGCGGGTGTGGCGGTCCTCGATCTCGAGCAGCAGGTGCGGGCGTTGAGTGGCGAGCAGGCCGGCGGCGCCGTCCAGCAGCGCCCCCTCGGCACCCTCGACGTCGGCCTTCACCAGGGCCACGTGCTGGATGCCGAGGTCGGCGACGATCGAGTCGAGGGTCTCGACGGCCACGGACTCCAGCCGGTGCCCGGCGAACTCGCTGTTCGGGCCGGCGTCCTGCGCGCCCGCGGTGAGGTAGGCGCGGCCGTGCACGGGCAGTCCGCGTCGCCGGGGCACCGAGAGGTGCGCCGTCCCGGGCGTCGCGCCGAGGGCGATGCGGTGCAGCGACACCCACGACAGGCCGGCGGCGCGCACCCCGAGCTCGAGCGCCCGGTGGGCGCCGTGCTGGGGCTCGAAGGCGTGCACGGCGCCGTCCGGTCCGACGAGGTCGGCGAGCACGTGGGTGTAGAGACCGAACTCGGCGCCGACGTCGAGGCAGACGTCGCCCGGCCCGACGAGGTCGGCGAGGCCGAGGATCTCCTTCTCGACGACCGAGCCCCGGCGGGCGGCGGCGGAGAGGGTGGTGCGGACGACGCGCGAACGGCGGGTGCCGCGGGCCGTCCGTTCGGTGGGAGGGCCTCCGGCGATCGACACGGCGCGGATGCTCCCACGGTGCTCCGGACACGTTCGGGCGGCGGTCGCTTCCCGGCCCGTGGACAGGCACCATGGAGGCGACGACCGCCGTCCGCCCAGCGGACGGCCCGGTCGGAGACGAGGAGGACGGCATCGGTGGAGGACCGAGCACCGGTGCGCGGCGCGCCGGCGACGGGTTCCCCGGTGCCCGCTGACGCCCCCGACGGCCCCGCAGACGCCCCCGACGCGCCCGGTGGCGCCCCGGCCCGGCCGTCGATCGGGGTCCGGGTGCTGGTCACCGTGCTCGGCTTCTACCGGCGCTGGATCTCGCCGATGTTCCCGCCCTCGTGCCGCTTCCACCCGACCTGCAGCGCCTACGGGATCGACGCGCTGCGCACCCACGGGGTCGTGATCGGCACGGGGTTGACCCTGGTCAGGGTGGCCAAGTGCGCCCCCTGGCACCCTGGAGGCCTGGACCCGGTGCCACCCCGCGGGCACCGGACGTGGTGCGGGTGGCCCCGCCGCGCCACCGACACGGGGGCTGACCCCCACACCGAGGAGCGAGAGTCGTGCTGAACTTCATCTACTACCCGGTGTCGGCCATCATGTGGTTCTGGCACGAGGTGTTCGGCTTCCTCCTCGGGCCCGCCAGCGGCCTCGGCTGGGCGCTGTCGGTGATCTTCCTCGTCTTCACGCTCCGGGCCCTGCTGATCAAGCCGTTCATCAGCCAGGTCCGCTCGATGCGCAAGATGCAGGAGTTCCAGCCGCAGATCAAGAAGCTGCAGGAGAAGTACAAGAACGACCGCACCAAGCTCGCCGAGGAGATGCAGAAGCTCCAGAAGGAGCACGGGGTCAACCCCCTCGGCGGCTGTCTCCCCCTCCTGGTGCAGTTGCCGGTCTTCATCGGCCTGTTCCACGTGCTCCGCGGGTTCCAGCCGAACTACCCCTACAACTACGTCTTCGACCGCGCCGACATCGAGTCGTTCACCAACGCCGACATCTTCGGCGTGCGGCTGAACGAGGCGGTCGCCGGCGGCATGCAGTCGCTGGGCACCTTCCACTTCAACTTCGGCGACTTCCAGGCCCACGTCCTGCCGGTGGCCCTCCCGCTGATGATCCTCGCGGCGGTCGCCACCCACTTCACCGCGCGCGTCTCGCAGCAGCACCAGAGCCCGGCGGCCGCAGCGAACCCGCAGGCGGCGATCATGGGCAAGATCACGATGTGGCTGTTCCCGGCCGGTCTGCTGGTCTTCGGTGTGTTCTTCCCGATCGCGATCCTCATCTACTTCCTGAGCCAGAACACCTGGACGCTCACCCAGCAGTTCCTCATCTACCGCAAGATCGCCCGCGAGGAGGAGGCGAAGCGCGAGCAGGCGCGCGAGCAGCGTGACGCGCTCGCCCCGCGGCCCGGTCAGAAGCCGCAGCGCCAGCGCGCGGCGGACGCCGACCTCGACGTGGGTGACGACCTCGTGGCCGATGACGACGTGATCGAGGGACCGGCGCCCGGCACCGCACCGAAGCCCGGCGCGAAGCCCGGCGGCAAGAAGGCCGGGGGCGGCTCGGGCCGGCGTGCCCCGGGCAAGGTCGGACCCGCCCGCTCGGGCGGACGGCAGACCTCCGGCAACGCCGCCCCCGGCAAGGTCGGTGCGAACGGCTCGGCGAACGGGTCCGGCAACGGCTCGGCGAACGGATCCGCCAACGGCTCCGCGAAGAACGGCGGCAAGGGCGGCGGCAACGGCGCCGGCGCCAAGAACGGACAGCTCGCGTCGTCGGGCCAGGGCAAGCGCCCGAACAACAAGAAGAAGAAGTAGAGCCACGCGGACGGCCTCCGGGCCGTCGCGACCCCCCGGCCCGACGCGCGACACCCGCGGCGCGGACCGGACCACGAACCCGCACGCGCGCGACGGTCGGCGCGACGCGTGCCAGGAGAGGCCCCGTGGGGCCCGGCGGAAGGAGACGGCGTGTCGGAGACGGTGACGTCGCAGGACCAGGCGGAGGACCAGACCGGAGCGGAGGCCGGCGCGGAGACCGGGAGGCCCCCGGAGGACGCGACGCGTGCAGAGCGCAGCTCGGAGGACCAGCTGGTCCGCGAGGGCGACATCGCGGGTGACTATCTCGAGCGGCTGCTCGACATCCTCGACTTCGACGGGGACATCGATCTCGACGTCGAGGCCGGACGCGCGGTCGTCAGCGTGGACGGCGGCAAGGACCTCGAGAAGCTGGTCGGCGCCCGCGGCGACGTCCTCGAGGCGCTGCAGGAGCTCACGCGCCTCGCGGTGCAGCAGTCGACGGGCACCCGCAACCGCCTCATGCTCGACGTCGCCGGCTGGCGCTCACAGCGCCGGTCGGAGCTCACCGACCTCGGACGCACCGCCGCCTCGGAGGCGAAGGACACCGGGCACCTCCAGCGCCTGCGCCCCATGACGCCGTTCGAGCGCAAGATCGTGCACGACGCGGTCGCCGGGATCAGCGGTGTGCGCAGCGAGAGCGAGGGCGAGGAGCCCCGCCGTCGCGTCGTGGTCCACCCGACGGAGGGCTGAGCACGTCGTGGCGCGCACCAGGGGTCCGGCCCCGCACGTTCCACGTGGAACACGTAGATGAGTACCACCCGTGGGGACTCCGCGGACGGGGTCGGCTCTCACGGGCCGGCCCCGCACGCCGGGGAGGTCCCTGCTCCCCCCGCAGCCGCAGCGGCCGTGTTCGGTGACCGCCTGGCCGGCGCGGAGCGCTACGTCGCGCTGCTCGCCGGCCCCGGGCAGGACCAGGGCGTCATCGGCCCGCGCGAGCTCCCCCGCCTCTGGGACCGCCACGTGCTCAACAGCGCCGCGGTCGGCGAGGTGCTCCCCGTCGACGCCACCGTGGTCGACGTCGGCTCCGGCGCCGGGCTCCCCGGCATCCCGCTGGCGCTCGCGCGTCCGGACCTCCACATCACGCTCCTCGAACCGATGGCCCGCCGGGTCGCGTGGCTCGAAGAGGTGATCGCCGAGCTCGGCCTCCCGGTCGCCGTGGTCCGCGGTCGGGCCGAGGAGCGGGAAGCCCGCCGGCAGTGCGGGGAGAGCGACGTCGTCACGGCCCGCGCCGTGGCCCCGATGGGGCGACTGACCACCTGGACGCTTCCTCTGGTGAGGCCGGGTGGGACCCTGGCGGCGATGAAGGGCGCGAGTGCCGCCGGCGAGGTGGAGCGCGACCTGAAGGAGATTCGCGCGGCGGGCGGGGAGGACCCCCGGGTGGTGCGGTGCGGCGTGGGAGACGCTGCCACCACCGTCGTGCTGGTAAGCCGGAGCGAGCGACGCGGCCCGTCCCCCGGTGCCGGACGCCGCGCACGCGGCAGGAAGGATCGAGCCCGTGACCGATCGACCGACGTCCGGCCGCACCGTTCCACGTGAAACCGCTCGCTCCGGCGAGCGCCCGTCCGCGGAGAAGGTCCGCGAGGCGGTCAGCGACGCCGCCGCCAGCGCCGGTGCGGGAGTGCTCGGCGCGGGTGAGGTGCTCTACCCGGGTGGCGACGAGGGGCTGACCCCGATCGCGGAGGAGGCCGCCCGTGCGGCACGCGTCCTGCACCCCGAGGACCACCGTCTCCCCCGCCCCAGCGAGCGCCGGATCATCACCGTCGCCAACCAGAAGGGCGGCGTCGGCAAGACCACGAGCGCCGTCAACCTCGCGGCGGCCCTCGCGCTGCACGGCGCCCGGGTGCTCCTGATCGACCTCGACCCCCAGGGCAACGCGAGCACGGCGCTGGGCGTCGACCACCGCAGCGGGACGCCCTCGGTCTACGAGGTGCTCCTGGGCGAGATGACGATCGACGAGGCCGCCGCGGTCTGTGAGCGTTCCTCGGACCTGCTCTGCGTCCCCGCCACGATCGACCTCGCCGGCTCGGAGATCGAGCTCGTCTCGATGCTGAACCGCGAGTCGCGGCTGAAGAACGCACTGACCACCGAGGCCCTCGACCGGCTCGACGTCGACTACGTGCTCATCGACTGCCCGCCGTCGCTCGGGCTGCTCACGCTGAACGCGATGGTCGCCGCGCCCGAGATCCTGATCCCGATCCAGTGCGAGTACTACGCGCTCGAGGGTCTGAGCCAGCTCCTCAACAACATCGCCCTCGTGCAGTCGCACCTCAACCCGCGCCTGCACGTCTCGACGATCCTGCTGACGATGTACGACGGCCGCACCAAGCTCGCCGACCAGGTGACCTCCGAGGTGCGCACCCACTTCGGCGAGGTCGTGCTCCGCACGGTCATCCCCCGCAGCGTCAAGGTGTCCGAGGCGCCCGGCTTCGGTCAGACCGTGCTCACCTACGACCCGGGCTCGCGCGGGGCCATGAGCTATCTCGACGCCGCCCGCGAGGTCGCTGCGCGCAGCGGTGTGCGTCGCCAGACCGAGGGTGCGGAGGGGGCGCGATGAGCGAGCGACAGGATGCTGAGCGCGGCGGAGGGGGGCCGTCGACCATGAACGGCCCGGCGCGCGCGGAACGGCGCGGCGGGCTGGGGCGCGGTCTCGCCGCGCTCATCCCGACCGGTCCGCCGGAGACCGACGCCCCCGCCCCCTCGCGGCACGGGCTCGGCAACCGCGCGGCCGACGTCGTCTTCGGTGCCCGGCGCTCCGACGAGGAGTCCGGAGGCGTCGCGACGACAGGCGACGGCGACCCTGGTTCCACGGGAAACACCGCGGACGTGGCCGCCACGGCGACGGTCGAGGTCTCGGGCGAGGTGGCCGGTGCGGTCTACCGCGAGGTCCGCATCGACGGGATCCGCCCCAACTCCCGGCAGCCGCGCCAGGTCTTCGACGAGGAGGCCCTCGCCGAGCTCGAGCACTCGATCCGCGAGTTCGGGCTCCTGCAGCCGATCGTGGTCCGCGAGCTCGTCGTGCCCGAGGCCGGTGCGGACGGCGGCCCGCCCCTCACCCACGAGCTCGTCATGGGCGAGCGCCGCTGGCGCGCGGCGCAGCGGGTGGGGCTGGAGCTCATCCCCGCGATCGTGCGGCACACGCCGGACGACACGCTCCTGCGGGACGCGCTGCTCGAGAACATCCACCGGGCCCAGCTCAACCCGCTGGAGGAGGCGGCCGCCTACCAGCAGCTGCTCACCGAGTTCGACGTCACGCACGAGCAGCTCGCCGACCGCATCGGGCGCAGCCGCCCGGCCATCACCAACACCATCCGCCTGCTGCGGCTGCCCGTCGCGGTGCAGCGGCGGGTCGCGGCGGGCGTGCTCTCCGCGGGCCACGCGCGGGCGCTGCTCGGTCTCGAGGACGCGGGCGCGCAGGAGGAGCTGGCGGCCCGCATCGTCGCGGAGGGGCTCTCGGTGCGCGCCGCCGAGGAGGCCGTCACCCTCGCGCGGGGCGGCACACCGAACGCGGGCAAGCGGGCACCGGCGCGCAAGCCGATGCACGCGCCGGGACTCCAGGACCTCGCCGAGCGGCTCTCCGACACGTTCGACACCCGCGTGAAGGTCGAGCTCGGCCAGCGCAAGGGACGGATCGTCGTCGAGTTCGGTTCGGTGGACGATCTGGAGCGCATCGCGCGTCTGATGGGTCGGGACCCCTCCTCGGGCTCCTGACATCACGGGTGCTCGCCGGGGCCCTCTCCGTCGATCTGAGGGCGCCCTGAGATCGACGGAGACATCGGCCGCCTGGTGGGGCCGCGACATCGCACGACACGAGAGGCGGTCGTCCGGACGGGCGACCCCGTGATCGGGACCCGGCGAACCGGGCACCGTATCCTCTCGGACGAAGACGGTCGGGGAAGGCGGGTCGCGTGTCGCGGAGCTGCGTCGGGGTCACCCTCGACAACATCGAGGAGCTGCCCAAGCAGTGTCGGCGCTGCGTGTACTGGGAGATCCCGCCGCACCTGAGCGACCAGGCCGAGGAGTTCGGCACGGTCGAGCTCGAGAAGGAGGCCTGGGTCTCCGGCGTCCTGCTCGAGTGGGGCTCCTGCGGGCGGATCGCCCACGTCGACGGCGTCCCGGCCGGTTTCGCGTTCTTCGCCCCACCGAACGTCGTCCCTCGTGCCGCGGCGTTCCCCACGGCCCCGGTCTCCGCGGACGCGGTCCTGCTGTGCGGCGTGCACGTGATGCCGGACTTCGCCGGCGAGGGCATCGGGCGCCTGCTCGTGCAGGACGTGGTGCGCGACCTGACCCGCCGCGGCGTCAAGGCCGTCGAGGCGTTCGGTGACGACGCCGAGCGCCCCCGCGCCGAGGCCCACGGCCGCACCGAGCGCGGCACCCCGACCTGCGTGCTGCCGGCGGCGTTCCTGCGCAACGTGGGGTTCAAGACCGTGGCGCCGCACGCGCGCTGGCCGCGGCTGCGCTACGAGATGCAGACCGGCTTCAACTGGAAGGAGGACGTCGAGGCCGCCATCGCCCAGCTGCTGGGCTCGGTGACGATCTCGACGGCCCCGGCGGCCTCGCCGCAGCCCGCACGGGTCTACTCGGGGTCCTGACGGGCCTGCCGGCCCGCCGGGGGTGCCTCTACACCCCGGCGGGGCGGTTGCTCTCGCGCTGGAGGACCTCGGCCCAGGTGAAGGTGCCGGTGGGCTTGTCGTCCTGCCCGAGCAGGTAGAGCCGCTTGACCGCGACGAGGATGCCCTCGGCCACGACGTCCCGGAAACCGGGGTCGAGCAGGGCGGCGCGGTCGCGCTCGTTGGTGAGGTAGCCCATCTCGACGCGCACGGCGGGCATGCGCGTCAGGCGCAGCAGCTCCCAGGGCCGCGGGTGCACGCCGCAGTCGAGCATGCGGGTGCGGGCGAGCAGCTCGCGGTGGATGAAGCCCGCGAGGGCCTCGCCCACCGTGGAGGTGGCGCCCGTGCCGGTGCCGAAGTGGAACGCGGCGAGGCCGTTGGCGGCGGGGCTCGCATTGGCGTCGACGTGCAGCGAGAGCACGACGTCCGCACCTGCGGAGTTGGCGAAGCCGGCGCGCTCGGCGTCGGTGGGGCAGTCGTTCGGGCCGTGCGAGAGCAGCGCCTCCATGCCGGCGGCGGCCATGCGCCCCTCGAGGCGGCGGCCGATGTCGTCGACCAGCCCGGCCTCGGTGATGGCGTCGGCCCCGCTGCCCACGGACACGCCGCGGTCGGCGCCGCCGTGGCCCGGGTCGATGACGATGCGCTTGCCCGAGAGCCGGGGCCCGGCGCGGTGCAGGCGCTCCTGCTCGCGCAGCAGGCCCGGGCGCCCGCCCGTGACCTTGCGGCCGAGGTAGCCGAGGTGACGCAGGGTGCGCGGCCCGCACATGCCGTCGGGGGTCATGCCGTAGTCGCGCTGGAAGCCGCGCAGGGCCTGCTCGGTCTGGCGGCCGAACACGCCGTCGGCACGCCCGGAGTCGTAGCCGAGCTCCAGGAGACGCTCCTGGAGGGCGAAGACGTCGTCGCCGGTGAGGGGGGAGGCGGCGTTGAGCAGCAGCATCCGGTCGCCCAGGGCCCAGCGTGCGTCGCGCAGGGCGCGGTACGTGGCGGGCCCGACGATGCCGTCGGTGATCAGGCCGCGGCGCTGCTGGAAGATGCGGACGGCGTGCTCGAGCTGGTCGTCGAACAGCACCGGGCCGGGACCCGTGGGCTCCACGATGCCGAGCGCCTCCAGCGCTGCGCGGACCTCGGCGACCGGCGGGCCGGCGTCACCGCGGCTCAGCAGCTGCATGCAGTTCGCTCCCGATCGTCGCGCCCGGGTGCCGGGCGCCAGGTGTGGTCGCACTTCACTGGAGCCTCATTGTGCCCTGCCCGGGCCGTCACGCCGCGCAGTGGGGCGCCGCGGGGGGTCACGGTCGGGCCACGACGGGCGGACACGCCGAAGCGCCGGGCGGCCGCCACGGAGGACGGCCACCCGGCGCCGGAGCGACGAGCGGCAGCGATCAGGCCGACGTGGACCGTCAGGCCAGGACGTCGGAGAGGTCGTCGAGGAGGACCGACTTCGGCTTGGCGCCGACGATCTGCTTGACCGGCTTGCCGTCCTGGAAGACGAGCAGCGTCGGGATCGACATGACCTGGTAGTCCCGCGCCGTGGCCGGGTTCTGGTCGATGTCGAGCTTGGCCACCGTCAGCTTGTCGCCGTGCTCCGCGGCGATCTCCTCCAGCACCGGGGCGACCATCTTGCAGGGGCCGCACCAGGTGGCCCAGAAGTCGACGACGACGGGCTTGTCGCTGCCGAGCACCTGGTCGGCGAAGGTGGCGTCGGTGACGTTCACGGGGGCGCTCATGCGCTGGTTTCCTTCCGGTGGAGCGGGTCGAACGGGATCAGGAGGGAGCGGGAACGGCGTCTCCGGCGGGCTCGGGAGATCCCTCGTCCACCAAACCACCGCTGCTGCGCGGGCCGTCGGAGGCCCCGATCGACGCCAGGCCGTCGACCTGCGCGCCGTCCACCCCGGGGGTGGGCGGCGGGGCGGTGTCGACGGTCGCGTCGGCGGTCTCGGCGAGCCAGCGCTCGGCGTCGATCGACGCCTGGCAGCCGCTGCCGGCCGCGGTGATGGCCTGGCGGTAGGTGTGGTCGACGAGGTCGCCACAGGCGAAGACGCCCGGGATGTTGGTGCCGGTGCCGGGCAGCGCCACGCGGACGTAGCCCTCGTCGTCGGTGTCGACGGCGTCGCGCACGAGCCCGGAGCGCGGGTCGTGGCCCACGGCGACGAAGAAGCCGGACACGGCCAGCGTCTCCTCCTCGCCGGTGGCGGTGTTGCGCACGCGCACCCCCTCCACCGTCGTGTCGCCGAGGACCTCCTCGACCACCGTGTCCGTCCGGATGGTGATCTTCGGGTCCTGACGCGCACGCTCCAGCATGATCCCGGAGGCCCGGAACTCGCTGCGCCGGTGCAGGATCGTGACCGACTTGGCGAACCGGGTGAGGAAGGTGGCCTCCTCCATCGCGGAGTCGCCGCCGCCGACCACGACGATGTCGTGGTCGCGGAAGAAGAAGCCGTCACAGGTCGCACAGGCGCTGACGCCGCGCCCCAGCAGCTCCTGCTCGCCGGGAACGCCCAGGTAGCGGGCCTGCGCACCCATCGCGAGGATGACCGCCTTCGCGCGGTGGTCGGTGCCGTTGACACGGACCGACTTCACCTCGCCGGTGAGGTCGAGGGACTCGACGTCCTCCGGCCGCAGCTGCGCGCCGAAGCGCTCCGCCTGGCGTCGCATGCGGTCCATGAGCTCGGGGCCCTGGATCTCGTCCGCGAAGCCCGGGTAGTTCTCGACTCCCGTCGTGGTCATCAGGGCGCCGCCGAACTGGCTGCCCTCGAAGACCACCACGTCGAGCTGGGCGCGCGAGGAGTACACCGCGGCGGTGTACCCGGCCGGTCCCGAGCCCACGATGATGACGTCGTGGATGGTCTGGTCGCTCACGTGTGCGTCAACGCCCGGGGGCGCCGCAGGATTCCCCGTGCGGTGCCGCTCACCGGCCGACGAGCGTGTCGGACAGGGTGAGCGGTGCCCCGGCCGCGCACGCCGGCTCCACGACGAGCACCCGGAACCGGGCGGCCACCCCGGTGGGCAGCACGAACAGCACACCCGCCCGGCCGTCCACGACGACCTGGCGTGCGCCGACCGGTCGGGCGCCGGCGGGGACCCCGTGCGCCCCCAGACAGCCCGCGAGTCGTCCCGGGTCGCCGAGCGGTCCGTAGTCGGAGCGGCCCAGACCGGCACGCAGCGCCGACGGCCCGTCGCCTCCGGCCAGGACCGGCACCTCGGGCACCTCGGGAGCCGGGGTGGTCGGCAGGGCGCTCGGGGCCGGGGCACCGGCCGGCGCGACCGCGGTGAGCACCCCGACGACGACCGCCGCGACCACGGCGGCGGCCGCGACGAGGACCAGGACGGTGCGTTGGCCCGTCCGCCGACCCGGATCGGGCGTGTCGACGGGGGTACGCCGCGCTCGGCCGCGAGGGCGGCGTCGATGTCGGCGAGCAGGCCGGCGGGCATCGGGGGCGTGCGTCCGCCGTGCGCGGCGAGATCGGCGCGCGTACGGGCCAGCCCGGCGGCCACGGCCGGGTCCTCCGGGTCGGGCAGGTCGGGCGCCTCGCCGTCGCGGTCGTCGGCGGCGTGCTGGTCGTCGGTCACGGTCCGCCTCCTGTCCGGTCGGCCCTGGTCGCGCTCCTCGTGGTTTGGACGTCGCCGGCGCCCCTGCCGTTCCCGGCGTCCTCCCGGTCAACCGGCACCCCACCGGCCACGCTCGTCGGGTGGCGGGGCCGCAGGTGGCCCAGGAGGCCGGCCAGACGGCCCCGCGCGCGGGCGCAGCGGCTCTTCACCGTGCCCTCCCGCACCCCGAGGATGCGGGCCGCCTCGGTGATGGAGAACCCGTGCACGTCGACGAGCACCACGGCCAGACGCTGGCCGTCGGGCAGCGTCGCGAGGGCGTCCGCGACGGTGAGGCGGGTGAGCTGGTCGTCGATCCCGTCCCGCGGGGTGGGCAGGTCATGCCCGGCGAGGGGCTCGGTGGAGCGCGTGCGGCGGCGCCGGATCCGGTCGAGGCACGCGTTCATCGTGATCCGGTAGAGCCATGTGGAGACCTCGGACTCGCCGCGGTAGCGGGCGGCGCCCCGCAGCGCGGACACGAACGTCTCCTGCACCGCGTCGGCGGCGTCCTCGCGGTGGTCCAGCGTGCGGAACGCCAGCAGCCACAGCCGCTCGGCGTAGCGGCGGACGATCTCGTCGAAGGCGCCGTCCTGCCCGGCGACGTGCGCGGCGAGGAGCTCGCGGTCGCTGCGCGGGTCGGGCACGGGAGGTGACGCTAGCGAGCGGTCGCCGCCCGCCGGGGCCGTTCGGGGAAGCCCGCTGCGATCAGGGCCCGGCGCGCTGGATGCTGACGTCGGCCAGCTCGCTGACGTACCGGTCGTCGTCGTCCTGGCCCAGCGCCGTGATCCAGATCAGCAGGTTGCCGGTGGGCGGCGCGGCCTGCAGCGGGATCACCAGCTGGTCGCCCTCCACCTGCCCGGCGCCGAGGAGCTGGGTCTGGGCGAGCGGGACGTCGGCGGTGGGCGCGCTGCGCACCTCGATGCGCGTCCCCGGGCTGGGCGAGCGCACCGTCACCGACGCCACCGAGGCCGGCGCGGTGAACGTGCTCATCATGCCGATCCCGGGCTTGAGCGCCGGGAGCTGCTGGCGGTACTCGGAGGTGGACCACGTCGTCGACGGGTCGTTGTCGGCCGCGCGGTTGATCCGCGTCGGGTTGTCCGGGCTGCCGGCCGGGCTGTAGACGGCGACGCTCGAGAGCTGCACCGGCCCGCCGGCCACCGGGGGCGGCGAGACGGGCGCCGGGGACGGCGAGGCGGGCGGGGGGACCGGGGCGGGCGCCGCGGTCTCGGGGATCACGACCACCGGGGGTCCGGACGAGCCGCCGCCCGCGACGACGGTGATCACCTGGTAGGTGGCGAAGCCGAGGATCGCGAGCGTCGCGAGGACCAGGGCGGTCACGCCGATGCGCAGCTTGCGGCGTCGGTCGGGGTCGGGGCCGGGCTCGGGCACGGCGTCGTCGTGCCACACCTCGGTGGGGTCGTCGGCGTCGATCGTCTGGCCGTTCTCGAGGACCGGCAGCAGCACGCCGTCGTCCTCGAGGCCCTCGCGCATCTGCGTGACCAGACGGTGCACCGCGGCCGCCGTCCGGATGCCGCCGTCCTCGTCGAGCGTGCGGTCGACCAGCGCGGCGAGCTCGACCGGCAGGTCGGGCCGCAGCTGGCGCGCGGGCACCGGGCCCCGCCGGGCGCGTGCGGGGCGAGCCGCAGGCCGGCCGGGGCCTGGCTGCCCTCGGGACCGGGCCAGCGGGCGGTGAGCATGAGGTAGAGCAGCGCCCCGAGCCCGTGCACGTCGTCGGCGTTGGTGGCCTCGCCGCGCGGCATCGGGAAGGCGAGCCGCGTCGCCGCCCGGGTGCTGACGCGCACGCGCTGCGGGTGGTCGAGGCCGAGGACGAGACCGGAGCGGTGGGCCGCGGCCACCGCGTCGGCGAGCGGCTCGATGACGCGCAGCGCGGTGCTGGGCCGCAGGGGCCGTCGGCGACGAGCTCGACGAGGTCGCGGCCCGGCGTCCACTCGGCGACCGCGGCCCCGAGGACGCCGGTGGGCAGCGGGCTGCCGCCGGGGCGGACGACGTCGAGGATGCGCGCCGCGTGCGGGTGCTCGAAGTGCGCGGAGCGCGTGGCCCGCGACAGCGCCGCCGAGGCGCGGGCGTCGCCCTGCCACGTGCCGACGAGCAGGGTGATGGCGACGTCGCGCTCGAGCATGACGTCGCGGGCCTTCCACATGGCCGCCTCGGCGCTGCGGTCGCGGCCGACCTCGGCCACCAGGCGGTAGCGGTCGGCGAGCAGGGTGCCGGGCATCAGCGGCCCGGCGGCCGGACGACCCGGGGCACCGCGGCCGGGGCGGCGCGGCGGCGCCGGGAACGGTCCGGACGGGGGCCCGGGCGGCCCACCGGGTCCGGGCCTGCGCGCGGCGGGACCCCGCGGGGCGCGGCCGGCGCCTCCGGAGGTGCTCGGGGCGCCGGGGGCCACGGTGCCGGTGCTGCCGTTCGTGCTGCCGTTGCCGTTCGCGGAGGACGCGCCGGCGTCGCCGGCGGGCCGGTCGGACGCCCGGGCGACGTGGGCGGTGGGCCCGTCGATCCCGACACCCGTGCGGGCGGGGGTGGAGGGCGGCGGGGTGGGGGTCGACGGCGTGTCGCGGGCGGGCGTGTCACGCTCCGGCGTCGCGGGCCCGGCCTCGTCGGGCGCGGAACCGGTGGACGTGCGCTCCCCCGACGGTTCGCCGGCCACGTCCCTCACCTCCCCCTCGACGACGTCGGAGCCTACGGGACTCCGGTACCGCCTCGGGGGACGCCGGGGCACGGGTCCTGGTTGCGCCGGGCGGCCGGGACCACCCCGATGGCCGCTGTGACGCCGCCGCGTCACTGCGCCGGCGCGCGGCCCCGTCCGACCAGGCGCCGCAGCCGCGACACCACGGGATCGAGCTCGGGCACCTTGAGCACGCGCATGGCCACCGCGACGACCACGAGGAAGACGCCGGAGCCGACCA
The DNA here is from genome assembly GCF_050948445.1 of Actinomycetospora sp. CA-053990. Classification (NCBI taxonomy): domain Bacteria; kingdom Bacillati; phylum Actinomycetota; class Actinomycetes; order Pseudonocardiales; family Pseudonocardiaceae; genus Actinomycetospora; species Actinomycetospora sp. CA-053990. The sequence continues at coordinate 6,285,341 of NZ_CP192043.1, read as the reverse complement.
CCAGCACGAGCCACGAACGCAGGACGAGCGAGACGCCGCCGCCGACGAGGCGCTCGAGCAGCGTGACGCAGAGCACGGCGACGAGGACCGCCACGAGCGAGGCCAGGAGGGTCAGGACGAAGGTCCGCAGCACCCGACGGGTGTCGAGGTGCCCGATGCGCACCCGCAGCCAGATGTTGCCGACGACCAGGCCGACCACGAACCCGAACGCGTTCACCGCGGCCAGCCCGAGCACGACCTGCTCCGGCGGCAGGAGCACCGGGCACAGGTAGGCCATCGGCACCTTGACCGCGGTGATGACGACCATGATGAGCGTCGGGGTGCGGGCGTCGTTCATCGCGTAGAAGACGCGCATCTGGAGCATGACGACCGCCATCGGCACCAGTCCGAACGCCGACGCGGCCATGGCGCCGCCGAGCGAGGCGGCGCCCTCGGGGCCGGAGCGCCCGATGCTGAACAGCGCGATGCCGAGCTGCGAGCCGAACACCGTGAGCAGCGCGCTCATCGGCAGCAGGGTGACCGTCGAGAGGCGAGTCCCGAGCGAGAGGTCGGAGACGACCTGGTCGAGGCGCCCGTTCGCGGCGGCGGCGCTCATCCGGGGCATGAGCGCGGTGAGCAGCGAGACGCCGAGGACGCCGTACGGCACCTGGATGAGGAGCCAGGCGTAGCTGTAGACGGCGGGTCCGCCGTCGCTCGAGCCGGACGCGACGCGCAGGATCGCGGCGAGACCGACCTGGCTGACGAGGACGTAGCCCACGACCCAGGCGGCGAGCCCGCCGAACGCCGTCAGCCGCTGGTCCCACCCGAAGCGCCACTTCCATCGGAAGCCGACCCGTCGCATCGCCGGGAGCATCACGCCGGCCTGGACGACGATGCCGAGCGTGCTGCCGATCCCGAGCACGAGCAGCTGCGTGGTGGAGATGCCCACCTCGGGCGACGGGAGGAAGGCGTAGATGCCGAGCGCGATGAGCGCGACCACGTTGTTGAGCACCGGGGCCCAGGCGGCCGGACCGAAGTTGGCCCTCGAGTTCAGGATCGCGCCGAACAGCGCGCCCATGCCGTAGAAGAAGATCTGCGGGAGCAGCAGGTAGGCGAAGTCGGTGGCCAGCTCGAGGTCGGTGCCCGGGTCGAGGTAGGGCCGGATCAGCAGGGGCGCGCCGATCACGGCGATCCCGGTGGCCAGGGCGAGCCCGACGGAGGCACCGGAGAGCAGCTTCTGGGCGAACCCCTCGCCGTCGTCGCCGTCCTCCTTGGCCGCCTGGACCAGCACCGGGATGACGACGCTGGTCAGGACGCCGCCGAGCAGCAGCTCGAAGATGATGTTCGGCAGGGTGTTCGCCACGTTGAAGGCGCTGCCGACGAGGTTGAGGCCGACGATCGCGGTCAGCCCGAGGGTCCGCAGGAACCCGGTCAGCCGGCTGACCAGCGTGGCGACGGCCATGCCGCCGGAGGCCTTGACCAGGGCCTTGTCGTCGCGGCCGGCGTCGTCGACCGGCGAGCGCGGGGCCGGGACGGCCGGCGCGTCCTGCTCCAGCGGTGGGCGCGGGAGCAGCACGGTCTCGTCGTTCGAGCCGGCCACGCTCCACGAGGCGAGCGGGGCCGGACGGGCGACCCGCACGGTGCGCTCGTCGCGGATGCCGGGCGCGGCGGATGTGGCGTCGGCCGCCTCCATCGCGGCGGTGGGCGCCGTGAGACCGGTGGTCGACGGTTCGGAGGCGGCCGCACCGGCGGGCGAGCCGGGCGGGCGCGGCGGCGGCCCGCCCCGGGGCAGGGGCCGGGTGGGGTCCGCGGGCGGGGGCCCGGCGGCGGACCGGGTGGTCCCGGGGGCGGGCCGGGCGGCGGGCCCGGGGTGGCGGACGTCCCGCACCGGCCGGCGGCGGACGTCCGGGCGTGCGCGGCGGTCCGGGAGGGCCGGCCGGCGGGCGGGGTGGGCCGGGCGCGCCGGGTCCCTGCGGGGGTGCCGGCGGGCGTGCGGGCGCACCGGCCGGCCCGCCGCGGGGCGGTCCGGAGGGGCCGGGCCAGAGGGCGCCTGTCCGGCGGGGGCGGTCCGGCGGGGGCGGTCCGGGCGGGGGCCCCGGCGGAGCGACCGGCGCGGCCGGCCGGTCAGCGGGGCCCCCGGGCACGCTGAGGCCTCCCGGACGGGTCTCGGGACGCGCGTCCGACGGGGGCGGGGGCGGGACGACGTCCGGGACCTCGCGGCCGGTCTCGGCAGCGGGGTCGGCGGCGGGGCCTGCGTCGTCGCGGTCCTCGTCGGGCTCGCGGGAGGTCACCGTTTCTGCAGCTCGCGGTTCGTGAGGTCCAGCACGTCGGTCGGCGGGCCCGGGCCCCGGTGGCGGTGGTTGCGCCGGGACCGGCGCGCCGCCCGCACCCGGCGAGCGATCCGTACGCTCGCCAGGATCACCAGCACGACGGCTGCGGACGCGGTCAACCACACCGTGATCGTGCCGTAGGCGGTCGATCGCAGCAGCAGACGAGCCGAGGGTCCGAGAGGTTCACCCCCCGGTGTCTGGGCCTGCGCGTCCACCGCGAACTGGCCCGCGCGGGTCACCTCGACCTCGACCTGCACCTGTCGGCTGCCGAACGCCGGCACCGTGATGACGGGCAGCGGCCCGGTCCGCAGCCCGTTCGTGGGCTCGAGCACGACCTCCACCCGGACGGCCACCGGCAGCCGGTTCTCGACGGTGAGCAGCAGGGGCGCGTCGTTGCTGCCCAGCGAGTACGAGCCCGCGGGCTGCACGACCCGCACCAGCGAGCGCAGCTCGTCGATCTGCCGTTCGACGCCGCCGATCGCGGCCTCCTGGGCCGCCGGGTCGTCGCGCCACGCCGCGGAGAGGCTGCGCAGGACCCCGTCGGTGAGCGGCTCGACGAAGTCCGAGGGCGAGGGGGCGCCGACGCCGTCGCGTTCGGTGGCGGCGAGCAGCTCGCGCTGGCGGTCGCGGACCTCGCCGGCCCGGGTGAGCACCGTCTCCCCGATCGCGTCGACCGCGTTCGCCGGCGCCGACGGCGAGGTGGCGGGCAGCGGCGTCGTGGGTCCGACCCCGCCGAGCAGGGTGCCGAGGTCGAGGGGCCGGGCGAGACCGAGCCGGGTCAGGTCGTCGACCGCGCCGAGCAGGGCACCCGCCTCGGCGGGACTCGCGGCCCAGTCGAGCGGCGGGGCGACGACGTCGACGGGCGGGACCTCGTCGTCGGGGGTGTCCTGCAGCGCGCGCAGGGCGAGGATCCCGACGGCGTCCTGCGTGGCGAGGGCGCCGGAGGTGCCCGCGGGACTCGTGGAGTCGCCGCCGTCGCGCCCGCCGGCCCGGGGCGCGAGCGCGGTGGCGGCGAGCGGGTCGAGGCCGACGGCCGTGGCCGCCGCCCCGGGCGGGCCGGGGAGGCGGGCGAGGGCGCCCGCGGGCAGCCCGCCCTCGAGCGCGTTCCCGTCGAGGAGCAGGGCCCGGGTGCCGCCGCCGGTGAGGTCGGCGAGGCTGCGCTCGTCGACCACCCCGTCGGCCGGCCACACGGTGTCCGGGACCGGGGTGACGCCGAGCAGCTCGGCGACGCGGCGCGTCCCGGTGGCGACGGCAGCCGTGGTCAGGTCGGTGAGGTTGCCGCGGGCCGTGGCGACGAGGTCGGTGTCGGCGTAGGGCAGCGCGGTCACGCACCGCCCGCGGGCCTGGGAACGGAGCGCGTCCAGCCACCGCCCGGCGGCGTCGGCGCCCGCCCCGGCGACGGAGCCGCCGTCGGGCGTGCGCACCCGGTACCCGGCGCTCATGGCCTCGGCGGTCTCGAGCAGGTCGGCGTCGACGGCGAGGCACACCGACCGGGCGGCGGCGGACCCCGCGGGTGCGCCGCGTCCGAGCGCGTCGACCAGGCCCGCGAGGCGCCCGCCGGGGGCGAAGGAGGTGGCCAGGTCGTCGTCGGCGAGCAGGGTCGGGGCGCCCGGCACCACGGGGATGCGCCGCGGGCGGTCGGCGAGCGGGTAGAGGACGGAGACGCCGGCGGCCCGGCCGATCGCGGGCGCGGCGACGGGCCCGCCTCCCGGTACGCCGACGACGGGGAGCAGCAGGCGGACCGCGCCGAGGCGCGTCGCGCTCCCGGAACCGAGGGCGCCGTTCGCGTTCACGAGCAGCGGGTGGACGCCGGGCCCGGCGAGGGCGAGCGAGCGGGCCGCGTCGCCCACCAGCGGCACGCGCAGCGTGAACGGCACCTCCTGGCCGGGCGCGAGCACCCCGGCGATCTCGGTGAAGCCGGTGCGGACGGCCTGGGAGGACTCGTCGCCCTCGAGCGCCCCGAGCGCGGCCCGGCCGCCGGACAGGGCCGCCCCGCGCTCCAGGCGCACCCCGAGGTCGCGCACCGGGACCGCCGAGCGGTTGACGACCCGTCCCGTGACCACCAGCTCGCCGGGGCCGTCCGCCGTGACCACGCGCGGCGCCATGTCGTCGAGCACCACCGCGACCGGCTCGTCACCGACCGCGGGCGGCTCGGCGGCGACCGCCGTCGGGGCCGTCAGGGCACCGAGGCCGACCAGGGCGAGGGGCAGCAGGACCGCGAGGACGAGGACGGGGACGGCACGACGGAGGGCTCCCCGCGGTCGGCGGGGAGCCCTCACGCCGACTCCTCCAGGATTTGGGCCGCGCGCCGGACGAGCCGGCGTTCGTCGGCGTAGGCGAGCCGCGTGTCCAGCTCGGCCAGCGGCACCCACGCCACCTCGGTGACCTCGACGTCGGCGTCGGAGAGCTCGCCGCCGTGGGCCGAGAGCAGGTAGTGGTGCACGGTCTTGTGGATCCGGCGGTCCTCGGCCACGAACCAGTAGTCGATGCTGCCGAGGAACGCCCGCACGGATGCGATGATGCCGGTCTCCTCCTCGACCTCCCGCACCGCGGCCTGTTCGGCGGTCTCGCCGTCCTCCAGGTGGCCTTTCGGCAGGGACCAGAGCAGGCGACCGCGACGGTCGAGCCGGCCGATGAGGGCGGCACGGGTGCCGGCGGCGTCGACGACGAGGCCGCCCGCCGAGGTCTCGTCGACCGTGCGCATCCGCCGCCGGGAGCCCCGTCGGCGCCGGTCGCCGGACCGTCGCGACGGGGTGGACACGGTCGCGATCGTACGGCGCCCGGGCGGTGACGGGGATCTGTCGGCCGTCCGGCGGCGCGGTGTCGCCCGGGTCGTGGCCCGTGTCCGGCCGGTGTCCCGTCCCCGGCCCGCCGTCGCGGTACGGTGACCTGTCGTGCCCGTTCCCGCCCAGGCCCCCTCCACGTCCACCGGCGCCGATCACACGGCGGTGGTGGAGATGCTGCGTTACTCGCCGGTCGCCGACGACCTCGCCGAGCGGTTCGCGGCGGCCGGACACCGGCTCTACCTGGTGGGCGGCAGCGTGCGGGATGCGCTGCTGGGACGGCTGTCCCCGGACCTCGACTTCACGACCGACGCGCGGCCCGAGCAGATCCAGGCGCTGGTGTCCGGGTGGGCGGAGGCCGTGTGGGACACGGGCATCGCCTTCGGCACCGTGGGGGCCGCGAAGCGCGGCGTGACCTGCGAGATCACCACCTTCCGCGCCGACGCCTACGACGGCGTGAGCCGCAACCCCGTCGTCGCGTTCGGCGACTCCGTCGAGGGCGACCTCGTCCGCCGCGACTTCACGGCCAACGCCATGGCGCTGTCGCTGCCCGACCGCACCTTCGTCGACCCGTGCGGCGGGCTCGCCGCCCTGGCCCGCGGCGTCCTCGACACCCCGACCGACCCGGAGACCTCGTTCGGCGACGACCCGCTGCGCCTGCTGCGCGCGGCCCGCTTCGTCTCCCAGCTCGGGTTCGAGGTCGCGCCGCGGGTGCGCGTGGCGATGGAGGCGATGGCGCCCCAGCTCGGACGGATCACCGCGGAGCGGGTGCAGGCGGAGCTCTCGAAGCTGCTGCTCGGCGCGCATCCCCGGCGCGGGATCGAGCTCATGGTCGACACCGGGCTCGCCGACGTCGTGCTGCCCGAGGTGCCGGCGATGCGCCTGGAGATCGACGAGCACGCCCAGCACAAGGACGTCTACGAGCACTCGCTGACGGTGATGGAGCAGGCCATCGGCCGCGAGACGGACGGGCCGGACCTCGTCCTGCGCCTCGCCGCGCTGCTGCACGACATCGGCAAGCCGGCGACCCGCAAGGTCGAGCCGGGGACGCGGGTGAGCTTCCACCACCACGAGGTGGTCGGGGCGAAGATGACCCGCAAGCGCCTGCGCGAGCTGCGCTACCCGAAGCAGGTCATCGAGGACGTCGCCCAGCTGGTGTTCCTGCACCTGCGCTTCCACGGCTACGGCAAGGGCGAGTGGACCGACTCCGCAGTGCGCCGCTACGTCACCGACGCCGGCCCCCTGCTGGAGCGGCTGCACAAGCTCGTCCGCTCGGACTCGACCACGCGCAACAAGCGCCGGGCCGCGGCCCTGCAGCGCTCGTACGACGACCTCGAGGAGCGGATCGCCCGGATCGCGGAGGAGGAGGACCTCGCCCGCGTCCGTCCCGACCTCGACGGCAACGCGATCATGGAGCTGCTCGGGATCCCGCCGGGTCCGCTGGTCGGGCGGGCGTGGCGGCACCTCAAGGAGGTCCGTCTCGAGCGCGGACCGCTCGACGACGACGAGGCCCGCGCGGAGCTTCTCCGCTGGGCGGCCGGTGAGGGGATCGGGGATCCCGGCGACGAGGGGGAACCGAAGGGCTGAGGGAACCGGTCGAGGGGCGTCTGCGTCGAACCCGATGTGGGTTCCCCTGCGATCAGTTACGTCTTCGGCACCGGGCGCGAGCCGGTGCACCACCACGTCTCCCCCGCCGACGTCGCGCTGGGCCCGGCCGGCCTCCGGGACGCCGTGGCCCTCGACTTCGACGGCGACGGCCGCGTCGACGACGCCCTGTGGGACGCCGACGGTGACGGCGCCGCCGACCGCTCCGTGCTCGACCTCGACGACGACGGCCGTCCCGACCACGCCTACTCGGACCCCTCGGGGCGGGGGCTGTGGGACACGCGGGTGCCGTTCGCGGCCGGAGCCGACCCGGTGACGGCCGGCGCCGCGCTGACCTGGAGCGACGTGCGCGGCCGGTCCGCGAGCGCCGCGCCCGCGCTGGACACCGACGGCGACGGGGTGCTCGACGGCGCGACCGTCGAGGCCGACCACGAGGACGGCACCGAGGTGGTGTGCGACCTCGACGGCGACGGGCGCGCCGAGCAGCTGCTCGTCGACGCCGACCACGACGGCCGGGCGGAGCTCGCCTACCTGTCCTCGGCGCCCGGCGCGCCGTCGGCCCGCTGGGACCTGCTGCTCACCGACACCGATTCCGACGGGGCGGTGGACACGCTGGTGGCCGAGGGGTCGGCGGGCTGGGTGCCGCCCTGAGCGGGGCCGCACGCCCGGCTGCGCAGGGCGAGCTCGTGCACCACCAGGCCCAGCAGGTAGAGGCCCGCGGCGAGCGCCAGCAGGAGCGGCGAGCGGCCGCTCGGCGGGGCGAGGAACGCGGCACCGGCGACGGCGGCGACGTAGGTGACGTTGAACGTGGTGTCGGACAGCGAGAACACCCGCCCGCGCACCGCGTCGCCCACCTCCGTCTGCACCGCGGCGTCGGAGCACAGCTTGATCGCCTGGCCCACGAGCCCGAGCACGAACGACCCGCCGAGGATCGTCGGCAGCGTCATCGGCAGGCCGAGCGAGAGCAGGGCGACCGCGGCGAGCACGAGCATGATCCGCACGGTGCCGGTGCGCCCCACCCGCCCGGTCAGCCACGGCGTCACCACCGCGGCGACGCCCAGACCGGCGGCCGCGGCCACCACCACCTCGCCGAGGCCGGCGATCCCGGCCTTCAACGGCCCGACGTCGGTGAGCGAGTTGCGCATGAGCAGCAGCACCACGAGCGTCGTGACACCGAACGCGAGGCGGTGTGCGGCGACCGCGCAGAACGCGGCGACGACCCCGGGGGCGTCGCGGGCGGCCCGGGCGCCGTCGGCGAGCCCCGAGGCCACCGCCCGGAGGGCCTGCGCGGCCTCGCGGCGCTCGTCGGGACCCAGCGAACCGCGGGCGATCGTCGTCGCCACCACGACGATGACCACCGACCCCACGCCCGCGACCATCGTCGTCCACGCGGCGTCGACGTCGGCCGGGCCGAGGAGACCGCGCAGGCCGATCGCGCAGCCGGCGCCGACCGCGGCGGCCACCGCCCCGGACGTCGTGACCAGGGAGTTCGCACCCACGAGGTGCTCGGAGGAGACGACGTGGGGCAGCGCGGCGGAGAGCCCGGCCTGGATGAAGCGGCTCACCCCGATCGTCGCCAGGGCGCCGAGGTACAGGGGTGGACCGGTGATCCCGGCGAGTACGACGCCGGCGGTGGCGAGCGTCAGCACGCCGCGCAGGGCGCCCGCGACGACGAGGACGCGCCGCCGGTCCCAGCGGTCGAGCAGGGCGCCGGCGAACGGGCCGATCAGGGAGTACGGGAGCAGGACCGTCGCGAGGCCCAGGGCGACCATGACCGGGTCGGCCTCGCGCTCGGGGCTGAACAGCACCAGCCCGCCCAGCGCGGCCTGGAACACGCCGTCGCCCCACTGGGCGGCCAGCCGGACCGTCAGCAGGCGGCCGAACCCGGGGTGCAGGAGCAGCTCACGGAAGCGTCCGGTGCGTCCTGCCGCCGGCGACGCACCCTCGACCGTGGCAGCGGTCGTATCGGACGCGACGGGCACGGGCGCCCACGCTACGCGTCCGTTGCGTCCCGCGGCGTGGTGCTCCGGCGTCCGCCCGGCGCAACCCCCGGCGGCCGATCCCCGGTGCCCGCGACGCCGCCGTCACCCGTGTGTGACCCGACGGTGACGCGCCCGGCACGCGTGCCGCCGAACACCCCACCGTGCCTGCCGCCCGCCCTCCGGGCGGTGCGACGATGGGCGTCGTGGCCAGTGGTGTGGAGGAACATCAGCAGGCCGAGGTCGAGGCGGGGACGCTCCTCGTCGCCGCGCCGACCCTGACGGATCCCAACTTCGCGCGGTCGGTCGTGTTCGTGATCGACCACCGGCCCGCCGGCACCCTCGGCGTCGTGCTCAACCGGCCCAGCGAGGTGTCCGTCGCCGACGTCCTGCCCACCTGGGGACCGCACACCTCGACGCCGCACGCCGTGTTCGTCGGCGGCCCGGTCGAGCAGCGCACGGCCCTGTGCCTCGCGGCCCTGCGCGCGGGCGAGGACCCGGCGCGCACCGGCGGCGTCGTCGGCGTCCGCGGCCCCGTGGCGCTCGTGGACCTCGACGGCGACCCCGACGACCTCGCCCCCCGCGTCCGGGGCCTGCGGGTCTTCGCGGGCTACTCCGGGTGGGACCGGGGCCAGCTCGCCGGCGAGATCGGGCGCGGCGACTGGTACGTCGTCCCCGCCCTGCCCGACGACGTCCTCGCCCCGCCCGGCTACGACCTCTGGGGCGGCGTCCTGCGCCGCCAGGGCGTCCCCCTCGCCCTCCTCGCCACCCACCTCGCCGAGCCCCGCCGGAACTAGGCGCCCCTTTCTGTTGCAGCGAACGCGCTGTTCGCTGCTTCTATGCGCGCGAACTCCCCGTTCGCTCGCCGCGCCGGGCCCGCCGACCGCGCCTAGCGTCGGCCCGGTGCGACGTGTCGAGCCAGGTCCGGGCCAGGAATCGGTGTGGGACTACCCCCGCCCGCCACGGGCCGAGGCGGTGCGGCGGCGCGCGGTCGTGACCCACGGCGGCACGGTCGTCGCCGACACCGACGACGTGGTCCGCGTGCTCGAGACCAGCCACCCGCCGACCTGGTACCTGCCGCGCACCTCATTCGCCGAGGGCGTGCTGCGTCCCGCGCAGCGACGGACGGTGTGCGAGTGGAAGGGCACCGCCCGCTACGTCGACATCGTCGTGCCCGGCGTGGAGCCGCTGCGCGACGTCGGCTGGTGGTACCCGCAGGACGCCGTGTACCCCGTGCTCGCCGACCGCGTCGCGCTCTACCCCGCGCCCTTCGACGAGATCACCCTCGACGGCGAGCGCGTCGAGCCCCAGCCCGGCGGGTTCTACGGCGGCTGGATCACCGCGGACGTCGTCGGCCCCTTCAAGGGCAGCCCGGGCACCTGGGGCTGGTGAGTCAGGCCTGGGTCTGGGCGCGCGGGCAGATCGCGCACGAGCCGCCGCACACTCCGGCCGCGGGCGCGCAGTCCGGCTCCTCGGGCGGCAGGCACGACGTCGGCGGCAGGGCCGCGAGGGCCTCGTGCTCGGCCTCCTCGGCGGCGGCGAAGCGCGCGCCCACGATGCCGCCGGCCCCCAGCAGCCCGACGAGCCCGAGGCCGCCGAGCACCAGCATCGTCACGCCCGCGACCGTCGTCGCCGACAGCAGCGCCGCGCCGGCCCCCGCGAGCCCGACCAGGCCCGCGCCGACGAACGCCGGGGCGGCGGCACGGTTCGCGCGGCGGAAGGCGTCGACGCTGCCCATGGTCCACAGCGTCCGGACCCCGAGCACGCGGTTGCGGGGCAGCCGGTGGAGGAGGGCGAGCACGCCGGCGCCGCCCACGACGAGCGCCGCGAGGGTCAGGACCAGGGCCGGGACGATCACACCCCCAGAGTAGGCTCGATGTGGTCCTCGCGGGATCCGCGGTGCCCCCCTCGCCGGGGCGTGGCCCCGGGTCGACGGCGGATGTCGTGGCAGGTGCCGACCGGCCGCATCCGGAGGGCGAGGACCGCCGGTCGAGACCAGGAGGAACCCCCGTGACCGCCGAGCCCGAGGTGGCGCCGGACGTGCGACCCGACGCCGAGAGTGCCTCCGGTGTGCCGCCCCACCGCTACACCGCCGCGCTCGCCGGAGCGATCGAGCGGCGCTGGCAGGACCGCTGGGAGGCCGCGGACACGTTCGCCGTGCCGAACCCGCCCCCCGCGCCGGCGGGCGAGAAGTTCTACCTGATGGACATGTTCCCGTACCCCTCCGGCTCGGGCCTGCACGTCGGGCACCCGCTGGGGTTCATCGGGACCGACGTCCTCGGCCGCTACCTGCGCATGACCGGCCGCACGGTGCTGCACACGATGGGCTTCGACGCGTTCGGTCTGCCGGCCGAGCAGTACGCGGTGCAGACGGGCACGCACCCGCGCACCACCACCGAGGCGAACATCGCGCGCTACCGCCAGCAGATCCGCCAGCTCGGTCTCGCGCACGACCAGCACCGTTCGGTGTCCACCACGGACATCGACTTCTACCGGTGGACGCAGTGGATCTTCCTGCAGATCCACGGCGCCTGGTACGACGTCGAGGCCGACCGCGCGCGCCCGATCACCGAGCTCGAGGAGGAGCTGGCGGCGGGCATCCGCGCGCTGCCCGACGGCCGCGACTGGGCGACGCTGTCGCGTCCCGAGCAGGACCGCGTCCTCGACGACCACCGCCTGGCCTACCTCGCCGACGCCCCGGTGAACTGGTGCCCGGCGCTGGGCACGGTGCTCTCCAACGAGGAGGTCACCGCCGACGGGCGCTCCGAGCGCGGCAACTTCCCCGTCTTCCGGCGCAACCTGCGCCAGTGGATGATGCGGATCACCGCCTACGCCGACCGCCTGGCCGACGACCTCGACGGTATCGACTGGCCGGACTCGGTCAAGGCGATGCAGCGGAACTGGATCGGGCGCTCGCAGGGCGCGCAGGTGCGCTTCGCGTCGGACGCGGGCGACATCGAGGTGTTCACCACCCGCCCGGACACCCTGTTCGGCGCCACGTACCTCGTGCTGGCCCCCGAGCACCCGATGGTCGACGCGCTGGTCCCGGCCGCCTGGCCCTCGCCTCCGACCGGCGACGAGCTCGACGGACGCTGGACCGGTGGCGCCGACACCCCGGCGGACGCGGTCGCGCAGTACCGCAGCGTCGTCGCGTCGCGCTCGGACCTCGAGCGCCAGGAGGCCCGCGACAAGACCGGTGTCTTCACCGGGGCGTGGGCCACCAACCCGGTCAACGGCGAGGCGCTGCCCGTCTTCGTCGCCGACTACGTCCTCATGGGCTACGGCACCGGCGCGATCATGGCGGTCCCGGGCGAGGACCAGCGCGACTGGGACTTCGCGACCGTCTTCGGCCTGCCGATCCGCCGGACCGTGCAGCCGCCGGAGGACTTCGACGGCGAGGCGTACGTCGGCGCGGGGGCGGCCATCAACTCCGCGAACGACGAGGTCAGCCTCGACGGCCTGGACGTCGACGCGGCCAAGACGGCGATCGTCGCGTGGCTGGCCGCTCGCGGAGCCGGCGAGTCGGTGGTGCAGTACAAGCTGCGCGACTGGCTGTTCTCCCGGCAGCGCTACTGGGGCGAGCCGTTCCCGGTCGCCTACGTCGCGGAGGGCGAGACCGACGGCGGGCCCTCGATCCCGCGCGCGCTGCCCGACGCCGATCTGCCCGTCCTGCTGCCCGACGTCGAGGACTACTCGCCGAAGTCGTTCGCGCCGGACGACCGGGACTCCTCGCCGGAGTCGCCGCTGGCGCGCGCCACCGAGTGGGTCGCGTTCGAGGCCGACCTCCCGTCGGACCCCGAGCACGGCTGGACCGAGTACCTGCGCGAGACCAACACGATGCCGCAGTGGGCCGGCTCCTGCTGGTACTACCTGCGCTACCTCGACCCGCACAACACGGAGCGCTTCGTCGACCCCGACGTCGAGCGCTACTGGCTGGGTCCGCAGGGGCCGGGCGACCCCGGCGGCGTCGACCTCTACGTCGGCGGCGTGGAGCACGCGGTGCTGCACCTGCTCTACGCGCGCTTCTGGCACAAGGTGCTCTTCGACCTCGGCCACGTCTCGTCGTCGGAGCCCTTCCGGCGCCTGTTCAACCAGGGCTACGTCCAGGCCTGGGCCTACACCGACGCCCGCGGCGTCTACGTGCCGGCCGAGGAGGTGGCGGGTGACGCGGCGTCCGGATTCACGTGGAACGGCGAGCCCGTGCGCCAGGAGTACGGGAAGATGGGCAAGTCGCTGCGCAACGTGGTGACCCCCGACGAGATGTGCGACGCCTACGGCGCCGACACCTTCCGGCTCTACGAGATGTCCACGGGGCCGATGGAGGCCTCGCGGCCCTGGTCGACCCGCGACGTCGTCGGCTCGCACCGCTTCCTGCAGCGGGTGTGGCGCCTGGTGATCGACGAGCAGACGGGCGAGCTGCGCGTCGCCGACACCGAGCCCGACCGCGACACCCTCACCGCGCTGCACCGCGCGATCGACGGCGTGCGCACCGACCTGCCGGCGATGCACTACAACACCGCGGTCGCGAAGCTCATCGAGCTGGCCAACCACCTGACGAAGACCTACCCGTCGGGCGGCACGCCCCGCTCGGTCGTCGAGCCGCTGGTGCTCATGCTCGCGCCGCTGTGCCCGCACCTGGCCGAGGAGCTGTGGTCGCGTCTCGGCCACCCGGACTCGCTCGCGTTCGCGCCGTTCCCGGAGGCCGACCCGGCCCTGCTCGTCCAGGACACGGCGGAGTACCCGATCCAGGTCAACGGCAAGGTGCGCTCGCGCATCACCGTGCCCGCGGCGGCCGGCGAGGACGAGGTCCGCACCGCGGCCCTCGCCGACCCGAAGGTCGCCGAGCTGCTCGCGGGCGCCGAGCCGCGCAAGGTGATCGTCGTCCCCGGCCGCCTGGTGAACGTCGTCCGCTGAGTCGAAGCTCGTCCCCCTGTTCCGCGCGAAGGGCACCATCAGCCGGTTAGAGCGGCGAGGGGTGCCCTTCGCTGACCGGGCCCGGCGCGCAGCGGGGCGTCGCCGTTTCGGCCGAAGGTGCCCTTCGCGCGGGTAGAGCGGCGAGGGTGACCCTTCGCCGGGTCGGCGCGCGCAGGGACATCAGCCCAGCGGCGACATCGATGGATCCGGCGGAGGCCGGCGTGCGTCGAACAGGATGTGCCCCGACGTTCCCGAGTCGACTGGGCTGCTGTCGCGGCGGCCGCCCCTTTCGACGTCATCCATCTCCGCGACCTCGCCCAACTCGGCGTCCCGTCGAGCACCATCTCCTCGCGGTGCGCCCCCGGAGGCATCTGGGTGCGGGTGATCTCGGGCGTCATCGCACTGACCCGCGGGGTGCTGACCCGCCGCCAGCGCCTCGCCGCCGCCCTGCTCTACGCCGGCGCGCAGGCGATGGTCACCGGCGTCGCGGCCTGCCGGCTGTACGGCCTGAGGCGTCTCCCGGACGACGACACCGTCCACGTCCTCGTGCCCCACGCCACGCGCCGACGCTCGCAGCGATTCGTCCTCGCCGAGCGCACCCTGCGGCTGCCCCGTCCCCACCCTCGCGACGACGTGCCCGTGGCCCCGGTCCACCGCGCGGTGCTGGACGCCGCGCGGCGCATGGGCCGGATCGACGACGTCCGCGCGCTCCTGGCCGAGGCCGTGCAACGCCGCCTCACGACCGTGGTGGCCCTGCGTCGCGAGCTCGAGGAGGGTTCCGGGCGCGGGACGGCGCTCGTACGACGGGTCCTCGTCGAGATCGAGGACGGCGTGCGGTCCGTCGCCGAGGCCTGGTGCCGGATGATCGTCGCGGAGATGCCGGGCTTCCCGCCGGTGATCTGGAACGCCGGCCTCGAGCACGCCGACGGCACGTTCCTGGCCTGCGTCGACGGGTTCGTGGACGGCGTCGCGCTGGCGATCGAGATCCAGTCGTTCGAGCACCACGCGGACCCGGAGGCCTTCGACGAGACCATGAGGCGCCAGGCCCGCCTCATCGCCGCCGGCGTGCTGCTCGTGCCGGTGAGGCCCCGCCAGCTCCGCGACGAGCCGGAGACGGTGAAGCGTCTGCTCTGGGAGGCGCTCGCCCAGGCCCGCGCCCGCTCGCGTCCGGCCATCCGCCGCCGGTGATCACCACGAAACAGCGAAGGGCACCTTCCGCCGCTCTATCCGGCTGAAGGTGCCCTTCGCGCGAAACCAGGGGACGCGTCCGGTCAGCTGTCGTCGCCGCGGATGAACGACTCGACGCGGTCGTAGGCCACCGAGTCGCGGTACTGCTCGGGCGGCGACTTCATGAAGTACGACGAGGCACCGAGCAGCGGGCCGCCGATGCCGCGGTCCATCGCGATCTTCGCGGCGCGGACGGCGTCGATGATGATGCCCGCGGAGTTCGGGGAGTCCCAGACCTCGAGCTTGTACTCGAGCGACAGCGGGACGTCGCCGAACGCGCGGCCCTCGAGGCGCACGTAGGCCCACTTGCGGTCGTCGAGCCACGGCACGTGGTCCGACGGGCCGATGTGGACGTTGCCCTTGCCCATCTCGCGGTCGACCTGCGAGGTCACCGACTGGGTCTTCGAGGTCTTCTTCGACTCCAGGCGCTCGCGCTCGAGCATGTTCTGGAAGTCCATGTTGCCGCCGACGTTGAGCTGCATCGTGCGGTCGAGCTGCACGCCGCGGTCCTCGAAGAGCTTGGCGAGCACGCGGTGGGTGATCGTCGCGCCGACCTGCGACTTGATGTCGTCACCGACGATCGGCACGCCGGCCGCGGTGAACTTGGCCGCCCACTCGGGGTCGGAGGCGATGAACACCGGCAGGGCGTTGACGAAGCCGACGCCCGCGTCGATGGCGCACTGGGCGTAGAACTTGTCGGCGTCCTCGCTGCCCACCGGCAGGTAGGACACGAGCACGTCGGCGCGGGCCTCGCGCAGGGCGGCGACGACGTCGACGGGGTCGCCGTCGGCCTCGGTGATGATCTCGCGGTAGTACTTCCCGAGACCGTCGAGGGTGTGGCCGCGCTGCACCGTCACGCCGGTCGGCGGGACGTCCGCGATCTTGATGGTGTTGTTCTCGGACGCGGAGATCGCGTCGGCGAGGTCCTGGCCGACCTTCTTGGCGTCCACGTCGAACGCGGCGACGAACTCGAGGTCGCCCACGTGGTAGCCGCCGAAGTCGACGTGCATGAGGCCCGGCACGCGCGCGGCCGGGTCGGCGTCGGCGTAGTACTGCACGCCCTGTACGAGTGAGGAGGCGCAGTTCCCCACGCCCACGATCGCCACTCGGACCGAACCCATGGCAGTTCTCCTCTTGTCTCTTCCTCGGTGACAGGTGTCGGACGGACCTGGGGCTCAGGCGTCGCGGGGTGACGGCGGACGGGTGCCGCCGTCGTCGGGGCTGGAGTCGGGCCCGGGATCGGGGCCGGCACCGGGGCCGGAGGGCCGTGTGTCGGCCACCGGCTCGGCGGCCTGCTCGGCGGCGATGAGCTCGTTGAGCCACCGGACCTCGCGCTCGGTGGATTCCAGGCCGATGCGGTGGAGCTCGCGGGTGTAGTGGTCGATCTGCTCGCCCGCGCGGCCGAGGGTCGACCGGAGGCCCTCACGGCGCTCCTCCACGCGACGCCGCCGGCCCTCGAGGATGCGCATCCGCACCTCGACCGGCGTCCGCGAGAAGAAGGCCAGATGGACGCCGAAGCTCTCGTCGTCCCAGGTCTGCGGGCCGGCGTCGCCGAGGAGCTCGTCGAACCGGTCCTTGCCCTCCGCGGTGAGCTCGAAGGTCCGGCGGCCGCGCCGCCCCCACGAGCTGCGGGCGGGCGGCCGGGACCGGGCGGACCCGGTCGGCTCGCCCTCGTCGGCGGCGTCGTCGGGGGGCGGCTCGTCGGTCTCGGCGATCAGCCCGGCGCGTTGGAGCCGGCGCAGGGTCGGGTACAGCGACCCCCAGGAGAAGGCACGGAAGGTCCCGAGGCGGGCGTGCAGCTGCTTGCGCAGCTGGTAGCCGTGCATCGGCGACTCGTGGAGCAGGCCGAGCACCGCGAGCTCGAGCACGGACACCCCCCTCGGTCACCGGATCGCCCACGGCGATCTCCGCGAACACGTCCCCGACCATATCGGAGCGATACATCAGGCGTCGGGCATCGACGATCACGTCACACCCGCCCCGGGCGTCGGGAGCCCTCCGGAGCAGGGGACGTGCGGGGGCGCGATGGCTACGCTGGTCTCCGTGCCGGGAGTCCGTCAGGTGGTCGACTACGCGTTGCAGCGCCGTGCGCTCCTGGCCGACGTGTCGGCGGGCCGCGTGGCCACCGCCGACGCCTGCGACGCCGGGGTCTACCTGCTCCAGGCCGCCTCGCACCACGGTCGTCCGACCACCCGGACGTGCCCGCTCTGCCGGCGCGATCCCCTCGTCGAGGTCCACTGGATCTTCGGGGAACGGCTCGGCGGGGCCGCAGGATCCGCCCGGTCTGCCGACGAGATCAGCCGGTTGGCGGATGCGATCAGCGAGTTCACCGTGCACGTCGTGGAGGTCTGCCGATCGTGCCGGTGGAACCACCTCGTACAGTCATACGTCTTGGGAACCGACGACGCGTCGGGAGGGGGCCGCCGGCGCCGCCGGACCGCCTCGCCCTGACGGTTCGGAGAGAACCACCCGGAACCGGGAGGCGATCGGTGGACGACGAGCGGCGCACGGACCGCGGGGGCGGACGACCCCCCGGTGCCGACCGGGTCAGACCCGGCGCCACCCCGCCCGGACCGCCGGCCCGCGGAGACGGTCGAGGAGACGGGCGAGGTGATGCGCGAGGTGCGCCACCCGGCCCACCGCGCACCGCGCAGGGCCCACCCGGCCCACCACCAGGACCGCCCCGTCCTCCGCAGGGTTCCCCCGGTCCACGCAACGGAGGACACGGCCGCCCCGGAGGCCCACCCCCGCCGCCCGCCCCCGACGGCGCCCTGCCCGCCGGCTGGCGACCGGTGCCCCCGTCGCAGAACCCCACCCACCACTCCGCCTTCGACGAGCCGACCATCACCAACACCGAGGCCGTCGGCGGGACGCGACGCAGCGCGGTCGGCACGGTCACGCCCCCGAGGGCGCGGGCCACACCCGTGAGCCGCGGCTGCTGACCCACGACAGCGGCCGCACCGGCAGCCGCACCGGCACCGCGACGCGCGCCATGGCGCCCACCGCGACCGCCGCCACCTCGCGCTCGGCGATGGCGGGAGGCGGCCTGTCCGGCACGGCGGTGTCCCCGCGGCCCGCCCGTCCCGGTCGGGGCGGGGACGACGACGAGCCGCCCCGCGGGCGCCGCCCCGGACGCGACGGCTCCGCGCCCGCACCGAAGGGCCGCAAGCGCCGCATCCGGCGCATCGTCTTCCTGCTGATCGGGCTGCTCGTGCTCGGCCCGGTCCTGGCCTTCGCCGTCGGCTGGATCTTCTTCCGCGTACCGACGCCCGACGACGCGACGAACAACCAGGTCGCGACCATCTCCTACGCCAACGGGAGCTCGCTGGCCTCGCTCGTGCCCGAGCAGGGCAACCGGATCAAGGTGCCGATCACCCAGGTCCCGCTGCACGTGCAGCAGGCGGTGCTCTCGGCCGAGGACCGCTCGTTCTACTCGAACCTCGGGTTCGACCCGGTCGGCATCATCCGCGCGGCGTTCAACCAGGCCACCGGCGGCAGCGGCGGCGGCTCGACGATCACCCAGCAGTACGTGAAGAACGTGCTGGTCGGCGACGAGTACTCGCTGTGGCGCAAGTACCGCGAGGTGGTGATCGCGGCGAAGATCTCCCAGGAGCAGAGCAAGGAGGAGATCCTCGGCAACTACCTCAACACGATCTACTTCGGCCGCGGTGCGTACGGCATCCAGGCGGCGGCGCAGTCGTACTTCGACAAGGACGTCTCGCAGCTGTCGGTCTCCGAGGGCGCGGTGCTCGCGGGCCTGATCCAGTCGCCGTCGCGCTGGGACCCCGCGGTCGACCGCGGGATGTCCGAGCAGCGGTGGGCCTTCGTCCTCGACGGGATGGTCGGCCAGAACTGGCTGCCGGCCGCCGAGCGGGGCGCGCAGACGTTCCCGGCCGCGATCCCGCCCCAGCCGCGGCGCAGCGGGATCCCCGACAACGACCGCGGCCACATCGTGTCCGCGGTGCGCGCGGAGCTGAACTCGTACGGCATCACCGAGACCCAGGTGAACCAGGAGGGCCTGCAGGTCACGACGACGATCGACCCGCGACGCCAGGACCAGGCCGTCGAGTCGGTCGAACGCCGCCTGCGCGGTCAGCCGGTCAACCTGCGCACGGCGCTCGTGTCGGTCGACCCGCGCACCGGCGCCGTGCTGGCCTACTACGGCGGCGAGGACGGCTCCGGGTTCGACTACGCCCAGACCGAGCGCCAGCCCGGGTCGTCGTTCAAGCCGTTCGTGCTGCTCGCCGGGCTCCAGCGCAACCCCAACCCGATCGGCCTCGGCACGACGTTCGACGGCTCGAGCCCGCAGACGATCGCGGGCACCGAGGTCGAGAACAACGAGGGTGAGAACTGCGGGAACTGCGACCTGCGCACCGCGATGACCCAGTCGATCAACACGGTCTTCTACCAGCTCGGCGTGCAGGTCGGCCCGCAGCGCGTCGCCGACGCGGCGCACCAGGCGGGCGTCTCCGCGCCGCTCGAGGCGCCCAGCGGCGGTATCTCGCTGGGTGACCGCGAGGTCCGGCCCAGCGACATGGCCGCGGCCTACGCGACGTTCGCGGCGGACGGCGTCTACCACCGGCCGCACCTGGTGAGCCGGGTGACGACGGCCGACGGTCGCGTGCTCTTCGACGCGGGCGCGCCGGCCGGCGAGACGCGGATGACCCAGCAGCTCGCGCGCAACGTCGTCGAGGCGATGCTGCCGGTGGCCGACCACTCGGAGATCCCGCTCTCGGGCGGTCGTCCCGTGGCGTCCAAGACCGGCACCGTGCAGTCCTCGGTCGACGGTCAGAACAACGACGCCTGGATGGTCGGCTTCACCCCGTCGATCTCGACCGCCGTGTGGGTCGGCACCGACGACAACACCCCGATCAAGAACGGCGACGGGCGCCCGATCTACGGGCGCGGCGTGCCCGGCCAGATCTGGCAGGGCTACATGAACGACGCTCTGCGCGGCGACCCGATCGAGCAGTTCTCGGACTTCCGGCCGATCGGCACCCCGCCGCAGACCACGCCCGCGGCGCCGCCCAACCAGCCGGGCTGCGTCGAGGGCCAGCCGTGCCCCCCGGGCGACCAGAACCAGGGCGGCGACCAGGGTCAGGGCGACCAGGGGCAGGGCGATCAGGGCGGCGGCGACCAGGGCCAGTTCGGCGGTGACCAGGGTGGCGGTGACCAGGGTGGCGGCGACCAGGGTGGCGGCGACCAGGCCAACCAAGGTGGCGTCGATCAGGGACAGGGCGACGCGGGCGGTGACCCGGCCGGCGGCCAGACGGACGGTGGCGGCGACGGCGGCGGCCTCTTCGGTGGCTGACGTGCGCCCTCGGGTCGGCGCACCGTGACCGGGGCGCCCACCCGCAGCGGCGTCCCGACGTCGGGGCGCGCCCGCACCCACGACCCGGCCTCGCTCGGCCCGGACCAGCGCGTCCGTCCGACCCACGAGGACCCGTTCGTCGCGTCGCTGTCGGCCGTCGTCGGCGGCCCGCTCGGCGAGCACGCCGTCGCGGGCCGGGCCCGCCACGTCACCCCGCTGCGCGTGGTGCTGCTGCTGGCGATCGCGACCCTCGCGCTCGCGTGGTTCGCGAAGGCGCCGTGCCTGCAGCAGTACCCCGGCGAGAACGGGCTCGAGCTCGACTGGCGCGACGGCCGCCAGTACGTGGCGATGTGCTACTCCGACACCGTCCCGCTCTACACCGCCGAGCGCCTCGACGTCGGCGGGATCCCCTACGTGACGTCGTGGGTCGACCGTCGTGACGACGGCTCCGAGCAGGTGCGCTACATGGAGTACCCGGTGCTCACCGGGTTCTTCCAGTGGGCCAACGCCCGCCTCGCCGACGTCTGGCTCGCCGGCGCCGAGGCCGGTCTGCTGCCCGGCGGGCTGGCGGTGGTCGTCTACTTCGACCTCTCCGCGTTCTGGCTCGCCCTCGCGTGGCTGGTGACGGTCTGGGCGGTGGTGCGCCTGCGACCCGGGCGTCCCTGGGACGCCGCCCTCGCCGCCGTGTCACCGCTCGTCGCGGTCCACGCGTTCACCAACTTCGACACCCTGGCCGTCGCGGCGGCGACGCTCGGGATGCTCGCGTGGGCACGGCGCCGACCGGTCCTCGCCGGCGTGATCCTCGGCGTCGGCGCGGCGGCGAAGCTCTATCCGCTCTTCCTGCTGTATCCGCTGCTGCTGCTCTGCCTGCGCGCGGGACGCATGCGGGCCTGGGCG
The DNA here is from genome assembly GCF_050948445.1 of Actinomycetospora sp. CA-053990. NCBI lineage: Bacteria > Bacillati > Actinomycetota > Actinomycetes > Pseudonocardiales > Pseudonocardiaceae > Actinomycetospora > Actinomycetospora sp. CA-053990. Next base: position 6,264,316 of record NZ_CP192043.1, on the reverse strand, counting down.
CAGGCGACCGCGGCCGGGGTCCTGGCGGTCGGGCTCGTCAACCTCCCGGTGGCCCTCGCGGCGCCGGCGGGCTGGTGGGAGTTCTTCCGGCTCAACGGCCAGCGGGGCGCCGACCCCGACTCGCTCTACAACGTCGTCTCCGGGCTCACGGGCTGGAGCGGGTTCGACGGCCAGCTCGCCCCCGGGCAGGACCCCACCGTGCTCAACGCGGTGAGCGCGGTCCTGTTCGCCGTGTGCTGCCTGGCGATCGCCGTGCTCGTGGTGCGCGCACGGCGACGGCCCCGGTTCGCCGCGATCGCGTTCCTCGTCATCGCCGCGTTCCTGTTGACCAACAAGGTCTGGAGCCCGCAGTACTCGTTGTGGCTCGTGCCGCTGGCGGTCCTGGCGTACCCGCGCTGGCGCCCGCTGCTCGCGTGGATGGTGCTCGATGCGCTGGTCTGGGCGCCGCGGATGTACTACTACCTGGGCACCGACGCGAAGGGCCTGCCCGCGCCCTGGTTCTACGGCTCGGTGCTCGTGCGCGACCTCGCCGTCGGTGTCCTGGCGGCGCTCGTCGTCCGCTCGGTGCTGCGTCCCGAGCACGACCTGATCCGCACGCCGCGGGACCCCTCGTTCTCCCGCGGACTGGACGACCCGGACGGCGGGGTCCTCGACGACGCGCCCGACGACGCCCGTCGGTTGGCCCGGGTGGACGCGCTCCTCGACCCCGTGGCTGGGCTGTTCGGACGAGCGCGCGGAGGGACTGGAGTCCCTCGATGAGGGCGGGTCCGGCTGCGGTGGCGTGTCGGCCGCCGAACGCTCCGGCAGCCGGGTGAGGGTGGGCGTCACCACCGGGTTACTCGCTCGTTGGGTTCACGTGCCGCCGGGACGGCCCGCTCCCCCAGTGGGGCCTGTCCCGGTCTCCCCGGGCTCGTCAGAAAGGTCCTCCTCCATGGCCGTGCGTCCTCCCCGCCTGCTGACGAGCCTCATCGCCGGTGGTCTGGTGACGGGATCGCTGCTGCTCGGCGCCGGCTCGGCCCTCGCGGCCCCCGCCGCCCCGGCCGCCGACGACGTCGTCGAGGCCCGCTGCGGTCAGACGGTGCGCGCCGAGGAGGGGCAGACCGTCAAGATCATCCCGACGCTCGGCCTGCCGTTCGAGCGCGAGGTCCGGACCGGGATGAAGCCGATCACGCAGCTGGTCGGCGGCATCCTCTGCCGCGTCCAGGTGCAGGTCGTCGAGCCCGTGAGCGAGCAGGTCGCCCAGGCCGCGCCGCCGCTGCGCCCGGCCACCGAGCAGCTCAGCGGGGCGACCGGCGCCGTCCTCGACGCCCCGCGCTCGGCGACCACGGCCACCCCGCGCTCGCGGGCGGCCGTCCCGACGCCCGCCGCCGCCGCGCCGACCTTCACCCCCAGCAGGCCGCCGCGGCCGCGCCGGCGTTCGCGCCCGCGTTCGGCGCGCTGCCCTCGTCGTTCCTCAAGGGCGCGGCGGGCCCGGCGCCCGGTGTGCGCGCCTTCGACCCGAACCTGCTGCTCGGCTCCGCCTTCCCGGGGCTGCGCGCCGGCTCGCCCGCCTACCTCGGGTACGACCCGGCCAGCGCGGTCACCACCGCGAGCCAGGTCCAGGCCCTGCCCGTCGACGCCCTCACCGAGGGCGGGGTCGGGGTGCCGGCGCTCATCGCGGTGCTGGCGCTCTCCGGTGTCGCGGCGTTCGCGGTGCGCCGGATCGTCCTCGGCCGCGCGGTCGCGTCGTCGTCGTCGTCGGTGGGCGGCGCTGCCGCCGCGCCGGTGGCCGCCACGGAGTCCGCGGACGGGGCGACGGCCGAGGTGGCCGAGGAGCGCGACGAGGACGCCGACGAGCAGGCCGAGGACGAGGACGCCGGGACCACGGTCGCGGCGCGCACGCCCGTCCCGGCCTGAGAAGTCGCGGGAACCGCCGGGTCGGCCGCTGCGTCGGACCTGGTGAGGGCGCTCGCAGGCCGGTTCGGTAGCCTGGACGGACCGAGAACCCCTCCTGTCACGGATCGTCCGTGGCCGCTGAGCCCATAGGAGGTGAGTGGTACTCGTGCGCCACTACGAACTGGTCGTCATCCTCGAGCCGAGCCTCGACGAGCGCACCATCGCCCCGTCCCTCGAGACGTTCCTCAACGTCGTCCGCAAGGACGGCGGCACCGTCGAGAACGTCGAGGTGTGGGGCCGCCGTCGCCTCGCCTACGAGATCGAGAAGCACGCCGAGGGCATCTACGCCGTCCTCGACGTGAACTGCGAGCCCGCCACGGTCAAGGAGATGGACCGTCAGCTCGCGCTCAACGAGTCGATCCTCCGCACCAAGGTCATGCGCCGCGACCCCGCCTTCGCCGGGCGTCGTGGCAAGGCCGGCGCTGCCTGATGGCCGGCGACACCGTCATCACCGTGGTCGGCAACCTCACTGCTGACCCGGAGCTGCGGTTCACGCCGTCGGGTGCCGCCGTCGCCAACTTCACCGTGGCGTCGACGCCGCGCACCTTCGACCGCCAGAGCGGCGAGTGGAAGGACGGCGAGGCCCTCTTCCTGCGCTGCAACATCTGGCGTCAGGCCGCGGAGAACGTCGCCGAGACGCTCACCCGCGGGGCCCGCGTCATCGTGCAGGGGCGGCTCAAGCAGCGGTCCTTCGAGACCCGTGAGGGCGAGAAGCGCACCGTCATCGAGCTCGAGGTCGACGAGGTCGGCCCGTCCCTGCGCTACGCCACCGCGTCCGTCACCAAGGCCTCCCGGGGTTCCGGGGGCGGCGGTTACGGCGGCGGGGGCGGCAACGGGGGCGGCGGCTACGGCTCCGGCGGCTCCGGCGGGGGCTCCGGCTCCGGTGGGGGTTACGGCGGGGGCGACGACCCCTGGGCCTCCGCTCCGGCCGCCGGGTCCTCCGGCGGCGGCGGCAGCGGTGGCGGCTACGACGACGAGCCCCCGTTCTGACCTGGGCTCCCGCCCGCATCGACCTGTACGAATCGGCCCACCCGGCGCCCCACGGCGCGGCGGGCCACCACGCCTGGAAGTGAAGGAATCATGGCGAAGCCGCCGATCCGCAAGCCGAAGAAGAAGGTCTGCACCTTCTGCAAGGACAAGAACCAGCTGATCGACTACAAGGACACGAACCTCCTGCGGAAGTACATCTCCGACCGCGGGAAGATTCGTGCGCGCCGGGTGTCGGGCAACTGCTCGCAGCACCAGCGCGACGTCGCGGTCGCGGTGAAGAACTCCCGCGAGATGGCGCTCCTGCCCTACACGTCGACCGCGCGCTGAGGGAGGACGACATGAAGCTCATCCTCACCGCCGACGTCGCCAACCTCGGCGGCCCCGGCGACACCGTCGAGGTCAAGGACGGCTACGGCCGCAACTTCCTGCTGCCCCGCGGCCTGGCCATCGTGGCCACCCGCGGCGCCCAGAAGCAGGTCGACACGATCCGCCGCACCCAGGAGGGCAAGCGGATCCGCGACCTGGACCACGCCAAGGAGGTCGCCGGGCAGATCCAGGGCCTCGGCACCGTCACGGTCAGCGGCAAGGCCGGCCAGGGCGGGCGTCTGTTCGGCTCGGTCACCCCGGCCGACATCGTCGCGGCCGTGCGCTCGCAGGGCGGCCCGAACCTCGACAAGCGGTTCGTCGCCATCTCGGGGCACATCAAGTCGACCGGCGACCACAAGGTCACGGTGCGCCTGCACCCCGACGTCGCGGTGGATCTCCCCCTCGACGTCCAGGGCGGCTGACGACCCGCTGACGGGTCGGGCTCCGCCTCGTCCCTCGCACCCACCTCGGGCCCGGACCGCACGACGGTCCGGGCCCGACGTGTGTCCTGACACGGACCCGAGGGATGTCCGGGGACGGCCCGCCACGGGCCTCCGGCTCGACCCGTCCGCACCGCCGCTCCCCCGCCCGGCGAGCCCCGGCCCCCGCTCGGCTCGCAACGCTGCGCGACCGGGTGAACACACGGACGACACGCAGCGGACGACGCGCCGACGTCTCCTTCATCCACTTGTTGTCCACAGCGCCCACAGGTCTCCCACCTGCGGCGATCGTTCGAGATCATGGGTTGCCCACAGGTTGTCCCCACCTGCGTGCCCACCGCGGGGGTGTGCTCGGTGGACCGATCCCGGTGTTGTCCCCAGGGCGTCCCCAGGGCCTGTTGGAGCCCTGCACGACGGGGACCTAGCGTGCGGTCGACACGGTCGGGAGACCGCGTCAGCGCCGCCGGCCGGTCCGGTGTCGCCGGGGCTGTCGGTGGGCCCTGCTAGAACGTGTGTTCGACGGACGTGTCCCGCCGGGTACGCGTCCGAGGCGAGGGAGGGGACCGACGTGGCGGTACTGGACGATCGGGGGACGTCCGGACGGGGTCAGGACCGACAGGGGGCTGCGCCCACCGAGTTCGACCGGCAGCCACCCCAGGACCTCCCCGCCGAACAGTCGGTGCTTGGCGCGATCCTGCTCAGCAAGGACGCCATCGCCGACGTCATCGAGATGCTCAAGCCCGACGACTTCTACCGGCCGGCGCACCAGACGGTCTACGAGTGCGTGCTGGACCTCTACGGCCGCGGCGAGCCCGCCGACCCGGTCACCGTCTCCGCCGAGCTCGAGCGCCGCGGCGAGCTCCTGCGCATCGGCGGGGCGCCGTACCTGCACACCCTCATCGCCGCGGTGCCCACGGCCGCCAACGCCGGCTACTACGCCGAGATCGTCGCCGACCGCGCGATCCTGCGACGCCTCGTCGAGGCCGGCACACGCATCGTCCAGCTCGGCTACCACGGCTCCGAGGGCGCGGACACCGACGACGTCGTCGACCGCGCCCAGGCCGCCGTCTACGAGGTGACCGACCGCCGCGTCACCGAGGACTACGTGGCCCTCGAGGACGTCCTCCAGCCGACGATGGACGAGATCGACGCCATCGCCTCGCGCGGTGGGGTGTCCTTCGGCGTGCCCACCGGGTTCACCGACCTCGACGACGTCACCAACGGCCTGCATGCGGGCCAGATGATCATCGTGGCGGCCCGTCCCGGCATCGGGAAATCCACGCTGGGCATGGACTTCGCCCGCTCGGCGAGCATCAAGCACGGCCTCACCTCCGCGTTCTTCTCGCTGGAGATGAGCCGCACCGAGATCGTCATGCGCCTGCTGTCGGCCGAGGCGAAGATCCGCCTGGCCGACATGCGCTCCGGATCGATGACCGACGACGACTGGACGCGTCTCGCCCGGCGGATGAGCGAGATCAGCGAGGCGCCGATGTTCATCGACGACTCCCCCAACATGACGATCATGGAGATCCGGGCGAAGGCGCGGCGCCTCAAGCAGCGCCACGACCTGAAGCTGATCATCCTCGACTACATGCAGCTGATGACCTCGGGCAAGAAGGTCGAGTCCCGCCAGCAGGAGGTCTCGGAGTTCTCGCGTCAGCTCAAGCTGCTGGCCAAGGAGCTCGAGGTCCCGCTGGTCGCGATCAGCCAGCTCAACCGTGGTCCCGAACAGCGCACCGACAAGAAGCCGATGCTCTCCGACCTCCGTGAGTCGGGGTCGCTGGAGCAGGACGCCGACATGGTCATGCTCATCAGCCGTCCCGACGCCTTCGAGCGCGACGACCCGCGCGCCGGCGAGGCCGACCTGATCCTGGCCAAGCACCGCAACGGCCCCACGGCCACCATCACCGTCGCCCACCAGCTGCACTACAGCCGGTTCAGCGACATCGCGCGGGGCTAGGGCGCAGGGGCCAGGCGATCGGCGCCCAGCGGCCACACCACGGCCGCCAACAGGGCGAGCAGCACGAGCACGAAGCCGATGGTCGCGGGCCACCCCGCCACGCCGTAGGCGACGCCGCCGAGCGTGCCGCCGACGGACGAGCCCACGTAGAAGGCGCCGAGGTAGAGGCCCGAGGCGACGGCACGGCCCTGCTCGGCGCGGCGGCCGACCCAGGCGCTGGCGACGGTGTGCGCGGCGAAGAAGCCGACGGTCAGCAGGGCGAGGCCGACGATCACGACGCCCAGCCACGTCGTCAGCATCGCGGCGGCGCCGAGGGCGGCCACCCCGGCCGCTCCGAGGAGGACGGGCCGGGGCCCCAGGCGGTCGGCGAGGCGGCCGGCGCGGGTCGAGGTGGCGGTGCCGACGGCGTAGAGCACGAAGACGAAGCCGACGACGAGCGCGGGCAACCGGAACGGCGGGCCGAGCAGCAGGAACGTCACGTAGTTGTAGGCGCAGACGAACACGCCCATGGCGAGCAGCCCGACGGCGTAGAAGCGGCGCAGCACCGGATCGCGGAGGTGGGCGCGGGCGGCGCCGAGCAGCTCGCCCACCCCGACGGGGCGCGGCCGGAAGCGACGTGAGGTGGGCAGCACCAGCACGAACGCCAGGAGGAAGACGCCCGACACCAACGCGATCCCGCCGAGGGCCCAGCGCCACGACCCGGTGAGGTCGGCGAGGGCGCTGACGATGATCCGCCCGCCGAAGCCGCCGACCGAGTTGCCCGCGATGTAGAGGCCCATCGCGCCGCCGAGGTGCTCGGCGTCGATCTCGTCGGCGAGGTAGGCCATGCCGACCGCGGGGAGCCCCGCGAGCGCGAGCCCCTCGAGCCCGCGCAGCACCAGCAGCAGCGCGAATCCGGGGACGACGGCGGCGGCGAGCCCGAACACGACGGCGGCGGCCAGCGAGCCGACCATGACCGGTCGGCGACCCCAGCGTTCCGACAGCGCACTCGCGGGGATGACGCCCACCGCGAGGGCCGCCGTCGTGACCGAGATCGACAGCGACGCCGTCCCGGGCGTGATGCCGTAGGCGCCGACGAGCGCCGGCAGCAGCGGCTGCGTCGCGTAGAGCAGCGCGAACGTCGTGAAGCCCGCGCAGAACAGGCCGACCGCGATCGGGCGGAAGCCGGGGTCCCCACGGCGCAGCGCCGGCGGGCGCGCAACGCCCCCCGGCGACGACATCGTTGTCGAGGCTAACCGTCGGCGGCCCCCGGACGCGCGGTCTCCTGTGTCACGGGTCGACTCCGCTCCGCTGCGTCTCCTGCATCACGGGTCGACTCCGCTCCGCTGCGTCTCCTGTGTCACCCACGCCAGGTACGGCCCGTGCCCGCCCACGACGGGCAGGACGAGCACGTCGGGCACGTCGTAGGTGTGCTCGGCGACCAGCCGGGCGGTGAGGTCGTCGGCGCGCGCGACGTCGGTCTTGAGCCAGAGCTGCCACTCCTCCTCGACCGACACGGCGCCCTCCCACCGGAACACGCTGCGCACCGGTCCGGCGATCTGCACGCAGGCCGCGAGCCGGGCGTCGACGAGCACGCGGGACAGACGCTCCGCCTCGTCGGCGGAGTCGGTGGTGGTGAGGACGACGCGGGCGGTCGTCGCGTCAGCGGTCATCAGCCTGGCCTCCCGGCGCCGGTCATCGGTGTTCGGTCCGTGTCACGATGCCGCGATGTTCCTCGTCACGGGCGCCACGGGCTTCGTCGGGTCGGCCGTGGTCGCGCTGCTGCACGCACGGGGCCACGCGGTGCGCGCCGTCGTGCGCGACCCGGCGCGCGCGGACGTCCTGCCCGACGGCGTGGAACGGGTGGCCGCCGACCTCGCCGACGGCGAGGCCCTGGTGCGCGCGATGGACGGCTGCGAGAGCGTCTTCCACCTCGCCGCGGCGGTGGGTGCTCCGGGTCCCGAGGCGCACGAGCTCAACGTCGGCGGCACCGCCCGGGTGGTCGACGCCGTCCGGCGAGCCGGGGTGCGCCGGCTCGTGCACACCTCGACCAGCGCTGCGATCTGCGTGCCGGATCCCGACGGTCCCGGCTGCCTGGTCGACGAGGACGCCGCCGGGGGCACCGCGCTGACCGACCCGTACTCGACGACGAAGGCCGAGGCGGAGGCCGTCGTCCTCGACGCGGTGGGCGCCGGCGGCATCGACGCCGTCGTCGCGACCGTCGTCAACGTGTACGGGCCCTCGCCGCGCGGGCCCCTGAGCTACAACCAGCTCCTCGCGGCCGCGGCGCGGGGTGCGGTCGGCGACATCGTCGACACCCGCGTCGGCTGGGTGCTCGCCGAGGACGTCGCGGTGGGCCAGCTCCTCGTCCACGACCGCGGGGAGACGGGCCGTCGCCACGTGCTGTGCGGGGAGGTCGCCTCGTTCCCGGAGGTGCTGGACACCTACGCGGAGGCGGCCGGCAGCCCGCACCGGGTCCGTGCGCTCCCCCAGGGCTCCGAGCTGCCCGACGGCGCGCCGCCCTTCGCCGACCGGTCGGTGGTCTACGGGCGGATCGGGGGCTACCGGGTGCGGGACGGCCGGTCCCGGGAGCTCGGGTTCGCGCCGCGGGGGATCGCCGAGGGGCTGGCGCTGACGGCACGGTGGATGCCCGCGACGTGATCCGATCGGGGACGTCTGGGCCCTGGGGATGGGACATCGGACACGCGCCCCGACACGCGGCGGCCGGGGATGCCACGCTGGTGGTCACGGCTGGACCGAACACGGCCGGAAAGGGTGAGCACATGACCGACGACACCGCTGTCGAGACGGGCCCCGTGGCTGCCTCCGGAGAGTTCGCGCTGGGCGACGACCTGCGGGTGCGTCGCCTCGGGTACGGCGCCATGCGCCTGACCGGCGAGGGCATCTGGGGACCCCCCAAGGACCCGGAGAACGCGGTAGCGGTCCTGCGGCGGGCGGTCGAGCTCGGCGTCGACTTCGTCGACACCGCGGACTCCTACGGGCCCTACGTCAGCGAGGAGCTCATCCGGGAGGCGCTGTACCCGTACCGCGGGATCACCGTGGCCACCAAGGCGGGCCTGCTGCGCACCGGACCGAACCGCTGGATCCCCTGCGGGCGCCCGGAGTACCTGCGCCAGGAGGCCGAGATGAGCCTGCGCCGCCTCGGCGTGGAGACGCTCGACCTCTTCCAGCTCCACCGCATCGACCCGCACGTCGCCGCCGACGAGCAGTTCGGTCTGCTCGCCGATCTGCAGCGCGAGGGCAAGGTCCGCGAGGTCGGCCTGAGCCAGGTCTCCGTCGCGGAGATCGAGGCGGCCGGACGCATCGTCGACGTCGCCTCGGTGCAGAACCGCTACAACCTGGTCGACCGCTCCTCGGACGACGTGCTGCGCCACTGCACCGCGCACGGCATCGGGTTCATCCCGTGGGCCCCGGCCGACGCCGGCAAGCTCGCCGAGCCCGGCCACGCCGCGGCGCGGGCCGCCGACGCGCTCGGTGCGACGCCGGCGCAGGTCGCGCTGGCGTGGCTGCTGCAGCGCAGCTCGGTGATGCTGCCCATCCCGGGCACCAGCTCGCTGGAGCACCTCACGGAGAACTGCGCGGCCGCGACCCTCGAGCTCGACCGCGACACCGTCGCGACGCTGGACGCCGCCGGCTCCTGACGTCGGGAGTCCGGGCCGGGCCGGGCCGGGCGCGTCAGGTCCCCGTGCGCAGCACGGGCCGGGCGCGCTCGGCGTCCCGGCGCGAGCGCCGGTCGCGGAGACGCGCCACGACGCCCGTCGGGGGGTCCGGGTCCTCGCCGCGCTCCACACGCTCGGCGGCGCCCACGATGCGTCGCTCCATGCCGCCGAAGACCAGGGCGTGGAACGGCGCGATGACGTACCAGTACGCGTGGCCGGCGAGCCCGTGCGGGAAGAAGATCGCGCGCTGCCGGTAGATCGAGCCGTCCTCGGTGGGGGCGACCCGCAGCTCGAGCCACGCGAGGCCCGGAGCCTTCATCTCCGCGCGCAGGCGCAGCAGCCGCTCGCCCGGGGCCAGCGCGGTCTCGTCGGGGTCGAGGCGCGAGACCCCCTCGTCGACGCACTCCTCGACGCGCCACCAGTCCAGGGCGTCGCCGACCTTGAGCGAGTCGGCGTCCCGTCGGCCGCGACGCAGCCCGACCCCGCCGACGAGCCGGTCCATCACCCCGCGCGCCCACCAGCCCAGCGGGAACGAGTACCAGCCCCGCTCGCCGCCGATGCCGGTGACGACGTGCCACACGTGCTCGGCCGACGCGGACGCGTGGCGCTCGCGGCTGTCGGTGTAGACGGTGCCGCCCGCCCACGCGGGGTCCGACGGCAACGGGTCCGAGGGCGCGTACGTCGCGTTCGCCCCCGACCAGCGCGTCTCCACCTGGCCGGAGCTGATCCGCTGCAACGCCAGGGAGACGGCCCGCTGGAAGCCGGTGAGCCCGCCCTCGGGCGGTGCCACGAACTGGTCGATGTCGTGCTCGGCGGCGACGACCTCGTGGACCAGCGAGTCGATGAGGGGCACGGCCGTCGAGCGGGGCACCGGGGTCACGAGGTTGACCCAGTGCGACGACAGGCGCGGGGTCAGCACCGGGACCGGCAGCATCGTCCGTCGCGGCAGCTGCGCGACCTCGGCGAAACCCTCCATCATCTCGAGGTAGGTCAGGACGTCGGGGCCGCCGATGTCGAACGTCCGGTTGATCTCGGGCGGCAGCGTCACCGCCTTGACCAGGTAGTGCAGGACGTCGCGGATGGCGATGGGCTGGACGCGGTGGTGCACCCACGACGGCGTGAGCATCACGGGCAGGCGCTCGGTGAGGTAGCGCAGCATCTCGAAGCTCGCCGACCCCGACCCGAGGATCACCGCCGCCTGCAGGATGACGGTCGGGACGCCCGAGCGCAGGAAGGTCTCGCCGACCTCGGCGCGCGACGCGAGGTGCTCGGAGAGCTCGACGCCCTCCGGGTGCATGCCGCCGAGGTAGACGATCCGCGACACGCCGGCCTCGCGGGCCGCCTGCGCGCTGATCAGCGCCGCCCGGCGGTCGACCGCGGCGAAGCCGTGCTCGGAGAGCGAGTGCACGAGGTAGTACAGGACGTCGGCGCCCTCGCAGGCGCGGCGCATCGACTCCTCGTCGAGGACGTCGCCCGCGACGATCTCCACCTGCTGCGCCCACGGGGTGTCGCGCATCTTCGCGGGGTCGCGCACGACACAGCGCACCTCGTGGCCCTCCGCCGCCAGGCGTGGGGCGAGGCGCCCGCCGATGTATCCCGTCGCTCCGGTCACCACGCATCGCACGAGGTCGATCGTGGTGCCTGCGCGCCCCGACCGCAGTGTCGGACCACGGGTGCGGGGCGGCTGACGTCCGACTTCGTCCGACCGGGACCCGTCCCGAAACCCCGCGGCACTCCAGGGAGTGACACCCGGCCGGGGGATCCATCGGCGTGTCGCGGGCGAATGGCCGTGTCGGCGGGATCCGGGCCCCAAGTCCTCTCCAGGAGCTGCCGTTGAGGGAGCCAGATGCTCGACGTCATTCGGCCGTTCGGCGGCCACGGCGGACGGGCCGATGGATCAGTAGTCGGGGAGGTCGAAGTGTGGGTGTGGCGTGACGACCTGGGGTCCGGAGGAGCGCTCGGCGGAGCCGGCGGGTGGCGACTGGACGGGAACAACACGTGGGTGTGGGAAGAGCCCTCGCCGCTCGACCGGCCGGGGGCCGGCACGGGTGCGCTGCGGGGCTACGCCGGCGGGGCGGGGAGCGCTCCCGTCGTCGACCGGCGACGGCCGGAGCGGCGCCCGGAGCGGCCGGTCGGTGACCGGGCGCTGGCGACGCTCGGGGACGACCCGACGCCGATCTTCCACGAGCTGAGCGTCGACCGGTCGCGGGACATTCCGCGACCGTCGTGGCGCGAGCGCGACCGGGACGCGGTGCACGTCCCGGAGCCGCACCCCGGCTCCGGCGCGCTGCCGATCCAGGACGAGGAGTGGGCACAGCGGGCACAGCACCACGGCCGGGGTCTGCGCGACGTGCCGACCGTGCCCCCGCCGCCGGCTCCCGGGGCCGGGGAGAACCCGGAGGACGAGCTGCGCCGTCGCGCCGAGCGCCGTCGCCGCCCGATGGGTGACGCCCGCGACGACGCGGGACGCGAGGGTGGGCGCCACACCTGGCGCCGCGAGGAGACCAGGTCGGGGCGGCACGCGCTGCGTCGCTGACGCCGCCGACGGGTACCGGTTCGTCGGGTCGTCCGACACGGGCGACCCGGCGCTCCGGGCGGACGCCGCCGTAGGGCAGCACCGGCCGGAGCTATGCTGCGACACCCGCGCGGACCGTCGGTCCTCCGGCGTGTCCGGTCCCGTCGTCGTCGCGCCCCGTGGAGGTCGCTTCCGTGCTCATCCGTCGTCTCGCCCGGCCCCTGCTGGCCGCCATCTTCATCAAGGGCGGGGTCGACACCCTGCTCAACCCCGAGCCGCGGGTGCAGAAGGCCACCCCGCTGCTGGAGAAGGCCGCGCCGAGCCTGCCGGACCAGGTCCCCTCCGAGCCCCACCAGCTGGTCAAGATCGACGCCGGCGTCAAGATCGGGGCCGGGGTGCTGCTGGCCGTCAACAAGTTCCCGCGACTGGCGTCGCTGGCCCTGGCCGGGACCCTGGTGCCGACCACCGTCGCGGGTCACCCGTTCTGGGAGAAGTCCGACCCGGCGGAGAAGGCGGCCGACCAGCAGCAGTTCCTCAAGAACCTCAGCATCCTCGGCGGGCTGATCCTGGCCGCGGTGGACACCGAGGGGAAGCCGTCGCTGGGCTGGCGCGGCCGTCGTGCCGCCCGCAAGCTCGCCGAGAAGACGAGCGACCTCACCGACCAGACCGAGGGCACCGGCGACAAGGTGCGCCAGACCCTCACTGACAGCGTGGACGTCGCGATCGGCAAGTTCGCGGCCTGACTCGGGCGAGCGCAGCGACGGGTCCCGTCCGAACCGCCACGGGGACCGCCGGCGACGGCGGTCCCCCGCGCGGGCGGATCCCGCCTGGGTCGAGCCCCTAGGGTGGCGTCCGTGTGGACGAACTGGTCCGGAGGCCAGCAGTGCCGGCCGACCGCGACGGTGCGCCCGCTCGACGACAGCGGCGTGTCGGCGGTGGTGCGGCGCGCGGCGGAGCGGGGCCAGACCGTCCGGCCGATCGGCGCCGGGCACTCCTTCAGCGCGCTCGCGGTCACCGACGGCGTCCACGTCGACCTCTCCGCGTTCCGCGGGGTCACCGGCATCGGCGGACGCCCCGGCCGGCCGACGGTCCGCGTCCGGGCCGGCACGACGGTCGGTGAGCTGCACGAGGAGCTCGCCTCTCGGGACCTCGCGCTCGAGGCGCCGCTCGAGCTCGCCGCCCCGACGGTCGGGGGCGCGCTGGCCGTCGGCATGCACGGCAGCGGGTCTGCGCACGGCTCGCTGTCCGCGGCCGTCGCGGGGCTCCGCCTCGTCGACGGCCGGGGCCGCCTGCGGGACGTGACCGTCGCCGACCTCGACGGCGCCCGCACCTCGCTCGGCGCGCTGGGCATCGTGGTCGAGGCGGAGCTCGCCGTCGTCCCGGCCGGCCGGGTCCGCGTGACGCGCGCGCCGCGCCCCGTCGAGGAGGTCCTCGACCCGGCGTTCTGGGCGGAGCACCCGGTGGCGGAGGCCGCGGTCTTCCCGTCCGCGGGCACGGCGCTGACCCGCTGGGCCGAGCCGCTGCCCGAGCACACCGACACCGGGGACACCGACGAGGACGCGGAGACCGAGGAGCCCGAGCGCAGCCTCGGCGTCACCGTGGCCGGCGCCACCGGGCGCACCGCGCTCGGCGGTGCGGTGGTCGTGGAGCGCGCCCTGCCCCGTCTCGTCCCGCGGTTCAACCGCGCGGTCTCGCGCCTCGCCCGCCGGGTCTCGGCCACCGGCCCGATGTACCGGGTGCTCTCCAGCCCGCCCGCGGTCCGCTACGAGCAGACCGAGTGGGCGCTGCCCCGGGCGGCGCTCGCCGAGGGCGCCCGGTAGCTGTTCGCCGCGCTCGCCGACGACCACCTGGAGGTCGGGCTCCCCGTCCGGCTGCGCGTCGGCGCGCCCGAGTCCGGCTGGCTGCACCCCGCGCACGACCGCCCGACGGCCTGGGTGGCCGTGCGCGTCCCGCGCGGCACCGACCACGCCCCGGTGCTCGAGCGGGCCTACCGGGTCCTGCGCGCCCACGGCGGACGCCCGCACTGGGCGTCGCGCTCCGACTGGACCGTCGAGGACACCGCCCGCGCCTACCCGCGCCTGCCCGACTTCCGGCGGGTGCGCGACGACTACGACCCGGACCGGGTGTTCGCCACCCCCGCGCTGGCGGCGGTGCTGGGCGACTGATCCTCGTCGAGGTCCTCGGCGGCCCCGAGATCGATCGCCAGCCCGACGACCGCCTGGTCGATGCGGCGCAGGAGGCGGGCCACCCCGAGCATCGCCGTGCGCCGGTGGGGATCGTCGGCCGACCGGGCTGCGTGCTCCTCCGCGGCGTCGACGAGGCGCTCGGCGGAGCGGGCCCGGACCTGCCCGCCGTCCGAGGCGCGCTTGCCGCGCACGAGGACGTCGCGCAGCCCGTCGAGGTTCGCCCGCACCTGCTCCGAGGCCGGGACGAGCGTGGCGGCCCAGCTCGGGTCGGTGAGGTGGTCGGCGCTGCGGGCCAGCGAGCGCGCGTAGACGTCGCACACCACCAGGACCCGCAGCCCCTGCTGGTAGCTCGACCGCGCCCGCCGGCGGGCCAGCGGGGCGGCCAGCGGCTGGGCGCGCTGGCGCAGGGTCACCAGCGCGTCGTCCATCGCCCGCACGCCCTCCCGCCGGGAGGTCGCCGTCGCGCGGCCCACCAGCCGGTCGGTGGCGTCGGCGAGCACCTGGTCGATCGCGTCGACGAGCTCGCTGACCGCCTCCCCGAAGGCCGCCCGCGTCCCCCGCGGCAGCACGAGGAAGGCGGCGACGATGCTCGCGGCCGCCCCGATCGCGGTCTCCTCGATCCGCAACAGGAGCACCTCGACGCTGAACTGGCCGATGAGGCCGTAGACCAGCGCCAGCACGGCGGTGATCCAGAACGCGAGCATCGCCGGCGAGATGCGCACCAGGTAGAGGGCGAGGAAGACGCCGACGAACAGCAGCACGAGCGACAGCACCTGGTTGTCGCCCACCAGCGCGGCGAGCCCCATGCCGGCGATCACGCCGCCGATCGTGCCGACGACCCGGCCCCAGCCCCGCGTGAGCAGATCGCCCCGGCTGTTGGTGCCGGCGAACACGACGAAGGCGGCGATCACCGCCCAGTACCAGCGTTGCGGCGCGATCGACTCGCTCACGACGATCGCGAGCGTCGCCGCCACCCCCACCTGCACGGCTTGGCGCGTCGTGACGGCGATCCCGCCCGCGGGGCGCGGCGGCTCCTCCTCGGGCCGCACGTCGTCCTCGGCGGGGCGGCGCTCGGGCACGTCGACCGTGCTCCCCGGCTCCGGGCGGTCGGCGAGTGCGTCCGGCGACGGGGCGCCCCCGCCCGCGTCCCGCCGCCCCGGCGCCGAGGCGGGCGACGGGGCGTCGAGCTGCGCGTGGTGGATCGCGTCGGCCACCCGCCGGATGGCGAAGGCCGTGCGCTGCACGCGCTCCCCGCCGGCGCGGGTGTCGGCCACGAGCCCGGCCACCGCGGCGCGGGCGTCCGCGGACGCCTCGAGGATCGTCGCCTGGTCGGTGCCGGCCCCCAGCGCGGTGCGCAGATGGCCCACGCCGGTGCGCAGGGCCCCGACGACGACCGGGTCGAGGGGCTCGGGCGGTCCGTCGGTGGGCGGCAGCGCGAGGCGTCGCACGACCACCGAGAGGCGCTCGAGGGCGAGCTCCGCGTCCGCGACCCGCAGCGCGAGCGTGTCGTCGTCGAGGCCGGGCCAGACGCGCCCGGCGGTGGTCTGCTCGAGGGCGTCCTCGACGAGCAGGGCCACCTCCTGCAGCCGCGCGCGGGCCTTCCGGACGCTCTCGAGGTCGCCCTCGTCCGGGCCCTCGCGCGGCAGCTCCACCAGCACGTCGTCGATCTCGCCGACCAGCGCGTGGGCGCGCGCCCGGAAGGCCGTCACCATCCGTCGCAGCGTCCGGGCGGGCCGCTCCGCGAACACGACCCCGCGCAGCAGCAGCGTGGACGAGACGCCCACGACCACCGCGATCAGCAGCCACGGCACCTGCGCCGGCGCGACCTTGAGGAACTGGGTGAAGAAGAAGGGCATGAACGCGGCCATGCCGAGCGCGAAGCCGCGTGGCCCGTAGCGGCGGACCCAGACCGCGACCACCATGACCGCGACGAACGAGACCGCGGACGCGATCGGGTAGGGCGCCACGAACGCCCCGGCGACGGTGCTCGCCGCCGCGGGCAGGATCAGGAGCGCGGTGGTCGTGCGCCGACGCGGCAGGGTGGGCTCGTTGACCGCGAGGTTCGAGATCATCGCCAGGACGCCGGTGAACAGCAGGACCGTGACCGGCTCGGACGGGTCGAGCAGCGCGCGCAGGGCGGCCACCACCGCGACCGCGAGGATCATGGACGTGACGGCGATCGCGGCGAGGCGCAGGCGCGTCAGGCCGGGGTCGACGCCGGCGAGCCAGGTGCGGAGGTCGAAGGATCGCCGCCCTCGTCGCCCGTCGCCTGCCACCGCTCCTCCGTCCGGGACGCTGGGCGCGAGTCTCGCACGGTGGGCGCGCCGCAGGCCGATCTCGACAGGGTTACCCCGGAGTAATACTCTGCGGTTACCGGCCGGTAGAGACGCCGACCGCACACCACGTGGTGAACAGGAGCGAGGCGGGATGGGCCACTACAGGGCGAACGTCCGCGACATCGAGTTCAACCTCTTCGAGGTCTTCCGCGTCCAGGACCGCTTCGGTTCCGGGCCCTTCGCGGACGCCGACGAGGAGACCGCCCGCGCCCTGCTGGGCGAGGTGGCGGCGATCGCGGAGGGGCCGTTGGCCGACTCCTACGAGTCCGGCGACCGCAACCCGGTGCGCTTCGACCCGCAGACCCACACCGCCCACCTCGACGAGGGCATCAAGAAGTCGTTCCACACGCTGTGGGACGGCGAGTGGTGGCGGCTCTCGGCCGACAACGAGATCGGCGGTATGGGCGTCCCGCCCACCGTCCAGTGGGCCGCCGGCGAGATGATCCTCGGCGCCAACGCCCCGGTCTTCATGTACATGGCGGGCCCGAACTTCGCCTCGGTCGTCTACCGCAACGGCACCGAGCAGCAGAAGCACTGGGCGCAGCTCATGGTCGACCGCGGCTGGGGCGCCACCATGGTGCTCACCGAGCCCGACGCGGGCTCCGACGTGGGCGCCGGCCGCACCAAGGCCCGCGACAACGGCGACGGCACCTGGTCGATCGAGGGTGTCAAGCGCTTCATCACCTCGGGCGACGCCGGCGACCTCAACGAGAACATCATGCACCTGGTGCTCGCCCGCCCCGAGGGCGCGCGGGCCGGCACCAAGGGCCTGTCGCTGTTCCTCGTCCCCAAGTTCCACTTCGACCCCGAGACCGGCGAGCCGGGCGAGCGCAACGGCGCCTTCGTCACGAACGTCGAGCACAAGATGGGTCTCAACGCCTCGGCAACCTGCGAGGTCACCTTCGGCGGCAACGGCGTCCCGGCCACCGGCTGGCTGCTCGGCGAGGTCCACGACGGCATCGCCCAGATGTTCCAGGTCATCGAGTACGCCCGGATGATGGTCGGCACCAAGGCCATCGGCACGCTCTCGACGGGCTACCTGCGGGCGCTGGAGTACGCGAAGGAGCGCATCCAGGGCGCGGACCTCACGCGCCAGACGGACAAGACCGCCCCGCGCGTGCCGATCACCAACCACCCGGACGTGCGCCGCAGCCTGATGCTGCAGAAGGCGTACGCCGAGGGCCTGCGCGCCGTCTACACGTTCACGTCGACCTACCAGGACGTGATCCGCTTCGGTGAGGCTCCCGACGCGGATCGCGGCGCGGTGTCCGACGAGGACATCGCCCTCGCGGAGAAGGTCAACGACCTGCTGCTGCCCATCGTCAAGGGCGTCGGCTCCGAGCGGGCGTCCGAGCAGCTGATCCAGTCGCTGCAGACCCTCGGTGGCTCGGGCTACCTGCAGGACTACCCGATCGAGCAGTACATCCGCGACGCCAAGATCGACTCGCTGTACGAGGGCACTACGGCGATCCAGGCGCAGGACTTCTTCTTCCGCAAGATCGTCCGGGACAACGGCCAGGCGCTGATGCACGTCGCCGGCCAGGTCCAGGCGTTCCTCGACGCCGAGAGCGGGAACGGGCGTCTCAAGGAGGAGCGCGCGCTTCTCGCCACGGCGCTGGGCGACGTCCAGTCGATGCTCGGCAGCATGGTCGGCTACCTGACCTCCTCGCAGGAGGACGTCACCAACCTCTACAAGGTCGGCCAGCACGCGGTGCGCTTCCTGATGAGCGTGGGCGACATGCTCATCGGGTGGCTGCTCCTGCGGCAGGCCGAGGTGGCGGGCGAGGTGCTCGACGCCGGCACCGCCGGGCGCGACCAGAACTTCTACGAGGGCAAGATCGCCGTCGCGCGGTTCTTCGCCCGCAACGTGCTGCCCGAGCTCAGCTCCCGCCGCACGATCGTCGAGGGCGCCGAGAACTCGATCATGGAGCTCGACGTCGCCTCGCTGTGATGGCGTCGCCATGTGAGTGTTCTGGGTCGTCATGACGACCCAGAGCACTCACGTGCGGACACGCATCGGGACCTCCGGGTGGATCTACCCGCCGTGGCGGGGGGTCTTCTACCCGAAGGGTCTCGTCCAGCGTCGTGAGCTGGAGTACCTCGCCGAGCGTCTCGACACCGTCGAGATCAACGGGTCCTTCTACAGCCTCCAGCGCGCCTCGAGCTACCGGACGTGGGCGGAGCGCACGCCCGACGACTTCGTGTTCGCGGTCAAGGGCGGGCGCTTCGTCACGCACATGAAGAAGCTGCGCGGCGTCGAGGAGGCGCTCGCGAACTTCTTCGCCTCGGGGCCGCTGGCCCTCGGACCCAAGCTCGGGCCCGTCCTGTGGCAGCTGCCGCCGAACCTGGGCTACCACCCCGAGCGCATCGAGGACTTCCTGCGGCTGCTGCCGCGCACCACCGCCGAGGCCGCGGCGCTGGCCGAGGGCCACACCGACAAGGTCCCCGAGCCCGCGACCACCACCGACGAGGACCGTCCGCTGCGCCACGCGATGGAGGTCCGGCACGCCAGCTACCGCGACCCGGGCTTCGTCGACCAGCTGCGCCGGTACGGCGTCGCGCTCGTCGTCGCGGACACCGCGGGGACCTTCCCGCGCCTCGACGACGTCACCGCCGACCACGTCTACGTCCGCCTCCACGGCGACACCGAGCTCTACGCCAGCGGCTACACCCCCGAGGCGCTCGACCGGTGGGCGGCGACGATCCGCGCCTGGGCCGCCGGCGAGGCCCCGACGTCCGGGGACACCGTGGCGCCCGACGACCCGCCGCCGCCCGCTCCGTCGGGGCGCGACGTCGTCGTCTACTTCGACAACGACATCAAGGTGCACGCGCCGTTCGACGCGATGGGGCTGCGGGACCGGTGTCGCTGAGGGTCAGATCCGGCGCGCCCACGCCTCGGCGGCGCAGTAGAGCCCGTAGGCCACGAAGCCCAGGGCGACGACGAGCAGGAGCACCACGCCGAAGGGCTGCGCGACGAGCGCCTTCAGGGCCGCGTCGAGCCCTCCGGCCTGCCCCGGGTCCGAGCGCAGGGCGGCCAGGCCGAACAGCACCGCCATCACCGCGAACGCCACGGCGCGCAGCACGTGGCCCGCGATCCCGAGCCAGTAGACGGGCCTGCGCAGGCCCTGCGGCAGCCGGGACCAGGCGAGGTCCTCGGCGAACGAGCCGCGGATGCCGGTCCAGGCGGTCGCCCCCGCGATCACCAGGACGACGAGCGCGACGACCCCGACGATCAACTGGCCGCCGGGCAGCGCCAGCAGACCGGCGGTGGTCTGCTGGGAGCCGCTGCTGCTCGACCCGGACGAGCCGGTGACCAGCAGCTGCACCCCGATGAGGGCCACGAAGAGCACGCCGACGGCCGTGGCCCCGGACCCGATCCGTCGCTGGGTGCGGGCCCAGCCCGAGGCCCAGCGGAACCCGGTGGCCGCGGCCACGCCCTGCCAGATGCCGAAGGCGACGAGCCCGATCACGATCACGACGATGAGGACGAACCCGAACGGCTCGGCGGCCAGCGTCGACAGGGCGCCCTGCTGATCGGCCTGCCCGCCCCCGCGCACCGCGATCTGCACCGCGATGACCCCGATGAGCAGGTGCACGAGGCCGTAGCCGGCGAGGCCGACCCGTCCGAGGATCTCGACCGCGCGGTGCGGGGCCTCGCCCTCGCCGTCACCCCGGGCGACGTCGCGGGTGGAGCCGGACGAGTACCCCGCCGACGACCCGCCCGAGGACCCCGCCGCCGCGTCGCTCACCGGCCGCAGGTGACGGTCGGCTGGGGCTCGTAGCGCACCGTGCGGGGCTCACGACGGACCTCGCCGGTCCGGACGTCGCGCAGCACCCGGGTGTCGGTGATCGTGAAGCCCTCCGAGCCCTGGGAGGGCTTGCACTCCGGGTTGGCGCCGAGGTCGCGCACCCCGGGCGGGGTCGGGTTCACCCGCGGCCCGGGCTCCGAGGTCACCTCGAAGCGCTTGATGCCGTAGAGCTGCACCGTGATCGACGACGGGGTCCACTGGGTGCGGATGTACACCGGCGTGGGCCCGTCGTTGCCGAGGCGCAGGTCGATCGAGCCCTCGAAGACGGTCGCCTCGCGGCCCGCCGGGTAGCGGCTGATGTAGTAGCTGTGCTCCTTGTGCTCGACGTCGTCGAGCCCCGCGAGGTAGCCCGCGTTGAAGAGCGTCGTCGCGAACTGGGAGACGCCGCCGCCGACCCCGCGGCCCGGGGCGCCGTCGTCGATGATCCCGGCGGGGACGAAGCCGTTGGCCTCGTTGCGGGGGCTCGAGGCCTCGTTGAGGCTGAACACCGAGTTCGGTGCGATGATCTTGCCGTTGACGATCTCGGCGATCCGCCGGATGTTCTGCCCGGAGTCGGGCTTGAAGCCCCGGGTGGTGAACTCCCCGATGAGCGTGGCGGGGCCCAGGGCCTGCAGCGACTCGGTGGTCACCTCCGGCTGGGTCGTCGTGTAGACGGCGTTGATCGCGCGTCCGGTGGCGGGCGGCGGCGAGGCCGGCTCGGCGCCCGGCGTCACCGGCGGCGGGGTGAAGATCGGCGGGGTGGTCCCGTCGTCGGGGCGGCGCAGGGCCTCGACGATCCCCTCGAAGGTCCGCGGCCAGTCGATCTCCCGGCCGACGACGGCCGGCACGACGGTCGCCGTCGTCCCGCCGAACTCGAGGGTGGCGTCGCGCGGCTCGGTCTCGGTGGTGCCGAGCTGCGGCTCGACGGCCGCGATCGCGGCCGGCTCGTCGACGCCGGGCGTGAGGCCGCCCTGCCCGTCGGGACGGAAGGTCAGGAACGTGGTGATCGCGCGGCTGGTGACCGTCGCGTTCTTCCCGTCGCCGACGACGGTCAGCGGGCCGGCGACGGCGGGGCGGGCGACGGTGTCGAGCGCCTCCTGGATCGCGGCGGGCGTGACCGTCACCGGGGCCTCGACGATCGGGAGGCCGACCGGGGTCGGGTCGAGCCAGTGCTCGGTGACGACCTGGGCGGCGACCGCGCCGTCGACGACCTGGCCGGGCACGGACTGGACGGCGACCGGCTCGAGGTTCTCGAAGCGGATCGTCCCCTCGGTGGCGGGGCGGTCGAGCTGCGGGCGGACGCCGTCGAGCGCCTGGCCCAGCGCGAACCCGTTGACCCGCGTCACCGGGGCCACGTCGCGGGTGCCGAACAGCGAGGTGAGGCGCGTCCAGGGGTTGAACGGCTGCTCGCCGGCGCGGGCGATGGTGCCCTCGACGTCGAGCTCGAGGCCTGCGGCTCGCGGGTCGATCGTGGCGGTGCTCGCCCCGGCCTGCAGCGTCACGGGCTGGGTGAGGCGGCCCGCGAGCTGGGTGTTGAGCTCCTGCTCGGCCTCGGGCTTGCCCATCCCGCCGATCTCGACCCCGGCGACGGCGACCCCGCGGGGCACGTCGGTGGAGGAGATCAGCAGGTCGCCGACGTAGAGCACGGCGAGCAGCCCGACCACGGCAGCGCCGATGAGCAGCGGGCGGCGGCGGCCGCCGGCGGAGTCGTCGCCGGCCTCGTGGGCGCCGTGCTCCCGGGGTGGTGGCCCCTGGGGGCCCGTCGGCCGGTCGTCGGTGACGGGGATCCACTCGGTGCGCTCGGCGTCGGTCTCCGCCCCGCGCTCCGGGGGCATCGACCGCGTGGGCTCGTCGAGCCCCGACCCGTCGGTGTCGGCCGTGGCGTCGATGTCCTCGGCGTCCCGATGGGGATCGTCGACGGCGGGGTCGACGGTCGTGTCCTCGGGTGTGCGGCCCCCGGGTGAGGTCACAGATACAGCCCCGTTCCGCTCGAACTTCTCGTCGACTCGGTCGTCGCGCTCGCGACGGCGTGCAGGTCGCGCTCTCGGAGCACGACGAAGGAACGCCCGGACACGTCGACCTCGAAGTGGTCGTCCTGGCCGTAGAGCACGCGATCCCCCACCGCGACACTGCGGACGTGCTGGCCCGTCCCGTACACGTCGCCCCAGACGAGCTTCTTGGGCGTCTGAGCGGTCGCCGGGATCACGATGCCCCCGCTGCTGCGCCGCTCGCCGTCGCCCTGGGCGGGCGCGACCATCACGCGATCGTGGAGCATCTGGATCTCCAGCCTGGGATCCGACACGTCGGGATCGTACGGGGCGCCCGGATTGCCTCGCGGGTCAGGGCCGTGGAGACCTCACGCGGGCCTGACGGGGAACCGGCCCGGAACGAGGAACGCCCCGTGGCCCTGCCAGGTCGGGGGTCCGGCAGCGCCACGGGGCTCGTCCGGTCTGTCGGTGGACGGGGAGGCCGCGTTACCCGGACCGCGGCAGTTCACTCGTCCGGGCTAGTCCGACCTCAGTCGCGGCCCAGGAGGAAGCGGCCGAAGTGCGGGACGGTGAACGCGATCCAGCCGCGCTCGGCGGAGAACACCAGGCCCTTGCGCAGCAGGCTGTCGCGCGCCGGGGACAGCGACGAGGGCTTGCGGGCGAGGTGCTGGGCCAGGGCGGCCGTGGTCACGGGCTCGTCGCGACCCTCGGCCAGCTCGGCCATGCCCTGCAGGTACTCGCGCTCGGCCGGGGTCGCGCGCTCGTAGCGCGAGCCGAAGAAGCCGACGGCGAGCTCGGTGCCGGCCTCCGGGGCCGCCATGCGCACGTCGTCGGCGTCGATGGGGCTCTGCACGGCGGCGTCCCAGGCGGCCTTGCCGTAGGCCTGGACGAAGTAGGGGTAGCCGCCCGAGACCTCGTAGAGCGCGTCGAGGGCGGCCTCGGTGAGCTCGGCGTCCTCCCGCTTCGCCGGCACCGTGAGCGCGAGGTCGGCGTCGGCGCGGTCCAGCTGGCCGATGTTCACGTAGCGGAAGAGCCGCTCGGAGTACGACTTGGACGCGCTCAGCACGGCCGGCAGGTGCGGCAGCCCCGCGCCGACGACGACGAGCGGGGCCCCGGACTGCGAGAGCTCGTGGCACGCCGCGCACAGGGCGGACACGTCGTCGAGCTGCAGGTCCTGCATCTCGTCGATGAGCAGCGCGATGCCGACACCGACGTCGGCGGCGAGCTCGGCGCACACCCCGAACAGCTCGACGAGGTCGATCTCGATGTCGCCCGAGTCCGCCCGCCCGTTCTTGACGGGCACGTCGATGCCCGGCTGCCAGCGGTCCTTGATCTTCGCGTCCGACGGCGTCGCCTTGAGCGCGAACGCCTTGAGCACACCGAGGGCGTCCTCGACGCGGTCGGGGGCGCGGTGGTGGACGGCGAGGTCGCGCACCGCGCGGTGCAGCGCGGCCGAGAGGGGCCGGCGCAGGTCGGCGTCCGGCCGCGCCTCGATCTTGCCGGCGCCCCACCCCGCGCGGACGGCCATCGAGCGCAGCTCGCCGAGCAGCACGGTCTTGCCGACCCCGCGCAGGCCCGTGAGCACGAGGCTGCGCTCCGGGCGGCCGCGCGCGACCCGCTCGAGGACCACGTCGAACGCGCCGAGCTCGCGGTCGCGGCCGGCCAGCTCCGGCGGGCGCTGGCCCGCGCCGGGGGCGTACGGGTTCCGCACGGGGTCCATGCGCCACCTCCGGGTCGGGCCTGGGCGCTACGAGCGTATGGACCTCTCTAGCGTCCGCCCGATACCTCGCGAGAAATCGCGATCGGCGTGTCGCGGATCGCGTCGTCTCGGGCTCTCTACGACATTCCTGAGACGGCGCAAGAGGACGCGATCGCGCTCTCTACGCCTCTCTAGCCCTCGGGCGAGACGGGCGGAGACGACGCGATGCCGCTCCGGTCCCGGGGCGGGCTCCAGACCCGACCGGAGCGCAGGGCGTCCAGCCCCGGCCAGGCCGCGGACATGAGCATGCCCGCGAGGACGTCGGCGGCGTCGTCACCCGTCACCGGCGCGGGCCCGGTCAGCCACCAGTCCGCGAGCCCCTCGGCCGCCCCGACCAGCGTGTGGGCGTACGGGCGCACGGCCTCCTGCGGCATGCCGAGCCCGTCGGCCATGAGGGCGGCGGCCTGGGCGACGATCCGGCCGCGCAGCGCGTCGACCTCGCCCGCGAACTCGCCCGTCGACGCCTGCCGGTAGAGCACCGTCCAGCCCGCACGGCGGGTGGTGAGCGCGTGGAAGAAGGCGCGCAGGCCGAGCCAGAGCCGGGTCTGGGGGTCGTTGGACGTGTCCTCGGTCGCTGCCCCGGATGATGCGGCCTCCACGGAACGCAGGAGGCGCTCGGCCTCCCGGTGCAGACACGCCGCGAACAGCTCGTCCTTACTGCCGCCGTGGGCGTAGACCATGGGCTTCGACAGCCCGGCGCGCGCGGCGACGTCGTCCATCGACGCACCGTGGAACCCCTGCTCCGAGAACACCGCGACGGCGGCGTCGAGCACCTGGCGCCGGCGCACCTCGGGAGCGAGACGCTGCCGTGCCGGACGTGCGGTGGGGGTCACGCTGGCGAATCCAATCTACCGATGCGTAAAGTAGGGCTCGATGGCGGGACCGCCAGTACCGCATAACCCGCGACGATGCCGGAGTCGACCGTGCCCGAGAAGATCGACGTCAACGAGCTGGGGCGCAGTGTCGACCCCAAGTCCCTCTCCGAGGAAGAGCTGGTGGGCTCCCTGCGGGACGGCCTGGCCGGCGGGGGCGCGAAGGACATCGACCCCTCCCTGTTCGCGCGGCTGGTGAAGAGCACGGGCAAGGGCCAGCTCGAGGCCGTCATGTCCTCGGAGGTGCGGCGGCCCGTCCTCGACGCCATCTTCGGCAGGATGGCCGAGTTCTACTCCTCCAAGGGGTCGAGCGCGAAGCGCCAGGTCGTGCACTGGCACGTCACGGGCGCCCCCGGTGGGGGTGACGACAGCTACCAGACGGCGATGCAGCACGGCACCTGCGAGGTGTCCGAGGAGCTCTCCGAGGAGCCGCGCACCGAGCTCTCGATGGACGGCGTGCAGTTCCTCAAGGTGGTCACGAACAACGCGTCGCCGATCACGCTGTTCATGACGCGCAAGCTCAAGGTGTCGGGCGACGTCGGGTTCGCGACGGCGCTGCAGAAGATGTTCACGATCCCCTCGGCGTGACAGGAGTCCAGCGATGACCTTCTCCATGGAGCTCTCCGAGGAGCACAACGATCTCCGCGACTGGGCCCACGGGTTCGCCGCCGAGGTGATCCGCCCGGCCGCCGCCGAGTGGGACGAGCGCGAGGAGACCCCCTGGCCGGTCCTGCAGGAGGCCGCCAAGATCGAGCTGTACAACTTCGAGACCCTGGCCAGCTTCTGGGGTGACGAGACGGGCCTGAGCCTGCCGCTCGTCAACGAGGAGCTGTTCTGGGGCGACGGCGGCATCGGGATGGCCATCTTCGGCACCACCCTCGCCGTCGCCGGCATCTTCTCCTCGGGCACGCCCGAGCAGATGGTCGAGTGGATCCCCCAGTGCTACGGCGACGCCGCCGACGTGAAGGTGGCGGCGTTCTGCTCCTCGGAGCCCGAGTCGGGCTCGGACGTCTCGGCGATGCGCACCCGTGCGGTGTACGACGAGGCCAAGGACGAGTGGACGCTCACCGGCGCCAAGGCGTGGGCGACCAACGGCGGCATCGCCAACATCCACGTCGTGCAGGCCGTCGTCGACTCGTCGCTGGGCTCGCGCGGCCAGGCGGCGTTCGTGATCCCGCCGAACACCCCGGGCCTCGAGTCCACTCGCAAGATCAAGAAGATGGGCCTGCGCGCGTCGCACACCGCGGACGTCTTCCTCGACGACGTCACGGTGCCCGGGTCCTGCCTGCTCGGCGGCAAGGAGAAGCTCGACGAGCGCCTCGCCCGCGCCCGCGAGGGCGTGAAGTCCAAGGGCTCGTCGGCCATGCAGACCTTCGAGCTCTCGCGCCCGACGGTCGGG
This sequence comes from Actinomycetospora sp. CA-053990, assembly GCF_050948445.1. Classification (NCBI taxonomy): domain Bacteria; kingdom Bacillati; phylum Actinomycetota; class Actinomycetes; order Pseudonocardiales; family Pseudonocardiaceae; genus Actinomycetospora; species Actinomycetospora sp. CA-053990. Next base: position 6,238,123 of record NZ_CP192043.1, on the reverse strand, counting down.
TCGCAGGCGATCGGGATCGCCCGGGCCGCCTACGAGTACGCCCTCGAGTACGCGAAGACCCGCGAGACGTTCGGCCGCCCGATCATCGACAACCAGTCGATCGCGTTCACGCTCGCGGACATGAAGACCGAGATCGACGCGGCCCGCATGCTCGTCTGGCGCGCCGCCTGGATGGGTCGCAACGGCGTGGCCTTCGAGGCCGGCGAGGGATCGATGTCGAAGCTCAAGGCCGGCCGCGTCGCGGTCTGGGCCACCGAGCGCGCGATCCAGATCCTCGGCGGCGCCGGCTACTCCCGCGAGCACCCCGTCGAGCGGATGCACCGCGACTCGAAGATCTACGACATCTTCGAGGGCACCGAGCAGATCCAGCAGCTCGTCATCGCCCGCGCCATCAGCGGCCGCCACATCGCCTGACGCTCCCCAGCGCCATCGACGCCGGTCACGGGGCTGTCCCCGTGACCGGCGCCGTCGCGCGGCCGGCAGCCGTGCTCGTGTCGGCGCCCTCGTGTCGGCGAGCGGCCCGACGCCGGATCAGCGCCGATCGTGCTCCTGCACGTGCTCGAGCAGGGTGCTCGCGGCGATTCGACCCAGCCCGTTCGCGGCCAGGGGGCTGTCCCCCGTCAGCAACCGTCGGTCCCGGAGCACGTGACCGGCCATGTCCTCGTTGGTGACCACGACGCCCTGCTCCCGCAGACGGGTGGCCGCGAGCCACGGCATGGGCCCGGGGATGTAGCCGATGTCGAGGTTGGCGCCGGTGTCGAGGTCGTCGGGGAACACGCACACCCGGTAGCCCTCGAACGGGGAACGCTCGCGGTCGCGGCCGGCGGCCACCAGCGCGGCGGGCCCGTGGCACAAGGAGATGACGAAGCGGTCATCGGTCAGGGTCCAGTCCAGGACCGTCCGCACATGGTCACTCCCGGCGAGACCGATCATCGCGCCGTGACCGCCGGGGACGAACACCGCGAGGTAGTCCGAGTCCGGTCCGAGGCCCTCGACGACGTCGGCGAGGGCGAGCGGGTCCCGGAACTGCGGGGCGAACGTGTCGTAGGCCTCGTCCACGGCCTTGTCGTCGGCGGGCATGGCCCAGTGCTCGAACTTCACCGGGTTGCCCGAGACGGTGGCGACGTCGATCCCGAACCCGGTCTCGTGCAGATGCATCATCGGCAGCAGGGTCTCCACCGGATGATTGCCGGTGGAGAACAGGCGTCCGTTCTGCATCGGCAGGTAGCGCTCGTCGACGCCGATCACGAGCACCTTCCAGCGCCCGCCCGTGTAGCCGTTCGGGTGGTCGACGCCGTCGAAGTCCGTTCGTGGCGGCACGTACTGGCCCAGCGAGTACGGCGAGGGGAAGAACGCGTTGCGCTCCGCCGGGTCCGGGGTCGGTTCCGTGGACCGGTCGGACGTGTCGGTACTGGTCATCGCGGATGCTCCCGTCGAGAGGGTCTCGACGGATTCCCCGGCTCAGGCCGTGCCCACTCCCGCCGCGCGCCGGCTGAGCAGACCACGGAACGAGGACGGTGGTCCGGGCGTGGAGTCGAGCGCCGGGGCGCTCAGGGCTCGCCGAGACGCCAGTGGCCCCGCGGTCGCGGGATCGCCACCGGGTGGTGGCGGGCGATCCGCACGTCGGCGGCGTACTCGCCGGCGCCGATCAGGGCGTGTCGCCGCCGTTCGGCCTCGTGGTGGGCCGCCGTCAGGCCGTAGGGCCCGTACGCGTCGCGGAACCGCCCGGTGCGATCGACCACCACGACGAGGTACTCGCCCGCGTCGCGTCGCTCACCGTCGGTGCGGTGTGCCTGTCCGTCCATCCACTCCCCCCGGAGCACGACCACGGACGGGGTGGACGAACGTCCAGCGTGGCCCGGCCGTGGACCGCGCGGCCGCAGGTCGTGCGGGCCGCGCGAATGACGGAGGACAGGGGACCGACCCGGCTCGGGTCGGAGGAGCGGATCGCCCCTCCTGGCTGCGTCGGACTGTCAACCGTCTCGCTGTGTGTCCAGGCTATCCGACGACCGGGGAGCGTGACACGGCCGGACCACCCGGACGGGTGGTCCGGCCCCGGGTCGACGGCCGACGGCTCAGGCGCTCTCCTCGATGGGCGCGCCGGTGGCGGCCTTCTGGACCGACTCGCAGCCCTTCTTGGCGGCGGCCTTGGTCTCGTAGGCCTCGCCGGACGCGACGATCTGGCCGTTGCTGGCCTTGAGACGGAACCGGAACTTCCCGGCCTTGTCCTCGTACACCTCGAACTTGCCCGCCATGACGATCCTCCGCTCGGTGCTGAACGTGCTGGTCGCCGGCGGACGTTAGCGCGAACGGACGCCGTGCGGATGCACCCGTCCGGGCGTGCCGTCGACGTCGGCCGGAGGTGGTGACCCAGGGCGAGCACACCGACGGGTGTCAGCGCCGCCCCGGCAGCAGGGACACCAGGGCACGGCCCGTCCCCGCGAGCAGCGCGCCGGTGACCGCGGCCCAGTCGAAGTAGTCGCGCCACAGCGTGATCACGCCGTCGTGCACCTCGAACGTGCCGCACACCCAGAACGACGTGCGCAGCCGCCCGATCTCGATGGTGTCGGTCCGCTCGGTGAGCACCACCGGTCCGTCGGCGACCACCCGGTGGTTCTCCGCGCGGAAGCCGGTGGCGCGGCTCGTGAGCAGGCCGAGCACGCGGCGGGCGGCGTCGCGTCCGCGTGCCGGGGGCAGCGACACGTTCTCGTAGACCACGTCGGGGTGCAGGCGGGCACAGGCGGCGTCGACGTCGAGGCGCTCGAGGTCGGCGAGGAAGGCGCGGACGACCCGCGCCGGATCGGTCTCGGCGGGTGCGGTCATGGCGTCATCCTGCGCTCCGGGGCGTGGTGACCCCGCCCACGGGGAACCGCCGTCAGGAGCGGGCGGGCCGACCGCCCCGACGAGGGGATGATCCGCGATGCCGGTCGACAGCGACGCACCGCTCACCGAGGCCCTCGGGACGGACTTCTTCTCCGTGCGGCGGCGCTTCGACGACGCGCAGTGGGAGACGTTCATGGCGGTCCGCCGCTACGTCGACCGCGTGGTGTCGCCGGCCGCGCCCGCGGCGTGGGACGCCGCGGAGATGCCGTGGGAGGTCATCCGCGGGATGCCCGACCTCGGGATCGTCGGCGACGACATCGAGGGCTACGGGTGTCCGGGGCACGACCCGTTGACCTGCGGCCTGGTGGCCATGGAGCTCGCCCGCGGCGACGGCAGCCTCGCGACGTTCCACGCCGTGCAGTCGGGGCTCGCGATGAAGTCGATCGCGATGCTCGGCTCCGACGAGCAGAAGCAGGAGTTCCTGCCCGCGATGGCCCGCCTGGACCTCGTCGGCGCCTTCGGCCTCACCGAGCCCGAGCACGGCTCCGACTCGGTGTCGCTGGAGAGCACCGCCCGCCGGGACGGCGACGACTGGATCCTCGACGGGCGCAAGCGCTGGATCGGCAACGGCAGCATCGCCGGGCGGACGGTCGTCTGGGCGCGGGACACCGAGACCAACACCGTCCTCGGCTTCCTCGTCGACACCACGACGCCCGGCTACGAGGGCACCGTCATCCCGCGCAAGGGCTCGATGCGGTCGGTGTGGCAGGCCGACGTCAGCCTCGACGGGGTGCGGGTGCCCGAGCGCGACCGGCTGCCGGGCGCGGAGAGCTTCAAGGACACGGGGCGCGTCCTGGCCACCACCCGCGGCACGTGCGCGTGGATGGCGCTGGGGCACGCGACCGCCGGCTACGACGCCGCCCTGCGCTACGTCCTGGAGCGCCGGCAGTTCGGCCGTCCGCTCGCCGCGAACCAGATCATCCAGGACAAGCTCGTGAAGATGCTCGCGGAGCTGACCGGGATGCAGCTCTACTGCATGCAGATCGCGCGGCTCGCCGAGGACGACGACCTCGCGCCGACGATCGCCGGGCTCGCCAAGATGAACAACACCCGCAAGGCCCGGTGGATCCTCGCCGAGGCGCGCGACATGCTCGGCGGCAACGGGATCCTGCTGGACAACCACGTCATGCGGCACATGGCCGACATCGAGTCGATCCACACCTTCGAGGGCACCGAGACGATCCAGACCCTCATCGTCGGGCGCGAGATCACGGGGCACAGCGCCTTCACGTGATCAGCGCCTTCACGTGATCAGGGCCTTCACGTGATCGCGGCGACCGCCGGCTCCAAGCGCACGGGCAGCTCCGCGTAGCCACGCAGGATGCGCGTCGGGCGGCGACGGGCGGGCCCGGCCGGCGCGAGGTGGGGGTGGCGCTCGAAGAGGGCGCGCAGCGCGACCTCGCCCTCCATGCGCGCGAGCTGCGCCCCGAGGCAGAAGTGCGGCCCGCTGGAGAACGCGAGGTGCTCCTTCGCGTTCGCCCGTGCGACGTCGAAGGTGCCCGGATCGGCGAAGACGTCCGGGTCGCGGTTGGCGCCCGCGAGCACCGTCACGACGAGGTCGCCCTCGGCCAGGGCCGTGCCGGCGACCTCGGTGTCGCGCTTCGCCCGGCGCGCGGTGCGCTCGACGGGCGGGTCGAAGCGCAGGACCTCGTCGACGGCGTTCGGCCACAGGTCGGGCTCCGCGACGAGCCGTTCGCGCTGCTCGGGGTGGGCGAAGAGCTGCGCGGTGCCGTTGCCGATGAGGTTCACCGTCGTCTCGAACCCGGCGGCGAGCACGAGCAGCGCGGTGGACACCAGCTCCTGCTCGGACAGGCCCGCGCCGTCGTCGTCGACCTCGCCGACGAGGCTCGAGAGCAGGTCGTCGCCGGGCTCACGCCGCAGCCGGCGCAGGTGCTCGCGCATCCAGTCGTTCAGCGCCGCGAGGTTGGCCTCCATGCTCGCGTGCGCCCGCCGGGTCAGGCCCATGTCGAGCGAGGTGGCCGCGCCGTCGCCCCAGCTCAGGAACTGCTCGCGCATCGAGGTGGGCACCCCCAGCATCTCGCTGATCACGGTGACCGGCAGCAGGCTCGCGTAGTGCGCGACGAGGTCCACGGTGTGGCCGTCGGCGTCCCGGGCGGCCCGGTCCATGTCGTCGAGGAGCTCCTGGGCGACCTCGGTGGTGCGCTCGCGCAGGGCCGCGACCCGGCGCGCGGTGAAGGCCCGGCTGACCAGCTTGCGGTAGCGCGGGTGGTCCGGCGCGTCGACCGCGAGCATCGAGGGCGGCTCGATCGGGCCCGGGTTCCGCGGCGGGCCGGCCAGGGCGAGCGCCGCCCGCGCCGGCGCGGGCACGACCTGCGTCGGGTGGGTGACGCCGAAGTCCTCGCTGCGCAGGACCGCCGTCGACACGTCGTGGTGGACGGTGAGCCGGGCGAACGCGCCGGGCGCGAAGGGGTACGACGCGCGCAGGGTCTCGTAGTGCGGGAACGGGTCGGCCTGCATCACCGGGTCGAGCAGGAGGCGGGCGTCCGGGTTGCCGGCGCGCACCTGGCGGCGGATGGCCGCGCGCATGAGCCCGTGCGTGGCGCCCCACCGCAGCGTCGTCCCGAAGGACGAGGACGCGACGGACGAGGCGACGGACCGGCCGACCGACGCGGCGACGGACGAGGGCAGCGACGACAGGGCCACGGGGGCCTCCCGGAGTCGGGGCGGTACATGGACGTACCAGGGTGCGTCGAAACCATACTCGGAGTATGTGTTCGTCGTCCAGGCCCGTCGCGGGTACGCCCCCGACCGTGCAGACGACCCTCCGCGCCACGGGACCGCTCCCCGCCGACCAGGCGTGGGAGCGCTACGCCGACCTCGACCGGTGGCCGCGCTGGGCGCCCCAGATCTCGGGGGTGGCCGTCTCCGGACCGGGACCGCGCCGGCTGCGTCCCGGCCTCGAGGGCACGGTGCGCGCGGCCGGCCTCGTGCACGTCCCCTTCGAGGTCCTCGCCGTCGACGAGCAGGCCCGCACCTGGTCGTGGCGGGTCCGCGTCGGGCCGGTCACCCTCACCCTCGACCACGGGATCGAGGACCTCGGCGCCGACGGCACCCGCACCTGGCTGCGCACCACCGGCCCCGCCCTCGTCGTCCTGCCCTACTCCCCGGTGGCCTTCATCGGGCTGCACGCGCTGCTGCTGCAGCGGTGACCGCGGTGACCACCAGGCTGCTGATCACGAGCGACACCCACCTGCCCGTGCGCCGACCGACCCGACGGGTCCTGCCCGACCCCGTCTGGGAGGCCCTCGACGCCGCCGACGTCGTGGTGCACGCGGGCGACTGGATGGATCCCGAGCTGCTCGACGCGTTCGAGGAGCGCTCGTCGTGCCTGGTCGCCTGCTGGGGCAACAACGACGGCGACGCGCTGCGCGCGCGGCTCCCGGAGACGGCGGTGGCCGAGATCGATGGGGTGCGCCTGGCGGTCACCCATGAGACCGGCGCCGCCACGGGTCGCGAGCGCCGCTGCGACGCCCGGTTCGGGCCGGACGGCGACACCCCCGTCGACGTCCTCGTGTTCGGGCACAGCCACATCCCGTGGGACTCGACGACCCCCGGCGGGGTCCGCCTGCTCAACCCCGGCTCGCCCACCGAGCGCCGTCGTGAGCCCGCCTGCACCTACATGACGGCGGAGATCCGCGACGGCACACTGGCCTCGGTGCAGCGTCACGACCTGCCACCCGGCGGCGCCGGTCGGTCGTGACGGCACTACGGTGCGTCATCGATCACGGATGGGTGTCGTTGCGGGTGACGACGGTGTGGTCTCCCTCGAACGGGCCAACGTTGTGCGATGTTGCGGGGTGCCGGGGCCCGGGACGGCCGAAGAACGTCCCCCTGGGTGAGCACGGTGGGTGATGGCCTTACCGTTTTCCCGGACCGTTGACCACAACGGTTCCGGCGAGGAGACGACCGACGGGAGGACCGCACGTCGGCGGCGACCGCCCCTCGCGGGCCCGTGAGGGGCCGTGACGACGACGGGAGGCTCGTGACGACCGACCACTCGGTGTCGCGAGAATCGAGACGAAACGGCCGATGACCCTTCTTGCCGAGCGACCCCCGGATGAGGTCGACGAGTCCGAACTCGTCGTCGGCCGTCGCATCCAGGAGTTCTCCCAGCTCGCCGGGCCGATCCGCGAGCCCGACCCCGCCGAAGGCGCCTACCGGGTGGCCTACCGCGGGGTCGACGCCGTGCACGGTCGCGGTCGGGTCGCCCGGTCCCTGCTCGTCGCCGGCCTGAACTTCGCCTTCGAGGCCCTCTTCTTCCTCTGGCTGCTGCACCCCTCGCACCGGCCGCCGGTCTTCGGCTCCACCTTCGCGATCTACGCGAACTGGATCGTCATCGGCTCGATCGGCCTCATGGAGCTCCTGCGGCTGATCAACGTCTTCTCGTTGTCGCTGGCCTCGGTGATCTCCCGCGACCCGGTGCCCGTGCCCCCGCGCCCGGACCAGCGCATCGCCTTCCTCACGACGATCGTGCCGAGCAAGGAACCCATCGACGTCGTGCGCGGCACGCTCCAGGCGGCGCTGCGCATCCAGTACGACGGGATCCTGGACGTCTGGATCCTCGACGAGGGGGACGACCCGGACGTCAAGGCGATGTGCCGCGAGCTGGGCGTCAACCACTTCACCCGCAAGGGGATCGGCAAGTACAACCAGCGCAAGGGCGCGTTCAAGGCCAAGACCAAGCACGGCAACTACAACGCCTGGGTCTCCGAGCACGGCGACTCGTACGAGGTCTTCCTCTCCGTGGACCCCGACCACGTGCCGCTGCCCAACTACGCCGAGCGGATCCTCGGCTACTTCCGCGACCCGGACGTCGCCTACGTCGTGGGCCCCCAGTGCTACGCCAACGACGAGACGTTCGTGACGCGCGCGGCGGAGTCGCAGCAGTTCCCGTTCCACTCGCTGATCCAGCGCGCGGCCAACCGCTACAACGCCGCGATGCTGGTGGGCACCAACAACGCCATCCGGATCAGCGCCCTGCAGGCCGTCGGCGGCCTCTCGGACTCGATCACCGAGGACATGGCCACCGGCCTGAAGTTCCACACGCGGCGCAACGCGGCGTCCGGTCGGCGCTGGAAGTCGGTCTACACCCCCGACGTGCTGGCGGTCGGCGAGGGCCCGTCGTCCTGGGGCGACTTCTTCTCCCAGCAGATGCGCTGGTCGCGCGGCACCTTCGAGGTGCTGCTCAAGGAGATGATCTTCCGGCTGCCGCGCCTGTCGCCGGGCCGGGCGCTGCACTACATCCTGATCACGACGTTCTACCCGTCGATGGCCATCGGCTGGGTGCTCGGCGCGGTCAATGCGTGCCTCTTCCTGGCCCTGGGCGTCCAGGGCGTGGTCGTGCCGGTGCAGCTGTGGTTGGCGCTCTACATCGACGCGACCGCGTTCCAGCTCTGGGTCTACCTGCGCAACCGCCGCTACAACGTCAGCCCCTACGAGCCCGAGGGTTCCTCGGGCATCAAGGGCATGCTCATGTCGATCTTCGCGGCGCCGATCTTCGCGGCGTCCCTGATCGCCACGATCCTGCGGCTGCCGGCCAGGTTCGTCGTCACGCCGAAGGGCCTGTCGTCCAGCGCCGACCACATCCTGACCTTCCGCCGGCACCTGCAGTGGGCGGCGCTGCTCATCGGCGCGATCGTGCTCGCGATCCTGCAGGGCTACGCCACGCCGGCCGTGCTGCTGTGGCCCGCCGTCGCGCTGGCCGCCTGCCTCGCCCCGCCGGTGCTGTGTCTGGTCGAGCGCATCGTCGGGCGCCAGCCGGCCATCGACGCCGCGCCCCCGCGGTGCTGCCCGACGGCCGCTCGGGCATCACCACCGAGTCCCTCGAGCGCGCCGCGCTCGACGCCCTGCTCGCGGCCGGCAGCGCCACCCGCCGCTCGCCGCGCCCGGAGGCCGTGCCCGCAGGCGTCGGCGCGCGGGAGGCCGACCGCACCGGGGCCGTCCCCGAGGGCGACCTGCCCGCCGGCTGGGTCCGCACCGCCTCGCTCGCCGGGCGCGACCGCCGGGCCGGAACCGACGGCGCCCCGAAGCCGGCCCCGCGCGACGGCCGCCCGGACCGGCCCACCCCGGACCGGCCCACCCCGGACGCTCGGCCCACCCCGGGCCGTCGTCACGGCCGCGACGACAACCCCGCCGTGGACCCGACGCCGTCGCCGGTGCCGCGATCGCGGCCCTCGCCGGGGCCGGCTCCCCAGCCCGGGCCGCAGGGCCCGCCGGGACCGCAGGGGCAGCCGGGACCGCAGGGCCAGCCCGGACCGCAGGGCCCGCCCGGCCAGCCGCCGCGGCCCGGACCCCACCCGGGTCCGCAGGCCCCGCAGGGTCCCCCGCGTCCCGCCGGCCCGCCGCCGGGACCGTCCGCCGTCCCGCCGGGAGCACGTCCCCCGGTGGCGCTCCGGGACCGCGTCCCCGGCCCACGCCGCGTCCGGCGCCCAGCCCGTTCCCGGCCCCGCCGGTCCGTCCGGGCGAGCGTCCCGCCGCCGCCGAGCACGGCGGCCGCTACGTCGCTCCTGCGGCCGAGCACCAGGGCCAGGTCCCGCCGCCTCCCGCCCCGCCCCCGCCCCGCGGCCCGACGGACGCCCGGGCGAGACCCCGCTCGGCCGTCCGACCCCGCCGTCGCCGGCACCCCGTCCGGACGCCGCGCCGGGCCGTGGTCCCGAGCGGACCCCGCGCCCCGGCCCGCGTCGCGAGCGCCCGCCGATGCTGTTCTCCACCCCGGCGGAGCTCGAGGCCGAGGGGACCGAGGCCGTGATGCCGGTCTCGGTGGGGTCTAGCATCGGTAACGAAACGGCAAAGCGACACGACGGACGAGACGGTGGGAGCCGCGCGCCCGACACCGGCTCGGTCAACGCGCCGACGGTCGCCGTGCGTGTGGTGGCACTGGCCGCGGTGGCCGGTCCCGCCCGGCAGGAACCCGCAGGGGTGCCGCCGGACATCGAAGGGCGACGGACGGAGGCGAGTTGATCGAGCAGGGGCTGACCAGGCGGGTCAAGCGTTTCCTGCTCCTCGTCGTCGTCCCCGCGGTCATGCTCGGCGTGAACGTCCCGCCGGCGTGGGCATGGATCTCCGAGCTCCGGCACCAGCAGCTGATCAACAGCCAGGAGTACAAGGAGCAGTTCGGCAAGTGGGACGTCGTGGACCTCCCCGACGACCAGAAGGTCAACGCGATCCACGCCGCCGTGCTCCCGACCGGGCGCATCCTCCTCATCGCCGGTTCCGGCAACAAGGAGGACATGTTCAACGCGGGGACCTTCAAGAGCCTGATCTACGACCCCGCGACGGGACGCAGCCGCGTCATCCCCACGCCCGACGACATGTTCTGCGCCGGCCACACGTTCCTGGGCAACGGCAACCTGCTCATCGCGGGCGGCACCCAGCGCTACGAGCGCCTCGACGGCGCGGTGGTCAACGCCGCGGGCGGCGTGACGGTCAAGAACGAGGACCCGGACGCGGCGCCGCGCACGTTCCCCGCCGGCACGGAGTTCCGGTCGCCCGAGGGGCTCGTCTACCGGGCGGGCCACTCGTTCACGGTGCAGCCGGCGAACAAGGTCGCCACCCGGCGCGGCGCGACGGTCACCGCCAGCGAGACCATCGTCTTCGCCGAGGCCGTGGCGCCCGGCCCGCAGTACGTGGCCGTCGGCCCGAAGCAGTACGCGGTGGGTGGGCTCACCCCCGCCGAGGGGCAGAACATCTACGCCCTCGGCCAGGCGATGACCATGGAGAAGCAGGACTACCAGGGCATCGAGGAGACCTACGAGTTCAACCCGTTCACGGAGTCCTACGAGCGCGTCGGGGACATGTTCTTCAAGCGCTGGTACCCGACGCTGACCCCGCTCGCGGACGGCAGCGTCATCGCGGTCTCCGGCCTCGACGGCACCGGCGAGATCCTGAACGGGCAGAACGAGGTCTACGACCCCGCGACCCGGCGGTGGACCGAGCGCAAGGACCTCACCCAGTACTTCCCGACCTACCCGGCGCTGTTCCAGACCGCGCGCGAGGACCAGCTGTTCTACTCCGGCGCGAACGCCGGGTACGGCTCGTCGGAGCTCGGCCGCGTCCCGGGCATGTGGAACCTCAAGAACAACATCTTCTCGCCGATCCCCGGCATGCGTGACCCCGACCTGCTGGAGACCGCGGGCTCGGCCTGGGTCGGCCCCGTGCAGGACCAGCGGGTCGCCGTCGTCGGCGGCGGCGGCGTCGGCGAGAGCCCGCGGTCGAGCGCCCGGATCGACACGATCGACCTCAAGAGCCCGAACCCGACGTGGACGCCGGGGCCGATGCTGCCCGAGGGCACGCGCTACCCGAACCTGACGACGCTGCCGGACGACTCGCTGCTGATCAGCAACGGGTCGCGCGACTACCGCGGCAAGGGCGACTCGAACAACCACAACGCGCGCCTCTACCGGCCGCAGACCAACACCCTCGACTACGCCGCCGACCCGCAGGTGGGCCGGAACTACCACTCGGCGTCGATGCTGCTGCCCGACGGGCGCGTCATGGTCGTCGGCTCGGACCCCCTGTTCGACGACGCCGCGGGCACCATCCCGGGCACGTTCGAGCAGCGCATCGAGATCTACACGCCGCCGTACCTCTTCCGCGGCGCACAGCCGACGGTCGGCGCGGCCCCGACGACGCTCGCGCTCGGGCGCACCGCCGAGGTCCCGACACCGGACGCCGCGCGCATCACCAGCGCGCGCCTCATGGCGCCGATGGCGTCGACGCACGTCACCGACGTCGGGCAGCGCTCCATCGCGCTGGACATGACCAAGACCGACACCGGCGTCTCGGTGACCATGCCGGAGGACCGCACGATCGCGCCCGCGGGCCGGTACATGCTCTTCCTCGTGGACGACCGCGGCGTGCCGTCCCAGGCGCGCTGGATCGAGGTACCGGAGGCCGGCCCGGCGGCCGCATCGTGACCTCCGTCGCTCGCTCCCGGCGGTCCGGGGGCCTCGACGGTCGCGATCCTGGCCCCTGCTCGGGTGGCGGACGGGTGAGCGGGCGGCCGGTCGCGACGGGCGGCGCCTCCCCCCACACCGGCGCCACGGGGTGGCCTGGGAGCCTAGGTCCGAATGGACGACACGCCCGGGGGTGGCACGACGGTGGCACGTGAGACGCACGGACGACGCGGTGGAGCGGAGGTGTCGAAGTTGCCGGAGAAGATGCCGGGGATGCCGGAAGCCGACACCGAGCCCATCCGGATCGAGCCGCGCGGTGCCGAGCCGCGCGGTGCCGAGCGCCGCGACGGCACGCCGCGTGGTGCCGAGACCCGCGGTGCCGAGCGTCGCGCCGGCTCCCGCCGGCCCCGTCGTGGATGGCTCGTGGCCGGGGTGGCCGCCGTGACCGTCGTCGCCACCGCCCTCGGCGTCGCCGCCTGCAGCGGGGACTCCGGCGACGGCGGGTCCGAGGGCGGCCCGCCGGTCGCCCCGGCCGCCTCAGAGTTCTGGGTGGACCCGGGGTCCGCCGCGGCCCGCCAGATCGAGCAGTGGCGCTCCGAGGGACGCACCGACGAGGCGGCGGCGCTGGAGAAGATCGCCCGCCAGCCCGTCGCGATCTGGCCGACCGGCGAGACCGGCGGCGTCGAGGGCGAGGTGGCCGGCGTGGTGTCGCAGGCCCGCGCGGCCGGCCGCACCCCGGTCCTCACGGCCTACAACATCCCCAACCGCGACTGCGGGCAGTACTCCAGCGGCGGCGCCGGGGACGAGGGCGCCTACCGCGAGTGGCTGAGCGCCTTCGCCCGCGGCATGGGCGGCACCCGCTCGGTGGTGATCCTCGAGCCCGACGCGCTCCCGCAGACGCTGACCAACTGCGAGGGTCAGGGCGAGCAGGAGGGCCGCGAGGAGCTGCTGGCCGAGGCGGTGCGCACGCTCAAGGGCGCGGGCGGCGAGGTCTACATCGACGCCGGCAACCCGGGCTTCGTCACCGACATCGGCAAGCTCGCCGACGGGCTGCGCAAGGCGGGCGTCTCGGACGCCGCCGGCTTCGCCCTGAACGTCGCCAACTTCATGGAGACCGAGCAGGTCGAGGCGTACGGCAACCGGGTCTCCGACCAGCTCGGCGGCGCGCGCTACGTCATCGACACCAGCCGCAACGGCAACGGCACCTACACCGGGTCCGAGCAGCCGACCTGGTGCAACCCGCCGGGCCGTGCACTGGGCACCCCGCCCACCCGTGACACCGGGTCGCCGCAGGTCGCGGCGTTCCTCTGGGTCAAGGAACCGGGCGACTCCGACGGCGACTGCCGCGGCGCCCCGTCGGCCGGCGACTTCTGGCCGCAGTACGCCCTCGACCTGGCCCGCAACACCCCCGGAGCGTAGGCGACCACCGGAGCGTGCCCAGGCGCGACGGACTAGTAGGCGTGGACGACCGCGGCCATGTCCTCGCTGCCGTGCCCCTCGGACGACGCGGCGGCGAGGCGGTCCCGGACGGCGGTGGCCAGCGTGGTGTCCACGCCCGCCTCCCGGAGCGCCGCGGTGATCAGGTCGGTGTCCTTGATGACGCCGTCGAGCTCGAACGAGGGCGTGTACTCGCCGTCGATCATGGCCTTGCCCTTGAGCTGCACGTAGGGCGCGTTCACCGCGCCGCCGTCGACGGCGGCGAGGAACTGCTGCGGATCGATCCCCAGCCCGCGGGCGAGCGCGATCGACTGCGCGATGCCGTTGATCATCACGCCGATCCAGGCGTTGATGGCGAGCTTGAGCCTGCTGGCGTCGCCGATCGTCTCGCTCACCCACTGGGTGCGTGAGCCGATGGCGTCGAGCACCGGCGCCACCGTGTCCCGCGGCGACGACGGGCCCGAGGCCAGCACCACGAGCTGACCGTTCTCGGCCGGCGCCCTGGTGCCCAGCATCGGGGCGTCGAGGTAGTCGACGCCGGCGTCGCGCGCGAGGGCGGCGAGCCGGTCGGTGCCCTCGATGCCCACCGTGCTGGCCTGCACCCACACCGCGCCGTCGCGGAAGCGCGGGAGGACCGGCTCGATCGTCTGCGCCACGGCGTCGGTGTCGAAGAGCATCGTGATGACGACGTCGGCGTCGGCGACCGCGTCGGCCGCCGTCTCCGCCACGCGCGCACCGTCGTCGGCGAGGGGTTTCGCCTTGTCGGTGCTCCGGTTCCAGACCGTGACCTCGAGGCCCTCGCGGAGCAGGCTGCGGGTCATCCCCGCGCCCATGATCCCGGTGCCGAGTACTGCGACCGTGGTGCTCATGCGGGTCGCCTACCCCCGCGGCTCGCGGCCCATGCCGAAGAACTCGGCGTTGGGACGCAGCGCGGTGAGGTGCGCGAGACGGTTGGACATCGCGAACAGGGCGGTGATCGCCCCGATGTCCCAGATCTCCTCGTCGGACAGGCCGGCATCGCGGGCGTCGTCGAGGTCGTCCTCGCTGAGCGAGGCCGACTCGAGGGCCAGCGACAGCGCCAGGTCGACGATCGCGCGCCGGCGCGGGTCGAGCTCCGCGCCGTAGGGGTTGATCCCGACGTGGTCGGCCAGCTCGGGCTCCTTGCTGCGGATGCGCAGGATCGCGCCGTGGGCGACCACGCAGTAGGTGCAGTGGTTGGCGCCGGACGTCGCGACGATCACCAGCTCGCGCTCGGCCTTCGACAGCGGGGACTCCCGCTCCATGAGCGCGTCGTGGTAGTCGAGGAACGCCCGCAGCTCCGCCGGCCGGTGGCCGAGGGCGCGGAAGATGTTGGGGACGAACCCCGAGCGCTCGGCGATGGCGCCGACGCGCTCGCGGAGGTCGTCGGGGAGCTCGTCGAGCTCGACGACGGGGAAGCGGCTGATGGACTCGGTCACCCTCGCGCACCGTAGTCGAGGACGGTGCCCGACGGAGCGCGACGGAGGAGCGCCGGCGTGCGCCTCTCCTCGGAGCGGCTAGGGCGCCGGGCGGAAGGTGATGCCGCAGCGCTGCTGGGTGACCTCCTGGATGCGGGTCACCGCGGGCTGGGCGTCGGCCTGGAGGCGCTCGAGGGTCGCGCGGTCGATGCGCGACGGGTCGCCGCCGGTGCCGGCGAGGGAGGCCAGCGCCTGGTCGGTCAGCGCCTGCACGGTGCGCCAGTCGCCGGCGATCTCGGGCGGGGCGACGGCGACGAGGTCGGCGACCTGCTGGCGCGCGGCGGCCGAGGACGTCGGGACCCCGCCCTGGCCCGCACCGGGGGCGGCCTGCTCGCCCTGCACGCGCGTGACGGTGTCGCAGTAGGGGCGCACGGCAGGGTCCGGCGTCGCGGGTGCTGCGGAGGTCGCGGCGGCCGGCGGGGCCACGCCGGGCTGCGGGGCGCCGCCACCGCACGCGGCCGCCCCCAGCACGAGCCCGATCCCGAGAACCGCGCAGGCGCCGGTCCGCGCAGCCCTCCCGCGGCGTGTCCCAGCGCTCACGCCTCGCCCCTCTCGTCCCGGCTCGCCAGCCCCGACTCGTCCGCCCTGCTCGACGGCGCATGCTGGCAGGCCGCGCCCGTCCGGCGCGGACCGGGTGGTCGTCGGGCCCCTGCTGTCGGCTGCCGGACGATCAGTGGTGCGGGGCACTCCCGGGCGCCGGGGCGGGCGTGTCACAGTGACGCCCGTGGAGGTCCCCGACGAACACCGCGCTCTCGTGCGGCAGTGGTGCGCCCGTCGCGTCCCCGAGGCGCAGCGGGACGCGCTGCGCATCTCGTACACCGAGCGCGCCGGCCGGATCACGATCTCGGTGCGGCGGGCGCCGGTGTTCCCCGAGCTGGGCACCAACTGGACCACCGAGCCCCTCGCCCAGCTGCGCCTGGTGCCCGACGAGGACCGCTGGATCCTGCTCTGGCCGGACTCCAGTGGACGCTGGCACCGCTACCCGGACGAGACGAAGGCCGGCTCGCCCGCCCCGCTGCTCGACATCATCGACGCCGATCCGACCGGCATCTTCTGGGGATGACGCCTCCCTCCGCGGCCGAGGTGGCCGCGCGGGTCCGCGGCCACGACCGCGACGACCGGCGCGTCGCCGAGCGCCCCGACCTGCGCCGCGCGGCCGTCGCCGTCGTCGTCCTCGACGACCCGGAGCGCGGGCCGGGGGTGCTGCTCACCCGCCGCACCTCGAAGCTGCGCGACCACCCCGGCCAGTTCGCGCTGCCCGGCGGCTCGGTCGACCCCGGCGAGGACACCGTCACCGCGGCCCTCCGTGAGCTGGACGAGGAGCTCGGGCTCACCCTCGGTCCCGACGCGGTCCTCGGGATGCTCGACGACTACCCGACCCGCTCCGGCTTCGTGATCACCCCGGTGGTGATGGCCGGGCCCGGCGCGGTCGCCGACCTCGTGCCCTCGCCCGACGAGGTCTCCGAGCTCTTCCACATCACGTTCGACGAGCTCGACGTCGAGCCGCGCTACCTGGCGATCGAGGAGTCACCGCGGCCGGTGGTGCAGATGCCGCTCGTCGGTCACTACATCCACGCCCCCACCGGCGCCGTGCTGCTGCAGTTCCGCGAGGTCGCGCTGCACGGGCGGACCACGCGCGTCGACGGGCTCGAGCAGCCGGTGTTCGCCTGGCGCTGACGGGCCTTGACCGTTAAGGCCACGTGACGCGTGCCCCGATACAGGGCGTGACGGCGTGGATCGTGGTTGTCTGGACAACGACCCCGATACGAGGATGCGTGAGCACACGTGTGCGGAATCGTCGCTGCCTACGGTTCGATCGATGCCGAGAAATGCGAGCGGATGCTCGCTCGAATCCACCACCGAGGACCTGACGACACCGGCCGGATCCAGCTGGAGAACGCGTGGCTCGGCCACCAGCGTCTCTCGATCATGGATGTGACGGGCGGCAAGCAGCCGATCGCCGACGACACGGACTCGGCCTACGTGGTCGGCAACGGCGAGATCTACAACCACGAGGACATCCGGGACGTGCTCTCGGAGGTCCGCTTCGCCACCGACTCGGACACGGAGTCGGCGTTCCGGCTGGTGCTGCGCGACGGCTCGGCGGCGCTGTACGAGGTGCGCGGGATGTTCGCGCTGGCGATGGCCCACACCGACGGACGCGGCGCGGTGGCGCGCGACCCGATCGGCATCAAGCCCCTCTACTGGGCGCGCCTGGGCGAGACGACGATCTTCGCCAGCGAGCTGCGGGCCTTCGATCCCGAGGACCAGCCCTACGTCGAGGCGTTCCCGCCCGGACACGTCTGGACGCCGGGCATCGCCGGGCACGACATCGCCGAGGGCGCGATGGTCCGGTTCGCCGACGCGGTGCCGGTCGAGGTCCGCCCGGCCCGGCTGGCCCCGGACAAGCAGTGGACCGAGGAGGACCTCGGCCACATCCGCGACGTGCTCTCGGACTCGATCCGCCGCCACATGATGAGCGACGTCCCGGTGGGCGTGTTCCTCTCCGGCGGTCTCGACTCCGCGATCGTCGCGGCGATCGCGGCGAAGGTCGCGCAGGAGAAGGGCGAGCGCCTGCCGACCTTCGCGGTCGGCACCGAGGGTTCGGCCGACCTGCTGGCCGCCCGCGCGGTCGCGGAGTACCTGGGCACCGAGCACCACGAGATCGTCCCGACCCCCGAGGACCTCGAGGAGGCCCTCGACGAGGCCGTCACGGTCATCGAGCACTTCGACCCCGCCCTGGTGCGCTCCGCGGTGCCCAACCTGCTGCTGGCCCGCGAGGCCGTGAAGCACGTCAAGGTGGTGCTCACCGGGGAGGGCGCCGACGAGCTGTTCGCCGGCTACGAGTACGTGCACAGCGACGAGTTCTCGACCCCGGACACCCTGCAGGCCGAGCTGGTGCGCTCGATCGAGAGCCTCCACGAGCTCAACCTGCAGCGCTGCGACCGCGCCACGATGAACTACGGCCTCGAGGCGCGGGTGCCGTTCCTCGACGCCACGGTGATGCGCGAGATGCTGGCGCTGCCGGCCGAGTGGAAGCTCAAGATCCACGAGCGCACCGAGAAGCAGCTGCTGCGCGAGGCCTTCGACGGGATGGTGCCCTACGACATCATCTGGCGCGGCAAGGAGCAGTTCGGCGACGGCTCCGGTGCCGGCGACGTGCTGGCCAAGCTCGTGGAGAAGGAGAAGGCCAAGGAGGACGCGCAGGACGCGGCGGCCCCGACGGTCGAGCACGGCTGGGCGCTGCGCAGCGATGAGGAGATCGCGTACTACCGGACCTGGCACCGGTCGTTCTCCGGCGTCCGCCCGAACGCGACCCTCGGCGCCTTCGCCACGGCGTAGCCGGTGAGCGGTCGTCGGTGCCCGTGCACCGACGGCCGCTCGACCCCTGGTTGAGGACCGGACGGTCCCGGGTAATCGAGCCGTATGAGTGACGTCCCCGGTATCGAACTGAACAACGGCACGACCATCCCGCAGCTGGGCTTCGGCGTGTTCCAGATCGACCCGTCGGACACCGCGGAGACGGTGCGGACGGCGCTGGACGTCGGCTACCGCCACATCGACACCGCGCAGATGTACGGCAACGAGGCCGAGGTCGGCGAGGCCGTCGCCAAGTCGGACATCCCGCGTGACCAGCTGTGGATCACGACGAAGTGCAACAACTCGAACCACGGCTACGAGGACTCGCAGAAGGCCCTCGACGAGAGCCTGCGCGTGATGGGGCTCGATCACGTCGACCTCTACCTCATCCACTGGCCGCTGCCGGGCAAGGACCTCTACGTCGACACGTGGAAGGGCCTGGAGCAGGCGAACGCCGACGGGAAGACGCGCACGATCGGCGTCTCGAACTTCCAGCCGCACCATCTCGACCGCCTCCTCTCCGAGACCGAGACGGTGCCCGCGATCAACCAGATCGAGCTGCACCCGCACATGCAGCAGGCGGGCCTGCGCTCGTACCACGAACGCCACGGCATCCGCACCGAGGCGTGGAGCCCGATCGGCCAGGGCAAGGGCCTGCTCGACGCCCCCGAGTTCGCCGACATCGCGCAGGCGCACGGCAAGTCCCCCGCGCAGGTGGTGCTCCGCTGGCACATCCAGCTCGGCAACATCATCTTCCCGAAGTCGGTGACCCCGGAGCGCATCCGCGAGAACTTCGAGATCTTCGACTTCGAGCTCTCCGACGACGAGATGAACACGATCAACTCCATGGAGAAGGCGGAGCGCCTGGGTCCCGACCCCGACGAGTTCGCCCGCTGAGCACCCCCCGGGCGGCGCGCGGCCTCCCGCGCGCGCCCGGACGCCCCGCGGCCCGGTCACCGGCGAACGCCCCGCTCGCCGGTGCCCGGGCCGCGCCATGGCGTGGGGGGCCGGGTGCCAGCCCTGCGTCCACGCTGGCACTCAACGCCAGGAAAGCCGCATCCTCGAGACGGAGTGAGGCGTGAGCTTCTCCGAGAACCTGCGCGCCGCGACGTCGACCACCTGGCACGCCGCGACCGGCCACCGGTTCGTCGATGAGCTCTGGGCGGGCACCGTCGACGACGCCGTCCTCGCGCGCTACCTCGCCCAGGACGCCCTGTTCCTCGACCGGTTCGTCGCCCTGCTCGGCGCCGCCGTGGCCACCGCGGACTCGACGGCGGCCCGCCTGGCGATCGCCCGCCAGCTCGGGCTCGTCGCCTCGGACGAGGACGACTACTTCGGGCGCGCCCTCGGACGCCTCGGGGCCACCGCGCCGGCCGAGCCGCTCCCGCCCACGCAGGGCTTCCTCGACCTGATGGACGACGCCCGCCGGTCGGGCGACTACGGCGTCGCGCTGACCGTCCTGCTCGTCGCCGAGTGGCTCTACCTCGACTGGGCCGCCCGTCCCGACGCCGCGCCGCCCGACCGGCTGCACCGCGAGTGGATCGACCTGCACCGGGGGCCCGGGTTCACGGCCTGGGTCGACCTCCTGCGCGCCGAGACCGACCGGGTCGCGGCCACCACCGACGACGTCGCCCGCGAACGCATGGGCGAGGTCTTCCGGCGCACCGTCGATCTGGAGCTCGCGTTCTTCGACGCCGCGTACGGGGACCGCTAGGCGGCCGAGGGCCAGCGCTTGCGCAGCCGGCGCAGCTGCGCGTCGAGGTGCGGTCGCGCGCGACGCTGACCGCCCCGCTCGGCGATGGCGTCGGCCAGCGACACGAGCACCCGCTCCAGGCGCGCGGGGTCGGGCGACCACCCACGTCGCTCGCACTCCTCGAGCCACTCCACCGCCCCGCGGTGCCCCCGCTCGCCGTTGCAGCGGCGGCAGGCCGCCACCTCGTTCTCCAGCCACGACGGCCCGCCCTTGACCTTGGGCACGACGTGGTCGGTGGTGGCCGCGACGGTGCCGGTCAGGCCGCGCGCACACCAGAGGCACGTGTCGCCGTCGCGCTCGCGCGCGGCGAGCAGACGCTCCCGTCGCCCCGGCTGCCGCATCGCCCTCCATGCTGCCACCGGGCGGCGGAGATTGCGGTCTCGTGACGATCACGCCCGGCGCCGACGGCGCGGCACTCCGGCGTGCTCGGATGCCCGGCGGGGGTCACCGTCGACCGAGAGGGCCCACGCATGCCGCCACCCACCGACGCCGAGCACTTCCCGCTCGGTGACGTCGTCCTCCAGCACGGCATGACGCTCCCGGACGCCCGGCTCGCCTACCGGACGTACGGCACGCTCAACGCCGACCGGTCGAACGCGATCGTCTACCCGACCTGGTTCTCCGGGTGGCACACCGACAACGAGTGGCTGATCGGGCCGGGCATGGCGCTCGACCCCGCCGAGTGGTTCATCATCGTCCCGAACATGCTGGGCAACGGGCTGTCGAGCTCACCGAGCAACCAGCCGATGCCGTACGACCGCGCGCGCTTCCCGTTCGTGACGTTCCACGACCAGGTCGCCGCGCAGCACCGCCTCGTCACCGAGCACTTCGGGATCGAGACCCTCGCGCTGGTCACCGGCTGGTCGATGGGTGCCGGCCAGACCTACCAGTGGGCGGTGAGCCACCCCGAGATGGTCCAGCGGGCCGTCCCGTTCTGCGGGTCCAGCGTCACCGCGGACCACAACAAGGTCTTCCTCTACTCGCTCGGCGAGGCGATGCGCGCGGACGCCGCCTTCGCCGACGGGTGGTACGCGCCGGACGCGCCGCCGCTGCGCGGGCTGCGCGCGTTCGCCCGCATCTACGCCGGCTGGGGCTTCTCGCAGGCGTTCTACTGGCAGGAGGAGTGGCGCCGGCTCGGTCACTCCTCGTTGGAGGACTTCCTCGTCGGCTTCTGGGAGGGCTTCTGGCTCGACGGACGCGACCCGAACAACCTGCTCACGATGCTGTGGACGTGGGAGCACGGCGACGTCGGGCAGACGCCCGGCTTCGACGGCGACACGGTGGCGGCCCTGAACTCCATCCGCTGCCCGCTCCTCTCGATGCCGGCCGAGAAGGACCTCTACTTCCCGCCCGAGGACGAGGTGTGGGCGTCGCAGCACATCCCCCACGGCGACGTCCGCGTCATCCCGGGCGTGTGGGGCCACTTCGCCGGGGGCGGGAAGAACCCCGACGACACCGCGTTCATCGACGCCGCGATCCGGGAGATGCTCGAGCGCCCGGTGTAACCCTGGTCCGGATGCGAGCGAGCACGGGCAGGTGCCACCGGGGTGGGTGCCGTCGGGGGAGTGTCGATCCGGTTGTGCACGTCTAACGTCGCGCGGGATGACCACCAACGGCACCACCCCCGGTCCCCGTCAGATGAGCAACCAGGTCCTGGGCGAGGCCGCCAAGCGCATGCTCCCCGTGCTCGCCGGCAAGGTCCTGACCGCCGTGGTCGACCGCGCCGTCGAGAAGGTCGATGGCCTCGCCGACCGTCTCGGCGAGAGCAGCAGCGGCGCGGGCGGCACGAAGGAAGCGGCCCCCGAGGGCCAGAGCAGCGCGGGCGCGGCGGTCGCGTTCGTCATGGAGCAGGCACGCCTCTTCCTCGCGTTCGTCGTCCGCCTCGCCGCGCAGGCGCTGGAGATGCTGCGCCGGGCCACCGAGACGCTGCGCGCCCGGCGTGCCCCCGAGGGCATCGACGAGGCCCCGGCGCCGGAGGAGATCACCGCGCCGGAGGACCTCGAGGACGAGGACGACGACGAGTTCGACGACGAGTACGAGGACGACGAGATCGAGGAGCGCGCCCCGGCCCGCGCCTGACGCCGGGCTCATCGGGCATCGTGGGAGGGGCCGTCCCCCCACGATCGACCCGGGAGCCGTCCGTGCCCGACACGCCCTGGTGGCGCGACGCCGTCATCTACCAGGTCTACATCCGCAGCTTCGCCGACGCGGACGGCGACGGGATCGGTGACATCGCGGGCATCCGCGAGAAGTTGCCGTACCTCGCCGACCTCGGCGTCGACGCGCTGTGGATCAATCCCTGGTACGCCTCGCCGCAGGCCGACGCCGGCTACGACGTCGCCGACTACCGGACGATCGACCCGGCCTACGGCAGCGTGGCGGACGCCGAGAAGCTGATCGTCGACGCCCACGAGCACGGGCTGCGGCTGATCCCGGACATCGTCCCGAACCACACGTCCGACCAGCACGTGTGGTTCCGGGCCGCGCTCGCCGACGAGCCCGGCGCGCGCGACCGGTACGTGTTCCGGCCGGGGTCGGGCCCCGACGGCGCCGAGCCGCCGAACAACTGGCGCTCGCACTTCGGCGGGTCGGCGTGGACGCGGGTAGCCGACGGTGCCTGGTACCTCCACCTCTTCGACCCCGGCCAGCCCGACCTGAACTGGGCGCACCCGGACGTCGCCGCCGAGTTCGAGGCGGTCCTGCGGTTCTGGTTCGACCGGGGCGTCGACGGGTTCCGCATCGACGTCGCGCACGGGCTGGTGAAGGACGCGGCGCTGCCCGACCTCGGCGACGCCGACGACCTGCTCGGTCGCAGCTACAGCCCGGGCGGGCACCCGTTCGTCGACCGGGACGGGGTGCTGGAGATCTACGAGTCGTGGCGGCGGGTGGCCGACGCCTACCCCGGCGACCGGATGTTCGTCGCCGAGGCCTGGACGCCGGCGCCGGAGCGGCTCGCCCGGTACGTGGCGCCGGGCCGGCTGCACACCGCGTTCAACTTCGACTACCTCGTCGCCCCGTGGGACCCGACGGCGCTGCGCGAGGCCATCGACGTCACGACCGGCCACCTGCGCGAGGTCGGCGCCTCCGCGACCTGGGTGCTGTCGAACCACGACGTCGTCCGCCACCCGAGCCGCTACGGGCGGCCCGCCCGCGAGCCGGAGAGTGTGCCCACGTCCGCGGTGCCGCCGGTCTCGGGCGACGCCCCCGACCTCGCGCTGGGCACCCGGCGCGCCCGGGCGGCCCGCGTGCTCGAGGCCGCGCTGCCGGGCGGGATGTACGTCTACCAGGGCGAGGAGCTGGGCCTGCCAGAGGTCGAGGACATTCCTGACGAGAAACGTCAGGATCCGACCTGGGAGCGTTCCGGGCACACGGTCCGCGGCCGCGACGGCGCCCGGGTGCCGCTGCCGTGGTCGGACGAGGAGGGTGCGTCGGCGGGCTTCAGCCCGGACGGGGCGGCCGAGCCGTGGCTCCCGCAGCCCGACGGGTGGGCGCGCTACGCCGCGTCGCGCCAGCAGGGCGACCCCGACTCGATGCTCGAGCTCTACCGCACGGTCCTCGCCCGCCGGCGCGCGCACCCGGCGCTGGGCGACGGCGACCTGACCTGGGTCTCGGCGCCCGGTGACGCGGTGCTGCACCTGCGCCGCGCGCCGGGCTTCGCCTGCGTGGTCAACCTGTCCGACGCGCCGGTCGACCTGCCCGCCCACGACGAGGTGCTGCTCACCAGCGTGCCCCTGGAGAACGGGCGGCTCGGTAGCGACGCCGCGGTGTGGCTCGCCGTGTCCTGATCACCGGGCTCACCAGTCCGGCGGCACCGGCGGGACGGCCGGGTCGGGGGCGACGATCGGGATGTCCGACGCGGTGTCGGCGACGAGCGCGCGGGCGACGGAGTCCGTGGGCGCCCGCTCGGCCAGCGCCTCGAGCGCCCGCTCGGTGCCGACGTCCGCGCCGGCCTGCTCGGAGAGCAGCCAGCGGACCTCGAGCAGGTCGCAGTAGGCCTGCACCGCCGTGTCGACGTGGCGCACCGCGGCGTGCGCGCGCCGCATGCCGGGGGTGAGGACGTCGTGCAGCCAGCTCGCGATCGCCTCCCCCTCGGTGACGCGCCGGGACTGGTCGCGGCTGAGCGCCCGCTGGTGGGCGCGCAGGTCGCCCAGCAGGATGCGGGCCTGGCCCTCGCCGACCTCGAGCCCGGTCAGCTCCTTGAGGTACCGGGCGTGGTGGGTGCGGTCGCCGACGGCCATCCGCAGGCGCACCAGGCCGCCGCCCTCCCCGGTGTCCCCGGCCGGGGCCAGGTTCACCTCGTCGACGATGTAGCCGAGGTCGTTGAGCTCGCGGACCGTCCCCTCGACCCGGTAGCGGTCGCCGAAGGCGAACTGCGGCATCGCGTGCAGCGCGTTCCACAGCGCCTCGTAGCGCTCGGGGAGCGCCATCGCCTCGGCGATGAGCTCGTCCTCGATCTCGGGGGGACGACCGAGGCTCGCCGCGAGGTCGACCATCCCGGACGCCACGTTCTCGACGAGGATCTCCAGGTCCTGGGCGCGCTGCCCGTCGGAGAGCGACGGGTGCACCTCGCTGGTCTCGGCGTCGACGAGCCGGGCGGCGTAGAGCTGGCCGTCGCGGGTGAACAGCGTGTTGGCCAGCGAGCAGTCGCCCCAGTAGACGCCGTGGCGGTGCAGCTCGACGAGCAGGCCGACCATGGCGTCGAAGAGGCGCGCGCGGTGCGCGGGCCGGTTCGGGGGCAGCCGCGCGATGAGGCGCCGGTACTGCCAGGACCCGACGAGGTAGCGGGTCAGCAGGATCGCGACGTCGTGGTCGGGCTGGGTGACGAGCCCTGCCGGGCGCACCGCCGGGAGGCACTCGACCTCGAGGTGGCGCAGCACGTCGAACTCGTGGCGCGCGATGCGCGGCGGCAGCTCCTTGAGCGCCCAGAGCGTCCCGTCGGCCTCGACGAACCGCACGAGGTGCCGGCTCGGTCCGACGGGGAGCTCGCGCAGCGGCACCGTGGCCGCGTCCCACTCGCCGAGGGGGCGTTCCCACGGCAGGGCGAGCAGCTCCGGGCTCGGCGCCCGCAGGCGCAGGTCGGGCGCGCTCACCGCGGGGCCGCCGGGGGCGAGGTGGTGCTGCGCAGCACCAGGCGGGTCGGCAGGGTCACGGCCTGCTGGTCGATCTCGCCGCGCAGGGCGGCCTGCACGAGCTCACCGGCACGCCGGCCCTGCTCGCGCACCGGTTGGGCGACGGTCGTGAGGTCGGTGAGCGCCGCCAGCGGGTGGTCGTCGATCCCGATCACCGACAGGTCCTCGGGGACGCGCAGGCCCGCGCGGCGCAGCGTGCGCACCGCGCCGAGGGCGATCTCGTCGCTGTGGGCGAACACCGCGGTCGGCGGCGAGCGCAGGCCCAGCAGCCGCGCCATCCCGTCGGCACCGCCCTCCCCGTCCGCAGGCACGGTGACGACGAGGTCCGTGTCCGGCTCGATGCCCGCGTCGTGCAGCGCCGCCTCCCACGCCGCGCGCCGGCCGTCGGGCCGCCCGGTGTCCTCCACGTCGATCATCCCGATCCTCCGGTGCCCGAGGTGCAGGAGGTGGTCCATCGCCTGGCGCCCGGCGATGTGCTCGTCGACGGCGATCGACGGGTAGGGCGCGACCCGCCCGCCCGCGGCGACCACGGCGACGTCGAGGGACGCGAGACGGGCGTGCTCGGTCTCGTCCACCGGCGTGAGCACGACCACCGCGTCGACCTTCCGGCGCGCCGGCAGGCGGGCGAAGAACGCCGCGCGCTCCTCGGGCCCGCCGACGCGGAAGAGGACGAGGTCGAGGTCGGCGGCGCGCAGCTCGCCCTCGAGACCCTCGAGCAGCTCGCCGAAGAACCATCGCGACGGGTGGGGGACGAGGACGGCGACCCGTCCCGTCGGCCCGCCCGCGAGCCGGGTGGCCTCGGGGGAGGCGACGTAGTCCAGCTCCTCGGCGGCGGCACGGACGCGTTCCCGGGTGGCGGCCGCGACGTGGGGTCCGTCGCCCAGGGCTCGCGACGCCGTCGCCGCCGAGACCCCCGCGTGGCGGGCCACGTCGTCGAGGGTCACGCGCGCCGCAGGGCGCAGCGGAGCCTGCGCACCACTCGTGTCCCCGGTCACAGGCGGAGCATGGCACGCGGCTGGAAGCGGTTCCAGACGCCAACGGGCGCACTGCGTCGCACGTCCGAGCACATTGCCCCAAACGTCACAGGGTCATCAGACGGTCGCTCTGAGCGCTTGACTTGTGAGACCCGGGTCACCAGTCTCCCCCCGGAAGCGCTTCCATCGCCCGTGCTGGGGAGGGGATGACCGAATGGGCCACCCACGACGACGACTGCGGTGGTCCATGACCGTCGTGGTCGCGGTCATGGCCGCTCTGGTGTCGGCGTGCAGCTCCGGCCCGGCCGGGCCGCCGGTGCTCACCTGGTACATCAACCCCGACGACGGGGGCCAGACCGAGATCGCCGCGCGCTGCACCGCGGCGTCCAACGGGCGCTACACGATCGCGACGTCCACCCTGCCCCGGCAGGCGTCCGAGCAGCGCCAGCAGCTCGTGCGCCGCCTCGCGGCCAACGACTCGTCGATCGACATCATGAGCATCGACCCGCCCTACGTGCCCGAGTTCGCGCAGGCCGGCTTCCTCGCGCCGATGCCGCCGGCCGTCGAGGCCGCTGCCCGCGAGGACCGGTTCCCCAGCTCGATCGAGGCCTCGACCTGGCAGGGCCGTCTCGTCGCCGTGCCGTTCTGGGCCAACACCCAGCTCCTCTGGTACCGCAAGTCCGCGGTCGCGGGGATGGGTCTGGACATGAGCAGGCCGGTGACCTGGGACCAGATCATCCAGGCCGCCTCGCGGGCCCAGACGCAGATCGCCGCGCAGGGCGTCCGGGGTGAGTCGCTGACGGTGTGGGTCAACGCCCTCGTCGAGTCCGGTGGCGGCTCGATCATCACGAACGTCGGCGAGGAGGACCCCGCGCTGGTCCAGCTCGGCCTCAACGCCCCGCCCGGCATCGAGGCCGCGCGGATCCTGCGCGAGTTCGGCGACGCCGGTGTCGCCCCGCCCGGGTTCCCGACGGCCGACGAGGACACCAACGCGGAGTCCTTCCAGTCCGGCTCGGCCGCGTTCATGGTCAACTACCCCTTCATCTGGGGGAAGGCGAAGTCCGCCGTCGAGGAGGGCACGCTGCCCCAGTCGGTGCCCGACGACTACGGGTGGACGATCTACCCGCAGACCACGCCCGACCGGCCCAGCGCGCCGCCGCTCGGTGGCATCAACCTCGGGGTCGGCGCGTTCAGCGAGCACCCGGACCTCGCCTACGAGGCGACGACGTGCATCTCCAGCCCGGCGAACTCGTCGTACTACTTCGTCTCGAACGGCAACCCGTCCTCGCGGCCCTCGGTCTTCGACGACCCGGAGGTCCTGGCCGAGTTCCCGATGGCCCCGGTCATCCGTGACTCCCTCGCCCTGGCCAAGCCGCGGCCCCAGACCCCGTACTACGCCGAGGTCTCCGGCGGCATCCAGCGGACCTTCCACCCGCCGGGCGCGGTGACCCCCGGCGCGACCAACGAGGCGGCGACGTCGCTCATCACCGCGGTGCTGAGGAAGGAGGCTCTGCTGTGATCCCCCGCAACGACCGCTACCGCGGTCACTCCTGCGTCGCGCCCGCGGCACCGTCGGACGGGGGTGGCCTGTGACCACGCTGGAACGTCCTCTCAGCGCTGCTGACCCGACCGCGGGCAACCGCAACGACAAGTCGCGGGCCGAGCGCCGGCTCGGCTGGTACCTCGCAGGCCCCGCCTTCGCGGTGATGCTGCTGGTCACGGCGTACCCGATCGTCCAGGCGATCTACGACTCGCTGTTCGACTACCGCCTCACCGACCCGGAGAACTCGTCGTTCGTCGGCCTCGGCAACTACGGCGTCATCCTCACCGACTCGGTCTGGTGGACCTCGTTCGGCGTCACCGTCTTCATCACCGTCGTCACGGTGGCGGTCGAGCTGGTCCTCGGCTTCGGGCTCGCGCTGGTGATGCTCAACGCGCTGCGGGGGCTGCGGCCGGTCCTGCGCACGGTCATCCTCATCCCCTACGCGGTGATCACGGTGGTCTCCGCCTTCGCCTGGCAGTTCGCGTTCAGCGTCGACTCCGGGTTCGTGAACTCCTGGTTCTCGTGGGTCCCGGGGGTCTCGGCGACCACCGACTGGTTCGGCACGCAGGGCCTCTCGCTGTTCGTGATCTGCCTGGCCGAGATCTGGAAGACCACGCCGTTCATCTCGCTGCTGCTCCTCGCGGGCCTGGCGCAGGTGCCCGACGTGCTCCAGGAGGCGGCCAAGGTCGACGGCGCGACGGCGTGGCAGCGGCTGCGGCGGGTGACGCTGCCGAACATGAAGGCGGCGATCATGGTCGCCGTCCTCTTCCGCACCCTGGACGCGTTCCGCGTCTTCGACTCGGTGTTCGTCATGACGGCGGGGGCCAACAGCACCGAGACCGTCTCGTTCCTGGCCTACCGCCAGACGATCGAGCGTGTCGAGATCGGGCTGGGGTCCGCGGTGTCGGTGCTGTTGTTCCTGTCGGTGGTGCTGATCAGCGCGCTGTTCATCAAGGGCTTCAAGGTCGACCTGTCCCAGGCGCGAGGGGAGTAGACGGTGTCCACCCGCGAGAAGGTCGGCTGGGGAATCGGCGGCCTGATCATCATCATCTACTGCCTCTTCCCGGTGGCGTGGATCGTGTCGCTGTCGTTCAAGTCCTCCGACGACATCGCCAACGGGCAGTTCCTGCCCACCGCGTTCTCCGGCGCGAACTACGAGCAGATCCTCGTCGGCGACGCGGCCGGACTCTTCCTGCCGGCACTGGTGAACTCGTTCGGCATCTGCCTGATCGCCACGTTCATCTCGTGCCTGCTGTCGATGTTCGCGGCCTACGCGATCGCGCGCCTCGACTTCCCGGGCAAGAAGATCATCCTGTCGACGGCGCTGGCCGTCGCCATCTTCCCGGTGATCTCGATCGTCACGCCGCTGTTCAACCTGTGGCGCCAGATCGGGCTCTACAACACCTGGCCGGGCCTCATCATCCCGTACCTGTCGCTGACCCTGCCGATCTCGATCTGGACGCTGTCGGCCTTCTTCCGCGAGATCCCGTGGGAGATGGAACAGGCCGCCCAGGTCGACGGGGCGACGCCATGGCAGGCCTTCCGCAAGGTGATCGTCCCGCTCGCCGCGCCCGGCGTGTTCACGACGGCGATCATCGCGTTCTTCCTGGCCTGGAACGACTTCGTCTACGGCATCTCGCTGACCTCGACCGAGGCGGCGAGACCGGTGCCCGCGGCCCTCGGTCTGTTCTCCGGTGCCTCGCAGTTCGAGTCGCCGAACGGCCCCATCGCCGCCGCGGCGCTCATCGTGACGATCCCGGTGATCGTCCTCGTCCTCCTCTTCCAGCGACGTATCGTCGCCGGTCTGACCAACGGCGCCGTGAAGGGCTGACTCGTCTCAAGAAAGGACAAGGAGTGGCATGGCCTCGATCGAGATGAGCCACATCGTCAAGAAGTACGGCGACGGCTTCCCCGCCGTGAACGACGTGAGCCTCGACATCGCCGACGGCGAGTTCATGATCCTGGTCGGGCCGTCGGGCTGCGGGAAGTCGACGCTGCTGCGGATGATCGTCGGGCTCGAGGACATCACCTCGGGCGACATGGTCATCGCCGGGAACCGCGTCAACGACAAGGCGCCGCGCGACCGCAATCTGTCGATGGTGTTCCAGAACTACGCGCTCTACCCGCACCTGACCGTCTACGAGAACATCGCGTTCCCGCTGCGCCTGGCGAAGGTGTCGGACGACGAGGTCCGCAGGCGGGTCGACGAGGCCGCCGACGTCCTCGAGCTGCGCGAGCACCTCGAGCGCAAGCCGGCCAACCTCTCGGGTGGTCAGCGCCAGCGTGTCGCCATGGGGCGGGCGATCGTCCGCGCCGCCGACGCGTTCCTGTTCGACGAGCCGTTGTCGAACCTCGACGCGAAGCTGCGCGGCCAGATGCGCACCGAGATCGCGCGCCTGCAGCGCCGGCTCGGCATCACGACGGTCTACGTCACCCACGACCAGACCGAGGCCATGACCCTCGGCGACCGCGTCTGCGTGCTGCGCAAGGGCGTCATCCAGCAGGTGGCGTCGCCGCGCGAGCTCTACGAGCAGCCCGTCAACCTCTTCGTCGCCGGGTTCATCGGCTCGCCGCCCATGAACTTCCTGCCCGCGTCCGTGTCGGGGAACGCGCTGCAGACCCCGTTCGGCGCGATCGAGCTGGACGAGGAGCGGGCGAAGAAGATCAGCGGCCACGACCTGCTGCTCGTCGGCATCCGCCCTGAGTACTTCGAGGACGCGAGCCTCGTCGACGAGGCCAAGAAGCCGCGCGGGACGACGTTCACCGCTCGGGTCGACGTCACCGAGTGGCTCGGCGACGCCCAGTACGCCTACATCCCGTACGAGGCGCCGGCGGACGTCACCGAGCAGCTCAAGGAGCTCTCCCGCGAGCTCGACTCCGACCAGCTGCGCACCCAGGCCGTCGTCTCGATCGACTCCACCAGCCGCATCCGCGAGGGCCGCGAGGCGGAGTTCTGGCTCGACACCCGCAAGGTGCACGTCTTCGACCCCAAGACCGGCGAGAACCTCACCCGCGACGCCGAGGCCGGCCGCAGGCTGACCGAGGAGGCCGCCGAGGACCGGATCGAGCAGGTGGAGCGGGCGAAGGTGTGAGCCGCGCACACCCGGTCGTGCGGGGGCGGTAACCCCGGGGGCCGGGGGCGCGATGGGTCGTCATGGCGGAGATCCGTTCGTGGGCCGTGGCGGCGCTGGCCGTCGCGACGCTGGCCGTCGGCGTCGGTGCCGGCACCCAGATCGTGAGGACGAGCGAGGCGCCGGTCGCGCCCGTGGTGGCGGTGGCGCCCGCCGCCGTGCCGACCACCACGGCCGTCGCCCCGCCGTCGACGACGCCCACCGCGGTGCCCGCGCCCACGACGACCACCACGGCCACGTCCCCGCGGTCGTCGACGTCCCGGCCGACCACGACCCGGAGCACCCGGACGACGCGCATCACCGTGCCTCGGACGACCGCGGAGGACGAGGGACCGGTGGTCTTCGGACAGTCCGCCGCCCGGGCCTACCGGCAGTGCGTGCGGGCGACGAACTCCCCCCGGGCCGACCGCGTGCCGGGCCCTCGTCGACGCGGGCGGGCGCGGCGAGTGAGGCCCGTGCACCCCCGAGAGCACGGCTCAGAGGCGGTGCCAGGCCTGGGCGAGCTGGGAGGCGATCGGGGTGACGACGCGCCGGTCGTTCCAGTAGTACGGGTGGGCCAGGGGCGTCCATCCGAGCCACCACGGCCCGACGCCGACCCGACGGTCCTCACGGACCGCACGCGCCCAGGAGTCGCTCAGCGGCCGCAGCGGTGAGGCGATGACGTCGTCGGGGTCGTAGACGTTGACCCACTCGCCGCGCTGGTCGGGGTGGTGCTCGGCGAACTCCGGGTGCGGCACCGTCAGCGGGACGCCGAAGTCCGGGTGGCGCTGCGCCCACAGGGCCAGCGGGCTGCCGAGCGTGTAGAACCAGCCGAACGTCTCGCCCCGTTCGATCGGGGTGTCGTCGAGGGCCGCCCGGGCGCCGGGATAGAGCGGGGTCCCCTGCGCCACGCCCTGCAGGTCGTAGAGGAAGTCGCTGGAGACGACGCTGCCGAGGCTGTGCCCGAGCACCGCCAGCGGGGCGTCGTCGCCGGCCTTGAGGGCGAGCTCGTGCAGGCTGCGGGCGAGCACGGTCTGGACCTGCTCGTAGTGCCCCGTGCCGTCGGTGCCCGAGTGGTAGGCCACGGCGTCGCCCAGGTAGTGCACGATCAGCCAGCGCAGGGTGGGGAAGTGCGCGTTCTCGAGCCCGGGAAGCCAGCGCAGGCCCGCCGTGGACGCCGCCGCCAGCAGCGCGGGCGTCGAGCCCTGGCTGGCCCGCGCGGCGAGCGCGTCGAGCATGTTCAGCAGCCACTTCGCCCCGGGACCGCTGAGGCGCTCGCTCAGCTGCTCCTGCCCCGATTCGAACACCGGCGCCCAGAACGCGGGCTCGATGACGAGCGCCTCGTCGGCGGACACCCCCGCGATGCGGGTGAACTCGGAGCGCAGGAGCTCGGTCGCCCGGGCGGCGTACTGCTCGCCCGCGCTCTCGACGCCGTGCACGAGCATCACGGCCAGCTTGCGGTCGCTCATTTCGCCTCGGTCAGGTCGGCGTACGGGGTGCGCAGGCCGTCGCGCACCAGGCTGACCAGGGCCCGGCGGTGCCGGACGAACAGCACGATCGCGGCGATCAGGTAGACGGCGGAGAGCACCAGCAGCTCGAGCTCCTGCAGGGGCGGGGGCAGGGTCGCGGCGAGGACGAACTGCGCGAGGAAGAGCCCGAGCAGGCTCAGCGCGCCGACCACGGTGATCGACAGCGTCACCAGCAGCGCCACGGCGAAGAGCGACTGCGCCGCGGTGATGAGCAGCTCCTCGCGCTGCATCGCGTCGATGGGCAGGCCGTTGAACGAGCCGGCCGAGAGGGCGAACACCACCGGCAGCGTGCCGACGAGCAGCGACCACTGGTTGACCTTCGACGACACCAGCGTGGCCAGCGCGTCGGTGGTCTTGAGACGCCAGGCGTAGAGGCCGGCGACGAGCAGCTCGGGCGCCTCGGACGCCAGCGGGGCGAGCCACTGCACGAGGAAGAACTGGCTGATGCCCAGCTCGGTACCCGTCTCGACGAGCGACTCGGCGAAGGGCTCGGCGCACAGCAGGATGATCACCGCGGCGACGACGAAGAGCCCGATGTAGCCGGTGCGGCGCTTCGGGGCGTCCATCCGTCCGACCCAGGCCGACGGGCCGATGAGATCGGGGTCCTCGGCGGGCGCCTTCGACACACGGATGCTGTAGAGCACGAAGATGCCGACGAGGACGACGGTGTCGACGAGCGTGATGCTCACGCGCAGCGGCAGGGTCAACGAGTAGAGCGTCGCGATGAGCAGGAACACCAGCGGCACGGAGTCGGTGCGCAGCAGCGTCACCTTGGTCGGGTGTCCCGGCTGGTGCGAGGTCCCGGCGCCGCCGTCCTGCCCGGCGTCGGCGCCCCCGCGGCGCAGCCGGATCGCGGCGAGCAGCACGACGAGCGCCCACCCGACGCCGACGAGGATCCGGTTGGCGCCGGTCATGTTGGCCAGCGCGAGGCCACAGGGCGACTGCTCCGCCGAGCCCGGCGGCAGACACGTCGGCCCGTACTGGGCGTAGGCCTCGCCGCCCTGGATGGTGAAGACGAAGTCGACGGCGTACTCGGGCAGCACCGCCACGAGCGCGAGGAGCGCGATCGCGAGGCCCGCGGAGATGTCGACCTGCGCGGCCTCCGCGGCCCAGGACAGCAGGAAGGCCGCACCGATGATCGCCAGGCCGAAGAGCAGGGCGTCGACCGGTGGCGACAGCGAGATGCCCGCGACGTGCAGGACCAGCCCGGGTACGGCGGCCACCACGGCGGCGGCGACCAGGACGGGGGATCGGTCGCGGCGGGTCGTACCCGCGCTGCTGGTCGCCATGTCCGGTTCTCTACCCCGCTCCCGACTCCCACACCCGTTCGACGCGCCCGTTTCGTGCGGGACCCGCGCGTGACGAAGGGTGCCTGATGCCCGGATCGGCCTGACACGCGCGTGTGCCCAGGTGGTTTGCGACGTGCCGGATCGTCCGGCACGGTGCGGTGCCGGCATCTCCAGACCAGCGCTCCCCGCTGCTGTGCTCCCCGCTCCCCGAGGTGGTCGCCGTGCCGTTCGCCCCTGCCCTCACCGTCGACGCCCTCGTCCAGATCGGCGTCACCGTCGCGATCATCGTGCTCGTCGCCGTGGTCCTGCGCTTCGTGGTCAACCGCGTCATCGGGCACGTGGCCGCCGGTGCCGGTGTGCCCGGGATGCTCAGCCTGGTGCGCCGGCGTCGCGGCGTCAGCGACGCCGACCGCATCGAGGCCTTCGGGTCCGCCCGCCGGGCCCAGCGCGCCCGCACCGTCGGCTCCGTGATCCGGAACGCCGCGACGATCCTGATCTTCGGCACCGCGTTCATGATGGTGCTGGGCCAGTTCGGCGTGAACCTCGCGCCGGTGCTCGCCTCCGCGGGCGTGCTCGGGCTGGCCATCGGGTTCGGTGCCCAGAACCTGGTCAAGGACTTCCTGTCCGGGATCTTCATGCTGCTCGAGGACCAGTACGGCGTCGGCGACCACGTCGACCTCGGTGACGCGGTCGGCACCATCGAGCGCGTCGGCCTGCGCACGACGACGGTGCGCGACGTCACCGGCATGGTCTGGTACGTGCGCAACGGCACGATCGAGCGCGTCGGCAACGGCTCGCAGGACCACGCCGTCGCCGTCGTCGACGTGCCGCTCGCCCTCGACACCGACATCACCCGTGCCGCGGCGACCGCCGAGGAGGCGGCCACCGCCGGGATCGACGAGCACGGTCACGGCCAGGACGTGCTCCAGAAGCCGCAGGTGCTCGGGGTGGAGTCGCTGTCGTCGTCGGGCATGACGCTGCGCCTCATCGCGATGACCAAGCCCGGGCGCCAGTGGGCGGTCCAGCGGTCCATGACCGAGCACGTCGTCGCCGCCCTGCGCGCCGACGACGTCGTCCTGGCGGCGTGACGCTCATGTGACATCGGTGGCTCCGGCCGTGTGTCGGCGCGCGGAATTCACCTGATCGGGCGGAGGATGATCGTGTGCCCGCCGGCCGATCACGCCTCGCTGCCTCCGTGCTCGTGGCCTCGGCCCTCGTGGCCGGATGCTCGTTCGCCGGACCGCGGCCGGCGGCGGCCCCGGTGCCTGCCCCGGCGCCCGGCCCGGTGGTGACGGCGACGACGCCGCCCACCACGACCCTGGCCCCCACGCCGTCGCGGGCCCGGGCGGCCGTGGACGCCACCACCTCCGCCGGGCAGGAACGCGACGACGTCACGCTCGGCGTGGCCGTGCTCGACCGCAGCACGGGCCAGATCACCACGAACGACCAGGGCGACACCCAGCTGCGCGCGGCCTCGGTGGCCAAGCTGTTCACGATCGCCGACATCCTGTCGCGCCGCGAGGCGGGCCAGGTGACGACCAGCGCCGACGACGACGAGCGCATCCGGCGCGCCCTGAGCCTCAGCGACGACGAGGCGATGAACGGCCTGTGGTCGCGCTTCGGGGGCGAGGAGGGCGTCGTACGCATCGCCGCGCAGCTGGGCCTCACGCAGACCCGGC
Organism: Actinomycetospora sp. CA-053990; assembly: GCF_050948445.1. Taxonomy (NCBI): domain Bacteria; kingdom Bacillati; phylum Actinomycetota; class Actinomycetes; order Pseudonocardiales; family Pseudonocardiaceae; genus Actinomycetospora; species Actinomycetospora sp. CA-053990. The sequence goes on along the minus strand of NZ_CP192043.1, from coordinate 6,203,026 downwards.
CGCCCGAGCGCGTGGGGCAGTGGGGCGAGGTGGAGACGTCGGCGCGCGACGTCGCCACGGTGTACGTCTTCGTCCTCACGCGCCTGAGCCCCGCCGACCGCGACCTCGTGCTCTCGGGCCTGGCGGGGGCGCAGGACACCGCCGCGGACGGGTTCGACCAGGCGTTCGGCCTGCTGGACCCGGACCGCCGCGGCGCCGCGGCCGCCAAGCAGGGCTGGCTGTGCTGTCTGCAGTCGAGCATCGACCTGCACTCGACGGGCCTGCCCGACGTCGACGGCCGCTACGTCGTCGTGCTGATGTCGAATCAGCCGCTGGGCTACGACGCCGGCAAGTCCCTGCTCGACGACGCCGCGGGCGCGGTCCGGGACGCGCTCGCCGACGGACCCTAGGCTCCCGCGGGTGCAGAGCCTCGCCCTGATCGACGACTGGCCCGTCGAGCACGCCGCCGCCGGCGTGGTGACCGCCGACGGCACGGTGCGCGGCACCCGCGGGGACGGCGCCCGGCGCTTCCCGCTGGCGTCGGTGACCAAGCCGCTGGTGGCCTACGGAGCGCTGGTGGCGGTCGAGGAGGAGGCGATCTCCCTCGACCAGCCCGCCGGGCCCGAGGGCTCCACGGTGCGCCACCTGCTCGCCCACACCTCGGGGCTCGCGTTCGGCGAGCACCGTTCGGTCGCCGAGGTCGGCGCGCGGCGGCTGTACTCCTCGGCGGGCTTCGAGGTCCTGGCCTCGACGATCGAGGAGGCGACCGGCATCGGCTTCGCCGACTACCTGCACGAGGCGGTGCTCGAGCCGCTCGGGATGACGTCGACGACCCTCGACGGCTCGCCGGGCCACGGCGCGACCTCGACGCTCGACGACATGCTCCGCCTGGCCGCCGAGCTCCAGGCGCCGACCCTGCTCCACCCGTCGACGCTGGCCGAGGCGACGTCGGTGCAGTTCCCGGGGCTCAACGGCACGATCCCGGGCTTCGGGCACCAGAAGCCCAACGACTGGGGCCTGGGGTTCGAGCTGCGCGACGGCAAGTCCCCGCACTGGACGGGGACGGCGAACTCCCCGCGCACCTTCGGCCACTTCGGCCAGGCGGGCACGTTCCTGTGGGTGGACCCGGACGCCGGCGCGGCCGCCGTGGCCCTGACCGACCGCGACTTCGGCGACTGGGCCAAGTCCGCCTGGCCGCCCTTCTCGGACGCGGTGCTGGCCGACCTGCACTGAGTGCAAGCCGGCGTGGGGCGTGCCAGCGTGGGGACCATGCTGACGTTCAACGTCAGGAAATCCACCACGATCTTGAGCGATCCGGCCAGGCCGGGCCGCGGCGCGAGGCTGGGGGCTTTCTGACGTCTGACGTCAGCATGGCCCCCAGGCTGACATCAGCGCGGGACGACGAGCACCAGCGCGTGGTCGGAGGCCTGTTCGACGCGCAGGCCGGCGTCGCGCAGGAGCGCGAGCACCCCGCCGGCGTCCTTCGGGCGGCGCCGGGACGAGGCGAGGATCCGGGCGGCACGGCCCTTGTGCGACTTGTTCGCGTGGCTGACCACCGTGCGCGAGCCGTCCGCCGCCTCGCTGTGCACGTCGAGGGTCACCGCGCCGCGCGCCGGGCCGAGCGCGGCGTAGGGACCCGAGCGCAGGTCGACCACCAGATCGTCGGCGTCGGCGAGCAGGGGCATGAGCTCCGGGCGCCACAGCGTCCGCAACCCGTCACGGCCCGGCAGCGCGCTCCCGCCCGAGAGCCGGTAGGCGGGGATCGGGTCGGTGCCCCCGACCAGCCCGAACAGCGCCGAGCAGACGAGCAGGCGACGTCGGGCGGCCGCAGTCAGCGACGCCGGGTCCAGCGCGTCGTAGAGCACCCCGGTGTAGCGGCGCAGCGCCGGCGCCGTCGGTGCGGTCCACAGGGCGGCGTTGCGCGCGATCTCGTCGTCCTGACGCTCGGAGATGTCCAGCGCCGCCCGCGAGGCCGGCAGGTCGGCCGCGAGCGCGACCACCTCGTCGACCAGCACCTTCCGCGTCGGGTTCAGCGACGGGAACGAGAGCGCGTCGAGGTCGAGCGGGCGCCCGCGCCCACCGGGCGCCTTGGTCTCCGACGGCGGCAGGACGACGAGCACGCCAGCACGGTAGCCCGACCGCGACAATGACCCCGATGACCACCCGCGGGTCCGACGCCTGGCGCGACGAGGTGCTCGCGTGGGTCACGGAGACCACCGGCCTGCGCCCGATCGGCGAGGTCGAGCAGCGCCACCGCGCCTGGTCGACGGTGCTGCGCATCCCGACGGCCGAGGGCCCGCTCTGGCTCAAGGAGCCCGCGCCGGGCATGGCGCACGAGGTCCCGCTGCACGACCTGATCGCCCGCCTCGCCCCGGACGCCGTCGCGACCCCGCTCGCGGTCGACGACCGTCGGCTCCTGCTGCCCGACCACGGCCCCAGCGTCCGCGACACCGCCGTGGACCCCTCCGACGCGATGACGGCGGCCCTCCCGCGCTACGCCCGCCTGCAGCGCGCCCTGGCTCCGCACCTCGGCGACCTCCGGGCCACGGCCGTCCCCGACGCCACCCCCGGCGCGCTGGTCGACCGGTACGACGAGGCCGTCGCAACGATCGGAACGCGAAGCGACGACCCCCGCGCCCTCGTCGCCGGCTGGGCGGCGGAGCTCGACGGGACCGCCGCCCCGACCGTCGACCACCAGGACCTGCACGTCGGCAACGTCCTGGTCGACAGGCGCTTCGCCGACTGGGGCGACGCCGTGCTCGCCCACCCGTTCGCCAGCCTGCTCGTCGCGCTGGGCTCGCTGCGGCGCACGCTGCAGGTCGCTGCGGACGACCCCGCGATCACCCGTCCCCGCGAGGCCTATCTCGAGGTCTTCGCCGACCTCGCACCACCCGAGGAGCTCCGGCGGCTCGCCGAGACCGCCTGCCGGGCCGCCGTCGTCGCCCGCGCCCTGACCTGGCAGCGCGGTGCGGCCGGCGATCCACGGTTCGTCGACACGCCCCGCGAGGTGCTCGCCCTCGTCGGCGATCCCGACTGGCTCGCGGGCAAGTAGGACCCGCTCCGTACCCTCGTCCGGGTGCCCGCTGACGATCCCGAGCAGCGCTGGAGGCCCTCCCGCGCCGGCATCCTGAACGTCTACCAGTACCAGGACGAGGTGCTGGAGTTCGCCGGCGGACGCCTGCTGCTGCGCGGCGTCAACGGGTCGGGCAAGTCGACGGCGATGAACATGCTGCTGCCGTTCCTGCTCGAGGCCGACGTCCGGAAGATCGACGCGGCGGGCGAGCAGCGCGGCGTGCTGCGCAGCTGGATGCTGTCCGACCACGACGACACGCAGCGCACGGGCTACCTGTGGATCGAGTTCGAGCGATGCGCCGCAGGAGGAGACACCGAGTACCGGACGGTCGGTTGTGGCATCCGGGCCAACCGCAGCACCGACCGCGTCGCCACCTGGTGGTTCTCCACCGACCGCCGGGTCCGGATCGACCTACGGCTCACCGAGGCCGACGTCCCGTTCTCCATCGACGTGCTGCGCTCCGAGCTGGGCACGCGCGGGCAGGTGTTCACGTCCACCGCCGAGTACCGCGCCGAGATCGCGCGGCGCTTCTTCGGCGGCGTCGACCCGGGCGCGTACTTCCGGCTGCTGCACCAGGTGCGCAACCCGCGCGTCGGCGACCGGATCGACACCGACCTGCCGCGCACGCTGCGCGAGGCGCTGCCGCCCGTTCCCGAGGACGCGGTGCACGACGCTGCGCAACCGCTCGAGGACCTCGAGGACCACCGCCGCAACGTCACCGACCTCGCGCGCACCGCCGAGGCGCTCGACGGCGCCGTCGAGACCTATACCGACTACGCCCGGCGCGTCCTCGCGGCCGCGGTCGACGACACCGCGGGCACGGTCGACGCCGCCCGCACCGCCGCCCGGCGCCTCGAGCGCGACCGGGGCGGCGTCGAGAAGGCGACGGCCGCGCAGACGACGGCCGCGACGGTGGTGACCGACCTCACCGACGACCACGCCGCGGCCACCGCGGAGCGCGCCGGCCTCGCGGCGCTGCCCGAGTACACGGCGCACGCCGACCTCGTGCGCCGCCGCGACGAGGTCGCCCGCGCCGACGCCCACACCGCGACCCTCGACGGCCACCGCGCCCGTGCCCGCGACCGCGTCACCGCCGCCGCCTCGGCCGTGGCCGCCGCGCGCGGTCAGCTCGACTCCGACCTTGCCGGGGTGGCCGACGGGCTGCGGGCGGTCGCGGCCGCGGCGCGCGCGGCGTCCGCCCCGTCGATCGCCGCGACGCTCCCCGACCCGCCGACGCCGGCCACCGAGCCGCGGCGCGACGAGGCGGGCGAGACCACGGTCGACGTGCCGCAGGACCCGGAGGACGACCTCACCGCCCACCTCGCGGGCCCCCTGACCGCCGTCGGCGACGCCCTGCGCACCCACCGCACGACGGTGCGCGACGTCGCCGAGCGCGCGAGCGGTGCCCGGCGCGCCACGGAGACCGCCGAGGCTGCGGACGTCGCCGCCGCCGACGCGCTCGCCGCGCACGAGGCCGCCGCCGAGCAGGCGGCGGCTGCTCGCCGGGCCGCGCGGGCCGCCGCCGACGAGCACGCGGACGCCGTCGCCGGCTGGACCCGGCGTCTCGCCGAGCACGTCGCCGCCCTGCCGCCGGCCGAGCCGGACGGGAACGCGGGCTGGCTCGCCGTGCCCGCGACGGTGGACGACGAGCCCGACGACGACGACCTGCGCCGCGCCGCCGAGGCCCGGCGGGCCCGGGCACGGCAAGCCGCCGACGACCTGACGGCGACGCTCACCCAGGCGCGGACCGTCGCCGCCACCCGCGTCACCGACGTCGAGGCCGAGCTGTCGCAGTGGCGCGCCGAGCACGCGCGGGTCGAGGACGCCGGCGAGCTGGCGCTGCCGCGCGCGCCCTGGCGCACCGACGACGACGTCCCCGACGGGACGCGGTTGGCCTCGCTGGTCGACTTCCGCGACCACCTCGACGACGCCGAGCGCGCCGGCCTCGAGGCGGCCCTGGAAGCGTCGGGGCTGCTCGCCGCGGCCGTCGACGCCTCCGACGGCACGGGGACGCTGCGCATCGGCGACCTCACGGTGGGCCCGTCGGCCTCCGCCGGCGGCACCGCGCTCGACACGCTGCTGGCGCCGGTCGACACGGGCGAGGTGCCGGTCGAGGCCGTCGCGGGGGTGCTCGGGGCCGTGGGTGTCGGTGTCGATGGCGGAGCCGGCCCGGTCCACGTCGCCACCGACGGCACCTTCGGCCTGGGCCCCCTGCGCGGACGGCACGCCAAGCCCGCCGCGGAGCACGTCGGGGCGGGTGCCCGCGCGCAGGCCCGGGCGCGGCGTCTCGCCGAGCTCGCAGCGCTCGTCACCGACGCTGAGGCCCGTCGCGACGCCGCGCGCGCGACCTCCGACGCCCTCGACGCGCACGCCGCGACACTGCGCCGGCTCGTCGCGGAGCTGCCCGGCACGCGCGGGGTGGACGACGCCGTGGCCGCCGCGACCGGCGCCGTCCGCTACGCCGAGGGCGCCGAGGCCCGCCACCGCGAGCTGACGGCGTCGGCGACCGACGCCCGCCGCCGCGCCGACGACGCCTGGGCGGCGCTGTCCCGGGCCGCCGCCGAGGCGGGCGTGCCCACCGACCCGGAGCGGCTCGACGGCCTGCTCGAGTCCGTGGTCGACGCCGAGCGTGCGCTCGCCGGCGTGGACTCCGCCCGCGACCGTGTCACCCGGACCGCGCGCTCGTGGCGCGAGGCGATCAGCGCCTGGGAGCGGGACGCGGCCGACCACGCGACCGCCGTCGGCGAGCACCGCGCTGCCGCCACCCACGGGGCGTCGGTCCGCACGGAACTGTCGACGATCGAGGAGTCCCTCGGCGAGGAGCCGGCCAAGGTCGCCGCGCGCGTCGGCGAGCTCGACGACCGCCTGCGCGAGGTCGCCGGGCAGCTCGAGGGCGCCCGCGAGCAGCAGACGGCGGCTGCGGTGGCCGTGTCGAAGGCCGAGATGACGCTCGAGGAGTCCCGCCGCGCCCTCGACGAGCGCCAGGGGCGGCGCGCGGGGCGCGGGGACGTCTGGTCGACGCGGCCGCGGTGCCGGGGCTGCTGGCGGCGGCGGAGCGGTCGACCGAGCCGGCCGGGGACGCCGACGACGCCGACGAGGACGTCGCCCCGGAACCCCTCCCGTCCGTCGCCGACACCGTCGAGGGCGCCGAGGAGCTCGTCGCGGCCCTGCGGGCGCGGCTTCCCGCGCCACGCCGGGCCGTCAGCGAGGACGCCCTGGAGAAGGCGCTGCGCACGGCCCGCGACGAGCTGGCCAGCGGCTGGGACATCGAGAGCACCCGGTCCGCGGACGGGATGCCGCTCGCGGTGCACGTCAGCGGGCCGTCGCGGGCGGTGCTCGCGCAGATGGTGCACCGGGTCGCGGTGCAGCGCCGCCGGGCCGTGAGCCTGCTGTCGGCCCAGCAGGACCAGGCGCTGCGCAACCTGCTGCACGGCCGGATCGCCCGCGAGGTCGCCGACGCGCTGTTCTCGGCGCGCGAGCTGGTCGACCGGATGAACCGCATCCTCAAGGGCGTCACGTCCAGCCAGGGCATCGGCGTGCGGCTCGACTGGCGCCCGCGCGGCGACCTCGACCCGGAGACCGCGACGGCGCTGGAGCTCCTCGGCAAGCACCCGGACCTGCGCAGCCCCGACGAGGACGACCAGGTGCGCGAGGCCGTGAAGACGCTCGTCGAGCAGGCGCGCACCCACGATCCCGAGGCGTCGTACCGCAGCGTCATCGGCGAGGTCCTCGACTACCGCACCTGGCACGAGATGCGGCTCTACCTGCGCCGGCCCGGGCGCAGCGACGAGCTGCTGACACGCCGGACGACGCTGTCCGAGGGCGAGAAGAAGCTGGTCACCGTGCTGCCGATGGCCGCCGCGGCCGCGGCGAGCGCCGCCGCGCACGACCCGCACGGCGTGGGCGCACCGCGGCTGGTGCTGCTCGACGACGCGTTCGCGAAGGTGTCCGAGGACAACCACGCCAAGCTCTTCGGCCTGCTCGTCGACCTCGACGTCGACTTCGTCGTCACCTCCGAGCGGCTGTGGGGCACGCACCCGAACGTGCCGGCGCTCGCGATCACCGAGGTGCTGCGCGACCCGGAGCTGCGGGCCATCGCGCTCGTGCACTACCGGTGGGACGGGGCTTCCCTGGAGGTCAAGGCATGACGGGAGACATCGAACTCAGCACGCCGATAGGGGAGCGGAGCTCGACCCATCGACCCGGCGTCCGGACCTCCGTCTTCGCCTACGTCACCGAGTCGCCCGAGTACCGGGCGATCCTCACCGTCTTCGCCGGCACGTTCTTCGCCGAGCTGACCCCCGCCGAGGTCACGGCCCGGCTCGCGGAGGTGGGCACGGAGCTCGACGAGTCGACGGTGACCGCGCGCCTGGAGGCGCTGCGGGGCTGGGGCAACCTCGAGGTGTCGGCGTCGGTGGGCCAGGTCGGCACCGTCGAGGACTACTACCGGCGCCGCAACCGCTACCTGATCACGCGCGTCGGGCAGGAGGTGCACGACGTCGTCGAGGGTGTGCTCTCGCAGGTCGACGACGTGCGCGACGTCTCCCTGGGCCGCCTCGACCAGCTGCGGGAGGGGCTGTCGGCCCTGGCCGCTCTCGACGCTGCGAGCGCCCCGCCCGGTCGGCTCGCCGAGGCCGTGCGCGCGGTGTTCGACCCGCACGTCGCGTTCTCCGCGGAGATCACCCAGTTCTTCGCGGCGATCAACCAGTGGCAGTCGCGGTTCGACCTCGACGAGGACGAGTTCGCGTTCTTCTCCGAGGTGCTCGTCGGCTACGTCGGCGAGCGGCTCGAGGCGCTGCGCCGCCGGGCCCGCCCGGTCGGCGCGCTGCTGGAGACGGTGCTGCCGCGCGTCCCTGTGATCGTCGACCGGGCGGCCGACGGGCTCGCGGCCCGGGTCGCGGCGGCGGGGCTGTCGAGTGTGCGCGTGCGCCGGGAGCCGGGTGCGGTGGAGGCCGACTGGGAGAACCTCGCGTCGTGGTTCCTCGGCGCGCCGGGGCGCCCGAGCCGCATCCAGGTGCTCGAGCGGGACGCCGTGGACGCCGTCCGCACCCTGACCCAGAACCTCACCCGGCTCTCGCGCAGCGGCACCGCCGGGGCGTCGCGGCGCGCGGACTACCTGCGTCTCGCGCTGTTCTTCGACCGCAGCGATCCCGCCTCGGTCCACGAGATCGCGGCCGCGGCGTTCGGGCTCGCCGGCGCCCGGCACCTCGGGGGCGCGGGCGGCGACGACACCGACCCTGTGGACGCCGCGATGTCGTGGTGGGACGCGCCGACCGCGCAGGTGCCGGTTAGCCTGCGCGAGCGCGGCGACACCACCAGCCGCGGGCGCACCAGCCGCGTGCAGGACCGCAGTCAGGAGCGCCGCCACCTCCTGGCTCGCCGTGCGGAGGCGGAGAAGCGCGCCGCCGCCGCCCGCGCCGAGCTGGTCGAGGCGGGGGCCGAGGGGTTCACCGCGCGCCTGTCCGAGCCCGCCCTGCGCGAGCTCCAGCGCGTGCTCACCAGGGCCGTCGCCGACCTCGGCCCGGCGTTGTCTCCGGGCGCCTCGGGCACCGTGATCCTCGACGGCGTCCGCTGCACCGTCGCCCGCGCGCCCGGGACCTCGACCAGCGTGCCCACCCACGCCGGCGCCCTGCGCGTCCGCGACCTGACCCTGACCGTGGAGCCGGCGCCGTGAGTCTCGCAACGAACGCGCTGTTCGCTGCTTCTACGCGCGCCAACTCCCCGTTGATCACGGGGTGCGCGCCGTGACCACCGCCCGCTCCGACCCGCAGCGCGACGGCGAGCTCGTCGCCGCGACGCGGGCCCTGCTGACGCGACCCTGGCGCACGGCGGAGGCGGACCCCGAGATCGTCGCGTTGGTCCGCCGCCACGCCGACGCGCTGGACGCGTGGTTCACGCAGGAGCTGAACTACCGCCTCGTCGTCACCGCGGACACCGCGCGGCTGGTCAAGGTCGGGCACGTCCCCGCCGACCGGCCGCTGCGCACGATCTCGACGACGCCGCGCGCCTTCACGCCGTCGGAGTACACCGCGCTCGTCCTGGTGCTCGCGACGACGACCTCCGGCCCCGACCGCACCAGCCTGCGGGACCTCGTCAACGGCGTGCACTCCGCGGCCGCCGAGGCCGGCATCGTGATGGACACCGACACCGCGTCGCGCCGGGCACTGGTGACGGCCCTGCGCTGGCTGATCGCGCACGGGATGGTGCGCGAGCTCGACCGCGGCGTGGGCCTCTACGAGCACGACGCCGGCGCCGACGCGCTGCTCGAGGTCCGGCAGGACCGGATGGCGCTCCTGCCGGTCGGCGCGGTCGCGGGTGCCGAGACGCCCGCCGACCTGCTCGCCCGGGCCCGCGCCCGCGGGTCGGCGTCGACGGCGGCGCGGCGTCGGCTCGTGGAGGACCCCGTGGTCCACGCCGACGACCTCGACCCCGCACGGTTCGCCGAGCTCCGGCGGCACGCGGGCGACGAGGCGCGCCGGATCGAGGCGCGCACCGGGCTCGTCGTCGAGGCCCGCGCCGAGGGCTTCGCCGCGCTCGACGTCGACGGCGGCTGCTCCGACGTCGCGTTCCCGGGATCGGGCACCGTCGCGCACGCCGCGCTGTTGCTGGTCAGCGAGCTGATCTACCAGTTCCGGCCGGCCGAGGACCCCGAGTCGATCCCGTGGCCGTCGGTGCGGGAGGTGCTCACGGAGCTGGTCGGCGAGTACGGGCGGTACTGGTCGAAGGCGGCGATCGCGGACGGCGACCGCTTCGCCGTCGACGTCGTCGGGCTGCTCGAGGCGATGCGCCTGGTCTCCCGGGGCGCCGAGGGCTCCCTGCGCGTCCTGCCCGCCGCGGCGCGCTACGCCCCCGAGGTCACCGTCGCCGACGGTGACGACGAGGAGGAGCAGCCGACGCTGCTCTGAGGCTCAGCGGCGGTCTGTCGCTGACGTTGAGCGTCCGTATCGCCACGCACTCGCGGGCGACGTGTAGCTGGACGGTTAATGAAGGATCTGGTTACATATCGCACCGTGTTCCCCGCTGATGCGCTCGCGGACCCGGTGCGCCGGGCGATCCTCGAGCGCCTGGCCGACGGGGAGGTCGGGGCGGGCGAGATCGCCGCGGCCTTCCCGGTGAGCCGCCCGGCGATCAGCCGCCACCTGCGCATCCTGCGCGAGGCGGGGCTGGTGTCGTCGCGGGTCGCGGGTCAGCACCGCATCTACCGACTCGACCGGCGTCCGCTCGCGGAGCTCGATGCCTGGTTGCAGCGTTTCCGACCGCTCGAGAGCGCCGGCCCCGCGAGCCGGCTCGACGCCCTCGACACCGAGATGCACCGCGGCCGGCGTGCCCGCCGGGCCGCCGCCGACGAAGGAGACCGTCATGACCGCACCGCCGGCTGAGACCCGCACCGACCCCGACGGCACGACCACGCTCGTCTGGCGTCGCGAGTACCCCGACCCCGTCGACGACGTGTGGGCCGCGATCACCGACTCCGAGCGCCTGGGCCGGTGGATCGGGACCTGGACCGGCGAGCCCCGCGTCGGCGGCACCGTCGCGTTCACGATGACGGGCGAGGCGGACGCGGGCGGCGAGGTCGCCGAGCCCGCCGACGTCCGAATCCTCGCCTGCGAGCCGCCGCGCCACCTCGTCCTCGAGTTCCCCGAGAGCGAGGAGCGCTCCTGGCACCTCGACCTCACCGTCGAACCCCACGGCGACGGCGCGGTGCTCCTCTTCGCCCAGCGCCTCGCGGACGGCCTCAAGCGCGAGGACGTCGAGAGCGGCTGGCGCTGGTACCTCGACCGCCTCGAAGCGAGCCTGCACGGCACCCCGATGCCGAACTGGGACGACTACGCCTGAGGCACGGGGTGTCTCAGCCTGGGGGCCATGCTGACGTTCAACATGAGGAAAGCCCCCCGCTCGTCTGCCGGGGTGCTCACGGCCCACGCGGCGCGCTGACGGTCGACGGCTCGCCCCGCAGCTCGCGGGCGAGCAGGGTCGCCGCCGCCGCACCGGCCGGGATGGCCAGGATCGCGACGAGCGGGATCGCCGCGAGCAGGTACGTCGGGATCCCGACGCCCCAGGTCAGGAGCCGGCGGGACCGCAGGAGCCGCCGGCGGCCTCCGAAGTCCAGCCCGCGACGCTGCAGCGCCGGCGCGGTCAGCTCGATCATCAGCAGGCGGCCGCCGACGAGCGCGGCCCCCACCGGTGCGAGCACCGGCCCGACCACCGGGATCAGACCGACGAGGAACAGCGGCACCGCCGCGAGCACCGAGAGCCCGATCAGCAGCAGCCCGTCCCGCACCCCGCGCAGGACGGCGCCGGCCCACGAGCCCGGCGGCGTGGGCACCGCGCCCAGCTCCTCGTCGACGGTCTCGGAGAGCTTCTCGTAGAAGGGCCCGCCGACCGTCAGGGTCACCGCCACGAAGGTGACGACGGCGGTGGCCCCCGCCGCGGCCACGATCGCGACGCCGGCCGCGAGGCGTGCTGGCGTTCGGGCCGTCTCGGACCACCCGTCGGCGAACGGCGTGATCCCGGCCGCCAGGTCCGGCAGCCACACGCCGAGCGCGACCAGCGCGCCGACGTAGAGCACCGACACGATCAGCGCCGGCACGGCGCCCAGCGCCAGCAGCCGCGGCGACCGGAACACCGTCGCCGCGCCCCGGACGAACAGGCGTACCCCGAGCAGCAGGTCCACCCGTCCGATTCTGTCGGCTACGCGATCCACTCCCGAGCCCGGGCGAGCAGCGCCCGGGCCGCCGGGCTCAGCGGCGCGTCCCGGCGCCGGGCGAGGTCGATCCGTGCCCGGACCTCGGGCACCAGGGGCGCCACCCGCACGTCCTCACGCCCGGCGACGGCGGGCTCGGGGACGATCGCGACGCCGAGGCCCTGCACCGCGAGGTCGAGGAGCACTGCCGGCGAGCCCGCCTCCAGTGCCGGCGTCAGCACGACCCCGGCGTCCTCCGCGGCGCTGTCGAGGGCCGCGCGGACCCCCGCCCCGCGCGGTAGTGCGATCACCGGGTGCTCGGCGAGCTCGGCCACCGTGACGGTGTCGCCGAGCGGGTTCCCCGGCGGCAGCACGGCGACCAGCGGGACGTCGAGCACGACGTCGACGTCGAGGTCCGCGGGCGGGTCGCCGTGGCGCCCGACCCACGCGAGGTCGAGGTCGTGGCGGCGCAGCCCGTCGAGCAGCGCGTCGGTGGCCGCCTCGACCAGTCGGATCTCCACGCCCGGGTGGGTCCGGTGGAAGTCGCCGAGGAGGCCGGGCAGGTCGACGACCCCGCCGCCCCGCACCATGCCCACCGACACGCGGCCGCGCACGAGGCCCGCGAGCTCGTCGGCGGTGTCGCGCACGGCGGCGACCGCGGCCAGTGCGGCGCGCGCGTGCGGCAGCACGGCCTCCCCGGCCGGGGTGGGACGGACCCCGCGCGCCGAGCGGTCGAACAGCACGTGCCCCAGCTCGCGCTCGAGGCGCGCGATCTGGGCGCTGATCCCCGGCTGGGCGACGTGCTCGCGCGCGGCGGCGCGCGTGAACCCGCCCTCCTCGGCGACGGCGACGAGGTAGCGCAGCTGGTGCAGCTCCATAAGCATCAGTTGTAGCAGGGAGCGTCGACAGCTCTTCGACTTCTGGGGCGTCCGGACCCAGGCTGGGTCCATGACCACGACGACGCACCGCACCCCCGCCGACACCATGACCGCCTACTTCGACGCGTGGCAGCGCCGCGACGCCGAGTCCCTGGACGACGTCCTCGCCGACGACGTCGTCTTCGACGGCCCGATGGGCCACGTCGAGGGGCTCGAGGACAACCTCGCGAGCCTCCGCGGCCTGTTCGGCATCGTGACCGCCGTGACGATCCGGCAGGTCTTCGTGGACGGACCGGAGGTCGCGACGATCTACGACCTGCACACCACCGCGACCGACGCCCCGATGCTCACCGTCAACTGGGCGCACGTCGTCGACGGCCGGGTCACCCGCATCCGCGCCGTCTTCGACCCCCGCCCGCTGCTGGGCTGACCGGCCCAACGTGAGCGAAGTTCCCGGCTATAGCCGGGAACATCACTCACATAGGGTCGGCCACGTGCGGATCGCCTCGCTGCTGCCGGCGGCCACGGAGATCGTCGGCGCGCTGGGTCTCGCCGACGACCTCGTGGCCGTGACTTTCGAGTGCGACCGGCCTGAGGACGTGCGCGCGACCCGCCCCGTCGTCGTCGACACCGCCCTCCCGGCGGGCCTGACGCCCGCGGAGATCGACGCGACGGTCCGCGAGCGGGCCGCGCAGGGGCTGCCGCAGTACGCGCTCGATCGCGAGGCCCTGCGCGACGCCGCGCCCGACCTCGTCCTCACCCAGGACCTCTGCCGTGTGTGCGCGCTGCCCGCGTCGACGGTGGCCGAGGCGCTCGGCGCCCTCGACCTCGACGCGACCGTGCTGACCGTCGACCCCCACACCCTCGACGAGGTCCTCGACGCGATCGCCGCCGTGGCCCGCGCCGCGGACAGCCCGGCGGCGGGCGAGGCACTGGTCGCCGAGCTGCAGGAACGCCTGCACGCCGTCGACCAGGCCGTGAAGGATCGACCGCGGCCCCTGGTGCTCGCGCTTGAGTGGGTCGACCCGCCCTTCCTGCCCGGGCACTGGGTGCCGGCGATGGTGCGCCGGGCGGGCGGGGAGCCGCTCGCGGGGATCGACGGCGGGCGCAGCGTCGCGACGACCTGGGACGAGGCCCGCGCGCACGCCCCGGACGTCGCGCTCGTCGCGCCCTGCGGGTTCGGGCTGGACGACGCCATCGCGCAGGCGAAGGCGGTGCGGGCCGAGCTCCCCGGCGTACCGCTCGTCGCCATCGACTCCGCGTCCTACGTGGTCCGCGCCGGCCCGCGGCTGGTCGACGGGATCGAGGCCCTGGCCGCCGCGCTGCACCCCGACGCCGTGCCGGCACCCCCGCCGGGCCGGATCACGGCTCTCGGCTGAGCACCGCCGCCGCGAGCCGCTCGGCGACGGCGCCGGCGTCGGCCGGGTCGCCGAGCGCCCCGGGCAGCGTGAGCTGGTCGAGGATCAGGCCCTCCATCGCGTGGTGCAGCAGCGCGACGGCCTGCCGCCCACCCGGTGCCCCGGCCTGCTCGTGGAACGCCACGTCGGCCTCGAAGCGCGCCCGGACCGTCGCGGTCAGCGACTCGCGCAGCGCCGGCCGCCGGGTCGCCTCCAGCCGCAGCTCGAGCAGCGCCACGTAGACCTCCCGGCGCGCGAGGACCCGCTCGAGCAGGCGGCGCATCACGGTCGGGGTCGGGTCGCCGCCCCGGGCGGCCGCCAGCTCGGACTCGTCGGGCTCGAGACGGGTGTGGATCCGCTCGCCGAGCTCGGCGAGCAGGGTGTCCCGGTCGGCGAAGTAGTTGGTCGCCGTACCGGTGGCCAGCCCGGCACGGGCGTCGACGGCGCGGAACGTCAGCCCGCGCGCGCCCTGCTCGGCGAGCACGGCCAGTCCGGCGTCGAGGAGCTGGTCGCGACGCTGCGGATTGCGGGGCGGGCGGGCCGTCACGACGCGGACGTGAACGCGGCGAGCCAGGCCGGATCGGGCGCCGTGGGCTGGACCAGCTCGACGCCCGTGCCGGCCGGATCGCGCACCAGGCACCGGCGCTGGCCCCACGGCTCGTCACGCGGCGCCACGTCGACCGGCACGCCGAGCTCGACGAGCCGGGCGTGCTCCGCGTCGACGTCCTCGACGAGGAACGCGAGCACCACGCCGGCCACCGGCCCGCCCATCCCGGGGAGGGCGTGGTCGCGGTGGACGACACACAGGTCGAGGTCGTCGTGCTCGGGATGCCGCAGGCTCACGAACCACCCAATGTCCAGCGTCACCGCGAACCCGAGGACGTCGACGTAGAAGGCCCGGACCGCCGGGACGTCCTCGGCGTGGACACACACCCCGAGCGTGCTGAACCGCATGCAGGCCTCCCGACCACGTCAGCTGTCGTGGTCAAGCTAGCCACGACACATGACGTGGTCAACCCACGAGGCGACGCGGCCCCGGCCCGTCCTCGCCGAGGCGGTCGTGCGGGTTGACGAGGCCGCAACGGTCGATCGAGAGGCAGCCGCAGCCGATGCAGCCGGTGAAGTCGTCGCGCAGCTGCTCGAGACGCCGGATGCGGTGGTCGAGCTCCTCGCGCCACTGCGCCGAGAGCCGCTCCCAGTCGGCGCGGGTCGGGGTGCGCCCGTCGGGCAGCGAGTCGAGCGAGGCCCGGACCTCGGCCAGCGGGATGCCCACCCGCTGCGCGATACGGATGAACGACAGCCGGCGCAGCACCTCGCGGCGGAAGCGGCGCTGGTTGCCGGACGTGCGGCGGCTGGAGATCAGCCCCTCGCGCTCGTAGAAGTGCAGCGCGGAGACGGGGACGCCGCTGCGGTCGGCCACCTCGCCGACCGACAGCTCCTGGCCCGGGTACGGACGGGGGTGATCGCTCACGTCGGGCTCCCCACGGCGTGCTCGTCGCGGGCGCGGCGCAGGGTGCAGGTCCACCAGACGAGGGCGTCGAGCAGCACCGTCGCGGCGGCCTCCTTCTCGCTCTCCTCGCGCGGCCGGCCGCTGCCGTCGAAGGCCCCGGCCGCGCCGTGGAAGCTCACGGTGTCGCGCAGCCCGACGGCGTGGAGCTCGGCGAGCACCGGCCGCAGCTGCTCCACCGCGCGCAGCCCGCCGGACATGCCGCCGTAGGCCACGAACCCCACCGGCTTGTCCCGCAGCTGCCCCGACGTCGCGTCGATCGCGGTCTTCAGCGGGCCGGGGAAGCTGTGGTTGTACTCGGGGGTGACGACAACGAGGGCGTCCGCGAGCCCGACGCGCTCGGCGAACGACTGGTCGAGCCCGGTGTCGGCCAGGTCGACGACGTCCACGGAGAGCTCGGGGCGCCGGCGGGCACGATCGGCGAACCACTCGGCGACCACGGGTCCGAAGCGACCCTCGCGGACGCTGCCGACCACCACGGCGAGTCGGATGTTCTCGGTCATGATGCCGAAGGTAGAACCTCGACGATCGTTCAGGTCAAGGACGCGAGGAGGCGGACGGTCGCGACGGCCGCCTCCTCGGTGCGCACACCCTCCCGCTCGGCCCACGACGACACGGTGCCGCCGCCGGCGAGCTCGGTGCTGAGCCCGCCGGAGTCCGGAGCCGTCACCTCGGCGGTGACCGCGTCGCAGGCCTCGAGGACGCGGTCGCGGCGGCGGGCGAGGTGCTCGACGAGGACGTGGCGCAGCTCGGTGAGCGCGTTCTCGTCCCCGCCGGCGAGGTCGGCGGCCGTGCTGCGCAGCACGGCCTGCAGCGACTCGGGGGGCAGGCCCGGATCGTCGGGCCCGGCCTTCGCGTCGAAGCCCCGCTTCGCGTCGCGCCGCCGCTTCTTCTCGGCGCGTCGCTCGCGGTTCCCGGCCACGGGGGCATCCTGGCCTACCGGTGCCTACCCGGTGGCCAGCGCGTCGCGGCCCGGGGTGAGGCTGGCGGCGTCCGCCGCGGCGCGTCCCGCCGCCCAGCCCGCACCGTTGTTGACGCTGAACCGCCGGCGGGTGACGCGGGGGAACAGCTCGCCGACCGTGCGCTCGACGACCTCCGCCCGCGCGGCCAGCACGGGCAGCAGGCCCTCGCCCAGCTCGGCGCGGGCCTGCGCCTGGGCCTCGTGGGCGGCCGCGGCGAGCCGCTCGCCGATCCTCGTCGCGTAGGCGAGCAGGAACGCGTGGCGGAACGAGCGTGTCCGCGAGCGGGGCACCGTGCCGTCGTCGGCGACGAGCATCGCGCGGTCGGCCTGCACCAACAGCGACGTGACCAGCAGCTCGACCGTGGCGAGATCGGTGGCGTGCCCGATGACGGTGACCATGTCGAGTGCGGCGAGGCCGATCGCCCGGCACCGGTTGGCCGCGGCCACCTGGTGCACGAGGCTCGACTTCGCGCTGGCGTAGGGCGGGTCGAGCCAGAGACGCCGGGCCGCCGCCCGCGGGCCGGCCTCGGCGGCCGGGGTGACGAGGGCCTGCGCGAGCGCGTGGCGCCCCATCAGCTCCTGCGCCTTCGCCGAGAGCGCCTCGGCCTCCTCGGGGTACTCGGTCGACTCGGCCTTCGCCAGCAGCCCCCGGACGCGGGCGAGCACCCGCGCGTCGACCCCGTCCGTCGGCCGCGCCTCCTCCCCGAGCCGTGGCAGCGCCGGCAGCGAGCGCATCAGCCCGACCAGCGCGACCGCCGCACGCAGGGCGGCGTCGGGGTCGACACCCCGCACCGTGCTCCACTGCACCACCAGCGGCGTGTCCCGCGCGGCCGGCGTCGCGCCCAGGTCGGCGAGGTCGGCGTCGGTGGCCGCGTCGCCGCGGGGTCGCCGTGCCGCGGCCGCGCCGAGCACGTCGACGGCGAGCACGAGCCGCCCCGCGGGGAGCCGCCGACGCACGACCTCGGTGACGTCGCGGGGACCCCAGCCGTGCTCGTGCAACGCGTCCGCCGCGTCCAGCAGGGCGAGATCCGCCCCGGCCGACAGCGCCCGCGACCGTCCGTACCGCACCCGCAGCATCTCGGCGTTCTGCCGCTCGGCCCGGGCGTCCACGGCCGCGAGGCCGGTCAGGAACCGTGCGACCTCGGCGGGGTCGTGGGCGTCACGTGCCTCCGTCGTTCCCATGGCGTCCTCCTCTCGGGTCGGTCACGGGGTTCGACGGGCGCGGGGCCCGCACGGTTCCCTCGAGTTCCGCGGCACGGTTCGCGGCATCGTTCGCGGCACGGTTCCGGACAAGGACGGGCTCACGTGCCCGCACCTGCACCGGGATGCGATTGTGGTCCGCCGGAGGATCGAGCACGCGGGCGGAGGGAGCGAGGTCGTGGCCGTGCCGCAGGAACCGCTCCGGATCGCGAGCGGATCGTCCGATGTCACCCGTCCCGAGCACGACCCCGCCCTGCGCGACCGGGTCCAGCGCCTGGTCGAGGTGCTGCGACGGGTCGCCCTCGCGCGGGCCCGCCCCGTCCGCCACACCCGTCACCACGTGGGCGAGCTCGCCCTCGTCGACGTGGCCGACCAGAGCGCGGTCCGGCGGCCTTCCGAGGCCGGCGACGAGATCCTGCGCGCCTCCGCCGAGGGCCCGATGCGGGCGACGTTCGACGCGCTGTTCGACCTCATGCGCGCGGCGGCGGACCAGCCCGAGGCCGTCGAGCTCGTCCTCGCCGGCGGCCTGCTGCACGCGCCCGACCAGGACGTCCGGGTCCACCTGCTCGCCCGCCCGGTGCGCATCGAGCACGACGGCGACGAGATGGTCGTGACGCTCGCGGGCGACGCCGCGCGCTGGGAGCACGAGGAGCTGCTGGCCGGCACCGGGCTCGTCGACGACGCCGCGCCCGGCGAGGACGTCACCCCCGCGTCGCCGCTGGACCCCGACCTCGTCGCCGCCCTCGCCGGGTGGGCCGACCGGCACCTGCGGGTCGAGCACACCCGCGGCGACGACTGGATCGCCCCGACCGGGCCCGGCACCACGCTGGTGCCCGCCCCCGCGCTCGTCGCCCGCCGGCGCGGGGCCGCGGCGCTGCGGACCTTCTACGACGCGATCGTCGCCGATCTGGCCGACACGGAACGGCCCCTCCCGGTCGGCCTCGCCCAGCTGGTCGAGGCGATCGAGCCCGCCGACCGGGCCGCGTGGCTCGCGCGCACGGGGCACGACGAGGCGCCCGTCGTCGACCCGCTCTTCCCGCTGCCCGTCGGCGCGGCGCAGGGCCGGATCCTCAGCAGGCTGGGTCGCGACTCGGGGGTCGTCGTCGAGGGGCCGCCCGGCACCGGCAAGACCCACACGATCGCGAACCTGCTCTGCGCGCTGCTCGCCGAGGGCCGCCGCGTGCTCGTGACCAGCGAGAAGGCGCAGGCCCTGCGCGTGCTGCGCGACAAGCTGCCGCCGGAGATGCGCGACCTGTGCATCTCGCTGGCCGAGGGGCCCGACGGCGGCGACCCCGGGCTCGGCGCGGGCATCGCGGGTCTCGAGGCGCGCAGCACCGAGTTCGACCCCGACGAGGCCGACCGCACGATCGCCGAGCTCGTCGAGCGCCGCGACGCCCTGCGCGCGGACCGCGACGCCGCGGTGGACGCCACGGTCGCCGAGCGCGCGGCCGAGACCTCGGTGCAGCGCGACCTCGGGCCCGGCATGACCGGCACCCGCACCGAGGTCGCCCGTCGCGTGCTCGCCGCCCGCGGGCAGGACGGCTGGCTGGCCGACGTCCTCGGGCCGGACGCCGACCTCCCGATCGAGCCCCCGCTGAGCGCCGAGGAGTTTGCCGAGCTCCGCGCCCTGCTCGCCACCGAGACCCCGGCCCGCCGCGAACGCGCCCGCCAGGTGCTCCCGCCCCCGGTGGAGCTGCCGCCGGAGAGCCACGTCGCCGACCTCGCCGAGACCGTCACCCGGGGCTTGGACGCCACCAGCGGCGACGCGGGCGAGGTCGTGGCCGCGCTCGGGCGCCTGCCGTCCGAGGCGGCCGCGCACCTCCCGACGGTCAGCCGCCGGGTGGCCGACGCGCTCGCCGAGCTCGAGGACACCGGCGAGGACGCGGAGTGGGCGCACGGGGTCGCCGACGCGGTGCTCTCCGGGCGCGCCGGGCACCTGTGGGGTCGTGCGGTCGACGGGCTGCGCGCGGTGGACGCGGTGCTCGACCACGACCGACGTGCGGGACCCGCCCAGGTGCGGGTCGACGACGGCGTCGATCCCGCGGCCGCCGCGCCGGTGTTCGAGCGTTTCGCGGCGTTCCTCGCCGACGGCGGCACGACGAAGAGGCTGTTCAAGCCCGACGAGCAGAAGGCCGTCGAGCCGTACCTGTCGTCGATCCGCCTGCAGGGCGCCCAGCCGTCCACGGTCTCCGGCGCCACCGCCGTCGCCCACCACCTGCGGATCCTCGAGATCACCGACCGGCTGGCCGAGGGCTTCGCGCCGCTCGGCCATCCCGTCCGCCGCGCCGAGCACCGCGCGATGCTCGTCGAGCAGGTCCTCGCCCTGCGCGCGACCTGCCTGGCCGTCGGCAAGGTCCTCACCTCGGCGGTCGACGTCCGGCGCCTGCTCTCCGCCCTGCCCCCGGCCGAGCGCCCGCGGGTGGACTCGCTGGCGCGGCTGCAGGTGCTCGCCACGCTGAGCCTCGACGTCGACGACACCCGCGCCGCCGACCTCGCCCGCAGCGAGCTGGAGGAGGTCGTCGAGCGCGTCCAGGGCGGCGTGCCCCTCGCTCGTCAGGCGCCGGAGCTGATCGCGGTGCTCGAGGCCCTGCGCCGCCGTGACGCCGACGCCTACGTCGACGCGGTGCTCGCGGTGGAGGCGGCGCACGACGAGGCGCGTGATCAGCGGCGCGCCGACGCCCTTGGCGAGCGCCTCGACCGCGCGGCGCCCGGGGTGCTCGCCCTGCTGCGCGCACACGCGGGCGAGGCGTGGCCCGAGCGCGAGGCGCGTTTCGACCGGGCGTGGGCGTTCGCGCGGGCCGCGGCGCGCGTGACGCGGTGGGCCGCGGCCGAGGACGCCCTGGACCGTCTCGCCGACCTCGATGTCGAGCTCGCGCGCGTCACGGCCCGGCTGGCGGCGGCCCAGGGGTGGCGGGCGTGCCTGTCCCGGATCACCGCCGAGCAGATGCGCGCGCTGCAGAGCCACCGCGCGTCGGTGTCCGCCGTGGGTCGGGGCACCGGGCGCTTCGCCGACCGCTACCGCACCGCGGCCCGCGAGGCGGTCGCCGTCGCCCGCGACGCCGTGCCCGCGTGGGTGATGCCGATCCGCGAGGTCCTCTCCGCGGTCGAGCCGTGGCCGGACGCGTTCGACGTGGTGATCGTCGACGAGGCCAGCCAGGCCGACCTGACCAGCCTCTTCCTGCTCTGGCTCGCCCCGCGCGTGATCGTCGTCGGCGACGACCGGCAGTGCACGCCCGCCGACGTCGGCGTCGGCTCGCTCGAGCCCGCGTTCGCGCGGCTGGAGACCGACCTGCCCGAGGTGCCGTTCTACCTGCGCAGCCAGTTCACCCCGCGGGCGAGCGTGTTCTCGGTGTTCCGGGCGACGTTCGGCCCGCCGATCCGGCTGCGCGAGCACTTCCGCTCGATGCCCGAGATCGTCGGCTGGTCGTCGCAGGAGTTCTACTCGGGGCCGGGTGAGGGGGACATCCCGCTCGTGCCCCTGCGCCAGTTCGGCGCCGACCGGCTCCCGCCGCTGCGGGCGACGTTCGTGCCCGACGCGACGGTGCGCGGCCAGGGTTCGTCGCTGGCCAACGACGCCGAGGCGGCCGCGCTCGTCGACGCCGTCGCGCGCTGTGCCGCCGACCCGGCCTACGCCGGCGCGACGTTCGGGGTCGTCGTGCTGCAGGGCCACGGGCAGGTCGAGCTGATCGAGGGCCTGCTGCGCGAGCGGCTCGGGGTCGACGAGTGGGAGACCCGGCGCCTGCGGGTCGGCGTCGCCGCGGACTTCCAGGGCGACGAGCGCGACGTCGTCTGGCTCTCGATGGTCGTCGCGCCGGGGCACCGCCTGGTGTCGCTGACCGCCGAGCGCTACCGCCAGGCCTTCAACGTCGCCGCGTCCCGGGCCCGCGACCAGATGTGGCTGTTCCACTCGGTCCCTGCCGAGGACCTCGCCCCCGCCGACCTGCGCCGCAAGCTCCTCGAGCACGTCACTGCGATCGAGCCCGACGGGTCCGCCGGCGCACCGGAGAACCGCCCGGCGCCCGCCCTGGTGGACCGCGACCACCGCCACCCGGCGTTCGGGAGCCTGTTCGCGCAGCGGGTGTTCGCCGACCTCTCCGCGTCCGGGTTCGCCGTCGTCCCGCAGGTCGAGGTGCACGGGCGCACCCTCGACCTCGTCGTCACCGGGGCGAACGGGCGGCTGGCGGTGGTGTGCGACGGCGACGAGCACCGGCGCGCCGCGACCCGCGCCGACGTCGAGGCCGAGCACGACCTGCGGCGGTGCGGCTGGCCGGTGGTCCGCGTCGCGGAGTCCCGCTACGTCACCGACCCCGAGGCGGCGCTGGCCCCGGTGCTCGAGGCGGCCGCCGCCGCGGGCATCACGCCCTCGGCGCCGACCGGGCCGCTCGCCGTCGTCGAGTCCGCGCCCGGCGACCACACCGAGTACCGGCCGCGGCGCGGGCGCTCCGGGCGCGCCGTGCTGGGCGAGGCGGTGCCGGAGACGCTCGAGGACCTGGTCGACGACCTCGCCGCCCAGGGCTTCCCGCCCCCGCGCCGCGAGGCCCGGGTGCACGACCCGCGCGGGGGCGACGTGCTCACCGACGCCGCGGCCCTCTGGCCCACGGGGCTCAGCCGGCGCGCCCTCGCCCCGCCGGTCGTGCTCGACCCCGACCTCACCGAACCCGCCCAGGACCGCCTGCGCGCCCTCGGCTACCAGGTGTTCACCTCCGTCGCCGACATCCGCGCCCACCTCGGGGAGTCGACGGAGCGTTAGGAGCTTCGTGTCAGCGGAGGCGCGTCGCTGACACCCGGTGTCCGTATTCTTCCGTCGATCACCGCGGGCACTCGGGCCGCGAGGTAGCGGGTCCGGTCACGCGCCCGCGAAGATCTCGTCGCCCTCGTCGTCGGCGTCGTCGCCACCGTCGTCGGGCTCGCCGTCGACGTAGGGCCGGTAGGTCGCCGGGTCGAACGGCAGGTCGACGCCGAACGGCAGCTCGTACTTGTCGTGCAGGAAGCGCTCGCGGTAGAGGTGCTCGGCGGTGTCGACGACGGTGGCCAGCAGCCGCGCCGAGAGCACCGCCCCGACCCCGATCCCGAGCACGGGCACGAGCTGCGCGAGCTCCTTCTGCCCGATCTGGGCCAGCAGGCGGTTGTACACGGCCTGCCCGAGGCGCTTGATCTGCGCCTGCTGCTGCTTGCGCTTCTGGTTCTCCTCGGTCTTCGCCGTGATGAGCTCGCTGAGCTCCTGGTACGCGCCGGGAGCGTCCTCGTCGGACGACAGCCCGACCGCGAGCACCGCCAGCGCGATGATCTGCTCGGAACGCTTGGTGACGTCGTAGCCGTAGTAGGCCGCGACGTGCGCGACGGCCCGCGTGCAGGAGGCCACGGTGACGAGCGTGTCGCCGGTGAAGGTCGCCACCGTCACCGCGATGCCGGGCAGGCTGCCGATGCCGGCGCCGTTGGTCCCCCCGGCGGCGGCGGTGATTCCCGCGCCGGACAGGAAGCCGGTGACCCCGCCCTGGATGCCCGCGAACACCGTGTAGCCGATGTCCAGCCGGGGCATCGCCGCCTCGACCTGGGCGATGTCGAGCTTGCGGATGTCCTTGAAGTCGGTGACGTCGTGGCCCTGCGCCCGGAAGTCCTCGAAGACCGACTCCCGCCGCAGCGTCGCCGCGCCCGCACCCGCGCCCGCGGCGGCGAGCTGGTGCATCATCCCCTGGACACTGTCGTCCACCTGGGAGACGCCGGGGACCCGACGCAGGAACGACGTGATCTCCCCGCGGACGCCGGCGAGGCCGTTGAGGACCGGGCTGAGCATCCCGGACGAGCTCTGCAGCGACCGGTCCTTCCACTGGGCGACCTCGCGCCAGCGCTCCACGTCACCGGGAGACACGTCCGGTGTCGGCGCTGCGGTGTCCTCGGTCGTCGCGGTCACGTGCGGGACGTTACCCACCGCACGAGCATCCGACCTCATCCCCGAGGTGACGGACGGATGTCGAGGCCTCCGTCCGGGTGGTAGCGGACGAGGGCGTCGGCGGCGTCCGGCAGACCCTCCTGCACCGCGAGCGCCTGCTCGCGGTGTTGCCAGGCCTCGCGGTGCGGTGCGTAGAGCGGCCAGTCCTCCCGCTCGCGCAGCCGCCGCTCGCGCTCCTGCGGGGCGGCCTCGACCCACACCGTCAGCGCCTGGTGCGCCCGCAGCACCCGCGCTCCCGCCCCGCAGCCCTCGAGGACGACGACGGGTCCGGGCAGCGGGCGCTCCGTCTCCGCGCCCTCGCGGTCGTGGTCCCAGTCCCACGGCCTCCACCGGGGCGTGCGCCGCTCCCGCAACGGTGCGACGAGCCCGTCGGCTGCGCGCGCCGGGCCCTGCGCGAGGCCGTCCCAGCCGGGATAGAACTCCTCGATCGAGACGACCTGGATGCCTTCCCGGCGACCGAGCGCCTCGGACAACGCCGTCTTCCCGGCCCCGGAGAAGCCGTCGATGCCGACCAGGATCGTGTCGCCGGCCGAGGGCGGGAGCGACGCGAGAGAGGCGGCGAGCTCGTCGATCGACGTCACCGGGCAGGAACGGTCGGTATGCCGGCGAGAACGAGCTCAACTGCTCGCTGCGCCGCCACGCACGGAGGGGAGTTGACCGGGTCCGACAGCGAGTACCAGGTCGTCTCCAGAGCCTGGCCGCGCGTGACGCCCGTCGTGATCGTGCATACCGCGGCCCCGGGAGCCGTCTGTTGGTAGACGACCGGGAGGTCGGAGATGACGTCAGGCCGGAAGACCGCGAGCTGTCGTGTCCGGTAGGTGTCCACCAGGAGATCCCGATCGGGCCAGGGCGCGAGGCTCAGGGTCTGCCGGCGCTCCCTGTCGTTCCATGAGCACTGACGGGCGCCAGGCAACTCCACGATGCGCGCAGAGGTCGCCAGCAGTCCGAGGGACCGGAGCTGTTCCGGAGTCAGAAGCCTCTGGCAGGGGTTCTCGGCGGCGAGATGGAGGTCGCGGGAGGACGGCGGGATCGGGGCGCCATGACGATTATCCGCGGGGGGAGGCGCTGGTCCAGGACTCGAGCACGCGGCGGCGACCAGCACCATCGCGAGGACCGTGAGGTAGCTAGCTCTGGGCATCGAGTTCGTCGCTGTTCCGCGCGTCCGTGTTCTCGTAACGACTCAGGGCCGCATGGATTGCATCGACGTACTGCTGAATCTGCGTGGCGCCGGCGTCCAGCGCCGCGATGAAGGACCCGTTGCCGCCGACTGCCGCGATTCCCAGCATCGTCGCCGCATCGGCACTGACCTGGTCGGCCGAGGGCGGCGTCACCTTCCCGAGCGCGAACGCCTCGTCCCGGATGTTCAGGAGCTCGATCTTGGCCTCCTCCAGCTCCCGGATCGCCCGGGGAGCATTGGCCAGGTCCACCGCGAAGTCCCCGCCCCCGACCCCGGGCGGCCGATACCGCTCGACGACCCGGCCGTCGAACAGCGCGGTGGGGCTGTCGGCCCGGAGCGGCGGGGGGTGGGGCTCGGTCATCGGGCCGTCCTTCCGCTCGCCGCACCGGTCGCGGATCACGGTAGCGAGATCCTCACGGCGGAACGGCCCGGTTCGGAGAAGAAGCACGTCAGAACGGGCGTCGCCGACCCGCGGGCCCACCCGCCGCCGGCCGGACCTTCTCGCCCCTCGCCCGCTGCCCGGCCATGCGCATCGCCTCGACGATCAGGTCGCTGTTCCCGCGACCCGTCGCCGCGTCGGTGCGGGGGAAGACCAGCGGACTCGGGTGCGGTGCGGTCTGGACCGTCGCCCCGCGCAACGCATCGGGCAGGCCGGCGCGGACGAGTCGTTCCCAGGCACGCGCCGCCGGTCGTCCCAGGAGGATCACCTCGGTCGGCGCCGGGTCGAGCATCTCCAGCAGCTCGACCATGTACGGCTGGGCGCGCACCGACTCCTTCCACAGCGACCGCACCGGCTTCGCGGTGTTCGCCACCCACCACGGCACGACGTTCCAGTGCAGCGAGATGTCGTAGCCGAGCTTGGCCCGTTCGGTCGCGATGTTGGTGTTGTGCGCGGTGGGGTCGTTGTTGTGCTTGCTGACGAAGCCCGACCCCTCCTCCGCCTCGCTCGACGGGTCCTGGAGCAGCACGAGGACGTGCGCACCGGTACCGGCGCTCGCCGGGTCGAAGTAGGGGATGTTCTCGTAGGTCGTGTCCCGGACGTGGTCGACCCAGCGGTTGAGCGGACCGACCGTGCCGTCGTAGCGCCGCGCCCAGCGCTCGGCGTGCACGTCCGGGACCAGCTCGCGGCTGAGCAGCTCGCCGCGCTTGTCGGCGAGCTTGTTCCACACCGGGCGTGGCATCAGCGGCGTTCGAGGAGCACGACGGGGATGGTGCGCGACGTCTTCTGCTCGTAGCCGGCGAAGCCCGGGTAGTCCGCCTTCTGCTTCTCCCAGATCGGGGCGCGCTCGTCGGCGGGCAGGTCGCGGGCGCGGAGGGCGACGGTGTCGGTGCCGACCTCGGCCGTGACGTCCGGGTTGGCGAGCAGGTTGTGGTACCAGGCCGGGTGGACGTCCTCGCCCGCGTACGACGCGAAGACGGCGAGGTCGTCACCGACGGCCTGGTACATCATCGGTGTCACGCGCTCGGTCCCCGACCTGGCGCCGATGTGGTGCAGCAACAGCAGCGGGGCGCCCTCGAAGGGCCCGCCCACGCGGCCCTCGTTGGCGCGGAACTCGTCGATGATCTGGTCGTTCCAGGAACGTGTGTCGCTCATGGCACCCATCCTGCCGACCTCAGGCCGACAACGCCGCCGCGACGATCAGGAGGACGAACGCGACGCCGACCGCGGCCCAGGCGAGCCCGGCCCGTCGCGTCGTCCGACGGCCGAGCGCGCTCAGGGCCGTCCCGGCGACGACCGCGCCGAGGACGGCCGTGAGCACGCCGAGCAGCGCGCTCCCGCCGGCGACGCACGAGGTCGCGCGGGTGGCGCACGTCCCGAGCTCCGAGACCGCCCCGGCCACGCAGATCAGGGCGAGGAGCGCGGCCACCGGCAGTGCGCAGATCGCCGCCGCGGTGCGCCCGCCGGTCCGGGCGGGCGGCGGGCCCGCCATCACCGGTGGTGGCGCGTAGCGCGGCGGGCCCGGCTGCCACGGCTGGGCGAAGGCGGGTGGTCCGAAGGCCGTCGCGGGACGGATGGGCGGCGACGCCCCCGCCTGCGGGACCGGGCGCTCGACCGGGGTGCCGGACGCGGCGGCACCTGCGTCTCGACGCGTCCTTGCGGCACCGGGCCGGTGGGCGCGAGGACGCGTCGCGCGGCCTCGGTCAGATCGCCGGCACGGCCCCAGCGCTCGTCCGGGTCCTTGGCCAGCGCCCGCGCCACGACCTCGTCGAACCCGGCCGGCAACCCGCCGGTGATCCGCGACGGAGCCGTGGGCGCGGTGTTGAGGTGCTGGTACATCAGGCTCGCGAAGTCGCGTCCCGCGAACGCGGCGCGGCCGGTGAGCATCTCGTGGAGGACGCAGCCGAGTGCGTACACGTCGATCCGACGGTCGGCGTCGACGCCGTCGGTGAACCGCTCCGGGGCCATGTAGGCGGCCGTGCCGATGGCCAGCCCGGTCTGGGTCAGCCGCGTGCCGAGGGCGGCGCCGGTCGCGATGCCGAAGTCGATGAGGTAGACGAAGTCCCGCGGCGCCGCGGTGCCCTTCGACGGCGTGAGCAGGATGTTCGACGGCTTGACGTCGCGGTGCACGAGCCCCTCGTCGTGGGCGGCGTCGAGGGCGGACGCGACCTGCTCGAGCACCGAGACCGCCCGCGCCGGCTCGAGGGCGCCCTCCTTCTCCACCACGGCGCCGAGGTCGTCGCCGGCCACCAGCCGCATGTCGAGGAAGAGCCGTCCCGCGATCTCGCCGAAGTCGTGGATGGGGATGACGTGCGGATCGTTGAGCCGCACCGCGGCCCGGGCCTCGCGCCGGAACCGGTCCTCGAACTCGCGCTCACCGGTCATCTCGGCCGGCAGCCGCTTGAGCGCGACGGTCCGCCCCTTGCGGGTGTCGACGGCCCGCCACACCTCGCCCATGCCGCCGCGCCCGAGGAGCTCGATGAGCTCGTAGGGCCCGAAGTGCTCGGTCACACGATCTCCCACCCCAGGTCCACCGAGGGCGCATCGTCGCAGGCGAGCACCGTCCACGCCGACGGGCTCCAGCGGAAGACGGCGTCCTGGCCCCACGCCGCGCCGAACGCGCAGGCCGCGGCGTCGTCGAGACCCACCACCAGCGCGCCGACCTCCGCCGACGACCCGTCCTCGGCGCTCGCCACCGTGGTCCACCGGCGCAGGCCCCGCGCCTCGAGCTCGGCCTCGAGACGCGCCTGCCGCGCCGCGTTCTCGGCCTCGCCGGGACGCTCGGCGCCCGGGTTGTGCGCGGTGACGACGTGCGCGGGCCCGTCGAACGGGAACGTCCCGCGCACGGTCCCGGGTGGCCGCGGTCGCAGGACGAGCCCGAGGTCGGGGACGCGCAGGACCGCGCGCCGGTAGCCGTCGGTCCGCGCCGTTCTCTCGTCCATGACGCCTGGGATTGTGCCGGGAGCGGGTCCGTCGAAAGCGCACCCATGGGACCGCGCCGATGCCTAGCGTCCCCGGTCGTGGCGGACGTCCGGGTGGTGCTGCAGGCGCTGCTCGACGCCGCCCACGGGGTGGAGGCCGTGATGGACGAGCTCGCCGCGCATGACGTCGGCGACCTCGCGACGACGCCCGGGACGTTCGGCCACGACGACCTCGAGGTGGTCACGGCCGACTTCTGTGCTCGCTGGTCCTACGGTCTGGCCAACCTCACCGACGACGGCAACGCCCTCGCCCGGGGGCTCGAGGAGGCCGCCGCGGGCTACGCGGACGCCGAGCAGCTCGCCGTCGACCAGTTCCGCTGGGGCCGGTGACCCGGGCACATGGCCGAGCTCGGCGAGACCACGGACCCGGCCGCGCTGGTGCCCGGCGACCCCGTCGGGATCCGCACGGTCCGGGCGAGGATGGCGCGGCTCGGGGCCGCGCTGGTCGGCGCGGGCGACGGGCTCCGCCGCATCGACACCGGCGACTGGCAGGGCGAGGCGGCCGACTCCTTCCGTCGGGTGTTCGAGCCCGTGCCGCCGCTCTGGACCGGGACGGGCGAGGCGTTCCTGGAGGCGGCCGACGCCCTCGCCCGGTACGCCGACGTCCTCGAGGGGGCCCGCGACGAGGCCGCGACCTCTGTCCAGGGGTGGTCGGCGGACCCGGTCGCCGCTGTCGACCGGCTCCGGGCCGCCCGGATCGAGGTCCTCACGGCGGGGGACCGAGCCGCGACCCTCGTGGGGCGCGCTCGCGATCTCGCCCCGCCGGCGCCGTCGGTGGCCCAGCAGCTCGGGGGCTTCCTCGGCGACCTCGCCGGTGGGGCATGGTCCGAGATCTCCGCGACGGGACAGTTCCTCTGGCAGGTCAACCCGACCCGCTTCCTCGTCGAGCCCGCCGCGGCGGCGCAGGGCTGGCAGGACCTGGGCTCCGGCGTCGCGCACGCCGTCACGCACCCCGCGGAGACCGTCGCGGCGGCGCTCAACCCGCGCGAGGCGGCCACCAACCCCACCCGCTGGGCCGGCGAGATGCTCACCGGGGCGGGACTCTCCGCCCTCGGTGGTGCGGGCGCTGCCGGACGGATCGAACGCGCCACCCGCGCCGCCGGAGCGGTGCCGCCGGGGTCCGCCGAGGACGCGACGCCGGGCACTGTCGAACCTGCGGTCGGCACGTGGGGCGGGCTCACGGCCCGTCAGCACGCTCTGAGCAAAGGGGAACACATCGGACGACTCGGGAGCGCGAAGAAGATGAAGATCCCTGTGCGTGAGGTCGACACGGTGACGGAAGTCGAGGAGATCTATCGGGCGTTGTCCGAGGGCGGTCAGAGGGTGCAGACCTCGGGTGACCGGACCGTGGTCCTCCTCGAAGACGGGACCTACATGACCTATCGCCGCCAATCCTCCACGCCGCCCTACGAGCCCGCCGTCGACATCAACCCCGGAGACGACACGGTCATCAGGATTCATACACCTCGACAGGAGCCCGGATGAGCCTCGACGAAGAGCTGATGGCTGACATCGTCAACGAGGCGCGGTTCGACTGGATCGACCTAGGCCACGTCATGGCGGTCGTGAAGATCGTCGAAGGCGGGGACGATCGCGTCGAGCGCTACCGTCGGGCGACCGCTCTCGCAGTTCGACTCGTCGGAGAGGGCCGACTCGTGGCGGGCGACATCGGCACCACGAAGGGTGCCTTCGTGCCTTGGGACATGTCGCCTGAAGAAGCGGCGGATGCATTGGAACGCCACGCCAGAGCTGTGCTTGCGGGAGACAAGCCCCTCGAACCGTGGCAGCCGTGCATGTTCGCTGCCGCGCCGGACACCTGACTCGACCGATGAGAACGCTTCGAAAACCGAAGCATCGGCTTCGTGTCCACAGCCCGCGGAACCGGATGGAACCGTGACGCCCTCGCGGGACTCCAAGAAGGAGAGGAGACCCGAGGAGGCAGGTATGGGGAAGCCCGCGCGAGCGCGACGGGACAAGGAACGGCGGGTGGCCGGGCGCCACCACGATGACCGGGAGGAGCTCGTCCGGCGCACGCTCGGCCGCCGGGCGCTGCGCGAGGAACGGTGGGACGGCGAGCTGACGGTGCAGCTCCTCCCGCAGCACCTCGCGGCCGGGGCGCTGCCGTCGGTGGTGGTCGGGCGGGAGCTCGAGGTCGCGCCCGCGATCTACACGGCAGGTCACCTGCCGGCGCTCTCGGGCAGCGAGACGTGGACGGTCGACGAGTTCGGCTGCTTCGACGGCCGGGGCACGGTGATCGCTGCGCCGGTCGGCGGCGACGAGTGCACCTGTCATGTCGACGTGCTCGACGTGGCCGGGCAGTTCTTCCCCGTGAACTGGGCGGCATCCGAGCCGGCTGACGGCCGCCTCTGGCTGGAGGGTGCGCTCTACCTCGACCCGGAGCTGTCGGCCGGCACCGAGCACGGCGAGGCGGTGGCGCTGTGCCGGCGGCGCTACCGGGTGCGGGAGATCCGTCGTTACCTCCGCACCGCCTACCGTCCGGGCGCTCCGGTGCGGCTCGACGCGGTGCCCGAGCCCGAGGAGGTCACCGACGACGCGATGTACGTCGCTGACCTGCGTCTCGTCGACGACGTGCCGGACGCGGCGCTCGCGGGGGAGGTGGCTGCCCGCTGACGTCCCTGCCGGCTCAGCGTCCGCCGCGGGACGAGCCCGGCCCGGACGGGGACGCCCCGCCACGGCCGTCGCCGCCACGGTCGCCGCCACTGGAGTCACCGCCACTGGCGCCGCCCCCACCGCGGTCGTCGCCTCCACGGGCGCCTCCACCGCGGTCGCCGTCACGCTCGCCCCCGCGGGGGCGTCGACACCACCGGTGCCACCACGGCCCCCGTCCCGACCACCCTTCCGGTCGTCGCGCGAGCCACCGCTCGACGCGCCGGCGCGCGGGGCGGCCCGTCACGCCGTTCGCGGGCCTCCGGGCGGGTCGTGGGGCCGGGGTCCGACGCCGAGGTCGACGGCGACGCCGAGTCCGAGGGCGCGGACGACGGTGCCGACGAGGGCTGCGACGACGGCTGCGAGGAGGGCTCCGTCACCGAAGACGAGGGCGCCGGGGACGAGGCCGGCGATGGCCGGGCCGTCGAGACGCCCGGTGCCACGACGCGCGGCGCCCCGGCGTCGACCGGTCCCGAGCCCCCGGTCGGCACGCCGGCGAGGGGCCCGGGGCTCGCGGCCAAGGACGGCACCGGCCCCGAGGAGGGATCGGGGCTCGGGCGCAGGCCCAGGTCGCCGACGGCGGGGCCGGATGGGACGGCGCCGGGCGCGACGTCGGTCCCCGCGGCGGGCGGCGGGAGCATCGCGCCGAGTCCGGGGGCGGAGCCGGTGCCGATCGGCGAACCCGGTCCGGCGGTGTCCTCAACATGGTCGAGGCCCTGGGAGGTCGCGACGGCTGCGCCGAGCGCGGCCACCGAGGCGGCCGCGAGCGAGGCCGCGACGATCGGCAGCCGTCGCCGGCGTCCCTCGGACCCGTCGGCGGCGGGCGTGGTCGGCGCCAGGGAGGCGTCGGCGAACCCGCCGAGCGGGGCGAGCTCCCCTGCCGCGACGGCCTCGGGAGTGCCGGGGGCCCCGAGCCGGTGGGCGAGCGCCAGCGCGCCGTGCGCGAGGCGACGCTCGACGACGTCCACGGCGACGCCGTCGAATGCGGCTATCTCGGTCGGCGTCATCCCGCGGGCGTGCCGCAGGAGCAGTGCGCGCCGCTGCACCGCCGGCAGGGTGTCCAGCGCGGCCACGGCACGCGGGATCGGCCGGATCACGGCGGTGTCGGCACCCCGATCGCCCGCGGGCTCGGGGGAGGGCACGGGCCCGCGGGCAGGAGCCGGAGGGCCGGGCGTCGAGGGCACCGCTCGCCCCGGGGTCATGACGCGTCGGCTCCCTCGGGCTGCGCGCCGTGCTCGGCGTGCACGTACTGGTCCTGCGGTTCGTCCGGTCCGTTGCCCTGGAACTCGGCGTTCGCCGCCGCGAGGTGACGCCCCTGGCGCCCGGGCAGCTGGCCCGACAGCGACTCGAGCAGCCGGCCGAGGTCGTTGCGCACGCCGTCGTGGAGGCCGCTGAGGCGCTGGAGCTCGTTCTCGGCCTCGGTGTGGCGCCGCCGGATGATCGATTCGGTGTCGTCGCGGCGACGCTGGGACTCGGCCTCGGCGTCGCGGGTGATCTGCTCGGCGCCCATCCGGGCCTCGGCGAGCGTCTGCTCGGCCTCCTCCCGGGCGGCGGCGGCCTGCTCGTCGAGCTCACGCTCGCGCTCGTCGAGCTCCCCGCGGCGCCGAGAGGCCTCGTCGTCGAGCGCCTTGCGACGCCCGGCGAGGTTCTGCTCCACCTCCTGGCGGTGGGCCTCGGCCTCGCGGCGGGTGCGCTCCATGAGGGCCGCGGCCTCGCGCGACGCGGTGGCGCGCGCATTGGCGGCCTCCTGCTCGGCCACCCGCAGCACGCGCTCGATGCGGTGCCCGAAGCCCTGCTGGACGGCGTCGCCGTGCTCGGCCTCGCCGGAGGGGCGGGCCCGGCTGCGCGTCAGCTCCGCCTCGGCGTCGTCCGCGCGCTGCTGCTCCTGGCGGTGGGCGTGCTCGAGCATCTCGACACGCGCGAGGAGCGCCTGCACGTGTCCGTCGACCTGGTTCGGGTTGTAGCCCCGCTTCGTCAGGTCGAACACATTGGTCTGGGTGGCATCGCCCGACTGGCTCACAAGGCGGCACCATAACTCACCCATTCGCGCGTTATCACCCCCACTCTGAAACACGACGGTGACCCGTTCGTGACCAAACCTGAACCACGAACGTGTGATTCGCGAGGGTCGGCGCAGCTGCCCCGACCTACGACCAGACGAGGTCCGCGGTGCGCACGACGGTCTCGAGCTTGCGTCGCTGGTCGTCGGCGGAGAGCTCGTTGCCCTCCCAAGTGCTGGCGAAGCCGCACTGGGGGCTCAGGGCGAGACGGTCGAGGGGCAGGTGCTCCGCCGCGGCGTCGATCCGCCGGCGCAGGTCGTCGACGTCCTCGAGCTCGGGGTGCTTGGTGGTGACGAGGCCGAGGACGACGGTGCTCTCGGGCCGCACGTGGCGCAGGGCGTCGAAGCCGCCGGCGCGGGCGTCGTCGTACTCGAGGAGTAGCCGGTCGTAGCGGGCCTCGGAGAACAGCACCTCGCCCATCTCGTCGTAGGGCACCGTGCTCTCGAACATGCTGCGGTAGTTGCCGCGGCAGATGTGGATGCCGGTCACCACGTCGTCGGGCAGCCCGTCGAACACGCGCCGGTCGGTGCGCACGTGCGTGGCGAGCTGGTCGGCCCAGCGGGCGGGGTCCGGGAACATCAGCCGGTTGTCGAGGAACGTGTACTTCGGGGCGTCGAGCTGCAGGGAGCGCACGCCGGCGTCGACCAGGGCGCGGGCCTGGCGCTGGAGGATCGCGACGAGGTCGTCGAGGAACTCCTGCGGGTCGGCGTAGGCCTGGTCGGAGACGCCCGGGGTCCAGTAGCTCAGGAAGTTGGTGGGCACCGGCAGGGTGACCTTGACGGGCCGGTCGGCGTGCTCGAGCACGAACGCCGCCTCGACGTCGACCAGGCTGCCGCGCTCGGTGAGGCGCGAGGTCACCACCGGTGAGGTGTGCGAGGCGGTCCGGCCGTCGGGCGCGGTCCAGGTGCGCGTGTAGCCCTCGGGGTCGAAGCCGTCGGCGACGTCGAGCACCGGGCCGTGCCAGATCCGCCGCCGCATCTCGCCGTCGTTGACGACGGGCAGCCCCACCTCCTGCTGCAGGGCCAGCGCGTCGAGCACCGCCCGGTCCTGCAGCGCCCGGAGATCGGACGTCCCGGCGAGCATGGCGTCGCGCAGCTCGGCCGGGCGCAGGAGGCTGCCGACCGTCTCGGCGCGCCAGGAGACGTCACCCATCGCGGCGCACCCTCCTCGCCGCCTCCGCAGCGGCGGTCATCTTCGCCATCGCCAGGTTCCGCGGCACGCGCCGCAGCCCGCAGTCGGTGGAGATCTCCAGGGCCTCGGGGTTCCGGTACTTCAGGCAGGTGTGGAGACGTTCGACCAGGTCGTCGGGGGTCTCCGCGTAGTGCGTCTTGATGTCGACGAGGCCCGCCGACAGGATGCGGCCCGGGTCCCACTGGCCGACGAGGTCGATCTCGGCCATCTCGCGCCCGCCGAACTCCAGGCTGAAGCCGTGGACGTTCGCGTCGAGCAGCGTCGGGAAGAGCCACCGGTAGGTCCGCTTGGCGTAGGGCAGGCGCCGGAACGAGCCGAAGCAGATGTGCACGGTGAAGGTGCAGTCGTCGAAGCCGTCGACCACCTTGTTGATGATCTCGACCATCGACGCCGGGCTCCGGTCGTCGTCGGCGACGGCCGGCGTGATCGGTTCCTCGAGCTGGATGTAGTCGCAGCCGGCGTCGAGCAGCTCGCGGATGTGCCCGCGCAGCGCCGGGACGAGCGCCTCCGCGCACGCCTTGCGCGAGGGGTAGACGTCGCGGAAGTCCAGCTCCGTGGTCATCCCGTAGGGCCCGGGCATGCCGACGCGCGGGCGCCGGTCGGTGGCCGCGCGCAGGAAGCGGTACTCGCCGACGAAGTCCCACATCCACGCGAGCTCGTCAAGGGGCTGGGTGACCTTCCAGACGTCGAGCATGTCGTAGCCCAGCGCGCCGAGCCGTCGGGGCGCGGGCTGCAGGACAAGGCCCGGCAGCGCGGCGGTGATGTTCTCGATCCAGCCGCGCCTGCGGTGCTCGCCGTCGGTGACGATGTCGAGCCCGCAGCGCTCCTGGTCGGAGATCGCCAGGCGGCAGTAGTCGTCGTACAGCTCCTTCTCGTCGTCCGGCCCGAAGCTCCCGGCGGCCTCGGCGGGCTCGACGACGTCCCACCAGCCCGGGCGCGCCCAGCCGCCCGTGGTGGTGACGGCCAGCTCCGTGTTGACGGTCATCCGCCCTCCTCGAACTGCATGCCGGTGGCGGCGACGAGCTCGTCGTGCACCGCGCCGTTGCTGGCGACGACGTCGTAGCGCGACGACGCGTCCCGGGTCCGGCCCTCGAAGTCGGTCACCCGCCCGCCGGCCTCCTCGATCAGCAGGCGCCCGCCCGCGACGTCCCACGGGTTCATGTCGCGCTCGACGTAGCCGCCGAGGTGACCGGCGGCGATGTGGGCCATGACGAGTGCCGGGGCGCCGGGGAAGCGCACCCCGGCCGACACCGTGAGCATCGCCCGCATCAGCCGGGCGAACTCGGCGATCACCACCGGGTCGGACGACTGCGCCTGGACGATGACGACGACCTCGGCCACCTTCTCGGCGGCCGCCACCCGCAGCGGACGCCCGTTGCACGTCGCGCCGCCGCCGCGCACCGCGCGGTAGAGCTCGTCGCGCAGCGGGTCGTACACCGCGGCGACCACCGGCTCGCCGTCCACGGTGATCGCCACGGCCGTCGCGAACCACGGGAAGCCGTCGATGTAGGCGCGGGAACCGTCGAGCGGGTCGACCCACCAGACCAGGCCCTCCGACGCGACGCCCGTGTCCGACGGCGACTCCTCGCCGACCACCACGTCGTCGGGGCGCTCGGCCGCGATCGCGGCGAGCACCGCCTCCTGCGCGGCGAGGTCGGCCGACGAGCTCACGTCGACGCGCTCGTCCTTGAGCGTCACCTCGAGCACGCGGTCCTGGTACTCGAGCAGCACCGCGCCACCGGCCCGGGCGGCGCGCTCGGCCGTGGCCGCGAGGGACTTCAGATCGAGGGCCTCCAGATCGAGCCCCGTCACGCCAGGACCTCCACGATGCCGCGGTCGCCGTCGATGCGGACCCGGTCGCCGGTGCTGATCGTCGACGTGGCGACGCCGGTGCCGACGACGCACGGGATGCCGTACTCGCGGGCGATGATCGCGGTGTGGCTCAGGGTGCCGCCGGTGTCGGTCACGCACCCGACCACGAGCCCGAACACCGGCGTCCACTCGGTGGTGGTGCCGCCGCAGACCAGGACGTCGCCGTCGCGGACCTGGTCGATGTCCTGCGCCGCGCGCACCACGCGGGCGGTGCCGACGACGGTGCCGCGCCCGGCCGCGAAGCCGCTCAGCGACGTGGCCGTGCCCTGCGCCTTGATCGTGGCGAAGTACTCGGGGGTCAGCCCGAAGAGCTCGGTCATGATCGGATCGTGGACCGCGTCCGGGACGTTCCCGACGACGGGCGGCAGCTCGCTGCCCCGGGCCGACCAGTGGTCGTAGTAGTCGCGGCGGGCGACGACGAGCGCCGGGACGTCCGACGGCCCGCCGCCGGCGAGCATGTCGAGCAGCTCGTGGCGGAAGAGGAAGAACACGTCCTCGCGCGCGCCGAGGCGCTCGTCGGCGACGAGGCGGTCGGCGACGGCCAGCGTCAGCCGACGCACCGGAAGGTGGATGCGCCGGTCGATGAGGAAGTTGTGCTCCTCGTTCCACCAGACGAAGTTCGCGGACCGGTTCGAGGCCAGGGCCTGGTCGAACGACACCCGCCCCTCCTCGGTGAGGGTCGCGCGGGCCTCGTCGACGAGCCGGTCCCGCTCGGCGAGCACGTCCCGGCGGGCGGCGGCGAAGTCGTGGCCCTCGGGCCGGGTGAGGAACTCCCGGATCGACGCCAGCGGAGTGGCCGGGTGCTCGGCCCACGACGGCCGGTCCATCGTCGCGGTCTCGTCGGTGCGCTGGCCCCACACCGCGAGGAACGCCTCGAACTCCGCCCACCACGTCGCGCCCTGCGGTGCCGCGTCGAGCGCCGCCCGGACGGCCTCGACGGTGGGCTCGGTGAGCGCGACGGCGACGTCCAGCTCGCGGGCCCGCCCGGCGAGACGCCAGAGCTCGGCGTCGGTGTGCAGGTACGACGTCTCCTCGCCGGCCAGCCACTGCGCGATCTGCCCGGTGTCGAGCCCGAGGTCCGCGGCGAGCCCGAAGAAGCCGACGTAGTTGGCCGCGAGCAGGTACATCACCTCGAAGTGCACGCCCCACCCGCGGCGGTGGAAGGCGTGCGCGTCCGTCAGGGCGTCGTGCAGCTCGTCGAGCGACAAGGCGTCGACGTCGAGCGCGTCGAAGTGCGCGTACGCGGCCTCGAGCTCGGCGCGGTAGCCCGCCCAGTAGGTCGCGAAGTCGGCGAGGCGGGGGCCGGCGAAGGCGCCGAACCGTTCGGCGCGGGTAGCGATCTGCCACGGCGAGGTGATCGGGCACTGGCCGAGGTAGACGTGCACGCCGGCGATGCGGTTGACCATCCCGGCGGTGGGCGGGATCCCGACGATCTCGGCGCCGTACTGCGTGCCCCACGTCTGGGCGTCCTCGAGCAGGCCCATGCTCGCGGGGGTGATGCCCTCGGAGAAGTGCTGCGAGTCGCGCATCCAGAACCGCGACTCGTCCTCGCGGGTGAAGGGCGCCAGCGGTTCGGCGAGGAACGGCCGGGACTCCAGGCGCGGCTCGTAGCCCGGGTAGAAGTCGCCGTCGGCGTACTCGCCGAGCGGGATGACGGTCTCGTTCGACACCGGCGTCACGTCCTCGTGGTTCAGCGGTGGTCGCGAACCTAGGAGCGGGTCGCGCGGGTCGGTAGCCGCTTCCGGCGAGGGACGTCCTCATACGGCGGGCCTTGACACCCGGTCGTCGTCCCAGTGGTCTGGGTCACTGCGCGAAGGGAGGTGCTCTTGTGGCGGCAGTGCTCCGGGGCGGGTTCCGCACCGACGACCCCGAGGACGCCCACGAGCGCACCGAGAAGCTGATGACCGGGCACCGGATGACGGTCGACCGCCGCGGTGCCCCTTTCCGCGCCGACGTCGAGTGGGTGGGCGGCGACGGGCTGGGCCTGCTGCGGTTCTCCTACGGCGCCGAGGTCGAGATCCGCTCGCACCCCCTCGACGACTTCGCCACCGTGCACCTGCCCTCGCGCGGCGGCTTCCGCGCCGAGCACCGGGGCATGCGCGTGCGCGCCGACCGGACGACGGGCGCGGTGTTCTCGTCGTCCGGGCCGCTGACGATGCAGTGGGACCCGGGCCTCGAGCTGCTCGTCCTCAAGATCGCGCGGGACGACCTCGAGCGCGAGCTCGCGACGCTGCTCGGACGCGCGCCCGAGCGGCCGGTGGCCTTCGACCTCGAGGCGCCCCGGGTCCGCGGGGCCCTCGGCGGGCCCGCCGAACTGGTCCGGAGCACGTGCGCCGCCGCCGGCGCCGAGGGACCGCCGGCGCGGGTGTGGTCGTCGCTGAAGTCCCTGGTGTGCACGACGCTGCTGCTCGGCCACCCGCACTCGTTCAGCGACGCCCTGCGCGCGCCCGCCCCGCCCGCGTCGTCGACGGTCGTGCGTCGCGTCCTCGAGCGCGCCGCCGAGGACCCCGCGTGCCCGCCGACGGCACCCGAGCTCGCCCGGCTCACCGGGGTCAGCGAGCGCACGCTGCGCACGGTGTTCCACGCCGAGTTCGGCGTCGGGCCGGTCACCTACCTGCGACGACGGCGCCTCGACGCCGTGCGCGCGGACCTCCTGGCCCTCGACCCGGGCGCCGCCACGACGGTCGCCGACGTCGCCCACCGCCACGGCTTCGCCCACGCGGGCCGCTTCGCCGCCGAGTACCGCGCCCGCTTCGGCGAGACGCCGAGCGCGACCCTGGGTCGGTAGACCGTGTCCCGAGGACACGGTTCCTCGTCCCGAACCCCGTGCGCCGGAGGGGTGACCCTGCAGCGCGGGGTGTGCCGCCGCGAGATCATGGGGTAGTCGCCGCGTCGACACGGGCGGAAGGGGCTCCGAGCATGGCAGTGGTGACCACGGAGGCTCCTCGCGAGCGCCTGCGGGGTCCGGTCGTGGTGGCGCTGTCCGTCACGGCGCCCCTCCTGCTGATCATCGGCGGGCTGGTCGCGGAGTCCGTGCAGCCGCCGGGGACCTACGACGCGGTCGGCCAGACCGTGAGCACGCTCGCCGGCCGGGGAGCCACCGACCGGTGGATCATGGCGACGGTCCTGGCCGCCATGGGCGTGATCTACCTGGTCGTGGCCCTCGGGCTGCGTCACGTCCCGCGCCCGGCACGCCTGCTCCTGGGTGTCGGCGGCGCGGCCGTGGTCGTCGCCGCCCTGGCTGCCCAGCCGGCGCACGGCAGCTCGACGATCCACATGACCGCGACGGTCACCGGCCTGCTCGCCTTCATCGCCTGGACGATCCCGCTCGCCGCCGACCGCGGCCTCGACCCCGGCCTGCGACGGGACTCCGCCGTCGCGCTCGCGGCCATGGCGGCGGCCCTGGTGTGGCTGTGCGCGCAGGCCTGGACCGACGGCACGTGGCTCGGGGCCGCCGAGCGCGCGATCCTCCTGGTGCAGACGGTGTGGCCGGTCCGGGTCGCGGTCGCGTCCTGGCGCGGACCCGTGGGCCGGGCGTGGGGCGGCGCCGGGTGGACGACGCTCGCGCTCGCGGTGCTCGCGCCGGCCGTGCTCGTCGTCGGTCTCGGGGCCGCGCAGTCCGCGTGGCCCGGGCCCGACCCGTGGAACCAGTCGCTGAGCGCGCTCTCCGGTCTCGCCGCGACCAGCCGGTGGATCATGGCGGCGACCCTCGGCGTCGCCGCGGTGCTGCACGTGCTCGTCGCGATCGGTCTGCGCCCGAAAGTCCCCTCCGCCGCCTGGGTGCTCCTCGGCACGGCCGGGGTGATGCTGCTCGTCGCGGCGCTGAACCCCCAGCCCGTCGGCGGCTACTCCGCGGTGCACATGGTGGCCGCCGGCCTGGCGTGGCTGGCCTACTCGCTCTGGCCGCTGGGGCTCGCGTTCTCGCCGTCGGCGCCGCTGTGGCTGCGGCGGGGGTCCGCGGTCGTCGTCGTCCTCCTCGCCGTCCTCGTGGCCTGGTTCTCGGTGCAGCTGGTCACCGGCGGCACCTGGTACGGGACGTCGCAGCGCATCGTGATGCTGGTGCAGTCGGTGTGGCCGGTCGTGGTGGCCGCGGCGGTGCTCACGCACCGGCCGGTCAGGTGAAGATCCTCGTCAGGGCCGGCGCGACGTCGGTGTGATCGCGCACGGGCCGGCAGCGGCCCCGGCCGGCGCGCGCGAGGTCGCGGCCGAGTTCGACGTCGCGCTCGCCCGAGACGTCGAGCAGCACGTCGAGCCGGGCCAGCCGGCCGGCGACGCCGCGCGGATCGGGGCCCGCGTTGTGGACGGCGTCGGAGAGCAGCAGCACCCGCGCGTCGCGCGTCCCGCCGACCATCCGGGCCGCGGTGGTGAGGGCGAAGGCGACGTTGGTCAGCCCGCGGGTGGGCACGCGCAGCAGCAGGTCGAGCACCGCGAGCGGGGCGACGCGCTCGCCGGGGCGCACGAGCACCGCGGCGTCGGACCAGAACGCGAGCACCGCGAGCCGGTCGCGGCCCAGCTCGCCGGCCAGGGCGCCGACGGTGGCGGCCGCGGTCAGCGCGCGCTCCCCGGTCATCGACCCCGAGACGTCGACGGCGAGCACCACCGTCCGCGCGCTGCGACGGCGCTCGCGGACGATCAGGTCCTCGTCGGTGGGCATCGGGTTCGCG
This sequence comes from Actinomycetospora sp. CA-053990, assembly GCF_050948445.1. NCBI lineage: Bacteria > Bacillati > Actinomycetota > Actinomycetes > Pseudonocardiales > Pseudonocardiaceae > Actinomycetospora > Actinomycetospora sp. CA-053990. The sequence goes on along the minus strand of NZ_CP192043.1, from coordinate 6,162,347 downwards.
GCGAGCACCTCGAGCGTCGCGTCCAGGTCGAGGTCGTCGCCCGCGCCGTGCCACCGCGCGCTGACCAGCTCGCCGGCCGTCCCCGTCGCGTCCGCCTCGTGGGGCCGGCGCAGGGCGAGCCGGCGGGCGATCCGCCGCAGGCGCTCGCGGGCGACGGCGTCCCCGGGACGGTCACCCAGCTCCTGGAGCGGCACCACCTCGGCGGGCTCGTCGGACGCCCCGGGCGCGGTCGGGCCGCCGGCCGAGCGGTCGCGACGCCGCCGGCGCCGGGTCCCGTCGGAGAGCACGAGCCCACCGCCCGCGCCGCCCCGCTCGTAGAGCGCCGGCTCCTCACTGAGCTGCTTCGGTCTCCGGCGCAACGGCCGCCGCGCCCGCCGGGTGACCGGCCCCTCGGCCGCGACCTGCTTTCAACCCGGCTCGGCCTGCGCCGGGTCGAGCACGAAGTACGACTCCCAGATCGAGCGCAGCACGTCCTCCGGCGTCGCCTCCACGACCTCGTCGAGGTGGATGCGCCCCGAGAGCGCGAGCAGCATCCCGTCGAGGACGAGGTCCGGGTACGCGTCGGCATCGCCGCGCAGCCGGGCCAGGCGGTCGACCACGAGCGCGAGGTCGATCGCCCCGCGCACGCTGCTGCCCTGCCGGATCGCCTCGTGCTCGCGGGTGGCCCGGGTGAGGGCCACCGCGTCGGCGATCAGCTGCGGCTGCTCGAGGTCGGTGCGGGCCGCGACGATCGCCCGCTCGGCCGCCGCGTCCTGGTAGCCGACGGCGAGGCGGCACAGCCGGTCGCTCACCGACGTCGAGAGCCGCGTCGTGCCGATCGTGTCGTAGGGGTTCATCGTCGCGACGACCCGGAACGACGGCAGGGCCTCGACGGTGCCGACGCGCGGCACCGCGATCCGGCGCTCGGCCATCGCCGTGAGCAGGGTGTTGAGCGTGTCCTCCGGCGCGCGGTTGAACTCCTCGACGTAGAGGAAGCCGCCCGAGCGCATCGCGTCGAGCAGGGGCCCGGGCACGAAGGTGTCGGCCGAGTAGTCCTCGCGCAGCACCCGCGCCGGGCTGTGGTGGCCCACGAGCCGGGTCGGGGTGAGGTCGGCGTTCCCCTCGACGAACACCAGCGGCACGTCCCACTCCGCGGTGATCGCCGCGAGGATCGTCGACTTCGACGTCCCCGGCGGGCCCTCGAGCAGCACGTCGCGCCCGGCCGCGACGGCGGCCAGGAGCAGGTCGAGCTCCCGCTCCCGGCCGACGACGCGCGCGGCGATCTTCTCGCGGACGTCGGGCAGGTGGTCTTCCGCCGTCACTTGACGTTGAACCCCGCGTCGACCGGCAGGGTCACGCCGCTGACGTAGCGCCCGGCGTCGCTGACCAGGTAGAGGATCGCGTTCGAGATGTCGACGGCCTCCACCATCTCGACCGGCAGGAGGTTGGCCAGCGCGTCGCCCTTCTCGGGGTTCGCCGCCATCCACGCCTCGAGCTGCGGGTTCACGACCATCGGCGTGTTCACGCCGGTCGGGTGCACGGTGTTGACGCGGATGCTGTGCGGCGCCAGCCAGTGCGCGAACGTCCGCATCAGGCCGACGACGCCGTGCTTGGCGGCCGCGTAGCCGCTCATCGCCCCGCCACCGTCGCCGCCACGGCCGGACAGGCCCTGGGTGGAGCTCGTCAGCACGATCGCGCCGCCGTCGCCCTGTTCGATCATGCGCGGCGCCGCGACCCGCACCGTGTTGTAGACGCCGGTGAGGTTGATGTCGATGACGTCCTGCCAGCCGCGCTCCTCGTCCTCGGGCTCGCCGCCGACCTGGTTCGCGATGCCCGCGTTGGCCAGGATGATGTCGACCCGGCCGAGCTCCGCGACCCCGGCGTCGAACGCCTCCTGCAGGCCGCGCTTGTCGCGCACGTCGGCCTGGCGGGTGACGATGCGGCGGTCGAGGTCCTCGACCTCCTTGGCGGTCTGGGCGAGGTCCTCGGGCGTCGACATCGCGTACTGCACGGTGCCGACCTGCTCGCAGAGATCGACGCCGATGATGTCGGCGCCCTCCTGCGCGAGCCGCAGCGCGTGGCTGCGTCCCTGCCCCCGCGCTGCCCCGGTGATGAAGGCGACCTTTCCGTCGAGCTGTCCCATGCTCGCGGCTCCTTAGCATTCGACATCGGTGTCGCCTCCACCGTGACCCACACCACGTCGATCACGCCACAGCCGGACGGCCGATCTTGTTGCTCATCCCTGGCGAGTACTCCCCGGGTACGGCACGGTGCTCGCCGTGTGGGGTCGCCTCCTGGCCGTGGTGCTGCTCGCGGTGATCGGCGTCTACGCCGTGCTCCTCGAGCGCCCGCCCGACCCGGCGCCCGCCTCGGCCCCGCCCGCCGACTTCAGCGCCGACCGGGCGGTCTCCGTGGTGGACCAGCTCGCCCGCGAGCCCCGCCCGATCGGCAGCCCGGCGTCCGACGCGGCCCGTGACGCGCTGGTCGGGCGCCTGCGGGCCGAGGGCCTGGCGCCGCGGGTCGACGCGACGGCCTCGCTCGCCGCCGAGGAGGGGCAGGCGCGGGCCGCGCGCGTCGAGAACGTCGTCGCCACCGTGCCCGGCACCGACCCGACCGGCGCCGTCGTCCTCATGGCGCACTACGACTCGGTGGCCGCCGGACCCGGCGCGGCCGACGACATGTCGGGCGTCGCGACGATCCTCGAGACCGTGCGGGCCCTGCGCGCCGGCCCGCCGCTGCGCAACGACGTCACCGTCGTGCTCACGGACGGCGAGGAGGCGGGGCTGCACGGGGCGCGGGCGTGGGTGCGCGAGCAGCTGGCTCCCGATCGCCCCACCGTCGTCCTCAACTGGGAGGCCCGGGGCGTCGAGGGCCCGTCGCTGCTGTTCCAGACCTCGCCGGGCAACGCCGGGCTCGTCGACGCGTGGGCGCAGTCGGTGCCGTATCCCCGCGGCGACTCGTCGCAGGTGGAGATCTACCGCTTCCTCCCCAACGACACCGACCTCTCGCCCGTGCTCGACGCGGGCCGGCCGGGCATGAACGCGGCCTTCATCGAGGGCGCGTACCAGTACCACACCCCCGGCGACGTGCCCGCGAACCTCAGCCGCGCCTCGGTGCAGAACCACGGCGGCAACGCCGTGGCGCTGACGCGGGCGCTGGGGGAGCGGGACCTCGCGCCGCTGGACCCCGCCGCCTCCGGCGCGCCCGCCACCGGTGACCGCACCTACTTCACCGCGCTCGGCTCCCTCGTCACCTACGACACCGTCTGGGCCTGGCCGGTCGCGGGGCTGGCGCTGCTGCTCGTGATCGCGCTGATCGTCGTGGCCCGGGTGCGGCAGAAAGTCACGGTCGCCGGCGTCCTCGGCGGGGCGCTCACCTACCTCGTGTCGCTCGTCGCCGCCGTCGCCGCGGGCGTCGGGTTCTGGGCGGCGCTCGTCGCGATCCGCCCCGCCTACGCCGACACGGGCCCGTTCCTCGGGCGCCCGTTGTTCTATGAGATCGCGGTCGGGGTGCTCGCGTTCGCGGTGACGACGCTGGTCGTGAGCCTGCTGCGCCGCCGACCGGGTGGTGCGGCTCTGTGCGCCGGCGCCCTGCTCGTACTGGCGCTGCTCACCGCCGCGCTGGCCGTCGTGGCGCCGGGCTCGGTGTTCCTGCTGGCCTGGCCGGTGGTGGGCCTCGCGCTGGGTCTGACGCTCGTCCTGCTCGTCGGGGAGCGCCTATGGCTCGCCGTGCCGCTGCTGGTGCTCGGCGCGGCGCCGGCGGTGGCGCTGCTGATCCCGTTCGCGGTCGCGTCGTACGGCGTCGCCGAGGTGTCCGACGGCTTGGCCGTGGCGGTGTTCGTGCTGGTCGGGGTGCCGATCGGCGCCGCGCTGTCCGCGCTGCCGCAGCCCGGCGCGGTCCGTGGCTACGCGCTGCCGATCCTCGCGGTCGTCTGGGTGCTGATCCTCGGCGCCGGCGGCCTGTTCCTCGACCGCCCCGACGCCCGCACCCCGTACGGCAGCAGCCTCGCCTACGTCGTCGACGCCGACCGGGGCGACGCCCGCTGGGTGACGGCCGACGAGGCCCCGGCGCCATGGATCCGGAGCTACGCCGGGAGCGCGCGTGCTCCGCTGGCCGCCTGGCCCGGCGACGAGCCCGTGGGCACCGGACCCGCGCCGCCGCTGCCCGTCCCCGGCCCGGTCGCGACCGTGCTCGAGCGCACGCCCGCCGGCGTGCGCCTGCTGCTGAGCTCGCCGCGCGGTGCGCCGACGATGTTCCTGCGGGCCGAGCGCGGCGGGCCGATCACCGTGCTCTACCCCGGCCGCCCGCCGGTCTCGGTGGACCCCGGTCCCGGGCCCCTGGACCTGCGCCTCGACGACGTCGGGCGCGAGGGTGTCGTGGTGGACGGGGCGATCCCCGGGCCCGTGGAGCTGCGCGTCGACGACCAGACCCTCGGCCTCGGTGCCGTCCCGGGCTTCACCCCGCGCCCGCCGGAGCTGCGCCAGGCGCGGGGGAACGAGAGCGACGTCGTGGTCGTGTCGCGGGCGGTGGCGGTGCCCTGACGGGCTCTGGGGGTGTGACCTCCGCGGGGCCGGAGGTTCGCTCCGACCCCGCGGGTTCGGTCTCAGGCGAACAGCGGGGCGTACCCGGCGGGGAGCTGGTCCCGGACGTCCTCGAGCTCGCCACCGGAGACGAAGCTGCCGATGACGCGGAACGTCGTCTGAGCGTGCTCGCGAGCACGCTCCGGGTCCACGCCCGAGCCCTCGTGATCGGCCAGCCGGCGCAGGAACTCGTCGACGTCGAACGTCTCCGCCGACCCGGTGTGCCGGGTCAGCGTCTCCTTGAGCTCCTGGGGCAGCTGCGAGGCCAGGTTGGAGGGCTCCTGGCCCGCAAGGCGCTGCCCGATGAGCTCCAGCGTGCCGGTCACGATGACCTCGGCCTGCTGCGTGTCGTTCAGGCCGAGTTCGCTGTCCACCTTGTTGAGGATCTCGTTGTACTTCATGACGAACCTTCCGTTCGAAAGATCCGCCCACGACGGGATCCGGCATCCGACCGCTCCCGCCGTCGGGCGGGGGCGTTCTTCTGCCGCCCCCTCGGTGCCCGGTCGCCCCGTCCGGGCAAACCCACCGTCAGGATTCGTGTGCGGGCACCCACTGCGTGAGGTCGCGCCAGGTCAGCCCGCGGTTCGGGCTGATCGGGCGCGGCTGCTCGGGGGCGGGGTGGCCGAGGCAGACGATCAGCACCGGGTCCCAGCCGTCGGGCAGGCCGAGGGCCTCGGCCACCGCGGCGTGGCTGAACGAGCTCACCGGCGCCGCGCCCAGGCCCACCGCCTGGGCGGCGAGCAGGATCGTGGCCGTCGCGGTGCCGACGTCGATCCACGGCCCCGGCGCCTCGGGCCGGAAGCCGTACTGCTCGGAGAGGCCGCGGTCGACGCAGATCACGATCGCCGCGGGTGGGCGGGGGATCATGCCGGGCGAGACCATGCGCAGCACCCGCAGCGGGCCCGAGTGGGTCGTGGCGACGTAGCGCTGGAGGTGCCGGTTGCCGGCCGTCGGTGCCCAGCGGGCGGCGTCGAGGATCGTCTCGACCTGCTCGCGCGACACCGGCTCGTCGGTCATCGCCCGGGTGACCCGCCGGCGGCGGATCGCGTCGAGGACAGGATCGGTCACTTCTCGGCCCCGTAGAGCGAGGACAGGTGCGCGGCCAGCGACCGGCAGACCGCGTCCAGCTGCTCGACGTACTCGGTGCGCTCCCGCGGTACGGCCAGCAGGGGCATGTCCGCCAGCGGCCCGGCCAGCGCCGCGGCCGTCTCCTCCGAGGACCGCGGCCCCATCGCCTCGGCCAGGCGGTGCGCGGCGGTCAGCAGGCGCATCGGCCCGTACTCGGCCGCCTCGTCGACCTGGGTCCGCGCCGCGGTGACGAGGTAGGCGAGCAGTTCCAGCGCGTCGTCCTCGTCGAGGACCCAGGGTGCGGTCACCCCGTCATCCTGGCGCGCTCAGGCGCGCTCGTCCGAGACGACCTCGTACCAGCTCATGTCGCTCGGGCCGTCCTGCAGACCTTCCATGCGCTCGCGGGTCTCGAGGAACGCCTCGTCGGAGTGCCACGCCTCCCACGCCGCACGGGTGGTCCAGGTACCGATCACCGTGCGCTCGTTGGGGGCGTCGAGGGGGATGACGAGCTGGTTGCCCACCCAGCCCTCCTTGTCGCGGGCGGTCTCGAGGCGGTCGCGCATCGCGGCGTCCCACTCCGGCTCGCGGCCGGGAGTGAGGGTGACGTGGGTGATGACGGTCATCATGACGTCACGGCTACCCGCCTGCGGGCCGTGGGAACGCGACCTCGCCGCCCGCCGCGCGCTCCGCGACCTGGGTGACACGGCTGTTTCTCGTGGCGGTCCTCTTCGCCTCGGCGACCCACGCGAGCATCGCCCGGCGCTTGGAGCGGCCGAACCCGTCCCACTGCCCGCGGGAGCCGGGGTGGGCGTCGAAGGCCTCGGCGAGGTCGGGCGGGACCACCAGGTCCTCGACGTCGTCGAGCATCGTCCACGACCCGTCGGCCTTGGCGCCGTCGATCAGCGCGCGTCCGGGCGGTGCCATCTGCCCCGACGCCTCGAGCCGCTCGATGCGCTGCTTGTTCGAGCGCGCCCAGCCGCTGCCGCGCCGGCGCGGGGCGAACCACATCATCGAGCGCTCGTCGTCGAGCGAGCGGTTGGTGCTGTCGATCCACCCGAAGCACAGCGCCTGCTCGACGGCCTCCTCGTACCCGACGGTCGGGCGCTGCGTGCGCGCCTTCCAGGTCACGAGCCAGACGCCGACGCCGCGGTCGTGATGCTCGGCGAGCCAGGCCCGCCACGCGTCGATGTCCTCGGGGTGCACCTGCTCGCCGGTGACCATGCCCGTCCTCCCGCGCGTACCGTCCGGCGTCGTGGTGGCACCCGGTCCCGACCGCAGCGGCCGCCGCACCCGCCTGCGTCTGATCGTCGCGATCGGGAGCCTGCTCGGTGGCGCGGCCGTCGTCTACGGGCTGGTCGTGTCGTTGTGGGCGCCGGTCGTGCTGGGCGCCGTCCTGCTGCTCGTCGCGGTCTACAGCGCCGTCGTCCTACGGGGCCTGCGCCGACGTTCCTGACGGCCGTCGACGTGCCTCGAGCTTGTCGGCGAGCAGGCTCAGCGGGAACGCGAGCGCCCAGCTGGTGCGCGCCCACATCGGCGAGACGAAGGCGAGCGGGATCGAGGGCAGGAACGCCAGGACGATGGCCCCGGTGCCCCAGTACTTCTCGTGCGCCCACCGCCGGGCGCGCTCGGTGGCGGTGACGCCGTCGCGCTCGGCGCAGAGCCACATGAACAGCGAGCTCAGCGACGTTGCGATGAGCGCGAGGGCGTAGATGATCGTGCCGGCCCCACTGTCGCCGTCACCCAGCAGCGCGGTGGGGAAGGGCAGGAGCACGACGAAGAACAGGAAGACGAGGTTGCCGACGAGCATCTTCGGGCCCGCGGCGGTCATCATCCGCAGGTCCTCGTGGTGCAGCAGCCAGAAGCGCCCGATCACCGCGAAGCTCAGGAAGAGCGCGAGGAACTGGTGCTGCAGCGCGAGCAGGTCCTCCGTGACCTGACCGTCCTGAATCTGGGCCTCGGTCAGCGGCAGGATCAGCAGCGTGATCGCGATGGCGAAGATGCCGTCGCTGAACGCCTGGACCCGGTCGAGGGACGGCGGTGGTGGCTTGTCCTCGTCGTCCACCACCGACGCCCCCTGACTTCTATCCGCTGATCTCGTAGGTCGGGGTGATGATCGCCCGCCCGATGCTGTGGAAGAAGAGATTGAACCCGAGGAACGCCGGGGTGGCGTCGGCGCCCACGCCGAGGTCCTCGACGTCGACGGCGTGCACGACGAAGAAGTAGCGGTGCTCGCCGTGCCCGGCGGGCGGCCCGGCACCGATGTACCGCTTGGCGCCGGCGTCGTTGGGGAGGGTGATGGCCCCGTCGGGCAGCAGGCCCTTCTCGGGATCGCCGGCGTCGGCGGGCAGGCTCGTCGTCGAGGCGGGGATGTTGACGACCGCCCAGTGCCAGAACCCGCTCGCGGTCGGTGCGTCGGGGTCGAAGCAGGTGACGGCGAAGCTCTTCGTGCCCTCGGGCGCGCCGGACCACTCCAGCTGCGGCGACACGTCCTCGCCCCCGGCGCCCATGATGCCGCTGACCTGCGCGTTCGGGAGCGTCTGCCCGTCGGTCACGTCGGAGCTGGTGACGGTGAACGACGGGACGTCGGGCAGGAACTCGTAGGGATCGGGCGGCTGGTGGGACACGGTGTGCCTCCTCGTCGGTGGTGGTCCGTCTCCCCGCGCCAGTACCCGTGTGCTCCGGGCCGCCACGCCTCCCGTCGTCGTCAGACGGTCGCCGGCGCGGCGTACCGATCCTCGGCGGGCACGGTCGGTGCGACCAGGAGCGCCACCCCGAGCACCGCGAACCAGAGCAGGCTGCTCAGCGCGGCGACGATCGGCAGCCAGAGATGCAGCAACGGAAGGACGCCGAGAACGCCGGCCACGGCGACCCAGGAGGGCAGGACCCGGGTCCGCCACACGACGAGCGACGTCGCGAGGATCATCGCCGTCGCCCCGAGCTGGGCGTAGTGGTAGCTCCAGACGGCCAGCGCGAGGAGGGGCTGGGAGAGCACGGGGAGGACGACGCCGCCGAACCGGACGACGGCCGCGGGGTACGCCACCTCGGCCGCGAAGCCTGCGGCGGTCAGGGCGAAGAAGAAGACCCCGCCGGCGAGGGCGAGGTAGACCGCCGCCGACGGGCCCGCGGCCCGGCGCAGCACGTGGACCAGCACCGCGAGGAACACCAGCCCCAGCAGGACGTGCAGCATCGGCAGCGACCCGTTGGCCGTGACGAACCAGGACGCGCTGTCGTAGTAGCCGGCGGCCTCCTCCGGCGTGCGGGGCTCGTCCGGGGTTCCCACGAGATACGCCGGGATCATGGCCAGCGCGGCCAGCACCCCACACGCTCCGCCGATCTTCGTCTCGGTGCTCGTCATGGCCGTTCCCCTCCGCGCTCGTGTGACCCGTTCATCCCACTGCGGATGTGCCGTTCGGTGACAGATCTCCGGCCCGAGAACGCCCGTTCGTGTTCACGGACGGGCCGCGGGGGCATCACGCGTCGGCGGATCGCGCCACCACGCCGGTGCGGTCGAGGAGGAGTTCCGTCTCGCCTGGCTTCGCTGTGCGCACGGCTTCCTCGAGGTGGACGAGGAAGAGCCGCCAGGCCGCCTCGACGGGCTGGACGTCGGGCCACACGACGGCGGCCTCCGGAGCCGCCGCGCGCAGATGGTCCCCGAAGCTCCTTGCGGTGATGTGGAGGCGGAGCGGCACGGGGAGTGGACGGTGATCGAACTCGGTGAGGACGACCAGTCCCTGCACGCGGTCCTCGTCGACCGCACCCTCGGCGGCGAGGTAGCCGACGAGCTGGTCGTAGAGCTCTCCGTCGGTGGGTTCCATGACGTGCCTCCTCAGGCTGGGTCGCGTGTCGGATAGGTCGTGATGAGCTTCCCGTCGCCACCCGCGACGACCGCTACAGGGTGGTAGACGTCCCGCACCCGACCCTGGCCGTCCCGGATCTCCAACGGCGCCTTGAAAGTCCACGTGTCGTTCTTGCCGTTGTGGCGCGGGTAGCCGGGCTGCGGCGCCCTGAGGATCTGTTCGATGGCGAAGTCGGCAAGGTCGCGCCAGTTCCCGCCGGTGTAGAGCGAGACGTTCTGCCAGTCCTGACCATGTCGAGCGGAGACATGGCGGTAACCGAAGCCCTCGGTACCGCAGAGCAGTGTCGAGCTGGTGCCCACCGGTCCGGGCACGAAGACGGCCCGAGGAAAGACTCGGACGACCTTCTCCGGCGGGCTACTGGCGCCACATGCCGCCCACACCGCCGTTGGTGCCGCTGACACAGCAGTCGGCGGCCCGAGGAGCGTGAGACCGAGGGCAACGAACGCGACGACGGCACGCGCAGTCCACGACATCGAGCCTCCAGGAGAACGAGCGGCCCTCAGCGCCGCGACTACCTGGTTGGACTGGTGTGGAGCCCGAACGGTTCCATCGATCTTCCGCGCCTTGGCTCAGTCGAGCAGCTACGGTCGCACCGTGCGGCTGGTGGCGGTGGTGCCGACCCACACGCTCGCGGACGGTGAGTACGACGACGTCGGCACCGGTCGGCTCGCCGGGTTCGGCTTCGCGCTGCAGGTGACGTCCATCGCGGCCGCGTCGAGTGCCGGCGTGAGGCAGGAAGGCAGCCGCGTCCCCACGACCACCGTCGCGGGCACCGTGCGCGTGCCCGGCACCGAGGTGCCGCCCGTCCTCGACGCAGGGCTGGTCCAGCCCCTGTTGGCGAGTGCCGACGAGCGGTGGCCGGCGGACTCGATGCTCGCCGTGACCGGGCGCCTGGTCGTCGAGCCCTACCTCTGGGCCGCCGACGGCATGCTCTGGCCGCTCCTGCCCGACGGCGTGCGGATGTGGTCGGTCGACCGCATCCGGCGCCTCGGTGACGAGGGCACCGAGGAGCTGGAGAGCCTGCCCAGGCCGTCGGGGCTCGAGCACGCAGCGACCTACCTTCTCGACCTCGAAGGGCACTGAGTCCGCGCGCTCAGATCGTCAGGCCGCCGTCGACGGCAACCGTCGCCCCGGTCATGTAGGCGCTGTCGTCGGAGGCGAGGTAGACGACCGTCTTCGCGATCTCCGCGGGAGTGGCGTGCCGGGCGAGCGGGACGAGGTCGTCGAACGCTGCCGCGGCCTCCTGTTGCGGCAGGCCCGTCGCGCGCATCTCGATGGAGTCCTGGAACGGCGTCGACGTGGGCCCGGGGTGCAGGGAGTTGACCCGGATACGACGCGGGGTGAGTTCCTTGGCGGCCGCCCGCATCATGCCGACCTGCGCGTGCTTGGCGGCGACGTAGCCACTGATGCCGCCGAAACCCATCAGCCCGACGACGCTCGAGGTGATGATGATGCTCGCACCCTCGCCGAGGTGCGGGGACGCGTGCTTGATCATGTGGAACGCGCCGAGGGCGTGGACCTGCAGCGTGCGGGCGAACTCGTTGGACGGGTAGTCCTCGATCGGCGCGACGGCCCCCGTGTTGCCGGCGTTGCTGAAGACGACGTCGAGGCGCCCGAACCGTTCGACGGCCTCGGCGACCGCGCCACGGACCGCCTCCTCGTCCGTGACGTCGGCCGTCGTGAAGCCGGCCTTGTCCTCGCCGAGCTCGTTCACCGCCCGCTTCAGTGCATCGGCGTCGAGGCCGACGAGGTGCACCCGCGCGCCCTCGTCCACCATCGCGCCGGCCGACGCCCGCCCGATTCCGCTCTCCCCGCCGGTGATGATGGCGACCTTGCCGTCCAACCTCGCCATGATTGGCCTCCTCTCGCGTCGCTCCCGAAGGCGCAGCGTGGCGCGTTCTGGGGGCCCGCAGGTCACGGTCGCGGCACGGCCGGGTGGTGCCTGCGTCGCGGTGGCGGCGTGTCGTGGCTGTCCGTCGTGGGACAAGTTCGGGGCGTCAGAAGTGCGCCAGTGTCCTCCTCCATGTGCGCGCTCGATCTCCACCTGGCGGGTGGTGCCGACGTCGAGCGGCACGTCGAGGCAGCCAGTCGCCGTAGTCGTGGACCTAGCCGGCCCGATCACCGGGCTGATCTTCGGGCCACCGGGTCACGAGACCCATCTGAGCCATGTGCCACTCTGCCGTCGTGGATGGGGAAGTGGACGACGGGCTATACGAACTCCTTCACACGCGGGGTCTCGAACGCCGTCTGCGTGCTCTGCCGGACGGCGCCGCTCGGTTCGACGCGATCGATAAGACGAGCGCGCCTGACGTTCTCGCCCGGCACGTCGCTGAGGTCGTCCGCCGCGCACTGACCGACCAGACGGACAGCGATCGTCGTCGCGATCTCGTCAACGGAATCGTCGACATGGTGAACCAGAACCAGGGCGATGACGCTGTCGTGGCCTTGGAGCAGCTGCTGGCCGTGGCGGTGGCGCCCGGCGTTCAGCGGGTCGTCCGACCGACGGTGCCGCTGTCGGACACGGCGTTGCTGACCAACACGCCTGACGAACCCAGTCTGGGTGCGGAGCTGAACGCTGAACTTGCGAGTGCCGACCGAGTCGACCTGCTGTGCGCATTCGTCAAGTTCCACGGCACGCGCCTTCTCGCCGAGCAGCTCACGGCGTTGCGCGAGCGCGGAGTGCCGCTGCGGGTCATCACCACGACGTACTTGGGCGGTACTGAACGGCGCGCCGTTGACGAACTCGTCCGCCGCTATGGCGCTGAGGTCCGTATTCGGTACGAGGAGCAGTCAACGCGGCTACACGCGAAGGCCTGGCTGTTTCGGCGGGCCAGCGGGTTCGACACGGGGTACGTCGGTAGCTCCAACCTCTCGAAGTCCGCGTTGGTCGACGGGTTGGAGTGGAACGTCCGCATCTCCTCTGTCGCCACACCGACCTTGGTCCGCAAGTTCGAGGCCACCTTCGATACCTATTGGAACAACCCGGAGTTCCGGCCCTACGACCCCGATCGCGACGCCGAACTTCTCGACCGCGCGCTCGGCGCCCAGTCGGGCGCCGGTCCGTCCACCTTGGTCCTCTCGGGGCTCGAGGTCCGGCCGCGCCCGCACCAGGAGCGCATTCTCGAAGCCCTCGAGGCCGAGCGCACCGTGCACGACCGTCACCGCAATCTCGTCGTCGCCGCGACCGGTACGGGCAAGACGGTCGTGGCCGCTCTCGACTATCGGGGGCTCGGCGGCAGCGAGAAGAGCCTGCTGTTCGTCGCGCATCGTCGGGAGCTGCTTGAACAGGCACAGCGCACCTACCGCGAGGTGTTGGGCGACGGAACGTTCGGCGAGTTGCTCGTTGGTGGTCAGCGGCCATGTCGGTGGAAGCACGTATTTGCGTCAGTCCAGTCGCTCCGCGAGGTGGACCTTCCGGCGTACGACGTAGCCGTGATCGACGAGTTTCATCATGCGGAGGCACCCTCGTATCGCGCACTGCTCAAGAAGCTCGAGGCAATCGAACTCCTCGGTCTGACTGCCACACCAGACCGCGCCGACGGTGTCGACGTGCGGGAGTTCTTCGGCGGCCGCACAGCCGTCGAGATCGGGCTCAGGGAAGCCCTCGAGCAGGACCTGCTGTGCCCGTTCCACTACTTCGGGGTCGCGGACAACACCGACCTCAGCGCGCTCGAATGGAAGCGCGGCTCCTACGACACCGAAGCCCTCGACCAGCTCTACACCGGCAACGACGCTCGTACCCGGATCGTCCTCAACGCCCTACATGATCGGGTGGCTGATCCTCGGCGGGTGCGTGCCCTCGGCTTCTGTGTCTCGGTCGCGCATGCCGAGTACATGGCGCGTAAATTCAGCGAGGCCGGCATCCCGTCACGCGCGGTGCATGGAGGGACCGCGTCGGTCGAGCGCGACCAGGCGGCGGCCGAGCTCCGCTCCGGCGGAGTCGCGTGCCTGTTCACCGTTGATCTCTACAACGAAGGCGTCGACCTCCCGACGGTCGACACCGTCCTTTTCCTCCGGCCCACGCAGAGCGCGACGATCTTCCTGCAGCAGCTCGGCCGCGGGCTTCGGCGAGCGCCCGGGAAAGCGGTGCTCACCGTCCTCGACTTCATCGGGCAGCATCGCCGCGAATTCCGTTTCGACGTCCGCTACCGCGCGCTGACCGGATCGACCCGAGCCGGGCTCGTCCGCGACATCGAGGACGGCTTCCCGTTCCTCCCCTCTGGTTCGCGGTTGATTCTCGATCGTGTCGCGCAGGGAGTCGTCCTCGAGAACGTGCGCCAGGGTCTGAAGGGCGGCCGGAAGGCGCTGGTGCAGGACGTCCGGTCGCATGGCGACCTGTCGCTCGAGGACTACCTCCAGGCGAGCGGACAGGATCTCGCCGATGTTTACGGTCGCGTGGCTGGAGTCAGCTGGACCGGCTTGCGGAGGGAGGCCGGGTTCGCGACGAAGCCCGCCGGCCACCGCGAGGACGAACTCCTCCGACGGGTGGCGAGCCTGATTCACGTGGACGATCCAGGTCGCGCCGCCATCTACAGTGAGTTGTTGAGTCCTGAGGGTCCGGCCTTTCCCTCTCTGTCGCCGGACGACCAGGCCCTCGCGCGGATGCTCGTCTACACGATCTGGCCGGACCTCGGTCGCCATGCCTCCTTCGAGGCGGCGCTGCAGACGCTGCGCAGGCACCCAGCTGTTGTCGAGGAGTTGGGCACCCTGATGGCGCTCGCCGCGGATCGGGCGCGGATGGTCCCGAGGGACCTCGGTATCCCGGGCGTCTCGCTTCAGTCGCACTGCACCTATCGGCGCGATGAGGTCTTGGCAGGTATCGGTTGGGCCGACGGGACACGCAAGACGCGTGGGCAGGCCGCCGGAGTCGTGTACTCGGAGGCGACGAACGTGGACGCGCTGTTGGTCACTCTTCACAAGGAGGAGAAGGACTTCGCGCCATCGACGAGATATCGGGACTACCCGATCTCGGCGGACCTCTTCCACTGGGAGTCGCAGAACGCCACAGCGCTCGCGTCGCCGATGGGTCAGCGCTACATCAAGGGAACGAGCAACGTCGTGCTGTTCGTGAGGGCGACGCGCGCCGACGAGTTCGGGTCCGCGCCGTTCCTCTGCCTCGGGACGGCTACTGCCATAGAGCACGCGGGCGAGCGCCCGATATCGATCACCTGGCGTCTCGACCGGCCGATGCCGCAGTCTCTGCTTCAGGCCGGCGCCGTCGACGCTGCTTAGGAGGATGCCCGTTGTGCGCGTGGCCGAGTCACATGTCGTCGAGCGGATCGATGGGGTGGGCCCGCCACACGAAGACGGGCTCGAGGCCCTCGAGGAACGCCGCGGCGAGCTCGCACCACCATCGCGCAGGGATGGCCGTCGCCTCCTCGAGCTGGACGCAGGCCGCGGCCAGGTCCCACTCGTCATCGCAGAGGTGGGGAACGAAGAGCCCACTGGAGGAGCTCCACCGCGCGACCCGGCTCCCGCGGCGCCCGTAGCTGCGCTGCAGGATCTCGGCGAGTCTCGGGCTACGACGTGCGGTCGGGTAGCGCGAGACCCACGGCCACGAGTCGAAGGCGCTCCGCAGCGCCATGTCGAGCGGGGCGGTCGAGCTGATCGCGTTGACCCCCGCGACCAGGCAGCCCACGGCGAGACCCTCGCCGATCTCGGTCTGTTGCCGGGTCCTCGTCAGGCCTTCGGGCATCGCCGTCATGGTCTATCGGGCGAATGCTGAATCTGCCGGCGACGCGCCGAGCGGCACCTGCTCGCGGAGTCATGCTGGGCGGCGTGTCGAGTCAGCCGCCCGTCCGGACGTCGCCAGCAGCCGGTGCCACACGCAGCTCATCACCGACCGCGACCTCGCCCGGCGCCAGCACCGTGTACTTCGCCCCGAACACGACGCCCTTGTCGGTGAGGCGGTAGGTCGCGAGGGTCTCCAGCGGCTCGGGGCCGGCGCGCTCGCCGGAGCGTTGGTCGACCGTGACGACAGCGCAGCGCACGGCCTGCTTCGAGGACGCCAGGTGAGCGCTCCCGAGAAGGACGCGGTCGAGGTCGTCCTCCGCGTGCGCCGCGCAGTGGGTGAGGACGACGTTGGCGCGGAAGCGCTCGAGGGGGATCGGCTCGCCGGTGCGTTCGGCAGCGCGGTCGGAGAGGTCGTCGGCCGCGGCGCGGGAGAGGAGCAAGAGCGAGCCGCTGTCGGCCCAGCCGGAGAGTCCGGGCACGAGGCCGTCGGTGGGGCGGCGGTGCTCGGGCGTGACGCCGACGAGCCGGCTGTCCACCCCGAGCACGTCGGAGAGCCAGGCGGCGGCCTCGTCGCCCTGGTCGAGCGCGGGATGGGACTGACCGAAGATCTCGACCTGGCGCCGCGGGCCGTCGCCGACGATGCCGACCGAGCACTGCTCGCGGCTGTCCGCGGCGAGCGTGAGGCGGTCACCGTCGAGGTGCGGCCGCACCGTCGCGAGGAGGGGATGGCGCCGTTGGGTCTTGAACCGGCCGTCGGGGCCGATGACCATGAACTGCCGATCGCCGGCCAGTCCGGTCGTCGTGACCTCGCGGCGGTCGACCGCCATCCCCGCACAGCCCTTGATCGGGAACACGGTCAGGGACGCGACGCGAGCGATCGGTCGTTCGTTCTCCTCGACCATGCCGCTCCCGACGCCGTGTGAGAGCCAGCGTGTCACGACGCTGCGCCCCTGGCGGGGTCACGGCCAGGAGGCGTCGGGCAGACCGAGGGTCAGGCCGGGACCTGGTCCTCCGAGACCGCGCGCACGCCGCCGTCGACGAGCACGAGGTGGTCCTTGCCCGGCTCGCGGACGAGGATCGCCTCCTCGATCTGGGCGAGCAGGGTCTGCAGGCTGGCCGCTTCGGGGTCGTCGAGCTCGTCCGGCTCGTCGTCCAGCGACGGGTGGGCGCCGGGGGCGACACCCTGCTCGTCGCACACGTGCGCGGCCAGCGTCTCGGGGCACACGTGCAGGCGCACGGCGGGGTCGACGGGCTCGCCGTCGAGGTCGATCAGGTCCACGCCACCGGACGGTGTCCCGTCGAGGTTGGCGCGGAAACCGAGGGCAGAGAGGAAGCGGTCGTAGCGCTCCTGGTCGTTCAAGGCGTACCTCCGTGGACGGATGACCGATGGTGCGAGGAGCAGGGCTGGTCCTGCCAGTGCGGAGGGGTGTGACCCTGGCCAAGTGGGTAGTGACGTCCGGCTCACGGACCCGTGAGGCGATCCTCCACCGGCGCGAGCTCGAACGGGCGGTGGGGTTCGGCCTGGTACCAGTAGGCCGTCGACGACCAGTCGTCGCTGCGCTTGTTGGCGTGCCCGTGCTCGATGCTCACGCGGATCGAGCGCTCGAACACGACCGGGTCCTCGACGTGGAAGCGGTAGAGGCTCACCGGCCCGCGCCAGTTCTTCCCGCCCGCGAGGGTGACCCCGTGGTACGGCGCGGAGTAGGTCTGCGTCGGGCACCAGGCGGTGTTGACGTAGTCCTCGGTGCCGGTCCCGTGCAGGGTCGGCGGCCACTCGTCGCCGTCGATGAAGATCATGTCGTCGCCCTCGCCGTACCAGTTCCACTTCCGGGTTCGACGCCGGTTCTGGATGTTCAGGACACAGCCGACGTAGTGCCCGTGGCCCTCGGCCTCGAGGATCGTGTAGTTGTCACGGCCTGTCAGGTTCGTGCCGCCGAACTGGTAGGCGGCATTCGACGGGCCGGGGCGCACGCCCGCGGTCGGGTTCTGACGGCGCCACTGCGCGTGGAAGCGCCCGATGTCCGCGTCGAGCGAGTCGAGCTCCTCGTAGTCGACGTAGAAGTAGACGACCACGTCCGCGTCGTCGACCTCGCTCGTCACCTCCATCCGCGCCCCGGACCCGAACGGCATCGCGAACCAGCAGTTGAACGCCTTGCCGTCCTCCGGGCTCATCTGCAGCGGCAGCGACACGAAGTTGGTGGTCCGCCCGTGGCCGACGCCGAAGAAGTCGCCGAGCGGGACGGCGACGCTCGGGTGCTCCTCGCCGTCCCACCAGGCACGCAGGACGAGACGTCGCAGCAGGTCGTCCGTCCCGCCGAGCGGCCGGCGCAGTGAGCGGGGCGCGGCGACGGTCATCCAGAGGTGGGTGACGACGCCGGCCCCGGCGACGTCGAGCATCGTGGCGGTCTCGCCGGGGCGGAGGGAGGCGCGGTCGTCGTTGCCCCCGGTGCGGTCCCAGCTCGACGAGCGCCGCCGTCGCGTGCGCCGCAGCCGCGGGAGGTCGCGCAGGCTCGATCCGTGGGGGCCGTAGTCGACGGTCATGGGCCCAGCGTGCCCAACCGGAGCTAGTCGACCGAAAATGGAAGGAACCGCTCGGCGCCCGCGGGAGTCAGAACCAGATGACGACCCGAGGACAGAAGGAGGCGGTGGCGATGTCGACCGCGGAGGAGATGCCGACGGCGGAGGAGCTGGACGAGACTCCCCCTCTCGGCCGGGTGAGGGCGCAGGTGTTCGCGCTCCTCCTGATGGAAGGGCTAGTCCCTTCGATGGCGACCGGGGACGTCTGCGAGCTCGCCGTGTCGATCGACGACTGGAACGTCGTGGAGGCGGCCGACGACGGCATGGAGTACCTGATCACCGATGACGACTGCTGGTCGGTGACGCGAGGACTTCTCCGGCGGGAGTCGGCTCCCGGCCCTGAGGACGGGCAGCTGCGGGTCGACACCTGCGGACAAGGGTTCCTGCTCCACGGCACCGCGGCCGACCATCCGCTGCCTGACCGACCGGTCTACATCGAGGGCTTCGTGTACGTGGAGCCCGCGAGGATGCCGATGTTCGGCGTCGACAACCCCAAGGCGCGGCCGATGCGACGCCCGTGGAGGGTGGTCGCGCTGCACCGCGAGGTCGTCGCGCGTCGTCGTGCCGAAGGGAAGTCCGCGACGTTGATCGATCGGCTCCCGGACCCCGCGGACGTCGACACCGGCAGCTACTACTTCGCCGATCTCGTGCTGGCCTGAGGGTGACCGCTGCCGGTCGTCGTCCCGCGGACACCGGTCAGCGGCGGTCGGAGGCCCCGGTGATGCGGTCGAGCCACTCGCGCAGGACGCCGAGCTCCGCCGAGCTGAGGGTGTCGACGTCCGGCAGGGCGGCGCGCAGGGCAGCGGCCGCAGGTACGGGGCCGGGGTCGGGGAGGGCGGGCGCGTCGGTGGTGATCGCTGCGATGACGGCCTCTCGGGCGGAGGTCGCGAGGAACGGGTCGCGCTGACCCTCCGGCGTGGCGATGAGCGTCAGCGTCGTGCCCTCGCCGACGGCCCGCACGAGCCCGACGGCCCGGTCCTCGGGGACGCGCAGGCGGCCGGCCTCGGCGATCCGCCCGATGTGCTTGGCGAGGACGTCGACGGCGGCGGTCGCGGCCGGCGAGCCCGGGCCGGTGCGCGCGTACATCATGCGGTAGAGCGCGGGGTGGGCGAGGCCGAGGCCGACGTGCAGGTCCCAGCCCTCGCGCAGGTCCTGCACCGGATCGTCGCCCGGCTCCGTAGCGGTCTTGGTGGCGAGGTAGGACGCGAAGCCGTGCGCGGCGACGGCGTCGAGCAGGCCCTGTTTGTCGCCGAAGAGCCGGTAGATGGTCGGCGCCTGAACGCCGGCCGCGGAGCTGACCGCGCGGGTCGAGACCGCCTCCGCCCCGTCCTCCTCGAGCAGGCGCAGCGCCGCCGCGACGATGCGCTCGCGCGGGCCGTCCGGACCGCCCTCGGTCTCCACGATGCCGACGATAGCGAGAACGCGCTTCCACCGCTAACAACAGTGCTACTGTTCGAGCGTTACCACTGGAAACGGAGTCCTCATGATCGTCGTGACCGGAGCGAGCGGCCAGCTGGGCCGCGCCGTCCTCGAGCGGCTGCTCGACCGCGTGCCCGCCGAGCAGGTCGGCGCGAGCCTCCGCGACCCGGACAAGGCGCGGGACCTCGCGGACCGCGGCGTGCGGGTGCGCCGCGGCGACTACGCCGAGCCGTCGAGCCTCGCCGCGTCGTTCGAGGGGGCGTCGCGCGTCCTGGTGGTGTCGGCGAACACGCTCGGCGAGGAGGGGCTGCGGCAGAACCGCGCCGCGATCGAGGCCGCCGTCGCGGCAGGCGCCGAGCGCGTGCTCTACACCAGCCACGCCGGCGCCAAGCCGGACTCGCCGTTCCCGCCGATGCCCCAGCACGCCGCCAACGAGGAGGTGCTCCGCACGTGCGGGACGCCGTTCACCTCGCTGCGCAACGGCTTCTACGCCTCCACGGTGCCGAGGCTCCTCCAGGGCGCCTGGCACACCGGGGAGCTCCGGGCGCCCGAGGACGGGCCCATCGCCTGGACGACGCACGGCGACCTGGCCGACCTCACAGCGCTGGCCGTGACGAGCAACGACTTCGAGGGCCTCACCCCGCCGCTCACCGGCCCGGAGGCGCTCACGATGGAGCAGGTCGCCGCGCTGGCCTCGGAGGCCGCCGGTCGTCCGGTCCGCCGGGTCGTGGTGTCCGACGCGGACTACCGCGCCGAGCTGGTCGGTCACGGCGCGCCGGAGGCGGCCGCGGACATGCTCGTCGGGATGTTCGCCGCGAGCCGTCGCGGCGACTTCGCCGCGGTCGACCCGACGCTGCCCCGCCTGCTCGGCCGGCCGGCGACGCCGCTGCAGGAGGTCTTGGCCGCGGCCGTGCCCGCGGCTCAGGCGTAGTCGTCGTTCGTGCGCCCGGTGAGGACGGACGTGTTCTCGTCCCGGGCGGGGTCGCGGTGACGGTCGGCGGCCTCGTCCTTGGTCTTGATCATCAGCCAGTCGTCGCCGCTCGTGCGGAGGAACGCGTACCCGCCGGTGAGCTTCTGGCCGTGCAGCTCGACGGTGAGGTGGCCGTGCGCGAGGGCTTCGGCCGCGGTCCCCTCGGTCCGCATCTGGTAGGTGCCGGTGTCCCAGACGATGACCGTGCCGGTGCCGAGCGGGCCCTCGACGTCGATATGGCCGAGCGCGTGGTCGTCCACGCGCTTGGCGAGACGGCGCTGGGCCGGATCGGTCGACGGCCCCTTGGGCACCGCCCACGACACCAGCACGCCGTCGATCTCGAGCCGGACGTCGAAGTGCAGCGTCGAGGCGTGGTGGCGCTGGATGACGAAACGGCCCGCGGTGGTCACGACAGGCGCAGGGTCGCGACGAGCGGGCGGTGGTCGGACGCCGTGACGGCCGGCGCCTCGGGCGCGCCGACGGGGACGAGCCCGCGCAGGAAGATGTAATCGATCTTGCCGAGCAGGCTCGTCGCGAGTCGGGCGTCCGGGTCGACCTCGGTGAAGGCCTGGCGCAGGGGCGCGAGCTCGGGCTGAGAGGCGATGAGGTTCAGGTCGCCGAGCACCACGGCGGGCGCCGCCCCCGCCGCGTCGGTTGCGAGCCGGCGGAGCTGGTCGTCCTGCACCCCGCTGAGCCCGAGGTGGGTGGTGTGGACGGTGACGGGCCGGTTCGCCCGCGTGGAGACCTGCAGGGACAGGTAACCGCGCTGCTCGTCGCGCCCGTCGGGCGGGTAGGTCGTGACGCGCGCGCCGGTCACGGGCAGGAGCGAGAGCACGGCGAGGCCGAACTGCACGTCGTCGGGAGCCGTGTCGCAGGCGGGGCCGAGGGCGGCGTTCACCGACGCGTTGGCCTCGGCGGGGGTCGGCGGCCGGATGGGTCCCGGGACGACCTCGTAGGTGAGGCCGTGGTCGCGCTGTAGGAGCCGGGCCAGCTCTTCGGCGTCAGCGGTGCAGATCTCCTGCAGGGCGAGAACATCCGGGCGCAGCTGGGCGACGACCGGGGCCCACTCCGGCGGGTCGTGCTCGCCGGTCTGGACGTTCCAGGTCATGACACGCAGCGCGGCGGGGTCGGCAGGGTCGGGGGTCGTCGCGACCGGTTCGGGTTCCGAGCCGCAGGCGACGGCGAGGCCGACCAGGAGGGCGAGCCCGAGCGCCTGCCAGCGTCGCTGCACGCCACCATCATGGCGTCTCTGGGTCAGCCGAAGCGCTCGGTGGTGATGGCGCGGGCGGGGACGCCGAGGCTGCCGAGGCCGTCGAGCGCGGCGCCGACGAGCGGGGGCGGCCCGCAGACGAAGTACCGGTGGCTCTCGGGAACGCCCGTCGGCAGCACGGCGCGGAGCATGCCGGGATCGAGGCGGTGGCCGCCGGTGCGCAGGACGGACAGGTCGAGGCGCCGGGACAGCGCGAGGATCTCGGTGGCGAACAGCGCCTCGTTCTCGCGCTCGGCGAGCAGGAGGGCATGGGCGCGCGGATCGGCCGCCGCGGCGTGGGCGCGCAGGATGCTCATGATCGGCGTGATGCCGACCCCGCCGGCGATGAGCACGAGGCCGCCGCCGCTGATGTCGGTGGCGGCGATCGGCACGAACGCGCCGTGCGGGCCGTCGACCCACACGTGGCGCCCGACCTCGAGGGCCTGGAGACCGCTGCTGAAGGGCCCGCGGTCGCGGACGGTCAGCTCGAGCCGGCCCGCCCGCGTCGAGGCCGCGATCGTGAACGGGTGCTCCTCGGCGAGGGGAAACCGCCGCAGCCGCAACCACACGAACTGCCCCGGCTCGGGTGCGGGGTCGAGCGCGCGTCGCGCCGGGCTGAGCACCACGGTCGAGGTGTCCGACGACTCCGGACGCACCGCAGCCACGACGTGCAGCCCGCGGTCGAGCAGCGGCACGGCGACCCAGCGCCGCACGACGACGCCGACCAGCACGACGCCGAGCGCGCCGAGGGTGACCCCCACCAGCGGGTTCTCCGGCAGGTGCCCGAACAGCACCACGTGGGCGACGACGAGTAGCACCGTGGTGACCCCGAGCGCCGCGTGGACTCGGGAGGACAGCCCGTATCGACGGGAGGTGGCCCGGGGCCGGAGGGCCACGAGCACGGCCATGAGGACCACCGCGATGATGCCGACCTTGATCGGCGGTCCCACCGCGAACAGGTTGAGGATCCCCAGGCCGCGGTGCGAGTGCGCGACGGCGGACACGACGTGCGTGAGGGTGATGCCCACGACGGCCACGCCGAGCCGGCGGTGGAGCGCAACGCCGAGCTCCACCCCGAGCACCCGCGTCAGGCCGCGCACCCGGGACACGACCACGACGATCGCGACCATGAGCACCGCGGCGACGAGGCCCGTCCCCGAGGTGAGCGAGACCGTCTCGGCCAGCTGGGGGGAGCCGGCGGAGATCATCAGGGCCACGATCGGCATGAGCACCACCAGGGCGAGGACCATGACCCACGTCCGACCCTGCTCGCTCATGGCGCGGAAGCTAGGCGGGTGCCCGACGGCGCCGGTGCCGTTCGGTGGCGCTGTGACCTTTCCGTGACCGAGGGAGCTCTGTGACCGACCCCGAGCTCGTCGCCCGGGCCGTGGTCCTTCAGCACGGCGCGGTGCTGCTCATGCAGGAGCGGGCCGCCGGCTACTGGTTCTTCCCCGGCGGGCATATCGAGGCGGGGGAGACGCCCGAGGACGCGGTGGCGCGCGAGCTGCGGGAGGAGCTCGACGTGGACGCGACGATCACCGAGCGCTGGGGCGAGCTGGAGAACCGCTGGGACGGGCACCACGAGATCAACCACGTCTTCGCGGTCCGGATCGACGCCGCCGATCCGGTCAGCCAGGAGCCGCACCTCGCCGCCGGGTGGCACCGGCTCGAGGACCTCGACGACACCGACGTCCGTCCGCGACAGCTCGCCGACCTCGTCCTGGCTCACGCCCGTCGCAGGTAGCGGGGGTCGAGCGCGTCGGTCAGCCAGGTGTCGTCGTTGCCGCGGCGGAAGACCACGCCGTCCGCGGCAGCGGCGCGGGCGTCCACCACGAGCACCACCGGCCGCCCGTGGCGTGCGCCGACCGTGAGCGCGGTGTCGGGGTCCGGCGACAGGTGGACGTACTGGCGGCCGCCGGGGAGCAGGCCGTCGCGCAGGATCGCGTCGACGACGGGCGACGAGGTCCCGTGGAACAGCTCGTCGGGCGGGTCGGCCGCCGGTAGGGCGACGTGGCCGGGCAGCGAGTGCCCGTAGCGGGCGCGGATACGCCCGTCGGCCAGCTCGAACCGCGCCTTCGACCCGTGCGCCACCACGTCCTCGACGTCGGCGCGCGACACGTGCAACGCCCGGCACAGCGCGTCCACCGAGGCCCACCCCTCGGCGTCGAGCGTCAGCCCCACACGCCCCGGGTCGTGCCGCAGGGCGCGGGACAGGCGCTTCGAGAGCCGGACGCGGTCCACGACCAGCAGGTTTGTCGACCGGCCCCGGGAGGCAAACGCCGGGACATGACGACCGTCGCCGGCATCGACGTCACGCACCCGGACAAGGTGCTCCTGCCCGCCCGCGAGGGCGGCGAGGACGTCACGAAGGCCGATCTCGCCCGGTACTGGGAGTCGGTGGCACCAACGGTCCTCCCGCACCTCACCGGCCGGCCCCTGACCCTGCAGCGCTTCCCCGACGGCCTGGACGCCGGCGGGTTCGTCCAGCAGGACGCCGGGAAGCGCGCGCCGAAGGGCCTGCACACCGTCGACACCCCGCGCCGCGAGCGCAAGAAGGACGCGGACGACGTCGTGCACCACCCCGAGGTCGAGGAGACCGCCGACCTCATCCGGCTCGTCCAGTTCGGCACCGTCACGCTGCACGGCTGGAACGTGGTCGCGGGCGCGCTCGAGCGCCCCGACCGGCTGATCGTCGACATCGACCCCGGCGAGCGCCAGGACCTCGCCGGCATCCGGGACGTGGCGCGGGCCGTGCGGCACGCCGTCGAGGACCGTGGCCTCGTCGCCTTCCTGCAGAGCACCGGCAGCCGCGGGTACCACGTCGTCGCGCCGCTGGACGGCTCCGCCGACCAGGAGGCCGTCCGGAACGCCGCGATCGAGATCGCCGAGGCCGTCGCCGCGGACGCCCCCGACGAGCTCACGACGGAGGTGCGCAAGGACGCCCGCGGCGGCCGGACCTTCCTCGACATCGGCCGCAACGCCTACGGCCAGACCGCGGTGATGCCCTACTCGCCGCGGGCGCGCCCGGGCGGACCGACCGCGACGCCGCTGGACTGGGACGAGCTCGCCCGCGTGACGCCCGACCAGCACGACGTCCGCTCGATCCCGCGCCGCCTCGCCCGCAAGACCGACCCGTGGGCCGAGTTCGCGGAGAACGCCCGCGCGCTGTCCTAGCCCGCGCTGCGCAGCACCGACCGGATGCCGACGGCCAGCCCGACGGCGCAGGTCAGCGCCGCGGCGATCGCGCCGTCGAGGATCGACGGGTCGCCCAGAGCCCCGGTGAACGCCGCCCGCTCCGCGTTCACGACGTAGGTCAGCGGGTTCACCGTGGCCGCCGTCTGCATCCAGGCGGGCCCGGACTCGAGCGGCAGCATCATCCCGGAGAGGATCAGCAGCGGGAAGATCAGCGTCTGCTGGACGCCCCAGAACAGCCACTCGCGGTTCTTCGACGCCAGGGCCAGCGCGTAGGACAGCGCCCCGAGCCCGACGCCGAACACCCCGAGGATCGCCAGGCCGACGAGCACGCCGACGGGCGAGAACGTCACGCCGAACGGGACGGCCGCCAGCGTGATGATCACGGCCTGGACGACCAGCGGCGCGAGCTCCTTGAGCGCCCGCCCGACGAGGATCGACGCCCGCGAGATCGGGGTGGCGAGCACCCGCTCGTAGCTGCCGGTCATGAGCTCGAAGAGCAGGTTGGCGCCGGTGCTCCCGGTGCCGAACAGGGCGATCATGACGACGACGCCGGGCAGGAACCACGTCAGCGGCGACTCGCCGCCGAGCTGGTCGGCCGACAGCGAGCCGGCCAGCAGCGGGGCGAACAGCCCGAGGAAGACCAGCGGCTGGAGCAGGGAGAAGATCAGCGAGAACGGGTCGCGCAGCACGAGCGCGAACTCGCGCACGAACACCGCGGCGGTGTCGTGGACGAAGCCCGCCCGGGGCGCGACGAGGTCCGGGGGTGCAGCGACGTCGACGCTCATGCCGCGGCTCCTTCCTCGCGCAGGCTCCGGCCGGTCAGGGCCAGGAAGACGTCGTCGAGGCTCGCCTCGTGCAGGTGCGCGGAGTGCACGGTGACGCCTGCCCGGTCGAGACGGGCGAGCAGGCCGGGCAGCACCCGGGCGCCGCCCGTGAGGCGGAGCTCCACACGGTCGGCGAGCGCCCGCGAACCCTCGACCAGGCCCGCGACCGCCGCGGGGTCGTCGACGTGCAGCACCAGCCGGTCCTCGGCGTGGCGCGTGCGCAGCTCGGCGCTGCCGGCGTCGGCGATGACCTCGCCGTGGTCGACGACGACGATCCGCTCGGCCATCGCGTCGGCCTCGTCGAGGTAGTGGGTGGTGAGGACGACGGTGGTGTCGTGCTCCGCGCGCAGGCGGGTGATGTGCTCCCAGAGGTTGGCGCGGGCCTGCGGGTCCATGCCGGTGGTGGGCTCGTCGAGGAACAGCAGGCCGGGCCGGTGCATCAGCCCGATCGCGACGTCCATGCGCCGCTTCTGCCCGCCGGACAGCGACGCGACGGTGCGGCGTTCGAGGCCGTGCAGCTCGAGGGCCTCCATCAGCGCGCCGGCCCGTCGGCGGGCCGTGGCGCGCGTCTGCCCGTAGAAGGAGCCCTGCGTGATCAGCTCGTCGAGCACGCGGTGGTTGTGGCCGCCGGCGTTGCCCTGGCCGACGTAGCCGATCCGTCGCCGCACGCCGGTGGGATCGGCGACGACGTCGATGCCCGCGACCTCTGCGGTGCCCGACGTCGGGCCGAGCAGCGTCGTCAGCATCCGCAGCAGCGTCGACTTCCCCGCGCCGTTCGGGCCGAGCACGGCCACGAGCTCGCCCGGCTCGACCCGCAGCGAGATGCCGCGGACCGCCTCGACCACCGCGCCGCGCCGTCGGAAGGTGCGCCGCAGGTCCTCGGTGCGGATCATCGCGACCTTTCGGTACAACGTCTGGAAAGTGCCTGCTAGGTTAAGCGGACGCTGTCCGGAAAGGCAAGGGAGTGCGGATGGGCGACGAGCACCACCTCGACCTGCTCTGGGGGCGGGGTCCCGGGACGGGACGGGGCCGGCCGGCGCGGACGACGCGCGAGCAGGTCGTCGCGGCCGCGCTCGCGCGGGCCGACGCCGCCGGGCTCGAGGAGCTCTCGATGCGCGCGGTCGCGGCCGACCTCGGCGTCGGGGTGATGGCGCTCTACACCCACGTCGAGAGCCGGGAGGGCCTCGTCGCGCTGATGAT
Organism: Actinomycetospora sp. CA-053990; assembly: GCF_050948445.1. Taxonomy (NCBI): domain Bacteria; kingdom Bacillati; phylum Actinomycetota; class Actinomycetes; order Pseudonocardiales; family Pseudonocardiaceae; genus Actinomycetospora; species Actinomycetospora sp. CA-053990. The sequence continues at coordinate 6,135,696 of NZ_CP192043.1, read as the reverse complement.
CGACGCGGCGTTCGCGGAGATCACGGGCGACCTGTACCCCCACCCCGGCGAGCCCTGGCGCGACGCCGCGGCCCGGCAGGCCCGGGCGTTGTGGGAGCTCTACGCCCGCCACCCGTGGATCCTCCACCACGGCAGCCGCCTGCCGATGGGGCCGCACGTGCTCGGCATGGAGGACGCCTTCTTCGCGCCGTTCCTCGACATCGGCCTCGCCCCGGCCGAGACGGTCAACGCCGCGATCGCGCTGCGCTCGCTGGTCACCGGCCTCGCGCGCGACTCGACGAGCGAGCAGGACCAGGTCCGGCGCACCGGCGTGGGGCTCGCCGAGTACTGGTCGTCGATCAACGCGGTGTTCTGGGAGCGGTACTTCGAACAGGAGCGGTACCCCTCGATGACGCGGCTCTGGTACGAGGGCGGCTTCGAGAGCGAGGACGTCCTGGCCGAGGAGGGGATCCTCGAACGCGCGGTGGACGCCTATCTCGACGGGATCGCGGTCCGGGTGCATTCCGGAGGTTCCGGGCAGGACGCGGGCGGCACCTGATTCGGGGGAGCACCATCGAGGGCGGGGGGCCCACCACCGTCACCGGGAGGACCGCGATGACCGACCAGGCGACCCACGCGTGGACCGGCGAGGTGGCCGCGCAGCGCGACGGCTTCACGCTGCTGCCCGAGGTCGAGGCGCTGCGCGACGCGGGGGAGACCCGCCGGGTCGCGACGCCGTTCGGCCACGAGGCGACGATGGTCAGCCGCTACGCCGACGTCCGTGAGCTGCATGGCGACCCGGAGCGCTTCCGCCTCGACGGCGTCCCGGCGCCGCCCGCGCTGGTGGCGGCCGGTCGCGACACCGCCGAGTTCCGGCGTCGCCAGGCCGGCAACCTGCTCGGGCAGGAGCCGCCGGACCACACGCGGCTGCGACGGATGCTCACCGGCGAGTTCACCGTGAAGCGGATGAAGCGCCTGGTCCCGCGCGTCGAGGAGATCGTCACCGAGCATCTGGACGCGATGGAGACGGCCGGTCCGCCCGCGGAGCTCGTCGCCGACTTCGCCCTGCCGGTGCCGTCGATGGTGATCTGCGAGCTGCTCGGCGTGCCGTACGAGGACCGCGGCGAGTTCACCGAGCGCAGCGCCCGCCAGCTCGACAGCACCATCGAGCCCCAGGAACGGATGCGCCTGGCCGACGCGTCGCGGGAGTACATGAGCGACCTCGTCTCCCGGCACCGCGAGGCCCCCGGCGACGACCTGCTCGGCATGCTCATCCGCGAGCACTCCGACGACGTCACCGACGACGAGCTGATCGGCATCGGCAACCTGCTGCTCGTCGCCGGGCACGAGACGACGTCGAACATGCTGTCGCTGGGCACGCTGGCGCTGCTCGAGCACCCCGACCAGCTGGCGCGGGTCCGCGACGACCCCACGGCGGTGGACGGCGCGGTCGAGGAGCTGCTGCGCCGGCTGACCGTGGTGCACGGGAGCTTCCCGCGCGCGGTCGTCGCGGACACGACGCTCGGCGGGCACCCGGTGGCGGCCGGCGAGCTGGTGATCGCGTCGCTGGTCGCGGCCAACCACGACCCGGAGGTCGTCGAGCGCGCCGAGGAGCTCGACATCTCCCGCCCGCCGTCCCCGCACCTCGCCTTCGGTCACGGCATCCACCACTGCCTGGGCGCCCCGCTGGCGCGGATCGAGATGCGCGTGGCGTTCCCGGCACTGCTGCAGCGCTTCCGGGGGCTGCGCCTCGCCGGCGAACCCGAGTTCCGCCACCGCACCCTGATCTACGGCCTGCACCGCCTGCCGCTGGCGTGGTGAGAACTTTCTCCGGAGGGCTGTCCAAATCCGGGGTGCCCGCGCGTCGAACCTCCGCACGGGGCGACCGGCCCCGCATCCCCGGAGGACACCATGACCACCCTCGCGCCCGCCCCCACCGCCCACGTCACCCGCCGGACGGTCGTCGCGTCCCCGCCCACAGCGGTGTTCGCCGTGCTGACCGACCCCCGCGAGCACGCCGCGCTCGACGGGTCCGGGCTGGTCGAGCGCCTGGCCGACGGTCCCGACCGCCTCACCGGCGGCGCCACGTTCACGATGCGGATGAGGGGCTACACGACGGTCAACACCGTCGTCGAGTACGTGCCGGACGCGCTCGTGGCCTGGCGCCACACCGGCCGTCACGTGTGGCGCTGGGAGCTCGCGGCCGTTCCCGGGGGCACCGAGGTCCGGGGCACGTTCGACTACTCCGCCAAGCGCGGGCGGCGGCTCGTCGAGCTGATGGGGTTCCCCCGTCGCGCCGGACGGGCCCTCGACGGCACGCTGGCCGTCCTGCAGCAGCGGTTCGCCTGAGACGCGGGGGAGATCGAGATGCGCTACATCCTCATGTCCAATGTCGATGGCAAGGTCCTGGGCGGTCTGCCGCCGGAGGAGCACGCCGCGCTGTTCTCGCGCTTCGTCGCGTTCACGCAGGCACTCGCGGAGTCCGGCGTCCTGCGCGGCGCCGAGCAGCTGCAGCCCGCGGACACCGCCACCACGCTGCGGGTCCGTGACGGCGAGGCCGTGCTGACCGACGGCCCGTTCGCCGACGTCGCCGAGTCGTTCGGGGGCTTCTGGGTCGTGGAGGCGCCGGACCTCGACACCGCGCTCGGCCACGCCCGGGCGTGCCCGGGCACGGAGGTGGGCTCGGTCGAGGTCCGGGCCCTCACCGAGCTCGGCTGAGCCGTGGCCGTCCCGTTCGAGGTCGCCGTCGCCGACGTCCACCGGGAGCACTGGCCGACGCTGGTCGCCGGCCTGGCGCGCTGGTGCGGCGACCTCGACCGGGCGGAGGACGCGGCCGCCGACGCGGTCGCCGCCGCGGTGGACCGGTGGCCGTGCGACGGCGTCCCCGACCGGCCCGGCGCGTGGCTCCAGACCGTCGCCCGCCGCCGGGTGCTCGACCGCCTGCGCCGCGAGCGCGTCGCCGAGGACCACCTCGCCGCCGTGGCGTCGCAGTCGGTCGCGCCCGCCGGGCTGCCGGACCTCGACGACCCCTTCGGCGCCGAGACCGGTGCCGACGACCTGCTGCGGCTGGTCTTCGTCTGCTGCCACCCCGCCCTCGGCGACGCCGCCCGCATCCCGCTGGCGCTGCGGATGCTCTGCGGGCTGACCGCGCCCGAGACGGCGCGGCTCATGGCGACGAGCGAGGCGACCGTCGCCCAGCGGCTCACGCGCGCGAAGCGGAAGATCCGCACGGCGGGCATAGCGCTGGACGTCCCCCCGCGGTCCGCGTGGCCCGAGCGGCTCGACGCGGTGCTCGCCGTGGTCGGCCTGCTGTTCACCGAGGGGCACGTCGCGACCGAGGGCCCCGAGCTGCTGCGGCCCGAGCTCTGCGACGAGGCGCTCGGCCTCGCCGCGCTCCTGCGCCGGTTGCTGCCCGACGAGCCCGAGGTGCTCGGGCTCTCGGCGCTGCTGCTGCTCACCGACGCCCGCCGCGCCGCTCGCCTCGACGGCGGGACGGACCTCGTCCCCCTCGCGGCTCAGGATCGGGAGGCCTGGCGGTGGGACGACGTGGCCACCGGTCTCGAGCTCGCGACCCGGGCGGTGCAGCTCGCCGGGGACCGCCCGGGACGCTGGGTGCTGCAGGCCGCCGTCGCCGCGCTGCAGATCCACCCCGATCACGACCCCGAGGCGGTCGTGGCGCTGTTCGACCGCCTGCGCGAGGTCACGCCCGCGCCCGCGGTGCTGGTCAACCGCGCCGCGGCGGTCGCCGTCGCGCGGGGACCCGGCGCCGGGCTCGAGGCCCTCGACGGCGTCGTGACCGCGCCCGACGACCACCGCGCGCTGGTCCTGCGGGCCGAGCTGCACTGGCAGCTCGGGCAGGCGGAGGACGCGCGTGCGGTGATGAGCGAGGCGGTCGACGCCACCCGCAACGACGTCGAACGGCGTCACCTCACGCGACGCCTCGCGTCGTGGGCGGGCGCCTGACGCCGATCGGTGCCCCACCGACGGACCGTGTCCTCAGGACACGGTCCGACCGACTGTGACGGGTTCGTGTCCTCGGCCCCTCTATCGTCGGCAGCTGTGCCGGACGGGACGCTCGTGCTCGGGATCGACGTCGGGACGTCGTCGTCGAAGGGCGTCCTCGTCGACGCGGACGCCGGCACGGTCGTGGCGCGGGCGGAGGTCGAGCACGCGACGTCGTTCCCGCACCCCGGGTGGGTCGAGCACGACGCCGAGGACGTGTGGTGGGCCGACTTCGCTTCGATCACCCGCGAGCTGCTCGCCCACGGCATGCCGGACGCGGTCGGCGTCAGCGGCATCGGGCCGGTGCTGCTGCCCGCCGACGCCGACGCTCGCCCGCTGCGCCCCGCGATCCTCTACGGCGTCGACACCCGCGCCACCCGCGAGATCGCCGAGCTCACCGACGAGATCGGCGCGGACGCGATCGTCGCGCGCGGCGGCACCCCGTTGTCGAGCCAGGCGGTCGGGCCCAAGTGGCGGTGGCTGCAGCGCCACGAGCCCGAGGTCTGGGACGCGACGCGCTACTTCTTCATGGCGAGCTCGTACCTCGTGCACCGCCTGACCGGCGAGTACGTCCTCGACCACCACTCGGCGAGCCAGTGCGACCCGATGTACGACCTCGATGCCGCCGACTGGGCCTCCGACCTCGCCGAGCTCGTCGCGCCCGGCCTCGCCCTGCCCCGGTTGCGGTGGCCGGGGGAGGTCGCGGGGGTCGTCACCGAGCACGCGGCGGCGCAGACCGGGCTGCGGGCCGGGACGCCGGTGGTCACCGGGACGGTCGACGCCTGGGCCGAGGCCGCCAGCGTCGGCGTGGAGAGCGCCGGCGACACGATGGTCATGTACGGCACGACGATGTTCCTGGTGCAGGTCGCGGACGCGCCCGTCCGGCACCCGGCGTTGTGGGCGACCCGCGGCGTCGCGCCCGGCTCGTTCACCACCGCGGCCGGGATGGCCACCTCCGGCGCGATCACCGCCTGGCTGCGCGACCTCGTCGGCGCCGACTACGCGACGTTGACCGACGAGGCCGCCGAGGTCCCGCCGGGGGCCCGGGGGCTGCTCCTGCTGCCGTACTTCGCCGGCGAGCGCACCCCGATCTTCGACCCCGACGCCCGCGGCCTGGTGCTCGGGCTGACGACGGGCCACGGCCGCGCCGAGCTCTACCGCGCCGCGCTCGAGGGCATCGCGCACGGGGTGCGGCACAACCTCGAGGCGTTCCGCGACGCCGGCGGACCGGAGCCGCGCCTGGTCGCCGTCGGCGGCGGGACCCGCGGCGGGCTCTGGACGCAGATCGTCAGCGACGTGACCGGGCACGAGCAGCACGTTCCGGCCGACACGACCGGCGCGGCGTTCGGGGACGCCGTCCTCGCCGCCCTGGCGCTCGGGCTCGACGCCGACCTCGCGCGCTGGAACCCGATCGTCGCCACCGTGACGCCCGACCCCGAGCGCACCGCCCGCTACGACGCCTTCCACGAGCACTACCGCGCGCTCTACCCCGCCACCGCCGGCGCCGCGCACTTCCTCGCCGAGGAGCAGCGGCGCGGCTAGCGTCTACACCTGCGGCGCGGTGACCAGCGACCGGAGCTGCGTCAGCACCGCCCGCAGGACCTCGGCGAGGGAGCGCTCCTCGCCCTCGGCGATCCACGTCGCGAAGCCCACCCGGAAGACGGCGACGCCGCTCTCGGCGGCCAGGGCGGCCGCCGTCGGGTCGACGCCGCGGCGGCGCAGGCCGTCGGTCATCGCCGTCGCCAGGCCGGAGAGCTTGAGGAGCTCGCGCTCCTGCAGGCCCGGGTCGGCGTCGATGACGCGCTGGCGGGCGCGGGACCAGGCGCGGCGGACGTCGGGGAAGAACGCCGTGGCGCCCTCGAGCGCGGCCGCGACGATGGCCATGGGGTCGGAGTCGGCCGCCTCCTCGATGCCCGCGAGGAACAGCCGCTCGAACTCGTCCTGGCCGGAGAAGAGCACCTCGCGCTTGTCGGCGAAGTGCCGGAAGAACGTCCGTTCGGTGAGCCCGGCCGTGGCGGCGATCTCCGCGACCGTCGTGCCGTCGAAGCCCTGCGCGCCGAAGCGCTCGAGGGCGGCGGCCTGCAGCCGCTCGCGCGCCCCGGGCTCCCAGCGGACCATGGGCACAGCGTACTGATGGCAGTCGCTGACATCAGGGTCTACAGTGATGTCAGTACCTGACATGGTCGCCCGTGAGGGCAGAGGAGGCCACGCATCATGCGTGTATTCGTCACCGGAGCCAGCGGTTGGATCGGCTCCGCCACCGTCGATGAGCTGCTCGGCGCGGGACACGAGGTCGTCGGGCTCGCCCGCTCCGACGGTTCGGCCGCCGCGCTGGAGGCCCAGGGCGTGACGGTCCTGCGCGGGGACCTCGACGACCTCGAGGCGCTGCGGCGCGGGGCCGCCGACGCCGAGGGGGTCGTGCACCTCGCGAACAAGCACGACTGGGCGAACCCGGCGGAGTCGAACCGGGCCGAGCGCGTCGCGGTCGAGACCCTGGGCGAGGCGCTCGTCGGCACCGGCCGGCCGCTCGTGCTGGCCGGCGGGGTGGCCGGGCTCGCGGCCGGGCGACCCGGGACGGAGGCGGATCCGTCGCCCGCGATCGGGCCGGACTCGCCGCGCGGCGGCGCGGAGAACCTGGCGTTCGCCTACGTCGACCGCGGCGTCCGCGCCGTCAGCGCCCGCTTCGCGCCCACCACCCACGGCGACGGCGACCACGGCTTCATCGCCCTCATCACCGCCGCCGCCCGCCGTCACGGCGTGTCCGCCTACGTCGGGGACGGCTCGACGCGCTGGTCGGCGGTGCACGTGTCCGACGCCGCCCGGCTCGTCCGGCTCGGGCTCGAGCAGGCCCCGGCCGGGACGCGGCTGCACGCCGTCGCCGAGGAGGCGATCCCCAGCCGCGAGATCGCGCAGGCGATCGGCGACGCGCTGGGCGTCCCCGTCACCTCCGTGGCCCCCGAGGACGCCGTCGAGCACTTCGGGTTCATCGGGATGTTCTTCGGGATGGACCTCGCCGCGTCGACCGACCACACCCGCCGGGTCTTCGACTGGACGCCGACGGGCCCCGGCCTGCTCGAGGACATCAAGGCCGGCGCCTACCGAGGTGCCTGACGGCATGTGAGCACTTCGGAGTGCTCCAGCACCTCGAAGTGCTCACATGCGCGGAGCGCACCTACTCGAAGTCGACGTCCTTCGTCTCGGGGCCCGCGGCCGCGCCGCCGGCCCCGAGCAGGCCGCCGAAGGCGAGCAGCACGAGCACGGCCGTCGCGTACGGCATGAGCCCGCCGAGGCCCTCGAGGAAGAACGCGTAGAAGGACGGGATCACCACCGACACGCTGAACCCGAGGCCGAAGCCGGAGGCGCGGACGTCGGTGCGGAACCGCTCGGTGATGTAGGGGAGGACGACGCCCCAGGGCGCGGTGACGACGATCGAGAACAGGCACACGACGAGGATCACGACGCCGAGCGGCAGCCCGCGGCCGTTGACGAGCACGGCCATGAGCCCCACGCCGACGGTGGCGATGAGCAGACCCCCGATGATGAAGAACCGCCGTCGCCCGATCCGTTGGCCGATCACGCCCGACGCGATGTAGCTGCCGACCAGGCAGACGTAGGCGATCAGCAACGTCACGGTCAGCTGGGTGTTCGACAGGCCGACGAGGTTGCGCAGCACGGTGGTGGGCAGGAAGAGCGTCACGAGGTTCTGCGTCAGCCAGAACCCGGTCATCATCCCGAAGACCTGCAGGAACGTGGAGCTGCGTAGCACCGCGAGGAGCGGACGGCCCGCGCCGCCCTGCGAGGTGCCCTCGGACTTCGCGGCCTCGGCGGCCTCCCAGATCTCCGACTCGGACACGCTGCGCACGTAGTAGGCCGCGAGGACGAAGGCCAGCAGCGCCCCGAGCACGAACGGGACGCGCCAGCCCCAGACGGCGTACGGGGAGTCGGGCCCGGCCAGCGGGAAGAGCGCGAACGACGCCAGGCCGACCAGCGTGATCACGACGTAGGCCAGCGGGAACGCCGAGAGGATGATCCCGCCGAGCAGCCCGCGGCGGCTCTTCGTCGAGTACTCCATGGCCAGCGGGAGCGCGCCGGTGTACCCGCCGCCGAGGCAGATCCCGTCGAGGAACCGCAGCACGATGAGCACCCAGAACGACGCGATCCCGAGCGTCGTGTAGCCGGGCACCAGGGCGATGAGCAGCGTGATCACGCCGAAACCCGTCACCGAGATGATCGTGCTGCGCCGGCGCCCGATGCGGTCGGCCAGCGCGCCGAACACCGCGGCGCCGATGGGCCGGCCGACGAGCGTGGTGACGAAGACCAGCGACGTGAAGATCGCGGTGGTGCCCGGGTCGAGCTGCGCGGGCTGGAAGTAGAGCAGCGCCGGCGTGAGCACCACGGTCGGCAGATAGATGTCGAACATGTCGACGAACTCGGCGAAGAACGCCCCGCGGGTCGCCGACTTCCGCTTCTCCGCCCGTTCCGGGCTCTCCGCCGGCGTGCGCACGGCCTGCTCGGGACTCGTCATCGAGACCACTCCTCGCCACCGAGGTGCTTCTTCGTCTGGCTGTCAGACAATCTGGAACGTAGAGTCGCGCCCCGACGGCGTCAACAGGTCCTCGACGGGGAGGCGCGATGGGGCTCGACGAGACACGGGTGGCGCAGACGCTCACCGACGACCTGCTCGCGGGCCTGCCGCCCGGACCCGACTGGAGCCTGCTGCTCGAGATCGGGGCCACGCGCGTCCTGCTCCGCGTGGTCGAGGGCTCGGTGCGCGTCGAGGGCGCGCCCGGCATCAACGCCACCTGGGACGTCGGCTTCGTGGTCTCCGACGCGGAGTGGGCCGAATTCTGCGCCGACCCGCCCCCGCGCGGCGCGACGACGGCGCAGGCCCTCGTCGCCACCCGCGGAAGCGAGCGGATCACCGGCCGGCGCGAGGTGTGGGCGCGGGCGCCCCCGCGATCGACCGGTTCCTCGACGCGCTGCGGGACACCGACCGGCCGCCGATCCGGCGACGGCCCGATCCCGCGCCCCGGCCGCCGGGGTTCGGGCCGAGCGTGGGGCGCTACCTGCACCTCGACGATGGTCGGAGGATCTTCGTCGAGACCGCGGGCGAGGGCCCGCCGCTGCTCTGCCTGCACACGGCGGGCGCCGACTCGCGCCAGTTCCGGGGCCTGCTCGAGGACCCGCGGGTCACCGACCACCACCGCGTCGTCGCCTTCGACATGCCCTGGCACGGGCGCTCCGATCCCCCCGACGACTGGCAGCACCGCCGCTACACGCTCGACACCGCGACGTACGCGGCGACGGTGCTCGCGGTCGCCGACGCGCTCGAGCTCGACCGCCCGGTGCTCCTGGGCTGCTCGATGGGCGGGGCGATCGCGCTCTACCTCGCCGCCGAGCACGGCGACCGGTTCGCCGGGGTGTGCGCGCTCGAGGGCGGCCTCGGGAGCGCCGGGCGCTTCGTCGAGTGGACCCACCGCGCCGACGTCGACCACTCCGGCTTCCTGGCCAGCTGGGTCGGCGGGCTGATCGCGCCGTCGAGCCCGGAGGGACAGCGCGCGCAGACCCTGTGGGGCTACGCGAGCAACGGACCCGGCGTCTACCAGGGCGACACGGCCTTCTACTCGCTCGACTTCCCCCCGATCGCCGCCGGCCTCGGCCGCGCGACCTGCCCGCTGTACGTCTTCAGCGGCGAGTACGACTACTCGGCCACCACGGAGATGAGCCGGCGGGCCGCCGACCAGCTGGGCGGCGAGCTGATCGTCATGTCGGGACGCGGCCATTTCCCGATGTCCGAGGACCCCGAGGGGCTGCTCGAGCACCTGCTGCCGGTACTGGAGAAGCTCCGATGACCAACGAGGTCTGGGCCGTCCGCTACGGCACGCGCGTCACCACACGCACCGAGGCGTACCTCAACTGGCACGTCTACGGCGAGCCCGACGAGTCGTTCCGCATGGACTACTTCTTCTGGATCGTCCGGGGCGGCGGGCGCACCACCGTCGTCGACTGCGGCTTCGACCCCGAGGTCGGGCGGCGCCGCGGCCGCGAGATGCTCGTCGACCCCGTCGACGCGCTGTCCGCGCTCGGCATCGACGCCGCCACGGTCGACCGTCTGGTGGTCAGCCACGCGCACTACGACCACATCGGCAACCTCGACCGCTTCCCCGCCGCCGAGATCGTCGTGACTGCGCGGGAGCTCGCGTTCTGGGCCGGTCCGCACGCCGGGCGCGTCCAGTTCGCGCACTCCACCGAGGCCGGCGAGATCGCCGCGCTGGCCCGCGCCCACGACGAGGGCCGGGTCACGACGTTCACCGGCTACTGCGAGCTGGGCGACGGGTTCGCGCTCGTGGAGGTCGGCGGGCACACGCCGGGCCAGCTGATCGCCCGCGTCGCGGTGGCGGGCGGGGAGGTCGTGCTGGCGGCCGACGCGCTGCACTTCTACGACGAGCTCACCCGCGACCGGCCGTTCTTCGTCGTCGCCGACCTCGAGGCCATGTACGCGGGCTTCGACACCCTGCGCGAGATCACCGACCGTCCGGGCCGGGTCCTCGTGGCCGGGCACGACGCCGACGTGGGACGCCGCTTCCCCGGCCGCGCGCAGGGCACCGGCATCGACGACCTCGTGATCCGACTCGAGGTGGAGGGACACCGCACATGACCACGGTCGGCGTGATCGGACTGGGCAACATGGGCGGGCGGATGGCCCGCCGGCTGGTGGACTCGGGGTGGAAGGTCGTCGGCCACGACCCCGTCGCCGGCCGCGCGGAGGACGTCGGCGCCGAGGCCGTCGGGAGCCCCGCCGAGGTCGCGCGGCGCGCCGGGACGGTGCTGCTCTCACTGCCGGACTCGACGTTCGTCGAGCCGGTGGTCCGCGACCTGCTCACCGCGGCGGCCCCCGGCACGACCGTCGTCGACCTGTCCACCGCCTCGCCCGAGTCGACGGTCGCCCTCGCCGCGGACGCCGCGGCCCGCGACGTCACCTATCTCGACGCCGGCATCGCCGGCGGCGCGGCGGCGGCCGAGAAAGGCACGCTGACGATCATGGCGGGCGGCGACGCCGCGGCGGTCGACGCGATCCGCCCCGTCCTCGCGCCGCTGGCCGCGACCGTGCACCACCTCGGCCCGGTCGGCGCCGGTCACACCGCGAAGCTGCTCAACAACTTCCTCAACGCGGTGACGCTCGCCGCGACCGCCGAGGTCATGGTGGCCGGGCAGCGCGCCGGGTTGGACCTGCGCACGCTGCTCGCGGCCATCAACGGCGGGAGCGGGCAGTCGTTCGCCTCGAGCAACCGCTTCCCGCGCATCGTCGAGGGCGACTACCTCGAGGGCGGGCTCACCAGCCGCCTGATGACCAAGGACGTCACGCTCTACACCGAGCTGCTCGCACGCCTCGGCGTGCCCTCGCTCAACGCCGCGGGCCCGATCGCCTCGTTCGGCATGGCCGCCCACCTCGGCTACGGCGACGTCATCTCCAACCGCGTCGTGGACGCCCTCGGCGACCTCGCCGGCGGTGTCCGGATCCAGCAGCCCACGACCCACCCGACTCCTGGGGAGACCTCGTGAAGATCGTCCACGGGCGCGCCGACGGCGTCGTCACCGAAGCACGCGGAGCCACCTTCACCGGCACCGTCTGGGGCGACCCGGTGCTGCCGACCACCGACGGCACCACGATCAACTCGGTGACGTTCACCCCCGGCGCGCGGACCTTCTGGCACCACCACGAGCGGGGCCAGATCCTCGTCGTCACCGCCGGGACGGGGTGGGTGTGCACGCACGGCGAGACGCCGCAGCCGCTGACGGTCGGCGACGTCGTCTGGGTGCCGCCGGACGAGCGGCACTGGCACGGCGCCGGCCCCGGCTCGATCATGACGCACCTCGCGGTCTCCCTGGGCACGACGACGTGGCTCGACGAGGTGTCGGAGGACGAGTACGGGCAGGCAGCGCAGTGACCGCGCAGAGCGGCCGTAACGGCACCGACGACCGCTTCGAGCGCGGCCTCGCGATCCGCAAGGAGGTCGTCGGCGAGGCCCACGTGGAGCGGTCGATGGCGCAGGTCAGCGACTTCTCCCGGCCCGTGCAGGAGTACGTGACCCGCTGCTGCTGGGGCGAGGTGTGGGACCGCCCGGGGCTCGACCGCCGCACCCGCAGCCTGCTCAACCTCGTGATGCTCACGGCGCTCGGCCGGTCGCACGAGCTCGCGGTGCACGTGCGCGGTGCGCTCACCAACGGCGTCACCGAGACCGAGATCCAGGAGGCGCTGCTGCAGGCCACGGCCTACTGCGGCGCGCCCGCCGGCCTGGAGGCGTTCCGGGTCGCCGACGGGGTGCTGGCCGAGGCGAGGGAGCGGTCGTGAGCGCGCCCTCCGGTCGGACCGTCGGCTTCGTCGGCCTCGGACACATGGGCACGCCGATGGTGTCGCGCCTCGTCGACGCGGGCGTGACGGTCCGGGCGTACGACGCCTCGCCGGAGGCGCGCGAGGCGTTCGCCGCCGCGGTGCCCGGCGCGACGGTCGTCGGCTCGGCGTCGGAGACCGCCGACGGCGCCGAGGCGGTGCTGCTCTGCCTGCCGAACTCGGCGATCGTCGAGTCGGTGGTGGCGGAGCTGGATGGTGCCCGGGTGATCGTCGACATGAGCTCCTCGGAGCCCCTGCGCACCCGCGCGCTCGCCGCCTCGCTGGCTGACACCGGGCGCGTACTGGTCGACGCCCCGGTCTCCGGCGGCGTCTCCGGGGCCCGCGCCGGCACGCTGGCCGTGATGGTCGGCGGGCCCGACGACGTCGTCGCGGACCTCGAGCCGCTGCTCGCCGCCATAGGCCGCCCGCGCCACGTCGGGCCGGTCGGCGCCGGGCACGCGCTCAAGGCGCTGAACAACCTGATGTCGGCGGCCCACCTCGTCGCGAGCTCGGAGGCGGTGCTCGTCGGCGAGGAGTTCGGGCTCGACCCCGCCGTGATGCTCGAGGTCGTCAACGGCTCGTCCGGACGCAGCGGATCGACCGAGAACAAGTGGCCGAACCACATCCTGCCCGGCACCTACGGCGCCGGCTTCGGGATCGGCCTGCTGGTGAAGGACATCCACATCGCCCTCGACCTCGCCGCGAGCACGAGCGTCCCGACCCGGCACGCGGCGGCGACCGTCGCGCTGTGGGACGAGGCGCTCGCGGAGCTCGGGCCGACCGCCGACCACACCGAGATCGCCCGCTGGCTGCGCGAGCGGAAGGGGACACCGTGACGCTCACCGACGAGCAGCAGGCCATCAAGGACGAGTTCGTCCGCGTGCGCGGCACCTGGGGCGAGCCGTGGGAGCGGATGCTCGAGCTCGACCCGGCGTTCGTGCGCGCCTACCTCGACTTCTCCGCGGTGCCCTGGCGCCGCGAGCCCGGCGCGCTCACGCCGAAGGTCCGCGAGCTGCTGTACATCGCCGTCGACGCCGCCGCGACCCACCTCTACACGCCGGGGGTGCGCCAGCACGTGGCCGCGGCGCTCGACGCGGGCGCGACGCCGCAGGAGATCATGGAGGTGCTCGAGCTGACGAGCACGCTCGGCATCCACGCCGCGAACATCGGGGTGCCGCTGCTGGTCGAGGTGCTCGTCGAGGAGGGGCTGCGCGACGGGCCGGCGCCGCTCGACGAGCGCCAGGAGCGGCTCAAGGCCGAGTTCACCGCGACCCGCGGCTACTGGCACACGTTCTGGGACGAGATCCTCGAGCTGGACCCGGACCTGTTCGAGGCCTACGTCGCCTTCTCGTCGGTGCCCTGGCAGACCGGCACGCTCGAGCCGAAGGTCAAGGAGCTCGTCTACTGCGCCTTCGACGCCTCGGCGACGCACCTCTACGTGCCGGGCCTCAAGCTGCACCTGCGCAACGCCCTGGGCCACGGCGCGACCGTCGCGGAGATCCTCGAGATGTTCGAGATCGCCAGCGTCGTCGGGATCCACGCCGCGACGACCGCGGCGCCGATCCTCGCCGAGCTGGCGGACTCGCGCTGACGCGTGGTGCCGGGGCCTGGTGGAACGATGGGCGCCGTGTCGTCGTCGGTGTGGGGTCCCGAGCCGCTGCCCCGCGTCGCCGCGCCTCTGCGCGAGCAGGTGACCGACCGCGTGCGCTCGGCGATCCTCGACCTGCGCCTGCGCCCCGGGGAGCGCCTCATCGAGCGCGAGCTCACCGAGAGCCTCGGGGTCTCGCGGGCGACGGTCCGCGAGGTCATCCGCCAGCTCGCCGCCGAGGGCCTCGTCACCGTCGTCCCGCAGCGCGGGGCCGAGGTGACGTCGCTGTCGCCGTCCGACGCCGCCGACATCTACGAGATGCGCGCCTCGCTCGAGGCGCTCGCGGTCCGGCGGTTCGTGCAGCGGGCCGGCGACGACCAGGTCCGCGCGCTGCGCAGCGCCGTCGACGAGATCGCCCGCAGCGCGGCGACGGGCGAGGTCGGCGACCACCTCGGCGCGAAGGACCGCTTCTACGACGTGCTCATGGAGGGGTCGGCGAGCGGGCCGCTCCAGCAGACGCTCGCCGGGCTCCAGGCGCGGGTGCGGCTGCTGCGTGCGACGTCGCTCTCCGCGCCGGGCCGGCCCGCCGAGGCCGCGTCGGAGCTGCGCGCGGTGGTCGACGCCGTCGAGGCGCGCGACGCCGACGCCGCCGCCGAGGCGAGCATCCGGCACATCCGCGCGGCCGCGGCGACGGCGACCGCCCAGCTCACGACCTGAGCGGAGGTGCCTGCCGGCACGTGAGCACTTCGGAGTGCTCCAGCACTTCGAAGTGCTCACATGCGCGCAGCGCACCCGGCAGCGGGTCCCGGTGCAGGACGCCGAGACGCTGGGTCGCGCGGGTGAGGGCGACGTAGAGGTCGGCGGCGCCCTGCGGTCCCTGCGCGAGCATGCGGTCGGGGTCGACGACGAGCACCGCGTCGAACTCGAGGCCCTTCGTCGCGGACGGCGCTACCCCGCCCGTCCCGATCACCACGCTCGTCCCCTCGCGTCCGGCCTCGTCACGCACGAACGCCTCGATCGCGGCCGGGAGCTCGTCGTCGGTGACCCGCCGCGACCACGGCCGCACGCCGGACGCCCGCACCGAGTCCGGCGGCCGCACGTCCGGGGCGAACTCGGCGAGCACCGCGGCCGCGACGGCCATGATCTCCGCCGGGGTGCGGTAGTTGACCGTCAGCGACCGGTACGCCCAGCGCCCGGGCACATACGGCTCGAGCATCGCGCCCCAGGACCTCGCCCCGGCCGGGGACCGGCGCTGGGCGAGGTCGCCGACCACGGTGAACGAGCGGCTGGGGCAGCGCCGCATCAGTACCCGCCAGTCCATCTCCGAGAGCTCCTGGGCCTCGTCGACCACGACGTGGCGGTAGGTCCAGTCGCGGTCGGCCGCGGCGCGCTCGGCGAGCTCGCGGGTGTCGCGCTCCTCGAACCGCTCGGCCAGGCGCGCGTCCTGGATGAGGTCGTGCACGGTCACCCCGACGTCCTCGTCCAGCTCCTCGCGGTCCAGCGTCAGGATCTCCATGACGCCGGCGGCGTACTCGGACTCGGCCTGCCACTCCTGCCGGGCGGCGCGCTCCTCGGTGTCGACCGCCGCCTTGTCGCGCCCCAGCAGGTCGACCAGCTCGTCGAGCAGCGGCACGTCGGGCACCGTCCAGGCCTTGCCGTCGGCCCGCCACAACGCGGGGTCCGCGCCGGCCGCGCGCAGCCGGTCGGGCGAGGCGTAGAGCGGGCCGAGCAGCGTCGCCGGGGTCAGGATCGGCCACAGCTCGTCGAGCGCGGCGGTGAACGCCTCGGACGTTCCCAGCTCGTCGAGCACGTCGGTGCGCAGCTGCGCCCACGCGGCGCGGTCGGCCCGGGTGATCCAACCCTGCGCGATCCGGCTCACCGCCCGCTCGGTGAGCACGTAGGTGACGATCTCGGTGAAGACCGGCCGGGCCTCGTTGTGCGGGAGCCCGCTGGCGCGCGCCTCGTCGCGCGCCCACTGCGCGGTCTCGGCGTCGATGCGCACCGTGACGTCCTCGAGCGCGATCGTCAGCGGCTCCTCCGGCAGCCGCTGCCGGTCCGCGATCGCCGCCGCGAGCACGTCGAGCATCGCCCGCGAGCCCTTCAGTCGGGTGGCCTCGGGCGTGTCCTCGGCGGTGACCGAGAGGCCGGGCACGAGGTCGCCGGTGGTCATGAACACGACGTCGGACTCGCCCAGCGACGGCAGGACGCGGCCGATGTGGTGCAGGAACGCCGGGTTCGGTCCGACCACGAGGACGCCGTGGCGCTCCATCCGCTCGCGCTGCGTGTAGAGCAGGTACGCGACGCGGTGCAGCGCCACGACGGTCTTGCCGGTGCCCGGGCCGCCCTCGATGACGAGCACCCCGGGGTGGTCGAGCCGGATGATCTCGTCCTGCTCGGCCTGGATCGTCGCGACGATGTCGCGCATGCCCTCGCCGCGCGGCGCGTTGACGGCCGCGAGCAGGACCGCGTCGGCGTCCCGGTCGGCGCCGTCGGGGCTGCCGGCGCCGGGACGGCTGAGCACCTCGTCGGTGAAGTCGACGACGCGGCGCCCGCGCGTGTGGAACTGACGACGCCGGCGCATGTCCTCGGGATGCGCGCCGGTGGCGACGTAGAAGGCGCGCGAGGCCGGGGCGCGCCAGTCGAGCAGCACCGGTTCGTCGTCCTCGTCGCGCAGACCGATCCGGCCGATGTAGGAGCGCTCGCCGGAGTGCGCGTCGAGCCGCCCGAAGCACAGCCCGTTGTCCGCGACGTCCAGCCGCCTCATCTGCGTGGCCGCGGCCCGCACCGCGACGTCGCGCTCCATGGGCGACTCGCCGGTGCCCTTCAGCGCCGCGTCGTACTCGCCCTTCACCCGGGCGCGTTCCGCGTCGAGCCGGGCGTAGAGCCCGGACACGTGGTCGCGCTCGGATCGCAGTTCCTCGTCGTACCCCGGCGTGGACACAGGCCTCCCCACAGCGCCGCCCGACGGCGCCGATCCCGTTCTGGTGAGCGGCGATCGTGCGCCGTGACCCGGGTCTTGCCGCAAGCCCCGTGGTCGGCTATACGTTGGAAAGGGAAGAGATCAGATGCGGTCGCCGCCGCGCCGGGCGCGCTTGTCGGCGTACATCGCGGCGTCGGCCGCCGCACAGGCGCCCGGGAATCCGTCGGAGACCGTGAACGGGGCCGTGCCGATCGAGCACGGCACGCCCGAGGCATCGAGGGCCTCGCGCAGGCGCGTGACGAGCCCTTCGGCGTCCTCGACGCCCACCTGCACCACCAGCGCGAACTCGTCGCCGCCGAGACGGGCGAGCGGATCGGTGCTGCGGATCGCCGAGCGCAGGACCGCGGCGGTGTGCCGCAGGTGCCGGTCGCCGGCGTCGTGCCCCTCGGTGTCGTTGACGGTCTTGAGCCCGTCGCTGTCGAGCATCACCACGGACGCGGGGTCGCCGAAGCGCCGGAAGCGCTCGTCCTCGCGCGCCAGCCAGCGCTCCCACCCGCGCCGGTTGAGCAGCCCGGTGAGCGGGTCGGTCTCGGCGTCGCTGACCGCCCGCTCGAGGGCGCGTGCCGTGTCGACCGCGGCGGAGTCGGCCTCGAGCACCGAGGACAGCAGGCTGGAGAGCAGGTCGAGCAGCGGCTCCTGGTCGTCCAGGGTCGTCGTCACCGGCTCGCGGTTCATCCCGACGACGGTGCCGAACAGCGAGCCGTCGCCGGTGACGATCGGGGTGCCGACGTAGGTGCCGACCTCGATGCCCTGGTCCGCGGCGGTACACGCGATGCGTTCCAAGTCGGGGATCGCGCGGGTGTCCGGGACGATGCGCGGGGTGGTCCCGGCGACCATGTACTGGCACATCGAGTCCGACCACGCCGCGCTCACGCCGGGCTCGAGTCCGTAAGCCGCGTCGGCGGTGACCAGCATCGTCTGCCGTCCGTCCGCGACACGGGTGACGGCCCAGGCGTCGAGCGGGACGACGCGGGCGAGGTAGTCGACCACCATGCGGCAGGCCGCGTCGAACGCGCGCGGCGGCGCGAGCTCCGCAGCGATGCGGAGATCCTGAGTGGACGTCACGACCATGCCTCCCCCGGCGTGGATGCACGGCCCCCTCCCGGCCGCTGCCTCCAGTGTTGCCCCCGCGGTCCCGCGCCGGTCGGGGAGGTCCCGGTCATCACCCGTTGTGGCGATCGGCGCCGTTCGGGTGGCGGCGATCGGGCTCTCTCGGGCCGTCTAGCGCCTCCGCGAGACGGCTGGATACTCCGTCAGAGACGGACGCCCGCGCGCCACACCGCGCGGACGTCGCGGGTGGCGGTGACGTCGGTCAGCGGGTCGCCCTCGACGAGCAGCAGGTCGGCGCGCTTGCCCGGCGCGATCCGGCCGCGGTCGGCGAGGCCGAACACGTCCGCCGGCAGCGAGGTCGCGGCGCGCAGGACGTGGCGCGGCGTGAGGCCGGCCCGCGCGAGCAGCTCCAGCTCGAGGTGCATCGACGCCCCGTGCAGCACCGCCGCGGCGTGACCGGGGACGTCGTTGGCGTCGGTGCCGGCGAGGATCGTCGCGCCGGCGTCGACGAGGCGTCCGACGTTCCCGGCCGCGTGGTCGTAGGACACGCCGGGCGCGGTGCTGACGGGCAGGTGGCCCCGGTCGCCCGCGCGCAGGGCCGCCACGACCTCGGGGTCGAGCCCCGCGAGCAGGCGGGGGTCGGCGAGGAGCTCGTCGGTGCTCGCGGCGTCGGCGCGGGCCCGCATCATCGCGAGCGTCGGGCAGACGACGAGGCCGGCGAGGTCGGCGTCGTCGATCGGGCCGTCCAGCGGGACGTGGGTGAGGACGTCGACCCCGGCCTCGAGCGCGGTCCGGAACGCCCACCGGGTCGGCGCGTGCGCCACGGTCTGGAGGCCGTGGGACCGCGCGGCGACGCACAGGGCGGCCACCGTCTCCGGGCTGAGCGTGGGACGGGTGACGTCGGCGCTGCTCTCGACGAAGATCTTGAGGTAGTCGGAGCCCTCACGGACGCGGTCGCTCACGAACTGCTCGGCGTCCTGCGGACCAGAGAGCCCGGGCATGCGCCAGCCCGAAGGGTCGGGCGGGAGCATCACCGCGGGCCAGCCGTCGACCGCGCCGGCCATGAGCCCGGAGCTGCGCAGGTCGGCCTCGTCGGTGCGCACCTGCGCCCGCCTCCGGAGCACGCCGGTGAACTGCGGCGGCGCGGAGAACATGTCGAGCACGGTGGTGACGCCGTGGCGCAGGTCCTGGCCGAGATTGCCGGCGCCGCGCAGGTGCACGTGGGCGTCGATCAGCCCGGGCAGCAGGGTCATGCCCCGGCCGTCGACGTCCCCCGTCCCGTCGCCCGTTCCGGGGCGCACCGCGGTGACCACCCCGTCCTCGACGGTCACGCTCGCCACGCCGAGGGCGTCGTTCCCGTCGAACACCCGCGCGCCGGAGATCGTCGTCATCGCCCTGCCTCCCCTGCCGACAGGGGACCAGGGTGGCACCGCACCGAGATCACCGGGGCGAAAGGCACCTCTCGAGGGCGTCAGGAGGTGCGTTTCGCCGTGCTGATCTCCGCCGCGAGCGGTCTCAGGCGAAGCAGGTCAACGGGCCGCCGTGGTAGGTGACCATGTCGTCGAGGGCGGCGAAGACGTCGATCGTCCCGCCGCGCTCGAGGCCGTCGAGCTCGGCGTAGGCGCGGTGGAGGTTGCCGACGATGCGCTCGGCGTCGGGCCAGTCGGTGAACCGGCCGAGGTCGGTGTCCCGCGCGGCCTCCAGCGGGGTGACGCCGGCGGCGCGGCCGCGTTCGGCGACGTCGAGGACGAAGCGCAGGTAGTCGAGCGTCGCGTCCAGCGGCGCCCGGTCGTGGAACACCGGGCCGTGGCCCGGCACGGTCGTCTGCGCACCGAGGGGCAACAGGACGTTCTCGAGCACGTCGATCGCGCCCGCCACCGAGCCCATGAGCAGGAACGGTGTGCCGCCGTGGAAGACCAGGTCGCCGCAGAACAGCGTCGAGCGGTCGGGGAACCAGACGATCGAGTCGTTGGTGGTGTGCGCCGGGGTGCCGACGTGGAGCACCTCGCCGCGCAGGTCGCCGGCGTGCACCGCGACGCGGTCGGTGAAGGTGATGAACGGCGGGTCGAGGGGGAGGTCACCCCACTCGGGGTTCTGCCAGTACGGCAGCTCGCGGGCGGGGCCGAACGCGATGGCCTCGGACCGCGTCTTCTCGTGCGCCACGATCGCCGCGTTCCCGAACAGGGCGTTGCCGAAGGTGTGGTCGCCGTGGTGGTGGGTGTTCACCAGGGTGCGGACCGGCCGGTCGGTCACCGAGGCGATCGTGTCGAGGAACGCGCGGGTGCGCCGCTCGGTGGAGCACGCGTCGATCGCGGTCACGCCCTGCGGGCCGACCACGAAGCCGGTGTTGTTGATCCACCACGTGCCGTCGGGCTGGATGTAGGCGTGGATGCCGTCGGAGACCTCCTCGCACCGCGGGGGGCCGGGGACGGTGATGTCGTCGTGTCGGGCGCTCATCGGATCAGGCCAGCTCGGCGCGCAGCTGCTCGGCGGCCTTCGCCATGGAGACGAGCTTCCCGCGCGCCATCGGTCGCGGCAGCGAGAACAGGCCGCAGTCGGACGTCAGGTGGACGCGGTCGGGCGAGACGTGCTCGAGGGCCTTGCGCACGCCCGCCGCGATCGCGTCCGGCGTCTCGACGACGAGCCGCTTGATGTCGATGCAACCGACGCCGAGGCCCTTGTCCCTGGGGAAGCGCGACCACAGGTCGAAGTCGGCGTCCGGGAAGCCCGTCTCGGCGAAGGCGTACTCGACGGCGTCGACCCGCAGCTCGTTCGCGACCAGCTCGTGGAACCCGGCGTACGGCGTGATGCCGACCGGGACGCCGCTGGCGAGGTGGCAGATGTGGAAGATCGTCAGGGCGTCGACGCCCTCGAGCGCCTGGTTGAGCGTCTCGACGACGAGGGGGTAGTCCTCGGGCTGGTGCAGCGTGAAGCCGACGTCGTCGAGCTGGAGCACCTCGACCCCGGCGGCGACGGCGTCCTTGAACTCGGCGTTGTAGGCCGCCGCGAGGTCGCGGTAGAGGGCCTTCTTGTCGTGGTAGTGGCGGTCGGTCAGCCAGCCGGCGAGGTTGGCCGGGCCCATCCCGCTGCAGAACTTCACGGTGCGCGGGCTGACGGCGCGCGCGCTGCGCCACAGGTCGGCGAGGTGCATGGTGCCGCGCCCGATCGGGCCGGTCACCGCCGTCTCGCTCCACGTCCCGGCGAAGGGCGCGGCCGTCTCGGTGCCGAACATGTCGAACAGGTGGTTCGGCGCGGGCTCCACCGTGATGCCGTCGAGGTGATAGGCGGGGTAGAGCAGGAACGACGAGATGAAGCCCTCGTGGCGGTCGTACCAGAGGTGGCCGTCGGTGGGCAGGTCGATGCCCGCGTCGATCTGGTCGCCGATCATCGCGCGCACGCCGTCGGAGTAGGCCTCGGCGAAGTCGCCGCGACGCATCGCCACGCGGATGTCCTCGCCGCCGAGGTCGAAGGTGTTCCACTTCGGCCGCGGGTAGGAGCCCACCGCGGTCGTCGGGAAGAGGTGGCCGAAGTGGTCACTGAGTCGCCGGGCCATCGTGGCCTCCCACGTCGTCGGGGTCGTGGCTCCCACCGTGGCCCGGGTCGCCCGTCGGATCACGTGCCGTTTCGGTTGCGATCCGTCTCTTGACAGCTCAGGCGAGGGTGACGAGGTCCGCCGCCTGGCGGAACGCGAGCGCGATGCGCGAGTCGTCGTCGACGCGCGTGGCCACCGAGACGTGGCACTCGTCGCCCGCCAGCGGGACGAACCGCACGTCGGGGCGGGCGAAGAACCGCCGGGCGGGGTCGCCGTGGACGCCGAGCATCCCCGACGTCGCGACCGCCGCGGGGATCGCGGCGGGGGTGCGCACCACCGGGCTGCGGCGCGACACCTGCATCGCGGGCCCCGCCCACCGCCCGAGACCGGGATGGCGCCCGACCGGCCGCACCCACGCCGAGCCCGCGACGTCGTCCTCGTCGAGGTGCTCCGCGTCGGCGAACGGCGACGAGACCGGGACGACCGCGACCCGGCCCGCCGTCAGCACGTGATCGAGACGCAGCCCGTCGACCGGCCCGACGTCGTGCACCACCGCGACGTCGACCTCGCCCTCGCGGACGGCGTCGAACTGCGAGTCCCAGTCCAGCTCGATGTGCACGAGCAGGCTCTCGGGGAGCTGCGCCTGCACCAGGCGGCGCAACGCGGTCCAGCGGTCGGCCGCTCCGAAGCCGAGGATCCCGACGCGCACGATCCCGTCGTCGTTCGCCGACGGCGCGTCGCGGACCGCCGCGGCCAGGTCCTCGACGCGCGCCAGCACGTCGCACGCCCGCTCGACGAGACGGGCCCCGGCCGGTGTGAGGGTGACGCGACGGCTCGTGCGGTCGAAGAGGCGGGCGCCGACCTCCTTCTCCAGCGCGCGCACGTGCCGCCCGAAGGCCTGCGGGGCGATGTAGTGCCGCTCCGCGGCCTTCCGGAAGTGCAGTTCCTCCGCCAGCGTCACCGCGTAGCGGAGCGCCTGGATGTCCATGGGAACGCCTCCGTGACCGGCGACGCTACTGCGCGGCGGGGCGCGGAGGAACGGGTTCAGGTGTTGCGGGCGGCCTCGAGCGCGTGGGCGAGCTCGTCGCCGGCCGGGGGTGTTGTCGATCCAGACGACGTTGCCGGGGACGAGGTCGCGTTCGGGGTCCCACCACTCCCGGCGGACGCGCGTCAGACCCTCGTCCTTCGACAGGGACCACGGCTCGAACCGGGGATCGAGTTCGCCGAGGCGGGCGAGGTCGTGCTCGACGAGCAGTGTGATCGCCCGCAGCGTCGCCTCGCGGACCGCGTCGGGTGAACCTGGTTCGGCGAGGCTCACGAGGAATCGGGCCTCAGCCAGGCTGACCCAGTCGTCCAGTCCTCGAAGAAGGAGGATCTTCGCTGCGCCGTCGTCATCGGTCAGCGCCGGGGTAGATGAACTTTCCACTGCTCTCCGTTCGGCAGATTGGCGTCCAGAGGCTGGCACGACGACTGGTTCGCCGGGTGCCGTTCCGGGAGAACGCTTGACCTCGACTTCCGTCCAGGTCGCACCGTCGAGCACATGAGCCGACACCAGCCCACAGCACTGATCACCGGCGCGTCCCGCGGACTCGGGCGCGCGCTCACCGCCGACCTGGCCGGCGACGGCTGGCGCGTCGTCGTCGACGCGCGCCACGGCGACGAGCTCGCCCGCGCCGTCGCCGGCCTGCCGGGCGTCGTCACGGTCCCCGGCGACGTCGCCGACCCCGTCCACCGCACCGCGCTCGCCGAGGCCGCCGACGACCTCGGTGGCCTCGACCTGCTCGTCCTCAACGCGAGCCTGCTCGGACCGAGCCCGCAGCCCGAGCTCGCCGACTACCCCCTCGACGTGCTCGAGCAGGTGCTGCGCGTCAACGTCGTCGCGCCGCTCGGGCTCGTCCAGGCGCTGCGCCCGCTGCTGCGGCCCGGGGCGCGGATCGTCGCCGTCACCTCCGACGCCGGCGCCGAGGCGATGGCCGGGTGGGGCGGCTACGGCACGTCGAAGGCCGCGCTCGAGCACCTCGGCGCGGTGCTCGCCGTCGAGAACCCGCAGTGGCGCGTGCACGTCGTCGACCCCGGCGACATGCGCACCGTGATGCACCAGGAGGCCTTCCCGGGCGAGGACATCAGCGACCGCCCCGAGCCCGAGACGGTCGTGCCCGCGCTGCGCGTCCTCGTCGACGGCGACCACCCGAGCGGCCGCTACCGCGCCGCCGACCTCGCCCCGGCGGTGGCGTCATGACCGTGCTGCCCGTGACGTCCTTCCGGCTCCCGCCCGGCGCCGAGGCCCACGGACCCCCCGAGCACCGGGGGCTCGCCCGGGACGGCGTGCGGCTGCTCGTCGCCCGTCCCGGCGTCGTCGAGCACCGGCGGTTCCACGAGCTCGCCGACGTCCTCGACCCCGGCGACCTGCTCGTCGTCAACACCTCCGCGACCCTTCCGGCGGCCCTCGACGCCCGGCACCGCGACGGGCGGGCGATGGCCCTGCACGTCGCGAGCGAACTCGACGACGGCGACTGGGTGGTCGAACCCCGCCGCCCCGACGGACCCGAGCAGGACGTCGCGGCCGGCGACCGGCTCACGCTGCCCGGCGTCGTCCTCACCCTCGTCGCGCCCTACCCGGACGAGCACGCCCCGAGGCGGTTGTGGCGGGCGCGGCCCTGGCCTGCGGTCGGGAGGGCGGGCTACCTCGCGACCTACGGGCACCCGATCGCGTACGGGCACCTCGCCGGACGGTTCCCGCTCGCGGACCACCAGACCGTCTACGCCACCGAGCCGGGCAGCGCCGAGATGCCGAGCGCCGGGCGCCCGCTGTCCGAGCGGCTGCTCGTCCGGCTGATGGCGCGCGGCGTGACCGTCGCCCCGCTCGTGCTGCACGCCGGGGTGTCGAGTCAGGAGAAGCACGAGCCGCCGACGGCCGAGCGGTTCCGGGTGCCGGCGTCGACCGCCCGCTTGGTCAACTCGGCGCGGGCGGCGGGCGCGCGGGTCGTCGCGGTGGGGACGACCGTGGTGCGGGCGCTCGAGACCGTCGCGGCGCCGGACGGGACCGTGTCCTCAGGACACGGTTGGACCGACCTCGTCCTCGGCTCCCACCGCCCGGCGCGGACCGTCGACGGGCTGGTCTCCGGCCTGCACGAGCCGGAGGCGAGCCACCTGGCGCTGCTCGAGGCGGTGGCCGGGCCCGCGCTCGTCGGGCGCGCGTACGAGGCGGCGGTGGCGGAGCGGTACCTGTGGCACGAGTTCGGGGACTCGACGCTCCTGCTGCCGGAAGGGGTGGCGTCGTGAGCCGGTCCACGCGGCACGCGCCGCTGCTGCTGCACAACACGGACCCCAGGTCGCCGTGCAGGTCTTCATCGACGACGAGCGGCTCCTCGCCCACAGCTTCCAGCTCTACCCGGACTCCGCGGCGATCGCGGAGCACTGGCGCCTGTCCGACCCCTCCATCGCGGAGGTGATGGAGCACTGCTCGGTCGAGCGCGGGACGTTCCGCGCAGCGTCGTACCGCGGCTCGTCGGGTTTCGTGCGTTCCTGAGCGACACTTGACCCTCACGCGACGGAAGGCCCGAGGGTGGTTCCCATGACCGAGACGGCACCGGGGACGACCACCTGGACGGTGGGCCAGGTCGCCGAGCGTTCCGGGGTGACGGTCCGGACCCTGCACCACTACGACGAGATCGGGCTCCTGCGCCCGAGCCGCCGGAGCGCGTCGGGGTACCGGCTCTACACCGACGAGGACCTCGTGCGCCTGCAGCACGTCGTCGTCTACCGGCGGCTCGGGTTCTCGCTCGAGGAGGTCGCCGTCCTCCTCGACGACCCCGAGGCCGACGTCGCCGGGCACCTGCGCCGGCAGCGCGCCGCGGTCATGTCCCGGCTGGACGAACTCGGCGAGCTCGTCACGGCCATCGACCGAGCCCTGGAGGCAGAAGTGTCCGGCATCCAGCTGACCCCCGCCGAGCAGCGCGAACTGTTCGGCGAGGGCTACAAGGAGGAGTACCAGGAGGAGGCGCGCGAGCGGTGGGGCGACACCGAGGCCTGGCGTCAGTCCCAGCAGCGCACCTCGCAGTACACGAAGGCCGACTGGCAGGCGATGAAGGCCGAGATGGACGACATCCACGGCCGCTTCGTCGCCGCGCTGCAGGCGGGTGAGCCCGCGGACGGGCCGGCGGCGATGGACGCCGCGGAGGCCCACCGCCAGCACATCACGTGGTGGTTCTACGACTGCCCGGCCGAGATGCACGCGTGCATCTCCGACATGTACGTCTCCGATCCCCGCTTCACCAAGACGTACGAGGACATCGCCCCTGGGCTGGCCCAGTACGTCCGGGACGCGGTGCACGCCAACGCGGAGCGGCAGTAGATCGCTGACTCGGTGACGAACCCCTGCAGATCTGCGGGGGTTCCTCACCGAACCCTGGATCTTCGCCCGAACCGCACCCACGGCGACGCGTCGGTGGCTAGCGTGAGCGGTCGGTGATCAGGAGGAGGGCGACGCGATGACCCAACCCGGCGGCGGGTCCTTCGCCGTGGACATCGCCCAGGCGCCGAAGGCGATCCGGGAGTTGGAGGACGCGCTGGAGGAGCTGAGAGCAATCCAGCGGGACGCGATTGCACTTGGTCGTGTCGCCCCGCCAACCCGTGACCAGGTGAGTCTTGACGCAGCACAGGTACTCGGGCGGGTCGCCAATGGTGGACCTGGCTCTCTCAGCCAAGCGCTGACCGACGGCATGACCGAGGTCAGCCGGACGATTGAGTCGCTGCGCGCGGGCATCGCTGCCTACGAGAGGAGCGATGAAGGTGCCGAGGCGCAGTTCGACAGCACCTCATGATCAGCCGTGCTCTCGCTCTAACCGCTGTTGGCTTCGCGCTCGTTTCCTGTGCAGGTACGCCTGCGCCACCATCACAGCCTGAGCGCTTCGGTGCGCCGGTGGCGTCGTCGCCTCGAGATGTCCGTCCTTATGGGCAGGACCCTTGCCGAGGCCCTCTCGCCCCGAACGACTGGAACGCGCTCGGATACCTTCCGGCTGGGCGACCGCAGACCCTCGCGACTGGTGAGCGGGCCTGCGAATGGCGAGGGCCGCGCAACGATCAGTTCGTCGGAATCACCGTCAGCCCGGCCCGCGACATCCTCGTGGACACATATAGGACTCGACAGTTCGCCCTCTTCCAGCCGATCTCGGTCATTGGATTGCCCGGAACTCAAGAGCAAGGATCGGCAGACGCGGTCTCCTGCATCGTGACGGTCGGAACGGCCGACGGTCAGGGCTTCATCGTCGATTACACCGATGGCGACCTCGGTCGGGATCTTCAGGCCGACGACCCTTGCGGCGGTGCCCGCCGCGTCGCCGAGCGAATCGTCGCCTCCCTCCCACCCCTCCCCGCCAAGTAGAACCGTGTCCTCAGGACACGGTCCCGTCCTGCCCGACCCCGCGCCCCGAGGAACACCCACGATCCCGATCCGTGGAGCGAACGCTCCGCCCAGCGGAACGCCCGCTCCGAGATTGCAGATCTTGCCCCGCCACCCGTCCAACGCCCACCGCTCACGGCACCAGCAGCGTCTTCCCCACCGCCGTCCTGGCCGCGATGGCGGCGTGGGCGTCGGAGGCCTTCTCGAGCGGGAAGGTCTGGCCGATCACCGGCCGGTAGCGGCCCTCCGCCGCCTCGGTCAGGGTCCGCTCGACGTGTGCCCGCCGGGCCGCGCGGTCGAGGCGGGGGAGGTCGGTCAGGCCCGTCACGGCGATGCGCCGCCGCGCGGCCTCGTCGGGGTCGGGCGACGCGAACTCGCCGCCCGCCGTGCCGTAGGAGACGAAGCGGCCGCCGTCGGCCACGAGCCCGAACCCCGCCCGGCCGAGCGCGCTGCCGGCGCCGTCGAGCACGGCGTCGACGGAGCCGACGTGGGAGGTCCACGACGGAGACCCGTAGTCGACGACCTCCGCGGCGCCCAAGGAGCGCACCAGCGAGGTCTTCGCCGAACCCCGCGCCGCGGCGACGACGTGCACCCCGCGCGGTGTCAGCTCCTGGACGAGCAGCACACCCGCCCCGCCGGCGGCGGCCAGGACGAGCGCCCGCTCGCCCGGAGACGGAGCCACGGCGTCGAGCAGCGACTGCAGCGTCGGACCGTCGTGGAGCAGGGCCACGGCCTGTTGGTCGGTGAGGCCGTCGGGGATCGGGATCAGCTCCGACTCCGGCACCACGGCCTGCTCGGCGTAGCCCCCGACCGGGATCTCCGACCTGCCCACGACCTGCTTGGTGTCGGCGACGACGCGGCGACCGGCGCAGGTCCCCGCCACCCCGCTGCCCGGCACGTAGGGCGGGCGGACCGGGAAGAAGCCCTCCCCCCACCCCGAGCGCAGCAGCGTGTCCAGGAACATCACGTCGGCTGCGGAGACGGCGATCGCCCCCTCACCGGGTCCGGGCTCCGGAGCCGGGACGTCGACGGGACGCAGCACCTCGGGTCCACCGAACTCCTCCACCAGCACCGCACGCATGGCCACTCCTTCCGTCGGACGACGCACCCGAGGCTGCGGCCTGGAGGAAGGTCGAGGTCAAGACACGCACGAGCCCGGAGGTCGGAGCTGTCGGCCCCCTCGTCTAGCGTCGCGAGCGAGCAGGATCGGTAGCCAGGGGGAGGTGGGGGCGTGCTGCACGTACACCGGGCGGAGCGCGCCGACCGGCTCGTCGAGGCCCTGGCCGACGTGCTCGCCGACCCGCCGGACGACCCCTTCGCGCCCGAGCTCGTCGCCGTCCCCACGCGGGGGATCGAGCGGTGGCTCGCGCAGCGGCTGTCCCACCGGCTCGGCGTCACCGGCGGGGACGACGGGGTGTGCGCCAACGTCGTCTTCCCGTCGCCCGCGGACGTCGTCGGGCGCGTGCTGGCGGTCCCGGACGAGGACCCGTGGCGCCCGGAGCGCCTGGTGTGGCCGCTGCTCGAGACCATCGACGAGTGCGCCGAGGAACCCTGGTGCGCGCCGCTCGGCGCCTTCCTCGGCGTCGGCGACCAGGGGGACACGCGCCGCGGGCGCCGGTTCGCGGCCGCCCGCCACCTCGCCCGGCTCTTCAGCCGCTATGCCGACCACCGGCCCGCGCTGGTCCGCGCCTGGGCGGCCGGGGACGACGCGCAGACGCCCGACGACCTGCGCTGGCAGCCCGAGTTGTGGCGCCGGCTGCGGGCGCGGGTGGCGACGGTGAGCCCCGCCGAGACGGTCGCGGACGTCCGCGTGCCCGCCGGCCGCTTCCCGGCGCGCCTGTCGCTCTTCGGGGCGACCCGCCTGTCGGACACCGAGCTCACCGTCCTCGACGCCCTCGCCGTCGACCACGACGTCCACCTCTGGCTGCCCCACCCCTCGCCCGCGCTCTGGACGGGCCTCGAGGGACGCGAGGGCAGCCGCCGCGCCGACGACACCAGCGCGCAGGCCGTGGCGCACCCGCTGCTCGCGAGCCTCGGGCGCGACGTCCGCGAGCTGCAGCTGCGCCTGTCCCGCCCGGGCCGCGCCGCGCGTACCGACCGGCACCATGCGGCGGTCTCGCCGCCGACCACGCTGCTCGCCCAGCTCCAGGACGACCTGCGCCACGACCGCGCGCCGGCGGCCCGCCCGGCGGTCGACGACGGCAGCATCCGCGTGCACCGCTGCCACGGTCCGGACCGTCAGGTCGAGGTCCTGCGCGAGACGATCCTCGGCATCCTGCGTGCCGACCCGACGCTCGAGCCGCGCGACGTCATCGTCCTGTGCCCGGACATCGAGACGTTCGCCCCGCTCGTCACGGCGTCCTTCGGGCCGGGCGACGGCGAGGCGACCGCCCACCCCGGCCACCGGCTGCGGGTCCGGCTCGCCGACCGCTCGCTCCGCGAGGTCAACCCGCTGTTCGGCACGCTCGCCACGCTGCTCGACCTCGCCGACGCGCGGGTGACGGCCTCTCAGCTGCTCGACCTCGCCGAGTCCGACCCGGTCCGCCGGCGCTTCCGCTTCGACGACGAGGACCTCCCGCGCCTGCGCGAGCTCGCCGAGCGCGCCGGGGTCCGCTGGGGGCTCGACGCGCCGCACCGCGCGGCGTTCTCCCTCGCGCGCTTCGGTGAGAACACCTGGTCGCAGGGGCTCGACCGCCTGCTGGTCGGCGTGGCCATGTCCGCCGACGGCGGCGACTGGCTGGGCGACGCGCTCCCGCTCGACGAGGTCGACTCCGGTGACGCCGAGCTCGTCGGGCGCCTCGGCGAGCTGGTCGACCGCGTGGGCGCGGTGCTCGAGGACCTGCGCGGCGAGAAGCCCCTCGCCGCCTGGATCGAGGCCCTGCGCCGCGGGCTCGACGGCCTCACGGCCACGGTCCCGGCCGACGCCTGGCAGCTCGCGCAGGCGCGCGCCGAGCTCACCGCGGTGCTCGAGAGCGCGCCGCACGACCCGACGATGACGCTGCACGACGTGCGGGCGGTGCTCGCCGACCGGCTCGCCGGCCGTCCCACCCGCGCCAACTTCCGCACCGGCACGCTCACGGTGGCGACGCTGATGCCGATGCGCTCGGTGCCGCACCGCGTGGTGTGCCTGCTCGGCATGGACGACCAGGTCTTTCCCCGCGAGACCCGCGCGGACGGCGACGACGTGCTGGCCCGCGACCCGCGCGTGGGCGAGCGCGACCCCGCCGCCGAGGACCGCCAGCTGCTGCTCGACGCGATCGTCGCCGCCACCGACCACCTGGTCGTCGTCCACTCCGGCGCCGACGAGCGCACCGGCGCCGACCGGCCGCCCGCGGTGCCGATCGGCGAGCTGCTCGACACCCTCGACGCCACCTTCGCGTTCGCCCCCACCTCCGAGAACGGCGCCGAGCGGGCCCGCGACCACCTCACGCGGCGCAACCCGCTCCAGCCGTTCGACGCGGGCGACTTCGACGCGAGCGCCCCCTTCTCCTTCGACGGCGCCGCCCTCGCCGGCACCCGCGCGCTGCGCGCCGAGCGCTCCGCCGTCGTCCCGTTCCTGCCGGGCCCGCTGCCGGCACGCCCGCGCGGGCCGCTCGACGTCGACGACCTCGTGAAGTTCGTCGAGCACCCGGTGCGGGCGTTCCTGCGCCAGCGCCTCGGGGTGTTCGCGCGCGGCGAGGAGGAGGAGACGGCGGAGGCGGTGCCGGTCGAGCCCGACGGCCTCGCGCGCTGGGCGATCGGCGAGCGCCTGCTGCGGGACCGTCTCGACGGCCGCGACGTCGTGGCCTGCATGGAGGCGGAACGCCGGCGCGGGGAGCTCCCGCCCGGCCCGCTCGGCGACCGTCTGGTGCGCGACATCGGCCGCCAGGTCGAGCCGCTGACCGCCGTCGTCACCGGGTTGCGCGACGCGGCCGCCACGGACGTCGACATCACCTCGGACACGCTCGTCGGCTCCGTCGCCGGGGTGCACGACTCGACGCTGGTCACCGTGACGTTCTCCCGGCTGGCGCCCAAGCACCGCCTGCGCGCCTGGATCGGCCTGCTCGCGCTCAGCGCCGCCCACCCGGACCGCACCTGGCGGGCCGTCACCGTCGGCCGCGGCTCCTGGGACAAGCCGACCGCCGTCTCCACCCTCGGGCCGCTCGAGCCCGAGGTGGCGCAGAAGGTGCTCGCCGACCTCCTCGCCCTGCACGCCGACGGCATGCTCGAACCGCTGCCGCTCATGTGCCAGACATCGGAGGCCTACGCCCAGGCGCGGGCGACGAAGGGCGAGAGCGCGGCCATGAACCGAGCGCGCGACAAGTGGGCGACCCGCTTCGGCGGCGAGCAGGACGACCCCGCGCACGTCCTCGTCTGGGGGCGGAAGCGTCAGCTCGACGATCTCGTGGGGGCCGCGACCGGCGAGGCGCCGAGCCGGTTCGCGGGGCTGGCCACGCGGCTGTGGACCCCGGTGCGCGAGGCCGAGGAGCTGGGCAGCCGATGACCGCCACGCTCACGCGCCCCTTCGACGTCTGCGGCGACCTCCCGAGCGGCACCACGGTGCTCGAGGCCAGCGCGGGCACGGGCAAGACGTACACGATCGCCGCGCTCGCGGCCCGCTACGTCGCCGAGGGCCACGCGACGTTGCCGCAGGTCATGCTCGTGACGTTCGGCCGCGAGGCCACGCGCGAGCTGCGCGAGCGGGTGCGCGGGCGGTTCGTGATCACCGAGCGCGCGCTGGCCGACCCGGCGGGCGCCCGCCGCCACGACGATCCCGTGATCCGGCTGCTCGCCGAGGGCGACGACGCCGTCGTGGCGCTCCGGCGCGCCCGGCTGGGTGCCGCGCTCGCCGGCTTCGACGCCGCGACGATCGCGACCACCCACCAGTTCTGCCAGGACATGCTCACCGGCCTGGGGATCGTCGGCGACACCGATCCCGACGGCACGTTCGTCGAGCGCATCGACGACGTGGTCACCGAGGTCGTCGACGACTTCTACCTGCGCAAGTACGCCGTCCCCGGCGCCAAGACCCCCGACTTCGACCGCACCACCGCGCTGGCCATCGGACAGGCCGTCGTCAACGACCCCGGCGCGCGCATCGAGCCCGGGCGCGACGCGCCCGACGCGGCGGGTGCGCGGGCGGGGTTCGCCGAGGCCGTGCGCGCCGAGGTCGAGAAGCGCAAGCGCGGCCGCCGTTTGTTCACGTTCGACGACATGTTGTTGCGCCTGCACCGCGCGCTGCGCCATCCGCAGCTCGGCGCCGCGGCCCGCGCGCGGCTGCGGGCGCGGTTCTCGGTGGTGCTGGTTGACGAGTTCCAGGACACCGACCCGATCCAGTGGGACATCCTGCGGGCGGCCTTCCACGAGGAGTCCGCGGAGCGGCCCACGGCGCTGACCTTCATCGGCGACCCCAAGCAGGCGATCTACGCCTTCCGCGGCGCCGACGTCGTCAGCTACCTGCAGGCCGTCGAGACCGCGGGCACGCGCGAGGGGCTGACGAAGAACTGGCGCAGTGACGAGCCGCTGGTCCGCGCCCTGGACACCGTCTTCGGTGGCGCCGCGCTGGGCGACGAGAAGATCGTCGTGCCGCGGGTCGAGTCCGCCCACCCGACGCGCAGGCTCGTCGGCGCGCCCCGGCCGGCGCCGTTCCGTCTGCGGGTGCTGCCGCGGGCCGGTCTGCGGGCGCACTGGAAGACCGGGCTCCCGATGGTCGGCCCGGTCCGCGAGCGGATCGCGGCCGACCTGGCCGCCGACGTCGCCGAGCTGGTCGCCGCCGACTCCCGCTGGGAGGACGGCCGGGAGGACCCGTCGCTCGGCCCGGGTGACGTCGCGGTGCTCGTGCGCACCAACGCGCAGGCAGGGCTCGTCCGCGAGGCCCTCGCCGTCGCCGGCGTGCCCTCGGTCCTCGCCGGGGCCACCAGCGTGTTCGCCACCGAGAGCGCCGAGGAGTGGCTGACCCTGCTCGAGGCCGTCGAGCAGCCCGGCCGCACGGGACGGGTCCGGGCGGCCGCGCTCACGGTGTTCCTCGGGCACGCCGCCACCGACCTCGACGCCCACGCCGACGCCGTCCTGCCCGAGGTCGGCGCGATGCTGCGCCGCTGGGGCGCCGCGTTGCACGACCGCGGCGTCGCGGCGTTCCTCGAGGCCGTGGCGGCCGAGACCGGGCTCGCCGCGCGGGTGCTCGCCCGCGTCGACGGCGAGCGGCGCATCACCGACATCCGCCACATCGGCCAGGTCCTGCACGCTGCGGCGGTCGAGTCGCGTCTCGGCGTCGTCGCGCTGGTCGAGTGGCTCCGCGCGCGCATGGCCGAGGCCGCCGCGGGCACCGGCGAGCTGCGTCCCGAGCGCAGCCGGCGGCTCGAGTCCGACGCCAGCGCGGTCCAGGTGCTCACCGTGCACAAGTGCAAGGGCCTCGAGTTCCCGGTGGTCTACGTGCCGTTCGGCTGGGACCGCTGGGTCTCCGACACCCCGACCGTCGTCACCCACCACGACGAGCGCGGGCAGCGGGTGCGCGCGGTCGGCGGGCAGGACGACCCCGCGTGGCCCGAGCACGTCGCCGCGGCGCGCGCCGAGGACGACGGCGAGGACCTGCGCCTGCTCTACGTCGCGCTGACCCGCGCGCAGGGTCAGGTCGTGTGCTGGTGGGCGCCCGCGACCACCACCGCGAACTCCGCGGTGCAGCGCCTGTTCCTCGGCCGGCCGGCGCCGGGCACGAGCCCCGACGGCGCGTACCCGGTGGTCGAGGACGAGCGTGTCCTCGCGGAGCTGAGCACGCTGGCCGGGGACGACATCGCCGTCGAGCGGGTCGAGCTGCGCACGGCGGTGCCCTTCGTCCCGTCCGCGGGACGCGCGCACGCCCTGGCCGCGGCCCCGTTCGACCGCCCCCTCGACCTCGCCTGGCGGCGCTCGTCGTACTCCTCGCTGACCGCCGGGGCGCACGCGGGCGCTCCCGTCAGCGAGCCCGAGGCGCGCACGATCGTCGACGAGGACGACCCGGACAGCGACCTCGACAGGGCCACGGCGCCGACCCCCGACGAGGTCGAACCCGTCCCGTCCCCGATGGCGGACCTGCCCGTCGGGGCGGCGTTCGGGACGCTCGTGCACTCCGTGCTCGAGACCGTCGACACCGCCACCGGCGACCTGCACGCCGCGCTCGTCGCCTCGGCCACCGAGGAGCTGCGCCACCACCCGCACGCCGACGTCGACGCGACGACGCTCGCCGACGCGCTCCTGCCGGTGATGCGCACGCCGCTGCCGCGCGGCGGGCCGGCGAGCCTCGCGGACGTCACCCCGCCGACCGGCTCGCCGAGCTCGACTTCGAGCTCCCGCTCGCCGGCGGCGACCGCGCGGGCGCGGACACGCCGCTGGTGACGCTGGCCGCCGTCGCGGCGCTCCTGCGCCGCCACCTGCCCGCGGACGACCCGCTCGCCGCCTACCCCGACGCCCTCGAGCACCAGGCCCACGGCCTCGGCGACCAGGTGCTGCGCGGCTACCTCACCGGCAGCATCGACGGTGTCCTCCGCGGGCCCGACGGGCGGTTCGTCGTCGTCGACTACAAGACGAACTGGCTGGGGCCGGTGGGCCCGACCGGCCGCGAGCCGCTGACCGCCGCACACTACGGCCCGACGGCGATGGCCACCGCGATGATCGGCTCCCACTACCCCCTGCAGGCGATCCTCTACGCGGTCGCCCTGCACCGGTTCCTGCGCTGGCGGCTGCGCGGCTACGACCCCGCGACCCACCTGGGCGGCGTGCTCTACCTGTTCCTGCGCGGCATGTGCGGCCCGGACACCCCGGTCGTCGGCGACACGACGTGCGGGGTCTTCGCGTGGTCGCCGCCGCCCGCGCTCGTCGTCGAGCTCAGCTCCCTGCTCGACGGGGGCCGGCGATGAGCGCGCCGACCGTCGCCGGCGACCTCCTCGCCGAGGAGGGCATCCGCTTCGCGACGCGGGCCACGGGCCTGCTCGCCGCGTTCAACGCGCGCGGCGTCCTGGCGCCCACCGACGTCCACGTCGCGCGCCGGCTCGGGCGCCTGGGCGGCGAGGACGACGAGCAGGTCCTGCTCGCCGCCGCCCTGGTGGTGCGCGCGCTGCGGGCCGGGTCGGTGTGCCTGGACCTCGCCGCCGTCGACCGGACGGTGCTGGCCGAGGGCGACGAGGTCGTCGACACCTCGGACCTGCCCTGGCCCGACCCCGTCCCGTGGACCGCGGCCGCCGCCGCGTCGCCGCTGGTCGCCGACGACGCCGCCACGGCGGCCGGGCGCCCGTTGCGGCTGGTCGACGGTCTGCTCTACCTCGACCGGTACTGGCGCCAGGAGGAGCAGGTCCGCGCCACGCTCGCGCAGCGCGCGGCCGCCCCGCCCCCGGAGGTCGACGAGGACCGGCTCCACGTCGCGCTCGACCGCCTCTTCCGCGCCCGGCAGGACGGTGAAGGCGCCCCGGACGACGCGCAGCGCCGTGCCGTCGCCGTGTGCACCCTGCGCTGGACCAGCGTGCTCGCCGGTGGCCCCGGCACCGGCAAGACCACCACCGTCGCGACGCTCCTCGCGGTGCTGCGCGACCAGGACGCGTCCCTGCGCATCGCGCTGGCCGCCCCCACCGGCAAGGCGGCCGCGCGGTTGTCGGAGGCGCTCGCCGAGGTCGACCTCCCGGACGCCGACCGCGCGCGCATCACGGGGCTGTCCGCCTCGACGATCCACCGGCTGCTCGGGCCGATCCGCGGGTCGTCGCGGTTCCGCCACGACCGCCACCGGCACCTGCCCTTCGACGTGGTGGTGGTCGACGAGACGTCGATGGTGTCGCTGACGCTGATGGCCCGGCTGCTCGAGGCCGTGCGCCCCGACGCCCGGCTCGTGCTCGTCGGCGACCCGGACCAGCTCGCCTCGGTCGAGGCGGGCGCGGTGCTCGGCGACCTCGTCGCGGCCCCCGCCGACCCGGAGCCGGTGTTCGACCGGGCCCTGGAGCGCGTCGGCGCGCCGGGCCCGCCGGTGCGGGGCGGGGTGACGGTGCTGGACCGCACCTGGCGGTTCCAGGGCACCATCGCCACGCTCGCCGCCGCGATCCGCGAGGGCGACGCCGACGCCGCGGTCGCCGCCCTGCGCGCCGGGCACCACGACGTGGTGTTCGTCGAGGACGCCGACCTCACCACCCGTGATCCGGGCGGTCTGCGCGAGCTGCGGGAGGAGGTCGTCGGCGGCGCCGCCGAGACCGAGCTCGCCGCGCTCGACGGTGACGCGTCGCTCGCCCTCACGCGCCTCGACGAGCACCGTCTGCTGTGCGCGCACCGGCGCGGCCCGTGGGGCGTCACCCGGTGGGCCGCCGACGTCGAGCGCTGGGTGCTCGAGGCCGGGCCCGTCGCCGACCGCGACGAGGAGTGGTACCCCGGACGCCCTCTGCTGGTGACGGCCAACGACCACGACCGCGGCATCTACAACGGCGACACCGGGGTGGTGATCTCCACGCCCCGGGGGGCCCGCGCGGTGTTCGCCCGCGGCGGGGCGCCGGTGGAGATCGCGCCGGCCCTGCTCGACGGCATCGCGACCGTCCACGCGATGACCGTGCACCGCGCGCAGGGCAGCCAGTTCGCCCGTGTCTCGGTGATCCTGCCGCCCGCCGAGTCGCCGCTGCTCACGCGCGAGCTGCTCTACACGGCGGTCACCCGCGCCCGCACGAAGGTGCGCCTCGTCGGCAGCGAGGAGGCCGTCCGGGCGGCGATCGCCCGGCCGATCGGACGGGCCTCGGGGCTGCGGCGACGCCGCTGAGGGGAGCAGCCGCGCGTCGGGATTGACGACGGTGCTGCCGATCAACCTCGGCGCGCTCGGGTTCGTGGCGGCGGCCGGCGTCGGTGTGCTCGTCGTGGGCATGAGCCTCGACGACGTGCTCGCCGAGTTCCCGGGCGACCTGTTCCTCATCCTGCTCGGGCTGACCTACCTCTTCGCGGTCGCCCACCAGAACGGCACGGTCGACCTGCTGGTGCGCTGGTCGATGCGCCTCGTGCGGGGCCACCTCGTCGCCGCACCGTGGATCTTCTTCACGCTGTCCGCGGTGTTCTCGGCGATCGGCGCGCTGTTCGCGGTCGCGATCGTGGCGCCGCTGGCGATGCCCTTCGCCCGCCGCTACGGGGTGGACCTGCTGCTCATGGGCATGATGGTCGTCCACGGCTCGCTGGCCGGCGCCTTCTCCCCGATCAGCGTGTACGGCACCTTCGTGGCGGGCGTCGTCGCTCCGACGGGCATCCCGTTCAGCCCCACGGTGCTCTTCCTCGCCCCGCTCGTGATCAACCTGGTGATCGCCGCGGTGCTCTTCGTCGTCCTCGGCGGACGGTCCCTGGCGGGCGTGCGGGTGGCGCACCACGTGCCGGTGGGCACGTCGGGGGAGGACAGCGAGGAGGACAGCGAGGAGGGCGCCGAGCAGCAGGGGGCCCCGCCCGTCGACCGCGCCCAGGTGCTCACGCTGATCGGCATCCTGGCGCTCGCGGTGGGCACGGTGGCGTTCGGCCTCGATGTCGGCGTGCTGTCGCTGACGATCGCGGTGGTGCTCGGGATCCTGTGCCCGGCCGGGCACCGCGAGGCGGCGAAGGGCATCGCCTGGTCCACGATCCTGCTGGGCTGCGGCGTGCTCACCTACGTCGCGGTGCTCCAGGAGGCGGGCACCGTGGACTACGTCGGCCAGGCCATCGTCGCGCTCGGGGTCCCGCTGATCGCGGCGCTGCTGCTCTGCTACCTCGGCGGCGTGCTCTCGGCGTTCGCGTCGTCGGCGGGCATCCTCGGCGTCGCGATCCCGCTGGCGCTGCCGTTCCTCCAGCAGGGAGCGGTCGGCGCGATCGGGATGGTCGCGGCGCTCGCGGTCGCGTCCACGGTCGTCGACGTCAGCCCGTTCTCGACGAACGGCGCGCTGGTGCTCGCGTCCGCGCCGGCCGACATCGACCGGGAGGCGTTCTACCGGCGCATGCTCGTCTACAGCGGGATCGTCGTGGTGACGGGTCCCCTGCTGGCGTGGGCCCTGCTCGTCCTGCCCGGATGGCTGTAGGAGCCCGCGACCGGGTACCCGGGACCCCATGACCGAGGAGCAGGGCAAGACCCCCCAGGCCCGCAACCCCGCCGCGGACCCGGACCACGCGCCCGAGAAGCAGAGCGAGCTCAAGCTCAACGTCGGGATCGGGGTCCTCGGCACGGCCCTGTCGGTCGGCGTCGCGCTGATCTTCTTCTTCGTGCTCGAGGACATCGTGCTCGGCATCGTCTTCGCCGTCGTGGCCCTCGTCGCCCTCGCGATCACCCTGCGCGTCGCGTCCCGGAAGCGGAACGCCAAGCCGTCCTGACGGCGGCATCTCCTTCGAGGGAGATGCTTCGGATTTCGAAGCTTCCGGCGTGGGTGGTCCTGCGTCTCACCGCGGCAGTCGGTCGATGACTACGGCGAGACGCCCGAGCAGGGCCGCAGCGGCGGGGCGGATCAGTCGTATCCCCGGAACCCCTGCCACGCGAGCCGGCGCTCGCGGCGGGGGTCGGACTCGACGCGGTCGGTGCGGTCGAAGATCTTCGTGAGGCGGGTCTCGGTGTCGTAGGTCGGCCAGTGGCCGGCCGGCGTGCCGTGCCGGGCGAAGTGGACCCAGTCGGCCTGGATGCGCTCGGAGAGTGCCCGCAGGTGGCGACGCCCCCCGAGTGCGGTCAGGACGCGGGCCGCGCCGGAGTCGACGAGACCGAAGACGGCGTAGAGCTCCATGCCGTGGGTGGCCCGCACGCCCATCAGGTTCAGCACCGGTGTCGTGAGGTCGTAGCGGTACGCCCACACCGGCCCCCGGTGCGCCTGCATGACGCGCACCGACGGGTACCAGAACATGTAGTCGCCGCCGAGGTCCTTGCGGTGCGCCGTGCCCTCGTAGGCGGTGAGCACCTGCTCACGCAGCTCGGGCTGGGTCAGCGCGAACATCTGCGACGCCCGCTCCTCGCTGACCAGGACGTCCATCCGCAGGCGGGGGAGCTCGAACAGGCGCCCCTCGGTGTCGTTGGTGCCGATGATCAGCGGGACGTCGACCGCGCGGCCGCCCTCGAACGCGTCGAGCGGGGACTCGGGCAGCAGGTCCCCGTCGACGACGGGCGCGGTGGGGATCGTGCCCGGCTGGTCGCCGATGCTCTCGCGCAGGATGCGGGCAGCGGCGAGCAGCTCGTCCGGGGTGGCGCTGGTGAGACCCCGGAGCGGGTCGTCGTCGGCGCCCAGGGCGGAGACGAACCCGGCGGCCCAGCCCCGCGCGCGCTCCTGGCCGAACACCATGCCCGGCGCCGAGCTCTCGGCGATGGCGCGGTGGAACAGGCCGTGGGCGGCGGGCGTCGCCATCAGCGTCGTCACCGAGATCGCCCCGGCCGACTCGCCGAACACCGTGACCTGCCCCGGGTCGCCACCGAAGGCCGCGATGTTGTCGCGCACCCACTCGAGGGCGGCGATCTGGTCGCGCAGGCCGAGGTTCGACTCGATCGGTCGCTCGGGCGTCCCGAAGCCGGAGAAGTCGAGGTAGCCGAGCGCGCCGAGGCGGTAGTTGACGGTCACGACGAGGCACTCGCCGCGACGCACGAAGTCGTAGCCGCGGTAGGTGGGCGCCGACGATGCCCCGACGACGAACGCGCCGCCGTAGAACCAGACCATCACGGGGCGCGGTTCGTCGGACGGGGTGGTCGGGGCGCTGACGTTGAGGGTGAGGCAGTCCTCGGCCATCGGCGTGTGCTTGCCGGCGCCGATGAACTCGCCGACGCGCTCCTGGATCGGCACCGGCCCGTACCGCGAGGCGTCGCGCGCGCCCTCCCACGGCACCACGGGCTGCGGCGCGCGCAGGCGGAGATCGCCGACGGGTGGCGCCGCGTAGGGCACACCGCGCCAGGTGTGCACGTCGTGCGTGGTGATGCCCCGGACGACGCCGCCGGTGGTCTTGATCTCGGGACCGGGAGTGGGGGCCTGGGACCGCGAGCGCATGTCCCGACTCTCGTCCACGGCGCCCCCGCACGCCCGCCGATGTGATCTGTACGGCGCGTCCCGGGCGTGTCGCGGTCGGAACTCGCCCCCTCGATGACAAGACGAGTGGACGTGCTGACACGCTCGGCGGTACGCGGAGCGACGCTCTGTCACACCACTGATGGATATTCGCCCTATCGGCCCAGCGTGTCGCGTTGCGAGGACGAAGATTTCTCTCGATGGACGTGCAGACGGATGCGGGCGTGGACGCCGCGCTGTGGGGACTCGAGGCCGCCTTCGTGGCGCACCCGGCCCCGCGGTCGCTGGCGGGCTGCCCCCACTGCCAGGGCGGCGAGGTGTCGGTCGCGGAGACCGACCCGCTCACGCTGGCGCTCACGCTGGGCAACACGCTGGGCACGCCCAACGACCTGCGCGCGCTCACCCCGTGGCTGCTGCGCACCGCGCTCACCGACGAGCGTGTCGACCTGCGCACCGTGCTCGGGCGGATCGCCGAGACCTGGGCGACGTGGGGCGACCTCGAGCGTGACGCGGTGCGCGACGTCGCCGACGCCGTGTGGTCGGCGCTGCTGGACATGCACCCCGACGCCCCTGGCGGGGCGACGGCCGTGGCGATGCTCGACAGCGTCGGTGCGCTCGGTGAGCCGCCCGCGCGGCTGATCGCGATCTGGGAGTACAAGGAGATCGCGAGCGCGGACCACCACCTCGCCGAGCTCGTCGTCGACGCCTTCTACGGCGCGCGCGTCGACCCGATGATCCTGGCCTGGGCGCACGCCGACACCCAGCGCGAGCGCCTCGAGCGCGCCCGGGACCGCGACGCGCGCGAGCGCTGGGCCGGCACGCTCACCGCCGCCTGCGACCTCCTGGACTGAGGCTCTCGACGGGGCCGCTCTCGGAGACACTGGTCGGGTGGCGAGCTCGCGGGGTCTGCCCGACACCCTGATCGACGAGTTGTGGCGGCGCGCGGTCGGCGGGATCGGCCCGTTCGCCGGCGCGGCGTCGGTGGCCGACGACGCGTTGCGCGCGACGGAGGACGACGTCGAGGCCGCGGTGCGCCGGGTCGTCGGCAGCCACGTCCGGCTCGCGGCCAGCTCGGGCCTGCTCACCAGCCTCGGGGGCGCGGCGACGCTCGTGGTGACCGCGCCGGCGGGGATGACAGGGCTCTACCTGCTCGGCACGCGCCTCGCCGCGACGATCGCCCACCTGCGCGGCCGGGACCTCGAGGACCCGGTGATCCGGACCGCGGCGTTCGTGTGCGTCCTGGGCGCCGACGGCACCGAGCTCGCCGAGCGCACGGGCCTCGACCTCGTCAACGCCTCGCTGCTCCACGGCCTGCGCCGCCTGCCGCCCGAGGTGCGCGGACAGCTCGACACCCGCATCGGCTACCGCCTCACCTCGCGCTTCACCAAACGCGGCGCCCTCAACGTCACCAAGCTCATCCCCGTCGTCGCGGCCCCGATCGGCGCCGGGGCGGACGCCATGGCGATGAGGACGGTGGCGACGTTCGCGCAGGCCCACCTCTGAGTGGTGAGTGCTGACGCGAAGTCACCCGACCGGGCGCCTTCTGCGCGTGGTGTGGCGAGTGGTGCGCATGTGGGGGTCATCGTGGGCGGCGGCGGATCATGACGAGGCCGCCGACGCGAGCGGAGGTGTGTGCGCGATGGTCGGGTCCCGTGCTCCGAGGGGGCGTGCCCGCAGGGCGGCGCGGACCCGGACGGGCGCTGTCGTGCTGTTGACGACCGGGGCGCTGCTGCTCCCGAGCCCGGCGCTGGCGCAGCCGGCCGGTCCGGAGGTGCCCGCCGACCCGATGGTGCCCACCGGCGCCTCGCAGCTCGACCCGTCGCACGCGGTGATGCCGCCGGCCGGTCTGCCGCCCGCGGCCCCGGTGGCCACCGGTGTGGCGCCCGTGTCGTTCACGCCCGGCGGTCGGGACGCCTTCGGCGCGCGGCAGGCGCGCGGCGAGACCCCGCTGCGTCTCGTCGCCGTGACGTGGGCCGGCCCGGCACCCGACGCGGTCTCCCTGCGCTCGACCGACGCCGCCGGGCGGTGGGGGACCTGGACGAACCTCGACCCGGCGGGCGCCGAGCGCGAGGACGCGCCCCCGACCGGCGCACCCGCGCGCGGCGGCACCGACCCGATCTGGGTGGGCGACCGCACCGGCGTGGAGGTCCGCGCGATGCGCGCCGGGCAGCCGGTGACCGACCAGGTGCAGGTCGTGCGGATCGACCCGGGCGTCGGCAGCAACGACCAGGCGATCGGGTCGATGGGCTCGGCGCGCGGGCCGGCCGCCCCGAAGTACGTGACGCGGGCCCAGTGGGGCGCCGACGAGTCGAAGGCCTCCTGGCGACCCGAGACGACACCCACGGTGCGCGCGGTGACCATCCACCACACCAGCGAGTCGAACGACTACAGCCCTGCCGAGTCGGCGGCGGTCGTCCGAGCGATCTTCGCCTATCACACCGAGAAGCAGGGCTGGGGCGACATCGGCTACAACGCCCTCGTCGACAAGTACGGGACGATCTTCGAAGGTCGCGCCGGCGGCATGGACAAGGCCGTGGTCGCCGCGCACGCCGGCGGGTTCAACCGCGAGACCTGGGGCATCGCGATGATGGGCAACTACTCCACCCTGCCCCCGAGCGCCGCCACCATGAACTCCGTGGCGGCCCTCGCCGCCTGGAAGCTCGGGGGCCTGTACCGCGACCCCGGCGAGCAGGTGCGGCTCACGTCCAACGGCGGAGGCACCTCGCGGTTCCCGAAGGGCCAGACGACGACGGTGCCCGCGCTGTTCGCGCACCGCGACGTCGGGAACACCGCTTGCCCCGGCGACATCGCCTACGCCCAGATGGCGCCGCTGCGCGCGAAGGTGAAGGCGCTCATCGACGAGTCGGCCACCGACGTCCGGGCGGCCTGGACGGCGCAACGCGCGGTGCTCGGCGAGCCGACCCGCGTCGAGTCGCCGACCGTCGACGGGACGGGGCGGCGCACCGACTTCGAGCGCGGTTCGGTGGTCTGGTCGCCGCGGACCGGCGCATGGCCGGTGACCGGCGCGATCGCCGAGCACTGGCGGGGCGCCGGGGCGGAGGGCTCGCCGCTGGGCTATCCGACCAGCGCCGAGTACGACGTCCCGACCGGGCGTCAGCAGAACTTCGAGCACGGGGCGCTGACCTGGACCCGGGGCAGCGGGACGGTGGCCGCGCCCGCCTGACCACCACGCCGGCCTGACCACCACGCCCGCCCGACCACCCGGCGGTCCGGCGCCCACGGGGGCAGGATGCGCGGCGTGGACGACGACGCGGCGCGCCGGGCGGCCGTGGAGCGGTTCGTCGCCCTGGTCACGGCAGGGGAGCCGGACCTGCTGGAGGGCGCGCTCGAGATCGCCCGCGCCGCCGACCCGTCGGCCGACGCGGAGCACGCGCGCGCCGAGATCGACCGGCTCGCCGTGGGGATCACCGACGTCGAAGCCCTGGTGCACCGGCTGTTCGTCGAGGAGGGCTTCCACGGCGACCGCGAGGACTACTACGACCCCCGGAACTCCTCGCTGATCGAGGTGCTCGGCCGGCGCACGGGCATCCCGATCACCCTCGCCGTGCTGTGCGTCGAGGTCGGGCGCCGCGCGGGCGTCGCGCTCGAGCCGGTCGGGATGCCGGGGCACTTCCTCGTGCACCCCGTGGGCTCGGCGCGCCACCTCGACCCGTTCACCGGGGAGATGCTCGACCGCGAGCAGTGCGAGCGCCGGTTCCGGGAGTCGACGGGCCTCGGCCCCGAGGTGGCCTTCGACGACGCCTTCCTGGCGCCGGTCACGAGCGAGTCCGTGCTCGTGCGGATGCTCGCCAACCTGCGCGGCATCCACCGGGCGCGCGGCGACCTCGCCCAGCTCGGCTGGGTGCTGCGCATGCGCCTCGCCCTGCCCGGGGTCTCCGCGGTCGAGGTCGCCGAGCTGGCCGAGATCCGCGGCCGCCGCGCGGCGTTCGGCGAGGCCGCGGCCCTGCTCGAGCACTGGGCGGAGCACCTGCCCCGCGACGCCGAGGAGCTCCGCCGCCACGCCCGCCGCTGGCGCGCGCACCTCAACTGACCCGTGAGCGAAGTTCCCGGCTATAGCCGGGAACTTCGCTCACGTGGGGTCGGGGATCCAGCTGCCGTGGAAGCCCGAGGGCACGCCGCGGGGGAGGGTCACCGCGGCCACCGGGGGCCCGCCGACGTCGGTCGCGTCGAGCACCAGCAGCTGGGACGCCGCGCCGTCGCGCGTGGTGGTGATCGTCAGCAGCCAGCCGTCGTCCTCGGCGCGCCCGGGGGTCTCCGACGCGACGAACACCGCCTCGCCCGCCACGACGTCCGGACCCAGCTCGTGGGCGGCCAGGGTGCCGTCGCTGTCGACCTTGACCACGGCGCCGGCCCGCTCGCCGCCCGCCCCGCGGTCGGCGACGGCGTAGCGCCAGCGCGACGGGCGGCCCACCAGCGCCTCGTCGAGCGTCGGGAACTCGACGCCCCGCTCCTCGAGC
Organism: Actinomycetospora sp. CA-053990; assembly: GCF_050948445.1. Classification (NCBI taxonomy): domain Bacteria; kingdom Bacillati; phylum Actinomycetota; class Actinomycetes; order Pseudonocardiales; family Pseudonocardiaceae; genus Actinomycetospora; species Actinomycetospora sp. CA-053990. Next base: position 6,091,338 of record NZ_CP192043.1, on the reverse strand, counting down.
GCCGTCTCGGTCACCGAGCCGTCGCGCGCGTCGAGCACCCAACGGTGCATCCGGGCTGCGCCCGTCGCCGCCGCGGCCGCCGCGGGATCGCCCGGCACGGGCCCGCCCCACATCACCCCGACATCCGCCGGCGCGTAGCGCGCGCCGTCGACGACCACGCGCCCGTCGTCGTCGGTGTGCGCCCCGCCCACGTGGAAGACGTAGCAGGGGTCGACGTCGAACCACGTCACCGCGCCCGCCGGGTCGTCCTGACGCATCACCCCGAGGCGCGCCCCGTACGACTCGTCCCAGCCGAACGGCATGCCCGTCGCCATCCGCTCCCACTGGAAGGTCATCGGCAGGTCGAGCCACACGACGTGCTCGGCGGTGACCGCGAAGTCGTGCATCATCGTCGGCCCCGCCACGTCGACCCCGCGGCTGACGAGATCGCTGCCGTCCGCGGAGAGCCGGTGGTAGGTCAGGAACGGCGGGAACGGCGAGTAGCCGAAGAAGTGCAGGTCGCCGGTGACCGGGTCGGTCTTCGGGTGGGCGGTCATCGCCGTGGTGAGGCGACCGTCGAAGTCGCAGGGCCCGACGGTGCCGAGGTCGGCGTCCATCTCGTAGGGCAGCCCGTTCTCGACCAGCGCGAACAGCCGCCCGCCGTGCTCGATGACGTGGGTGTTCGCCGGGACCGCGGCCAGGTCGACGCCGGCCTCGGACAGGAACGGGTGCCCCTCGAGCGCGCGCGTACGCACCCAGCGGTTGCGGTACCACTCCGCGCGCCCCTCGCGCAGTCGCACGCCGTGCAGCATCCCGTGCGCGGTGAAGAGGTGGCCGGGCTCCTCGCCGGGCAGCCGGTTGGGGCCGTTGCGCAGGTAGCGCCCCGTGAGCTCGGGCGGCAGGGTCCCCTCGACGGGGAGGTCGACGGCGTCGATCTCGTCGGGCACCGGGGCGAACCGCCCGCCCAGCTCCGGGCGGCGTCCGATCGGGGTGGGGGTGGGCGTGGTGACCATGAGCCCACTCCAACCTGTCTGTACGGACATGTCAAGACGGACTGGTAGCGTCGCCGCATGTCGCTGCGCCACGCCCTGCTGGGCCTGCTCGCCCAGGGCCCGGCCAGCGGGTACGACCTCACCCGCGCCTTCGACGGCGGCATCGGCCGCTACGCCTGGCAGGCGGGCCACAGCCGCATCTACCCCGAGCTCGGCAAGATGACCGAGGCCGGCCAGGTCGTCGTCGACGAGACGGGGCCGCGCGGGCGCAAGTCCTACGTGCTCACCGAGGACGGGCGCACCGAGCTGCGCCGGTGGATGTTCCACTGGCCCGAGCAGGCGACGGTGCGCGACGAGACAGTGCTGCGCATGTTCCTCGTGCAGTCGCTGGAGCCCGACGACGCGCGCAAGCTCCTCGAGGGCATCGCCGCGCACTGCGCCGCCGAGATCGAGGAGCTGCGGCCGCTGATGGAGGCCGAGGACGCGGAGCACCGCGAGGGCGATCCGCTCCCCTTCGGACGCCTCGCCGGCGAGTACGGGCTGCGGCAGTACGAGGCGGTGCACGGCTGGGCGATGTGGAGCCTGGAGCGCCTGGTCGGGGTCGGCTCGGCGCGCTGAGCGCCAGGCCTCGACCCCTCGGATCTCAGGCTGCGACCTGGTGCTCCGCGGCCCAGGCGCGGGCCTTCCCGCCGGCGCGCTTGCCGTACCAGCCGTTCCACACCGACAGGCCGACGATCACCGTCACCATCATCGCCGTCGACAGCCCGACCATGACGTCGATCGGCAGCAGGTAGATCAGGGGGATGCGCACGATCGCCTCCAGCAGCAGGCCGATGCCCCACACCACCGCGCTGCGCCGGAACATGCGGCGGATCGGCGGCAGCGTCCGGTAGAAGCCGTCCATCTCGGCGGCCTCCTTCGGCTGCCACGTCTGGAACGCCGACAGCGTCAGCGGCTTGCGGGAGAACAGGCTCGCGAGGAACACCAGGCCGACGAGCGCCGTGCCGAACGAGTCCTTGACCAGCAGGAACCGCGGGTCGCCGCCGACGAACGCCAGGGCGAGGCCGAGGCCGAACACGGCGAGCATCACCGCGGCGAACCACGTGATCTCGCGGCTGCGCACCGCCACCCAGACCAGGCGCAGGCCGGCGGCGAGCGTCGCGACGAGCAGCGCCACCCAGTCCGACGCGCCCAGCAGGTGCAGCGCGTAGTAGCCGACGAGCGGCGCGCCGACGTCCCAGAGCAGGCCCGAGAAGTTCTTCAGGCCGGTGGGGCGCTGCTCGTCCGCGGCGGCGGTCTCCTGCTCCATGGCGAGGAGCATCCACCTGTCCGCCGCGACATGTCAATCAGGACATGTCACTCGTCGGCGTCCAGACCACGCTCGATGGCATACCTCGTCAGCTCCACGCGGTTGGTGAGCTGCAGCTTGCGCAGGGAGTTCTGGACGTGGTTCTCCACGGTCCGGTGCGAGAGCGTCAGCCGGGTGGCGATGGCCCGGGCCGTCAGCCCCTTGGCGACGAGGCGCAGGACCTCGGTCTCGCGCGGGGTCAGACGCGGCTCGTCCGGGCCCTCGGACTCGAGCCGCCGGTACTCGCCGAGCACGAGCCCGGCCAGCCCGGGCGAGAAGACGGCCTGCCCCCGGGCGGTGCGGTCGATCGCGTCGACGAGCTCCTCCATGCCGGCCGACTTGACCAGGTAGCCCGACGCGCCCGCCCGCACGGCCTCGAGGACGTGGCCGTGCTCGGTGCTCGCCGAGAGCACGAGCACGCGGGTGTCGGGCAGCGCCTCCCGGATCGCCGCCGTCGCCTCGGCGCCGGAGAGCTCCGGGAGCTGGAGGTCCATGAGCACGACGTCGGGTCGGACGGCGCGCGCGATGCGCACCGCGGCGGCCCCGTCCGGGGCGGTGGCGACGATCTCGACGTCGCGTTCGGCGAGGTCGCGGGCGACGCCCTCGCGCCAGATCGGGTGATCGTCGACGACCATGACGCGGACCATCAGGCCTGCCTCCCACGAGGAACGACGATCTCCCACTCCGTGCCCTCCCCGGGGCCGGTGTGCAGCGACAGGGTGCCGCCGAGGTCACGGACGCGCCCGCGCATCGATCCCGCGACGCCGAGGTGGCCCTCCGCCGCGGCTTCCTCCAGGCGCCCGTCGGGGATGCCGGGGCCGTCGTCGCGCACGCTCACGGTGACCGCGTCGTCGTCGGCCTCGACCAGCACCCACAGCCCGGCCTCCGGGGCGTGCTTCCCGGCGTTGGTGACGGCCTCGCGGAGCACGGCGGCGAGCTCGTCGACGGCCGTGGCGGGCAGGGGCACCGCGTGCGCGGGCACCGCGAGCGAGGCGTGCGTCGGCAGCACGCCGGCGAGGCGCGAGGACAGGTCGACCGTGCCGTCGGCCGCCGGCACGGGCGCCGAGGTGATCAGCCGGCGCAGCGCGACCTCCTGCTCCCCGGCGAGGCGGGCGAGCTCGACGGCGGGCGCGTCGACGCCGTGGCGGGCGAGCTCGTCGCCACGCCGCCGGACGAGGGCGAGCACCTGCAGCACGCCGTCGTGGATGTCGCGGGCCAGCCGTTCGCGCTCGGCCGTCGCAGCCTCGCGGGCGGCAGCGGCGCGCAGCTGCTCGACCGAGCGGCGCATCGTGTCGGCCGCCAGCCCCACGGCGAGCCCGGCGACGAGCAGCAGCTGGGCGTCGAAGAGCAGGTCGGCGTCGAGGGCGCGGCGCACCCCGAACAGGACGGCGAGGGTGACCACCGCGCCGGAGAGCCCGCCCCGCCACCCGAGGGCGATCGCCATCGCGAGCACCGGCCCCGCCGACCACACGGTCGTGATCACCGAACCGCCGGCGGCGACGCGGTCGGGGGTGTCGACGAGCAGCGTCGAGGCGGTGGCCAGCGCGGTCACCAGGAGGTCGGCGACGGCGGTGGCCGGGTCGCCGGAGCGCAGGTAGCGCCGCGAGGAGATCGCGGTCCAGACCGCCATCGCGGCGACCACCACGACCCCGAGCACCGGACGCGCCCACACGTCGTAGAAGCGCACGAGGTTGACCACGGCCGCGACCAGCGCCACGACCCGGTAGACCACGAGCCCCCGCCACAGTGGCACGAGGTGGGGGTGCACGAGGTGGGGATGGGTGCGGGCGCGTGGGGAGGCGTCGGCGGTGATCACGACACCTCCCGTCGGCGCGCCTCCCGGGCGAGGAGCGCGAGCGTAGCGGACCCGGCACTGGCCAATCGCCGAATGGACTATCCCTCCGGATCACTCGTGAGTGAAGATCCCAGCAACCGGCTAACGCAGCGCGTTCGTAGACCGAACAGACGAGTGAACGTTAACCTGTTCGGAGTACGACGGGTGAAGGGGGAGACGTGGACCGGTGGGTCATGGTGCTGGAAGCCCTTCCGGGCTCCTCGGCGGCGATCCGGGTGGACGACGTCGAGTACCGCACGATCGACGTGGAGCTCGCCGACGGTGACGCCGAGGTACTGGGCGCCTCACTGGCCGAGCTCGTCGCCGCTGAGGGCAGCCAGCCCGACCACCTCGTGCTCGTGGTGCCCGGCGACCTCGACGAGCACCGGTTCGCGGTGCTGACCGAGGCCGTCAGCCTCGCGGGCCTGCCCGACCCCTCCTGGCTGCCCGACGCGGTGGCGTGGGCCGGCGACCAGCTCGCGCGCTCGGCCGCGGGGACGCCGGCGGTCGTCGTCGACACCCGGGGCGACGAGCTCGCCGTGTGGCCGGTGCGCGCCGCCGACGACGGGGTCGAGATCGCCGAGGGCGGCGCGGTCGACCTGAACGCGCGCCTCGACGGGCTGCTGTCGGGCGTCGTGCACGCGAAGCTCGCGGTGGTCGCCCCGGAGCTCGCCGACTCGCTGCGCGACCGCTCCGACGCCGTCGGCCGGCGCGACGCCGCCCACCTGAGCCGCGAGCTGCGCGAGGCACGGCACATCATGTGCGTCTCGGACGGCGAGGAGCTCGTGGTGACGGCCGGCGAGGCCGAGGTCTACCTCACCCGCGGCGAGTTCACCCGCCTCGTCGAGCACGCGCTGCTCGAGATCATCACCGACGGCCTCGGCGACGATGTGCCCGACGTCCTCACGATCGTCGTGGCCGACCGCGAGACGCCGGTCGTGGAGCACCTCGCCGACCCGGAGGGCGCCGACGCGACCCTGCTCTGGGCACCCCCCGAGGCGAGCTCCCTGCCGTGGGCCGCGGCCCTGGTGCTCCCGCGGCACGAGGAGGACGCCGGCCCGGTGGACGACCCGTGCCCGACCGACGGCTTCCCTCTGCCGGACGGCGCGCTCGTGCCCCTGCCGCGCGCCGATCGACCACGCGGCGACCGGCCGGGCTGGGTTGTGCCCGCGCTCTCCACCGTGCTCGCCCTCGTGCTGGCCGGGTCCGCCGCGGTGCTCGTCGCCGAGCCCGACATCCCCGGCCTGACGTCCAACGCCGACGCCGTGTCCCCGGTCGGCTTCGACCGGACCGGGGACCCGCCGCGCTGATCCTCCCTCGAGGTCAGCCCCAGCGGCGTCAGGAGGTGACGGCCTCCACGTACTCCTCGGCGTCCTTCTGCTCGAAGGACAGACCGCGACCCTCGGCGTGCTCGACCTTGAACTGCTCGAACTTCGCGCCCAGCTCCTGGCGGAACGCCAGCGAGGTGACCTTGCGGAAGGGCGCGAGGTCGTCGCTCTCCTCCTCGGACATGTGGTGGTTGTTCGCCTTGTCGGTCTCGTCGATGGCGTCCCACCACTCCTGGCTGCCGACGGTCGCGGCGCGCGCCTTCTCGGTGCCCGCGCGGATCTCGTCGTGGTCGCCGATCGCGTCCTCGGTCGCCGACGCCTCCTCGTCGTCGGCGCGACGGGCCATCGACGGGTAGAAGTGCTGCTCCTCGGCGGAGGCGTGGATCTCGAGCTGGATCGCCAGGCTGTCCCAGACCTTCTCGGCCACTTCGGGCTGCTCGCGCAGGTCGGCCAGGTGCAGGAACTGGCGGCGGAACCAGTCGTGGTCGTCGAGGATCATCTCGGTGATGTCGGCGGACATGGGGCCCTCTCGTTCGCGTGGTGGCACCGGGGTCCTACCCCGGGCCGTTCGGCGCGAACCGGTAGGCAAGCCTCACCGCGCCTGGACGGACCCCGCCGGGTCGACGAACCACACCTCGGCCCCCGCGCCCGCCAACGCGGTCGCGCGCTGCTCGGTGAGGCTGCGGTAGCGCCGCGTGTCGGGCAGCGCGATGACGATGCGCGCCTTCGGGTGTGCGCGACGTCGGTGCACCGCCGCCTGCTCGGCGCCGGAGAACCAGTCGCCGGCGATCGTCGTCGGGTGCGTCCGCGCGCCGTCGGCGGGCCATCCCGTGACTTCGACGTGCACGTCGTCGCCGTCGAGCGACGCGACGAGGTCGCGGGTCGGTCCCTGACCGTGGAGCGTGGCCGAGCGCAGCGTCGCCCCCCGCCGCACCAGCCAGTCCGCGACGAGCGCCTGCACGTTCGCCACCCGCGACCACGCCTGGAGTGCGTCGAACGGCGGCGGCCCGCAGGTCGGTGTCTCGGGTTCGCTCGGCGACGTCGAGGGGGTGACGACCTCGGGGTCCGGCTCGGCCTGGTCGGCCCCGGACGTGGGAGCCGCGCCCTCGGCCGTGCTCTGCGTCCCCCGCTTCGGCGTCGTCGGCTCGGGGGTGGCTTCCTTCGCGGAAGACGCTTCGATTTCCGAAGCGTTCGCCGAGCGGGTCGTGGCGCCCGCGGTCGTGCCGCCGGTCGTCGAGCGCGTTCCGTTCCGGGCCCGTCGCGTCGTCGCCGCGGCCGGTGCCGTCGCGGGCGACGCTTCGGTCTCCGAAGCATGCGACGCGGGGGTCCTCGCCTCGGCGGTCCGGCGGCCGCTCTTCGGCCGGGTCGTCGCCCGATCCGACTGCGCTGCGGGAGATGCTTCGGTTTCCGAAGCGTCCGGCACGGGGGTTGTGACGTCCGCGGGCGGGCGGCCGCTCGTCGGCGGTGCGGCCCTCCCTGCGCCGCGGCCGGTCCCGCGCGCACGCAGCTCCGTGGGCGGCGTCGAGTCCGGAGCGCTCGAGGCGGCCGTGGTCTTCCGACCCCGGCGGCGGGTGGGTGGGACGGGGAGGCGGTTGAGGATCGGGCGGGTGCCGACGCGTTCGAGCGCGCCCTCGGCGACCAGGCGGCGGCAGAGCTGGTTGACCGTCTGGGGGCGGGTGCCGTCGCCGAGCGCCCGGGCGAGAGCGGCGTCGGAGAGGCCGTCCGGTGACGCCTCGAGCATTCGGAGTACGGCCGCGCGCCGATCGGTGGGGTCTGGGCTCACCGGGAGGGCCATTCGGTCGTTCCCCTCCGTGTTCGGGCAGTCGTTCTGGCCTGAGCTGGGGATTCGGTCGCGTGACGGCACGCGCATCCACGTGCGTGACCAATCCGTGATCCGTATGGTAACGAGGCATGTTGGCACTGACGGAGACGGCGGCCGAGGCGATCTCGACCATCCTCGAGACCAATGAGATGCCTGAAGGGTCGGGTCTGCGCATCGCGGCCACGCCCAACATGGCGGAGGAGGGCCTCGAGCTCTCCGTGGCACCCACCCCCGCGGCGGACGACACCGTGCTCGAAGGTGGCGGCGCCGTCATCTTCCTCGAGCCCCAGGCCGCGTCGGCCCTGGACGACAAGGTGCTCGACGTCGAGCGCGTCCCGGACGCCGAGCGCGGCGACGGCGACGAGTTCCGCTTCGCGATCACGCCGCAGTCCGAGCTCCAGGACTGACTCACCCCGCTCGGTCTCACCACTACTGGGCGGGATCGTGGGTGAGCGGCTGATCGTGGCCGTCCGCCCGCTCCCGCGGGACGTGCCGTCGCCACGCCTCGACATGGGGATGACCGGGCCACAGCTCCTCGCTCTGCCGTAGCGCCAGCTCCACCGCCGCCCGGTATCCCCGCTCCAGCGCCCACGGGGGCGGTTCCGTCGATGTCGCCAGCGCATCGTCGACCGCCGCCTTGGCCGCCACCACCGCCGGGTCGCCGAACCGAGCCAGTATCTCCTGGCCCCGGCGGTGTCGGTCGGCGCGCGTCGGGACCCGTCGCCCGTCGACCGCTCGGGTCGGGTGCGGGAGATGGATGGTCGCGCCCGGCGCGTGACCGGCCGGGATCGGGTCCGTCGCCGCGTGCGTCCGGCCACGCGCGAGCAGGCGCGGCAGCAGGTGGGTGTGCGGACCGTCCGGGCTGGCGCCCGTCGGCGGCGGGATCGGGGTGAACACCTCGAGCCGCGCGACACCGGTGCGGAACACCCGGTGCGGACCGGCGTCGACCAGCGCCGCGGCCAGGTGTCCGGCCTCCGCGAGGGCCGGCCCTCGACCGCCCGCAGCTCGGCCAGCAGCGACGCGTCGCTGGTCCGCACGCACGCCTCGAGGTGCGGCGCGCCGACGCCGAGGTCGACCAGGACCGCGTCCCGGTCCGCGTCGCGCAGCGCGTCGTCGTCGGGCCCGAGCTCGGTGACGACCGACCGTCCGCCCGAGGGCAGCAGCAGGCACAGCGCGACGGCCTGGCTCCAGCTCTCGCCGGCCCGCCGCTCCCAGGCGACCGGCAGGACGTCGTCGGTCAGCGTGACGGCGACGCCCCCGCGCGGCGTGACCACCGAGGCCCGACCCGGCGCGCGCACCACGTCGGCGGGCTCGTCGGGGTCGCGCAGGAACTCGGCGAGCGCGCCGAACGTGCCGACGCTCCAGCCCGCGTCCGGATCGTCGACCCAGTCGAGGAGGTCGTCCACGGGCGAGGTCAGCCGGTGGGGGCGCCGACGGTGGTGACGAGCTCGCCGTCCGCGGACACCACGAGCTCGACGTCGCGCACCCGCCCGGCGGCCCGCACGTCGGCGAGCGCCGCGCGCAGCGCCTCGAGCGCGGCCGGCGCGGCCTGCACCGAGAGGCTCTCGACCTCGGTGCGGATGGAGAGCTTCTGCTCGGACTTCGCCCGGCGGATGCTCCCGATGACGTCGGACGCGACCTCGAGGACCTGCGGGTCGGCCTCCGCGGAGGTGGCCAGCTCGTAGACGTCGGGCCAGGGCGCCCGGTGCACCGAGCCCTCCTGCCACCACGACCAGACCTCCTCGGCCACGAACGGCAGCACCGGCGCGAACAGGCGCTGGAGCACCCGCAGCGCGGCCGCGAGCGTGGCGCGCGCCGAGTCGCGGCCGGCCTCGTCGAACTCGCCGTAGGCACGGGACTTGACCAGCTCGAGGTAGTCGTCGCAGAAGAACCAGAAGAACTGCTCGGTGGTCTCGAGCGCGACCGCGTAGTCGTACCCGTCGAGGGCCGTCGTCGCCTTCTCGACCACCTCGGTGAGACGGGCGAGCAGCGCGCGGTCCAGGGGCATCGTCACCGCGGTGAGGTCCGGCTCCCCGGCCGGCACCCCGACGCCGAGGATGAACTTCGACGCGTTGAGCAGCTTCATCGCGAGGCGGCGGCCGACCTTCATCTGACCGCGGTCGAACGCCGTGTCGACGCCGGGACGCCCGCTGGCCGCCCAGTAGCGCACCGCGTCGGAGCCGAACTCGACGAGCAGGTCCATCGGCGTGACGACGTTGCCCTTGGACTTCGACATCTTCTTGCGGTCCGGGTCGAGGATCCAGCCCGACAGCGCCGTGTGCGCCCAGGGCAGGCTGTCGTGCTCGAGGTGGCTGCGCAGCACCGTGGAGAACAGCCAGGTGCGGATGATGTCGTGGCCCTGGGGGCGCAGGTCCATCGGGAAGACCCGCGAGAACAGGTCGTCGTCGATGCTCCAGAGCCCGGCGATCTGCGGGGTCAGCGACGACGTCGCCCAGGTGTCGAGGATGTCGCGGTCGCCGGTGAAGCCGCCCGGGACGTCGCGCTGGTCGGCCGTGAAGCCGGGCGGGAGGTCGGTCGAGGGGTCGACGGGCAGGGCGTCGTCCGACGGCGTGAGCACCTCGTCGGGCAGGACCTCGCCGTCGGCGTCGAGCCGGTACCAGACCGGCACCGGCACCCCGAAGAAGCGCTGGCGGCTGACCAGCCAGTCGCCGTTGAGGCCGCGCACCCAGTCCTCGTAGCGGTGGCGCATGTAGCCCGGGTGCCACTGCAGCTCCTGGCCCCGGGCGATCATCTCGTCGCGCACGGCCGCGTCCCGGCCGCCGTTGCGGATGTACCACTGGCGGCTGGAGACGATCTCGAGCGGCTTGTCGCCCTTCTCGAAGAACTTCACGGGGCGCGTGACGGGCCGGATGTCGCCGACGAGCTCGCCGGTCTCGGTGAGCATCGCGACGATCCGCTCCTTGGCGGTGTGCACCGTCGCGCCCGCGAGCTCCTCGTAGCGCTGCCGGCCGAGCTCCGAAGTGATCCACTCGGGCGTCTCGCGCAGGAGACGGCCGTCGCGGTTGATCACCGTGCGGTTGGGCAGGTCGAGCTCGCGCCACCACTGGACGTCGGTGAGGTCGCCGAACGTGCAGCACATGGCGATGCCGGCGCCGCGGTCCATCTCGGCGGCCGGGTGCGCGAGCACCGGGACCTCGACGTCGAACAGCGGCGAGCGCACCGTAGTGCCGAAGAGCGGCTGGTAGCGCTCGTCGTCGGGGTGCGCGATGAGCGCGACGCACGCGGGGATCAGCTCCGGGCGCGTCGTCTCGATGACGATGTCCTGGTCGGCCCCGTGGTAGGCGACCCGGTGCCACGCACCCGTGTGCTCGCGGTCCTCGAGCTCGGCCTGCGCCACGGCGGTGCGGAACGTGACGTCCCACAGCGTCGGCGCCATCGACACGTAGGCCTGGCCGCGCTCGACGTTGCGCAGGAACGCGCGCTGGCTGATCGCGCGGGCCCGGGCGTCGATGGTCTGGTAGCCGTGCGACCAGTCGACCGACAGGCCGTTGCGGCGCCACAGCTCCTCGAACGCCTTCTCGTCCTCGGCGGTGAGCGTCTCGCAGAGCTCGACGAAGTTCTTGCGCGAGATCGGGACCTGCTGCTTGCCGGGCTTGTCCGGCGCGGTGAAGTCCGGGTCGTACGGCAGGCTCGGCTCGCACCGCACGCCGTAGAAGTTCTGGACGCGCCGCTCGGTGGGCAGGCCGTTGTCGTCCCAGCCCATCGGGTAGAAGACGTGCTTGCCACGCATGCGCTGGAAGCGGGCGACGATGTCGGTGTGGGTGTAGCTGAACACGTGCCCGACGTGCAGCGAGCCGGACACCGTCGGCGGCGGGGTGTCGACCGAGTACACCTGCTCGCGCGTGGCCGTGCGGTCGAACGCGTAGGTGCCCTCGTCCTCCCATACGCGCGCCCACCGGTCCTCGAGGCCGTCGAGGGTCGGCTTCTCGGGCACGCGTGTGCCGGGCTCGGACTGCACCATGACACCCAGTTTACCGACGGGGTCCGGCGGGTTTCCGCCCTGCTCGCGACGCACGCGGCGAAGCGGAGCTGCGCAGACGGGGTGTGCCCGCGGCGGTCCCGGGGCACGCGGGGGACATGCCCTCGACGATGCGCGCGATCACCCAGGACACCGCCGGCGGGCCCGAGGTCCTGCACCTCACCGACGCCCCGGTCCCCGAGCCCCTCCCCACCGAGATCCGGGTCCGCGTGACGGCCGCAGGCGTGAACCCCGTCGACACCAAGGTCCGTGCGGGCGGTGCCGGGCTCGCCTCGGCCGGCGGAGACATGACCGCACCGCCGTTCACGGTCGGGTGGGACGTGGCCGGGGTCGTCGACGCCGTCGGCATGGGCGTCACGCGCTTCGCGGTGGGCGACCGCGTGTACGGGATGCCCTGGTTCCCGCGGCAGGCCGGCGCCTACGCCGAGTACGTCACCGCCCCCTCCCGCCAGTTCGCGCGCATCCCCGACGACGTCGACGACGTGACCGCCGCGGCCACCCCGCTCGCCGCCCTCACCGCCTGGCAGATCCTCGTCGACACCGCCGACGTCCAGCGCGACCAACGGGTGCTGATCCACGCCGCCGGCGGGGGCGTCGGCCACCTCGCGGTGCAGATCGCGAAGGCCCGCGGCGCCTACGTCATCGGCACCGCCTCGGCCGGCAAGCACGCCGACCTGGTCGCACTCGGGCTCGACGAGGCGATCGACCACCGCACCGAGGACGTCACCGAGGCCACGGGCGACATCGACGTCGCCGTGGACCTGACCGAGACCAACGGCCCCGCCTCGCTCACCGTGATGCGCTCCGGCGGCCTGCTGGTCTGCGTGCCCTCCGGCGTGCCCGAGGGCCTCACGGAGCGGGCGCACGCCGAGGGCAAGCGGGTCACCGACTTCCTCGTCGAGCCCGACGGCGTCGCCCTCACCGGGATCGCCCGGCTCATCGACGAGGACGTCCTCACGGTCCGGATCGCCGGCACGTTCCCGCTCGAGGACGCGGCCGCCGCGCACCGCGAGCTCGAGAAGGGCTCGACGTTCGGGAAGATCGTGCTGACCCTCTGAGGAGCGTTCACTCGTTCCGGTGACGGGTGCTAACGGATCGTCGCCCCCGACGACATCAGCGGCAGGTCCGCCGTCCGGCGGACACCACGCATCTCGTCGGGGGATACGCACACCATGACCACCGTCCAGCCGCCGCGTCACCGCGCTCCCGCCGAGACCTCGGCGCCGGTCGAGCCGCCGACCATGCCGATCCCGCGGGCCGCGCTCGACGCCGCCCGCGCGGCGGCGGTGCCGGCGCCGCGGAGGGCGCCGGGCGCGGGGATGCCGCTCATGCCGGGCGTGCCGGTGATGCCGCCCCAGCCGCCCGTGGCGCCGCGCAACGGCCTCGGCATCGCGGGGCTGGTGCTGGGCCTGTGCGGCCTGGTGGTCGGCCTGATCCCGCTGTTCGGCATCGGCGCGATCCTGCTGGGGATCGTCGGCCTGGTGCTCGGCCTCGTCGGCGTGCAGCGCGCCCGTCGCCGCGTCGCCACCAACACCAGGACCGCCGTGAGCGGCGTCGTGGCCTGCGTGCTTGCCGTCGCGCTCGGGATCACCGGCATGGTCATCGTCGCCAACGCCGTGACCCAGCTGGGCGAGGACCTGTCCGCGATCGGTGCCACCACCCCGGCCGCCTCCGGCACGCCCGACACCTCCGGCGCCTCGGCCCCGGCCACGTCCGCGGTGGGCTTCGGCCAGACCTTCACCTACGCCGACGGCCTGGCCGTCACCGTCGACCGGCCGACCGCCTACGACCCCTCGAGCTACGCCGCCGGGCACACCAACCCGCACGCGTTCCAGGTGACCGTGCGCGTCACCAACAACACCGGCCGGGCCTTCGACCCCACCCTGCTGTCGGTCGCGATGTCGACCGCCGGCGCCCCGTCCTCGCAGGTCTTCGACAGCGAGATGGGCCTGCCCCCGCAGAACCAGCTGCAGCCCGGCCGCAGCCTGACCTACGACGTCGCGTTCTCCACGACGACCGACGCGGGCGAGGCCCAGGTCGACGTGGTGCCCTCGTTCGACCACGAGCACGCGGTCTTCACCGGGTCGCTGTAGCCCCGTCGCTCCGACTACATGGCCCCCTGCTCACGCCACAGCGTGAGCAGCTCCGAGGCCCCGAGGACGTCGACACCGGCGTCCTCGGGGCGTCGGCGGCTCGTGAGCACGGTGAGCAGGGCGGTCGCGGGACCGCGCACCGCCGCGTCGCTCCTGCGGTGCGCGTGCTCGATCACCGGGCCCTCGGCACCGAGCGTCACCACCCACTCGCCGGCACCGTCCAGCCCCTCGTCCGTCGCGTGCAGGTGCAGCGTCGCGCCGTCCGCCCGCAGCTCGGGACGACGCCTGGCGCCCATCGCGATCATCGCCAGGTGCTCGTCCACGGCGTCGACGGCGATCACGGGGTCCACGCCGGCCAGCACCGGACCGCCCGCCGCGAGCTCGGCGTCGACGCGGTGCACCAGCGTCTCGTGGCACTGGCGCCGCGCCCAGAACGACACCGGCGCCATCGTCCCGAAGCCGCCGACCACCGTGTCCTCGCCGGCGGCGCGGATCGCCTCGGTCACCGTGGCGGCGCCCGCCAGGAGCCAGGTCGAGACCTCGTCGTCGGCGGCCGGCATCGGCGGGTCGGTGGGCCCCCGGCGCACGAGCTTCTCGCCGGGCCGCGACACGGTGCCCGCGCACCAGCGGTGCACGGCGCCGAGGTGCTCGGCGAGGTCGCGCACCGACCAGTCCGGGCACGACGGGACCCGCGCCTCCTGGCCGGCGGCGTGCACGGCGTCCGCGAAGGCCGCGGTGTGCAGGACGATCTCGTCGGTGAAGCGGTCGACGGTCGGCATGACCCCCATTCTCGGCCCCCACGACGAGGTCAGCCCAGGCGGACCACGAGCTCGCCGTCCTCCTCGGTGGCCGTGTAGGCCGCGACGTCGTCCGCGCCGGTCGCGCAGGAGCCGTCGACCAGGGAGAACTGGTGGTTGTGCAGCGGGCACATCACGACCTCCCCATCACCGGTGTCTCCGCCGACGAGCCCGTCGGCGAGCGGCCCGCCGCGGTGGGGGCAGATCGCCCGCAACGCGTGCAGCCCGCCCGAGCGCGGCCGGAACACGGCCACGGGCTCGTCGCCGACGAGGTACGCCCGCCCCTCGCCCAGGGGGATCCGCTCGACGGGGCCGAGACGCGCCTCGACGGCCTCCTCGGTGCTGCTCACGACGACACCCCGTCCCGGCTCGAGCTCGTCCTGCCGGGCACCTGCGGGAGCGGGACCAGCGGCAGCGCGTCGTGGAACTGGCCCGGCGTGGCCTCGGTCCGGTCGGTCGCCCACGGGTCGGCGTAGCGGTCGACGGTCTCCTGCATGCGCGCGTCGAGCTCGTCCGCGATGCCCTCGACGTCGTCGACGACCACGCCGATCAGGTGGTCGAGGCCCATGCGCGGCACGAAGTCGTAGGTGCGTTCCAGCCAGTTGGCGTTCTCGCGGTAGTACTGCAGGAACCGGCCGGTGATCCGCAGCGCCTCATCGTGGGAGTCGACGGTGGCGAGGATGTCGCCCTTGCGGATCGTCGCCCCGGCCGCGCCGCCGACGTAGATCTGCCATCGGCCGCCTTCAACGGCCACAAGCCCCACGTCCTTCACCATCGACTCGGCGCAGTTCCGCGGGCAGCCGGAGACGGCGAGCTTCATCTTCGCCGGCCCCTCGACGCCCTTGTAGCGCTCCTCCATGTCGATGCCGAGCCGCGTGGAGTCGCCCAGCCCGAACCGGCAGAAGTCGGTGCCGACGCAGGTCTTCACCGTCCGGAAGCTCTTGCCGTACGCCCAGCCCGAGGGCATGTCGAGGTCGGCCCAGACCTCCGGCAGCTTCTCCTTCGGGACGCCGAGCAGGTCGATGCGCTGGCCGCCGGTCAGCTTCACCATCGGGATCTCGTGCTTGTCGGCGACGTCGGCGATGCGGCGCAGTTGGTCGGGGCTCGTGACGCCGCCGGACATGCGCGGCACGACCGAGAACGTGCCGTCGCGCTGGATGTTGGCGTGCACCCGGTCGTTGATGAACCGGCCGTCGCGCTCGTCGACGTGGTCGTCGGGCCATATCATCCGCAGCAGGGCGGTGAGCCCCATCTTCGAGCCGACGTGGTCCTTGCCGTCCGGAGCGAGCGCGGCGAACACGCTGGAGACCGACTTCAGGCCCCGGGACCGGATCTCCGCCATGAGCGTCGGCTTGTCCAGGGGGATGCCCGGGACGTAGTAGCGCTCGGCCGGGTCCTCCACGCCCGCGCCCCCGAGCGCCGCCTCGACGACCTCCTTCACGAGTCCCTTGCAGGAGCCGCAGCCCTTGCCCGCCCGGGTCGCGGCCATGCACGCCGACACCGACTCGGCGCCGTCGTGGACGCACGCGACGAGGTCGCCCTTCGAGACGCCGTTGCAGTGGCAGATCTGGGTGTCGGCCGGGAGGTCGGCGGCGCCCGCGGCGTCGGCGGCGCTGCCGAGGTCGAAGAGCAGCTTGATGCGCTCCTCGGGCAGCGCCGAGCGGCTGTCGAAGGCCTGGGTCAGCGCCGCGACCTTGCTGACGTCGCCGACGAGCGTCGCGCCGATCAGCGTGCCGTCGCGGATGACGACGGTCTGGTAGACGCCGCGCCCGGTCTCGGAGAACTGCACGAACTCGTCCGACGACCTCTCGGGGACCTTCACGCCCATCTGGGCGACGTCCACGCCGGCGACCTTGAGCTTCGTCGCCAGCCGCGAGCCGTGGTACTCGGCGTCGGGATCCGCCCCGGTGACGACGTCGGCGAGGACCGCGGCCTGCTCCCACAACGGCCCGACGACGCCGTAGACCTCGCCGCGGTGCTGCGCGCACTCGCCGACCACGAAGATCGAGTCGTCGTCGACCGACCGCAGCTTGTCGTCCACGACGATCGCACGCTGCGTCTCGAGGCCCGAGACCATCGCGAGCCCGATGTTGGGGCGGATGCCGGCGGTGACGACGACCATGTCGCACGCGAGGTCCGAGCCGTCGGTGAAGCGGACCCCGGACACACGGCCGTCCTCGACCAGGATCTCGTTCGTCTTCACCCCGAGGTGCAGGTGCATGCCCATGTCCTCGAGCTTCGAGCGCAGCACCTTCGACGCCTCGGCCTCGAGCTGCTGGTTCATCAGCACCTCGGTCGGGTGCACGACGTGCACCGCGACCCCGTGCGCCTGCAGCCCCGCGGCCGCCTCGAGACCCAGCAGCCCGCCGCCGATCACGACCGCGGTCCGGTGCTGCTTGATGTGGGCGAGCATCGACGTCGCGTCGTCCAGCGACCGGAACCCGAACACCCCGGGCGTCAGCTCGGTCTTCGACGCCCACATGCCCTCCATGGGCGGGAAGAACGAGCGGCTGCCGGTGGCGAGGACGAGCGTGTCGTACGGCGTCACCGACCCGTCGTCGCCGTAGACGACCTTGGCGTGCCGGTCGATGCGCACGATCCGGACGCCGGCGTGCAGCGTGATGCCGTTCTCGTCGTACCAGTCCAGGGGGTTGAGGTAGAGCTCGTCCTCCCCGTCGGCGTCCTCGTCGTCCACGGCCCGGCCCGCCGCGTTCGCGAGCACCTCGGACAGCAGGATCCGGTTGTAGTTGCCGTAGGGCTCGTCGCCGAAGACCTCGATGGTGAAGGTGTCCCCGCCGCCGCGGGCGAGGATCTCCTCGAGCGCGCGGGCCCCGGACATGCCGTTGCCCACCACCACGAGGCGGCTCTTCGCGGGGCTCTCCTGCTCGGTCTCCGGTCGATCCGCGGTTTGCGTCACCCCTAGACCTCCACCAGTCCGCAGTCGACGACGAGGGTGCCGGTGGCGCCCTCGGGGGCCGAGTAGTGGATCTCGACGGTGCTCCCGGCGAGGAGGTCCTCCACGACGCGCAGCGAGACGTGCATGTCGCTCTTCGCGCCGACCGGGAGCCACCGCGACGGCGTGCCGTCGAAGGCGAGCAGGACGGACACGAGCTCGTCGGAGGAGTTGCCGGCGCGGACGTAGAGCACCTGGCCGGTGACCCCCTCGGGCACGGTGTAGCTCAGGCTCGGGTCCAGCAGCGCGGGCTTGGCCAGCCCGTGCCCCTCGAACTCGAAGGCGCCCTGCAGGAATCGCGGGGTGGTCATCACGTGTCGGCGTCCTCTCCGTGGGTGGACTCCGCGGCCTCGAGGGCCACGGCGCAGGTCTTGAACTCGGGCATCCGGGACGTCGGGTCGAGGGCGGGGTTCGTGAGGTCGTTGATCGTCGCCTCGCCCGACCAGTGGAAGGGGGCGAAGACGGTGTCGGGGCGGATCTCCGGCGAGAGCCGCGCGCGCATCCGCGCCGCCCCCCGCCGGGTGCGCAGCGACACGTCGCTCCCGTCGGTGACGCCGAGCCGCGCGGCCAGGTCGGGATGGATGTCGACGACGGGCTCGGGCTCGGCGTCGAGCAGCGTCTTGGTCCGCCGGGTCTGCGTGCCGGACTGGTAGTGCGCCCGGCTGCGCCCGGTCGTCAGGCGGTACGGGTACTCGTCGTCGGGCGGTTCGGCGGCGTCGCGGTGGTGCACGACGTGGAAGCGCGCGCGGCCGTCCGGCGTGGCGAAGCCGTCCTGGAAGAGGCGCGGCGTGCCCTCGTGATCTTCGGATGGGCACGGCCAGAAGACGCCGCGCTCGGCGTCGATGCGCTCGTAGCTGATGCCCGCGTAGTCGGCCTTCCCGCCCGCGCTCGCCCGGCGCAGCTCGTCGAACACCGCGCGGGGCTCGCGGTCGAAGAAGGCCCCGCGGCCCAGCCGGTCGGCGATCTCGGCGAGGACGACGAGGTCGCTGCGCACGCCGTCGGGGGCCTCGACGGCCCGGCGTCGCCGCAGGACGCGGCCCTCGAGGTTGGTCATGGTGCCCTCCTCCTCGGCCCACTGGGCACAGGGCAGGACGACGTCGGCGAGCTCGGCGGTCTCGCTGAGGAACAGGTCCGAGACGCAGAGGAAGTCGAGGGCGCCGAGCCGTTCCCGCACGTGGGCGGCCCGTGGCGCCGAGACCGCGATGTTCGACGCCATGACCAGCAGCGCCCGCACGCCGCCCGGCGTGCCGAGGCGGTCGAGCATCTCGTAGGCGGAGACCCCGGGCTGCGGGAGCTCGTCGGGGTCGATGCCCCAGACGCCGGCGACGTGCGCGCGGGCGGCGGGGTCGGCGAGCATCCGGTAGCCGGGCAACTGGTCGGCCTTCTGCCCGTGCTCGCGCCCGCCCTGGCCGTTGCCCTGGCCGGTCATCGTCGCCCACCCGGAGGACGGGCGGCCGGGCAGGCCGAGGGCGAGCGCCAGGTTGATCCAGGCCAGGGCCGTGTCCGAGCCCTTCGCGTGCTGCTCGGCGCCGCGGGCGGAGAGGATCATGGTGGCCCGCGACTCGGCGAGCAGGTGCACCGCGCGCTCCATGACCCTCACCGGGACCCCGGTGATCCGCTCGACGCGGTCGGGCCAGTACTGGCGCATCGCGCGCCGGACCGAAGGCCAGCCGGTGGTGCGCTCGGCGATGTAGCCCGCGTCGACGAGACGGTGCTTGATCGCGAGGTGGAGCAGCCCGTTGGCCAGGGCCAGGTCGGTCCCCGGCACCGGCTGCAGGTGCACGTCGGCCGTCGCCGCGGTCGCGGTGTAGCGGGGATCGACGACGAGGTGGCGTGCGCCGCGCTCGACGCCGGCGGCGAACCAGCGCATCGCCGGCGGCATGGTGTCGGCCGGGTTGGCGCCGACGAGCATGACGGTGTCCGCGCGGGCGATGTCGGCCAGCGGGAACGGCATCCCGCGGTCGATCCCGAACGCCTTCGTCGCCGCGGCGGCCGCCGACGACATGCAGAAGCGGCCGTTGTAGTCGATCGACGCGCTGCGCAGCGCGACCCGCACGAACTTGCCGGCCTGGTAGGCCTTCTCGTTGGTCAGCCCACCCCCGCCGAAGAGCCCCGCGGCGTCGCGGCCGTGGCGCTCCTGGGCGACGGTCAGCGCCGTGACGATGCGGTCGTAGGCCTCGTCCCAGGTGGCCTCGCGGAACGGCGCGTCGCGGTGGTCGCGGACCAGGGGCGTCGTCAGCCGGTCCGGGTGGTCGAGGAGCTCGGCCGACGACAGGCCCTTCTCGCAGAGCCCGCCGCGGTTGGTCGGGAAGTTCGCGCCCGCCACCTCGAGCACCGGGCCCGCACCCTGCTCCCGCGGGGTCAGCGTCATGCCGCACTGCAGGGAGCAGTACGGGCAGTGGGTCGGTACCGGGGTCACCGACCCGGTGGTGGACGAGGGCACGCTCCCACGCTGCGGGGGAGCTGTTTCCGGACGGTTACACGAGCACTACACCTGGGCGAGCGACGGCGGGGCGTTCGTCACGGCCGGCCCGGAGACGCCGAAGGCCTGCGCCACCAGCTCGTACGACCGCCGCCGCTCGGCGACGTCGTGAATCGGCGTCACGAGCATGACCTCGTCGGCGTCCGCCTCGCGCGCCCGGCGCTCGAGGTCGTCGCGGACCTCGTCGGGGGTGCCGGCCGTCATCTTCGACGCCATGGACTGCTCGACCTGGAGCTCGGCGGGGCTCCAGTCGTGGGCCATCGCCTCCTCCGGGCTCGGCAGCGGGCCCGGGTTCCCGGTGCGCAGGCGGGCCATCGACAGCGCGTGCGCGCGGCCCATGGCGCGGGCGCGCTCGGGGTCCTCGTGGCACATCACCGCAGCGGCGAGGATCACGTGCGGGTCCTGGGCGCCCGCGGCGTCGCTCGGGCGGAACTGCTCGCGGTAGATCCGGGTCGCCTGGCCCGGATCCGCGCCACCGAAGTGCCCGGCGTAGGCGAAGCCCGTGCCGAAGGCGGCCGCGGCCTGCCCGCCGTAGTAGCTCGAGGCGAGGATCCAGACGGGCGGGAGCGGGACGTCGTTCGGCATGGCGGCGATCCCGGCGAAGTGGTGACCCTCGGGGAAGCCGTCGACGTAGCCGCGGAGCTCGGCGAACTGCTCGGGGAAGTCGTCGGCGGTCAGCGCCTCGCGGCTGCGGCGCAGCGCGATCGCGGTGCGCGGGTCGGTGCCCGGGGCGCGGCCGAGGCCGAGGTCGATGCGGTTCGGGTGCAGCCCCTCCAGCGCGCGGAACGTCTCGGCGACCTTCAACGGGCTGTGGTTCGGCAGCATGATCCCGCCGGAGCCGACCCGCAGCGTGCTCGTCGCGCTCGCGACCGCCTGGATCAGGATCTCGGGGCTGGAGCTCGCGACGCTCGGGATGCCGTGGTGCTCGGCGAGCCACATCCGCCGGTAGCCGGCGCGCTCGACGGTCCGCCCCAGCTCGATCGTCTCGTGCAGCGCCGCCGAGGTCGGCGTGCCGGAGGGGACCGGGGAGAGGTCGAGGACCGAGAGCACGGGATCACGCATGGCAGGGACAACGCCGTGGACTCGCGTCCGGATTCCGGGACCGGTCCGGTGGGGTGACGATCGTCCCGATGTGAGACAGGACCTCCACGCGAATGTTTCACGGACGTGAGATTAGGGTCGCCATCGACAGCCCGTTCGGACGAACGTCCGGACGGTCCGCGCGGCGTCGTTGCTGGTGACGGCGCACGTGGCGGACGAGAGAGCAGAGGAGCGCGACGGTGCGCATCGGTGTGCCCCGGGAGCCCGGGGCTCGCGAGACCCGGGTGGCCGCGACGCCGGCCACGGTGGTGGGTCTGATCGACCTGGGGGCGACGGTCGTCGTCGAGCCGGGGGCGGGGGAGCGCGCGAGCTTCACCGACGACGCCTACGCGGCGGCCGGCGCGGAGATCGGGGATCCCTGGACCGCCGACGTCCTGCTCGCGCTGCGCACGCCGGACGCCGAGCACCTCGACCGCCTGGCTCCGGGCACCACGCTCGTCGCGATGGTCGGGCCCGCGCGGAACCCGGACCTGCTCGCCGACCTCGCCCGCCGCGGCATCACGGTCCTCGCCACCGACGCCGTCCCGCGCATCTCGCGGGCGCAGTCGCTGGACGTGCTGAGCTCGATGGCCAACATCGCGGGCTACCGCGCGGTGGTCGAGGCCGCCCACCGCTTCGGCCGCTTCTTCACCGGGCAGGTCACGGCGGCGGGCAAGGTCCCGCCGGCCAAGGTGCTCGTCGCCGGGGCCGGGGTCGCCGGCCTCGCCGCGATCGGCGCGGCGTCGAGCCTCGGCGCCGTGGTGCGGGCCACCGACCCGCGGCCCGAGGTCGCGGAGCAGGTCCGGTCCCTGGGCGGGGACTTCCTCGCGGTCGAGGTGGAGGAGCAGGAGGCCAGCACCGACGGGTACGCCCGCGCGACCTCGGAGGCCTACGACGCCCGGGCCGCCGAGATCTACACCGAGCAGGCCGCCGACGTCGACGTCGTCATCACCACCGCGCTGATCCCGGGGCGCGCGGCGCCACGGCTGCTCACCGCCGCCGACGTCGCGCTCATGAAGCCCGGCAGCGTCGTGGTGGACATGGCCGCGGGCCAGGGTGGCAACGTCGAGGGCTCGGTGGCCGACGAGGTCGTCGTCACCGAGAACGGCGTCATCATCGTCGGCGACACCGACCTCGCCGCCCGGCTGCCCGCGCAGGCCTCCCAGCTCTACGGCACGAACCTGGTCAACCTGCTCAAGCTGCTCGTCCCGGAGAAGGACGGGCGGCTGGTGCTCGACCTCGACGACGTCGTGGTCCGCGGGGTCACCGTCACCCACCACGGCGAGGTGCTCTGGCCCCCGCCGCCGATCTCGGTGTCGGCCGGGGCGGGCGGGAACGTTGACAGAGCGCCGGTCGAGCCTGCGGCGTCGACGCCGGTGGTGGCGCCCGCGAAGGTCGCGTCGCCGGCCCGGCGCTACGCGCTGATCGCTGTGGCGTTCGCGCTGCTCTTCGCCGCGACGGCCTTCGCGCCGCCCGCGCTCGCCACCAACCTCACGGTGTTCGTGCTGGCCGTGGTGATCGGCTACTACGTCATCGGCAAGGTCCACCACGCCCTGCACACCCCGCTGATGTCGGTGACGAACGCGATCTCCGGCGTCGTGGTGGTCGGGGCGCTGCTGCAGTTCGGGCAGCACGGCACGGTGGTCTCGGTGCTCGCGTTCGTGGCGATCCTGCTGGCCAGCATCAACATCGTCGGTGGCTTCGCGGTGACCCGCCGGATGCTCGCGATGTTCACGAAGGGGCCTGCCTCATGAGCGCCGGAACCGCGGCCACGGCCGCCTACATCGTCGCCGCCCTCCTGACGGTGATGAGTCTCGCCGGGCTCTCCAAGCACGAGACCGCGCGGGCGGGCGTCGCCTACGGCATCGCCGGCATGGCCGTCGCCCTCGTCGCGACCGTGGTGCTCGCGGCGGAGTCGCTCACGGCCGGCGCGATCGCGCTCCTCGCCGTCGCCATGGTCGTCGGCGGCGGCATCGGGCTCTGGCGCGCGCGGGTCGTCGAGATGACGGGCATGCCCGAGCTCATCGCGCTGCTGCACAGCTTCGTCGGTCTGGCCGCCGTGCTGGTGGGGTGGAACGGGTACCTCGAGGTGGAGGCGGTCGGTCCGACGCAAACGACGGTGCCCACCGAGCTCCTCGGGATTCACTCCGTCGAGGTCGGCATCGGCGTCTTCATCGGCGCGGTGACGTTCACCGGCTCGCTCGTCGCCTACGGCAAGCTCTCCGGGCGGATGAAGTCCCGCCCGCTGACGCTGCCGGGCAAGAACGCCCTCAACCTCGGCGCGCTCGTCGCCTTCGCCGCGCTGACCGTCGCCTTCACCGTGACGCCCTCGCTCGGCCTGATGATCGCGATCACCGCGGTCGCCCTGGCGCTGGGCTGGCACCTCGTCGCGTCGATCGGCGGCGGCGACATGCCCGTCGTCGTCTCGATGCTCAACAGCTACTCGGGCTGGGCCGCGGCCGCGTCGGGTTTCCTGCTCGACAACACCCTGCTCATCGTCACCGGCGCCCTCGTCGGGTCCTCGGGTGCGTACCTCTCCTACGTCATGTGCCAGGCGATGAACCGCTCGTTCCTCTCGGTCATCGCGGGCGGGTTCGGCGTCGAGTCGGGCACGTCGTCGTCGGGCACCGAGGAGGGCGAGCACCGCGAGGTCGACGCCGACGCCGTGGCGGAGATGCTCACCGAGGCGTCGTCGGTGGTCATCGTCCCGGGCTACGGCATGGCGGTGGCCCAGGCGCAGTACCCGGTCGCGGACCTCACCCGGCGGCTCGTCGAGCGCGGCATCGAGGTCCGGTTCGGCATCCACCCCGTCGCCGGGCGCCTGCCGGGGCACATGAACGTCCTGCTCGCCGAGGCGAAGGTGCCCTACGACGTCGTCCTCGAGATGGACGAGATCAACGACGACCTCGCCTCGACGTCGGTCGTGCTCGTCATCGGGGCCAACGACACGGTCAACCCGGCCGCGATGGAGGACCCGGGCAGCCCGATCGCCGGCATGCCCGTCCTGCGCGTGTGGGAGGCCAAGAACGTCGTCGTGTTCAAGCGCTCGATGGCGGTGGGCTACGCGGGCGTGCAGAACCCGCTGTTCTTCCGCGCGAACACCTCGATGATCTTCGGCGACGCGAAGGCGCGCGTGGAGGACATCCTCAAGGCGCTCTAGTCGCGCCAAGGGAATCGCACGTCAGCGCTCCTCCGTCGCGCTGTCCCGCGACCTCCGGCGCGGGCGGGGTGTCAGGGGCCGAGGAGCTCGAGGAGATCCTCGCGGCCGAACATCCGGGCGGTGTCGACGGCCGTGGGGTGCCCGGCGAGGGGGTCGGCGCCGGCCTCGACGAGGACGCGGACCACGGCGTCCTCGCCCTTGAAGACCGCGCCGGCGACGGGCGCCTGACCGCGGTCGTTGAGGCGGTCGACGTCGGCCCCGCGGGCGGCCAGCACGGCCACCGCGTCGGCGTGCCCGTGGTACGCGGCGAGCATGACGAGCGTGTCGCCCTTCTCGTTGGTGAGGTCCACGGGCACCCCGGCGTCGAGGTAGGCCGCCAGCGAGGCGGCGTCGCCGTCGCGGGCCATGTCGAACACGCGCGTGGCCAGTTCCCGGACGTCGGCCGACGGTTCCTCGCTCATCGGCCCCAGTGTGCGCTCCGCGCACGTGAGCACTTCGAGGTGCCCGAGCACTCCGAACTGCTCACATGCGCGGAGCGCACCTCTCAGCCCCGGGCGAGCAGCAGCGGGACGCGCTGCTCGGCGTCGGTGAGCGAGCCGTGGTGGCCGATCAGCGCGGTCTCCATCGGCTCGATGCGGGAGCGCACGAGAGTCCAGTTCCCCTGCGCGGCGGCGACGACGTCGCCGATGCGCCCGCGGGCGGTGTCGGTGACCTCGAGGCCGAACCAGCCCTCGTCGATCGCCTCGTCGCGCGTGCGCACCCACGCCGCGTCGCCGAGCTCGGAGCGCCAGGCCGCGGCCACGTCGTCGGCGGCACCGGCGGCGGTGAAGACGTGGCGCACGCGGGCCTCGCCCGCGAGCCGACGGACGCCGGTGAGGAGCTCGGGGCTGGTGTCGAGGTCGATCCGCCAGCCGGAGTCGGTGCCGACCATGCCGTGGTCGGCGACGACGGCGAGCAGCGTGTCCGACGGCAGCTCCTCGGCGATCGCGCCGACGAGCCGGTCGATCACCGTGAGCTGCATCAGCCACGGCATCGAGCCCGGGCCGAACGTGTGGCCGAGCATGTCGAGGTCGCCGTGGTAGGCGTAGCAGAACGCGCGTTCCTCGGCCGCGCTCGTGGCGAGGGCGTCGAGCACCGCGGCGGCCAGGTCGCCCAGGGCCGACACCCCGTGGAACCGGCCACCCCGCAACGCCGCCCGGGTGAGGCCCGAGCGACGCTGGATCTCCGGAGCGATCGTGGTGACCGCGACCCCGGCCCGGGCGGCGCGCTGCATCACCGTCGGCGCGGCCTGCACCTCCTCGGGCGGGAGCTCGCGCCGCAGGTCGACGGGGTCGGTGGCCCCGTGGGCGCACCAGCGCAGGGTGTTGAGCACCGTCTCCGCCGGCGCGCCCGGGTCGTCGAGCGGCGGCACGCCCATGCTGTAGCCGACGATGCCGTGCTCACCCGACGGGAGTCCGGTGCCGAGGCTCGTGACGCTGACGGCCGTCGTCGACGGGAAGCCGGCCAGCAGGGTCTGCCCGCGCGCCGCGAGCTCCGCCAGGACCGGCGCCCGGTCGGCGTGCTCGGCGAGGAGGTCCGCGCCCAGCCCGTCGATGAGCATCAGCGCCGTGCCGCGCGCCGGCCCGACGCCGAGGTGGTCGTCGAACCCCTCGACGCCGAGCGCGGCGGCCAGGGAGGGCGAGACGTCGGCCAGCGTGCCGGCGGCGGGGGTCATGGGCCGGGAGTATGGCCCGGTCACACGCTCGTGACGGCCTCCGGCGCCGTGGACTCGGGGACGCGCGTCGCGTGGTAGTCCGCTCCGGTCGTGTGGTCGCGGCCCTCGGGGGTGCCGAACGCGCGCAGCACGAACGTGGCCACGACGCAGACGACGATGTTGAGGATGAGCGCCACGAAGCCGACGTAGATCTGCACACGCGAGCCGTCCCACGGCGCCCAACCGAAGAACGAGAGCTTGTCGAGGGCGAGCGCCGAGCCGCCGAAGTGCTGCTTGCCGTTCGACGGGTTGGGGATCTGGTAGAGCAGGTACATCCCCCACGCCATCCCGGCGGCCCAGCCGGCGATGAGCGCCCAGCGGTGGAACCAGCGCGTGTAGAGCGCGATCGCCACCGCCGGCAGCGTCATCAGGATGATCACGCCGCCGATGAGCTGCAGGTCGACCGAGAACTGCGGGTCCACCGCGACGATGAACAGCACCGCGCCGACCTTGACCACGAGCGAGGCGAACTTGGCCTGGCGGGCCTCCTCGCGCGGGGTCGCGCCGCGGTGGATGTACTCCTTGTAGATGTTGCGGGTCCACAGGTTCGCGGCGGCGATCGACATGATCGCGGCGGGCACGAGCGCGCCGATGCCGATCGCGGCGAAGGCGATACCCGCGAACCAGGACGGGAACTGCCCGGCGAACAGCACCGGGACGATGGTGTTGGTGTCGGGGCGGCCGGTGGAGCCGTTGATGATCGGCTTGCTGCCCGCCGCGATCGCGACGTAGCCGAGCAGGGCCAGCAGCGCGAGCAGGAACGAGTAGGCGGGCAGCGCCGCCATGTTGCGCCGGATGGTGCCGCGGCTGGAGCTGGAGAGCACCCCGGTGACCGAGTGCGGGTAGAGGAACAGCGCCAGCGCCGAGCCGAGCGCCAGCGTCGCGTACTGGAGCTGGTTGTTCGCCGTGAGCAGCGTCGAGCCCATCGGCTGCCCGGTACTCGGCGAGGGCTGGGAGAGCTTGGCCGCGCCGGCGTCGAAGATCGTGCCCCAGCCGCCGAGCTTGAGCGGCAGGTAGATGATCGCCACGAGGATGACCAGGTAGATCAGCAGGTCCTTGACCACCGCGATCAGCGCCGGCGC
This sequence comes from Actinomycetospora sp. CA-053990, assembly GCF_050948445.1. Lineage (NCBI taxonomy): Bacteria > Bacillati > Actinomycetota > Actinomycetes > Pseudonocardiales > Pseudonocardiaceae > Actinomycetospora > Actinomycetospora sp. CA-053990. The sequence goes on along the minus strand of NZ_CP192043.1, from coordinate 6,064,635 downwards.
GCGCAGCCCCGACTGGTAGGTGTACGCGGCGAGCACCACGAACGCGACGAACAGCGGCGCGTGGCCCCAGAACCCCGACCCGTTGAGGCCCATCGTGCGCAGCACGGCCTCGAGCCCGGCGAGCTGCAGGGCGATGTAGGGCATCGTCGCGACGATCCCGGTGATCGCGACGAGCAGCGCCAGCACCGGCGAGTCGTAGCGGCCGCGGACGAAGTCGGCAGGCGTCACGTAGCCGTGCACGCGGGAGACCGACCACAGGCGCAGCAGCGGCAGCATGACCAGCGGGAACGCGATGATCGTGTAGGGCACGGCGTAGAAGCCCAGGGCGCCGGACGAGAACAGCAGCGCAGGGATCGCGACGAACGTGTACGCGGTGTAGAGGTCCCCGCCGAGCAGGAACCACGTCACCCACGAGCCGAACTTGCGCCCGCCGAGGCCCCACTCGTCGAGGTGCTCGATGTCGTCGGCGCGACGCCAGCGGCTGGCCATGAAGCCCATCGCGGCGACGCCGATGAACAGCAGCGTGAAGACGATCAGCTGGACGACCTGCGCGCCGGTCACCGGTCACCCTCCTCGTCGACGTGGCGGGTGAGCCGGTGGACGGCGACGGTGCACAGGATGCCGACGGGGATCACGGCCATCTGGAACCAGTAGAAGAACGGCATCCCGATCAGCGTCGGCTCCGCCTGGTTGAACAGGAACGGCAGGATCGAGATCAGCGGGATGAGCAGGAGCAGGTTGACCGGGCGGAACTTCACGTCGGTCCAGCCACGGGAGGGCGCCGACGTCTCGTCCGTCGGGCTCGAGGATTCCCCCGGTGGTGGGGCGCTCGTCGTCATCCCATGACCTCCCTGTCATCGCGCGCTCACGCAGAGCGCCGCGATCCTAAGCCCGCGTCACGTCGGGGTGAAGCGCGTGCGACCGGGTCGGCCGAGGCGGCCGAGGCGGCTCGGCCGTCTGCACGGCCCGGGACGAACGAACGGCGCCCTCGCTGCTCTTCCGAGCAGCGAGGGCGCCGTGTCGTTCGGTCGGGGGAGAGCGGATCAGCTCGCGTCGAGGCGCTGCTTGAGGGACTCGAGCTCGTCGCGCATGGAGGTCGGCAGCTTCTCGCCGATCTTCTCGAACCACTCCTCGATGAGGGGCAGTTCCTCGCGCCACTCGTCGACGTCGAAGCGCAGCGACGCCTCGATGTCCTCCATCGGCTCGCTGAGACCCTCGACGTCGATCTGGTCGGCGCTCGGGACGTGGCCGATCGGCGTCTCGGTGGCGGCGGCCTTGCCCTCGAGGCGCTCGATGATCCACTTCAGCACGCGGCTGTTCTCGCCGAACCCGGGCCACAGGAAGCGGTTGTCCTCGCCCCGGCGGAACCAGTTGACGTAGAAGATCGACGGGAGCTTGGTGGCGTCGGCGTTCTTGCCCACGTCCACCCAGTGCTGGAAGTAGTCGCCGACGTTGTAGCCGAGGAAGGGCAGCATCGCCATCGGGTCGCGGCGGACCTGGCCCTTGCCGCCCTTGGCCGCGGCCGTCATCTCGCTCGACATCGTGGCGCCCATGAAGGTGCCGTGCTGCCAGTCGAAGGACTCGGTGACCAGCGGGATCGTCGTCTTGCGGCGACCGCCGAAGAGGATCGCCGAGATCGGCACGCCCTGCGGGTCGTCCCACTCGGGCGCGACGACGGGACACTGCGAGATCGGCACGGTGTAGCGCGAGTTCGGGTGGGCCGCCGGCTTGGCCGAGCCGGGCGTCCAGTCGTCCCCGGTCCACGCGGTGAGGTGCTCGGGGTCGCCCTCGAGTCCCTCCCACCAGACGTCGTTGTCATCGGTCAGCGCGACGTTGGTGAACAGGGCGTTGCCCTGCTCGATGGTGCGCATCGCGTTCGGGTTGGTCTTCCAGTTCGTCCCGGGCGCCACGCCGAAGAAGCCGAACTCCGGGTTCACCGCGTAGAGCCGGCCGTCGGCACCGAACCGCATCCAGGCGATGTCGTCACCGACGGTCTCCGCGCGCCAGCCCGGGATGGTGGGCTGCAGCATCGCGAGGTTCGTCTTGCCGCAGGCCGACGGGAACGCGGCCGCGATGTAGTACGCCTTGTCCTCCGGGCTGATCAGCTTGAGGATCAGCATGTGCTCGGCGAGCCAGCCCTCGTCGCGCGCCATCGCCGACGCGATCCGCAGCGAGTAGCACTTCTTGCCGAGCAGCGCGTTGCCGCCGTACCCGGACCCGAAGCTCCAGATCTCGCGGGTGTCGGGGAAGTGGCTGATGTACTTGGTGTCGTTGCACGGCCACTTGACGTCCTGCTGGCCGCGCTCGAGGGGGGCGCCGACCGAGTGCAGCGCCGGGACCCACTCGGTGTCGCCCTCGTCGAGGCGCCGCTGCACCTCGGGGCCCATGCGCGTCATGATGTGCATCGAGGTGACGACGTAAGCGCTGTCGGAGATCTCGACGCCCAGCTTCGGGTGCTCGGCGTTCACGGGCCCCATGCAGAACGGGATGACGTACATCGTCCGACCGCGCATGCAGCCGCGGTAGAGCTCCCGCATCGTGGCCTTCATCTCGGCCGGGTCCATCCAGTTGTTGGTGACCCCCGCGTCGGCCTCGTTGACCGAGCAGATGAAGGTGCGCTCCTCGACGCGCGCGACGTCGTCGGGGTCGGAGGCGGCGTAGAACGAGTTCGGCTTCTTGGCCGGGTCGAGCCGGACGTAGGTCCCGGCCTCGACGAGCTCGGAGGTGAGCCGGTCCCACTCGTCCTGGGACCCGTCGCACCACACGACCCTGTCGGGCGTGGTGAGGTCCGCGACCTCGTTCACCCAGTCGAGCACCTCACGGCGTCGGATCGGCGGGTTGTCGAGTCCCTGGATGGTCGGAACGGCAGTCATGCGTCTCCTCGGTCGCTCGATCGCCGAACGCCGAGACCGCGAAGCGGCCCGGTCGCCTCGGGAACGGAAGCACCCCCGGACACGGCGACGTGCCCGGGAAGAGCCTCCGATGGTGGTCTCCGACGTTAACGAGACTTCTTCTCCGCGACACCGCCGAGTCGCTGTCGGGGGACTCACTTACACGATCAAGCTGAACGATTCAGGCTCGTTCGCCGAGGCCGAGCGTGGTCAACGTCGCAGGCAGGACCTCTCCGAGCGCCTCGGTGAGACGGATGGCCGCGACGTCGTCGGCCCGGCTGGGCCCGGCGGTCACGACGGCGACGGGGAGATCACGACGGGCCGCGGCGCGCACGAAGCGCAACCCCGACATCACCGTCAGCGAGGAGCCGAGGACGACCAGCGAGCGCGCCCGCTCGACGAGCTCGAAGCAGTGGTCGACCCGCGCGCGTGGCACGGACTCGCCGAAGAAGACGACGTCCGGCTTCAGCGGCCCGTCGCCGCAGGACGGGCAGCCGGTCATCGTGAAGCGGTCGAGCTCGGCGTCGGGCAGCTCGGCGTCGCCGTCGGGGTTGATCTCCGTGGCCCGCGTGTCGAAGTCCGGGTTCAGGGCGGCCAGGTCCTCCTGGACCCGCTCCCGTCCCAGCGCCGCACGGCAGCCCAGGCACACGACGCGACCCAGCGCCCCGTGCAGCTCGACGACGTCGCGTGCGCCCCCCTTCTGGTGCAGCCCGTCGACGTTCTGGGTGATGACGCCGTGCAGCAGGCCCGCGCGCTGCAGCGACGCGACGGCGCGGTGCCCCTCGTTGGGCCGGGCGCCGGCGATCTGCGGCCAGCCGACGTGGCTGCGGGCCCAGTAGCGGTGCCGGGCGACGGGGTCGCCGACGAACGCGTCGTAGGTCATCGGGGCGTGGCGGCGCTGCGCGCTCGTCGGGCCGCGGTAGTCGGGGATGCCCGAGTCGGTGGAGATCCCGGCGCCGGTGAGCACCACCGCCCCACCCTCGGCGAGCAGCGTCGCGAGCGCGGCGACGTCCCCGCGGACGGGGACCTCGGCCTCCCACGCCGTCTGGGGCGCGGTGGAGCGCATCACCGACCGGATCACGCCGTCCAGTGTGCGCCTCCGGCGCACGTGAGCACTTCGGAGTGCCAGAGCACTCCGAAGTGCTCACATGCGCGAAGCGCACCTAGCGGCCCAGGGACACCGAGGTCATGTGGAAGTCGGGGATGCGCAGCGGGGGCATGGCGGCGCGGGTGAACCAGTCCTTCCACTCGCGCGGCAGCGTGCGCTCGGTGGCGCCGGCCTCGGTGGCGCGGCGCAGGAGGTCGAGCGGCGACTCGTTGAAGCGGAAGTTGTTCACCTCGCCGACGATCTCGCCGCCCTCCACCAGGTAGACGCCGTCGCGGGTCAGGCCGGTGAGCAGCAGCGTCGTCGGGTCGACCTCGCGGATGTACCAGAGGCAGGTCAGCAGCAGGCCGCGTCCGGTGGTCGCCACCATCTCCTCGAGCGTGGCGTCGTCGCCGCCGGTGAGCACGAGGTTGTCGGTGGGCGCCGCGAACGACGCCCCGTACTCGGTGGCCGCCGCCCGCGGGTAGGCGAGCGTCGCGACCGTGCCGTCGCGCACCCACTCCACGCGCCCGGTGGTGGCGCCGTTGTCGAACACCGACACCTCGTCGCCGGAGTACGTCGTGGCGAGCACCGGGGTGTAGGCGAGGTCGGCGAAGCCGGCGCCGGCCGGGTCGCCCGCGAGCGTCAGGGGCAGGTCCCCGAGCCGCTCGCCGACCCGGGTGCCGCCGGCCCGCGAGAAGGCCGAGCGGCCCTCCTGCGCGGGCCGCCCGCCCATCGACCAGGCCAGGTAGATCATCAGGTCGGACACCGCGGACGGCGGGAGCAGCGTCTCGTAGCGCCCGGCCGGGAGGTCGATCCGCCGGGCACCCCACGGCAGCCGGTTCCGCAGACGCTCGACGAGCGCGGCGACGTCGACCGCGCCGATGTCGGTGGCCCCCTCCCCGCCCCAGACCGACGTGCCCGTGGCCGGGTCCTTGAGGTTGAGCTCGACCGACCCCGACGGCTCGACCCAGCGGCGGCGGACACCCGCGGAGGTGCCCAGCCAGGTCGTGGTGACGCGGTGGTCGGCGAACCCGAACGACGCCTCGCCGTGCCGGAAGGACGCGCCGAGCTCCTCGGCGAGCCGGGCGAACACGGCGGTCGAGGTGTCCTCGGCGCCCTCGTCCCAGTGCGCGTCGGCCGCGCCGGCGGGCTCGGGCAGCGGCGCCGCGTCGCGGGCGGGACCGGCCCGGCGGGCGGCCTGCACCGCGCCCGCGACGGCGTCGGTGAGCACCGCGTCGCCCTCCGGGCCGTCGGCGAGTCCCGTCGGAGCCGGCACGGTGGCGACGCCCGCGCCGGTGCCGCCCTCGAGGGGCACGAGCACGACCACCGAGAGCCGCCGCTCGACGGTGTTGCCGTTCGTGGTCATCGTGGAGTTCGCCCACCGCACGACGGCCTCGGAGACCTCGCGGACCAGGGCGACCGCGCCCGCGTCCGGGACCTGCGCGGAGGCGATCGCGAGGGCGCGCTCGACGAGGGTCGAGCCCGAGGTGGTCACGATCCGCTCCCCGTGTTGAGGACGTTGACGCCGCGCAGCAGGGCTGACGGGCAGCCGTGGCTGACGGGCGCGACCTGGCCGGGCTGGGCCTTGCCGCAGTTGAACGCGCCGCCGAGCCGCCACGTCGAGGGCCCGCCGACGGCCTCGAGCGAGCCCCAGAAGTCGGTGGTCGTCGCCTGGTAGGCGACGTCGCGGACCTGCCCGACGAGCTCGCCCCCGCGGATGCGGTGGAAGCGCTGCCCGGTGAACTGGAAGTTGTAGCGCTGCATGTCGATCGACCAGGAGCGGTCGCCGACGACGTAGAGGCCGTCCTCCACCGCGCCGATCAGCTCCGACGTCGGCCTGTCGGTGACCGGGTCGGGCCGCAGCGACACGTTCGCCATCCGCTGCAGGGGCACGTGCTCCGCGGAGTCGGCGTAGGCGCAGCCGTTGGACCGGTCGAGACCGAGGCGCGGCGCGAACGACCGGTCGACCTGGTAGCCGACGAGCACGCCGTCGCGCACGAGGTCGAACTCCTGCGCGGCGACCCCGTCGTCGTCGTAGCCGACGCTCGCGAGGCCGTGGGGGACGGTGCGGTCGCCGGTCACCGTGAGGACGTCGCTGCCGTAGCGCAGGGTGCCGAGCTTGTCGGGCGTCGCGAAGCTCGTGCCGGCGTAGGCCGCCTCGTAGCCGATGGCGCGGTCGTACTCGGTGGCGTGCCCGATCGACTCGTGGATGACGAGCCACAGGTTGGTGGGGTCGATGACGAGGTCCGTGGGGCCCGCCTCGACGCTCGGCGCCCGCACCTTCTCGGCGAGCAGCTCCGGGAGCTCGGTGAGCTCGGCGCCCCAGTCCCAGCCCGTGCCGGTGAGGTACTCCCAGCCGCGCCCGGCCGGGGGCGCGAGCGTGCGCAGCGACTCGAAGGCCCCGCCGGCCCGGTCGACCGTGGTGATCGAGATGTCGGGGTCGACGCGCACGCGTTGCTGGGTGGTCGTGGTGCCGGCCGTGTCGGCGTAGAAGCTCTGCTCCTTGACCTGCACGAGGCTCGCCGAGACGTGGTCGACACCGGACGCGGCGAGCAGGGCCGCCGACCGGTCGGTGAGCAGGGCGATCTTCTCGGCGACGTCGACGGCCCACGGGTCGACGTCGTACGGCGAGACCCAGACCGCATCGGCGTGCACGGGCTCGTCGGCGAGCGTGACGCGCTCGGTGGCCAGCGACGCGAGGGTCGCCGTGACGTCGAGAGCCCGGTGCGCCGTGGCCACCGCGACCTCGGGGGTCAGGTCGACGTGGGCGGCGAACCCCCACACGCCGTCGCGCAGGACGCGCACGGCCAGCCCGAGGCTCTCGGAGTCGGCGGCGACGACCACCCGCCCGTCGCGCAGCTCGAGGTGCTGGGTGCGCAGGCGGTGCACGCGCAGGTCGGCGTGCTGGGCCCCGCCCCGGCGCGCGGCGTCGAGCGCGGCGTCGGCGAGGGCCGCGAGGGGCAGGGCGAGGAAGTCCTGGTCGACCGGGTGGCCGACCGCGTGCGTCCCGGATCTCTCCACGGGCGCCGAACCTACCGGCCGCGGGCGACCGGGTCGGGGGATCAACCGCCGCGGACCCACCGTCCGGTGACCGGATCGATGGTCGGCGCGGGCGGGGGCGGGCCCTCGTCCCAGCTCTCGCCCGGCAGCCCGGGCGTGGTGGCGGTGATGGTGGCGGTGGTCGCCGTGCCGTCGGCGAGCACCCGGGTGAGCACGTCGACGCGCCCGTCGCCGTCGACGTCGGTGCCCAGCTCGAGGGCGTCCGGCCCGGCGACCACGGCGGTGTCGGCGCGCCCGTCGGCGTCGCTGTCGACCGTCGCCGGACCGAGCGCGTGCGGGCCGTCGGGCGCCGCGACCAGCAGCTCGGCGGCGGGGCCGCCGGGATCGACGTGGGCCTCGGGGTGGAGCCCGGAGTCCAGCGAGGAGTCGTCGGGCAGCTCGACCATGGCGCGAGGCTAGGTCGCCGCCGCCTCCCGTGGTGGCGGTTCGGGGAGATCCACGCGGTCCCGCAGTGCGGCGAGCCGCCGCAGCAGCGCCTCGGCACGGTCGCGTCCCTCGCGGGCCTCCGCCGCGGTGTGCGCCGCGGCGCGGTCGGCGGCGGTCCGGTCGGCGCCCGCGTGCCGCACGGCGCGCTCCGCGGCGGCCAGCGCGTCGTCGAGATCCCGCGCGCGGTGCTCGAGTGCGGCGTCGAGGGCGAGCGTGACCTCCGCTCGGTGGTGATGAGCGCGTCGGCGAGCACCCGGTCGAGGTCGCCGCGCACCTCCGCGAGCGCCTCGGCCGCCCACTGGCGCAGGTGCGCGCGGTCGGCGGCGAGGCGCCGGGCCCGCGCGACCCAGCCCGCCGCGCCCAGCCCGAGCCCCACCGACACCGGGACGAGCGCGGCGCCGAGCGCGACCGGCGCGATCGGGACGGCGAGCAGCGGCAGCAGCGCGAGGCGGAGAGCCCGAGCCCGCCCGACGCCCCGGCGACCACGAGCAGGCGGTCCTCGGCGGGCCGCGTCCGCGGCGGGGGCACGAGGCCGGGCTCGGCGGCGTCGGCCACCCTCGATCCGCGACCCGCAGGGACGGCAGCTCGCCGGCCGGCACGAGGTCGGCGAGGGTCGCCGCGACCAGCCCGCGCAGACGCGTGCCGAGGCCCTCGACCACGGCGGCCGCCAGCGTCTCCACCTCGGCGGCGAGGTCGCGCGGGACCGCGGCGAGCCCGGCGCGGTCGGCGTCGTCGATGCGCCCGCGCGTGGCCGTCGCGAGGGCGCGGACGCGCGCGGCGAGGTCGTCGGCGGCGGCCACGCGGGCGGCGGCGAGGTCCGCGCGCCAGCGCGTGTGGTGGTCACGGCGCAGCGCGGCCCGGGCGGCGAGGAGCTCGTCGCGACGGCGGGCGAGGTCGCCGACCCCGTCGGCCGGGGCGCGCAGGGCGCTCCGGGTCGCCTCGGCCCTGGCTGCGACCCCGTCCAGCCCGGCGGCGAGCAGGCGCAGCGCGTTGGCCTCGGCGAGCATCCGGCGGCGGCGCGCGACGAGGCGGTGCAGCTCGCGTTGCAGGGCGGCCAGGCCGGAGCGCCGACGCAGGGCCTCGGCGGCCTCGGGCAGCATCTCGGCCGTGCCCGCGCGGCGGGCGAGCTCGGCGGAGACCGCGAACCACGGCGCCCCCGCGAGCCGCGGGACATGTTCGGCGACCAGGGCGCGGTCGGCCTCGAGCACCGTGCGCCAGCCGCGGTGGGCATCGGTGCGGCTCAGCGCGAACACGACGGTGTCCACCCGGCCGGCCGCGCGGGCGAGCGCGTCGAGCTCCTCGGCCCCGAGCGGGGCGGCGGCGTCGGCGAGCACGAGCGCCGCGGTGGCGCCGTCGACCGGCCAGCTGCCGGGGTCGGGGCCGCGGGCGGGGACGACGAGGTCCAGCTCCTCGAGCAGCGGCACGCCGAGGTCGTCGTGGGTGGCGTGCGCGACGGTGACCTCGTCCCGACCGAGCAGCGCGGCCAGCAGCTCCCGGCGACCCCGTCCGGGCGCCCCGACGAGCACCACGGTCGGCCGCATAGGCGGGGGCGGCGCCGCGGCGCGGTCGGCGACGTCCGGGTCGAGGCGGGCGAGCAGCGTCGTCAGCGCCTCGCGGGTGCGCGCGACCTCGGCGGGGACGTCCCGCCCCGACGCGGTCACGACGACCCGGTCACGGGGGACCGGTGCGTGCGGTCAGGTCCTGCCACATCCCGACGTAGGTGCGGTGGACGACGTGGGCGAGGTCGGCGATCCGCCGGGGCGAGCCCCAGGACCCGTACGCGCGCCACCAGGCGGCGCGCCGGGCCGCGTGGCCCGCGACCTCCACCGGCCCGGCGCCCGGGCGGCCCACGCGGACGTCCGGGGCGCGGCCGAGGCGAGCCGGTCGACCTCGTCGAGCAGCTCGGCGGGCAGCCCCAGCGCGCCCGCCCACAGCCGCGCGCGGGCGGCGAGCAGCGCCCGCTCGGTGAACGCCTCCCGGCGCGCCAGCGCCGCGGCGGCGTCGGCGATCCGGGTGCCCTCCCCGCCCGGCGCCGTCCTGCGCCTCGGTGCGACCCAGGGCCTCGCCGAGCGCGGCGAGGTCGCGGACCCCGGCCGTCGCGGCGTGCAGGTCGGTGCGGGCGCGCACCTCGTCGTGCAGCCGTCGGACCAGCGTCGCGAGCCCGGAGGCGGCGAGCAGGGCGTCGCAGAGCTCCCCGACCCCGGCGGCGGCGTCGGCGCGCAGGAGCGCGATCCCGAGGGCGAGGCCGCGCAGGTCGAGCAGCTCGACCAGCCGCGTCCGGGCCTCGACCGCCAGGGGCAGCTCGGCGGTCGTGAAGAGCTCGGCGTCGAGCAGGGCGACCTCGAGCACCGCGGGGTCGGCCGCCGCGAGCACCCGCAGCGCGCCGACGTCCTCCGCGCGCAGCGCCCCGGTGACCGCGGTCTCGGCGAGCAGGCCGATCACCGGCGTCACCGGCCCCACGCGGTCGCCGAGCCGTCGCCCGAGCTCGACGGCGAGGTCGCGGCCGTCGTCGGGACCGACCGTGTCCGCCCGTCCCAGCACGGCGACGACCCCGCCGGGCCGTGGGCCGCGGGGCCGGGCAGCACGTCGAGATCGCCCGCGTGCGCCGTCGCCGGCAGCACGACGAGCGCGGCGTCGGCGTGGGCGCCGCCGGACACACCTCCGGGCCGGCGCGCCGATCCCGTCCCCGGGGTGTCGATCACGGTCAGGTCGTCCAGCGCGGCGCTCGTGAGCGTCACCACCAGGTGGTCGACGTCCTCGGGCCGGACGCCGAGCCGGTCGCCGACCGCGGCCGGGACCCGCCCGCCCGCGGCGAGCGGCAGCGGCCGACGGGTGCCGTCGACGAGCACGACGTCGAGCCGATCGGCGGGCCCGCGGACGTAGTGGGCCGTCAGCCCGGTGCACTCGCCCGCCCCCGTCGGCGCGACCCGGCGTCCCACCAGGGCGTTGACCAGCGTCGACTTGCCCGACGAGACGGGCCCGGCCACGACGAGGGACGGCGTGGCGAGCATCCGGTCGGCGATCGCCTCCACCGCGTCGGCGCTCGGCAGCGACACCCGCGGGGACAGCGCACGGCATGTCGCGACCACGGCGCTGCGCAGGGGGCCCACAGCCGTGGCAGCGTAGGCGTCGGACCGTGCCCGCGAGGCCGGTTCGGCAGGACTCCGGAGGGTTTCGATTGATCGCCCGTCGGGGGAGACTGCTCACCAACCGTCACCTGCGAGGAAGGCCCCCCGTGCTCGACACCGGCACGTATCTCTTCATCGTCGTGGTCGGCGCGATCATCACCTTGGTGGTGGGCCAGATCCTCATGCGCTCGGGGATCGGGTTCCTTCGCGACGTCTTCGACTCCGAGGAGACGGCGGTCTCGACGAACCGGCTGCTCGGGGTGCTGTTCCACCTCGTGGCGCTGGGTTTCCTCGCCCTCATCTCGACGTACCGGCCCTTCGACGTCCAGGGCACGGTGCAGATCGTGATCACCCAGCTCGGCGGCGTGATGCTCCTGCTCGGCGTGCTCCACGGGCTGACGCTGCTGCTGCTCGCCCGCGTCCGGAGCCGGCGGCGCAGCGAGACCATCGAGTCGGAGATGAGCAGCCAGTACGAGCAGCAGCGTCGTGCGCGGCAGACGCAGCGTCAGCAGGTGATCGAGGGCGGTCCCTCGTCCGGCGGCGGCGGGCGCTGACCTCGGCCTGGCACAGGCCCTCACGGAGGCCGTCCGGGGTCCACGGATCGCCCGACCGGGTCATCTCGGCGCGGATCCGCTAACCCGGGCTGTGATCTGCGCGATGTGCGGATGTGACCCTCGTCCCCTTGACCCGGCGCCGCACGCCCGTCGTCGCGGAGCCGCTGACCAGGCCGCTGCCGCGACTCACCGATGTGGTGCACGCGGTGACCGCCACCTTCGCCTCCGGCGGATGGACGCTGCGGTTCGGCCCTTCCGGGCAGCAGGTGGTGGTCGACCGGCTCGCGGAGGCCGACGCCGCGGCCCGCCGGCTCGTGGGCGCCGTCCTCGGCCTGCCCGACGCGGCCGTCCGCATCCGGATCACCCCCGACGACGCGTCGGTGGCCTCGCTGCGCCGGTCCTGACTCCCGCACCTCTCGCGCCGGAGCGCGGGATGTGAGGATCAGGTGGTGGAGACCGATCACGACACGCGCGCGACGTCCGGACCGGGCGTCCCGCGGCGCTCGGTGGTCAGCTTCACCGACCGCGGCGGGCGGATGACCGCCGGCCAGCAGCGGGCCTGGGACCGCCTCTGGACGCGCTTCGGGGCGGACGCCGCCGGCTTCGACCGCGACCCCGACGGCCCGCGGCCCCCGCTCGACGGCGGCCGGCTGGACGCCCCCGCCTGGTTCGGCCGACGGGCCCCGCTGCGGCTCGAGATCGGCTCCGGGATGGGTGAGACGACCGCCGCCCTCGCCGCCGCCGAGCCCGACGCCGACCACGTCGCCGTCGAGGTCTATCCCCCCGGGTTGGCCCAGCTGCTCATGCGCCTCGAGGAGCAGGAGCTCGCCAACCTGCGCCTGCTGCGCGGCGACGCCGTCGTGGTGCTCGAGGACCTCGTCGCCCCGGACTCGCTCGCCGGCCTGCGGGTCTTCTACCCCGATCCCTGGCCGAAGCGCCGGCACCACAAGCGCCGCCTGGTCCAGCCCGCGACCGTCGCCCTCATGGCCTCGCGCCTCGCGCCCGGCGCGACGCTGCACCTCGCCACCGACGTCGCCGACTACGCCGAGTGGATGCTCGAGGTGACCGACGCCGAGCCGCTGCTCGACAACCCGCACGGCGGCTTCGCGCCGCGGCCGGCGTGGCGCCCGCGCACCAAGTTCGAGGCCCGCGCCGAGCAGGAGGGCCGCCCGAGCCGCGATCTCCTCCTGGTGCGCACCGAGGCGGCCGGGGGCGAGTCCTGAGCACCCATCGGACCCGGCGCCGGGCGGTTAGAGTCGGCCCCGTGTCACCCTCGCCGTCGCCCGCCGATCTCGCCACCCCGCCCACCGACATCGCCGGTGGCGGCGACGTGCGGGTCGACGAGGGCGTCGGTGTGGTGCCCACGACGGAGGCCCCGCCCGCGCGCACCCTGCTCGTCTGGGACGCGCCGAACATCGACATGAGCCTCGGCTCGCTGCTCGGCACGCGTCCGACATCGGCGTTCCGGCCCCGCTTCGACGCGGTCGGCCGCTGGCTGCTCGGGGAGGCCGGCCCCGAGGGCGTCGCCGAGGCCACGGTGTTCACCAACGTCGTGCCGGGCTCCACGGAGATCGTGCGGCCCTGGGTCGAGGCGCTGCGCAACGTCGGGTTCGCGGTGTTCGCCAAGCCCAAGTCCGCCGACGACTCGGACGTCGACGACGACATGCTCGCCCACATCGAGCTGCGCCGGTCCGAGGGCGGGCTCGCGCACGTCGTCGTGGCCTCCGGCGACGGGCGGGCGTTCCGCGAGCCGCTCGAGGACCTGGTGGCGCAGGGCGTCACGGTCACCGTCATCGGGTTCCGCGAGTACGCCGCGTTCGCGGTGTCCTCGGAGATCGTCGACTTCCTCGACCTCGAGGACATCGACGGCGTCTTCCGCGAGCCCCTGCCGCGCGTCAGCCTCGACACCCTGCCCGACGCCGGCGCGTGGCTGCCGCCGCTGCGTTCGCTGCGCTCCCTTCTCGAGCGGTAGCCCGGTGGGGCTGCCGGAGCACTGGGGCACGACGCCCGACGAGCGCGCCCGGCACACCCCGGCCGACGTCCTGGTGCCCGCGCCCCGCGCCCGCTGGACCCGCGGGGTCACGTCGGCGGCGAGCCCGGAGGACCTGTGGCTCTGGGTCTGCCAGCTCACCGTCGCGCCGTACAGCTACGACCTCCTCGACAACCGCGGCCGGCGGAGCCCGCGACTGCTGACCCCGGGCGCGGACGACCTGCGCGTCGGGCAGCGCCTGCTGGTGCTCTTCGTCGTCGACTCCTTCGACCCCGGCGAGCAGTTGACGTTGCGGCTCCGGCGGCGCGGGACCGGCTCGCTCGCGGAGTTCGCGATCACCTACGCCGTGGCGCCCGACCCCCGCGGCTCCCGGCTCATCGCCACGGTCACGGTGGACGGTGCCGCTCGCGGCGGGCTCCTGCGGTACGCCCTCGCCTGGGGTGACCTGGTCATGATGCGTCGCCAGCTCCGGACGCTGGCCGAGCTGGCGGGCGCGAACTGAAGAACGCGTTCGCCTCGGGCCGGAACATCAGCACCAGCGCGACGACGACGGCCGCCAGGTGCACGACGCGCAGGGCGACGACGGCGAGGTCCGGGACGCCCGCGTCGGCGAGGTACGCGACGGGCGAGGCCCCGGTCGCGAGCCACATCAGCGGTTCGACGACCAGCGACGCCGTCCCCACCACCCCGAGCAGCACGGCGAGCGTCCACCGCACGACGTTGCGGCCCTTCGGCAGGGCGAGCACGAGCACGACCACCCCGGCGTAGATCAGGGCGCGCTTGGCCAGGGCGGCCGGGCCGGGAGGGTCCGGCAGGGCGAGGTGGACCAGGGTCTCGGCGACCCCGGCGCCGACGGCGACCAGCCAGACGACGACCGCGGCGCGCACGGGACGGGGGACAGGAGGTGAGACGGCGAGGATCGACATGCGGACCACACTCCGCGCCGGCGTGCCGCCGGGACAGCCGGCAGGCGCCCCGCCCGGGGTGGGGTTGTCCCTACCCTGACCGGGAGGATCACCGGCTGGGGCCGGCCGTGGACGACGAGCAGGGTCCGGAGGCATGACCACGATGGCGCTCGCCGTGCCCACGCCCACCGACACCGGGAAGGTCCTGTGGCGCCGTATCGCCTACCTGCTCGCCGGGCTCCCGCTCGGGATCGCCGCGTTCGTCGTGGCGGTCGCCGGCTTCTCGCTCGGGGTGTCCACCCTGATCCTCTGGATCGGCGTCCCGATCCTCGCCGCCACCCTCTGGGCCGCGCGCGGTCTCGCCACCGTCGAGCGTCGTTCCACCGAGCGCGTCACCGGCCGCGCGCTGCCGCCGCACCACTACCGCGTGGCCGTCCCCGGCGCGGGCCGCCCGGCGCTCTCGCTGGCGATGATCGGCGACCCGCAGGCGTGGCGGGACCTGCTGCACGCGGTGCTCGGGTTCCCGGTCCGTCTCGCGGCCGCCGTGATCGCCCTGTGCTGGGGCATCGGCGGGCTCGGGGGCCTGCTGTTCGTGGCGTGGGAGTGGGCACTGCCCGACGGCCCGGAGGATCGCCGGGGCCTGTCCTGGCTGCTCAGCGGCACCGAGAGCCGGATCGCCGAGATCGTCGTCAACACCGTGCTGGGGGCGGTGATGCTCGCCGTGTTCCCGTGGCTGGTCCGCGGGCTCGTCGCGACCCGGGCGGCGCTGGCCCGCGGGCTCCTGACCAACCAGACCGCCGCCCTGCGCGCCCGCGCCGACGAGCTCGCGACCGGCCGGCGGGCCGCGGTCCAGGTGGAGGCGACCACCATGCGCCGCCTCGAGCGGGACCTGCACGACGGCCCCCAGCAGCGGCTGGTGCGGATGACCATGGACCTCGAGGCCACCTCGCGACGCCTCGACGACGACCCGGAGAAGGCCCGCCCGCTGCTCGACGAGGCGATCGCCCAGAGCCGGGAGGCCCTCGCCGAGCTGCGCGCGCTCTCCCGCGGCATCGCCCCGCCGGTGCTCTCGGACCGCGGGCTCGACGCGGCGCTCGGGGCGGCCGCCGCGCGCAGCCCCGTGCCGGTCACCCTCGACGTGGCCGTGCCCGGACGCCTGCCCGCGGCGGTGGAGACGACGGCGTACTACGTCGTCACCGAGGCGCTCACCAACGTCGCCAAGCACGCGGCGGCCACGCGCGCCACGGTCACCGCCGCGCTCGACGACGACCGGCTCGTCGTCTCGGTGGAGGACGACGGCCGGGGTGGCGCGCACTCCGGCAAGGGCCACGGCCTCGCCGGTCTCGCCGACCGCGTCACCACCGTCGACGGCACGCTGGCGATCACCAGCCCGGCCGGCGGTCCGACGGTGCTCACCGCGAGCCTCCCGGTGCGGGAGAGCTGATGCGCGTCGTGCTCGCCGAGGACTCGGTGCTGCTGCGCGAGGGACTCGTGCGCCTCCTCGGTGAGTACGGCGCCGAGGTCGTGGCGGCCGTCGGCGACGGGGAGGCGCTCGTCGCGGCCGTCGCGGAGCACCGGCCGGACGTCGCGGTGGTCGACGTCCGGATGCCGCCGGACTTCACCGACGAGGGGCTGCGGGCGGCGCTGCGCGTGCGTCGCGACCTCCCGGGCACCGCGATCCTCGTGCTCTCGCAGTACGTCGAGGTGTCCTACGCCCAGGACCTCCTGGGGGCGGGCGGCGGCGTCGGCTACCTGCTCAAGGACCGCGTCACGCGCCTCGACGACCTCGCCGACGCCCTGGCCCGGGTCACCGCGGGCGGCACCGTGCTCGACCCCGAGGTCGTCTCGGCGCTCTTCGCCCGCCGCGATCCCCGCGCGTCGCTGACGGCGCGCGAGCGCGAGGTGCTCGCCCTCGTCGCCGAGGGCCGCGCGAACGGGGCGATCGGGCGGACCCTCACCCTGAGCCAGGGGGCGGTCGAGAAGCACATCTCGTCGATCTTCGACAAGCTCGGCCTCGCCCGGGACTCGAGCGACGACCACCGCCGCGTGCTCGCCGTCCTCGCCTGGTTCGGGCTCGGTGCGGGCCGTGGCACAGTCTGACCGTGCGCCGCCTCACCGCTCCGATCGTTCTCCCCTGTGACGCGTCGATGTCGGTGCTGCGCGACGCGGTGGTCGACGTCGACGACGACGGGCGGATCGCCCACGTCGGGCCGGCCGAGGGCGCGCCGGCCACGGACGCGCCGGTCACGCGGGTGAACGGCCTGCTCATGCCGGGGCTGGTCAACACCCACGCCCACACCCCGCTGACCGTGCTGCGGGGGATGGGCGGCGACCTCCCGCTGATGCGCTGGCTGCTCGAGGTCGTCTGGCCTGCCGAGGCCAAGCTCGACGGCGCCGACGTGCGCGCCGGGATGCTCGCGGGCACCGCGGAGATGCTGCGCGGCGGCGTCACCACGTCCGCCGAGATGTACTTCCAGAGCGAGCACGTCGTCGAGGCGGTGCTCGAGATCGGCTCCCGGGTGGTGCTGACGCCCGGCATCATCACCGCGCCCGGGATGGAGCGCCTGGGCACCTGGCAGCAGATGCGGGACGCGATCACGCGCTGGATCGACGCCGACGGGCTGCGCTTCGGACCCGGCGAGCGCATCGAGCTCGGCTACGGCCCGCACGCCGCGTACACGCTGCCCACCGAGGCGATCGTGACGACGGCGGCGCTCGCGCGGGAGCGGGGCGCGCTGATGCAGCTCCACGTCGCCGAGGCGGTGGGCGAGGACGACGACGTGCGCGCCGAGTTCGGCTCGGTGCCCGCGATGCTCGAGGCGACGGGCTCGCTGGGCGGGCGGGTGCTCGCCGCGCACGCGATCCAGCTCTCCGACGACGACATCGCGATCCTCGCCCGCCACGACGTCGCCGTGGCCCACTGCCCGGGCTCGAACGCGAAGCTCGCCGCGGGCACGGCACGGGTGGCCGAGCTGCGCACCGCCGGCGTCCGGATGGGACTGGGGACCGACTCGCCGGCCTCGAACGACGACCTCGACATGTGGGAGGAGCAGCGCCTCGCCTCGCTGTTCGCCCGGCTGCGGGGCGCCGACGCCACCGCGCTCACCGCCGCCGACGCCCTGGCCATGGCCACGCGCGAGGGGGCCGCGCGCTCGGCCGCGACGACCTCGGCGTCCTCGCCCCCGGCGCCTGGGCCGACGTCGTGCACGTCCGGCTCGACGACCCGGCCTTCATCGACCCCGACGACGACGCCCAGCTCGTCTCCAACCTCGTCTGGGCCAGCGGCGCCCGGGGTGTGCGGGACGTCTGGGTGGCGGGCGAGCCGGTGCTCAGCGACGGGGCCCTGACGCGCGTCGACCCCGGCGACGTGCTCGCCGGCGCCCGCCGCGTGGCCGCCAAGGTCAAGTCCTGACGTGAGCGAAGTTCCCGGCTATAGCCGGGAACTTCGCTCAACGGGGCCGGAGGCCGGCCGGAACGATGTGCCCGTCGCTTCGGGCGGTGCGCCGGGGCTCGTGGCGTCGTTAGGGTCGCGCTCATGAGTGGCGAGTACCGGCAGGCGTACGACCGCAGCATGACCGACCCCGACGGCTTCTGGCGCGAGGCCGCGGGCCTGATCGACTGGTACCGCGAACCCGACACGATCATGGACTCCTCGGCGCTGCCGTTCTCGCGGTGGTTCCAGGGTGGCGAGCTCAACACCTGCCACAACGCGCTCGACCGCCACGTCGACGCCGGTCGCGGCGACCAGGTCGCGCTGATCCACGACTCGCCGGTCACCGACGACCGCCAGCGCTACACCTACTCCGAGCTGCGCGACAAGGTCGCCCGCTTCGCCGGGGTGCTGCGCTCGGTCGGCGTCGACAAGGGCGACCGAGTGATCATCTACATGCCGATGATCCCCGAGGCGGCCGTCGCGATGCTGGCCTGCGCGCGGATCGGCGCGATCCACAGCGTCGTCTTCGGCGGGTTCGCCGCCCGCGAGCTGGCCGTCCGGATCGACGACGCCCGGCCCTCCGCGATCGTCAGCGCGTCCTGCGGCATCGAGGGCAAGCGGGTCATCGAGTACAAGCCCCTGCTCGACAAGGCCGTCGAGCTCGCCGAGCACGACCCGGGCCGGGTGATCGTCTTCCAGCGCCCGCAGGCCGAGGCCGCGATGACCGAGCGCGACGTCGACTGGGCCCAGGCCGTGGAGGCCGCCGAGCCCGCCGACTGCGTCTCCGTCGCGGCCACCGACCCGCTCTACGTGCTCTACACCTCGGGCACCACCGGCAAGCCCAAGGGCGTCCAGCGCGACAACGGAGGCCACGCCGTCGCGCTCGCGTGGTCGATGCCCAACATCTACAACGTGGGGCCCGGCGAGGTCATGTTCACCGCGTCCGACGTCGGGTGGGTCGTCGGGCACTCCTACATCGTCTATGCGCCGCTGCTCATCGGGGCGACGACCGTGCTCTACGAGGGCAAGCCGATCGGCACACCCGACGCCGGCCAGTTCTGGCGCGTGGTCCAGGAGCACGGGGTGAAGGCACTGTTCACCGCGCCCACCGCGTTCCGCGGCATCAAGAAGGAGGACCCCGACGCGGTGCTCCTGCAGGACTACGACATCTCGAGCCTCGAGACGCTCTTCCTCGCCGGCGAGCGCCTCGACCCCGAGACCTGGACGTGGGCGTCGGAGAAGCTCGGCGTGCCCGTGGTCGACCACTGGTGGCAGACCGAGACCGGCTGGCCGATCGCGGCCAACCTGCGCGGGCTCGAGCCGATGGAGCTCAAGGCCGGCTCGCCGTCGGTGCCCGTCCCCGGCTACCAGGTCGAGATCCTCGACGTCGACGGGTCGCAGCTGCCCCGCGGCGAGGAGGGTGCGATCACGATCAAGCTCCCGCTGCCCCCGGGCTGTCTGCAGACGCTGTGGGACGACGACGAGCGGTTCCGCGAGTCGTACATGTCGCGCTACGAGGGCTACTACCTCACCGGCGACGGCGGCTACCTCGACGAGGACGGCTACCTCTACGTCATGGGCCGCACCGACGACGTCATCAACGTCGCCGGGCACCGCCTGTCCACCGGCTCGATGGAGGAGGTGCTCTCCGGCCACCCCGACGTCGCCGAGTGCGCCGTCATCGGCGTGCACGACGCGATGAAGGGTCAGGTCCCGCGCGGGTTCGTCGTGCTCAAGGCCGGCGTCGAGCGCGACGAGGCCGAGCTCAACGCCGAGCTGGTGAAGATGGTGCGCGACGAGGTCGGCGCCGTCGCGTCGTTCAAGAACGTCGCGATCGTCCCCGCCCTGCCGAAGACCCGCTCGGGCAAGGTGCTGCGCAAGACCATGCGCGGGATCGCCGACGGCAAGGACGAGGCCGTGCCGTCGACGATCGACGACCCGAGCGTGCTCGACGCCCTGCGCCCGGCGCTGCAGAAGGGGCCGGAGGTCTAGGCGGGCGTCTCGAGCAGGGTCAGGACGGCGATCCGGTACCCGTCCGGCCCCGCGACGAGCTGGTAGCAGAACCGCTCGGCGGGACCGCGGCCGTGGTCCCACGTGACGTCGGCCCAGACGCCGACGGGCCCCTCGGCCATCACGGTGATCGAGGGGTCCGCGGTGTCGACGCCCTCGTACTGGTCCCACGACGAGCCGAAGAAGGCGGCCGTCTGCGCCGCGTCGGTCACGGGGATCGAGGTCCCCGGGAACAGGATCAGCGCGGGCACGGCGTAGAGATCGGCGACGGCCTGCTCGTCGCGGGCGAGCAGGGCCTGCGCGTAGGTGGCGAAGAAGCCGTCGACGGTGTGGGTGTCGGTCATGGTGGGTGACGCTAGGGACAGAACCGGACACGCCGGTGTCGTGTTCTGGCCTAGTCTGCGGGCGTGCCCCGGGACTCCCTCGCCGCGGCGTCGCGCGACGGCCACCTCGCGCTGCGCCGCGTCGAGCGCCAGCAGGCCGTCATCGAGCGCCTCCACACCGCCCGCGGCGCCCGGCTCCAGCTCGCCGACCTCGCCCGCGACCTGGGCGTCGCCCCCGCACCGTGGCCCGCGACGTCGAGCGCCTGCGCGACAGCGGCGTCCCGATCGTCGCGCACCCCGGGCGCGGTGGCGGCGTGAGCCTCCCGCGCGTCGCCGCCCCCGCGCCGATCCGCTTCGACCTGCCCGAGGCCGCGGCGCTGATCTCCAGCCTCGCGGTCCTCGGGCCGACCGTCAGCCCCAGCGCGGCCTCGGCGATGCGCAAGCTGACCGAGGCCGTCGGAGGTCGGTGATCAACGCGGACTTCGTGCGCCTAGAAGCAGCGAACAGCGCGTTCGCTGCGACCGGGTCAGCGCTCGTCGGGCGGGAAGTCGGCGCCCACGGCGACGTCGCGCCAGGCCCCGGCCTCCTCGATGCGCTGCGCCCAGAGCTTCGGGGCGAGGTCCGCCGCGAACTCGCCGAGCAGCAGACGACGGGGCGGGTCCTCGGCGTCGACGACGCGGATCATGGCCTCGCCCGCGCGGCGGGGGTCGCCGGGCTGGGTGAACGCCGACGAGCCGTCCATCGCCTGCCGGCGCGGGCCGAGGATGTCGTCGTAGGCGTGCATCGGGGTCGCGCGCACCATGCTGCCGCCGTTCCAGTCGGTGCGGAACGGGCCCGGCTCGACGATCGTCACGTGGATGCCGAAGGGCTCGACCTCCTGGGCGAGCGACTCCGACAAGCCCTCCAGGCCCCACTTCGTCGCGTGGTAGAGCCCGGTGTTGGGGAAGGCGCCGACGCCGCCGATGCTCGAGATGGGCAGCAGGTGGCCCCGGCGCTGGGCGCGCATCGTCGGCAGCACCGCCTGCATCGACCAGAGCGCGCCGAACAGGTTCACCTCGACCTGCCGGCGTGCCTCCTCCTCGGTGACCTCCTCGACCCCGCCGGCCAGGCCGTAGCCGGCGTTGGCGACGAGGACGTCGATGCGGCCGGTCTCGCCCGCGATCTGGTTGGTCACCGCGAACACGGCGTCGCGGTCGGTGACGTCGAGGTCGCGGGTCAGGAGCCGCTCGGGGTGCTTCGCGGTGAGGTCGTCGAGGGCGCCGGCGTCGCGCGCCGTGGCCACCACGCGGTCACCGGCCTCGAGGACGGTCTCCGTGAGGGCGCGGCCGAGACCGCGCGAGGCGCCGGTGATCAGCCAGGTTCGTTCGCTCATGGCTCCGGCATACCCGCACCGGGCACGGGATGTCAGTCGGCGAGGCCCAGGCCGTCGTCGGGGATCGCCGAACCGCCGTAGCCGATGTAGTTGCCCGACGAGTTCCGCAGGCCGCCGGCCAGGACGTCGTCGATGCTGTGGTTCGCGATCATCGTGCGGACGCCCGCGGTGATGTTGGCGACCGGGTCGAAGATGCCGCGGTCGGCGAGCTCGGGCAGCACCGCGTTGCGGAACGTCGTGTCGATGAGCTGCATGAGGCCCTTGGACGGGGTGCCGCTCGCCGCGTTCGAGTCCCAGTCGTTCACCGCGTCGGCGTTGCCGGTGGACTCCCGCATGATGATCTTCTTGACGCCCGGCGCCAGTCGCTGCGGCAGGCCCATGAGCCCGAGCGCCTTGGCGATCTGCCCGTCGAGGGTGCGCTCGTTGCCGGCCTCGTAGGGCCGTCCGAACTCCAGCGGCCCGTTCTCGCGCTCGTACTCGATGGACTTCAGCATCGAGGAGACGTCGGAGGCGTCGCCGGCGCTGGGCTCGTCGTCGGACGACGAGGAGGCCGCGTGGCGTGCGGTCCCGGTCGAGGTGGCCGGCATGGAGATCGGGCTCACCGAGCTCGAGTGGCCCGCCGTGCCCGCGGCGCGGTGCTGGGAGGCCAGGGACAGCGCGGCCGTGGTCGACGCGGGGTCCGGCGCCTGCGGGGCTTCCGCGTCGGCGACGTGGGCCGTGCTGAGGGCCTGCACGGCGGGGAGGACCGCACCGGCGGCGACAGCGGCCACGAGGATGGTGCCGGGGGTGGAGCGCGGGGAGAACCGGGAGGTTCCGCGCGTCGTCGTCCGGGTACCGCTCAGGGAGAACGGAACAGTGTCCGGCTCGCCTAGGCCGTGTCGGGGCACGGTCACCTCGCTCGTATCGACTACAGGCCCGGCAGCGCAGTGGGGGAGCTGTCGCCGTGACCTATCCGTGATCGGACCGTCACAACATAGCGAGCCTTCGCATGGCCGTGCCGAGCCCCTCCGGCGCCCGGGAGGCCCCGAACGGGCGTCGTCCCCGTGTCGTGGCGACGAGAGGTCCGACGGGCGGGAGCGGGTTGCTCATGCGCACCCGGCCATCCCCGCGAGCGGCGACCGTCGCGCGGCGGGCGGTCCATCGGACGGTGGGCGGCCGCTCGACGGGCGGCTCGCGGACGCTCCACGGCCCCACAACCCTTCGGCGCAGCGTGCCGCCGCCGGCCGGGTCCGCGTGTCGGCCTCAGCGCGTGAGCAGGTCCCGCAGGGCGTCGAGGGCCCGGTCGCCCTCCTCCCGGGCCGCCGCCGATGCCACGGCGAGTCCGAAGTAGCCGTGGATGAGCCCGGCGCCCTCCAGTCGGCGGACGGCCACACCGGCGGCCTCGAGGGCGTCGGCGTGGGCCCGTCCCTCGTCGCGCAGGGGGTCGAGCTCGGCGGTGGCGACGACGGCCGGGGCGACGTCCTGCAGGTCGCCCGCGGCCTCGGGCAGGGCCACCGACGGGTCGTGGCGCAGCGCGGGATCGGGCAGGTAGCGCTCCCAGAACCACTCGAGGTCCGCGCGGGCGAGGAACGGTCCGTCGGCGTTCTCCGCCATCGACGCGGACGCCATCGACGGGTCGAGCCCGGGGTAGAGCAGGAGCTGCGCGTCGAGCTGCGGACCCCAGTCACGGGCGAGCAGGGCGGTGCCGGCGGCCAGGCCTGCGCCCGCGCTGTCCCCGGCGACGACGAGCCGGTCCGACGGCCGCCGGGCGGCGGCCCAGCGCAGCGCGGCGTGGGCGTCGGTGAGCGGCGCGGGGTGCGGGTGCTCCGGGGCGAGCCGGTAGTCGACGGACACGACGGTCGCCCCGAGGTGCGCGCAGACCCGCCGCGCCGAGGCGTCGCCGGTCTCGAGGTCGCCGAGGACCCAGCCGCCTCCGTGCAGCCAGACCACCGTGATCCCCTGCCGCTCGCCCGCCGGCTCGTAGACCCGGACGGCGGTGTCGGTCTCGGTCACGGCGTCGGACACCACGTCGTCGTGCACCGACCCCACCTCGGTCACCGCGTCCCCGCGGCGCGCGAGCGCCAGGTCCCGGTAGACACGGCGGGCCTCGGCGACGGTCTCGCGACGCAGGGGCAGCCAGCCGTCGGCTTCCAGGCGGGCGACCGCGGTCGCGATCTCGGGGTCGATGCGGGGGTCGGTCACGTCGGCATCCTCGGGTCTGTCGCCGGTGCCCGCCACCGTGGGGATCGCTGCTCTCGTTCAACTCAGGGGTTGAACACACTGGACGCGCGGGGTACCGTTCTCCTCAACCGCAAGGTTGAACAAGGAGTGGACGTGGACGACCAACTCTCCCGGGTGTTCTCGGCGCTCGCCGACCCCACCCGGCGCGACATGGTGGCCCGCCTGACCGCCGCCGACGCGACCGTCAACGAGCTCGCCGAGCCCTACGACGTCAGCGTCCAGGCGGTGTCCAAGCACCTCAAAGTGCTGGAGGAGGCGGGCCTCGTCAGTCGCAGCCGCGAGGCGCAGCGACGGCCGGTCCACCTCGAGGCGGAGGTCTTCGACCTGATGACCAAGTGGATCGAGCGCTACCGGCGCCGCGCCGAGGAGCGCTACCGCCGTCTCGACGACGTCCTCGCCGAGATGGACACCGAAGCGCCGACCCCCCGACCCGACAGCGAACGAGGAGCTTCCTGATGAACACCACGACGCGCGAGACGACGATCGCGGCGGACCCGAACGCCCCCACCATCATCATCACCCGCGAGTTCGACGCCCCGCCCGAGCGCGTCTTCCGCGCCCACGTCGAGCCCGAGCTCGTGCGGCGCTGGCTGGGCCCGCGCGGGCTGGAGATGGACATCGAACGCTTCGACTGCGAGACCGGCGGGGCCTACCGGTACACCCACCGGGACGAGAACGGCGAGTACAAGTTCTACGGCTCGTTCCACGAGGTCCGGCCCGACGAGCGGATCGTCCAGACCTTCACCTTCGAGGGCTTCCCCGATGGCGTGAGCCTCGAGACGATGACCTTCACCGACCTCGGCGACGGCCGGACACGCATCGAGGCCCTCTCGTTCTACGACTCGACGGAGACCCGCGACCTGGTGCTCTCCAGCGGCATGGACCACGGCGTGCGCGAGGGCTACGAGCGCCTCGACGAGCTCCTCGCCGGCTGAGGGCACGCGGGCAGGATGGTGGCGTGACCTCCGAGGACGTCGAGCTCTGGTTCGCCACCTACCTGGACTGCTTCGTGGCCCTCGCCCGCGGGGAACGGGACGACGTCGAGGCGATCCTCGGGTTCTACGGCGTGCCCATGCTGCTCAGCTCGCCCGGCGGCACGGGGTGGCTCCACGACGCGGAGCAGGTCGTGGGGGTCACCCGCGCGCAGATCGAGGGCCTGCGCCACGCCGGGTTCGACCGCACCGAGGTCGAGGCCTCCGTCACGGTGGTCCTCAACGCCACCTGCGCCCGCTACGAGGCGCGGTTCCGGCGCCGCGCCGCCGACGGCACCGAGATCGCGAGCTTCTCGGCGAGCTACCTCATCGCCGAGGGCCCCGACGGGCCGCGGATCGCCGCCCTGGCGGTCGGGAAGGCCTGACGGGATCGGCGCGCGGCCCTCAGAGCTCGGCGAACGGCGCCGCGTAGCGGAAGAAGCCGCGCCGCGCCGGCCCCGCGAGCAGCCGGACCTGGAAGGACGCGCCCCAGGCCGGGTCGGGCGAGACGATCCCGAGGTCGCTCGCCGGGCGGAACCCGAACCGCCCGTAGAAGGCCGGCGCGCCGAGCAGGGCGACGAGCTCCTCGTCGCGCCCCTCGGCGGCACCGAGCACCGCGTACATGAGCGCCGAGCCCACCCCGCGTCCCTGCCACTTGGGGTGCACGGCGATCGGGCCCAGGCCGAGGGCGGCCCGTCCGTCGACGTCGCCGCGGGTGGCGACGACGTACCCGACGACCGGCCCGTCGGGCTCCGCCGCGACGAGCGAGTAGGCCGGGAGCCAGCCGGGGTCGTCCCGCAGCCTCGCGAGCAGGCCGACCTCGATCGGCTCCCGCCCGTCGTCCCCGGCGAAGGCCGCCGCGACGACCTCCCGGACCGCGTCCACGTCCACGCGTCGTTCCCGTCGCACCAGCACCCGCGCAGGGTGTCGTGACGGCTCGACGAGGGCAACGGAGACCCCGCCGATGCCCGGGAACGAGAACGGCCCACCCCCGAGTGATCGGGCGGTGGGCCTGTGACCTGCGGAAAGCGGTCTGGAGCGAGTGACGGGAATCGAACCCGCGTATTCAGCTTGGGAAGCTGATGTTCTACCATTGAACTACACTCGCGCGTGGTTCAAGAGCGTACACGGCGTCTGCGGGGCCCGGTGGAGGGCCCGTTGCTCGGACCCCCTGCGTGACTACATCGGTGTCGTTCGCCGCCCGATCACGGTGGGATCACGGATTGGACGCGACCAAGTCGCACACTGCGTCACGGGCCGTTGCGTCGTCGGGGTAGATCCATGACGAGGCCCTGCAGCTGGGGCCACGTCTCGTGTTGGCTGGTCAGCGACACGCGACACCGGACTCCGGCGGAGGAGGTCGAGATGACTGCCTGTGAGCAGCAGGACGGCCTTCTGCCCGAGCTCCTCGTCCTCGTCGCCTCGGTGGAGGACGCGGACGTCCTCGCGGCGCTCGGCGCCCGCGATCCGGAGGTCCTCCCGGTGCTCGTCGCCACCGGTCGCGACCCGATGGCCGTCGACGAGGCCCTCGACGACCTCGGTGCCCTCGCAGGCCGGGTGCTGATCGTCGACGACGCCGAGGCCGGCCCGGCCGCCGAGGCCGCCGTCCTCCTCCCGCGGATCGACGCCCTCGTGGCCGACGACCGTCCCGGCGCCGTCATCGTGCGCGGCGGGTCGCCCACCGCGCTCGTCGCCGCCCAGGTGGCGGTGTGGCGCTCGGTCCCCGTGGTGGCCCTGCCGGTCGATGGGGGGACGGCCGTGGAGACCGCCAACCAGGCGGCGATCGCCGCGCTCGTGGCGACGCAGCACGCCGCGGAGATCGAGCCGGCCGACGTCCGCTCGGTGGCCGCCGCCCAGCGGCTCGTGCGCGAGCGACTGGCGGCCACGGACGCCCCGCGGATCGTCCGGCTACCGACGGACCGCACGCTGTCCGCCTGACGAAGGTCACCCAGAGCGAGCACAGGGCCTTCGGTCATCACTCAGTGATGAAGTGCGCACAAAAAGTAGAGCCCGTACCCCCTCGCGGCTAACGTCATGCCCCGCAAGCCTGATGGACCTGGTGTACAGGCGGCGCACCAGGAAGGCGGGGGTCGGTGAGGCGAGCACCCAGATTGATCCATGAGGTCCAACGGTTGGGCCTCACGGTGTCGATCGCTGCGCTCCTCATCGTGCTGCTGGTGGTCTTCCGGCTCGCGTGGTCCGTGGCGGTGACGGGGCCGACCGACGCCCGGCTGCAGAGCGGACTCCTCGCGCTCGAGGACTCCCACCAGGCGATGCTCGACATGGATGCTTCGCTGCGCGGCTACCTCGCGACCGGCGACCAGTTCTTCACCGACTCCGCCACCGGTGCGGCTCCCGCGCTCGCGGCCGCCGACACGCAGATGGTCAACCTCCTCGAGGAGCCCCAGCTCCGCCAGGACGTGCTCGCCCTCCTGCTCGCGCAGCAGCGCTGGCGCACCGAGTGGGCCGACCAGGCCCGCCAGCTGCCGCCGCCCGGCGGCGCCGAGGCGTTCCTCAAGCAGGGCACGGCGCTCTTCGACGACTACCGCGCCCGCAAGGACGGCACCCGCGTCGACACCCTCGCGGCGATCGATGCGGCCGACCGCAGCGCGGTGGCGAACCAGTTCGTCATCGGGGTGCTGCTGGCGCTCATCGGCATCGCGACGCTCGTCGTCGCCCTGCGCGGGCGGTACCGGCTGCAGCGCCACGTCGTCGTCCCGGTCGACGGCCTGCTCGCGTCGGTCCGCGGGATCAGCGAGGGACGCCTGGCCCCACCGGAGCCCGTGCAGGGGTCCGCGGAGCTCGTGGCGCTGCGCGACGGGCTCGCCGACATGACCGTCGCCCTGCGCCGGCAGCGCGAGGAGGCGGCGGCCCAGGCCGAGCGCCTGCAGGCCCAGACCGACCGGCTGCGCACGATCCTGATCATGACCCGCGAGATCGCGGGCAGTCTCAACACCCGCTACGTCATCGACTCCACCGTGCAGGCGGCGGTCGCGGTCACCGACGGCCGGGTGCTGCTCTGGCTCCTCGAGGAGGACGGCAGCGGCCTCGAGCTCGCCTACGACTCCGACCGGGGCGCGGTGGCGCCCCTCGAGGAGCACTGCCACCTCGGGGTCGGCGTCGTGGGACGGTCGGCGCGCTACGGGCAGATCTCGCGCGGCGACCCCGACACCGGCGAGGACGCCGCCGTCGCGGTGCCGCTGGTCGTCGGTGCGCGGGTGATAGGGATTCTCGAGTGCTACGACTCGCCCGAGGGCGAGGTCGACGGCCAGCGCCTGTCGGCGGTCGAGATGCTCGCGACGCTGTCCGGCTCGGCGATCGAGGCCAGCCGCCTGCACGCCGCCACCGAGCGGCTCTCGCAGTTCGACCCGTTGACCCAGCTCGCCAACCGCCGTCGCCTCGGCGCGGACCTGGACTCCGCCGTCGCCAACGCCAAGCGGCACGGCTCGCCGATGTCGGTGATCATGCTCGACCTCGACCACTTCAAGGAGCTCAACGACCGCTACGGCCACCAGCAGGGTGACGTCGTGCTCCAGGAGGTCGCGAGCACCATCCGCACCGCCATGCGCGACGGGGAGACGGCGTACCGCTACGGCGGCGAGGAGTTCGCGATCCTCGTGACGCGGGGCGGCCCGGAGGAGGCGGCCCAGCTCGCCGAGCGCCTGCGCTCCCGGGTCGAGGCCGACTTCCGGCGCGGCGACAAGCAGCTCGTGACGGCGTCGTTCGGCGTCGCCGGACTGCCCGAGCACGCCGGCGACGGCGAGGCCCTGCTCAGCGAGGCCGACCGGGCGCTGTACTCGGCGAAGAACTCGGGCCGCAACCGCGTGCACCGCGCGGGCGAGCTCGTCGGCTGAGCTCGTCGGCTGAGGGCGCCCGTCAGCGGGGCAGGCCGCGCCGGAAGTTGACGTACGAGCGCGACGGCGTCGGTCCACGCTGGTCCTGGTAGCGCGAGCCGTAGACCGGCGAGCCGTAGGGGTGCTCGCTGGGCGAGGACAGCCGGAACAGGCAGAGCTGCCCCACCTTCATCCCCGGCCACAGCCGGATCGGCAGGTTCGCGACGTTCGAGAGCTCGAGCGTCACGTGGCCGGAGAAGCCGGGGTCGATGAATCCGGCGGTGGAATGAGTCAATAAGCCCAAACGGCCTAGACTCGATTTCCCTTCTAACCGCCCTGCAACGTCGTCCGGCAGCGTGATGACCTCGTAGGTCGAGCCGAGGACGAACTCGCCGGGGTGCAGCACGAACGCCTCGTCCGGCGCCGGCTCGACCATGCGCGTCAGGTCGTCCTGCTGGAGGGCCGGGTCGATGTGCGTGTAGGCGTGGTTGTTGAACGTGCGGAAGTGCGAGTCGAGCCGCAGGTCGACGCTCGAGGGCTGCAGCAGCGTCGCGTCGAACGGGTCGAGCCCGACCCGCCCGGCCGCGATCTCGGCGCGGATGTCGCCGTCGGAGAGCAGCACGCGGGGACCCTATCGGTCGGTGCGGAGGCGGCGTCGCGAGCGCGGAGTTTGCGCGCATAGAGGCAGCGAACAGCGCGTTCGCTGCGACCGACCCGCACGAACGAACGACGCCCCCGCTGCCCGGTGAGCAGCGGGGGCGTCGTTGGTGTCCGGAGGGGTGGACCCGATCAGCTCTCGGGGTTGCGCACGTTGGCCGAGGTGGCCGCGGTGTCCGGGTCGGAGTCGCCGACGTGATCGGTCTCCTCGACCGCCTCGGGTCGCCCGCGCTTGACCGCCGCGAGGAGCATCTGCGAGACGTCCATGACCTCGGTGCCGACGGCCTTGGCCTCGCTCTGGCGCTCGGTGAGACCGTCGGTGAGCATCACGCGGCAGAACGGGCAGCCGGTGGCGATCGTGTCGGTCTCGGTGGCGATGGCCTCGTCGACGCGCTCCATGTTGATGCGCTTGCCGATGTGCTCCTCCATCCACATGCGCGCACCGCCGGCGCCGCAGCACAGCGCCCGGTCGGCGTGGCGGGGCATCTCCTTGAGCTCGGCCCCCGCGGCCTCCACGAGCTCGCGCGGCGGCGTGTAGACCTCGTTGTGACGGCCCAGGTAGCAGGGGTCGTGGTAGGTCACGGTCTTGCGCGCCCCACCGTTCGAGCCGGCATGTCCGTTCCCGTTCCCGTTGGCCGACTCCTTCTCGGCGAGGGCGACCGGGGCGGGCGCGGCCTGGTCGGCGTCGTGGCCCTCGGTGGCGTGGCCGTTGGCCGGGATGAGCCCGCGCTCGGTGCCGTCGGAGTGCGGCCCGTGGTACTGCAGCCCCGTCACCGGCGAGATGTCGAGCTTCGCGGCCGGCACCGGCGACGCCTCGGGGGCGACCGGCACGAGCTTCTTCTCGCGCACCAGCTGGTTGAGCAGCTGGGTGTGGTGGACGACCTCGTAGTGGCCGTCGAGCTGCGGGTACTCGCGCCCGAGGGTGTTCATGCAGTGCGGGCACGTGGTGACGATCTTGCGCGTGCCCGGCTCGCGGCCCTCGAAGACGGCGTCGAGCATCTCCTTGGTCTGCATGGCCATCATCTGGAAGAGGAACTCGTTGCCCGAGCGCCGCGCCGGGTCGCCGGTGCAGCTCTCCTCCTTGCCGAGCACGACGTAGTCCACGTCCGCGATGTGCAGCAGCTCGGCGACCGCGCGCACCGTCTTCTTGGCGTTGTCGTCGAACGCGCCTGCGCAGCCGATGAAGAACAGGTACTCGGTCTCGGGGGCGAGCTCGCCGTCGAACTCGGGCACGTCGAAGGGCAGGTCCTTGGCCCAGTCCATGCGCGAGGAGTTGTTCTGGCCCCAGGGGTTGCCCTTGTTCTCCAGGTTGCGGAACAGGACGCCCAGCTCGGCCGGGAACTCCGACTCGATCATGACCTGGTTGCGGCGCATGTCGACGATGTGGTCGACGTGCTCGATGTCGACCGGGCACTGCTCGACGCACGCGCCGCAGGTGGTGCAGGACCAGAGGACGTCCGGGTCGATGACGCCGAGAGACTCGGCGTCGCCGACGAGCGGGCGGGTGGCCTGCAGGAGGTCGGTGCCGCGGTGGCGCTCGTAGCCCGACTCCGGGACGCCGTGGGCCTCGTGGCCCGGGTTGTCCGCGCCGGCCTGGGTGGCGGCGCCCTCGTCGGGCATGTCCTTGCCGCCGATCATGTACGGCGCCTTCGCGAACATGTGGTCGCGCAGGTCCATGATCAGCAGCTTGGGCGAGAGCGGCTTGCCGGTGTTCCACGCCGGGCACTGGCTCTGGCAGCGACCGCACTCGGTGCAGGTCGCGAAGTCGAGCATGCCCTTCCAGGTGAAGTCCTCGATCTTGCCGCGACCGAAGGACGCCTCCTCGGGCGGATCCTCGAAGTCGATCGGCTTGCCCTCGTGCTCGAGGGGCTGCAGGGCCCCGAGCGCCTTGGGCATGCGCTTCGCCGAGACGTTGATCGGCGCGATGAAGATGTGGAGGTGCTTCGAGTAGAGCACCACCACGAGGAAGATCAGCGCCACGCCGATGTGGAGCATGAGGAAGACGGTCTCGAGCACGAACAGCGTCGTCGGCGACAGCCCGGAGAAGAGGTAGCCGGTGGCGATCGAGGCCCAGGCGCCCGACTCGTAGGGCAGGTTGCCGGCCGCCGACGAGGCGCCGCGGAAGGCGAACAGCGTCCAGACGACGCAGAAGATCAGGAAGAGGATCAGCCACGCGCCGCCGGTGTGGGAGCCGTAGAAGCGGGAGGTCCGCGCGCGGCGCTCCGGGGCCTGCTGGATGCGCATGATCCCGAAGGCGATGATCGAGATCAGCACCATGATCGCGATGAAGTCCTGCAGGAAGCCCAGGGCCGCCCAGCGCCCGATCAGCGGGATGTGGAAGTCCTCGACGAACAGCGCGCCGTAGGCCTCGATGTAGACCGTCAGCAGGATGATGAAGCCCCACATCGTGAAGAGGTGGGCCAGGCCGGGGATCGACCAGCGCAGCAGCTTCCGCTGCCCGAACACCTCGACGAACTGCGCGCGCACCCGCCCGCCGAGACCCTCGGCACGCTTGGCGTCGGGCTGGCCGGAGGAGATCAGGGTGTAGAGCCACCAGGCCCTGCGCGCGGCCACGACGGCCACGACCAGGGTCAGGGCGAGGCCCAGGACCAAACGGACGACCACGACGGGACCTCCCCGAGTGCCGGGTCGTGGTGGTGACCCGGTGAGAACAACGACTGCGTCGGCGGCACTGTAACCGCCGGTCGGGCGATCGGCGCCGCGAAGGGTGACCGAAGCTACTCGGCGGTAACTGGGTGCTGACCACACCATCGGGCGATGCTTTGCAGACGTGAACGCCAGCCGTCCGTGTCGGACCGTGATGACCGTCCGTGCGCTGAGCATCACTCCGGGCTCATCCGGACCACCAGGGCGTGTCGCGCGCCGGATGCGGTCGCGGAGGGTGGACGATGCAGCGACGCCTGTGGGGGAAGGAGTGCGGGACGGGTGTTCCGGCGCTTCTCCAGGGCGCCGCGTGTCGGGGCGAGCGAGGCTTTGAAACACCTCACCTGCCGTGTTTACTCAACCGGTCGAGAACGGGCCCCGGCACATCGATGAGCACGTCCGCAGGAGGACCGCCATGACCGTCACGTTCCTCGGCGCCGACCTGGTCGCGCAGGCCCCGGGGACCGGCGGGCTCCAGGGCTGGATCCAGGACAACATCGTCCCGTTGATCCTCCTGGGCATCGCGATCATCATGTTGTGGATCGGCGGTCGCGGCGACAACGCCGGCGTCGCCCGTCGTGCCATCGGCCTGATCATCGGCCTGATAGCGCTCGGCATCGCGCTCACCCCGGGTGCGGGGGCGCGCGTGGGCGCGTTCTTCGCCCAGCTCATCACGGGGTGACGCGGGTGCACATCCGCACCGACGACGACGTGTACCGCGTCGACGCCGTCTGGCTCGGCCCCCCGAGGGCGACGTTCCCCTGGCGTGCCCGCTACTCCGCGTACGGCGTGGGCCTGCTCGTCATGCTCGTCGTGATGTTCGTCCAGCGGCGCCTCGGCATCGACCTCGGCTTCTTCTCCGTCGCCTGGGCGCTCCTCATCACCGTCGCCGTGACGCGCTTCGTGTCGCGGCGCATCAACGACGAGCGCCCGCTCCTGGAGTGGCTGACGCTCTTCGTCCACGAACTGCGCGGTCCGCGCGCCCGGGATCGCGTGATCGGCGGGGCCCTGACCACCGGCCACGTCACCGTCCACCGCGACCGCCCCCGCCTCACCGGAGCACCCACCGCGATCGCGCTGCCCCGCGGCAGCGACCGGTCGGAGCGCGTGATCGCGCCGGAGGCCGCGGAGGCCGACGACTCCTGGGGCCCGCCGCCGCGGGACGACGAGTCGCCCCGCGACCGGGCGGCCCACACGGCCCGGCCCGCTGCGACCGAGGAGCCGGCGGCTGTCCCCTCCCCGGCGGATGAGACCCCGGCTCCCGAGCCCGTCCCGCAGCAGCGGCGCTCCGCGTCCGCCCGCTCCGGCGAGCACCTGACGCCCGGCGTCGAGGACGCCGTCCCGTCCCACCGCCGCGCGGCGCGCGCCGCGCACGAGCGCCGCCCGCGGGCGCGGTTCCCGGGCCGGACCGCCGCCGCCTCGGGTGCGGAGTTCGGTCCGCCGTCCACCGCGGACATCGGGGCCGAGGCCGGGAAGGCCACCCCGGCGAAGGCCGCCCCGAAGGCCGAGCCGACGAAGGCCGAGCCGACGAAGGCCGAGCCGACGAAGGCCGAGCCGACGAAGGCCGAGCCGACGAAGGCCGAGCCGACGAAGACCGAGCCGACGAAGACCGACCCGAAGAAGACCGACCCGAAGAGGACCGGCGCGACGAAGGAGTCGCCCGCCCTGCCGCCCGCGGCCGACCGGCGTGCCGGCGACGCCTCCGTCGCGGCCTGGACGGGCGCGGGCCGGGCCCGCCGCGAGGCCGTGCCGGCGCACCGCCGCACGACGACGGCCGCCGACACCGACCCCGACCGCACGCAGCGACGTCCCACCCGTCCGCGGCGCCGCCCGGGCTGGCCGATGTCCAACGAGCCCTCCGGCTCGTCGGCACCCGACGCACCGTTCGGCCCGGGGACGCGCGGCAGCGCGGGGCGCCCTGAGAGCGGGCGAGGGAGCGGGCGAGGGGGCGACCGAGGGGACAACGGTGCTGCGCCGCGGTAAGGCCCGGGGCCCGGCCGACGGCGAGCCCCGGCAGCTCGAGTCCGGCCACCGCAGCACGGGCCTGCGTCCTGCCACCGGCACGACGCAGGGTGCCGGCCGGCGCGGCCGCTCCCTGCTGGGCGAGTCCCCGGCCCAGGGCTACCGCTCCGCGATCGCCCTGCGCGCCATCGACGGCAACCTCGCGCGCACCGCGTCGAGCGTCACCGCCTGGTACCGACTGGCCCCGCAGCCGTGGAGCTTCCGCAGTGACACGCAGCGCGAGACGCTGATCCGCCAGATCGCGACCCAGCTCGGCGAGCTGCAGGGCCGCTGGCTGCACGTCCGCGTCACGTCGCGGCCCTACCCGGTGGCGCTGTGGGCCGAGACGTTCGACCACAACGCGCCCGGCCGCCTGCCCGACGTCGCCGGGGCCCTGTCCTGGGAGGGCTTCCTCGAGGGCGAGCAGCGCCACCTCATGGGCCTGTCGATGTCGGACAAGGAGGTCTTCGTCGGCGTCGAGGTCTCCGGGCGCTCGGTCGTCGACCGCTGGCTCGAGGGCGCCGCCCCGCTCCTGGGCCGGCTGGTGCCCTCGGCGGCCACCGCGGAGCTCGCCGCGCTGGAGTCCGAGATCGCGCACGTCGAGGCGCTGGTGTCGCGGGCGGGGCTGGACGCGGTGCCGGCGACCGCCGAGGACATGGCGTGGCTGATGCACCGCTCGTGCTCGCTCGGGCTGCCCGCGCCGCGCACGGTGACCCCGACCTCGGGTGACCACTGGGAGACCGAGGACCTCGCGGCGTTCACCGACGGCGTCGCGCTGCACCAGGAGCCGTACGCGCCGACCGTCCAGGTCCTCGGACGGTTCGGCACGCAGCCCGTGCAGCGGCACGTCGCGGTGCTCTCGGTGGGCCTGATGGACGGGCTGCGGATCCCCGAGGCCGACGACCCCTGGATGCAGCGCAGCGACCGGCTGCCGTTCCCCGTCGAGTGGTCCGCCCGCATCTACGTGCGCAAGCCGGAGGAGGTCGCCGGCGAGCTGCAGCGCCAGATGGGCAAGGTGCGCAGCCAGATCCGGCACTACACGCACGACCACGACCTGGACCCGCCGATGTCGCTCTCGCGCCAGGCCGACCGGGTGCTGCAGATCGAGGACGAACTCTCCGGCGGGCTCACGCAGCTCAACACCCGGGTCTACGGGTGGTGGCGCGTCGCGGTCTCGGGGCGCGACGAGAGCGAGGCGCTGACCCGCGCCCAGCAGGTGCTCGACCTCTACCGCCCGCGCGTGGCCATGGAGCACCCCGAGGCCCAGTACGCCTACGCCCGCGAGTTCATCCCCGGCGAGCCGCTGGCGTCGACGGCCTACCGGCGCCGCGGATCGGTGACCTGGGTGGCGGCGGGCGTGCCGGCCGCATCGGCGTCGGTGGGCGACCGCCGCGGGGTCATGATCGGCGAGACCTGCACGGCCACCCGCCGGCCGGTGGCGTGGGACCCGTGGATGGCGCAGGAGGTGCGCCGGGCCTCGGGCCTCACCGCGGTGGTGGGTGGTCTCGGCTCCGGTAAGTCGTTCCTCACCGGACTACTCGTCTACAAGACGCTGCGCGCCGG
Organism: Actinomycetospora sp. CA-053990; assembly: GCF_050948445.1. NCBI lineage: Bacteria > Bacillati > Actinomycetota > Actinomycetes > Pseudonocardiales > Pseudonocardiaceae > Actinomycetospora > Actinomycetospora sp. CA-053990. The sequence goes on along the minus strand of NZ_CP192043.1, from coordinate 6,029,547 downwards.
AGCCCGATGGACGGTGCTCGACCCCTCCGGCCCGCTCGCGGAGCTGACCAAGCTCCCGGAGCTCGCGCCGTTCTCGCGGCACATCCACCTGCTCGGCGCCGACCCCGGCATCCTCAACCCCTACCGGGTGGTGGCCGAGCCCCGGCGCGACCACTTCCTCGACGAGGACGACCCCGACAAGGCCTGGCGCCGCGAGCGCTCGCTGGCCGCCGCGACCCGCCGGCGCCTGGTGCTCGACGTGCTCACCGGCCTGCTGCCCTTCGACGTGGCGCGCATGCCCCACACCCGGATCGTGCTGCTGCGCGCGGTGCGCGAGGTCGGCGGCGCCCCGGACCGCGACCCGGGCCAGGTCATCGCCGTGCTGCGCCGCCACGCGCGCGAGGGGGAGGAGCACGCCGACGTCGTCGCCGACTTCCTCGAGGAGCGCCGCGAGCTGCCCCAGGCCGCGCTGCTGTTCCCCGACGAGAACGCCGACCCGCGCGCCGACCCCTGGGTCGGCGAGGAGAACTACCGGCTCACCGTCCTGACGATGCAGGGCATGGCGCTGCCGCGCCCCGGGAGCCCGCGCGAGGAGTGGACGGACGGCGAGTCACTGGCCGTCGAGCTGCTCAACCTCGCGTCCTGGCTGACCCAGCGCACGATCTACACGGCCGACCGGAACCTGCGGAAGGGCGTGGCGCTCGACGAGACCCACTTCCTGTCCCAGATCCCCACCGGCAAGGTGCTCATCGACCGCCTCGCCCGCGACTCCCGCAAGTTCAACGTCCGCGCGCTGTTCGCCTCCCAGCTCGCGGGCGACCTGCTGCGCGTGCCCGGGTTCGCGTCGCTGGTCAACGCGGTGTTCGTCGGCCGCACGGACGACGAGGAGGCCCAGGCCGAGGCTCTGCGCCTGCTCCGGGTGCCCACCGACGTGGGCTACGAGGAGATGCTCGGGACGCTGTCCCCGCGCCCCCGCCACGACGACCGCCCGGACGACACCCCGCGCCAGTTCGTCTTCGCCGACGGGCACGGCGGCGTCGAGAAGATCCGGATCGACCTCGAGGGCCCGCACCTCGAGCACCTGCGCGAGACCCTCGACACCAACCCCGACGCCCGCCGGGTCCGGCCGCTGCCGTCGGGCCCCGTCGAGTCGCCGGCCGAACCGCCGGCCGGCTCGGCGCCGTCCGTCCCGCCCGAGACCGAGGCGGAGCGCACCGGACCCGTGCCGGTCGTGCCCGCGGCCGGCCCGCCCCCGCCCCGCCCGCTCCACCCGCCGCGCCCCGCCGTCCGACGACCCCGCCGCCCGGCACCGCCCGGGTGAGCCCGGTGACGCCGTCGCGCAATCCGATGGTCGAGCGCACGGTCGTCGAGGGCACGGTGCTGGACGAGCGCCCCGACGGCCCGGAGTCCCTGCCGCCCGGGCTCGACGACCTGGTGCCCGACCTCGACGACGACCTCCCCGGGCCGCCCGCGGAGACCAGTGACGCCGCCGGGACCACCGGGCCCGCCGGCGACGACGACTGGGCCGACGCCTGGGTCATGGACGAGGGTCCGGCCACCGGGGACGCGGTCGGGGAGCTGGCGGACGGCGCCACGGTGACGACGCCCGCCGACCGCAGCCCCGGGCGGCGGGACGCCCCCGACCCCGGCGGCTGGGTGGGCGCCGGGCGCCCGGGGACCCGGGTGACCCTCGTCGTCGCGATCCTCGCCGCCGCCCTCGTCGTGGGGTGGCGGCGGTCCCAGCGCGCACAGCGCGCCCGGGAGAAGAGGGAAGCTCGTCCGAGCCGCGGCCGGCGCCGGGCGCTCGTCACCGTCGTCACGCTGGTCACGGGCCTGGTGCTCGTCGGGCTGCCCGCGTCGGCCGCCCCGCTGGACTGCAAGGCCGCCCCGGACCCCGACCGCCCGGGCACGGGTCTCGTCGGCTCGCTCGACCCCGCGCCGCTCGGGGTCGGCGCTCCCGGCAGCGTCTACAACGAGGTCGGCTACGCCGGGCAGGTCTGGTGGACCTACGACCTCGGCTGCGGCCCGGGCGCGGCCCGCGACCCCGCGGCGGCCACCGACACATGGCTGGGCAACCAGTTCTTCAACCTCGCCAAGCTCGTCGTCGGCGGCGTCAACTGGTCGCACTACCTCATCGAGCAGGGCTCGGGGCTGCTCAGCCCGCTCGACGGGATCGTGCAGGCCGGCACGCAGGCGATGTACAGCGCGGTGTTCTCGACGTGGGTCGGCCTCGCGCTGATCGTGCTCGCGGCGATCCTGCTGGTGCTCGCGATGCGCGGCGACCTCTCGCGCCAGGCGCAGCGCGCCGGCATCGCGGTGATCGCCCTCGCGATCGCCGCCGCGGCCTACGCCGCCCCGGTGCGCTGGTCGAGCATGCTCGACGGGGTCCTGCTCGACGGCGTCACCGCGATGCAGCGGGGCTTCCTGGGCCAGGTCGGGGTGGGTGACGCCAACACCCTCCCGACGGTGCTCACCGACCAGATCGTCTACAACAACTGGCTGCGCGGGCAGTTCGGCTCCGCGGACGTGCCGCAGGCCCGGGACTTGGGCCGCGAGCTGCTGCGGGCGCAGACGTTCACCAAGCAGGAGGTCGCCGACGGCCAGGACGGGCAGGCCCAGGCGGACGCGAAGAAGCAGCAGTACACGGCCGTCGCCGACCGCGTGGGCGACCGCTACAGCTACTTCCAGGGCCGGCAGGGCTCGCGCACCGGCGCGGGCGTGCTCGCGCTCATCCAGGCCGTGTGCATCGGGCTGTTCCAGCTGATGAGCAAGCTGCTGATCCTCGTCTCGATGTTGATCATCAGGCTGCTCGTGATGGTCGCGCCGGCGCTCGCCCTGCTCGCGCTGCTCAAGCCCGAGGTGCTGCCCGCGACGCTGCGGGTCGGCGGGGCGGCGCTGGTCAACACCCTGCTCGTCGGGGCGATGGCGGGGCTGCACTCGCTGATGGTCATCGCCCTCTTCCGTCCCGGGGCGGGGGTCAACACGTGGCTCGCGCTGCTGGTCACCGGGGTGGTGACGGTGGTGATGTGGGCCCTCGCGCGCCCGTTCCGCCGCCTCGCGGCGATGGTCTCGCTGACCCGCGACCAGATGAGCGGCTTCCTCCCGCCCGCCGGGACGGGCGCGCTGTCGCGCTTCCTGCCGGGGTCGACGTCGCGCCAGGACGACTGGTGGACCGAACGGCGCGGGACGAGCGGCACCGGTGGCGACGGCTGGCGCCCCGAGGGGAGCACCCGGGCGCGCACCGAGCCCGCGACCTCCGCGGCCGGCACCGACATCGTGGCCCCGGGGCCGTTGCGCGTCGACAGCGAGCGGGTCGGCCACACCCAGGAGCACGCCGCCGACCCCGCGGCGGCGCTGGCGGCCCGCCGCGCCGCGCAGCGGCGCTGCCCGGCGGCACGTCCACGGGGATGTCGGTCGGCGCGCCCCGTGGCGACCGGGACGCGACCCCGGCGGCCCGCGCCGCGGTCGGCGACGCCGACCGCAGCCTCTACCGCAGCGTGGCCGCCCGCAGCAACGACGCCGGGGGCCCGCGGCGGCCGGTGCAGGCCGAGCTCGTCGACGGCGCGCCGGTGTACCGGGTCTACCGCCCGAGCCGGCCGGTCGGGTCGGGCTCCAGCACTCGCTCCTCGCGGACCGCGCGCACCCCGCGCTCCTCCGCCGGCGAGGGAGGCGCGCGTGCCGATCCGGACTAGGCGCGGTCGCACGGCGGCCTACCGGGCGCTCTGGGAATGGCCCCTGCACTCGCCCGCGCGCCTGTTCGCGGTCCTCGCGGTGCTGGTGGCCGTCGTCATCGGGTTCTCCTACGTCGGCGGGGCCGTGAGCGGGCCGAGCACCCCGGGCCGCGCCCTCGGGCCGGCGTCGACCACCGCCCCCGGTGCGCCGCCCGGCAGCGGGTCGGCGCCGGTCACGGAGCTGCGCCCCGGAGCCTGCCGCTGAGCGACGCCCCGCCCGTGGCGCTGGCCGTCGCGGACCGCTGGACGCGGGCGTGGGCGACGCACCCGCCGGGCACGACGCCCGCGCAGTGGACCGCCGGCCTGGCCCCGTTCACCACCGACGAGTACCTCGCGACCCTCACCGAGGTCGATCCCGCGAACGTGCCCGGAACCCGCGTCACCGGCCCGCCGCAGGCCGTCGAGGTCCGCCCCGAGGCCGTCCGCGTGCAGGTGCCCACCGACGCGGTGCGCCTGGAGCTGCTGATGGTGCAGGTCGCGCCCGGGGACTGGCGTGTGTCCGGCTACGACCGGGCGTCCTAGGCGGCACGCGTGATCACCCCGCCCCGGCTCCCGCCCCGCCTGCGGTTCCTGCGCCTGCTGCTGCCCGTCGCGGCCCTCGCGGGCTTCCTCGTCGTCGTGATGGCCGCGGGGCTGCTCGTGGTCGGGCAGTTCGTGGGCGGCGGTGAGGACGGCGAGGAGGCGACGACGTGCGAGGCCGGGACGGGCGCGCCGCCGTCGGCGGACGTCCCGCAGACCTCGGCGGAGCTCGACGCGGTGCAGCGCCAGACGGCGGCCACGATCATCGGCGTCGCCAAGGGCATGGCGATCCCGCCGCGGGGCTGGGTGGTCGCGTTGGCCACGGCGATGCAGGAGTCGCAGATGGGCACCGTCGGCATGGACGTCGCGGTGGACCACGACTCGCTCGGCGTGTTCCAGCAGCGGCCCAGCCAGGGCTGGGGGTCGCCGGAGCAGGTGCGCGACCCCGTCTACGCGACCCGGACGTTCCTCGAGCGCCTGCTCACCGTCCCCGGCTGGGACACGATGCCCGTCACGCGGGCGGCGCAGATCGTGCAGCGCTCGGCGTTCCCCAACGCCTACGCCAAGTGGGAGTCGCTGGCGAACAGCCTGGTCACCGACCTCGCGGGGGTGACCGGTGCGATCCAGGAGTGCGTGCCCGCGGCCCAGGCGGGCCCGGGTCCCGCGGCCGCGCTCCCGCCCGGGGTGGCGCGCACGGCGATCGAGTTCGCCACGGCCGAGACCGGCAAGCCCTACGTCTGGGGCGCCACCGGGCCGAGCAGCTACGACTGCTCCGGGCTGATGCTGCGGGCCTACGAGCGAGCCGGGATCGTGCTGCCGCGCGTCTCCCGGGACCAGTACAACGCCGGCGCGCACGTGGCCGTCGAGCAGGCCCAGCCGGGTGATCTGCTCTTCTGGGCCTACGACCAGTCGGATCCCGACACGATCCACCACGTGGCGATGTACCTCGGCAACGGGCAGATGATGGAGGCCCAGCAGACCGGCGTGCCGCTGGGCACCCGCGAGGTCAAGTGGGACGAGGGCGAGCTCCTGCCCCTCGCGACCCGCCCGGGCACCGGCTCGGACCGGGCCTGACCAGCCCTGACGAGGTCTTCTCGACGAAGTTGAGCGTGGCGGGAACAAGTCCGTGCGATGCTCCGTTGCTCGGGATGACACACTTGAGCGCGACGGACTCAGGTTCGGTTTGCGCGACACAGCATCCGGGTCATACTTGAGCGAAGAACACTCAATGACATCCCCGGTCTCGAGAGGAGACGTCAGCATGGCGCGAGCGGTCGGCATCGACCTCGGCACGACCAACTCGGTGGTCGCCGTCCTGGAGGGCGGCGAGCCGACGGTCATCGCGAACTCCGAGGGAAGCCGCACCACCCCGTCGGTGGTTGCGTTCGCCCGGAACGGCGACGTCCTGGTGGGCCAGTCGGCCAAGAACCAGGCGGTGACCAACATCGATCGGACGATTCGGTCGGTCAAGCGGCACATGGGCACCGACTGGGCCGTCGAGATCGACGACAAGAAGTACACGGCGCAGGAGATCAGCGCCCGCACGCTGCAGAAGCTCAAGCGCGACGCGGAGGCCTACCTGGGCGAGGAGGTCACCGACGCGGTGATCACCGTCCCGGCCTACTTCGAGGACGCGCAGCGCCAGGCCACCAAGGAGGCCGGCCAGATCGCGGGCCTCAACGTCCTGCGCATCGTCAACGAGCCCACTGCGGCGGCTCTGGCCTACGGCCTGGAGAAGGGCGAGACCGAGCAGACCATCCTGGTGTTCGACCTGGGTGGCGGCACGTTCGACGTGTCCCTGCTCGAGATCGGCGACGGCGTCGTCGAGGTGAAGGCCACCAACGGTGAGAACCACCTCGGTGGCGACGACTGGGACGAGCGGATCATGACCTGGCTGGTCGACCGCTTCAAGAGCTCCCAGGGCATCGACCTGTCGAAGGACAAGATGGCGATGCAGCGTCTCCGCGAGGCCGCGGAGAAGGCGAAGATCGAGCTCTCCAGCTCGTCCAGCGCCAGCATCAACCTGCCCTACATCACGGTCGACGCCGAGAAGAACCCGCTGTTCCTGGACGAGACGCTCTCGCGCGCCGAGTTCCAGCGGATCACCTCGGACCTGCTCGAGCGCTGCCGCAAGCCGTTCAACCAGGTGGTCAAGGACGCGGGCATCTCCGTGGGCCAGATCAGCCACGTGGTGCTCGTCGGCGGCTCGACCCGCATGCCCGCGGTGCACGACCTGGTGAAGGAGCTCACCGGCGGCAAGGAGCCCAACAAGGGCGTCAACCCCGACGAGGTCGTCGCCGTCGGAGCCACGCTGCAGGCCGGCGTGCTGCGCGGTGACGTGAAGGACGTCCTGCTCCTCGACGTCACGCCGCTGTCCCTCGGCATCGAGACCAAGGGCGGCGTCATGACCAAGCTGATCGAGAAGAACACGACGATCCCGACCAAGAAGTCCGAGGTCTTCACGACGGCGGAGAACAACCAGCCGTCGGTGCAGATCCAGGTCTTCCAGGGCGAGCGTGAGATCGCGGCCTACAACAAGAAGCTCGGCATGTTCGAGCTCACCGACCTGCCGCCCGCCCCGCAGGGCGTGCCGCAGATCGAGGTCAGCTTCGACATCGACGCCAACGGCATCGTCAACGTCTCGGCCGTCGACAAGGGCACCGGCAAGTCCCAGCAGATGACCATCACCGGCGGCTCGGCCCTCTCGAAGGACGAGATCGACCGGATGGTCCAGGACGCCGAGGCCCACGCCGACGAGGACCGCCAGCGCCGCGAGGCCGCGGAGACCCGCAACCAGGCGGAGACGCTGGTCTACCAGACCGAGAAGTTCATCTCCGAGAACGACGACAAGCTGCCGTCGGACATCAAGGAGAAGGTCCAGGCCGCCGTCGGCGAGCTGAAGACCGCCCTCGAGGGTGAGGACACCGAGGCGATCAAGGCCGCCTCGGAGAAGGTCGCCACCGAGTCCCAGCAGCTCGGTCAGGCCCTCTACGCCCAGCAGCAGTCCGAGGGCGGCGCCGCAGGTGCCGCCGGGGCTGCCGGCGACGCGGGTCCGGCCGACGGGGCCGACGACGTGGTCGACGCGGAGATCGTCGACGACGACAAGAAGGAGTGACCCGACCGGCGGGGCCGCAGGCTTCCTGCGGCCCCGCCGGCTCCGGCACGTTCTCCCCCCATCGTTCTCACCCCGGCGCCGCGGCGTCGGGGACCCTCTCGAGGAGGTCACAGTGCAGGATCCGGTCGTCGGGCAGGACGCCACCGACTCCAGTGTCGGCGGGGTGCCCACCTCCGGTCAGGACGCGCCCGCCGGGACGCCGCAGGGCGACGGCGCGACGGACGACGCCGCGACGCCCGCCCCGGGAGCCCTCGACGGGCTCGCCGGTGAGGCGCGGGCGGCCCAGGCCGCCGCGGACGCCAGCGCGTCGGACGCCAGCGCGTCGGACGCCACTGCGGGCGGGACCGCCGAGGGCGCCGACCCGGAGCTCGAGCGTGTGCGCGGCGAGCTCGCCGAGCGCACCGCCGACCTCCAGCGCGTCTCGGCCGAGTTCACCAACTTCCGCCGGCGCACCGAGCGCGAGCGCGAGTCGACCGTGGCGTCGGCGAAGGCGTCCGTGGCCGGCGAGCTGCTCACGGTGCTCGACGACGTCGAGCGCGCCGCGAGCCACGGCGACCTGACCGGCCCGTTCAAGGTCGTCGCCGACCGTCTCACCGAGACGCTGCAGCGCGCGGGCCTGACCCCCTTCGGTGCCGAGGGCGACACCTTCGACCCGTCGGTGCACGAGGCCGTCGCCCACGACACCTCCCCGGACGTCTCGGGCCCGACCGTCACCACGGTCATGCGCCGCGGCTACCGCTTCGGCGACCGTGTGCTGCGCGCGGCGATGGTCGCGGTCACCGACTCCGACGGCACCGCGCCCGCCACCGACACCACGTCGGAGCCGGCGGACGCCGGCACCTCCTGATCACCACACCCCCGGCCCCGCGGAAGGAGCAGTTCCGACATGAGCGCCCGTGACTGGGTCGAGAAGGACTACTACCGCGAGCTGGGTGTGGCCAAGGACGCCTCCGCCGACGACGTCAAGAAGGCCTACCGCAAGATCGCGCGGGAGAACCACCCCGACGCGAAGCCCGGCGACGCGAAGGCCGAGGCCCGCTTCAAGGCGGCGGGCGAGGCGTACGGCGTGCTCTCCGACCCGGAGAAGCGCCAGCAGTACGACGAGGCGCGCACGATGTTCTCGGGCGGGCGCTTCGGCGGGTTCGGCGGCGGACGCGGCGCCGGGGCCGGCGCGGGCGCCGGCGGCACCGGGTTCTCCGGTGGCTTCGACGTCGGCGACCTCTTCGGCGGCGGGGCGCCCGCGCGGGCCAGCCCGGTGCGGGCGGTCTCGGCGACCTGCTGGGCGGGCTGTTCGGCGGCGGTGCCGGCACCACCACCGGGCCGACGCCCGGCATGGGCGGCACCCGTCCGCGCGAGCAGCGCGGCGCGGACGTCGAGACCGACGTCCGCATCGACTTCGCCGAGGCGGTCGGCGGCACCACCCTGCCGCTGCGCCTGGCCTCGCCGACGCGCTGCACGAACTGCGGCGGCAACGGCGCCAAGCCCGGCACCAGCCCCCGCACCTGTCTGACCTGCGGCGGCGCCGGGGTGGTCTCGCGCAGCCAGGGTGCGTTCGCCTTCAGCGAGCCGTGCCGCGACTGCTCGGGTACCGGGTCGATCGTCGACGAGCCCTGCCCCGAGTGCGGCGGCGACGGCGTGAGCACCCGCTCGCGCACCCTCACCGTGCGGATCCCGCCGGGCGTCGACGACGGCCAGCGCATCCGCCTCGCCGGCCAGGGGCAGCCCGGCAGTCGCGGCGGCCCGCCCGGCGACCTGTTCGTCGTCGTGCACGTCAACTCCGACGACCTGTTCGGGCGCTCGGAGCGCAACGCCGACGACCTGACGCTCACCGTGCCGGTGACGTTCCCCGAGCTCGTCGACGGCACGACGATCACCGTGCCCACCATGGACGGCAAGGTCTCGCTGAAGGTCCCCGCGGGGAGCAGCAGCGGACGGACGTTGCGGGTCCGCGGGCGCGGGGTGCACCGTAAGGACGGGCGCACCGGCGACCTGCTGGTCACCGTCGAGCTCGCGGTGCCGAGCCGGCTGAGCAAGGAGGCACGCGAGGCCCTCGACGCCTACGTCCAGGCGACGTCGGACCACGACCCGCGGGCCGACCTCACACGGCGCGCCGAGGCCGCTGCCCGGAGGGAGACCGCGTCATGAGCGGGGGCAAGGGCGGAGCCGACGAGCGCGGGCCGTGGCCGGCCCCGCTCGGCGCCCCGTCCATGCCCGCCCTCCCGACGTGGGCCGACGAGGACACCCCCGTCTTCGTCATCTCCGTCGCGGCGCAGATCGCCGGGATGCACGCGCAGACCCTGCGCAGCTACGACCGCATCGGTCTCGTGAGCCCGGGCCGCGCCAGCGGCGGCGGGCGGCGCTACTCGGTGCGCGACATCGCCGTGCTCCGCGAGGTCCAGCGGCTCTCGCAGGAGGACGGCGTCAACCTCGCCGGTATCAAGCGGATCATCGAGCTCGAGCGCGAGGTCGGTGCGCTGACCGACCGCCTCGCCGAGGTCACCGAGGAGCTGGCCCGCTGGCGCACCGCCGCGGAGCAGGCCCCGTCACGCGGCGACCGGCTGCCGGCCCGGCGCACCCAGTCGGTGGTCGTCTGGCAGCCAGGGCCTCGCCACCGACACGAGTGACGGCGATGCGCAGCGCGATGCAGCATGCCCGCCCGTCGCTATGGTCGGCGCATGCAGTCGCGGATCACGGGCACCACCATGCCGGTTCTCGAGATCACCCTGGCCCCGGGCGAGCGACTCACGGCCGAGGGCGGGGACGTCGCGTGGTTGACGTCGGGCTTCTCGCTGGAGACCTCGACCCGGTTCGGGTCCGGCGGCCGCGGCGGGTTCATGAGCGGTCTCAAGCGTGCCCTCGGCGGAGGCCAGCTCTTCCTCACCGAGTACACGCCGCCGCGGTCCGGCGGGTTCGTGGCGTTCGCGGCCCAGCTCCCGGGCTCGATCCGCGAGATCACGGTCGATCCCGCCGCGCCGGTCATGGTTCTCTCGGGATCGTTCGTGGCCAGCACGTCGGAGATCGAGGTGTCGGTCGGGCTGCAGAAGAAGATCGGCGCGGGTCTCTTCGGCGGGGCGGGCGTGGTCTTCCAGAAGCTCGCCGGGCACGGCACGGCGTGGGTCCAGCTGGCCGGAGAGATCACCGAGTACGACCTGCCGGCCGGCCAGTCGCTCTGGGTCCACCCGGGCCACCTCGCACTCCTCCCGGCGGATCTCCGCGTGGAGTTCGCGTCGATCGGCGGGGTCAAGAACAAGCTCTTCGGCGACTCGCTGCTGATGGCCGAGGTCCACGGGCCCGGGCGCATCTGGCTGCAGTCGATGACGCCGGCCAAGCTCGCCGCCGCCATCCAGCCGTACCTGCCGGACCGCTCGTCGTCGTCATCGTCGGACGACTGACCTCCCCCGCCGGGTCCGGCGGTCGGCGCCCGACGCCGCTACTGGTCGGTGAACGGGTCGTAGTGGATCCGGTCGAGCGGCACGCCGTCGACGAGCAGCGCCTGGGCCGTCGCGCGGATCATCCCCGGCGAGCCGGAGAGCAGCACGTCGTGCCCCGACCAGTCGCCGGAGCGCACCACGGCGTCCGGCAGCGTCCCCGGCAGCGTCTCGGCGTTGAGCGGGTCGTCCTCGCAGACGGGGGCGACCGCGAGCCAGGGGTGCACCTCGGCGAGGGCCCGCAGGCGGTCGAGCACGACGAGGTCGTCGGGCACCCGCCCGCCCAGGAACACCGTGCACGGGCGGGGCCGCGCCCACCGGGCCATGTCCTCGCACAGGGCCAGCACGGGCGCGCCGCCGGTGCCGCCGGCGACCATGAGCACCTCGCGATCGCTGCGCGGGTCGAGCCCGAGCCGCCCGGACGCCGGACCGAGGCGCCAGCGGTCGCCCGGCGCCGTGTGCGCGACCATCGCCCGGCTCACCCAGCCGCCCTCGACGGCGCGGACGTGGAACTCCAGCAGGCCGTCCGGCCGGGGCGCGGTCACCGGGCTGAGCGCACGCCACATCCGCGGGCGCTGCGGGATCTCGACGGTCAGGGACTGCCCGGCGCGGTGCGGCACGGGCCGGTCGGGCGCGACGTGCAGCACCGCGAGGTCCCAGCCCACGCGCCGGTGGCCGACGACGGTGGCCTCGGCGAGGGCGGGCGCCCCGTCGTTCCCGGCCGCCCGCGCCGCGTCCTCCATCGGGCCCGCGGCCAGGGAGAACGCCCGTACCCAGGCGTGCTCCGCCGCGTCGTCCCAGGTGGCGCCACCGAAGCGACGCATCGCGCCGATCAGGGCGACGCCGAGCGTCTCGTACTGCCCGGCGCGCAGGCCCAGCGCGCGGTGCTCGCGCACCAGCGGCTCGAGCAGCGCGGCGAGGTCGGCGGGACGGTCGACGGTGCTCATCGCCAGCACGAGCGAGCGCAGCAGCCGGCGCGCCGGCTCGGTGACCCGGGCGGGGAACAGCGCCCGCGACCCGGGGTCGAGGCTGAAGAGCAGCGCGGCGAACCAGTCGGCGAGCTCGTCGACCTGCGGCCCGACCGCCTCCCACGCCTCGCGGACCCGGCGCGCGGCGTCGGCCTCGGGGGTCGGGGGCGCGGGACGGGGTGCGGGGGCGGGCGGCGCGACCGGCGCGGCGCTGGACGCCGGGCCGTCGACCGGGTCCGGCGCGGCGTGTCGTCCCGGACGCACCATCGGCGTCGTCGCGGGCGGCGGGACGGACCGGACCGGGGCGAGGCGCCGGGATCCGGGCCGGACGGTCGGTGAGGGGCGGGACGCCGGGGCAGGGTCGGCCGGACCGTCTCCCGGCAGCGGCTCCGCGGACATGCCCCCTACCTCTCCCCGACCCCCCGGCGCGGGACCCGAGCCCCCGCGTATCGGGACCACTATGACAGCCCGTTCGCGGCCGTCACGCAGGGTCCCCATCATCGTGTCGTCGTCCGACCCCCCACCGGCGTCGAACCACGTTCCCGACCACGCTGAGCAGCAACGACGTCCCGGATCGGGGCCTCTCACTGTCGTCGCTGTGGGTGATCGAACGCCGGGGAATCGCCGGGAACAAACCCCACGTCAGCGAAGTTGAGCCAGGTAGACTCAAGTTCACTGGGCGGCTGGTGGGCTGCCCGATCCGTACGTCACGCAGGAGGACCCCCGCAATGGACTTCACCCCCACCACCCGCACCCAGCAGGCGGTGTCGGCCGCCGTGCGCGCGGCCACCGTCGACGGTCACCCGCAGGTCTCGCCGGCCCATCTGGCCGCCGCGCTCCTCGACCAGACCGACGGCCTCACCGAACCGCTGCTGCGCGCGGTCGGGGCGGACCCGACGGCGGTGCGGGCCGACGTCGGCAAGGTCCTCGCGGGCCTGCCGAGCGCGAGCGGCTCGAGCGTCGCGGCGCCGCAGTTCGACCGGGAGACCGCGCGCGTGCTCCAGCACGCCCAGACCCTCGCCGCCGACATGGGCGACGAGTACGTCTCGACCGAGCACCTGCTGGTCGGGCTGGCCGCGGCCGGCGGGCGCACCGGCGAGGTGCTCACCCGCCACGGCGCGACGCCCGAGGCGCTCCAGGAGGCGTTCGCGAAGGTGCGCGGGTCGGGGCGGATCACGTCGGCCGACCCCGAGGGCACCTTCCAGGCCCTGGAGAAGTACGGCCAGGACCTCACCGAGCGCGCCCGGTCCGGCGCCCTCGACCCCGTGGTGGGCCGCGACGCGGAGATCCGCCGCGTCGTCCAGGTCCTCTCCCGGCGCACCAAGAACAACCCGGTGCTCATCGGCGAGCCCGGCGTCGGCAAGACGGCGATCGTCGAGGGCCTGGCGCAGCGGATCATCGCCGGTGACGTGCCCGAGTCGCTGCGCAACAAGCGGGTCGTCGCCCTGGACATGGGCTCGATGGTCGCCGGCGCGAAGTACCGCGGCGAGTTCGAGGAGCGGCTCAAGGCCGTCCTGCAGGAGATCACCGACTCCGCGGGCCAGGTCATCACCTTCATCGACGAGCTGCACACGATCGTCGGGGCCGGCGCGACCGGCGAGTCCGCCATGGACGCCGGCAACATGATCAAGCCGATGCTGGCGCGCGGCGAGCTGCGGATGGTCGGCGCGACGACGCTCGACGAGTACCGCAAGCACATCGAGTCCGACCCGGCGCTCGAGCGCCGCTTCCAGCAGGTCCTGGTCGGCGAGCCGACCGTCGACGACACCGTCGGCATCCTGCGCGGGCTCAAGGAGCGCTACGAGGTCCACCACGGCGTGCGGATCACCGACGCCGCACTGGTGGCCGCGGCCACGCTCTCCGACCGCTACATCACCGCGCGCTTCCTGCCCGACAAGGCCATCGACCTCGTCGACGAGGCCAGCTCGCGGCTGCGCATGGAGATCGACTCGCGGCCCGTGGAGATCGACGAGGTCGAGCGCGCCGTGCGCCGCCTCGAGATCGAGGAGATGGCGCTGGCGAAGGAGTCCGACGCCGCGTCCGCGGAGCGCCTCACCGCCCTGCGGGCCGAGCTCGCCGAGCGCCGCGAGGAGCTCGACGCGCTGACCGCCCGCTGGCAGGGCGAGAAGGACGCGATCGACTCGACGCGCGCGCTCAAGGAGCAGCTCGAGACCCTGCGCGGGGAGTCCGAGCGCGCCGAGCGCGACGGCGACCTGGGCCGGGCCGCGGAGCTGCGCTACGGGCGCATCCCCGCCCTGGAGAAGGAGCTCGCCGCGGCCGACGCCGGCTCGGCGGCCCCGGTGATGCTCAAGGAGGAGGTCGGCCCCGACGACGTCGCGGACGTCGTGTCGGCGTGGACCGGCATCCCCGCCGGGCGCCTGCTCGAGGGCGAGACCGCGAAGCTCCTGCGCATGGAGGACGAGCTCGGCCGCCGCGTGGTCGGGCAGGCCGAGGCCGTGCGCGCCGTGTCCGACGCCGTCCGCCGCGCGCGGGCCGGGATCGCGGAGGAGGACCGTCCCACCGGGTCGTTCCTGTTCCTCGGGCCCACCGGCGTCGGCAAGACCGAGCTGGCCAAGGCGCTCGCCGCGTTCCTGTTCGACGACGAGCGGGCCATGATCCGCATCGACATGAGCGAGTACGGGGAGAAGCACTCCGTCGCCCGCCTGGTCGGTGCGCCGCCCGGGTACGTCGGCTACGACCAGGGCGGCCAGCTCACCGAGGCCGTCCGGCGGCGCCCCTACTCGGTGGTACTGCTCGACGAGGTCGAGAAGGCCCACCCGGACGTCTTCGACGTGCTCCTGCAGGTGCTCGACGACGGGCGTCTCACCGACGGCCAGGGCCGCACGGTCGACTTCCGCAACACGATCCTCGTGCTGACCTCGAACCTCGGCTCCGCCGCGCTCGTCGACACCTCGCTCGACGACGCCGGGCGCAAGGAGAAGGTCATGGAGGTCGTGAAGCGCTCGTTCAAGCCGGAGTTCCTCAACCGGCTCGACGACGTGGTGGTCTTCCACGCCCTCTCCACCGAGGAGCTGACCCACATCGTCGACATCCAGCTCGACCGCCTCGGCGCCCGGCTGGCCGCGCGGCGGCTGACGCTGCAGGTCAGCGACGCCGCCCGCGAGTGGCTCGCGCTCCAGGGCTTCGACCCCGTCTACGGGGCGCGGCCGCTGCGCCGCCTCGTGCAGTCGGCCATCGGCGACCAGCTCGCCAAGGCCCTGCTCGGCGGCGAGGTGCGCGAGGGCGACACGGTGTCGGTGGACCTCGACGAGCAGGGAGACGGCGGCACCGGCGCGTTGTTGGTGTCGCGCGCGGCCTGACCTCGCCCGTACAGCTCAACGGCCTCCCGCTGTTCGTCACGATCCGGCGACGAACAGCGGGAGGCCGTCGCTCGTTCTGGTCGGGGACCGACGGCATCGCCACCCTGGGTGACCCCTGGGGGGAGGCCTCCGATGCTCCACGTCGCGGTGCTCGGGCAACAGGTGATCGCCGACGAGGAGGGCGGTCCGCGGTCGCGCTCGTCGCGGGGGATCGCGCTGGCCGCCCACCTCGTGGCGCACGCCGGTACCGTCGTCCCCCGTCCGCGTCTCGCCGCCCTCTTCTGGCCCGACTCCGGCGACGCCCAGGCGCTGACCAACCTGCGCCGCGAGCTGCACCACCTGCGTCACACCCTCGAGCACGCCCCGGTCGTCCGGGCCGACACCGCCGGTCTCGCCTGGCAGGACGTGGCCGAGGTCGCCGTCGACCTGCGCGTCTTCGACCGTGAGGCCGGGGACGCCCTCGACGCGGCGACCCGGGACGACACCGCCGCGGTGGTGCGCCACGCGGCCGCCGCGCTCGCGCAGTACCGCGGCGCGTTCCTGCCCGGCGTCGACGACGAGTGGGCACGCGAGGTGCGTGAGGACCGCGAGAACCGCTGCGCGCGGCTGTGCGCACTGCTGTCCGAGGCGCTGGCGCGCACCGGCGACCTGACGGCGGCGGTCGACGTCGCGCGCCGCCGGGTGCGGCTGCGGCCGCTGGAGGAGGCCGGGCACCGGGCGCTCATGGAGCTGCAGCTCGCCCAGGGCGACCGCGCCGGTGCGGTGAGCACGTACGAGCGCTGCGCGTCGGTGCTCGGCCGCGAGCTCGGCGTCGCCCCGCACGCCGACACGCGACGGGCGCTCGCCGTCGTGACCACCTCCCCGACGGCGACGGGACGACCCCGATCGAGTCCCGGGTCGGCGGCACGCCCGTGCTCGTCGGCCGGGAGGCGGAGCTCGCCGTCCTGACCCGGGCCTGGCGTCGCGCCGTCGCCGGTGAGCCGGGGCTCGTCCTCGTCCGGGGCGAGGCGGGGGTGGGCAAGACCCGGCTGGTCGCCGAGCTCGCCACCCTCGTCCGCGAGCGGGACGGCGTCGTCGCGGAGTCGGGCTGCTACGGCACCTCGGACCGGCTGGCGCTCGCCCCGGTCGCGGACTGGCTCCGGGTGCCGGCGGTGCACGCCGCCGCCGGGGCCCTCGACCCCGTCTGGCGTCTCGAGGTGGAGCGGCTCGTCCCCCGCGCAGGGCGGGCGGACCCGGGCCTCGTCGACGGCGCGCGCGCCATGGCCGACGCGTGGCGGCGCCACCGGTTCTCCGAGGGGCTCGCGCAGGCGTTCCTGCAGGTCGGGCGACCCCTGCTCCTCGTGCTGGACAACCTGCAGTGGGGCGACCAGGAGACCCTCTCGTTCCTCGCCCACCTCCTCGGGCGGGCCGGCGACGCGCCGCTGCTGATCGTCGGCACCGCCCGCGACGAACCGGGGGCGGTCGACGGGTGGTTCCCGCGGATGCGGGCCACCGGCGTCGCGTCGGAGCTCGCGCTGGACCCGCTCGACGCCGCCGGCACCGCCCGGCTGGCCACGGCGGTCAACGGACGACCCCCCGACGATCCCGAGGCCCTGCACGCCGTCACGGGCGGGCTCCCGCTGCACGTCGTGGAGGCCGTGAGCGGACTCGGCGATACGGCGGGCGCGACGCGGGGGGACCTCGCCGCGATGCTGCGCGCCCGCCTGGAGGAGGTGAGCCCCACCGCCCGCGACATCGCCGTCCTCGCCGCCGCCGTCGGGCGCGAGTTCACCCTCGCCCTGCTCGTCGAGGCCAGCGACCTGGACGCGGAGGCCGTGGTCCGGGCGCTCGACGAGCTCTGGCGCCGCCGCATCGTCCGCGAGACGGCGAGCGGCTACGACTTCTCGCACGACCTCCTGCGCGAGGCGGCCGACGCGCTGGCCAGCCCGCCCACCCGCTGGCTGCTGCACCGCCACCTGGCGCGTGCCCTCGAGGAGCTGCACGCCGACGACCTCGACGCCGTGTCGGCGCGGTTGGCACGCCACCACGCCCGGAGCGGGCGCCCGGAGCAGGCGGTGTCGGCGTACCGGCGCGCCGCCCACGTCGCCGCCTCGCGCTTCGCCCACGGCGAGGCGATCCGGCTGCTCCGGGAGGCGCTGCTCCTGGTCCGGGCCCTGCCCGCGGGCCGGCGCCGCGACGAGGAGGAGCTCGCCCTCCGCGAGGTGCTGACCGCTCCGCTCAACGCGCGCCACGGGTACGCGTCACCGGTCGTGCGGGAGACGCTGGAGGCGTCGGTGGCGCTCGCCCACCGGATGGGGCACCGGGACGCCGAGCTGTCCGCGCTGGTGGGGCTCTGGACCGCCCGCTTCGTCGCGGGCGCCGTCGGCGAGTCCGAGGCGATCGCGACGCGGGTCATCGCCATGGCCGACGGCGCCCCTGCCCTCGTCGCGCACGCCCACTTCGCGGCGGCCGGATCGGCGTTCGCCCTCGGGCGGCCCCGGCGGGCGCTGCACCACTTCGCGGTGGTCGCCGACGCGGCGAACACGGTGTCGCTCAGCGTCGGCACCCGCCTCGACGTGCACGGCGCGGGGTGGGCCGCCCACGCCCACTGGCTGCTCGGCGACGACGACCGGGCCCGCTGGACCGCCGCGGAGACCGTCGCGCTGGCACGCCGCATCGAGCACCCCTACAGCACCGCCGTGGCGCTGGCCTACGACGCGGTCACCCACCAGCTCCGCGACGATCGCCCAGCCCTGGAGGCGTCGGTGGCCGAGCTGACCGAGCTGTGCGAGCGCTACGGCTTCGCGTACTACCGCGAGTGGGCGCCCCTGCTCATCGGCTGGGCGCGGGGCGGTGCCGAGGGCGCCGAGACCGCGCACCGCGGCATCGACGGGCTGCGGGCCACCGGGGCGTTCTTCCGGATGCCGTACTGGCTCACGCTGGTCGCCGACATCGCACAGCGGCGGGGGCATCGGGACGAGGCACGGGCGGTGCTCGACGCGGCGGTCGCCGACGCCCGGTCCCGCCAGGACGTGTGGTGGCTCCCGGAGGTGCTGCGGCGGCGCGCGGCGCTCGACGACGGCCCGGGCGCCGTCGGACGCCTCCGGGTCGCGGCGGACCTGGCCCGCGAGCACGGCAGCACTGCCCTCCTGGACCGCTGCCACGCCGACCTCCGGGCCATCGACATGACCGCGCTCACGGAGCGTTCGCAGGCCCCGCGGCCGCACGGGTGACGCGACGGCCCGGCGCGAACGCTGCGCGAACGCCGGCCGGGGACCGTCGGTACCTCGCCGACCGTCCGACCCGCGGAGACCCACGTGACCACCACCGCCCCACGCACCACCGTTCCCTGGACCGATCTCGCCGCCGTCCTCCGCGGTCGCATCGTCCTGCCCGCCGACCCCGACTACGACGCCGTGCGTGCCGTCTACAACGGCATGATCGACAAGCGGCCGGCCGCGATCGCGCAGTGCCGCGACGTCGCGGACGTGATCGCCGGCGTGGACTTCGCGCGCGAGAACGGCCTCACACTGGCGGTGCGCGGCGGCGGGCACCACGCGGCGGGCCTCGGCGTCACCGACGAGGCGCTGGTGCTCGACCTCTCCCTGATGCGCAGCACCCGCGTCGATCCCGGGGAGCGCACCGTCCGTGCGGACGGCGGCTGCGTCTGGGGCGACGTCGACCACGCCACCAGCGCGTTCGGGCTCGCGACGCCGTCGGGCATCGTCGGGACGACCGGGGTCGCCGGCCTGACGCTCGGCGGGGGCACCGGCTACCTGACGCGGCGCTACGGGATGACCGTCGACAACCTGCTCTCCGCCGACGTCGTGCTCGCCGACGGATCGTTCGTCACCGCGTCCGAGGACAGTGAGCCGGACCTGTTCTGGGCCCTGCGCGGAGGCGGCGGCAACTTCGGCGTCGTCACCTCGTTCAGGTTCCGCTGCCACCCGGTGGGCGACGCCGGGACGATCATCGGGGGGCCGGTGTTCTACTCGCTCGACGACCTCGGCGAGGTCATGCGCTGGTACCGCGAGCTGCTGCCGTCGCTGCCGACGGAGCTCAGTGGCTGGATCGGCGTGATGGCCGTCCCGCCGGCGCCGCCGTTCCCCGAGGAGCTCTGGGGACGGACCGTCTGCGGGATCGTCTGGTGCTACACCGGACCGGGCGACCGGGCGGACGAGGTGCTCGAACCGGTGCGCACCTTCGGGTCCCCGCTGATGGTCGGCCTGCAGCCGATGCCGTTCGCGGCCCTGCAGGCGGCGTTCGACCCGCTCTTCCCGCCGGGGCTGCAGTGGTACTGGAAGGGCGACGTCTTCCGGGAGATCACCGACGAGGCGATCGAGGTGCACCGTCGGTTCGCCGAGGTGCTGCCCAGCGGTCAGTCGACCATGCACCTGTATCCGATCGACGGCGCCGCCGCGCAGGTGCCCGAGGACGCGACGGCGTTCCCGTACCGCGACGGGGGGTGGTCGGGCGTCATCGTCGGCGTCGACCCGGACCCCGCGAACGCGGCCGCGCTCACCCGCTGGGCCCGTGACTACCAGGAGGCCCTGCATCCGTACTCGGCCGGCGGCGCCTACATCAACTTCATGATGGAGGAGGGCGAGGACCGGATCCGGGCGTCGTACCGCGGGAACTACGACCGGCTCACCCGGATCAAGCGCCACTACGACCCGGACAACCTGTTCCGGACCAACCAGAACATCGTCCCCGCCGGCAACGTCATCCCGCCGCCGCGTCAGGGGTAGAACGACAGGGGGTAGGACACCGCGGGCATGCCTGCCCACCGTGGTCCGGCGCTGCGCGGCGTTCACCACGACCCCGGCCGGGGGCAACCCGGCCGGGGTCGTGCTGTCCGCCGGGTGTCGACGTCAGCGGTACCGCGGTGCGCCTGCCGCAGGCGTGACGAGGAGCCGGGACCGGTGTCACTGTCGACGCCATGACCAGCACTGACGAGAGCACCACCCACAGCACTGCGCACACCACCGAGACCTGTGCCGACACCGTCTTCGGCTGGATCCTCGGTATGGAGCAGACCACCGCGCTCTACGTGGGTGATCGGCTCGGCTGGTTCCGCTCGCTCGCCGAGGACGGCCCGGCCACGGCGCCCGAGCTCGCCGCGCGGACCGGCACCGCCGCCCGCTACGCCCGCGAGTGGCTCGAGTACCAGGCGGTGAGCGGGATGCTCACCGTCGACGACGCGGCGGCCGCGCCCGACGAGCGCCGCTTCGCGATGCCCGCCGCGCACGTCCCGGTGCTCGCCGACCTCGACAGCGAGACGGTGCTGACGCCGTTCGCGCGGATCCTCGTCGCGTCGCTGCGCCGCATCGACGACCTCCTCGAGGCCTACCGAACGGGTGGCGGCGTGAGCTGGGAGGCCCTCGGGGACGACGCCCGCGAGGGTCAGGCGGCGCAGAACCGCCCCCTCCTGCGGGACGCCCTCGCCCGCGACCACCTGCCGCGCCTCGGCGAGGTCGACGCCGCGCTGCGCGCCGGCGGCCGGGTGGCCGACGTCGGCTGCGGCGAGGGGTGGTCGAGCATCGGCATCGCGCGGGGCTACCCGACCGCCCGGGTGGACGGCTTCGACGTCGACGCCGCGTCGGTCGCCGCCGCGCGGCGTCACGCCGGGGCGGAGGGCGTCGACGACCGGGTCCGCGTCCACCACGCGGAGGTGGCGAGCGCCGAGGCCGGCGTCTACGACCTCGTGTGCGCGTTCGAGTGCGTGCACGACATGCCCGACCCGGTGTCCGTGCTCGCCGCGATGCGCCGGGCCGTGGCGCCGGGCGGCACCGTCCTGATCATGGACGAGAAGGTCGCGGAGGCCTTCGCTCCCGACGGCGACGAGGTCGAGCGCCTGTTCTACGGCTTCTCGCTGATGTGCTGCCTGCCCGACGGCCTCTCCGCCGACGACTCGGTGGGCACCGGAACGGTGATGCGCCGGAGCACGCTCGAGGAGTACGCCCGCGGCGCCGGGTTCTCGGGCGTCGAGGTGCTCGACGACCTGGAGAACGACATCTTCCGGTTCTACCGACTGGTGGTCTGAGCGCTCGCGACTGCGTGGCCCTCTCGGCGTGCTCCCCTCACTCGGACACCCAACGTCAGCGGCGCCACGCCGCTGATACTTCTACGACGCCACCAGCGGCTCCACGCGCCCGCTGGTGCCGTCCACGCGCACCTCCGCCACTCCCGTCAGGCGGGCCACGGCGTCGCGGACGCCGACGACGGCGGGCAGCCCGTACTCCCGGGCGACGACCGCGCCGTGGGAGTTCGAGCCGCCCATCTCCATCACCAGCCCGCCGGCGGTGAGGAAGAGCGGCGTCCAGCCGGGGTCGGTCGACGGGCACACGAGCACGTCGCCCGGCTCGAGACGGGCGCCCTGCGGGTCGGTGATCACCCGGACCCGGCCCGTGACGGTCCCCGCCGAGGCCGGGACGCCGGTGAGCGCACCGTCGGCGGGGGCGTCCTTGGTGCCCAGGGCCTCGGGCTCGGTGCCGTCCGAGAGCACGATGCGCGGCACGTGCCGGCGACGCAGTTCACGCTCGTAGGTGGCGCGCCGCTCCCGCACGACGCAGCGGCGGTCGACGTCCTCCCGGGCCTCGTCGAGGCTCAGGAAGAACACGTCGTCGCCCGTATCCAGTCGGCCCCGGGACGCCAGGTCGGCGCCCACCGCGGCCAGCTCGCTCCGGGCGGCCGCGAGCACCGTGACCAGCCAGTACTTCGGCAGCTCGCGTAGCCCGACGAGGTCACGGGCCCGGTGCAGGGCCGCGGCCACCACCCGCCCGCGCAGGCCGCCCGCGCGCACGGTCAACGCGTCGATCGTCGCCTCGGCCTCCGCGGCGCTGCGGGCGAACACGACGTCCGGCGCGCGCCCGGCGTCGTCGAGACGCACGTAGTTGGCGAGCACCCCGAGCAGGTGGGTGGGGTCGTCGGACCAGCGCGGCAGGCCGAGGTCGATCTCGGCGACGGCGCGGCGGCCGTGCGCGGCGAGGAAGGCGCCGAGCCCCTCGGCGAGCACCGGGGGCCAGGTGCTGCGCTGCCCGGCGAGCTCGGCGGGCGGGGTCCCGGTGAGAGCGGCGACGGTGGCGGGGTCGTCGCGCAGGCGGACGGCGAGGTCCCAGAGCGCGAGGTCCATCTCCGTGGTGACGTTGTGCGGCAGGCCGCGCAGTACGGTGCCGAGCTCGCCGGGACGGGCGCGACCGCGGAGCAGGCGGGCGGCCAGGCCGAGGGCGAGGAAGCCGGCCGCCGGGGCCGCGGCGGTCCGCGGGGCACCCGGACGAAACGGTCGGTGAGCATCCAGCGCACACGCTCGACACGTTCCACCCGGCCCGCCTCCGGCCGCGCGGGCAGGGCCTCGCCGGCCGTGCGGACCAGGTCGAACGCCCGGTCCCGCGCCCGGGCCGGGTTCGTCCAGGCGCCGACGACGGCCGGCGGGATGCGGTAGCGGAGCGCGATCCGGCCGACCCGACGCACGGTCGGCAGGGGCGAGCGCCGGGTGACGGCGAGCTCGGGCCGGTCGAGCTGGGTGGCGATCACCTCGGCCGAGCGGGTCTCCATCACTCCCAGCACGCCGGCGGCCCCGGCCCGGCCCAGCCGGCTGCGCAGGACGTCGGTGAGGTCGACGAACACGCGCTCGCCCGCCTCGGACAGCATCGGCGGGCCCTGCTCGGGGTCGTCGACCGGCACACCGAGCAGACCGGCGACGCCGGAGGCGAGATGCCGGGCCGCGGACAGCCCGGCGGGGGTGAACGGTCGGAAGACGCCCTGCGCGACGTTGGCCGAGAGGAACAGGCGCAGGCCCGGGCGCCCGGGCACGAGCGGGTAGAGGGTCGTGATCGGGCGCGACTGGGTCAACCACGCGCGGCCGTCGCCGTCCAGGGCCCACTCGATGTCCTGCGGCGCGCCGAACAGCGCCTCGACCCGGCGGCCGAGACGGGCGAGCGTCTGCACGTCGGCGTCGTCCAGCGAGCCCGCGCCGCTCGGGTGCGCCACGGTCTCGGTGCCCCCGCCGGGCAGGGCGCGGACGACGGTCCCGCCGGCGCCCGCGTGCCGGGACACGATCTCGCCGCCCGGCTCGACGACGACGTGCTCGGGATCGACCGAGCCGGAGACCACCGACTCGCCGAGCCCCGGCGCCGCGTCGATCACGGCCTGCCCGCGGCGTCCCGTCACGGGATCCGCGGTGAACAGGACGCCGGCCCACCGCGCGTCGACCATCGACTGGATCACCACGGCGAGCGTGACCGCGGCGTGGTCGATGCCCTGGGCGCCGCGATAGGCGACGGCCCGGTCGGTCCAGAGCGAGGCCCAGCAGCGCCGGACCGCGTCGAGCACCGCGTCGTCGCCGACGACGTTCAGGAACGTGTCCTGCTGACCGGCGAAGCTCGCGCCCGGCAGGTCCTCGGCCGTCGCCGACGACCGGACCGCGACCGGCCCGTCGGGGCACGTCGCCCGCACGGCGTCCGCGACCTCGTCGGGGATCGGCACCGCGAGCACCGCGGCGCGGGCCTTCCCGGCGAGGCCGGCCGCGTCCGTGCCCTCGGCGAGCAGTGCGTCCAGCGCCGATCCCACCGCCTGTCGGTAGGCGGCGGTCGTGAGGCAGACGCCGGCCGGCACGGCGAAGCCGGCGCGGACGAGGGCCCCGAGGTTGGCGGCCTTGCCGCCGACGCGGCCGAGGGTGTCGGGGTCGGTCGGGTCGACGGCCTCCAGGGGCAGGACGAGCGGTACGTCGGTCATGCCGGGTCTCTCTTCTCTCGTCCCTGCCGAGCGGAGTCGCCGAGCAGGGTCATCGCGCGGGCCACGAGGGCCCGGTCCGCGGGGTCGAGGCGGTTCATGACCTCGAGCTGGGCCTCGGCGCGGGTGCGCTCGAGGCGGCGGAGCAGGGCGTCGCCGTCGTCGGCGAGCGCGATCCGGCGGACGCGACGGTCGGACGGGTGCTCCCGGCGTTCGACGAGACCGCGCCGGACCAGGGCGTCGACGAGGCGACTGGTCGCCGACACCGATCGCCCGATCCGGTCCGCGAGCCCGCCGAGGGACACCGGCTCGCCGGCGTCGAGGACGTAGAGGGTGGCGAGCTGGGTCATCGAGAGCTCGTCCCCGCCGTCGACGGTGGCGAGGAGGTCCAGCACGAAGGCGGGGATCATCGCGCGCCGCATGTCCCCGAAGCTCGTCGCGAGCCGGTCCCGCTCGTCCATCGTCATGTCCTTGCAACTCTGCAATGAATGCATTAATGCAAGCACTGGTGTCCGGGTCCGTCAATCGACCGTTCGCGCCGATGGGACGACGCCGACGACGAGTGACCTGATCCCACGGTTACTGGCTGGTATCGCTCGCTCAGCGAGCGATACCAGCCAGTAACCGCGTCAGGCGAGCCGGTGACGCCCGGAGGGGAGTGCTCTCATCCACGCCGGTCGACCTCGACGACGTGCCCGCCGTCGAGGTGCCAGCCCCGGGTGGTGGCGACGCCCGCGAGCAGGCGCCGGTCGTGGGAGACCAGGAGCAGCGTGCCCTCGAAGGACGCGAGCGCGGTCTCGAGCTGCTCGATCGCCGTGAGGTCGAGGTGGTTGGTCGGCTCGTCGAGCACGAGCAGGTTCACCCCGCGGGCCTGCAGGAGCGCGAGGGCGGCCCGGGTGCGCTCCCCGGGCGAGAGCGTGTCGGCGCCGCGGAGCACGTGCTCGGAACCGAGGCCGAACTTCGCGAGCAGGGTGCGGATCTCCGCGGTGGGCCAGCGGTCGAGCTCGGGCTCGCGGGAGAACACGTCGAGCAGGGACGTGCCGCCCGACAGCAGGCCGCGCGCCTGGTCGACCTCGCCGACGACGACCCCCGAGCCCAGCGCCGCCCGGCCCTCGTCCGGGGCGAGGCGCCCGAGCAGGACGGCGAGCAGCGTCGACTTGCCGGACCCGTTGGCCCCGGTGATCGCGACGCGGTCGGCGTAGTCGAGCCGGAGGGAGACGGGACCGAGGGTGAAGTCCCCGCGACGGACCACCGCGCCGTCCAGGGTGGCGACGACCGTGCCCGACCGCGGGGCCGCCGCGATCGTCATCCGCAGCTCCCACTCCTTGCGGGGCTCCTCGACGACCTCCATGCGCTCGATCCGCCGCTCGGTCTGCGAGATCTTCGCGGCCTGCTTCTCCGAGGTCTGGCCCCGGAAGTGCTTGACGTGCTTGTCCGGGTCGGAGGCCTTCTTCCGGGCGTTGCGCACGCCCTTCTCCACCCACTGCTTCTGCGTCTGCATCCGCGCGGTCAGCTCGCCGCGCTTCTCCGCGTACTCCTCGTAGGCCTCGCGCGCGTGCCGCCGGGCCGTCTCCCGCTCGGTCAGGTAGGCCTCGTAGCCGCCGCCGTAGAGCGTGACCTCCTGCTGGGCGAGGTCGAGCTCCAGCACCGACGTGACGGTGCGGGCGAGGAACTCGCGGTCGTGGCTGACCAGCACGGTGCCCGCCCGCAGCTCGCGCACCCAGCGCTCGAGCCGGTCGAGCCCCGCGAGGTCGAGGTCGTTCGTCGGCTCGTCGAGCAGGAAGACGTCGAAGCGCGCGAGCAGCAGCGAGGCGAGGTTGGCCCGCGCGGCCTGGCCCCCCGACAGCGAGGTCATCTCGGCGTCGAGCAGCTCGGTGGCGAGGCCCAGGTCGTCGGCGACCTCCTCGGTGCGCTCCTCGAGGTCGGCGCCACCGAGGTCGAGCCAGCGCTCGAGGGCCACGGCGTAGGCGTCGTCGGCACCCGGGAGGCCCTCGGAGAGCGCGGTCGTCGCGGACTCGAGGGTGGCCGTCGCGGCCGTGACCCCGGTGCGGCGTCCGACGAAGCCGCGCACGGTCTCGCCGGGCACGCGGGCGGTCTCCTGCGGCAGGTGCCCGATGGTGGCCGTCGCCGGCGACACCGCGACGGAGCCCTGGTCGGGCGCCGCGAGACCGGCCAGCAGGCGTAGCAGGGTCGACTTCCCGGCGCCGTTGACGCCGACGAGACCGATGACGTCCCCGGGGGCGACGACGAGGTCGAGGCCGGTGAACAGCACCCGGGCGCCGTGCGCGGCGGCGAGGTCCCGCGCGACCAGGGTGGCACTCACGACGATCGACCCTATCCGTGCGCCGCGACCGCTTTCGGCGCTCCCACGTGGGCGGAATCCGGGGCGATGGCCACGACCATCGTTCACATCTCCTCCGGCGCGCCGGTGACGTGCTGCACGATGGGGGGACGGGGGCGTCGTAGGCTCAGGGCCGTGCCTGCCTGGGTCTGGTTCGTCATCGCGGCGTTGGCCGCGGGCGGCGGGGCGCTGCTCTTGCTCTCCGACCGCTCCCGCACCGGCGGGCACCGACGCGACCGGCGTCGGTGGGCGGAGGCGAAGAGCTGGGAGTTCGTCGACGTCGACCCCGTCCTGCCGAGCCGCTGGCGCTACGGCGCCGTGCACCAGGGCGGCCACGGCCGCGCGCTCGACCTCGCCACCGGCGCGGTGCCCGGGCCGGGCGGACGCCGCCTGGCGCACGTCTTCGACCACGAGCAGGCGGGCCAGGTCACCGGGATCGTCGCGGCCGTCCGCGGCGTGGCGACGCTCCCGGTCGCGATCGAGCTGCGGCTCCCGTCGGCGCCGCTGCCCGACGACGCGGGCCTCGACTCGCTGGGCCAGGTCGGCGAGCGCTACGCCTTCGTCACCTCGGTGGCGCAGGCGCGACCGCTGGTGACGCCCGACGTCGCCCGCGCGGCCGACCTCGTCGGCGAGGACGTCCCGCTGCTCTGGGCCGAGGACACCTGGGTGCTCGCCACCATCGAGCCCGGCGCCGACCCCGACCGCGTCCAGAACCTGCTGCAGGCCCTCGTCGAGGTGTCGGTGGCGCTCGAGGACGCGGCGGGCGGCGGCGCGGATCCGGACCGGGGCGACGGCTGGTCCGACGGCGGCTTCGGGGCCTACGACGCGGCGGGCGACGACCGTCCCGTCGACGCCGAGCCCGTGGACGCCGAGCCGGAGCCCGAGGCTCGTCCCGAGTCCCAGCCCCGCCCGACCCACCGTGATCGCCCGGCGGACATCCCCTACGACATCGAGGACGACGAGTTCGGGCCCGGCGCCCGCAGCAGCTCGTCCTCGGGGCGGTGAGCGGACCGACCCCGCGCCGCACCCTCGTGACCGGTGCGGACACGGACCTGGGGCGTGCCTTCGTCCGCCGCCTGCACGCCGCGGGCGACGAGCTCGTGCTCGCGGGCGGGGAGCGCGACGCCCTCGAGACGCTCGCCGGCGAGCTGTCCGGGCCGTCCGGATCGCGCCCCGAGGTCCTGCCCGGCGACCTCGCCGACGAGCTCGACCTCGACCTGGTCGTGCGCCGGCTCCTCACCGGCACCCGCCCGATCGACCTGCTCGTCGTCGGCCCCACCCCGCCGAGCACCCGCGCGCTGCCCGAGGCCGACGTCGCCGAGGTCCGGGCCGCGCTCGACCGCAGCGCGGGCGCCGTGCTGGCGCTCCTGCGGGCCGCGCTGCCCGGGATGATCTCCCGTGGCCACCCCGGTCCCGGCGGTGCGATCACCGTCACCGGCCCGGCGGGATACCTGCCGGTGCCCGGCCCCGCGGGGCTGGACGGCGCCGCGCAGGCCTACATCGGGATGCTGACCGAGGCGCTGGCCCACACGTTCTCCCGCGACGGGCTCGCCCTGACCACGGTGTGCCCGACGCCGCCGCACGTCGAGAAGGAGCGGTGGCGCCTCGCCGGCGCGATGCCCCTGCACGTCGCCCCGCCCGACGCGGACGCGGTGGCCGCCGCCGCGCTCGCCGACCACGCCGCCGGCCGGGCGCTCTGCGTGCCCGGTGTCGGTCCGCGGGCCCTGGTGGGCGTCTCCCGGCTCGTGCCGTTCCCGGCGGTACGGGTCGCCGCCGGGCTGCGGCGCGGTTCCCTGCCCCAGGCGCTGCGGGGCCGGCGCGGGCCCCGGGCGCGCGCCCGGCCGGCATCGCGCTGGTCACCGGCGGCAGCTCCGGCATCGGGGCGACGTACGCCGAGCACCTCGCGTCCGCGGGCCACGACCTCGTGCTCGTCGCCCGCGACGCGATCCGCCTCGAGGAGGTCGCCGACCGGCTGCGCGCGCAGGCGGTGCGCGTCGACGTGCTCGTCGCCGACCTCGCGACCGTCGCCGGCCGCGCCAAGGTCGCCGAGCGCGTGGCGGCCACGGAGCGCCCCATCGACCTGCTGGTGAACAACGCCGGGTTCCCCACCGCCGGCGAGTTCGTCGACACCGATCCGGCCGCGCTGCGCGCGAACTACGAGGTCAACATGGCCGCCGTGCTCGAGCTGACCGCCGCGGCCCTGCCCGGCATGGTCGCCCGCGGGCGCGGGGACATCGTCAACATCTCCAGCGTCGCGGGGTTCCTGCCCGGGCGCGGCTCGGTGTACAGCGCCGGCAAGTCCTACGTCACGGCGCTCTCGCGCACGCTCGCCCTGACGCTGGTCGACACCGGCGTGCGGGTGATGGTCCTGTGCCCCGGCTACACGCGCACCGAGTTCCACGCCCGGCTGGGCCAGGAGCGCTCCGGCCCGGAGTGGCTGTGGATGGACGCGGACGAGGTCGTCGCCGAGGGCATGGCGGACCTCGAGGCCGGGAAGGCGGTGTCGGTGCCGGGCGCGGTGTACAAGACGATCGTCGGCGTGACGCGGGTGATGCCGCGCGCGCTGCTGCGGGCCCTGGCCGCCCGCTCGGCGTCGGGGCGCGGATGACCGTCCCCGCCGTCGACCCCGACGCCCGCGCCCGGCTCGCCGCGCTGGTCACCGAGCTCGCCGTCGTGCACGGGCGGGTGACGCTGTCCTCGGGCCGCGAGGCCGACTACTACGTCGACCTGCGCCGGGCCACGCTGCACCACGAGGCGGGCCCGCTGATCGGGCGCCTGGTGCGCGAGCTGACCGCCGACTGGACCTACGACGCCGCCGGGGGGCTCACCCTGGGTGCGGACCCGGTCGCCCTCGCCGTGATGCACGCCCCGGGCCCACCCGTCGACGCGTGCGTCGTGCGCTCGGCGGCGAAGACCCACGGGATGCAGCGGCGCATCGAGGGGCCCGACGTCGTCGGCCGCCGGGTGCTCGCCGTCGAGGACACCTCGACCACCGGCGGCAGCGTGCTCACCGCCGTCGACGCGCTGGTGGAGACCGGCGCCGAGGTGGTCGGGGTCGTCACCGTCGTCGACCGGGGCACCGGCGCCACCGAGGCCGTCGAGGCCCGCGGCCTGGCCTGCCGATCGCTGCTCGGGCTGGCCGACCTGGGGCTGTGACCACCCCCGACGACCCGGACGAGCCCGGCCCCACCGAGTGGCGCACGGGCCCCGATCCGGTGGGCGTGGGGCCGTGGCCGGGCGGGCCCGCCGCGTGGCCCGACGACCCCCGCTACGACCCGGAGCTGCTCGCCGGGGGCGACCGGCGCAACGTCGTCGACCGCTACCGCTACTGGCGCCGCGAGGCCGTCGTCGCCGACCTCGACCGGCGCCGCCACCCGTTCCACGTCGCGATCGAGAACCTCCACCACGACGCGAACATCGGCACGATCGTCCGCACGGCCAACGCGTTCGCCGCGGCCGCGGTGCACGTGGTCGGCCGGCGCCGGTGGAACCGGCGCGGCGCGATGGTCACCGATCGCTACCAGCACGTCCACCACCACGCCGACGTCGCGGCGCTGCTCGCCTGGGCGCAGGCCGACGACCTGGCGGTGGTCGCCGTCGACAACGGGCCGGGGGCGACGCCGCTGGAGACCGCCGTGCTGCCGCGGCGCTGCATCCTGCTGTTCGGTCAGGAGGGCGTGGGGCTGACCCCGGAGGCGACGGCGGGCGCCGACCACGTGCTGTCCATCGCCCAGTTCGGCTCGACGCGCTCGATCAACGCCGGCGTCGCGGCGGGGATCGCCATGCACGCGTGGGTCCGCGCGCACGCGGAGCTCTAACGGTCGGTGCGCCGGGTGTCGATGACCTGCGTGGGCTCCTCGCTCGCGCCGTCGAGGACGTCCTCGGCGAGGCCCTGGGCGCCGAGCTTCTTCTCCCGGCGGGCCTTGATCACCTCGAAGGCGATCGGCAGCACCGAGACGAGCACGACCAGGATCAGCATCAGCTCGATGTTGTCCCGCACGAACTGGATCTGGCCGAGCGCCGCCCCGAGCAGGGTGACGCCGGCCGCCCAGGCGACGCCGCCGATCGCGGAGAACGTGAAGAACCGCTTGGCGTCCATCCGCCCGACGCCCGCCATGACGGTGATGAACGTGCGGACGATGGGCACGAAACGGCCCAGCACGATCGCGCGGTTGCCGTACTTGTCGAAGAACGCCTGGGTGCGGTCGACGTTCTCGCGCTTGAACAGCCGCGAGTTCGGCTTGTCGAAGATCGCCGGCCCGGCCTTGCGTCCGATGTAGTAGCCGCAGACGTTACCCAGGAACGCGGCGACGACGAGCAGGATGCAGACCAGCCACAGCGGCGTGTCGATGAGGCCGGTGACCACGGCGAGCCCGGTGATGAACAGCAGCGAGTCGCCCGGGAGGAAGAAGCCGACCAGCAGCCCGCACTCCGCGAAGATGATCAGGCACACACCCGCGAGGGCCCACGGCCCCAGCCATTCGATGATGAACTGCGGGTCCAGCCACTCCGGTCCGAGGGCCTGCACCGAGGTCGTCGCGGCGGCGAGAGTGGTGGACACGTGTCAAAACGGTACGCGGCGCGCCTCGTCGCGGGTCTCCGGGTCTCCCGGCGGCGTGTCCCGGGCTCTGCCCTCAGCCGGGCAGCGCGAGCGTGCCGACGGCCGTGAGCGCTCCCGCGATGGCGCCGCCGAGCAGGGCGACGGCCGACCACCACGCGATCCGCGCGGGCGTCCACTCCGTCGCGCCGCCCTGGTCCGCGACCGGGCGTCCGGCGCCGGCCGGGGTGACCGTCGTGGCCGCCGTGACGGGAGCGGGCCGCTGCTGCGGGACGCCGGGACGGCCCATCGGACCGGTGGGCGGGACCGGGGGCGGGACGTCGGGCGGGGTCCGGTCTGCGGCCAGGGACGGGCGGGCCCCGTCGGCGCAGGCCCCGTCGGCGCAGGAGGCCCGGGGCGGGCTCCGGGCGGGGTGCGCCCCGCGTGGCGGCCGGGAACGGGGGAGTCGCGGAGGGGCGGGCGGACAGAG
Source organism: Actinomycetospora sp. CA-053990 (assembly GCF_050948445.1). Classification (NCBI taxonomy): domain Bacteria; kingdom Bacillati; phylum Actinomycetota; class Actinomycetes; order Pseudonocardiales; family Pseudonocardiaceae; genus Actinomycetospora; species Actinomycetospora sp. CA-053990. Next base: position 5,998,410 of record NZ_CP192043.1, on the reverse strand, counting down.
CGGTCACGTCCTCGGCGTCGGGGGCATCGGGGGCGCCGCGGCGGCGGCCGAGCGGGCGGAAACGGTCACGCAGGCGGGACGAGCCGGACGCGGTGTCCGACGGGGTGGGGGCACCCGGGGTCGGGGCGGCCGGGCCACTGCCCGGGGACGAGACCCCGCCCGCGGCGTGCGCGCGCAGGGCCTCCGACAGCAGCCGCTCGTCGTCCATCCCGGTCGATGGTAGTCGCGCCCCCCGACGCGACCCAGGCCCGCCCGAGGGGCCCCGAACGGCCCAACGGAGGGCCTAACCGTCTCCCACGAGCTTGCCGATGGCCTCCAGGCCGCGGCTCGCCGTCGACTTCACGGTGCCCTTGCTGATGCCGGTGGCCTCGGCGATCTCGGCCTCGGACAGGCCCCCGTAGTACCGCAGCACCAGCACCTCGCGCTGGCGGCGCGGCAGCTTGCCCAGGGCGGACACGACGGCCTGGTGCTCGGTGGAGAGCATCGCCAGGGATTCCGCCGACCGTGCGTCCGCCGTGTGGGGCGGGGTGTACTCGCGGGCCGTGCGCCGGCGCCGCAGCACCGAGCGCGAGCCGTTCACGACGGCGGTGCGCAGGTATCCCAGCGCCGCGTGCTCGTCGCGCAGCCGGCTCCAGTGCCGGTGCAGGCCGGTGAACGCCTCCTGGACCACGTCCTCGGCGGTCGCGGGGTCGTCGACGAGCAGCACGGCGAGGCGGACGAACCGCATCCGGTGCTCGCGGTAGAGATCCTCGAGCGTGCGCGGGGCCTGCTCGTTCTGTGTCGCGACGGGCCCGCTGGCGGGGTGCGGCGCCGGGGGGCCCGGTCGGTACGGCGCCGCAGGTGGTGCCGACGGATGGGGCACCGAGGCATCCGACGGGGCGACCGCATCGATCGCCCTCAGGCTGCCCAGCGTGCGCTCGACGGCACTCTCCCCGGGGTGGCCCACGTCTCCGACGATAGCCCTTCACCACCTGTGCCTCCGGTGGGGACGAGGGTCCGGGGGACGACCCCCCTCCGTGTCACCCGCGTGGCCCAGGACGCCTACCGGGGTGCACCGGCCCGCTCACCGACGACGATCGGGTCACACCCCGGAGACCCAGCGCCGGAGCGGTCGCCTGAGTCATACTGCGCGCCAGTCCGCCGGTCGGCCGCCCTGCACCGACCGCGTCGAGGAACTCCTGGGAGGCACGACGATGCCCATCGCGACCCCCGAGGTCTACAACGAGATGCTGGACCGCGCGAAGGCCAATGCCTTCGCCTTCCCGGCCATCAACTGCACGTCCTCGGAGACGATCAACGCGGCGCTGCGCGGCTTCGCCGAGGCCGAGAGCGACGGGATCATCCAGTTCTCGACGGGTGGTGCGGAGTTCGGGTCGGGCCAGTCGGTGAAGGACATGGTCACCGGCGCGAGCGCCCTGGCCGAGTTCGCGCACGTCGTCGCCGAGAAGTACTCGATCAACGTCGCGCTGCACACCGACCACTGCCCGAAGGACAAGCTCGACGCCTTCGTCCGTCCGCTGATCGCGATCAGCCAGGACCGCGTGAACGCCGGGCAGAACCCGCTGTTCCAGTCCCACATGTGGGACGGCTCGGCGGTGGAGCTGCACGAGAACCTCGAGATCGCCCAGGAGCTGCTGGCCGAGGCGGTCAAGGCGAAGATCATCCTCGAGGTGGAGATCGGCGTCGTCGGCGGCGAGGAGGACGGCGTCGCCAACGACATCAACGACAAGCTCTACACCGCGGCGGGCGACTACGAGCACACCGTCGACGCCCTCGGCGGCGGCGAGAAGGGCCGCTATCTGCTCGCGGCCACCTTCGGCAACGTGCACGGCGTCTACAAGCCAGGCAACGTGAAGCTCAAGCCCTCGGTGCTCAAGGAGGGCCAGGAGGTCGCGGCGCGCAAGCTCGGGCTTCCCGAGGGCTCCAAGCCGTTCGACCTGGTCTTCCACGGCGGGTCCGGCTCGCTGCTCGAGGAGATCCACGAGGCGCTCGACTACGGCGTCATCAAGATGAACGTCGACACCGACGCGCAGTACGCGTTCACCCGGCCGATCGCCGGGCACATGCTCGCGAACTACGACGGCGTGCTGAAGATCGACGGCGAGGTCGGCAACAAGAAGGTCTACGACCCGCGCAGCTACCTCAAGGAAGCCGAGAAGGGCATGGGCGCGCGCGTCGTCACCGCCTGCGAGAACCTGCGCTCCACCGGGCAGACCCTGGGCCGCTGACCGCGGTGGGCCCGGGCGGATGATGGGTCCATGACCATCCCGACCGGGCCCGGCGCGGCGCACTCCGACAATCCTCTTGGCTACAACCTGCTCGGACCGCAGCCCACCTACCTCCCCGAGTCCCCGGAACCCGCCTCGCGCCTCGCCGCGGGCGAGGACCCGGCGGCCGTCGTCGCCGACCACCCGACCTACAGCGCGGGCTGGGCGGCGCTCGCCGAGCGCGCCGAGGCGGCCGGTGAGCCCGTGACGGCCTACGCCTTCGCCCGCACCGGCTACCACCGCGGCCTCGACCAGCTCCGTCGCAACGGCTGGAAGGGCTTCGGCCCCGTCCCGTGGGACCACGAGCCCAACCAGGGCTTCCTGCGCGCCGTCGCGGCGCTGGCGCGGGCCGCGAAGGCGATCGGCGAGATCGACGAGGTCGAGCGCTGCGTGCAGCTCGTCGCCGACTGCGACCCCTCGGCGGTCGAGCTGCTCGGCCTCGCGGACTGACGTCCCGGAGTCGCGCCGTGGCCGCCGTCTCCGCCGTCGACCGTCTGCGCCGGGTCGCCGGCACGCGGGTGCGGCGGCTGCGGGACTCCGGGCTGCCGGTGCTGCAGTGCGCGCTCGCGGCCGGGCTCGCCTACCTCGTCGCGCGCGACCTGGTCGGCCACCCGGTGCCGTTCTTCGCGCCGATCGCCTGCGTCCTCGTCCTGGGGGTCGGGGTCACCAACCGGCTGCGGCGTTCGGTGGAGCTCGCCGTCGGGGTCAGCGTCGGCGTGGCCGTCGGCGACCTCATCGTCGCGCTCATCGGCCCCGGCTGGTGGCAGATCAGTGTCGTCGTGGGCCTCGCGCTGCTGGCGGCGCTGCTCTTCGACGTCGGCGCTCTGCTGCTCAACCAGGCCGCGGTGTCGGCCGTGCTGGTGGCGACCCTGCAGCCGCCGGGCACCACGGCGGCGTTCTCCCGCTGGATCGACACGCTCATCGGGGCCGCGATCGGGCTGGCGATGGCGGCGACGCTGCCGTCCCACCCCCTGACGCGCGCGCGGCGGGGCCTGACCGAGCTGCTGGAGGAGCTCGAGGCGGTGCTCGTCGGCACCGCCGACGCCCTCGAGGCGGGTGACGGCGACGCCGCCGCGGCGGTCCTCGAGCGGGCGCGGGCCACGCAGAAGCGGGTCGACACGCTGGTCGACGCCGTCGACGCCGGCTTCGAGATCACGACCATCGCCCCGCTCCGTCGCCGGCACCGCGGGGAGCTGGCGCGCCTGCGCACGGCGATCCGGCCGGTGGACCTGGCGCTGCGCAACGCCCGGGTGCTCGCGCGGCGCGCGCACGCCTCGATCCTCGACGGCGAGGAGCCCGATCCCGATCTCGTGCTGGTGATGCGCCGGCTCGCCGAGGCCGTCGCGGTGCTGCGCGAGGAGCTGACCACCGGCGAGTCGACCGACGGCGCCCGCAGCGACCTCCTCGACACGGCCGCGCTCGTGCCGTCGCAGGGCGGGGGCTACTCGGCGGAGGTGGTCCTGGCGCAGCTGCGCTCGATGCTCGTGGATCTGCTGGGGGCGACCGGCATGGAGCGGGACGACGCGGTGGCGGCGACGGCGCGGATGCGTCCGGGCTTCGACGAAGGCTGAGCCGCTGGGACTCGGGCGGGGCTGCTCAGGAGGCGCGGCGCAGGGGGGTCGCGGGGGTCGTCGCCGGCTCGGGCAGCACGTCCCGATCGTCGTCCTCGGCCGCGCCGGGCACCAGCTGCAGGGGCGGCGCGGGGGTGGTGGCCGGGGTGGTGGCCGGGGCACGGAGGCCGGCGCGCGAGGTGCGGGGGGCTCGGGCGGTGGGCACGGCGCGGGCCTCGAAACGCTCGAGCACACAGGCCAGAACCATGATCGCGATCGGAACGAGGATGACCACCGCCAGCATGGAGGCTGTGTACCCGGACCCCCCGGACCCATGCGTGATCGGCATGAGTGTGCACGGACGGTCGTTGGCCGGTCGCGCTGAGGAGTCGGCCGGTCGATCGATCGGCGGGCTACCCCTGGGTCGGGGGATCCTCGCCGGTCACCCGGTGCGCCGTGTCCCCGCAGGCTCCATCGCGCCCGGGGGTAGTTTCGCGGCGTGGTCGACGTGTCGCGCACCGGCGGCCCGGGACCGGCCGAGCCCGGGCACGCGGAACCGGATCCCGTGGCCTGGGTCGTGCTGGTGGCCGATCCGGTCACCGGCGAGACCGACGCGTTCGGCCCGTTCGACCGCGAGGCCGCGGCGGTGGACGCGGAGCGGCGCCGGGTCGAGCACGCGTCCGAGGGGCTCGACGAGGTCCTCGTCGTCACCGTCCCGCTGACGCCCCCCGAGGACTGACGAGCAGCCAGTCCTGGGTGTGCCGGTACCAGCTGCGCCGCGCCACGGGCCGGTCACCGGGGACGCCGTCGCGGACCACGGGCACGGGCGGGCGGCAGCCGAGCTGCACGGCACGGCCCGACAGCGTCGTGACGTGCCCCGCGCGCAGCCCGGCGAGGCGGCGCGGGCCGGTGACGGTCACGGTCACGCCGCCCCCGGGGTCCGGGACGACGACCAGGCTCTCGGCGTCGCCGCGCGCGACGAGGTGCTCGTCGCAGTAGACCTCGCCGTGGAACGGTCCGGTCGCGTGGCGTCCGGCGACGAGGCCGCCGTGGTCGTCGCGGACCAGCGGCGACGGGTGGGCGACACCGTCGCGGGCCAGGGCGACCGCGGCGGACGGGTCGGTCGGGACGCCCCAGGCGGCGGCCGCGGCGGAGCCGGGCGCGGGGAGCAGGGCGACGGCGACGTCCAGGCGCTCGCGGCGCAGCAGGCGCACGAGGACGGCGGCGAGGGCCGCGTCGTCACCGGCCACCGCGAGGCGTCCGCCGGCTGGGACGTCGGCGAGCACCGGGTCGACGTCGGCGCGTGCCGGGAGGTCGGGGAGGTCGTGTCGCGGGGTGTCGTGCGCGGCCAGCCAGGGCACCCAGCGTGCCCGGGCGGAGTCCCCGCAGGTCATCACGCGCACCAGGGGCCCCGTGAGGACGAGCCGCTGCACACGCGTGGACTACCCTTCCGCTGCACGGGGCGGCCCGCACTCCCGTGCGACCAACGGAGTCGACGCCAGGGAGTTTGACATGCCGGCCATCGTCCTCATCGGTGCCCAGTGGGGTGACGAGGGCAAGGGCAAGGCCACCGACATCCTCGGTGAGCAGGTCCAGTGGGTCGTGCGTTACCAGGGTGGCAACAACGCGGGGCACACCGTCGTCCTCCCCGACGGCAAGAACTTCGCGCTGCACCTCATCCCGTCGGGGATCCTGACGCCGGGTGTCACCAACGTGATCGGCAACGGCGTCGTGGTCGACCCCGGCGTCCTGCTCGAGGAGCTCGCCGAGCTCGAGGGCAAGGGCGTCGACACCGGCAAGCTGCTGATCTCCGCGGACGCGCACGTGATCATGCCGTACCACGTGGCGATCGATAAGGTCACCGAACGCTTCCTGGGCAAGTCCCGGATCGGCACCACGGGACGCGGCATCGGCCCGGCCTACCAGGACAAGGTCGCGCGCGTCGGCGTGCGGATGCAGGACCTGCTCGACGAGAAGCTGCTGCGCGAGAAGGTCGAGGCGGCGCTCGAGCTCAAGAACCAGATCCTCGTCAAGATCTACAACCGGCGTGCGCTGGACGTCGACGAGGTCGCCGACACCGTGCTCGGCCACGCCGAGGGCTTCGCCCACCGCATCGCTGACACCCGCCTCGCGCTGCACCAGGCCCTCGAGCGCGGCGAGACCGTGCTGCTCGAGGGCTCGCAGGGCACGCTGCTCGACGTCGACCACGGGACCTATCCGTTCGTGACGTCGTCGAGCCCGACGGCCGGCGGTGCCGCAGCGGGCTCGGGGATCGGGCCGACGCGCATCAGCCGAGTGATCGGGATCCTCAAGGCCTACACGACCCGGGTCGGCTCCGGCCCGTTCCCGACCGAGCTCTTCGACGCCGACGGCGAGTACCTGCGCAAGACCGGCGGGGAGTTCGGCGTGACCACCGGCCGCAGCCGGCGCTGCGGCTGGTTCGACGCCGTGATCGCCCGGTACGCCGTGCGGGTCAACGGGATCACCGACCTGTTCCTCACGAAGCTCGACGTGCTCTCCGGCCTGGAGAACGTGCCGATCTGCGTGGGCTACGAGGTCGACGGGCAGCGGGTCGACGAGATGCCGATGACCCAGGCCGACGTCGCCACCGCGGTGCCGGTGTACGAGACGATGCCGGGCTGGTTCGAGGACATCTCGGCCTGCCGCTCCTTCGCCGACCTGCCGGCCAAGGCGCGCGACTACGTCGAGCGGATCGAGCAGCTCTCCGGAGCGCCGGTCTCGGCGATCGGCGTCGGTCCGGGGCGTGACGAAACGGTCACGAGGGACGTCGGCCAGTAGACTCGTCCGGGTGGGAGCCTGCGAACACCTGTTGACCATCGGTCCCGAGGGCATCGCCACGGACCCGGCTCCGAGCGCCGTGGCGAGCGAGGGCGAGACGCTGATCTGCCCGGACTGCCGGGCCGAGGGCTACACGGCGTGGGCGCACCTGCGGAAGTGCCTCGACTGCGGGCACGTCGCCTGCTGCGACTCCAGCCCGTACCGGCACGCCTCGAAGCACCACGAGGACACCGGCCACGCCGTCATGCGCTCGCACGAGCCGAACGAGACGTGGCGCTGGTGCTACATCGACCGGCGTCTCGCGCCGTAAGTCGCGCCACGTGCTCGATCCGCCGGCGCGGAGTCAGGTAGGCGTGACCGCTGCCAACGCGGTGTCGGGGTCGTCGCTGAACACGGCGTCGACTCCCAGCGCGACGTACTGCCGGTACTCGCCGAACGCGTCGCCGTAGGTGTCCGCGGGCGCGGCTGGTCCGCCCCGCCGGAGCCCCGCGGGCAGGAACTCGTTCTCGTTGCGGAACGTGTAGGGGATGACCCGCAGGTTCGCCGCGTGCGCGTCGCGGACCAGGGTGGTCGGTGCGCCCGCGGCATCGTCCGGCCCGAGCGGGATGATCAGTTCCTTGGTCGGGCCGAGCCAGGTGGCGTAGCCGGCGACCTCCCGCAGGCCCTGCGGGGTCACCAGGGCCTCCGAGGTGCGCGGATCGCCCGCGGCCACGAGGTCGGCGGGCCTGGTGCCGGCGGCGTCGACGAGCTGCAGGAGCGGGCAGGCGACCTGTGTCCTGAGCGCGCGGAGGTTGGCGGTCTCGAAGGACTGGATGATCACCCCGGAGTCCGCGCCGTCGCGGCCCCGCCGGCGCAGGGTCTCGACCAGCCCGGGCTCCACCGGCAGTCCGAGGCTCGCGAAGTAGGTGGAGTGCTTGACCTCGGGCAGCACGCCGACGGGGCGGCGCAGCTCGGCGGCGAGACCGTCGAGCAGGTCGAGGACCTCGTCGAACGTCACCACCGGGAACCGGCCGTCGTAGAGCGTGTTGTGCGGGCGCGTCTGCGGGATGCGCTCCTTCGCGCGGAGCGTGCGGATCTCGGCGAGCGTGAAGTCGGTGGTGAACCAGCCGGTGTAGGTGGTCCCGTCGATCTGCTTGGTGGTGCGGCGCGAGGCGAACTCGGGGCGCTCGGCGACGTCGGTGGTCCCGCCGATCTCGGGCTCGTGGCGCGCGACGAGCGCCCCGTCGCGGGTGGGGACGAGATCGACGTCGACGGCGTCGGCGCCCATCCGGATCGCGAGCTCGTAGGCGGCGAGCGTGTGCTCGGGGCGGTACCCGGAGGCGCCGCGGTGCCCGACGACCATGACCCGCGGCGGACCGGCCGGCGCGGGCACGGCGGGGGCGGGCGTCGGCGTCGGTGACGGGGAGGGCGCCCCGGTCGGCGGCGGCGCGGGGCCGGCGACGGGGTGTTCGAGCACCCGGCGGCGAGCGCCCCGGCCGCGGCCAGGCCCCCCCACAGCGCGCTCCGGCGGGACAACGCTGACGGCACCCACCCCGGCGTGTACATCGCTGCGCATCCTCGCCCGCCCCGCGCCCTCCCCGCCACCTCCCCACCCGGCGGTGCGGTGAACTGCTGGTGCATCGCGGGTGCAAGCCCTGCGTCCACGCTGGCACTGGACGCCAGGAAAGCCACGTCGTCGGCGCGCGCCGGGCACCCGTAGCGTGGCGCCCGTGCGCGTCCTGGTCATCGGCTCCGGAGCCCGCGAGCATGCCCTCCTCCTCGCCCTCGCCGGCGACCCCGAGGTGACGGCCCTCGCCGCCGCCCCCGGCAACGCCGGCACGGCCGCGCTCGCCGAGCACCCGGGCCTCGCCGACCCCACCTCCGGCGAGCAGGTCGTTGCCCTGGCCCGTGAGTGGCGCGCCGACCTCGTCGTCGTCGGCCCCGAGGCCCCGCTCGTCGCGGGCGTCGGCGACGCGCTGCGCGACGCCGGCATCCCCTGCTTCGGGCCGAGTGCCGCCGCCGCGCGCATCGAGGGCTCGAAGGCCTTCGCCAAGGACGTCATGACCACCGCCGGCGTGCCCACCGCGCGCAGCGAGGCGGTCGACAACCCCGGCGACCTCGATGCCGTGCTCGCCCGCTTCGACCCGCCGTACGTGGTCAAGGACGACGGGCTCGCCGCCGGCAAAGGCGTCCTCGTTACCCAGGACCTCGACGCCGCCCGCCGCCACGCCGCCGCCGTCCTCGAGGGCGGGCACCCCGTGCTCCTCGAGTCGTTCCTCGACGGCCCCGAGGCCTCGCTGTTCTGCGTCGTCGACGGCACGACGGTCGTCCCGCTGCTGCCCGCCCAGGACTTCAAGCGCCTCGGCGACGACGACGCCGGCCCCAACACCGGCGGCATGGGCGCCTACGCCCCGCTGCCCTGGGCGCCCGCGGGCCTCGTCGACGACATCGTGGAGCGCCTCGTCACCCCCGTCGTCACCGAGCTCGCCGCCCGCGGCACCCCGTTCTCCGGCCTCCTCTACGCCGGGCTCGCGCTGACCTCGTCGGGCCCGCAGGTGATCGAGTTCAACTGCCGCTTCGGCGACCCCGAGACCCAGGTCGTCCTCGCCCTCCTGCGCAGCTCCACGGCGCGTCTCCTGTCGGCGGCCGCCACCGGTCAGCTGGCCGGCGAGCCGCCCCTGACCTGGGCGGACGGTGCTGCCGTGACGATCGTCGTCGCCGCCGAGGGCTACCCGGGCTCGGTGCGCAGCGGCGACGTCCTGCAGGGCGCCGACGGCCCGGGCGTGCTGCACGCCGGGACCCGGCGACGGGACGACGGGGCCGTGGTGTCGAGCGGCGGCCGCGTCCTGTCGGTGGTCGGGACGGGCGAGGACCTCGACGCCGCCCGCCGCGACGCCTACGAACGCCTCGCAGCGGTGCACCTGCCCGGTGGCCACCACCGCACCGACATCGCCCGCGAGGCCGCCGCCGGCCACATCGCGATGCCCGTCCGCGCCTGACGCGGGTTCTCCGAAACGGCCCCAGCCGGGCGGCGCGCCGACCTACCCTCCCGCCATGCCCGATCTCGTCCTCGGTCCGGAGGTCCTCGAGCAGGCGCGCACCGCCGTCGCCGCCGAGGCGCGCCGGGTGCCGGCGATGATCGATCAGGTCGTCGTCCCCCGCGCCGGGCTCGGCGACCTGGCCTCCGCCGGAGCGATGTTCGGCGCGCTCGACGAGGTCGTTCGCGTCCTGGACGGCGAGCTCGCTGCCGCCGGGTCGGGTCTCGACGGGCTCGACCGTGCCCTCGACGCGACGCTCACCGCGATCCAGGCCGGCGACCGCGACGCCGCCACGTCGCTCTCCGCGGCGTGAGTCCGTGATGGCCTTCGACGCCGTCGGTGAGCTCGCCGCCCAGCCCGGGGGGCAGGAGCTCAGCGCGCTCGTCGCCCGGGTGCAGCAGGTCGATCCCGAGGTGCTGCACGGGATGGGCCGCCGCCTCGGGTCGATGGTCGAGGGCGTCGACGGGTCGGTGCGTGCGGTGCGACGACACGGCGACGACGTGCAGGGCGCCTGGCAGGGGAGGGGCGCCGAGGCCCTCACCGGCTACCTCGACGACTTCGGCCGCGCGGGCACACGGACGCTCGACGCGGCCGGGCGCATCCGCGTGCACATCGACGACGCGGGCCGGGAGCTCGCCGCGCTGCGCGGCGAGGTCGACGCGCAGGTCTCCCGCGCCCTCGACGCCGCCCGCCGGGTCCGCTCCGAGGCCCTCGCCGATCCCGTCCGCGCCCCGATGGCCGACCAGCTCGCCGCCCAGGCCATGACCGAGCCCACCGCCGCCGCGCGCACCGCCGTCGAGCGCGCCGAGACCGCGCTCGGCGACGCCGCGCGGGCCCTCCGCGAGATGACGGCCGACGTCGTGGGCTTCTCCCGCCTGCCCGCCCCCGACGCGCGCCCCATCGCCCCGGCCGCGGGCGGGGGCCCGCTCGGCTGGTCGGCGATCCCGGCCGGCGAGTCGCTCGCCACCGTCCCCGCCTCCATCGACGGGGACGGCGGCACGCAGGGCATCGATCTCGACGGCGGGAGCGCCTCGTCGGACGTCTCGTCGGTGGGCGAGTCGTCCTCCTCGGCCGACGACGCGTCCGGGTCCTCCGGGTCCTCGGGCGGGGAGTCGTCCGAGTGCTCGGATTCCGGAGCGTCCGGGGCGGAAGAGTCGGGTACCGGAGAAGTGGGCGACTCAGGTGACCTCCCCGAGGACGCTCCGGACTCCGAGGAGCCGGACTCGGGTGGTGGGGATGCTTCGGTTTCCGAAGCATCTGCATCGGAGGAGTCGGGTTCCGGGGGTGTGGGCGACTCGAGTGACCTGGGGGATGACTTCCTCGAGGAGGCTCCGGACTCCGAGGAGCCGGGCTCGGGTGGTGGGGATGCTTCGGTTTCCGAAGCATCTGCATCGGAGGAGTCGGGTTCCGGGGGTGTGGGCGACTCGAGCGACCTGGGGGATGACTTCCTCGAGGAGGCTCCGGACTCCGAGGAGCCGGACTCGGGTGGTGGGGATGCTTCGGTTTCCGAAGCGTCCGGTGTAGAGGAGTCGGGTTCTGAGGCGCCGGGCTCGGACGGTGAGGACACCGGCGGAGATGCTTCGGATTCCGAAGCATCTGGTGCGGACGATGCGGATTCCGCCGGTGTGGGCGACTCCAGCGACCTCGGGGACGACTTCCTCGAGGACACCTCCGACGCGGATGCGCCCGCACCCGACGACTCCGGGGCCGACGACTCGGCGTCCCAGGACGAGGGCGAGGACGAGGGCGAGGACGACAAGAGCGAGGACAAGACCGACGACAAGGACGACGAGGGGTCGGGCTCGGACGCACCTGAGGAGGACGAGGGCGCCGACGCCGAGGCCGACGACGCCGAGGCCGACGACGCCGAGGCCGACGACGCCGAGGCCGACGACGCCGAGGCCGACGACGCCGAGAGCGAGGACGGGGCCGTGACCGGCACGTCGGGGGACAGCAGCGGCAGCGCCACCGACGCCGGGTCGGCGCCGGCGGGTGGGCCGCAGGGTCAGGTCGGGGACTGGATCCGCGAGGCGATGGCCGTGCTCCAGGCCGAGGGCGTCTCCCTCGACAAGATGGATCCCGACGACATTGCGACGATCATCGAGCACGAGTCGGGTGGCGACCCCGAGGCGACCAACAACTGGGACTCGAACGCCGACAAGGGAACGCCGTCGCAGGGTCTGATGCAGACCATCGGACCGACGTTCGACGCGCACAAGCTCCCCGGGCACGGCGAGATCACCGATCCGATCGACAACATCATCGCCGGGGTCCGGTACGCCATCGACCGGTACGGCTCGGTGTCGCAGGTGCCGGGTGTCGAGGCCGTGGCCCGCGGCGACTCCTACGTCGGCTACTGACGTCGGCCAGTTCTCCCGAACCGCACCCGGACGCCCGCCCGGCGACCTACCGTCCTCCTCGTGGACGACATCGCCTACGACACCGACACCCTCGAGGAGGCGCGCACGGTCGTGGCGGGCGAGGCGGAGCGGATGCCGGTGCTGGCCGATCGGTGGGCCGCGACCCCGCCGCCGGACCTCGGCGCTCTGGACGCCGCCCGCGCCCTGGTCGACGCCCTCGCCGCCCTGACGCGGGCGCTCGTCGCCGACCTCGACGCCGCGGGCGCCCGGCTCCGCGAGGCCGCGCGGGCCCTCGACGCGGCGGCGCGCCTCGTCCGCGGGACCGAGGGCGCGAACACCGAGCTGCTCGCGCCGGTCGGGGCCTGAGCCGTGCCCGAGGATCTCGAGGCTGCCCTCGCCGGGGAGCCCGCGGCCGCCGAGCTCGCGGCGATCGCGGGACGGGTCCGGACCGTCGATCCGGGCGCGTTGCGGGCGTCCGCGGCGCAGATCGTGGCGGTCGGGGACGCCGTCGACGGGTCGATGCGCGCGGTGGGACGCGGCGCGGCGGCGGTCGAGGGCCGCTGGCGGGGCACGGGGGCGACGGCGTTCGGCGACTGGGCCCGCGCGTTCGCGGCGGCCGGCGCGCGCGACCGGTCCGCGATCGTCGAGGCCGGCCCGGTGCTCGACCAGGTCGGGGTGGTGCTCGAGGACCTGCGCCGCGAGATCGACCAGCAGGTGGCGCGTGCGGTGGCCCTGGCCGGTAGCGCCCGCGCGCAGGCGGCGACTGTGCCCGACGCGCCGCCGGACCTCGCCGACCGGCTCGCGGGCGACGCGGTGCGCGGTCCCACCGACGCGGCGCGCGCCGCCGTCCGGCGCGCCGAGGCCGAGCTGACGGCGTCGGCGGCCCGCATCCGCGACCTCGCCGACGGGCTCACCTCGTTCGCGGCGCTCGAGGGTCTTGATGCCCCGGCCTCCGAGACCGCGTCGACGGTGGTCAGGAGCGCCGCAGGTCAGGCGCCCGCGGGCCGGGTCGGCGACTGGATCCGCGAGGCCCTCGCGATCCTCACCGCCGCGGGGATCCCACCCGAGAAGATGGACCCGGCCGCGATCGCCACGATCATCGCCCGCGAGTCCGGCGGCGATCCGGACGCGGTCAACGCCTGGGACACGAACGCCGAGAGGGGCACGCCGTCGCAGGGGCTGATGCAGACGATCGGGCCGACGTTCGAGGCGTACAAGCTGCCCGGCCACGACGAGATCACCGACCCGGTCGACAACATCATCGCCGGGGTCCGCTACGCCGTGGACCGCTACGGCTCGGTGTCCGCGGTCCCGGGCGTCGAGGCCCTCGCGCGCGGAGACGCCTACGTCGGCTACTGAGCGGCGCACCTAGGGTGGGGCGGTGACGAGTCTGGCGCGCCTCGGCCCGGCCGTGCGGGCGACGGTCCCCCCGTTCCACGTGATGGACGTCTGGGCCGCCGCCGGCGAACGGGCCCGCACCCACGGCGACCTGGTGAACCTCTCGGCCGGCCAGCCCTCGACCCCCGCGCCCGCCGACGTCCGCGCGGCCGCCGCGAGGGCGCTCGACGAGCAGATCCTCGGCTACACGAGCTCGCTCGGCACCCCCGAGCTGCGCGAGGCGATCGCCGCCCACCACCGCCGGCGCTACGGCGACGACACCGTGCGCGCCGAGGACGTCATCGCGACCACGGGCGGCTCCGGCGGCTTCCTGCTCGCGTTCCTCGCCGCGTTCGACGTGGGCGACACCGTCGTGCTCGCCCGCCCCGGCTACCCCTGCTACCGCAACATCCTCGCCGCGCTCGGCTGCGACGTCGTCGAGCTCCCCTGCGGCGAGGAGACGCGGTTCCAGCCGACCGTCGCGATGCTCGAGGCGCTCGACACGACGCCGAAGGGCCTCGTCGTCGCCAGCCCCGCGAACCCCACCGGCAGCGTCATCGAGCCCGACGAGCTGGCCGCCCTCGCGGGGTACTGCGAGGAGCGCGGCATCCAGCTGATCAGCGACGAGATCTACCACGGCATCGAGTACGGGGACGCCCCGCCGACCGCGAGCGCCTGGAGCACCTCGCACGAGGCGCTCGTCGTCACGTCGTTCTCGAAGTACTGGTCGATGACCGGCTGGCGGCTCGGCTGGCTGCTGGTGCCCGAGCGGCTCCGGCGCGCGGTGGACGTCATCGCCGGCAACTTCACCGTCTGCCCGCCGGTCCCGGCGCAGTACGCGGCGCTCGCGGCGTTCACCGACGCCTCGGTCGCCGAGGCCGACGCGCACGTCGAGCACTACGCGATCAACCGCCGCCTGCTGCTCGACGGCCTCCCGCGGCTCGGGATCACCCGGCTCGCGCCCGCCGACGGCGCGTTCTACGTGTACGCCGACGTCGCCCACCTCACCGACGACACGCTCGCCTTCGGGCAGCGGATGCTCGCCGAGACCGGCGTCGCGGTGGCCCCGGGCATCGACTTCGACCCCGTCGACGGCCACACGTGGATCCGGCTCTCGTTCGCCGGCGCCACGGCCGACGTGCACGAGGCCCTCGACCGGCTCGGTCACTGGCTGCCGACCGTCTGACGGTCGCCCGGCTTCGCCGTGGGCTCGGGGCGCTCGGGGCGCTCCGGTCGGACCAGCACGGCGACGAGGAGCGCGGCCACGAGGGCCGCCACGCCGGCGACGAGGAAGACCGCGTCCAGCCCGGCGGGTACGGTCTCGCCGAGCAGCGCGGCCACCTGCGGGCGCGCGCCCGCCGGGGCCGCGGCCACGACGCCGGGGGCGCCGCCGCCGGCGACCACGGTGGCGAGCGTGTCGGCGTCGGTCACGCCGCCGGACGACAGGACACCCGCGATCCGCCCGGTGAACACCGTCCCGAGGACGGCGAGCCCCACGGCCAGGCCGAGCTGGCGGAAGGTGTTCACCGCGGCGCTGCCCACCCCGGCGCGCCAGGACGGGAGGACGGCGAGGGTCGCCGAGACGAGGACAGGCGTCGCGAGGCCCACCCCGAGCCCGGCGACGACGAGACCGGGCACCAGCGCCCACGGTCCCGAGCCGGCGTCGACGACGGTCATCATCAGCGCGCCGACACCGATGAGGGCCAGGCCACCGGCCACCGGGCGGGCGGGTGAGCCACCGTGCAGGAACCGCCCGGCGACGGCGGACACGGTGAACGCCGCGAGGCTCAGCGGCAGCGCCACCAGGCCGGCGCGGATCGGGCTGAGCCCGAGGACGGTCTGCAGCCACAGCGACACCAGCGCGAGGTGGGCGAACGCGGACGCCGACAGCACGGCGGCGGCGACCATGATCGCGGTGAAGGAGCGGTGGGCGAAGAGCGTGAGGTCGAGCATCGGCGCCGCGCTGCGGTGCTCGACGACGACGAACGCCGCGAGCGCGGCGGCCGCGAGTACCAGGGCGAGCACCGTCGCCGTCGCCCCCCAGCCGCGCTCGCCGGCCGAGACCAGACCCCAGACGAGCGCCGCCGAGGCGACCGTGAAGGTCGTCGCGCCGACGACGTCCACGCGCTCGGACCCGCCGGACGCCGACTCGGTGACCACGGCGAGGGTCAGGGCCACCGCGAGCACCGCGATCGGCAGGTTCACCAGGAAGATCGCGCGCCAGCCCCAGGCCTCGGTCAGCAGGCCGCCGAGCAGCGGCCCGCACGCGGCGGCGAGGCCGTTGACCGCGCCCCAGACCCCGAAGGCGGTCCCCCGGCGGCGGCCGTCGTAGGTGGTCGCGATCAGGGCGGCGGTCGTCGCGAACATCGCCGCGCCGCCGCAGCCCTGCGCGACCCGGGCCGCGACGAGCGCGCCCGCGGACGGCGCGAGCCCGCAGGCCAGCGACGACACCGCGAACACCCCGAGGCCGACCAGGTAGAGCCGGCGACGCCCGAAGCGGTCGGCGAGGGTGCCCGTGACCATGAGCAGCGCGGCCAGGGCCAGCGCGTACCCGTCGATCACCCACTGCAGGGACGAGAACGACGTGTCCAGCGACGCCGCGATCGGGGGGAGGGCGACGTTCACGATCGTGACGTCGACCAGGAGCATGAAGGTGCCCAGGCAGATCGCCACCAGGGGCCACCACGGACGCATGAGTTCTCCTCGGACCGGAGGGGGAGGGAGTCGACGGCAGGTCGCCGTCGCTGCGACCATCGTCGACATCCGCCGCGGAGAAGGCCGCGCTCCTGACCGGACATCAGCGGTCATCGACATCGGAGGGCCGATCGGTGGTGGAATTCGACGAGATGGACCGTGCGCTCGTGCATGCCCTCCAGATCGACGGGCGGGCCCCGTTCCGGCGGGTCGCGGAGGTCCTCGGGGTCTCCGACCAGACGGTCGCGCGCCGCTACGCCCGGCTGCGGTCCGCCCGGGCGCTGCGCGTGATCGGGTTCAGCGACCCCATCGCGGTGGGCGACGACCAGTGGCACGTGCGGCTGCGCTGTGCGCCGGACGCGAGCCTCGAGATCGCCGACGCGCTCGCCCGCCGGCCCGAGACGTCCTGGATCGGGCTCATCTCCGGCGGCACCGAGGTCTCGTGCTCCTTCCGCGCGCGGGGCACGGCGGCCGACGACATGCTGCTGCACCGTCTCCCGCGGACGCCGCGCATCCTCGACGTCAGCGCGCAGGAGATCCTGCACGTGTTCTACGGCGGCGCCCGCGAGCCGTTCACCAAGCAGGGGGCGCTGAGCGACGAGCAGGTGCAGCGGCTGGCCGAGCACGTGCCCGGCCCGATCCCGGTGCCGAGGCTCGACGACGTGGACCGCCACCTGCTCGACCTCCTGCGTGTCGACGGCCGCGCGCCGGTGGAGGACATGGCCCGGACGTGCGGGACGTCGGCGTCGACCGTGCGACGCCGGCTGCACGACCTGCGGGGCAGCGGCCTGCTCTACCTCGACGTCGACGTGGATCCCGAGGTCATGGACCTTCGGCTGCGCACGATGCTCTGGCTGACCGTCGCACCGGCCGACCTCGACGCCGCCGGCCGGGCGCTCGCGGCGCACCCGGAGGTGCCGTTCGCCGCGGCCACCGCGGGGCGCTCCAACATCATCGCCAGCGTGGCGAACGCCGACGCCGCGGGGCTCTACCGCTACCTGACGACGCGGGTCGCGACGCTGCCCGGCGTGCAGGCCGTGGAGACCGCGCCGGTGATCCGCACGGTCAAGGCCGCCGGCACGCACTATCCGGTGCGGTGACGTCCTACTGTGCCTCCTCATGGCCGGTGAACCCGACGACGAGCATCGGCTCGAGGCGTGGGAGCGCCGCACCGACTACCCGCTCACCGGGCTCGCGGTGTTCTACCTCGCGGTCTACGCGGTCCAGGTGCTCGCCACGCGCCCCGGCCAGGCCGCGTGGTGGTGGCTCGACGTCGCCCTGTGGGGCGTGTGGGCGCTGTTCGTCGTCGACTACGGGATCCGGATCGTCCTGGCGAACCGCCGGCTGCGCTTCATCGTCCGGCACCCGCTGGACCTGCTGATCGTCGCCGCGCCGTTCTTCCGGTTCCTGCGCCTCCTGCGTCTCGTCGCCGCCATCTCGACGCTCGGGCGGGTCCTACGTGACGACTTCCGCGGTCGCGTCGGCAGCTACCTGATCGTCTCGGTGTCCCTGCTCAGCTTCGTGGCCGCGCTCGGGGTGTTCGAGGCCGAGCGCGACGCCCCGGAGGCGTCGATCACGACGTTCGGCGACGCCCTCTGGTGGGTGCTCACGACGATCACCACCGTCGGCTACGGCGACCTCTACCCGGTGACCGTCGAGGGGCGCCTGGTCGCGGGCGGCCTGATGCTCGCCGGCATCGCGATCCTCGGCACGGTGACCGCGGCGATCGCGACGTGGTTCCTCGAGCAGGTCGGGGCCCGCGACGCCTCCGAGGCGGTCGCCCCCGCGGTGCAGCGCGACCCCGCCGAGGCGCGCCACGGCGAGCTGCTCGCGGAGATCCGGGCGCTGCGGGCCCGGCTGGACGTGCTCGAGGACCGGGAGCAGGCGCCGCGGTAACGCCTCAGGGCGCCGCGATCCCCGCGACGCGGTCGAGGACGTGGGTGATGTCGTCGTCGTCGACGTCCCGGTGGGTCACGAAGCGCACGCCGGGGCCGAACGGCACGGCGCGCACGCCCGCGGCGCCCAGTCCGGCGACGAGGGTGACCGGGTCGTCGGTGGGGACGAGGACGATGTTGGTGTCCGGGGTCGTCGCCGGCCAGCCGAGGGCGCGCAGGCCCGCGGCGAGGCGGGCGGCGCGGGCGTGGTCGGCGGGGAGGTCGCGGGCCTGGCCGAGCGCGACGAGCCCCGCTGCGCCCATGACACCGCCCTGCCGGATGCCGCCGCCGAGCATCTTGCGCAGGCGCCAGGCCCGGTCGACGAACGCCGCCGAGCCGGCGACCACCGACCCCATCGGCGCGCCGAGGCCCTTGGACAGGCACACGCTCACGGTGTCGACGCCCGCCGTCAGCTCGTGCGGCGCGACCTCGAGCGCGGCGGCGGCGTGCCAGATCCGCGCGCCGTCGAGGTGCACGGCCAGCCCGGCGTCGCGCGCCGCGGCCACCAGCGCGCGGTGCTCGTCCACGCCGGTGACGGCCCCGCCGGCGCCGTTGTGGGTGTTCTCGAGGCAGAGCAGCGACGTGCGCAGCCCGAAGTAGGGCCCGGCGGCGCCGGCGGCGCGCGTCACCGCGGCCGGTGTCGGGCGTCCGGGGCCGCCGTCGTGCTCGAGCGGCAGCGGGAGCCCGCCCGCGAGCCACGCGGCGGTCCCGAGCTCGGCCTCGAGGACGTGCGCCCCGGCGGGCGCGAGGAACCTGTCACCGCGTGTCAGGTGGTGCATGAGCGCGACGGTGTTCGCCATGCAGCCGGTGGGGGTCCAGAGCGCGGCCTCGACGCCGAGCAGGTCGGCGACACGGGCCTGGAGCGCGCCGAGGGTCGGGTCGCCGTCGAGGACGTCGTCGCCGACGTCCGCTCCGGCCATCGCCTCGCGCATCGCGGGCGAGGGGCGCGTGACCGTGTCGGAGCGCAGATCGATCGTCCCGCTCACTGCGGCAGCTTCACCACCGACACGAAGAAGTCGTCGATCTGGCGGATGACCTCGATGAAGCGCTCGAAGTCCACCGGCTTGGCGACGTACGCGTTGGCGTAGAGGTCGTAGCTGCGCAGGATGTCCTCCTCGGCCTGGGAGGTCGTCAGGACCACGATCGGGATGCTGCGCAGCGACGGATCGTTCTTGACCTCCTCCAGCACCTCGCGGCCGTCCTTGCGCGGCAGGTTGAGGTCGAGCAGCACCAGACCGGGACGGGGCGCGTCGGCGAACTCGCCCTCGCGGCGCAGGAACGCGAGCGCCTCGACGCCGTCGGAGACGACGTGCAGCTGGTTGCGCAGCTTGTGGTGCTCGAACGCCTCCTGGGTCATCAGGACGTCGCCCGGGTCGTCCTCGACGAGCAGGACGTGGATCTCGTCGGCGGGGTCGGTCACGGGGCCTCCAGGTCGGTCGGAGAAGCGTCGGGCGGCTCGGTCAGGACGGGCAGGGCCACGACGAAGGTGGTGCCGGGGGTGGCGTCGGTGTCGAGCCACATCGAGCCGTCGTGGTGCTCGAGGATCTTCCGGCACATGGCCAGCCCGATCCCCGTGCCGGGGTAGGTGTTCCGCCCGTGCAGGCGCTGGAAGATCACGAAGATCCGCTCGGCGTACTCCGGGTCGATCCCGATCCCGTTGTCACGGAAACGCAGGAGCCAGCGGTCGCCGTCGCGCTCGGCGTCGACGCGGACGCGGGGCGGGTCCTCGCCCCGGAACTTCAGCGAGTTGCCGAGCAGGTTCTGGAACACCGTGGTGAGCAGGGCCGGTGCGCCGTGCACCCGGGGCAGGTCGCCGCGCTCGACGGCGCCGCCGGACTCCTCGAGCGCCCCGGCGACGTTCTCGGCGGCCCGGTCGACGAGGCGGTTCAGGTCCACCGTCTCCATCGCGTCGCCCTGACGTCCCACCCGCGAGAAGGCGAGCAGGTCGTTGATCAGCACCTGCATCCGCTTGGCGCCGTCGCTGGCGAACTCGATGTACTGGTCGGCGCGCTCGTCGAGCTGGCCGGCGTAGCGGCGCTGCAGCAGCTGGCAGAAGCTCGCGACCTTGCGCAGCGGCTCCTGCAGGTCGTGCGAGGCGACGTAGGCGAACTGCTCGAGGTCGGAGTTCGAGCGGGCGAGCTCGCGGCTGCGGCTGTCGAGCTCCTGGCGGGCGCGCTCGGTGTCGGCCAGCTCGCGGACGATGAGCACGCGCATCGCCTCGACGTCCTCGCCGAGCTCGGTGATCTCGCGGGGGCCGGCGGCGAGCACCTGGTGGTCGAGGTCGCCGTCCGCCACCTGCCGGACCTCGCGGGCGAGGCGGTGCGTCGGGGCGACCACGACCCGGCGCAGCCACTCGAGCAGCGCCAGGACGCCGAGGGCCACCACCACCAGGGTCACGGCGCCGCTGACGGCGAGCGTGTCGGCCGCGCCGTCGAGGCCGTCGCGGGCGTCGTTGCGCAGGTCGAACAGCCGCTGGCGCTGGGCGTCGAGCGCGGCCCGGACCTGGTCGAAGGCCGCCTTCCCGACCTCGATCGACGGGCCGGGGACGCCCTGCCCGGCGGCGGCGATCGAGGGCTCTGCGTACGTCGCGCGCCACTGCGCGGTGGCCTGCTCGACGGCCTCGAGCTGCGCGAGTGCCTCGGGCCGGCCCCCGACGAGCGCGCGGAGCCCGGCGACCAGCTCGGCCTCGTCGGCGCGTCCGCGGGTGTAGGGGTCGAGGAGCTCGGGGCGCGGCAGGAGGACGTACCCGCGGACGCCGGTCTCCTGGTCGACGGTGGCGGCGTCGAGCTGCTGGGCGGTGAGCAGGGCGGGGTCGAGGCGGTCCACGAGCTCGCTGCGTTGCGCGGAGAGGGCCGTGAGCCCGGCGATCCCGACGAGGAGCGCGACCAGGAGCAGGACCCCGAGCGCGGCGCCGGTGACCAGCAGGATCCGCTGCAGCGGCCAGCGGCTCAGGCCGTCGCGGCGGCGCCGTCGCGGGCGGGGGGCGGGCGCGGCCGTCGGGGGCGCGTCGTCGACGTCCGGGGTGACGTCGGCGGTGTCCTCGGCGATCCCGGTGGACGCGCTCACTTGTCGGACACCAGCAGCACGGCGGCCACGTCGTCGGGTCGTGCCGTCGACAGGGACCGCACCCGTTCCATCACGGCGTCCAGCATCGTCCCCGGGTCGTCGCGCCACGGCGTCGGCCCCGCGGTGACCTCCCGCAGGAGGTCCAGGAGGCCGTCGGTCCACAGGACGTCGCCGGAGACCTGCCGGCCCTCGATGAGTCCGTCGGTGTAGAGCAGCAGCGCCCACTTCTTGGGCAGCTCGACCTCGAGCGGCGTCCAGGACGTGCCGTCGCCCACGCCCAGCGGCAGGCCGAGACGCTCGGTCGAGAGCATCGACGTGTCCTGCCCCTCGCCGACCAGCGCGGGCGGCGGGTGCCCGGCGAGGCGCAGCGTCATCCGCTCCCGCCCCGGCTCGACGGTCGCGGTGGCGAGAGTGGTGAACAGCGTGGGCTGGTTGCGCTCGTGCACCAGCAGCTCGTGCATCGTGGGCAGCACCCGGTCGGGGTCGATCCCGCTGAGCACCAGCGTCCGCCACGCGATCCGCAGGCTCACCCCGAGGGCGGCCTCGTCGGGCCCGTGCCCGCAGACGTCCCCGATCACGGCGTGCAGCGTGCCGTCGTTGCCCTCGACGACGTCGTAGAAGTCGCCGCCCAGCAGCGTCTGCTCGGTGCCGGGCTCGTAGCGGGCGAGGACCCGCACCTCCGGGTCCCCGATCAGCGGGGTGGGGAGCAGACCGCGCTCCAGGCGGGCGTTCTCGTCGGCACGCAGCCGGGCGTCGCGCAGCGCCCGGCGCACCCGGTCGGAGCGGCGGCGCTCGACGGCGTAGCGCACGGCGCGGGCCAGCGAGGGGCCGTCGACGAGGTCCTTGACCAGGTAGTCCTGGGCGCCGACCCCCACCGCGTCGGCGCCGAGCTGCTCGTCGCGCAGGCCCGTGAGCACGAGCACGGCCGGGCCGTCGGTGTAGAGCAGGCGGCGCAGGCCCTCGAAGCCGTGGGCGTCGGGCAGGGCCAGGTCGAGCAGCACGCAGTCGACGGCCTCCGGGTCGTGCAGCGCGGCCTCGGCGTCGGCGAGCGACTCGGCGCGCTGGAGATCGACGGCGAGGTCGGCGTCGGTGAAGTGCTCGGTGACCAGGACGGCGTCGGCGTCATCGTCCTCGACGAGCAGCACCCGCAACGGGGCGGAAGCGTCCGGCTCCACCGGCTCCATGAGCCCCTCCTCCCCGGTCACGGCTCAGCGGAACGGTAGCCGTTGGTGACACCGGCCCGACCGCGGGCGCAGCCCGTGCGCCGACCGGGGCCGTAGGCTCGGCCCCGTGAGTGCACCGATGGTCCCGAACGTGCTCGCCGGGCGGTACGCCTCTCCCGCACTGACGGCGCTGTGGTCGCCCGAGCGCAAGGTCACCCTCGAGCGCGAGCTGTGGATCGCGGTGCTCGCCGCGCAGGCCGAGCTCGGGGTCGACGTCCCCGACGGTGTCCTCGACGACTACCGCGCGGTGGTCGACCACGTCGACCTCGCCTCCATCGCCACCCGCGAGCGGGTCACGCGCCACGACGTCAAGGCGCGGATCGAGGAGTTCGACGCGCTCGCCGGGCACCAGCACGCCCACAAGGGCATGACCAGCCGCGACCTCACCGAGAACGTCGAGCAGCTGCAGATCCGGGACTCGCTGCGCCTCGTCGCCGAGAAGACCGTCGCGGTCCTGGCCCGCCTCGCGCGCCGGGCCGGCGAGTACTCCGAGCTGGTCATGGCCGGGCGCAGCCACAACGTCGCCGCGCAGGCGACGACCCTCGGCAAGCGTTTCGCCTCGGCCGCCGACGAGACGCTGGTGGCGCACCGCCGGGTCACGGAGCTGATCGCCCGCTACCCGTTGCGCGGGATCAAGGGGCCGGTCGGCACCGCCCAGGACATGCTCGGCCTGCTCGGTGGCGACGCCGGGAAGCTCGCCGAGCTCGAGCGCCGGGTCGCCGAGCACCTGGGCTTCTCCGAGGTCCTCACCAGCGTCGGGCAGATCTACCCGCGCTCGCTGGACCAGGACGTGCTCACCGCGCTGGTGCAGCTCGCGGCCGGCCCGTCGTCGCTCGCGACCACGATCCGCCTCATGGCCGGGCAGGAGCTCGTGACCGAGGGATTCCAGGCGGGCCAGGTGGGCTCGAGCGCCATGCCGCACAAGATGAACACCCGCTCCTGCGAGCGCGTCAACGGCCTGGCCGTGGTGCTGCGCGGCAACGCGGCGATGGTCTCCGAGCTGGCCGGCAGCCAGTGGAACGAGGGCGACGTCTCCGACTCCGTCGTGCGCCGCGTGGCGCTGCCCGACGCGTTCTTCGCGATCGACGGCCTGCTCGAGACGATCCTGACCGTCCTCGACGAGTTCGGCGCCTACCCCGCGGTGATCGCCCGCGAGCTCGACCGGTTCCTGCCCTTCCTCGCGACCACGGCCGTGCTGATGGGCGCGGTGCGCGCCGGGGTGGGTCGCGAGACCGGACACGAGATCATCTCCGAGCACGCCCGCGCGGTGGCGCTGGACATGCGCGAGAAGGGTGCCGACGGCAACGACCTGCTCGCCCGCCTCGGCGGCGACGCCCGCCTCGGCCTCTCCGCCGGCGACCTCGACGCCGCCGTCGGCGACCCGCGGGCCTTCGTCGGGGCCGCGGGCGCGCAGGTCGCGGAGATCACCCGGCGGGTGGACGCGCTCGTGGCGCAGCATCCCGACGCGGCGGGCTACACGCCGTCACCGATTCTCTAGGCCGATCCTCTAGCCTCCCGGCCCGTGGTCTCCCTCGCCGACTACCGGCACGTCGCCTCCGGCAAGGTCCGTGACCTCTACGAGGTCGACGACGAGACGCTGCTCCTCGTCGCCTCCGACCGGATCTCGGCGTTCGACCACGTCCTGTCGACCCCCATCCCGGACAAGGGGCGGGTGCTGACGGCGATGAGCGTCTTCTGGTTCGAGCTGCTCAGCGGCCCGGACGTCGCCGCGCCGCCGGTGGGCCACCACCTCATCGCCGCCCGCGACGACCGCATCCCCGACGAGGTCCGCGGCCGCGCGCTGCTCGTGCGGCGGCTGGACATGATCCCGGTCGAGTGCGTCGCCCGCGGCTACCTGGCGGGCTCGGGCACCGCCGACTACCGCCGCGACGGGGCCATCTGCGGTGTCGCGCTGCCCGCGGGGCTCGAGGAGGCGAGCATGCTGCCGGCGCCGATCTTCACGCCGGCGACGAAGGCCGCGCAGGGCGAGCACGACGAGAACGTCAGCTTCGAGACCGTCGCGGCACAGGTCGGGGCGGACCTCGCCGGCGCGCTGCGCGACCAGACCCTCGCCATCTACGCGCGCGGCTCGGCCTACGCCGCCTCGCGCGGCCTGATCCTCGCCGACACGAAGCTCGAGTTCGGCCTCTCGCCCGATGGCGCGCTGGTGCTCGGCGACGAGGTGCTCACCCCGGACTCGTCGCGCTTCTGGCCCGCCGAGGGCTACGCGCCGGGGTCGGTGCAGCCCTCGTTCGACAAGCAGTACGTCCGCGAGTGGCTGACCTCACCGGCCTCGGGCTGGGACCGCCACTCCGGCGAGGCCCCGCCGCCCCTGCCGGACGACGTGATCGA
This sequence comes from Actinomycetospora sp. CA-053990, assembly GCF_050948445.1. Lineage (NCBI taxonomy): Bacteria > Bacillati > Actinomycetota > Actinomycetes > Pseudonocardiales > Pseudonocardiaceae > Actinomycetospora > Actinomycetospora sp. CA-053990. The sequence continues at coordinate 5,973,771 of NZ_CP192043.1, read as the reverse complement.
AGCCACGCGGGAGCGCTACGTCGAGGCCTACACCCGGTTGACGGGGCGGGAGTGGCCCCCCGCCATGTGATCTGACCTGCGTCGATGCCGGCGCGACCCCGTCGTCCACGCGAGCCGAGGTGTTCACCCCCCGGACGCACGGGCGGCACCTCCGACTGGCCTCATGGGGGGCGTGACTCCCCGCCTGATCGTCTCCGTCTCCGGCCTCGGGCCCGGTGCGCCGCTGACGGCTGCCGTCGCGCTCGCCGACGCCCTCGACGCCCGTCGCGTGCCGGCGACCTGGCTGGTCGGCCCGCAGCCCCACCCCGAGGTCGCGGTCTGGGCCACCGCACGACGCCGGGTGGGCGACGCGGTGCTGCTGCACGGCACGCGGACCGAGGTCGGTGCCGGACGTCCCTACCGGCGCCTGCCCGCGCACGAGGCCGGCCTGCGTCTCGCCGCTGCGCTGCGCAGCCGCGACGTCCTCGGCCTGGCCGTCGACGGGTTCGCCGCGCCGGGGTGGTCGACCTCGGACGGCACCCGGAACGCCCTCGCCGCCGCCGGCGTGGGCCTGGTGCTCGACGACGCCGGAGTGCACCGTCTCGCCGCCGGCGGCGCGCCGGCCACCTCGTGGCGGGGGCCCGTGACCGGCCCGGGGGCGGGCGCACCGCGTCGCGGCCGTCCGACCCGTCGGCGCACCCGGCCCGGGCTCGTCCACCTCGCGCTGCACGCCGGCACGCCCGCGGCGACCGCGGGCGCGCTCGTCGACGACGCCCTCGCCGGGGGCGCGACCCCGCTGGGCGGGGGCGAGCTCGTCGGGCGCCGTGCCCCGCGACGTACCGGCGCCGCCGGCGACCCGGAGGACTGGTCGATCACGGCCTAGGTGCGCTGCGCGCAGGTGAGCATTTCGAGGTGCTCCAGCACTCCGAAGTGCTCACGTGGCGAAAGCCACCCCCCGCGGGGCGATCCGGACGTCGGTGCCCTTGGGCCCGAGGTTCGAGAACAGGTTGTAGTGCAGGTCCGGGTTCGCCAGCACGGCCTCGTGGATCGGCACGGCGAGCGGCGGGGCCACGGCGCGCAGGTAGTCGACGGCCTCGGAGGCCTTGAGCCACGGCGCGGCAGTGGGCAGGAGCAGGACGTCCGGGGTGCGCTCGGGGACGGTGAACACGTCCCCGGGGTGCAGCACGCTGCCGTCGATCAGGTAGCCGTTGTTGGCGATGGTCGGGATGTCGGGATGGATCACTGCGTGCTCGCCGCCGCCGACGACCTCGACCGTCGCGCCGCCCACGGTGAACGTCTCCCCGGGCTCGCGGACGGTGTGAGTGATCTCCCGCTCGCGCAGCTGCTCGGCGGTGCCGGTGTCGACGATCAGCTCCGCGCCCGGGTTCTGGGCCAGGAGCGCCGGCAGCTTGTCCAGGTCGAGGTGGTCGAAGTGCTGGTGGGTGATCAGGACGGCGTCGAGGCCCTCGAGGGTCTCGTAGCCCGAGGAGAAGGCGCCCGGATCGAGCAGGATCCGGGCCGAGCCGGTGTCCGCCACGACGCAGGCGTGGCCGAGGTGCACGAGTTCCACGCCATCGCCGTTCCCCGCGCGGGGCACCGGTAACCTGGTCGGTGTGGCTCGCGTGATCGTCGACGTCCTTCCGAAGGCCGAGATCCTCGACCCCCAGGGTCAGGCGGTGGCCCGGGCGATGGGGCGTCTGGGGGTCGACGGCGTCGCCGACGTCCGCCAGGGCAAGCACTTCGAGCTGGAGGTCGACGACACCGTCGACGACGCCGCGCTCGAGCGCATCGCCGGCTCGCTGCTGGCCAACCCGGTGATCGAGGAGTGGGTCGTGCGGAGGGTGTCGTCGTGAGCCGTATCGGGGTCATCACGTTCCCGGGGACGCTCGACGACGTCGACGCCGCCCGGGCGGTGCGCTACGCGGGCGGCGAGCCCGTCGGGCTCTGGCACGACGACGCCGACCTCCAGGGTGTCGACGCCGTGGTGGTGCCCGGCGGCTTCTCCTACGGCGACTACCTGCGCGCCGGCGCCATCGCCGCGCGCTCGCCGGTGATGGGTCCCGTCGTCGAGGCGGGCCGGGCCGGGATGCCGGTGCTCGGCATCTGCAACGGGTTCCAGATCCTCTGCGAGGCGGGCCTGCTGCCGGGCGCGCTCGTGCGCAACCACGGCCTGCGGTTCGTGTGCCGCGAGGTGGGGCTGCGCGTGGAGGCCGACACGGCGTGGACGTCGTCGTTCGCGGTCGGCCAGGACATCCGCGTGCCGCTGAAGTCGGGCGAGGGGCGCTACGTCGCCGACGACGCCACGCTCGACGCCCTCGAGGGCGAGGGCCGCGTGGTGTTCCGCTACACCGAGCCCGCGCCCAACGGCGCGCTGCGCGACATCGCGGGCATCAGCTCGGCCGACGGCCGCGTGGTCGGCCTCATGCCGCACCCCGAGCACGCCATCGACGCGCTCACCGGCCCCGGCACCGACGGCCTGGGCCTCTTCACCTCCGTTCTCGCGGCGTTCGCCGCCCTCCGCTGACGGGCGCGCGGAGCGACGAAGGAGCTCGCGGGCGCGGTCAGCTTGGAGGATCCACAGCCTCACGGCAGCAGCGTGACCCGGAGCTCCCAGAGGTCGGCGTAGACCATCAGCATCTGGCCGCCGAGGTGCAGCACGAGCCCGCGCATCTCGTCGGGACGCTCGACGTGGGTGAGCAGGCGTGACACGTCCTCGACGGCCTCGCCGACCACCTCGTCGAACGGGGCCGCCGCGCTGACGTCGTGACCGCCCGGCTCGGTGGGCTGCACCGCGGGCAGCAGCGGCACCACCGTGTCGCCGCGGGCCCCCGGGGCCAGGGCGAGGACGACGACACCTCCGGAGCCGTCGTCGACGAGGAACTCGAGCATGCCGGCGGAGGCGTCGACGTGCGGGCGGACGCTCTCGGGGACGCGCCCGGCGAGCTCGAGGTCGTGACGGCGGACCCCGATCAGCTCGCGATCGAGCACCAGGCCGAGCCGGGCGAGCGGATCGGCGGTCGACGCGGGCGCGTCGTCCGACGTCGCACCGGCGGCCGGGGAGACGGAGGCGGTGGTCATGGCTCCATGATGTATCGAGGGTCCGACACCCCCGGGTATTGCACGACACGCCCGCACCGTGTCGCGACGAAACGACCGTGTTGGCCCATGAACGGCCATCCGATCGAGCTAACGGTCCAGCCAACTCCACCTAGTGGCGGTGCGCACGGTGGGCGTGTGGTGGACAGCGCCGTGTGGAGTCGGTGACATCGGCGGATCACCGTTTGTCGACCGCACGTCGTGGGTAGCGACACGCTCACCGCGGGTGAGGTCCTCGAGAGCCCCTGGTGAGGCCCTCCGCACGGGCCCGGGAGCCGGTCGCGACGGGCGCCTACTCTCGGAGGGGTGCCCGTTCCCGCCGGTCCGGCCCCTGTGAACCCCGTCCGCGAGGCGCCTCCGGCGCTCCCGCCCGTCGACCACGTCGCGCACGCCGAGGCGACCCCCGACGAGCCCCAGCCGCACGCCGCCCTCGGCCTGCGCGACGAGGAGTACGCCCGCATCCGGGAGATCCTCGGTCGCCGGCCCACCGAGGCCGAGCTCGCCATGTACTCGGTGATGTGGTCGGAGCACTGCTCCTACAAGTCCTCGAAGGTCCACCTGCGCCGCTTCGGCGAGACCACCACCGAGGCGATGCGCGCGCGCCTGCTCGCCGGCATCGGCGAGAACGCGGGCGTCGTCGACGTCGGCGACGGCTGGGCCGTCACCTTCAAGATCGAGTCGCACAACCATCCCTCCTACGTCGAGCCGCACCAGGGTGCGGCCACCGGCGTCGGCGGCATCGTCCGCGACATCATGGCCATGGGCGCACGCCCGGTGGCCGTCATGGACGGGCTGCGCGTCGGCCCGCTCGACGCCCCCGACACCGCCCGGGTGCTGCCGGGCGTCGTCTCCGGCGTCGGCTTCTACGGCAACTGCCTGGGTCTGCCCAACATCGGCGGCGAGGTCGTCTTCGACCCGAGCTACTCGGGCAACCCGCTGGTCAACGCCCTGTGCGTCGGCGTGCTGCGCCACGAGGACCTGCACCTGGCGTTCGCCTCCGGCGCCGGCAACAAGATCGTGCTCTTCGGGGCCCGGACGGGTCTCGACGGGATCGGCGGGGTCTCGGTGCTCGCGTCGGAGACCTTCGTCGAGGGCACCGGGCGCAAGAAGCTGCCCAGCGTCCAGGTCGGCGACCCGTTCGCCGAGAAGGTCCTCATCGAGTGCTGCCTCGAGCTCTTCGGCGGCGGGCTGGTCGTCGGCATCCAGGACCTCGGCGGCGCGGGGCTGTCCTGTGCGACGAGCGAGCTCGCCAGCGCCGGCGACGGCGGCATGCACGTCGACCTCGACACCGTCCCGCTGCGCGCCGAGAACATGACCGCCGCCGAGATCCTCTCCAGCGAGTCGCAGGAGCGGATGTGCGCGGTGGTCACCCCCGAGAACGTCGACGCCTTCATGGCCGTCTGCCGGCGCTGGGACGTCACGGCGACGGTGATCGGCGAGGTCACCGACGGTGACCGCCTGCGGATCACCCACCGCGGCGCGACGGTGGTCGACGTCCCGCCGCGCACCGTCGCCCACGACGGCCCGGTCTACGAGCGGCCCTACGCCCGGCCCGACTGGCAGGACGCGCTGCAGGCGGACGGCGTCGGGGGCCGCGCGCGGCCGTCGGCGCCCACCGAGCTGGCCGCCCAGGTCCGCGACCTCGTGGCGTCGCCGGCGCTCGCCGCGCGGACGTGGGTCACCGAGCAGTACGACCGCTACGTCCGCGGCAACACGACCTCCGCGACGCCCGCGGACGCCGGCGTGGTCCGCGTGGACGAGGCCAGCGGCCGCGGGGTCGCGGTGTCGATCGACGCCAACGCCCGCTTCTGCCAGCTCGACCCGCGCGCCGGCGCGCAGCTCGCCCTGGCGGAGTCGATGCGCAACGTCGCGTCCTCGGGCGCGGTCCCGGTCGCGGTCACCGACTGCCTGAACTTCGGCTCGCCCGAGGACCCGGCCGTCATGTGGCAGTTCGCGGAGGCCGTCGGGGGCCTCGCCGACGCCTGCGCGGCGCTGGGCCTGCCCGTCACCGGCGGGAACGTCAGCTTCTACAACCAGACCGGGAGCGCGGCGATCCTGCCGACGCCGGTGGTCGGCGTGCTCGGCATCCTCACCGACGTCTCGCGGTCGGTGCGCCACGGCCTCGGTCCGGAGGGCCACGCGGTCTGGCTGCTCGGCGAGACCCGCGACGAGCTCGACGGCTCGGCGTGGGCCGGCGTCGTGCACGACCACCTCGGCGGGCGGCCCCCGGAGGTCGACCTCGCCGCCGAGTCGCGCCTCGCCGCGCTCATGGCGTCGGCGGGCGCCGACGGCCTGCTCTCGGGCGCCCACGACCTCTCCGACGGCGGGCTGGCGCAGGCCCTCGTCGAGGCGTCGCTGGCCACCGGGCGCGGCGCACGGGTCACCCTGCCCCCGGCGCCGGGCCTGGACCCCGCCGCGGTCCTGTTCTCCGAGACCGGCGCGCGGATGCTCGTCACCGTCGCCCCCGGCGACGAGGCCGAGCTCGCCCGCCGCTGCGCCGACGCCGGCCAGGCGGCCGCCCGCCTCGGCGAGGTCGGCGGCGAGGTGCTCGCGATCGAGGGCGTCGACCCGCTCCCGCTCGCCGAGCTCCGCGCGCTCTCCGAGGCCACCCTCCCGGCGGCCCTCGACTGACCCGGTGTTGCAGCGAACGAGTGGTTCGCTGCTTCTACGCGCGCGAACTCCCCGTTCGCTCGCCCAGCGCCGCGACGAACGCGCGCCCGTAGCGCCGGTAGCCGCGGCCGTTGGGGTGAGCGAGGTCGGGCCCGGCCTCCCAGACCCGGATCCGGTGCGTCGCGGCCTCGAGCGCCACCGGCCGCAGCTCCGGGCGGGCAGCGACGACCTCGCGGGCGACGGCTGACAGGCGCATCCCGCGCTCGCGCACAACGCCCCGCTGCAGGTCCGGGACGTCGGCGACCAGCGCGCCCGCGGGCAGCGCGGAGCACAGGGCGTCGAGATCGCGCCGGTAGTCGTCGACGGGGACGTCCTGGGCGGCGTCGTTGGTGCCGACGGCGAGGGCGACGATCGCCGTCGGGTCGCTGAACGCCTCGGGGGGCACGACCGGGAGCTGGTCGGCGAGGACGTCGGCCGCCGTCGCCCCGACGACGCCCAGGTTCACCACGCGCACGCGGATCCCGTCGCGCGCCTCGATCGCGTCGGCCAGCCGGCCCGCCCACGACCGCTCCGGGTGCACGGCGCCGAGCCCCTGGGCCAGCGAGTCGCCGAGCGCCACGAGCAGGACGTCCCCCGGGCTGCGTCCGCGCCGGCGCCAGTAGGCGGCGTGGTCGGGCTCCATCGTCGTGGCGAGCCACAGGCGGCGGGCCTGCACGGCGGCGACACCGAGGAACCCGGCGAGGACGAGGGAGCGGACGCGCGGCACGGATCGGCACCGTAGCCGCGCGGGGTCCGGGCACCGTCCCGTGGTCAACAGCCTCCGGTCCGGCGCCCCCGCCCTCGCTACCCTGGACGACCGTGCCCCGACGAGCCCCCGACCCCGCGCAGGTGCGGGCCGACCTGCTGGCCGTCGCCGGCTGGGTCCGCGACCCCGACGGCGTCGAGCGCCCGCCGCGCCCCGCCCTCGCCGCCGCGGTGCGCTCGTCGTTGCGCACGCTGGAGCACCAGGCCCCCGGCCACTCGGTGGAAGTCCGCGTGCCGCCGTTCGGCGCGGTGCAGTGCGTCGAGGGCCCGCGCCACACCCGCGGGACGCCGCCGAACGTCGTCGAGACCGACGCGGCGACGTGGCTCGCCCTCGCGCTCGGGCTGACGACGTGGGACGCCGCGGCCGACCGCGTGACGGCGTCGGGGCACCGCGCCGCGGACATCGCGCGATGGCTCCCGGTGGTGGACGTTCATCGAACGTGTGAGAACGACTGAGCCGACCCGGTAGCACCCGTATCATCCCGATGACCGGAACGTGACCGGCACGAGCGGTGGCGGTCGACGGAGAGGGGACCGGGTGCAGCGGCCGAGCTGGGCTCCCGAGGAGATCGACGTCGACCGGCCGAGTGCGGCCCGGGTGTACGACTACTACCTCGGTGGCCTGCACAACTTCTCGGCCGACCGCGACATGGCGGCCCGCGCCGTCGCCGACTGGCCCGAGCTGCCGCGCATCATGCAGGCCAACCGGGCGTTCCTGCGGCGGGCCGTGCGCCACCTCGCCGCGCAGGGCATCGACCAGTTCCTCGACATCGGATCCGGCATCCCCACGGCCGGCAACGTCCACGAGGTCGCCCAGGCAGCGCTGGGCGAGGCCCGCGTCGTCTACGTCGACATCGACCCGGTCGCCGTCGCGCACGCCCGGGCGCTGCTCGCCGACGACCCCACCACGGGCGTCGTGGAGGCCGACTTCACCGACCCCCCGGCCGTGCTCGACGACCCGGTGACGCGCTCGCTGATCGACTTCTCCCGGCCGGTCGGGGTGCTCGTCGTCGCGCTGCTGCACTTCGTCGGCGACGACCGGCGCCCGGGCGAGGTGCTGGCCCGCTACCGCGAGGTCATGGCGCCGGGCAGCCACCTGGTCCTCAGCCACGCCAGCGCCGACGGCGCCCCGGAGCACGCGGACGAGCACCGGGCGCTCTACCGCCGCACCACGACCCCGATGACCATGCGCTCCCGCGACGAGGTCGCCGGGCTCCTCGAGGGGTTCACCCTCGTCGAGCCCGGGATCGTGTACCTCCCGCAGTGGCGTCCCGACGACCCGTCGGTGCCCTTGGAGAACCCGGAACGGTTCACCGGCCACGCCGCCGTGGGTCGTCGTGACTGAGCGTCGGACGGCGGGGCCCGCGGCCCCGGACCGCGACACGCTCGGCGCGCTCGCCGCCCGGTGGGCCGAGGAGGTCGAGGGCACGAGCTACGTGCCGATGGCCGCCGACGAGCTGCAGGAGCACCTGCTCGAGCTCGCCGGCCTGGTCGTCGAGGCCGTCCGCGCCGAGCCACCCCGCCCCGAGGTGGGCGCCGAGGTCGGCCGGCGTCTCGTCGCGGCGCACTTCACGGGGCCCTCGACGCTGGAGCGCACGGTCGTGCTGCTCGCGGAGCGGCTGCCCGCGCTCTACGGCCCCGAGGTGACGCCGGCCGTGCACGCGCTCACCGGGGCGCTCGCCGCCGGCTACGCCGCCACCCTGCGCGACCGCACCCTCGACGAGCAGGAGGCGATCCGGCGGGCCGTGCTCGTGGCGCGCCAGCACACCGAGCAGGCCCTGCACGCCAGCGAGGCCCGGTTCCGCGCGATGTTCCACGAGGCCGCGATCGGGATCGGCCTCGGCGACATGAAGGGGCGGATCCTCGAGGTCAACCCGGCCATGACGCGCATGTTCGGGCACACCGCCGACGAGTTCCGGGCGCTCACCGTCGGCGAGCTGGCCCACCCCGACGACGCCCCGGCCGTCTGGCGGCTCTACGAGCGCCTGCTGCGCGGCGAGCTGGACAACTTCCGCATCGAGAAGCGCTTCTTCCGGCGCGACGGCGAGGTGATCGTCGGGCATCTGACGCTCTCGCTGGTGCGCGACGAGGAGGGCAAGCCGTCCTACCAGCTGGCGATGCTCGAGGACGTCTCCGAGCGGCACCGCCTGCAGCAGCACCTGACCTACCAGGCCTATCACGACCCGCTGACCACGCTGGCCAACCGCGCGCGCTTCACCGAGCGCCTCGAGAAGGTCTTCGCCGACGCCGGGCCGCACTCCACGCGGCGGGTCGGGGTCTGCTACCTCGACCTCGACGGCTTCAAGACCATCAACGACAGCCTCGGCCACCACATCGGCGACCTCATGCTGCAGGAGGTGGCCCGCCGTCTCGGCGCCTGCGCCGGCGAGGGCGAGCTCGTCGCCCGCACCGGGGGCGACGAGTTCGTCGTGCTGGTCGAGGACTCCCAGGGCGTCGACCGCCTGGTGGGCCTCGCCGACCGCGTGCTCGCGGCCCTCGCCCCGCCCCTGCGCCTGGCCGGCCAGGAGCTCGCCGTCGGTGCGAGCATCGGCGTCGTCGAGCAGGCCGTCACCGACACCACCGCCAGCGAGCTCATGCGCGCGGCGGACATCACGCTCTACACGGCCAAGGCGGAGGGACGCGGCCGCTGGGCGGTGCACGACCCGGATCGCGACGAGGCCGAGACCGCGCGGTTCACGCTGTCCGCGGCCCTGCCCATGGCGGTCGCGCACGACGAGTTCTTCGTGCTCTACCAGCCGCTGGTCTCGCTGTCCGACCACCGCGTCCGCGGCGTCGAGGCGCTGGTGCGCTGGCAGCACCCCCGGCTCGGGGTGCTCTCGCCCGCGCTGTTCATCGGGCCCGCCGAGGAGACCGGCGTCATCGTGCCGCTGGGGCGCTCGGTGCTCGAGACCGCCTGCCGCGACGCCCGCGACTGGCACGCCGAGTTCGGGTCCGCGGCCCCGTTCGTCAGCGTCAACGTCGCCCCGCGCCAGCTCCACGAGCCGGGCCTGGTCGCCGAGGTGGCGGCCCTGCTCGACCGCACCGGCCTGCCCCCCGACCGCCTGCAGGTGGAGCTCACCGAGCGGGCGCTCACCACCGACGAGGGTGCCCCGCTCAAGGCCCTCGACGGGCTGCGCGCGATGGGCGTCCGGATCGCCGTCGACGACTTCGGCACCGGCTACTCCAACCTCTCCTACCTGCGCAAACTGCCCGTCGACGTGATCAAGCTCGACGGGTCGTTCGGCGAGGGTCTGCGGGAGGAAGAGCTCTACGACGAGGTCGACGAGCGGATCGTCGGGACGCTGGTCGACCTCGGTCACGCGCTGGACCTGACGGTCACCGCCGAGGGGGTCGAGACCGCGGCGCAGGCCGCGCGGCTGCGCGAGCTCGGGTGCGACGAGGGCCAGGGCTGGCTGTTCGCGCCCGCCCTGCCCGCCGGGGACGTCGCCACGATGCTGCGGCGCGGGGAGCCGCTGGGCGAACTGACCACCGCCTCACCGTCGAGGCCGGCCGGTCTGAGAGCGGGATCGCGTCCCCGACGGCGCGCGGGGCCCCGCCGGGACGGTCGGGGCGCGTAGGGTTGGCAGCGGCACGACTCGTGGCATCACCGTCGACAAGGAGCCGTCCCGGTGGACCCAGCCGGACCTGATTCACGGCCCACGTCATCCACCTCGACACCCCCCGAGGCCCCCGCGTACGACGAGGGGCCCAAGGAGGAGTGCGGCGTCTTCGGCGTCTGGGCGCCCGGCGAGGAGGTCTCGAAGCTCACCTACTTCGGGCTCTTCGCCCTGCAGCACCGCGGCCAGGAGGCCGCGGGCATGGCCGTCAGCGACGGTCGTCAGATCGTCGTCTTCAAGGACCTCGGGCTGGTCAGCCAGGTCTTCGACGAGCAGACGCTCTCGTCCCTGCGCGGCCACCTCGCCGTGGGCCACACCCGGTACTCGACGACGGGCTCCCCCACCTGGGAGAACGCCCAGCCGACGTTCCGCACCACCGCGGCAGGCACCGGCCTCGCGCTGGGGCACAACGGCAACCTCGTCAACACCGCCGAGCTGGTGCGGCGTCGCGACGCCGCCCTCGCGGTGAACGGCGGCCCGCGCAACGGGCACGGCGGTGGCAACCGGCGGTCGTCGACCCTCGTCGGCGCCACCACCGACTCCGACGTCGTGACGGGCCTGCTCGCCGACTCGGCGGCCGACCTGGGGGTCGAGGAGGCGGCGCTGCGCCTGCTGCCCGACCTGCAGGGCGCCTTCAGCATCGCCTTCTGCGACGAGACCACGCTCTACGCCGCCCGCGACCGCCACGGCGTGCGCCCGCTCGTGCTGGGCCGTCTCGACCGCGGCTGGGTCGTCGCTTCCGAGACCGCCGCCCTCGACATCGTCGGGGCGTCGTTCGTCCGCGAGGTCGAGCCCGGCGAGCTCATCGCCATCGACGCCGAGGGCCTGCGCAGCTCGCGGTTCGCCGCGCCGGAGCCCAAGGGCTGCATCTTCGAGTACGTCTACCTCGCCCGCCCGGACACCTCGATCTCCGGCCGTGGCGTGCACTCGGCGCGCGTCGAGATCGGGCGCCGTCTCGCCGACGAGCACCCGTCGGACGCGGACCTCGTCATCCCCGTGCCCGAGTCCGGGACCCCTGCGGCGATCGGCTACGCCGAGCGCTCCGGCATCCCCTACGGCCAGGGCCTGGTCAAGAACGCCTACGTGGGCCGCACGTTCATCCAGCCCTCGCAGACCATCCGCCAGCTGGGCATCCGGCTCAAGCTCAATCCGCTGCGCGAGGTCATCCGGGGCAAGCGCCTCGTCGTCGTCGACGACTCGATCGTCCGCGGCAACACCCAGCGCTCGCTCGTCCGGATGCTGCGTGAGGCCGGCGCGCTCGAGGTGCACGTCCGCATCGCGAGCCCGCCCGTGCGCTGGCCCTGCTTCTACGGCATCGACTTCGCGTCGCGGGCCGAGCTCATCGCCAACGGCCTCGACGACGAGGGCGTGCGCCGGTCCGTCGGCGCCGACAGCCTGGGCTACATCTCGCAGGACGGCCTCATCGCGGCCACCGACCAGCCGCGTTCGCGGCTGTGCACGGCGTGCTTCTCCGGGGAGTACCCGATCCCGCTGCCGGACGAGGCCATGGTCGGCAAGCACCTGCTCGAGGACGTCACCGGCGCGAGCTGCGGCGACGGCGGCTCGGGCGGCCCCGTCGTGTTCGAGCACGGGCGCTCGAACGGCACCGGGATGCCGCTCGGGACGCCGGGATACGGTGCCGAGGACGCGCTCAGCCGTCCCTGACGGCTCTCACCCCCGCCTACTCCCGCCTTGCGAGGAACTCCACCGATGACCCACGCCCCCGACGACACGGCCCCCGAGCTCGCGGGCCAGCAGGCCAGTTACGCGGCCGCCGGGGTCGACGTCGAGGCGGGGGAGCGGGCCGTCGACCGTCTCAAGCCGCTCGCGAAGTCGACCTCGCGCCCCGAGGTGCTCGGCGGCATCGGCGGCTTCGCGGGCCTGTTCGCGCTGCGCACCGGCAAGTACCGCGAGCCCGTGCTCGCCGCGTCCACCGACGGCGTCGGCACCAAGCTCGCCGTCGCCCAGGCCGCCGACCGCCACGACACCGTGGGTCGCGACCTCGTGGCCATGGTCGTCGACGACCTCGTCGTCTGCGGCGCCGAGCCGCTGTTCCTGCAGGACTACCTCGCCATCGGGAAGCTCGTGCCCGAGAAGGTCGAGAAGATCGTCTCGGGCGTCGCCGAGGGGTGCCGGCTCGCCGGCTGCGCCCTGCTCGGCGGCGAGACGGCCGAGCACCCCGGCGTCATGGAGCCGCACCACTACGACCTCTCGGCCACGGGCGTCGGGATCGTCGAGGCGGACGGGATGCTCGGGCCCGACCGCGTGCGCCCCGGCGACGCCGTGGTGGCCATGGGCTCGTCCGGCCTGCACTCCAACGGTTACTCACTGGCCCGCCAGGTGCTGCTGGAGATCGGGCGGATGTCGCTGGACGGGCATGTCGAGGAGTTCGGCCGCACGCTCGCCGACGAGCTGCTCGAGCCCACCCGCATCTACGCGCGCGACTGCCTGGCCGTCGCCGCGGAGACCGACGTGCGCACGTTCGCCCACGTCACCGGCGGCGGCCTGTGCGCCAACCTGGCCCGCGTGCTGCCGGCCGGCCTGACCGCCGAGCTCGACCGGTCGAGCTGGACCCCGGCCCCGGTGTTCAAGCTCATCGCCTCGCGCGGCCGCGTCACCCGCGACGAGATGGAGCGCACCTTCAACATGGGCGTCGGAATGATCGCCGTGCTGCCGCCCGACGACGTCGACCGCGCCATGGCCGTCCTCACGGCCAAGCACGTGCCGTCGTGGGTGATCGGCGAGGTGCGGGCCACCAGCGAGGCCGACGGCGGGGCGCCCGACGCCGGACACGCCCTCCTGCGCGGGGATCACCCCCGCTTCTGAGGCTCAGTCGGGCATGAGCTCCGAGTGGAGCTTGAGCACCGTCTGGCCGTTCGACTGCTCCAGCACGTAGGCCGGGTTGTCGTCGGTGCCGTTGCGGGTCTTCTTCTTGCCGTCGATGGTGCGCTCGACGCGCTCGGTGTGGACCTCCGAGACGGTGGCCTCGGCCTGGCCCTGACCCCAGTTCCACTTGACGTCGTCGCCCTTGCTGAACGCCTTCGTCACGCTCGCTCCTCGCGCGCCGGGCCGCTCGTGGTCGAGCGGTCGTTGCGCGCGGTTACCCGCCCGGGCGGCGGTGAAGCGTGCCGTCCGGAGCGGGTCGAACCGTGGTGTGGCCGTGTGTCCGGCCGGCGACGATCGACGGTCCTACTGAGCCGTCAACGCTCGTCGTAGCTGTACTCGCCCCAGCGTGCGTCGACCTGCTCGTCGTCGTCGGAGCGTCGGGCGGCGAACCGGTCGTCGCCGCTGCCCAGTTCCTGCTGCAGCGCGTCGAAGTCCGTGTTCGGGGAGCTGTACTTGAGCTCTCGGGCCACCTTCGTCTGCTTGGCCTTGGCTCGTCCGCGTCCCATGTCTGGACCCCCTCGCACAGGGCGGGGGCGGCCGGAGCATCTCCGGCGGCCCCCTGAAATCTGAGGTAACTCTCGTACTCACGACAATACCGTGTGTCCGATCGGGGTCGCGACGTGACATGGCACGATCGGCGGCCGTGCCCGCCCCCTTCGTCTGCTACCTGCGCGTCTACGAGCCGTTGGGGGCGTTGAAGGCCCCGTTGGCCGCGCGGGTGCGGGCCGGACTGGCCCGCGGGGCGGTACCGGTGGTCGACGCGGGCCGTCGCGACCGCGAAGTGTGTCTCCGCGCACAGTTGGCCGTGCCCTCGCGGCTGCTGCCGGGCGAGCGTGCCGACGGCACCCCGCTCGACGGCCCGGCTGACGTGCTGCTCGCGGAGGGACCCGGCGGCACGGGGGCGAGCCGGTCGGGCCGAAGACGCTGGTCTGCCCGCTCGAGACGCGCCCGCGGGCCGCGGCGGCGCTCGTCGGGTTCCTCACCAGCGAGGCGCCGATCCTGCGCGCGGCGGCGCTCGCCACCGAGGAGTCGGCGGTCCGCTCGCGCGCCGAGTCCGCCGTCGCGGAGCTCGGGGAGTCCGCGACCCACATCGTGTCGGCCAACTGGACGGTCCCGCTGCCGTGGTTCGCGCTGGTGGACCCCGCCGAGCGGATCCTGGTCCTGCCCAGCGACGACGCCGTGACCGCGCCCGAGGCGCCCGCCCGTCGCTGCTACTGGCGCGTGCCGATCGGCGACGCACTGACGCGGGCGGACGCGGCCGCCGACCTGCTCACGGAGACGCTCGGGGACGACGGCCCCGCGGAGGTCCTGCGCGACACCGCGCGGTGGCTGCGGCACTTCGACCCGGGCTCGCTGGTCGAGCTCGACTACGGCGGCCTCGTGACGCTCATGGACGACCAGACCCTCGCCGCGGACACCTCGGCCGAGGACGTCACCGAGGCCCTCGAGGCGCTGCGGGGCGGCGACGCCGAACGGGCGATGGCGAGCTACCGGCGCCTGCGGGACTTCTGGGCGGGCCGTGCGGCCCACTCGCGCGCGAATTAGCTACTGCATCTCTTTGCGCAGCAGGTCGTCCACCGACGCCGAGCCGTCGCGGTAGCGCCGGCCGAGCTCGTCGTTGCAGGCGTCCATGACCTGCTGGACCATGCTGCGGTGCTCGGAGACCGAGCGCTCCTCCTCCGCGTACGCGGTGGCGGCGGCCGTGAGGTCGTCGTCGGAGAGGGTCGCGACGTCGGAGAGGCCGGTGTCGGCGAGCAGCGCCTCGACGTGCCGGCGGTGCGACTCGGCCCGCGAGGGCTGCACCGTGTGGTGACGCCCGCGGCCCGCGGACGGGCCGAGCGCGTTGTCGGCGAGAATCCGCGGGAGCTCGTCGACGAGCGACGGACCCTCCTCGCCCTCGGCGGCGGCCGCTCGACGTCGCTGCTCGAACCGGACGATGTCCATGCGCGCGTGCAGGAGCCGGCGCAGGTAGGAGAGGTCGGTCTCCTCCTGCGCCGCGTCATCGCGCTTGGCCCGGGCGTCGTCCATCGGGCACGTCGCCAGGTCGGCGAGGAAGGCGGGGTCGAGCACGCGGTCGAGGCGTCGGCGACCGCCCTGCCGGAACTCGATCATGGCTTCACATCGTGCGCGACCAGGGGGTCCGCTGTCACGCGGCAGGCGGGTCGGCGCGTCGAGAGGTGCGTGCGGCGCGTGCGCCGGTCGGCGACGGGCTCGGTCCTCACCCGAACGTCGGCACCGGCGCCCGGCGGCCGAGGACCCCGGCCAGCCAGGCGGGGTCGACGTTGCCGCCGCTGACCACCGCGACCGTGCTCCGGGCGCGGTCGTCGGGTGGCAGGGCGAGCCATCCCGCGGTCGCGACGGCCCCGCTCGCCTCGCAGGGCACGCCGGCGGCGTGCAGCCCGCGGGTGGCGTCGGCGATGGCGTCCTCGTCGACGGTGACGACGTCGGCGACCAGGTCGCGCACGTGCGGCCAGGTGAGCTCGCCCAGCGCGGTGGAGCGCAGCCCGTCGGCGGCCGTGCGGGCCACCTGCTCGCGCGGCCAGCGCTGCCGCTCGCCGGCGTGCCAGCTGGCCGCGGCGTCGCCCGCGAGGGACGGCTCGGCGCCGATCACGCGCACCCCGGAGCCGCGGAGCGCGGCGGCGATCCCGCTGATCAGCCCGCCGCCGCCGATCGGCACCACGACCTGCTCCACGCCCGCGCGGTCGGCGAGGATCTCGGCGCCGACGGTGCCCTGACCGGCGATGATGTCGGGGTGGTCGTAGGGCGGGATCAGCGTCCCGCCGGTCTCCGCGACCGCGGCGTCGGCGGCCGACTCGCGCTCGTCGGCCGGGACGCGCACCAGCCGGGCGCCGAGCGCGGCCATGGCCTCGACCTTGGCCTCGACCGCGTCGTCCGGCACGACCACGGTGCACGGGACGCCGAGGCGCCGCGCGACCCAGGCCAGTGCGCGCCCGTGGTTGCCCGAGGAGTGGGTGACGAGGCCGGCCGTCCGGCGCTCGGGCGCGACGCGGCTCGCGGCGTGGAAGGCCCCGCGCAGCTTGAACGCGCCGATCGGCTGGAGGTCCTCGCGCTTCACCGCGAAGCCGGGCGCGAGCTCCTGCACCGGCGTCCGCGCCGCGACGCCCTCGAGCACCGCGGCGGCCGCGGCGACGTCGGACGGCCCGAGCAACCTCACCCCTGCAGGCGGCGCATCGCCGCGCGGCCGGGCGGCTCGCCGGTGTCCGGCGGGATCGAGTCCGGGTCGACGGCGGCCGGGCCGGGCACCTGCTGGTCGCCCTCAGTTGCGACCCACAGCGGGGTGTCCGCGGACGCGGCGGCGACGGCCGAACGCTTGAGCAGGGCCAGCGCGACGGTGCCGAGCTCGTGGTGGCGCACCGCGCTGCCGATGCGCCCGACCGACCGGCCGCCCTCGGCGGCGAGCACGGGCGTGCCGGGCGGGGGCAGCGGGTCGTCCCCGGCCTGCAGGTGCAGCAGCACCAGCTGGCGGGGCGGGCGCCCCAGGTTCGCGACGCGCGAGACCGTCTCCTGGCCCCGGTAGCAGCCCTTGTGCAGATGGACCGCGCCGCCGATCCATCCCATCTCGTGGGGGATGGCGCGCTCGTCGGTGTCGACGCCGAGGCGCGGGCGGACGGCGCCGACCCGCAATGCCTCGAACGCGTCGTGCCCGGCGGGCCGGGCGCCCGCGCCGCGCAGCCGCGACCACCAGGAGCCGAGCTCGGCGCGCGGGACGATCAGGTCGACGGCCGCCTCGGGACCCGGCCCGGGCCACGGCATGCGCCGGACGACACCGCCGTCGGGCAGCGCCGACGACGCGTGGTCGCCGTGCGGGGCGACGACGCCGGCGGCGGTGAGCACCTCGTCGATCTCGGGGCCGACCAGCGACAGGACCGCCCAGTCGGCCGACTCGTCGGCCACGGTGACCTGCGACCAGAAGCGCATCCGGTCCAGGTACTCGGCCAGCGGGGCGGCGCGGCCGGGCTCGACGTCGAACCACACGGTGTCGTCGACGTGGGCGAGCACCGCGTGGTGCTCGACGCGGCCCTGCGCGTCGAGGACCAGTGCCTCGGTGCCGGCGCCCTCGCCGAGGTCGGCGACCTGCTGGGTCAGCAGCAGGTGCAGCCAGCTCAGACGCTCCGGACCGGAGACGCGCACGACGCCGCGGTGGGAGCGGTCGACGACGCCGGCGCGGCGGATCAGCGCGCGCTGCTCGCCGAACGGGTCGCCGTAGTGGGCGGGGACGGCGGCGTCGGGGCCACCGTCGGTGCCACCGTCGGGGCCCTCGTCGCCGTCGGGACCCATCGGGGGCTGCGGGGCGACTGCGCCCGGCTCGTCGAAGGTCGGGGACGGGGTCAGGGGATCGGTCACTACGCGTCCTTCGCGAGCTCGGCGTCGGCGCGGTCGGCGCACGCCCGGCAGGTGCCGGACAGCGCGACGTGGGTGGCGTCCAGGCGGAAGCCGTGCGACGCGCGCAGCGACTCCGCCAGGGCCTCCAGCGCGTCGACATCGATCTCGTCGACCGCGCCGCAGTGATGGCAGACCAGGTGGACGTGCTCGTGCTCGGACGTCGCGTACGTCGGCGCGCCGTGCCCGAGGTGGGTGTGCTTCACGACGCCGAGCTGCTCCAGCAGGTCCAGCGTGCGGTACACCGTGGTGATGTTCACCGCGGGCGCCGTCTCCTGCACCCGCGTACAGACGGCTTCCGGCGTCGCGTGGCCCAGCTCGATGACCGCGTCGAGCACCAGCTGGCGCTGCGGGGTCATGCGCAGGCCACGGCGGTGCAGCGTCTGCCGCAGTTCGGTGTCCACCCGCTCGATGGTAGGCCTCGGACGCGACGAGAACCCCCGGGTGGGCGGGGGGCGGCTCCGTGCGTCGGCGGGCGGCGGTCCCTACGATCGGGAGGGTTCTGCGCCCGACACCCGGCGCGCTCCGTGGACCCCGGCTGCAGGCAGGTGACGATGACGACCGGTGAGCAGGGACGCACACCGCCCGACGCCGAGCACTATCTGGACTTGTCCGGCATCGAGGAGGACAGTCCCGGCCCGCACTTCGACGTCGTGCTGCGGGGATACGACCGACGGCAGGTCGACGAGCACGTCGCCGGCCTCCGGCGGATGAACGCCCAGCTCCGTGCCCAGCTCGCCGTGCGCGAGCGCCGGCGCAGCGCCGCCCCCGAGGCGCCGGCGTCCTCCGGGCTGGAGGGCCGGGTCTCGGACACCATCCCCGAGGCGCGCCGCGCTCCTGGCGCGGACCAGCACGAGTCCGGCGACGGGGCGCCCGGCAGCCCCGACATGGTCGGCGCCTTCAACGACCGGCTGCGCGGCATCCTGCAGGCCGCGGAGCAGGAGGCGCAGCTCGTGCGCAGCAAGGCCGCCGAGTCGCTGCTCGCCGAGCACGCCGAGTCGCGCGCCGCCCTCGCGGAGCTGCGCGCGCAGCGTGACGCGGTGGTCGACGAGCTCGTCCGCCTGCGCGGGCGGCTCGACGACATCGTCTCCGGCCCGACGCGCCCCTCCGCGGCGCCGCCCCGTCCCGGGCCCGCGGGGCCGTGGCGCGGTCCCGCCCGGCCGCCCGGTCCCCCGCACCCGGGGCACCGGCCGCCCGGGCCGTACGGCGGGCCTCCGGCGTTCGCGCCCGGCTCGCTGGACCAGCCGACCATGCATCCCGTCGCCCACCCGGTCGACGCCGACGCGACCGCGGCGGACACCGTGTCGGTCGACGCCGCCGCCGAGCCCGACGGCACCGATGGCACGGCCGCCGCCGGCGAGTCGGCGACTCCCGACTCCCAGGTCGACGTCACGGAGGGCACCCAGCCCGCCGCCAGTGCGGCCCGCCCGGCGCCGTCCTCGCCGGAGCGTGCGGCAGACGGGTGACGGGTCTGACCTTCCGCTAGACCGTCGGTGACCGGATGACGCCGCGTCCCGCGGCCGGACGGCGTACCGTGGCCACCCATGCGCGTGCTCGAGTCCCCGATCACGTGGATCGTGGTCGCGGCCGTCCTGCTGGTCGTGGCGATCGTGCTCATCGTGGTGTCGTCGGTCCGGCGCCGCCGTGCCCGTCGGGCGGCCGCCGCCGCGGCGTGGCCGCCCCCGGCGCTCGAATCGGGGCGCCCGGACCCCGAAGCGGCGTGGAGCGACCCGGCCACGGCTCGCCGGCGCCCGCCGGCAGGGACAGGTACCGCGGGCTCGCCGGTGTCGAACCTGGACGACGCGCCGGACGCGACGGCCCCGGCGACGTACTCGGACCCGCCGACCGATCCCCTCGACGTGGGCGCGGTGCGGGCGGCTCTCGCCGAGCCGAGCCCCGGGTCCACGGCCGACGACACCCCGCCCGCGGAACCGCACCGCCCCCGGCACGCGGCGGCGGCGGACGGCGAGGCCGGCTCTGACACCGAGTCGGCCAAGGACCGGCTGCTCGCGGTGCTCCTCGGGGATCCCCAGGCCGCGGTGGCGGCCCTCGCCGCCGTGGACACCGACGCCGGCACGTCGGCCTCCGACGGCGACGTCACGGCCCTGCTGCGGGCCGGGCTGAGCCCGAGCCAGGTCGCCCGCCTGGTCGGGGTGGACGAGTCACGGCTCGCGGCGCTCGTGGCCCGGCGCCTGGGGCTGCTCCCCGACGATCAGGCCCCGAGCGGCACGAACCGCACCGACGAGCCGGGCCGGAGCTGGGCGAACGCCGGCAGCTCGGCCGGCTCCACGACGCCGACCACGGGATAGCCCCCGGTCGTCGGGTGGTCGGCGAGGAAGACCACCGGCTGCCCGTCCGGCGGCACCTGCACCGCGCCGCCGACCAGGCCCTCACTGCGCAGCTCCACGCCCCGGAGCGCCTCGGCCCGCTCGAGCGCGGGGCCCTCCAGGCGCACCCCGACCCGGTCGCTCGTCGAGCCCACCGTCCACGTGCCGGCGCGCAGCCGGCCCACGGGGTCGTCGACCCACTCCGCGCGCGGCCCCAGGTGCAGGCGGATCACGACGGCGTCCGGCGCCGCGGACACGCCGATCGCCCCGGTGCCGACGGACGGGGTGGACGTGGGCGAACCGAGCGGCAGCCGCGTGCCGACCTCCAGCGGCGCCGGCCCGAGACCGGAGAGCGTGTCGGCGCTGCGGCTCCCGAGGACGGGTTCGACCGCCACGCCGCCGCCGACGGCGAGGTAGCCGCGCAGGCCGCTGGTCGGCGCGGGCACGACGAGGACGTCGCCGGCGTGCACGTGGACGGGCTGGTGCGACGCCGTCACGCGCTCGCGGCCCCGGTCCGCACGACCAACCCTCCGGGCGGGCCCGTGAGCGCGACCGTCGTCGCCTCGGTGGCCCGCAGCGCGAGCCCGCCGAGCAGGATCTCCAGCCCGGCGGCCTCCGGCGGGTTGCCGACGAGCCGCTGCGCCAGCGCGTGCGCGGGTCCGTCCAGGGCGCCGGCCGGCGGGACGCCGATGTGGGCCCACCCGGGCCGTCCACGGTCCACCACGAGGGCGCGGGGACCGACCTCGGTGACGACGAGCTCCCGGGTCATGTGCTCCCCGCGTCCCGGAAGCGCACCGTCGTCCCCGGCACCAGCAGCGCGGGCGGGTCGCGGTCGGGGTCGAACAGGGTCGGCGCGTCGTCGGCCAGCCGCCCCAGCAGCCGCCAGCCACCGGGCGACGTGCGGGGGTAGACGCCGCCGAACTCGCCGGCCACCCCCACGGAGCCGGACGGGATGCGCGGGCGCGGGGTGTCCAGACGCGGCTGCTGCAGCGCCTCGGGGAGCCCGGCGAGGTAGGCGAAGCCGGGGGCGAAGCCGCCGAAGGCCACCGTGAGCGTGGCGCCGGTGTGCAGCTCGACCACCTCGTCCACCGAGCAGCCGGCGTCCCGGGCGACCAGCTCGAGGTCCTCGCCGTCGTAGTGCACCGGCAGCTCCACGCTGCCCGCGTCGCGGTCGCCGCGCGGGGCCGTGGTGTCGATCCGCTCGAGCAGCGCCCGGACCGCGGGCAGGGCCTCACGGGCGCCCGGGGCCGTCACCAGCACCGTCCGGGCCGCGGGGACGACGTCGACGACGCCGGGCAGCTCGCCGCGTGTCAGGGCGTCGCGCAGGGCCGCGCCGACCGCGTCCACGGCGGCGAGCCCGTCGAGGTCGACGAGCAGCGCCTCGGGACCGACGGGCCGGACGTCCACGAGCGGGGTGGAGCTCAGCCGACGACGCGCTGCAGCCGCGCAGACGTGTGCGGCTGCATCGGCTGGCCCTCCATGGCGCGCTCCTCGACGTAGGCGAGGTCGCCGTCGTCGACGATGCCGTAGAGCCGGGTCGCGCCGTTGACCTCCTTCGCCGTGGAGGTCCGGGCGATCGCGTCCGTCTGCAGTTCCCAGGAGGTCTGCGTGCGGCTCTCGCCGTAGTACAGCTCGATGATCCCGGTGTGGTGCGCGAGCAGGAGCTCGAGCGTGCCGTCCTCCTGCGCGCGCCACCAACCGACCTCACGGGCGGCGGGCCGCACCACGGCCCCGCCCGGCCCGTCGAGGATCCAGGAGCGGGCCTCCCAGGACAGGAACGGCCGGCCGTCGTGCGCGACGGTGATCTGCTGCCCGAAGTGGAACGGGCCGTCGATCGTCGGGTAGACGACCTCGCCCTCACCGCGCCAGACCCCGACCAGCGGCAGCAGGCCCAGGAGCGCGTCGTTCAGCTCCGGACCGAGCCGCAGGTTCGCGGTGTCGTTCGGGATCGGGAGGTCGTCCCACCCGGGGATGTTGGCGCCCCGGGTGCGCTCGGCGCGCTCCGCGGCCGCCCGGATCGCCTCGTTGCCGCTGCTGCCCTCGGGCAGGTCGGGATCGTCGGGGTTGATGGACGAACTCATCGCTCCTCCTCGCCGGTGAGTGCCTCGTCGCGGAAGAGCCGCCGCGTCAGCACGACGCCGGCGCCGAGGATTCCGGCGCTGCACGCAGCGAGCAGGACGGTGTAGAACCACGCCACCGGCCCACCCTAACGACCACCGCCCGCCCGCCCCGCCGCGGTGGGCGGGACGAGCGGGCGGAGGGGGCGGAGGGGGGTGGCTCTCAGGCCGCGACCGAGACCTCGGTCGTGAACAGGCCCGGGCCACCGACGGTGACCTCGGACTGGCCGTTGCCCGAGCGCGAGAGCGCGCGGACGGTCCAGGTGCCCGGGGCCGCGAAGAACCGGTAGTCCCCGGAGGCCGAGGACACGACCTCGGCGGTGAACTCACCGGTGCCGTCGAGGAGCCGGACGTAGGCCCCGCCGACGGGCGACCCGCCCGCGAGGACCTTCCCGACCAGCACCGACTCCTTCGAGAGGTCGGTGCCGGCGGGCAGCTCGGCGGTCTGCTCGGGCGCTCCACACATCAGGAACCACTCCCACTCTGTCCGGGCCCAGTCTCGATCGGCACACCGATCAGCGATCCGTACTCGGTCCAGCTGCCGTCGTAGTTCTTGACGTCGGACTCGCCGAGGAGCTCGTGCAGCGCGAACCACGTGTGCGAGCTGCGCTCGCCGATGCGGCAGTACGCGATGGTCGAGCGCGAGGAGTCGAGCCCCTGCTCGGAGTAGAGCTTGCGCAGCTCGTCGTCCGACTTGAAGGTGCCGTCCTCGTTGGCGGCCTTCGACCACGGCACGTTGAGCGCCGAGGGGATGTGGCCGCCGCGCTGCGCCTGCTCCTGCGGGAGGTGCGCCGGGGCGAGCAGCTTGCCGGAGAACTCGTCGGGCGAGCGCACGTCGACGAGGTTCTTGGTGCCGATCGCGTTGACGACCTCGTCGCGGAAGGCGCGGATCGAGGTGTCCTGCTCCTGGGCGGTGTAGGAGGTCTGCGAGCGCTGCGGGACCTCGGTGTCGAGCTTGCGCCCGTCGAGCTCCCACTTCTTGCGGCCACCGTCGAGCAGCTTGACGGCCTGGTGGCCGTAGAGCTTGAAGTACCAGTAGGCATAGGCCGCGAACCAGTTGTTGTTGCCGCCGTAGAGGATGACGGTGTCGTCGTTGCCGATGCCCTTGGCGGACAGCAGCTTCTCGAAGCCGGCCTTGTCGACGAAGTCGCGGCGGACCTGGTCCTGCAGCTCGGTCTTCCAGTCGAGCTTGACGGCGCCGGGGATGTGCCCGCCGTCGTAGGCGGTGGTGTCCTCGTCGACCTCCACGAAGACCGTGTTGGGGGCGTCGAGGTTCTGCTCGGCCCAGTCGGCACTGACCAGGGCGTCCTGGCGGCTCATGTGTGTTGCTCCTCGGGTGCTTGCGGATTTCTGGTGGTTCTCACGACGGGATCCCCGCCGGCGACCCCCGTACAGCCGAGGACCCGCGATCACACTGCGAAGGACGTCAGGTGGGCGGTCCGGGCGCGGAGTCGTCCGGGGGCCGGGTCAGCAACAGAGGCTGGAGTCCACACGGCACAGGTCCACCACGCGTCGCTGGGTGAGCCCGCCGTCCACACGCGCCACGCTACCGAAGAATCGGGCGCCGACCGAGGGTGACGTCACACGCTCGTGGAGCGCGCTCACCCGGTGCGACGCCACGGGGCCAGCGAGCCCAGCAGATCGGCCCGTCGCGGCACCCCCACGTGGCGCGCCAGCTCGACCCCCGCGGGGTCGACGACCAGCGTCGTCGGGGTGCGGCGGATCCCCAGCAGCCGCACGAGCTCGGGGCGCATCGCGACGTCGACCTCGCGCACCGTCAGCCCGGGGTGCTCGCCGGCGACGTCGGTGAGCACGGCCCGGGAGGCCCGGCAGTCGGCGCAGAACTGCGACGACAGCTGCAGCAGCGCGAGACCGCCGGGTGGGCCGGCGAGGTCGCGCGGGAGGACGCCGGTCACGGCGTCGCCCGGTCGCTGCGGACCCACCGGACGGAGGTCGCGGCGCGTGCCCTCGGGGCCCGGGTCGGGGGCCGACGGGACCGGGGTGAGTCCCCCGGCCGCCGTGGCGCGCGAGCGCCGGAGCCGGACGATCGCGAGGACGAGCCCCACGACGAGCACCACCGCCAGGGCCGCGGCGGCGGCCACCAGCACCCAGCCCGACACCCGGAATCCTCCCCCGCCCGCACGATCCGTCCTGCTCACGCAGCGTAGCCCGCGGTCCGGGTCACCGGATCGGCGGGGAGGTGGCCCCTGACCGGCGCTTTCCGGGCGGACAGGCTTGCGGACCCGACGTGACATGGAACGCTCAGCAGGGTGACGGCGCGGTGAACTGGTCTAGGGTCCACCCCACGATCGCGGAGGGAGATTCGCGTGGAGCTGCTGCTGCTCACCGCCGACCCCGAGCCGACGTCAGTGTTGCCGTCGCTGACCCTGCTACCCCATGGACTCCGGACCGCAGCCCCCGAGGTGGCGGCCCTGCTCGATGCCGGCCCGCACGACGCCGTGCTGGTCGACGCCCGGCACGACCTCGCCGCCGCCCGCAGCCTCTGTCGCCTGCTGGGCTCCACCGGCCTGGACGTCCCGGTGATCGCCATCCTCACCGAGGGCGGTCTCGTCGCGGTGTCCCTCGAGTGGGGCGTCGACGAAGTGCTGCTGCCCGGCGCGGGCCCCGCCGAGGTGGACGCCCGGCTGCGCCTGCTGCGGGCCCGGCGCGCCTCCGACGGCGCCGGCGCCGAGGGTGCGCTGGTGCTCGGTGAGCTCGTGATCGACGAGGCGACCTACACCGCCCGCCTGCGTGGGCGGCCGCTCGACCTCACCTACAAGGAGTTCGAGCTCCTCAAGTACCTCGCCCAGCACGCCGGCCGGGTCTTCACCCGCGCGCAGCTGCTCCAGGAGGTCTGGGGCTACGACTTCTTCGGCGGCACCCGCACCGTCGACGTCCACGTGCGGCGGCTGCGGGCGAAGCTCGGCCCGGAGCACGAGCAGCTCATCGGCACCGTGCGCAACGTCGGCTACAAGTTCGTCCGTCCGATGCGCGGCGTGCTCGGGACGGCGCAGACCGCGTCCGACGAGTCCGACGACGCCGAGGAGGATGCACCGGCGACGAGCCCCCGGAGCACCCCCGCCACGCCGGTTCCGCGGTCGACCGGGTCCTGGGACGACGCCCGGGTGGTGCGTCCCGCCGCCTGGGCGCGGGGCGTCTGAGGCGAGGAGCGCTACGGTCACCGCCGTGCTGGAGAGCCGGTGGGTGGCGACGGTGACGCCGCAGGAGGCGCAGGACGTCCACGCGCTGGTCGCCGCGGTCGCGGCGGCCGACGGGGTGGACGCCTACGCCGAGCCCGCGCGTCGCGACCTCGACGCGATCGTCGACGGCGGGCGTCCCACCACGCGGCACCTGCTCGTGAGCGACGGCGGCGACCTCGTCGGCCACGCGCTGCTCGACGGCGAGAACCTCGACGACCCGGTCGCCGAGCTCTCCGTGCACCCCGCCCACCGTCGTCGTGGGGTCGGCGCCGCGGTGGTCGACGCGGTGCTCGAGGAGTCACCCCTGGCGCGGTTCTGGGCCCACGGCGACCACCCGGGTGCCGCACGCCTGGCCGAGCGGGCCGGGCGCCGCCGCGCCCGCGAGCTGTGGCGCATGCGCCGGCCCGCCCCCGGGCACGAGGCCCCGCCGCTGCCGGCGCTGGTGGTCCCCGACGGCGTCGCGATCCGGCCGCTGCGGGTGGGGCAGGACGAGGACGCCGTGGTGGCGGTGAACAACCGCGCGTTCTCGTGGCACCCCGAGCAGAGCGGCTGGACCACCGACGACGTCGCCGCGATCGAGGCGGAGTCCTGGTTCGACGCCGACGGAGTGCTGCTGGCGTGGGACACCGCGTCCGGCGACCTGCTCGGCTTCCACTTCACGAAGGTGCACGCCGTCTCCGAGACGGTGCCCGAGCCGCTGGGCGAGGTGTACGTCGTGGGTGTCGACCCCGGCGCGCAGGGCCGCGGTCTGGGCAGGGCGCTCACCCTCGCGGGGCTCCACCATCTCGGCGATCGCGGTCTGCGCACGACCATCCTGTACGTGGAGGGCGACAACGCCCCGGCGATCGCGACCTACCGTCGCCTCGGCTTCGAGCGCGACGCGGTGGACGTCTCCTACCAGCGCTGATCGCCGAGAGTGACCGACGTCGCACTCGCTCACCTCTCCGGGCGACGTTCCCGGGATGCGTTCATCCCTCGTTCATCCCGAGCGCTCCGAGCGTCCACCCGGCCTGCTTAGCCTCCGGTGGCGTGGTGCGACCCCGCGCTGCGACGTGCCCACGCGGAGGTGGGCAGGACGGACACGGAGGAATCTTCTGTGAGGTATCAGCGACGCGTCGCAGCGATCGGCCTGATCGCCGCATCGGCGCTCGTGCTCAGCGCGTGCGGCAGTGACGAGAACGCCGGTGGCGGCGGGGTGTCCGCGGCACCGGGCGTCACCTGTGGCGGCAAGCCCGACCTGCGCTCGAGCGGATCGTCGGCGCAGAACAACGCCATGACGCGCTTCGTCGCGACCTACCAGCAGACCTGCCAGGGCCAGACCCTGAACTACACGCCGAGCGGCTCGGGCGCGGGGCGCAACGAGTTCCTCGGCGGGCAGACCGACTTCGCCGGTTCGGACTCCGCGCTCAAGGACGGCGACGAGACCACCCGCGCCCAGGCGCGCTGCGCCTCCCCGGCCTGGAACCTGCCGCTCGTCTTCGGCCCCGTCGCGATCGCCTACAACGTCCCCGGCGTGACCGACCTGGTGCTCGACGGCCCCACGGCCGCGCGGGTGTTCAACGGTCAGGTCGCCACCTGGAACGACCCGGCGATCGCCGCCCTCAACCCGGGCAAGCAGCTCCCGGCCGCCCCGATCGTCGTGAACTTCCGTTCCGACGAGTCGGGCACCACCGAGAACTTCCAGAAGTACCTGGTCGCCGCCTCCAACGGCGCGTACGGCAAGGAGGCCGCGCAGACGTTCAACGGCGGTGTCGGCGCCGGCGCCCGCGGCAGCCAGGGCGTCGCCGACGCCACCAAGAACACCCCGAACTCGGTGACCTACGTCGAGTCGTCGTTCGCGCAGCGCGGCGGGCTCGGCATGGCGCAGATCATCAACGCCGGCGGCGGTCAGCCGGTGCCGCTGAGCACCGAGTCGGTGGCCACGGCCGTCAACAACGTGCAGGTCACCGGTCAGGGCAACGACCTGAAGCTGGACCTGAACAGCCTCTACCAGACCAACGCCCCGGGCGCGTACCCGATCGCGCTCGCGACCTACGAGATCGTCTGCTCGAACTACGCCGACGACCAGACCGCCGGTGCGGTCCGGGGCTTCCTGCAGACCGCGCTCTCCCCGAACGCCCAGCAGGCCCTGCCGGACGCGGGCTACGTCCCGCTGCCCGAGCAGTTCAAGCAGCGTCTGACCACCGCGGTCAACGCCATCCAGTAACGGACCGGCGACACGATTGCCCGGCGACGACGAGGCGGACGGAACCCCGGCTGTGACCGAACGCACCACGGCGGCTCGCCCGCGGGACCCTCAGGACGAGGGTTCTGCGGCCGGGTCGGCCACCCTGGACACCGTGACCGACACCGACCCCGGTAGGGGAGGGACGGATCGAGGGAAGGCCACCCCGGGACGCGGCGAACGCATCTTCCGGGGGCTGACCTCGGGCTCCGGCCTCCTCGTCGTCGCGGCCATCGCCGCGATCGGGCTCTTCCTGCTCGTGCAGGCGGTGCCCTCCCTGCTGGCGAACAACGCCAACTTCCTGACGTCGCCGGTGTTCGACACCCGCGACGCGGCGGACCTCAACTTCGGTATCCGTGACCTGCTCGTGGTCACGCTGCTGTCGTCGCTGTTCGCCCTGGTCCTCGCGATGCCGATCGCCCTGGGCATCGCGCTGTTCCTCACCCAGTACGCGCCCAAGCGGGTCGCGCGCCCGTTCGCCTACGTGATCGACCTGCTGGCCGCCGTGCCGTCGATCATCTACGGCCTCTGGGGCATCGCGGTGCTCGCGCCGGCCCTGCTGCCGATCGCGACGTTCCTGCGCGACGACCTGGGCTGGTTCTTCCTCTTCGCGCCGGGCAACCTGCCCGTCCTCACCGGCACGATCTTCACCGGCGGCGTGGTGCTCGCGGTGATGATCCTGCCGATCATCACCGCGGTCACCCGCGAGGTGTTCTCCCAGGCCCCGCGCTTCCACATCGAGGCGGCGCAGGCGCTGGGGGCCACCCGCTGGGAGGTCATCCGCATGGCCGTCCTGCCCTACGGGCGCAGCGGCTACATCGCCGGCTCGATGCTCGGCCTCGGCCGCGCGCTCGGCGAGACGATCGCGGTCCTCATCGTCATCCGGGCGGCCACCACGCCGTCGGGCTTCAGCCTGTTCG
This sequence comes from Actinomycetospora sp. CA-053990, assembly GCF_050948445.1. Lineage (NCBI taxonomy): Bacteria > Bacillati > Actinomycetota > Actinomycetes > Pseudonocardiales > Pseudonocardiaceae > Actinomycetospora > Actinomycetospora sp. CA-053990. Next base: position 5,945,590 of record NZ_CP192043.1, on the reverse strand, counting down.
ACGGCGGCTACACGTTCGCCTCGCTGATCGCGTCCGCGGCCTCGGAGTTCAGCCAGCCGCTGCCCACCGGCGCCTACATCGCGGCCGGCCTGGTCCTGTTCGTCCTGACCTTCGTGGTCAACGCGATCGCCCGCGTGGTCGCCGGCGGGAAGGTGAACGGCTGATGAGCACCGCGACCGGCCTCAACTCTCCGGAGCGCCCCGCCACCACACCGACCTTCCAGGCCCCGAGCACCGGCCGGAAGATCAAGAACAACCTCGCGACGTTCCTCGTCGGGCTCGCGTTCGTCATCGCCCTGATCCCGCTGGTGTGGGTGCTCGCGACGGTCGTCATCCGCGGCATCGGCGCGATCCTGTCCTCCGACTGGTGGGGCAAGTCGCTCTCGGGCGTGCTGCCGGAGTCGTACGCCGGCGGCGTCTACCACGCGATCTACGGCACGCTGATCCAGGCGGCGCTCGCGGCCGTCATCGCCGTGCCGATCGGCATCCTGGCCGCGATCTACCTCGTCGAGTACGGGCGCGGGCGCCTGGCGAAGACCACCAGCTTCATGGTCGACATCCTCGCCGGCGTGCCCTCGATCGTCGCCGCGCTGTTCATCTTCGCGGCGTTCATCTCGATCCTCGGCGCCGAGCAGAGCGCCTTCATGGTGTCGCTGGCGCTGGTGCTGCTCATGCTCCCGGTGGTCATCCGCAACACCGAGGAGATGCTGCGGCTGGTGCCCGACGAGCTCCGCGAGGCGGCCTACGCGCTCGGCATCCCGAAGTGGAAGACGATCCTGCGGATCGTCCTGCCCACCGCCCTGTCGGGCACCGTGACCGGCGTGATGCTGGCCCTCGCCCGCGTGATGGGCGAGACCGCCCCGGTCCTCGTGCTCGTCGGCTACTCGCAGTCCATCAACTTCGACCCGTTCTCCGGGAACATGGCCTCGCTGCCGCTGTTGATGTTCTCGGAGCTCTCGAACCCGGAGCCGTCCGGCCAGTTCCGCATCTGGGGCGCCGCGCTGACGCTCATCCTCATCATCATGATCCTGCAGCTCGGGGCGAGCGTCGTGTCGCGCTTCTCCGCCATCTCGAAGTAGAGGAACACCGTGGCCAAGCGACTGGACCTGAAGGCCGTCGACATCTTCTACGGCGACTTCCACGCCGTGCAGGACGTCAACCTCTCGGTGTCGCCGCGCAGCGTCACCTCGTTCATCGGCCCGTCGGGCTGTGGCAAGTCGACCGTGCTCCGGACGCTGAACCGGATGCACGAGGAGATCCCCGGCGCCCGCGTCGACGGCGAGGTGCTGCTCGACGGCGAGGACATCTACGCCCGCAGCGCCGACGCGGTGGCCGTGCGCCGCACGATCGGCATGGTCTTCCAGCGCCCCAACCCGTTCCCGACGATGTCGATCCGCGACAACGTCGTGGCCGGCCTGAAGCTCCAGGGCGTGCGCGACAAGAAGAAGCTCGACGAGGTGGCCGAGGCCTCGCTGCGCGGCGCGAACCTCTGGAAGGAGGTCAAGGACCGCCTCGACAAGCCCGGCGGCAGCCTCTCCGGCGGTCAGCAGCAGCGCCTGTGCATCGCCCGCGCGATCGCCGTCCAGCCCGACGTGCTGCTCATGGACGAGCCGTGCTCCGCGCTCGACCCGATCTCGACGCTGGCGATCGAGGACCTCATCGGGGACCTCAAGAAGGAGTACACGATCGTCATCGTCACCCACAACATGCAGCAGGCGGCGCGGGTGAGCGACCAGACGGCCTTCTTCAACCTCGAGGCCACCGGCAAGCCCGGCAAGCTGGTCGAGATCGACGACACCGAGAAGATCTTCTCGAACCCGCGCGAGCAGGCCACCGAGGACTACATCTCCGGCCGCTTCGGTTAGTCGCGCAAGCACGAGAGCCCCTCCCGCAGCAGGCTGCGGGAGGGGCTCTCGTCGGCGTGTGCGCGCTCAGGCCTCGGGCGTGTTGGGCATCTTGCCGGTGACCATGAAGACCACGCGGCGGGCGACGGCCACGGCGTGGTCGGCGAAGCGCTCGTAGAAGCGGCCCAGGAGCGTCACGTCGATGGCGGGCGCGACACCGCTCGGCCAGTCCTTGCTCAGCAGCAGGGTGAACAGGTGGCGGTGCAGGTCGTCCATGGCGTCGTCGTCGGACTCCATGGTGAACGCGAGCTCGACGTCGCGCGTGAGGATGACCTTGCGGGCGTCCTGGGCCAGGTCGAGCGCCACGCGGCCCATCTCGGCGAAGTAGGGGGCGACGTCCTCGGGCAGCACCTTGGCCGGGTGGCGACGACGCGCCGCCTTGGCGACGTGCAGGGCGAGGTCACCCATCCGCTCGAGGTCGCCCGCGGAGTGGATCGCCGCGATGACCGAGCGCAGGTCGCCGGCCACCGGCGCCTGGAGGGCGAGCAGGCCGAACGCCTGCTCCTCGGCCTGGCTGCGCAGGGCGTCGATCTTCGTGTCGGAGGAGATGACCTCCTCGGCCAGGTCGAGGTCGCCCTCGAGCAGGGCGGTCGTCGCCTTCTTCATGGCCTCGCCGGCCATCTGGGACATCTCGGCGAGCTCTTCGGAGAGGGCGGCGAGCTTCTCGTTGTAGGCCGTGCGCATGTCGCGCAACGTACGCGGACGGCCGGTCGTCCGTCCGACGACGGCATGAACCGGGGATGAACGCCGCCGGGTCAGGCGCAGGAGGCGTCGGCGGCCGTGATCGTCGGGTTGACCGGCGCGGACGGCGTCGCCCCGTCCGAGCGCACCTCGCCGTCGAAGTCGTCGCCCAGGGTCAGGGTCAGCGTGCTGCGCCCCGCACCGCCGGGCTCGAGCCGGGCCCCCGGCACGGCGGCGCCCAGCGCCGACGCGGCGGCGGCCTGGTCGGGCGAGTAGCGGATCGTCGTCCCGGCCCCGCCCGACGACGCGCCCCCGTCGTCGCTGGTCACGACGAAGCCGGCGGAGCGCAGACGGTCCGCCACGCGCTCGGCCGAGGGTCCGTCCGAAGCCCTGCCCTCGTCGCCGCCGTCCTCGCCCTCGTCGTCACCGCGGTCCTCGGCGGGTGAGCGCGCGTCCACGAGCCGGATGTCGGCGGGGGCCGGGGCGGGCACGGGCGCGGCCGGCACGCCGGGTGCCGGTGCCCCGCTACCCGGCAGCGGGTCGTTGCCGATGATCGCGTCGAACATGGCCCGCTCGTCGCCGCGGCGCAGCACCTCGTTGCCGCGGTCGTTGGCGAGCCCCGTGGTCGGCACCGTCACGAAGCTGACGGTGCGCGGGTCCAGGCTGCCCAGCGACTGCGAGAGCGCGAGCAGCTGGTCGGAGCCGATGTTCTCGCCGAACGTGGAGCGCGAGACGGCCTCGACGAGCCCCTCGAGGCGGCTGGGGTCGAGCAGCGTGCCGGCCGAGAGCACCGAGCGCAGCAGCGCGCCGAGGAACCGCTGCTGGCGCTGGATGCGGCCGTAGTCGCTCGACGGGTCGCCCTCGACGTGGCGGGCGCGGACGTAGTCGAGCGCCTGCTGCCCGCTCAGGACGGTGGGGCCGGCCTGGGGGATGACGGTGCCGAGCACGGAGTCGCGCACCGGGCGCTCCACGCAGATCGGCACACCGCGCACGGCGTCGACCATGCCCTGGAAGCCCTGGAAGTCGATGCCGAGGAAGCGGTTGATCGCCAGGCCCGAGAGCTCCTGGATCGCGCGGGTCACGCAGCGCGGCCCGCCCGCGGCGTAGGCCGAGTTGAGCTTCACGCGCGGGGTCGGCGGCAGCATCTGCGGCGAGTAGGCGCCGGAGACGGGGTCCCAGCGCTCGCAGGCCGGCCGGGTGATCTCGAGGTCGCGGGGGAACGACACCACCGTGACCGTCGACCGGTCCTCCGGAACGTGCACGACCATGATCGTGTCGGTGCGGGCCCCGGGCACGTCGGCGGTGTCGCCGGCGTCCTCCGACGGGGGCGCCCCGGCGCGGCTGTCCGAGCCGACGACGAGGAAGTTCTGGTCGCCGGCCTGCGCGGCGGCGTTCTGGATGGCCGACGAGTTCGGGTCCAGCGCGCCGATCTGGCGCACCGCGGCCTCGACCCACGACGCCGCGCCCCACCCGAGCCCGCACACGACGACGACGAGGACCGCGCAGGTCGCGGTGAGCAGCCGCGCCGTCCGGCGCCAGGTCCACCGCCGCCGCCACGTCGTGAAGCGGCTGCCCACCGAGGCGAGCACCGCCGACGTGGCGGCGTACTCGGTCTCGCCCGCGCGGGCCTCGGTGGCGGCCGGGCGCCGCGGCGCGGCCTCGCTCGTCGCCGCCGCGGCCCGGACGTGACGGACCGCGGGCGACTCCACGGGCGCGGGCTCGGGCTCGGGGGCCCGGGGCTCGTCCGCCTCCGGCTCGTCCGGCTCCTCGGGGGAGGCGGATCGGCCGGACGCGCGACGTCGGGTCGGGGGCCGGCCACCGGGGGGACGGGCGCGGCGGTGGTCGGGACGACGGCGGGGGTGGCCGGGCGCCGGGGCGCGGGCGCCACCGGGGCGCCGGGCGGCACCGGAGGGCTGGACGGCACCGGAGGGCTGGGCGGGGGCGCGGTCGGCGGGGGCGGGGCCGCGCGCGCCGGGATGCGCCCCGCGGGCAGCGTCACCGCGTCCACCGGACCCCGCGTGGACGGTGCCTTCGCCGCGGCCGGCGACGGGATGCCCGCCGACGGGGTGCCGGGCGAGGACGGGATCGCGGACGGCGCGGTCACGAGCCCTGCGCCGGGTGGGCGGAGACCGAGACGCGGCCCGCGCTTGCGGGTCAGCGGCACCATCGTCGGCCGGCGCCCGGCCTGGGCCGTCGGGGTGGCGACGGGGATGCGGAACGGCGCCGACGCGGGGCCCGTGCGCGCCGCGGGAGAGCGGACCACGTCGGACCCGGGAGCCCCGGGGCGGGAGCCCCGGGCCGGGTCGCCGGCGCGGTCGTCGGTCACGCATCTCCTCGTGGCGGATGATCTCGGGCGGGCGGCCCGGAACACGGCTGGTCAGCAGCGGGATACTACGGCCGGGCCGGACTCCGACGGTCTCGGGGCCGTTACGCCACGCGGTGACCGGAGCACAACGGTCGCCACACGACCGGGCGACACCGGACACCCGTTCGGGCACCGACGTGCTCAGGCCCGTCTCAGCGGCGCCGCGGCCGGGCGATCCGGCCGGGCCCCGGACGACGAGGTGCCCGGTGAGCGGTCGTCGGCGGTCAGGACGTCGCGAACGCGCCGCGGGCAGCGGCGGCGATCCCGCGACGGGCGGCAGCCGCTCCGGCCAGCCGCACGGTGCCGTCGTCGGCGTCGCGGTAGGCCACCGCGTTGCGGCCGGCGCGCTTGGCGACGTAGAGCAGGGCATCGGCGGCGTCGAGTCCGGGCGCGCCGGGGTGCGCGCCGGCGTCGAGGCACGTGACGCCCACGCTGACCGTGACGCGCAGGTCGTCGGCGAGCTCGTGCCACGGGTAGGCGTCGACCCGCGCGCGGGCCTCCTCGCACACCCGCACCGCCTCGGCCGGTGCGAGGCCGGGCAGGACGAGTGCGAACTCCTCGCCGCCGTAGCGCGCGCAGAAGCCCTCGTCGGGCAGCCCCTCGTTCATGAGGTCGACGAGGCGGCGCAGCACCCGGTCGCCCACGGCGTGCCCGTGCGTGTCGTTCACGGTCTTGAAGTGGTCGACGTCGGCCAGCGCGACGCAGGCGGGCGAGTCGGCGCCCTCACCACGCAGCGTGCTCAGCCGCTCGTCGAGGTAGCGACGGTTCCAGGTGGCGGTGAGGCTGTCCCGACGGCTCTGTTCGCGGGCCTCGGCACGCTCGCGTCGGAGACGATCGACCTCGATGCGTAACTGATCGGGCACTTCGTCCGGCGTCGTCCGCTCGTCCCGCACGAGCGAGACCGCGGCCTTGAGGTGCTGGTACGCGCGGCGCCAGTCGCCGCGGTCGGCGAGGACCTCGGCGGCCGCCTCGTGGGCCCGCGCCTGGTCGGACCGGCCGGCGACGGTCGGTGCCCCGGATCGTGTGTCGGAGGGCACCGCGTCGAGCCCGACGATCGGAGAGGTGGGGAAACCGCAGGTGACGGTGCCCTCGTCGGGGGCGGGGTGCGCGGCGGGGGTCGGGACCCCGGCGTCGGGCACCGGCTCCGCGGTCGGCGTCGCCACGGTCCCGCGTCCCGGCAGCAGCCCGGCCAAGCGCACACACATCACCTCCGTCCCTGCTCCTAGTGTCGCCCTCGATCATGGTTCTGTAACGGTCCTTCGCCGCGTCGCCGACAACTTCGCTCAGTCGGCGCACGTGACGCTGCGTAGACGGATCCCGCGCCGACACGTTCGGCCCACCTTGAGTCGCCCGCGACGGTGGTCGTGGCGGACGCGCGCATGCCGGCCGTGACGTGTGATCGACGTGATGCCGGGCTCCGATACGAGGAGTAGCGCCCGGCGAGGGCTCAGCCGCCGGAGTGCATGACGTCGGCGCCCGCCGGGACGGTGTCGTCCTCGGGGTCGTCGAGCCATCCCTCGGGCAGGGTCACGTGCCCGGGCGAGCCCTGCCGGCCGCGCGGGCCGTCCGCGTCGGGCGGGAACGGCAGGTCGGCGTCGAGCTGCGCGAGCAGCTCGTCGAGACGCTCCAGCCCGTCGATCATCCCCAGCTCGCGGCGGAGCTCCGACCCGACGGCGAAGCCGTGCAGGTACCAGGACATGTGCTTGCGGGAGTCACGCACGCCCTTGCGCTCGCCGTGGTGGGCGATGAGCAGCTCCACGTGGCGCCGCATCACCGCGGCGACCTCGCCGAGGCGCGGGGGTGTGGGGATCGGGCGGCCGGCCAGCGCGGCCTCGAGCTCCCCGAAGAGCCACGGGCGCCCCAGGCAGCCCCGCCCGACGACCACGCCGTCGCAGGCGGTCTTCTCCATCATGGCCACGGCGTCGGTCGCGGCGAAGATGTCGCCGTTGCCGAGCACCGGTACCTCCGCGGGCACTGCCTCGCGCAGATCGGCGATGCGGTCCCAGTCGGCGTGGCCCGAGTAGCGCTGCGCCGCGGTGCGCGCGTGCAGGGCGACGGCGGCCGCACCCTCGGCGGCGGCGATGCGCCCGGCGTCGAGGAACGTCACGTGGTCCTCGTCGATGCCGACGCGCATCTTCACCGTCAACGGCAACCCGCCGCGGGACGCCGAGGCGACGGCCGTGCGCACGATCGACTCGAACAGCCGCCGCTTGTAGGGCAGCGCCGCCCCGCCGCCGCGCCGCGTCACCTTGGGCACCGGACAGCCGAAGTTGAGGTCGACGTGGTCGGCGAGGTCCTCGTCGACGATCCGGTCGATCGCGCGGCCGATCGTCTCGGGATCGACGCCGTAGAGCTGCATCGAGCGCGGTGTCTCGTCCGGGTCGAACGCGATCATCTCGGCGGTGCCGGGGTGCTTCTCCACCAGCGCCCGCGCGGTGATCATCTCGCAGACGTAGAGCCCTGCGCCCTGCTCGCGGCACAGGCGGCGGAACGCGACGTTCGTGATGCCGGCCATCGGCGCGAGCACGACGGGCGTCGGCAGCTCGAGGGGACCGATGCGCAGCACGGCCTCAGTCTCCCAGCTTGTGCGCCCGGATCTCGTGCCCCGCGGACGTCAGGCACCGACCGGTCCGGAGGTTGAACTTCCAGTTGTGCAGCGTGCAGGTGAGCACCTCGCCGTCGACGGCGCCGAACTTCGACAGGTCCGCGGACAGGTGCGGGCAGCGCGCCTGCACCGCCCAGCCGTCGAGCTCGATGTCGCGCCCGTCGTCGTTCTGCGCGTCGTACCAGTTCTCGACGTAGTCCATCCGCTCCTCGGACAGACACTTGAAGAACGTGTAGAGGTACTCGTTGTACTGGCCGACGCGCGTCGCGGTGAAGCGCACGGACAGGAACAGCGAGTTCGACCAGTCGACCTCGCCGGTCGCGATGTTGGTCTGCACGAGCGTCGCCGGCATGCCCCAGCGGTAGCGGGCCTGCTCGCCGTTGTAGATGCGGATCTCGCGGGCCGGGAAGTCGAACGCCAGCGACAGCGTGCCGTCCTCGTCGACCCCGGGGGTGTCGTCGGGCATGCCGTGCAGGTCCATCCGGACCGGGCCGCCGATGCCGTCGCACATGTGGTCGGCGCGCTTCATCAGCGGCTCGATCCACTCCTTGAGCTGGCGCAGGATGTCCGGCTGCGGCGCCGCCCACTGCGCCTTCTGCGCCTCGATCGCGGGCCGGGTGCGCTCGGCGAAGTCGCGCAGGTAGCGCTCCTTGTCGAGGAAGATCGTCTCGATCTCGGCGTCCGACATCGGGTGCGTGAGGTCGTCCACGGTGCCGTGGCCGATCTCGGCGGTCGTTCCGGGCAGGAGCAGGTGGCCCTGCTGGTCGCTCCCGCTGTCGTGGCCGAGCTCCCGCATCCGGGCCAGGAACTCCCACTGGTCGGTGAAGATCGACTCGTCCTCGACGCCCTCGTAGCCCAGGCCGTTCCACTTGAAGAGCTCGTCGTCGAGGAAGCAGGGCGGGCCCGCCGTCGGGAAGACGTGCGCGGCGCCGACCTCGCGGATGTAGCGCATCGCCCGGTCCTCCTGGCCGATGCGCTTGCGGCGGGCGAACTCGCGCTTCGCGGCCTTGGGCAGGTCGTAGACCATCGGCCACCAGATGGCGCCGGAGAACTGCGTGAAGTGCGCGTCGTAGGCGCCGAACTCCAGCAGCTTCGGGATGTCCAGCGGGTGCGCGTCGTTCTGGTTGACGATCCGCGCGGTGCCGTCGTCGAGGGAGAGCGCGGAGTCGCCGATCGGGCCGTCGCCGGGCCCCTTCAGCGACGTGATCGTGAACCGCAGGCCGCCGTCGAGCTCCTGCGGGACACCGCTCTCCGTGCGCACGAAGTGCCGGAAGCCCAGCTCGCGCAGCTCGTTCTCGAGCTCGTCGGTGGGGTAGTCCGGCAGCAGGACGCGGGCGTCCTTCGAGACGTGGTCGCGCAGGTTCACCGCGTCGAAGTGGTCGCGGTGCAGGTGCGAGACGTAGAGGTAGTCGCAGTCCCCGAGGGCGTCCCAGTCCAGCTGCGTGTTGTCCGGGAACGGCACCCACGACGCGAAGAACGTCGGGTTCACCCACGGGTCGCACAGCACGCTGCCGCCCGTGGTCTCGAAACGCATCCCCGCGTGCCCGACTCCGGTCACCCGCACGAGCAGACCACCTCCATCACAGTGCTCACCACCGATTGTGCGTGGTGGCGCGGCCCACGACCGCCTCGGGTGGGGTATCCCTGACCACGTGACCGCCCTTCCCGTCGACGGTGACCCGATCGCCGCACTGCGCGCCGTGGCCTTCTACCTCGAGCGTGAGCGGGCCGAGACCTACCGGGTGAAGGCCTACCGCTCCGCGGCGGAACGCCTCGCCGAGCTGGACCCCGACGACGTGGCGGCCCGCGCCCGGGCCGGCACCCTGACCGACCTCAAAGGGGTCGGGAAGAAGACGGCGGCGGTGGTGACCGAGGTCCTCGACGGCGGGACGTCGACCACCCTGTCCGACCTGGAGAGCCGGCACACCGAGCCCGTCGCGGGCGGGACGGGCATCCGCGCCGCGCTGCGCGGCGACTGCCACACGCACTCGACGTGGTCCGACGGCGGCAGCGACATCCTCGAGATGGCCCGCACCGCCCGCGACCTGGGCCACGAGTGGATGGTGCTCACCGACCACTCCGAGAACCTCACCGTCGCCAACGGCCTGACGCCCGAGCGCCGGCGTCGTCAGTTCGACGTGATCGCCCGGGTGAACGAGGAGCTCGCCCCGTTCCGCCTTCTGCGCGGCATCGAGGTGGACATCCTCGAGGACGGCGACATCGACGCCCCCGACGACCTCCTGGAAGAGCTCGACCTCGTCGTCGCCAGCGTGCACTCGAAGCTCCGGGCGCCGAGCGACGTGATGACCGCCCGCATGGTCGCCGGGGTGTCGCACCCGCTGGTCGACGTCCTCGGCCACTGCACCGGGCGCCTGGTCACCGGGGGCCGCGGCACCCGCCCGCCCTCGACGTTCGACGCCGAGGCGGTGTTCGACGCCTGCGTGGAGAACGGCGTCGCCGTCGAGATCAACTCGCGCCCGGAGCGCCTCGACCCGCCGCGCCCGCTCCTGCGCCAGGCCCTCGCCGCGGGCTGCGAGTTCGTCGTCGACACCGACGCCCACGCCCCCGGCCAGCTCGACTGGCAGCCCTTCGGCTGCGAGCGCGCGGAGGAGTGCGAGGTGCCGGTGGAGCGGATCGTCAACACCCGCTCCGTCGACGACCTGGCCGCCTGGCGTTCTCGGGGCTAGTCAGCATGGGGGCCATGCTGACGTTCAACGTCAGGAAAGACCCCACGATCAGTCGGTGACGACGGCCTCGCCGGTCTCGAGCACCGACTTGAGGTTCGACAGGATCGCCGGCCAGCCGCCCGAGACCCCCTTGAGCATCTCGCTGTCGGGCACGAAGTCGTCGTGGGTCACCGTCAGCTTCACGGCCTGCCCCGCCGGCTCGATGTCGAAGGTGACCTTCGAGCGCTTCTCCTGCTGGAGCTCGGCCAGGCGCTCGTCGCTCCAGCCGAACATCTCCTGCATCTCGGGCTGGTAGTTGTGCCAGGTGAAGGACAGCCGCCGGGGCGGGTCGGCCTCGAGGACGTGCTGGTCCCAGTCGTGGGGCTCCTCGCCACCCATCGACCAGAGGACCTTCGAGCCCACCGCCCAGTCCGACGTCGGACCGCCGCCGTCGTAGTACTTCGCGATGAACGCGGGGTCGGTGAGCGCCTGCCAGAGCTTCTCGGGCGTCGTGCGGATGTAGGTGACGTAGACGAAGTCGTCGGACATCTCGGTCTCCTCGGAGTTCTCCTGCAGGGCCTGCTTGAGGTCGGCGAGGGTCTGCGCCCGCGCCCGGTCGTACCGCCGGATCCACCGGTCGGCGACGTCGTTGATCGGCGCGGCGTTGAGGTGGTGGTGCTTCTCGCGCCCCTGCCACGAGGTGACGACGAGACCCGCGGCCTCGAGCACCCCGAGGTGCTTGGCGACGGCCTGGCGGGACATCTCCAGTCCCTCGCCGAGCTCCCGCAGCGACTGGCCGCCGCGGGCGTGCAGCGCGTCGAGCAGGGCCCGCCGACTGGGGTCGGCGAGCGCGCGGAACACCTCGTCCATCACGCCTCCGATCAGGCAACCCTGCGGTTGCCTGTCTGACGATAGGCAACCTTTCGGTTGCTCGTCAAGGGACGTGCCGGAAGCCGTTTGCGAGGTGATCGAAGCGCGCCTAGCGTGGTCGGTACACGGGAGAGGAGGTGGTCCAGCGTTGAAGAACGACAGGACTCGTGAGGTGTCCGTCAGCTAGCTGCTCGAAGGCCGTGGAGTGGCCGGTCCGCAGGCGATGATCCTGCGGCAGGGCGGCCAGCGAATCCAGGCAGGACACCAGCCCCCGGAGTTTCCCGACCCTCGTCCAGTCGGGGCCCGACCGCCCGGCATCGCCGGTGCGGGAGGGAGCGCTCCGGGGGCCTTCCTGTGTCCGGCGCCGGGGCGCGCTGTCTAGCGCGCGGCCCGCGGGCGGTCGTCGATGCCGAACGAGGCGCCGTAGGGCGCGTCGAACGTCGAGCCGTAGGGGCGCTCGCCGGTGGCGTCGTCCCGGGCGGCCGGCATCGGTCCGGAGGCCAACGGGTCGCCCGCGAACGGACGGTGGTCGTCCGGGGTGCTCTCACCGGTGAGCCAGGGCAGCGGCGACGAGCCGGTCGACGGCGAGCGCCAGCCCCCGGTGGCGGGGAACGGGGCGGAACCCGGGGTCGAGCTCGGGGCGTCGAGGCTCCCGAGCGGGTCCTCGAGCGGGTCATCCCGGCGCGCGGCCTGGGGCTCCGGGGGGCTGAGCCGGGTGCGGCTCGGGCCAGGACCGTGCGGGCCGGTGCCGGGCAGACCACCCTCGGCGACCCACTTCGCCTCCTCGGCGATGCGGTAGGTCTGGCACGGCCAGCTGGCACGACCGCCGGCGTGGAAGCACTCGCGACAGTTCCCCTGGGGGTCCGGCACGTGCTCGGCGAGCACCTTGCGCCAGAGGTCGGGCATCTCGGACATGACCACGGCCATCGACACGTCGTGGCCTCCTCTCCGTGCGGTCGGGAGGCCTGGGTGGCGTCCCGTCGGGGCCCACGGGGAACCGTGCGGCACGCGGCGGGATCGAGCCGTGGTTCAGGGAGCGCTCGGTCCCACCGCACCGGTCGTGCACACCGGGAGTAGGAACTCCGGTGCTGCGAGTGTTTGGTACCCGTTTCCTCGCCGCCGCACGATGGTCAGCGGACGGTGACGCCCTGCTACGCAACGTCATACGGGTGATCGGCGCGTCGCTCCGGCGTGTCGGGTCGTCGCGACGGTCCACGGTTGTTCATGGCTCGTTGACCAGGAGAAACGTCGTTGTCGAACCCTCGCTGCGGTGACCGGTCATCACCCGTCCAGGTCCGTCGGAGCGGCCGCGTGTCTCTCGGGCGAGTGGTTCTCCCGGCGACTCCTCGGGTGCCGCGGCGTCGCCGAGTGGAGCAACAGTTGCGCTGAACGGCCCAGCGACGCGGTGGTCTCGGCCATCGACCCCGGGTCGGGGCAGCGCCACGGTTACGCTTCCCCCGCGGCCGCACCGCGGCCCGGGCCTCTAGCTCAATGGGCAGAGCTACGGACTTTTAATCCGTTGGTTGTGGGTTCGAGTCCCACGGGGCCCACAAGCTTCTGGCCAGCGACTGCGTGCGTTGTGGGATGGGTGATCGAGAACCTCGAAGGGTGGCTCGAAACTCGGCGTCGTGGTGCGGATCGTGGACGATGCACGCTGCTGACCAGCGCAGATGGCGTTCAAGTGCCTGGCGGAGCTCGCGGGATGGCGAAGACCTTGTGTGTCGCAAGGCGACGGGGCTAACGCTCCGGTGCGACGTGGCTCTGGGGTGCGACGAGCTGTTCCCACGCCCAGAAGCGTTCGTTCGCCGAGGCGGAGTCGTCCATGTAGTCGATGCGACACCGGTTCGCGGCGGCCGGGTATCAGCCTCAAGGGCGATGCAGCACCCTCACTGCATACTGCGCCGAGGTCGAGACCGTGCTGCCCTGCGTGGACGTGACGGTGAGCCCGGCGGTTACCTCGGGGCAGGTCGCGTTCTGGTCGACCGACAGCTGCCGGCCGGAGACCGGGTCGACGGACGTGAGGCCGGCGGCCTGGAGCAGGAGCACGCCGCGGTCCATCGCACAGATGTTGTCGGCCGCGCCGGCCGGCAATGACCACAGCTGTCGCCCGGTGAGGTCGTAGGCGGTGTAGACGTTCTGCTGCGTCGCCGACGAGTCCCGCCGCGGTGTGGCCACGACGACGACGTCCTGCTGAGGCGCGTCGCCGGGGACGATCGCCAGGGGCCTCGAGGTGGGGTCGAGGACGGCGTAGTTCGTGATGTTGCCGGTCGGGATCGTCGCGCGGACCCGCCCGGACGGGAGATCGACCAGCGAGACTTGTTCGCTGCCACGAAGGGCGAGCGTGCGGGCGTCGCCGGAGAGGGACTTCCCCGTGTACCGCGTGTCGGAGCCGGTACTGGCGAACCCGTCGAGCGTGGGGTGCCCGGGTCGGCCCACCGCCGCCAGCGCCCGCGCGACGTCGTTGGTGTCGGTGTCGCTGACGGGGATCGTCGACAGCACGCGCAGGTCGGTGTCGGCGACGAGCCGGATGGCATCGAAGGTGCTGGGGCCCGTGGGGTCGGGTCGGGTGTCGACCCCTGGCTCCGACGGCGGCGGGACCGCGACGACGACGTCGTTGCCCACCACATTGACCGCATAGGGGACAGGCCGCATCGCGCCGGTGGACAGGTCGATCAGCCGGGACACGTCGAAGCTGCGGTTGAGGACGTAGCGGCCGTCCGTGGTCGGGAAGAACGCCGGTGTGGCGCTGTGGCACACGGTGTCGATGAGCAGGGTCTGGTCGGTGGTGTCACCGGAGTGCAGGACGACGTCCCAGAGGGGGCGCAGGGTTCTGCCGTCCCGTGCACCGACGTGGGCCTCGCGCCTCCCCAGCTCCACCCCGTTCGCGGGCAATTCGGTGTCGTAGCGGGTCAGGACGACGCTCGTCCCGTCCGGACGCCGGACGACTGTGGCCCGGCAGTCGAGGATCTCGGGTAGCCCCGGCCCCGCGGTCGCGAGTTGTGCGCCGGTCGCCTGGTCGTAGGTCACGAGCTGGTGGCTGCTGCGGCCCGGGGTGGTGCTCACGTCGTCCAGCACCGCGACCACGGCTCCGTCGGCGTCGACGTGTGCCTGATCGTTCGGGGACCCGGTGAACGAGAAGAGCACGCCCCCGACCGGAACCGGGGCGTGGGTCGGCGAGGCCGGCGCCCCCGGTGCCGTGGTCGGACCGGCCGCCACCGACGGTGTCGGCGCAGGAGGTCCGGACGTCCGACCGACGCGGATCGCGAGCACCGTGACCGCGGCGGCCACCAGCAGCAGCGCCACCCCGGCAGCCAAGAACGGCAAGGCCCGGCGTGGGGGTGTGGCCGCGCCCTGCAGGTCGACCCGAGGGATCGGTCTGGTCGGGACGTCGTCGGTGGGTCGCGTCGGTGCCGCCACGGGTTGCTTCCTCCTGGGTGCCCGACCCCGCCGCCGCGGTGGGGCGGACCCCTCGGGGTCGGGTCTCGTCAGCACCCCCATCGCCGCGAGGGCCCTCGACGTTGCGCCCGGGCGTAACGGGAGCTCACCACTCCAGCGATGACCGACCGTCCGGCGGGGGCGCCGGGATGTTGGGGGGACGGGCGATGTATCAGCGCATGACGAGACAGAGCGCGGTGCCCGGGCTGCTCTGGGCGATGATCGCCGGGTTCGGGATCGTCGCCGCCTGCCTGCTCTATCCGACGATCGTCTTCTTGCGGCTGGGCGCCGCGATGTTCTCCTCGCCCGCGCTTGGGTTGCTCGGGCTCGCGATCGCTCTTGTGTCGGGGTCGTTCGTCGTCGCGTTCGCGCGGGTCGGCTACGGGCTCTACGAGGGGAGCCGGGTCGCGCGGGGCGTCGCGTTCGTGCTCGCCGGTTATCTCCTGCTCTCGTGCTTCGCGATGCCGGTGGCCACCGGGCTCACGGTCGTGCTCGCCGTCGGCTCGCTCGGCGTCGTCGCCGTCCTGGCTTTCGCCCCGTCGGCGCGCGCGTGGTTCGCGGGGCCGTGGTGCCGCGGCACGGAGCTCCCTACCTCCATCGTCGTCGCCCAGACGGTGATCCTGTACTCGTCGGGCATCACCGCCCTGCTCGCCGCGACGCTGCTGGTGGCCGGGATCGCGCTGCTCGCCCTCCCGTACGCCGCGGGCACCGCCGGACTGATGATCGTCACGGCGCTGGTCTGCGCCGCCGTCGCCGCTGTCGGGTTCTGGGCGAAGGCCGCGGTCGCCCGCGCCGAGCGGCTCGCCCGGGTGCTGGTCACCGTGGCGACCGCGGCCGACCTCGTCGTCGTGGTCCTGCTCTCCGCCGCCGACGAGAGCGTGCTCCCGCTGCTCGCTGCGTTCGGTCTGCACGCCGCTGTCGTCGTGGCCCTGTGGCTGCCCGCCGACGCTCGGCGATTCTTCGGCGAGGCGGCCCTGCCTGTCGTGGAAAACCTCCACCGCCACGTACTGGAGAGCGGCCGCGGCGCATCCGCCGGGCCGATACCGCCGGCCCCGATCGGGTATCTGCCCCCGCTCCCTCCGCCGACTCCTCCCCTGGCGACCGGCCGGCACGCCGACCCACGAGCGGCCACGAGCACCGCGAGTCCGCTCCCGTGGGGTCCGCCGGCGGGGCCGCCACCACCTGTCCCTCCGCGTCCCGGGCCGGTCTCTCGGCCGCCCGGCACGATGACCCGCGTCGGCCCGCCGAGCGGCCGCCGCGTACGGCCCGACCCCATCGAGCTCGCCGCCACTGCCCCGGAGTCGAACGCCCCGGCCTTCTGCGGGCGCTGCGGGGCGGAAGCGGTGCCCGGCGCCGTGCACTGTGTGCGCTGCGGGTCCCGCCTGCTCGGGTACCGCGCGGCCGAACCGCAGCCGTGACCCTGCTGCACCCGCCCGGGACCGGGAGAAGGCGCCGCGGGCTCGTCCTCACCATTGTCGTGTCGCTCGTGGCCGGCGTGGGACTCGGTATCGGACTCGTTCTCGGCGCCCTCCCGGCTTTGCGTCCTAGCGTCGAGAGGGTCGCTCCACCGCTCGACCTGCACGCGGTCGACTGGGGCGACGCGACGCTGCCGGGTTCCGTCTGTCGTTCACCCGCCCCCATCCGGCTTCGCGGGGGCGAGGCCCTGGCGGTCCCGTCCTCCTTCGACGGCCCCAGCGCGAACTACCCGCAGGACGTCCACGTCGACGTCTCCACGGTCGTCTACGGCGACCTCACCGGGGACGGACGCGACGAGGCCGCTCTCCCGCTGATCTGCAACAACCACGACTCCACGGCAGCGGGCACGACCGTCGTCACTGCCCTGCTCCTCGACGGTTCCTCGGGCGAGGCCGCCCTCCTCGGCGCACTGTCCAGCTCGCAGCCGCGCCTCGGCGAGATTCCCAACGCGATCACCGTGAGCCGCCTGCTGCCCGGACGCGTCCTCGGCGACGAGTCGTTCTACGGCCCGGAGGACGCGAACTGCTGCCCATCGGGCCGCGCAAGCACCATATGGCCGTGGACCGGCGGCGCCCTCGGCGCGCCGCAGGCGACCATCACCCGTCGGCGGTGAGGCCGCCAGACGGGGTGTCGCGGGCGGGGCGGGACCAGGTCACCTCGCCGCCACCCACCGCTCGGCGACGTCGAGAGCGACCGTTTGTGTGGAGGAGCGAGCCGTGAAGCCGACCCTGATCATCACCGGCGTCGTCGCCGTCCTGCTGCTGCTGGGGCTGGCGGCCGGTGTCGGTGACGTCTCGTCGTCGAGCTCGTCCTCGAGCAGCTACTCCTCGTCGAGCTCAAACTCGTCGGACTCGTACTCCTCGTACTCGTCTTCCGACGAGTATGGCGGCGAGGACCCGCAGTCGCTGGAGCTGAACTGGCTCCCGGCGCTCACGGTCCTCTCCGGTGCTCTGGCCATCGGCGCGGTCTTCGTGCCGACCATGCCCCGCAACCGGCAGCTGCTCCTCGGCGGTGTGGGGCTGCTGGCGGGCATCTACGGCATCTGGGTGTGGGAGCAGGACACCGGGCACTACAGCTTCCCCGCGATCGTCACCATCGCTCCGCTGTTGATCGTCGGATGGGCGGGTTACGGGTGGCACCAGAATTTCCAGCGGGGCGAAGGCGCGCGCGGGTCGCTCGACGACACCGACAACACGGGGCCCGACCTGGTCTTCCCGGTGGCGATCCGGGCCGGTTCCCGAGGCTCCGTCGGCCTCGACCTCGACGTCGAGGCGTCTCCCGAGACGGTCCGCGACGCCGTCGGTCGGGCGCTCGCGAACCGGGGCAACTACTTCACCACCGACGGCTGCGCCTACTCCGTCCTGCGCCACCAGCCTGACGGTCTGGACTGCGCGATCCTCAGCGGCTTCCGCGGCCTCCAGCACTGCACGTTCAGCGTCCGGCTCAGCGGAACCCGCCTCAGTGTCCGTCTCCTGGAATATCAGACGGTCAACGAGAAGATCCTGTTCGTGATCCCCATGGGTCCGGCGACCATTCCGGGATACGGTTCCTACCGCCACTTCCTTCAGGCCCTCACGCGGGAGATCCGAAGGATCGACCGCGGGGCGGGAGCACGAGTGGTGCAGACATGAAGGCGCGCCGTCGCGGTCATCAACGGGGTCGCCGTCGTCGCCGGCATGGTCCTCGGGCTATCGGTGACGTCGACCCCGGCGGGGACCGGCCGATCCGGCGGTGGTTCCGCCCTCGACGACGGCTCCGTCAACGGCGGTGTCCGGGACGTCCACAACCGCCGCTGCCCCGAGTCCCCGATCACGCGCGTGTCCTGACCCCGACGCCCTCGCCTCCTACACCACGGGCCGAGGCGGAGACAGCCGATCGGTCGGCGTGCCCGGCCTCCTGCGGCGTGCCGGGCCGTACGCCTCCGCGAAGGAGGTCGACCATCCGAGCCTGCCCGACACCTCAACGTGCGCCTCTCGGCCCCGCCGGTACGCACGCTGCGGACGTGCACGGGCCGAGGGTGCGAGGTGGGGTCCGGGGAGGTCGGCATGTCGACGATTACGCCGACCCATGGCGGACGTCCTGAACTGTGCCTAACGGGTCCAACCGCTCGTCAGAGCCTCGTCGGCGAGGGTGTCCGCGCCTCTGGAGATGATTAGGTTCTCGGCTGTGATCGAGTAAGTCACGCCATTGTTGGTGGCGATCCAGCTGTCCTCGCTCCGCGTGACGGGCAGGGTGATCGTCAGACCGGTGCGCTCGTTGGCGCCGTAGTAGTAGAGCGCCCCGGACGTCCCCTGACAGATCGCGATGTGCACATCGGAACTGTGCGCAACGACCGGGGCACCGGCGGCGGCCTCGGGCAGAGTGCTCGCTGCCTCGGTCGGACAGGTCGTGCCGGAGCCCGCCGCCGTCCCGGAGCTCGCCGTCGTCCCGGTCGCGGGTGTCGTGCCGTTGCCGGCCGTTGGTCCGGTCGCGGCAGTTGGTGCCGAGCCGGAGGCGCTCGCGACGGTCGCCGACTCCGGAGCCGGACCGGCGAGTGCGATCACGAGCGCCGACACCGCCGCGACACTGATCGCTGCGCAGAGGCCGACGATGATCGCGGAGGCACCCGGTGCTGGAGTGCTCCTCGGACGGCGCGCCGCCCCCACGCTGCCGACGAGCAGACATCCGAGGAGAGCAGCTGCCAGGACGCCTGCCGTTGTGCTCCGATCGGCGCCCACCCCCTGCGTCGCGAGGACAGTCGGGAGATCGCGACCGCTGACGAAGACGGTGACCGCCGCCGCAGCCGCCATCAGTGGCAAGCCGAGCAGCATCACCGTCGCCCGGTCCCGGCCGGTCAGCAGGTCGACGGTCACCGGAGCCGTAAGGAGGGTAAGCCCACCGAGCAGCACGAGCCCGATCGGCGAGCCCGTGACCCACGGCCCCGTCCCGGGCCACGGCACGAGCACCGCGGCGCCCACGCAGAACAGTGCCGCGAGCGCGATGGCCGAGAGGTAGCCGCGCCGCGCGGGCCCCGGCAGGTGTTGGGGCAGCATCGGCGAGACAGGACGCCCCACCGTTGCCAGGGTGGGACGTCCGACGCATGTCGGTGGACGAGGAGCGGGAGCGGTGGCGCGGGCCACGAGCAGGTGCGAGCTCAATCGGTGCGTGCTGTCCTCGTCGAGGACGACCGTCGGCGCGTCGAGTGCACTCGTCCGCAACAGGACCGGGGCCGCGGGTGACGTCGGCGCTGCCTGTGGGATCGGCGCTACGCCTAGCGCTGTCGCGGGAGGTGAAGCAAGCGGAATAACGGACGACGGCGTCGACGGGCGCGGCCGCTGAGGCACCGTGTCGATCGGGATCGCCGACCACAGTTCGCTCATCCGCCTGCCTTCCTGCGGCAGCGCCCCCCGCGGCCGTCGTCCAATCATCGTCGGGCGACACGGATCCGTTGCAGCCGCGGCACCCCGCTTCTGTTCAGCGCTGTACCGATGGCGCCAGCGCATGGACGTCAAGCCGCCCTCCTGGTAACGCCCAACGCCGCCAGCTTCGGATGGCCCCTACACCTCGGCGGTACGGGGCCGAGAGAGCCGTGCGCGCGCTCCGCCAAGCTCTCGGCCCCTCGTGATGCCGATACCGCGGTGCGCTCGGCAGGCGCACTACCATCAAGCGATCCGGACGAGCGGACACGTGGGGTGCGATGACGGGGGAGCTGTTCGGCTCGTACCGCATCCTGTCCCGGCTGGGTCGAGGCGGCATGGGCGAGGTCCACGAGGCCTTCGACACGGTGCGCGAGCGCACCGTCGCGCTGAAGCGACTGCACCCCGAGGAGCAGGGCGACCCCGGCGTGCGGGAGCGCTTTCGGCGTGAGTCCCGGATCGCGGCTCGCCTTGAGTCACCGCACGTGGTGCCGATCCACGACTTCGGTGTCATCGATGGCCGCATGTTCATCGACATGCGCCTGGTTCGAGGTCGCGATCTCGGGGCGCGTATCACCGCCGAGGGAGCGCTGGATGCGGAGCGGGCGATCGCGATCGTCGGACAGGTCGCCGATGCACTGGACGCCGCTCACGATGCCGGGCTGGTCCACCGAGACGTCAAGCCCTCGAACGTGCTGCTCGCCGCGCGCGACTTCGTCTACCTTGCCGACTTCGGGATCGTGCACGTCCGGGAGGCGACACGCCCGCAGCGGTTGACCGCGACAGGGACCTCGCTGGGAACCCCGGCCTACATGGCGCCTGAACAGCTGCGCGGCGAGCCGTTCGACCATCGCCTCGACGTGTACGCCTTGGGGTGCGTGCTGTTCGAGGCAATGACGGGGCGGCCGCCGTTCGTCGGCGACCGCATGGCCGTGATGCTCAGCCACCTCAACGAGGAGCCGCCTCGCCCGTCTGCCCTGGTGTCCCATCTTCCGCCCAGCCTCGACGACGTGGTGCTCGGCGCGTTGCGAAAGGACCCGGACGAGCGTCCGAGGTCGGCCGGGGAGCTCGCCGCTTCGGCTCGGCAGACGGTGCGCGAGGCCGAGAAGGCGACCGAGGCGACCATCCCGCGCGCCGCAGCGGGATCACCAGGACCGGTCGACGCGAGCCGCGTCCGGCCCCAGGCCGGTCCCTGGATGCGCACACCTCCCTGGTCGCCCCTCGCTCGGCGGGACCCGACGTCGATGCCGCCCCCACCGGCGCTGCCGCCCCGAGTAATGCTGCTGCCCCAGCATGCCCGCCCCGGCGCTGCTGCGGCGGACATGGCGCCGCCGGGTCCGCCCAACGCCCTTCCGCCGGAGCCCATCCCTTCGGCCCCGCAACGGCCATCCGGCGCCGACGAGGCGAAGCGTCGCGCGGGACTCATGGCGCTCGTGCTCGCGGTGCTCGTGCCGCCGGTCGGTGCCGTCGCAGGGCTGGTGTCGCGGCGTAGGGGTGGTCGCGAGCGTCGTCTCGGGACGCTCGCGACGGTGGTCGGCGCAGTGCTGACGGTCGTGCTAGCGATCGTCGTACTCACTTTGACGCGCACCCCGGCCGTGCCGGCGTCGGCGGTTGAGGCGCAGATCGTCCAGCAGTCGGGCCTCGCTCCCGGCCAGGTGCAGTGCTCCGGCCCCCTCCCGGCCCGACCGGGTGCCTCGGTTACGTGCACTGCCTCCTCCAGCGGCCGCACGCAGTCGCTGCGCGTCACGGTGACGACGGTGGTGGGTGATCAGGTCGACTTCGACATCACCGCACAGTGAGAACGACCTTTCTCAGCTGTAACTCTTCCGAGTGAAGCGCCGATTACCGCTTGCGGCCTGTGTCACCTGGGCCACGTGAGGGGGAGTCGATGACTATGGCGAAGGACGGCTGTTCGGCCGACGCGGGCCGGAGCGCGGCCCTGCCCGGCTGGCCGAGGAACAGGGCGCTCGTTCCCCTCACCCCATCGCCCCGCGTGCCCCAGTCTGCGATCCCCACTCAGGGGGGTCACTCGAGCAGCCCGCTCCCGTCGACCGACGGGCCGCCGTCGTCGCCACCCGGCCTGCCCGTCCAGGGCCTCAGGCCGGGCCTCGGGTACTACCCGGCTCCCCCACCGACCGACCCGCCATCACCGCCGACCGCCCCGAGTCCCGGGTCGCCACAACCAACGCTGGACCGGGCCCGCATACCCGAAGGTCCCTCGCGCGCCTCGCTTCGAGCGGCGATCGCCGCACGCCTGCGCACCGTGGCGGGCTACCCGCGCGCCGCGCGCCCGGCGGTGCGCTGGTCCCTCATCGCGGCAGCCTGCGTCCTGCAGGCGTTCCTCCTGGTCAGCGCAATGGCGTGGTGGGTGTCGAGCGACTCAGCGATCAGCCCGCTCGCGTCGTTCGCTCCATCGTGGGTCGGTATCGTCCACGACGTCGGGGCCGCCGGCGTCAACCTCAGGGACTTGCCGCAGGTCGTCCCGACCACTGCGCGCGACACCGCAGCCCGCGGCTCCCGCCTGCAGATCCAGTGCGGGCAGACCGGCGACATCGTGAGCGACGGAACGGTCTCGACGGCGACCTGGCTGAAGACCTCCGACGGTCTATTCGTCTCGATGCTCTACGTCCGCGTCCCTGATCGAACGTCAATCGTGAGCTGCTCCGACTCGGCGGTCGACGCGCCGCTCCTGCCCCTCGCCGACCCCGCTAACCCCGCCCTTCCGCCTCCCCCAGGCACGGTGTTGGGCACCGGCGGCGGACTGGGCAACGACGCAGCAGGTGCAGCCCGTCCGGGCGCAGGTGATGCGGCGACGCGCGCCGCACCCGATGGGCAAGCATCCGGCGGGGCGGCGGGACGGGGCGGCGCATCTGCTAGCGCCTCCGGCCCCGGCAGGGTCGGACGCGGGCAAGCCGGTGCGGTGTCGCCACACGTGGCATCGGATTACGACACTGGAGGAACTGGAGGCTCCGGAGGCTCCGGAGGCGGCGGTGGCGGCGGTGGCGGCGGCGGCGGTGGCGGCGAAGGCGGCGGTGGCGGCGGTGAAAGCTCCGGAGGTGGCGGAGGCGCTCTATTCGGAGGAGACGACGGAGGCTCCGGAGGCGGAGGCGGCAGCAACCCCGACACCGAAGCGGTTGGCTGAGTAGCAGATCGTGACGCTTCAAAGCTCTGCAGGTCGAGACTCGTCGTGCCCGCGGTTGCGCGTGTCATCGAACGAGCTCAGGGCGGGACCAGCCGCTTCCGAGGCACCCCCCGCGGAGGGGGTGGGGGGTAAAGCGCTGTCCCTTTCTGTTCCATGCGAGACCGCCCGTGCTGTCGGTAGGCACTCGGAATCCCTGGTCCCAGGTCCTCTGGATCGTATGGAGACCGGCGCCTCCGCTCGTAAGTTGGCGCGGGTCACCGTCGCTGGCGGTGCCGCATTTACGGGGAGGCGCCGGTGCCTGGTGAGGGTAGTTGGATCGGGTTGGAGGTTCACGCACTTTCGGTCGTGAGCTGCACAATCGACGAGACCAGAGCGGACATCCCCGCATTCAGCGGATCGGGCACGAACCGAGCAGATCGTGGACTGGGTCAGGGCTAAGCCCGGCCCGGTGGCCGCTTGCTACGTGGCCGGACCGACCGGCTTCGGGCGGCCGGAGCACTGAGCGCCGCCGGTGTCCACTGCGAGCTGGTGGCGCCTTCGAAGCTGGAGCGCCCGGCCGGAGACAAGGTCAAGACCGACCGCCGGGACGCGGAGCGGCTCGCGCGGCTGCTGCACATCGGGGAGGTCCCGAGGGTGCGAGTCCCGAGATAGGCCGAGGAGGCCGCCTGGGATCTGGTGCGGGCTCGGGAGGATTGCCGCGGAGATCTGATGCGTGCGCGGCACCGGCTGTCCAAGCTGCTGCTGCGCCAAGGCCTGGTGTAGGAACACAGCGCCTGGACCGGCGCGCACGAGGACTGTCGCGCAGCCATCGCTTCGGTCGGCGCGGGGTGCAGCTCGCCTTCGATGAGGCCCTCGACACGGTGTTCTCGGTGCACGCGCGCCGGGACAGCCTCGACGCTGCGATCGAAGAGATGGCCGCGACCGACCCGGCGTTGGTCGGGTCGGTGGGGCGGCTGCGCTGCTTGCGCGGGGTCTCGACGTTGACCGCGACCGGGTTGTGCGTCGAGGTCGCCGACTGGCGCCGCTTCACCGGGTCCACGATCGGGTCCAACCTGTGACTGGTGCCCTCGGAGTTCTCCTCCGGGGCCCGGCGGGTCCAGGGGCCGATCACCAAGACGGGCAACGGTCACGCCCGCCGGCTGCTGGTCGAGGCCGCCTGGCATCACCGCCGCCCGCTGCGCGCCACGGCTCGCCGGGAACGCGCCGGACGCGCCGACGGGCAGTCCGCCGCGGTCCGGGAGCGGGCCGAGGCCGGTAACAGGCGGCTGCACCAGCGTTGGTGCCGTCTCGAGCAGCGCAAGAAGTGGCCAACGGTGTCGGTGGTCGCGGTCGCCCGCGAGCGCGCCGGCTGGTGTTGGAGCCTCGCGGTCCTCGAAGACGACCACCCCACAGCTGCGTGATCGGCTGACCGCAACGGCCCGCCCACAGACCCCGGCGGGCGCCGGCTGGGACGCAGGCAGCGCGAGGAACGGGCCCGCGATACAGCTATGAGCAGCTCGCTGCGGCTCACGCCGCTGCTGGGCGATCCTCGCCCTTAGATTCGCGGAACGTTCCCGGCGAACACCCGGTCATGCGGTCACCAACCCGCGCATATCAGTCTGACCGCGCGCCTCCCGCCCACCCGGCCCCGCCGGACCCATAGCCCCTGACCAGCCACGATTCGCCACATCGAGGGCCGAACACCCCTGCCTACTTGACAGGACTGCGCTCCATATCAGTTGTACTGACCGGACACGTTGGTTGAGTGCGTGTGACGACACGGTCTGAATGGTCTTGAGGGGCGGGTCTCTCGAAAGTGCTGTGGCGCTGTCTGACGGCATCCACTCACCACCGGGCGGTGTCCTCCGTGACCCCACGCTAACGCCGCGAAACAGGGTGTTTAACTAACTAAGGCCCATGAGCTCCGAGATGCGGGGATCGCTTACTTGCCAGTATTGATGGACTGCAAGCTGGGCCTCCTCAATGTCCGGCGCGGTCTCCTCCAGGCGTACCCCGTCGGCCCTCGACAGATCTTGACCCAGGATTCTACTCGTTTCCGAGATGAGGTCGAACATGACGGCGACCTGGCGCGCGATCACTTCGTCATTCTTGAAGTCGTTTCCACTCAGCTCTTGTTGGCACATAACGGCCGCTCGGCTATTGAACTCCACGACGTACGGAGCACCGATACCGCACGTGGAACGCCAGAGGCCTACGTAGCGGTATAGGTCGAGCGTGGGGACCATCTCTGCGCGTGCGCACGAGAAGAAGCTCACTCCCGCTTTGTCTGACTCTCCCCATACCATCGCCGACGTGAGAACTCCACTCGTCAAATAGTAGTAGGTCGAGGGAGTAATGTACTGGTTCTGGCCGAATAGATCGCCTTGTTCCTCTCTCGCCTCACCGAACATCTCGACGACCACACGCAACTCTTCTTCTGATAAGCCGATCTTCATATGTCCTCCCAATTTTCCTCTGAGGAGATCGGGGCTGCCGGTTCGAGCGTTACGCTGAGCAAGTCGAAAGGTCGGACAATCGTCCGCTCGTCCAGTGGCGCGCACCGAAAGTACCCCATCAATCGCCTGCAACTAGCGGAAGAGCATCGGACCCATTTGTGAGGCGCCGTTCGAGGACCTCAACGTCGAACGCTGTGCGGCCGGCCCGCGGTCAGAGGTGAGCCGGGTTCTTCAGTGCAGGCTAGGTCGGATTGCATGGCCCGCGCGCGAACGATCGACTCAGGTCCTCGCGCTACGGCTGCTTGCGCGATCACCTGGAAAAGCCGTGGTCTTAGGCGTCGGAGACGGCCCGACGCGAACCCGAGGCAGGACGGCGGTACGTCTTCTCGAGCCGCTGCATCTCCATCCAGGCGTCGTGCAGCCACATGGTGCGCTCGCCGTCTCGGTGTGTCCGAACTACGACTTTGCCACCTCCGACATCCTTTGCGAACCAGACGAAATGGTCCTCACCCAAGCCACGATCAACTAGTCCCATCCAAGTCCGAGACTGGCGAATCTCCAAAGGTGTTGCCGGTCGTGTCCGCAACGACCCCTCGAGAAGCTCGGACACAGACCGGCGAGCTTCGCCCTGGTCGTGGCGGCCTCTGCCATGCTGACGGCGGCTGAACAGGCCCATCTCGGCTCCTAACGTCTGCGATCCTGCGGACCTAGTCGGCTACTTCCACGGGGCTGTTACGGCCGACAGGCGAAGCCCCCGTACATGCCAGGGACTTCGGCCCACATCGTTGCCTTCGGGTGCTCGGTCAACGGGCCGAGCTGCGGAGATGACGCGGGCTTCGACCGTGGCCGGGGATGACTTGGGCCGAGGCCCATCACTGGCCGGCAGTGCGTGCTGACGACGGCTGAAAGCTGATCTCCTCGCGACTGGGGAATCTGTACACCCTCGCCGTTAGTGAGGGGTGCTGAGCGTGGAGGACTGGGCGGAGATCCGGCGCCTGGATCGGGCTGAGGGGATGCTGATCAAGGCGATCGTGCGCAAGCTCGGGGTCGGACGGAACACCGTGCGCCGAGCGTTGGCGGCCGAGGCGCCGCCGAAGTACGAGGGGGCGGCGAGGGGCTCGATCGTCGATGCGGTTGAGCCGCAGGTCCGGGAGTTGCGCGCGGAGTGGCCGACGATGCGGTGACGGTGATCGCTGAGCGGATCGGCTGGAGCAGGTCGTGGACGGTGCTCAAGGACCGGGTTCGAGAACTGCGCCCGCAGTACCTGCCGCCGGACCCGGCGTCGCCACCGAGTACCGGCCCAGTGAGCTCGCGCAGTGCGACTTGTGGTTCCCGCCGGCGCGAGTGCCGCTCGGGGCCGGACCGGTCGGGTCGCCGCCGGTGCTGGTGATGGTGGCGGTTACTCGCGGATCATGGCCGCGCGGATGTTGCCCTCGCGGCAGGGCCGGATCTGCTGGCCGGGCACTGGCGCCTGCTCTCGGAGTTGGGCGCGGTGCCGCGGGCGCTGGTCTGGGACAACGACTCCGCGGTCGGCTCCTGGCGCGCCGGGCGCCCGCAGTTGTCTGCGACCATGACCGGGTTCGGCGGCGCGCTCGGGATCAAGGTGATCCAGTGCCGGCCCGGCGAGCCCGAGGCCAGGGGCCTGGTCGAGCGGGCCAAACGAGTACTTGGAGCCCCGTTCCTGCCCGATCGCGGGTTCGCCTCGCCGAGCGACTTCAACGCCCAGCTCGGGGTCTGGCTGGCTCGGGCCAACCAGCGCCACCACCGTCGACTCGGGTGCCGCCCGATCGATCGCTGGAGGCCTGACCGTGCCTCGATGGTCGCGCTGCCGCCGCTGCCGCCGGCCGCGGCGACCTTGGGGGTGGACCAGCAGCTTGCTACTGCCGTGGGATCACTACGTCCGACTCGATGCCAACGACTACTCGGTGCACCCGAGCGCGGTCGGGCGGCGCGTGGTCGCCAGCGCCGACCTCGAACACCTCACCGTGGACCCTCGCCAGCGGCCGTGCCGATGCTCGCGACGTCGTCCGTGTCGCTCGGCACGATCGCCGCTGGGCCCGGCATCAGACAATCACCGACCCCGAACATGCCCAAGCCGCCGCCAGTTGCGCCGAGCCCGCCACGACCAGCCGACACCACCGCCTGCGGTCGAGGTCGCAGGTCGCGGTCTGGCCGACTACGACCGCCTCTTCGACCTCGATGACGGGCCGGTCAAGGAGGCCGTCTGATGACCACGAAGAACGGCACCGCGATTGGCTCGGGGCGCAACGTGGCTTCGGAGTTGGCGTTTCCTGACCCGCGCGCTCAAGGCTCCGTCGCTGGCGGCGGCGGTCGAGCGCCTGGCCGAACGGATCCGCGCCGAGTTCTGGACCCACGAGGAGTTCCTGGCCGCCTGCCTGCAACGCGATGTCGCCGCCCGCGAAGCCGACGGCGGCGCGAGCCGTATCCGCGTCGCACGCTACCCGGCCCGCAAGAGCCTCGGGATCGACGTGGTGCTCGTCGGCGATCAGGTCTGCGGCGAGCCAGAGCCGCGCCGCCAGCCGCGGGTAAGCCAGCGGTGGGCGTCATCTTCGCCGTCGTTGACCAGGAACAGCCCGTCGAAATCGGGCCGGCCCTCATCGGAGCCCAGCGGGTTGTTGTCTGGCGGGTCAGTGGTCACATCAAAGATCCTCGCATGAGCCTGGGCCAGGCTCGGGCCGAAGACGATCGGGCGGGCAGCACGGGTCACCACTTCCCGAACACCGGCACGCGAGCAGCAGAGGTGGCGTGGCCTCCTTCGTGGCCTCAAACGCAGTCGCCTCGTGTGCAACGGTGGGACCGGTGACGTGCACCGTTGGATGCCGTGAGGATGCCGCTCGCGGTGAGGCACTTACTCGGAAGGCGAGACAATGGGTCGGCTCAAGCGGTCAAGGCGTCGAAAGTCGCTTCGTCGCAGTCGGCTAGCTTGTGTCGCTGGCCGGCTCCGAAGCTTTGCTGGGCGTCGCTCACCGTCGAAGGCGCTGCGCGTCGCCGCGCGGCCACCCTCCTGGCGACCCGTGACCGCGAGCCTCCTACGCCCACGGGCCCCGAGGAGTGATGAGGGAAGAGAACACGCCTCCATCCAGTCCCGACACGTCGGGCTGCGTAACCGCCCTGGGCCCATAGTCGAACCGTCAGGACGGTGAAGGCAGAAGCTGTCGCCGTGGATGATCTTCGCGTGGAGCAGTTCGTGGAGAACAGCGGTGTCAACTGTTGTGCGTGGAGGAGGTCCACGAGGTCTGTTCCGCTACTAGAGTTGCTGGTAGAGGCTGTGTGAGGCGAAGCACGGGAATCTTTTAATCCGTTGGTTGTGGGTTCGAGTCCCACGGGGCCCACAACCTTGTGACCTGCGACTTCGCTTGCGCCTCGACGATCGAGAACCTCGAACTCTGGCTCGAGAATCGGCGTCCTGGTGCGGATCGTGGACGCAACACGCCGCTGACCAGCGCAGATGGTGCTCGAGCGCCTGGCAGAACTCGCATGGCGGCGAAGACCTGGTGTGTCGGAAGGCGACGAGGCAAGTGGTCAGTTCGACGTGGCTCTGTGGATCTGGGAGCCGGTCGTACGGCCACACTCGAAGAGCGCTGCCTCGACGAGCTCGGGCTCGACGCCGCCGGCCCAGGCCGTCCATCGGTGGGCGAGGTTCAGGCCGACCTCGTGCTGCTCGGTGCCGCAACCAGACTGAGGTCGAGGTGACGTGAGCGCCTCGGCGTGCTCGGCGACGAGGCGGTCGCGACCGGCGCGGCCCCGAGCACTGCACGGGCGCGGACCCGCGGTATCGCCGGGGCTCACGACCGGGCCCGGGAGCAAGAGATCCCATCGCGCCTCGGAGAAGGGCGCATGTAGGCCTGCGGGTGCCGATCCCGCACTGTTCGCACCCCTCTGCTTGTTCGCACCGTGGAATGGGCTCCGGCTTCTCCGTCGGTTGCTGGCCAACGCGTCAGCGGTGGCTCCATCAGTACCGGCGCGACTATGAGCTCACGAACGGAGCCGGTCCGCGGGGGTGCGGGCTCTGATTGGACATAGCCGCGTGGTGTGAGGTGCGGGAGGAAGGCCAAGTTTCAGAGATGGACCTTTCCGGAGACCCCGGGCGTGGTGGCACCGCCCACCCACAGGTCGTCCCCGACCTGCTCGACGTGCACGCGGCCGCGTCGTCCCAGGCAGGTGCCCTGGGTCGCGGTGTAGGCCGTCGGTAGACGACCGCTGTCGATCAACCACCGCCCGAGGCCGGCGTGGAGGCTGCCGGTCACCGGGTCCTCGCCGGTACCCACGGTCGGGACGAAGGCGCGCACCTCGATGGCGGCGTCCGAGCCCGCGGGATGCTGGCCGACGACGCCGACGTCGAACCCGGTCAGCACAACGCGGTCGGGTTCGATGTCCAGGACGGTGGCCGCGTCGCGCAACAGGAGGGCGACCCAGCCCGGCCCGTTGTCGACCCATGCGGCGTCGACGATGTCGGTCGCGGCGAGACCGAGGCCTCGGCGCAGGATCGCGACGTCAGCATCGTCGACCGGTCCGTAGCGCAGCAGCGGAGGAGCGGCAAAGGCGAGCCGTCCTCCGCTGCCGGGTTCCCGCCGGATAAGGACCAACCCGGCTTCGCACTCCTGCACCAGGGTGTCCCGGTCTCGGGGAGCCTCGGCCGCGTCGAGCCAGGCCCTCGCCGCCCCGAGGGTGGGATGCCCGGCGAACAACAGCTCCCGGTCGGGTGTGAAGATCCGCAGTCGGTAGTCGGCCGTGGGGTCGGTGGGCTCCAGGAGGAACGTCGTCTCACTCAGGTTGGTCCATGCGGCGAACGCCGCCATCGTCTCGTCGGTGAGGTCGTCGGCGTCGTGGACGACGGCGACCGGGTTGCCCTCGGTGAGCCGGTCGGCGAAGACGTCGATCTGCGAGAAGCGGTGCTCGGTCATGGCCGGATCACCCCAGATCGTGCCCTGTGGGGCCAGGGCCACCTGGGCAGAAGTGGCAGCTGCGCGCCCCCCCGGTGGTCGCGTTCGCCTCGTCGTTCATCGCAGTTGGTCGCGCCGCTTCCGGTCCGCTCCGGTCCGGCGGTCATGGCCGCGGCTCTCCCGACTCGCCTGCGGGTCAGCACCCTGCCCTCACTCGCCAAGGACGAGTTCGAGGACACGACGTGAGCTGCGCACCAACGAGCTGCCGCTGGACCGGGGACGTAGTTCGAATTCGGTTCATGACCGTTCCCCCGGAACGCGCCCGATGCTGCTCACGTCCGGAGGACAGGCGCGCTCGCACCCTCGGCCACCGGGTGTTCCGCTCGGTGGCACTCGGAGATGAGCGGTTTACAGGGGCTGTGCGCGGCCCCGACTCTGGTCGCACACCGCTGCGACGCGCCCCGGCGGGGCGCGGTGTCCACTGCGGCGGGCGGTGCGACCCCGGGAGGCCGCGATCATGTCCGACGGCAGCTTCACCACGACGGCCGTGGCCGCCGCCACCACCGCGGACTGGGTCGATCCCAGGGCGATGCTCCGTGATCCTTTCGACACCTACGATCGGCTGCGTGAGCAGGGCTCGGTCGTCTGGGTGCCGGCCCTTGAGCGCTATCTCGTCACCGGGTTCGCGGCCTGCCGTGCCGTCGAAGCCGATCAGGCCACGTTCTCGGCCGATGTGGGCGGCGGTGGCGCGACGATGGCGCGTGCGCTCGGCGCGAAGCCCATGCTGCGCAAGGATGACCCCGAGCACGCGGTGGAACGGGCGCCGATCAATCCGGGCCTGCGGGCGAAGAGCATCCGCGCGTCCTGGGGGCCGCGCTTCGAGCGCAACGCGCAGATTCACCTCGACGTCCTGCGCGAGCGCGGGCCGAAGCAGGCCGAGCTGAACCGCGACTACGCGGCACCGGTGGCCGCGCGGAATCTCGTCGATGTGCTCGGGTTCCGCGAGGCCACCCCCGAGCAGATGCAGCGGTGGTCCCACGCCTTCATCGCCGGGATCGGGAATCTGGCCGATGACCCCGAAATCTGGGCTCGTTGCGACGACGCTCAGCGGGAAGTCGACGAGCACCTCGACGTGTTGCTCCCGCACCTGCTGCGCCACCCGGACACCTCGATGACCTCCGCGCTGGCCAACGCCGGTATCCCCGCGGCTGCGGTGCGGGCAAATGTGAAGCTCACGATCTCGGGCGGGATGAACGAGCCGCAGCACATGATCACCAACATGGTGTGGGCGCTGAGCCGACACCCCGAGCAGCGTGATCGCGTCCTGGCTGACCCGTCGCTGTGGCCGGTCGCGTTCGACGAGGCGCTGAGGTGGCTGTCCCCGATCGGGATGTACCCCCGCGAGACCACCCGGGCGACCGTGCTCGACGGCGTCGAGCTGCCTCGCGGCGCGACACTGGGTGTGGTGATCGCCGCCGCCAACCGCGACCCCGCCGCGTTCGAAGCACCCCGAGCGCTTCGACATCGCCCGCTCGCAGCGGGCGCACCTGGGGTTCGGAAGCGGCGTTCACCTCTGCCCCGGACACTGGGCCGCCCGCATCGCTGTTGGCGAGATCGCCGTACCACGGGTCTACGAGGCTCTGCACGGTCTCCGGACCGACACTCGTCGCGACGAGGCGTGGTTCGGCTGGGTGTTCAGGGGCCTCACCGACCTCCCGGTCACCTGGGGGCCGTCTTGACGCGGCGAGGTCGCGCTCTCCGCGCCGGTCCCGAGACGCCTCGTGGTCGGAGTCAATCCGAGGCCGGCTGGGTTCATCCCGCCCGCAGCCGCCGGCCCTCCTGATCGTCGCGTTCGTGCGGCCGTAAGCCGCGGCCAGCATCGGGCCTCGGTCCGACGAGCAATCGCGTCCTCAGCGGGCGGATCGGTACTTCGGGGCTCGCTCTGAGCCGGCTGCTTCACCTGAAGTTGTGTTCGCTGCCCCCCTGCCGGAGATGTACTTGGCCTCGCGGCTTGCGGTGGCGCATCGAGCGGCACGCAGTCGCCACCCTCCCTCAGGGCCTACGTCTTCGGCCAGGTCCCGGCGCCGGGGGCGCGGTTCTGGTGGGGAGTCCGCGGAGGCTGTCTCTCCGCCGGAGCGCAAACCGGCGCAGTGCGACAGCCCGGGTCGCTGCACCGGTCCGAGCAGCCGCATACCTTTGGCCGCATGGCCGTTCTTCCCGACCGGGGAACGCTGCAGGCGTAACACTTGAGCTCTGAGTGGGCGCTGGAGTGGCGTGTCAGTGAACTCCCCGTGTGTGACCGGCGGCTGCCTCGGCCGAGCCCATTCCCTCCTTCGGGAGGACGAACACCGCGAGGAGCTCCTCGTGGAGTGCCCGCGCTGCGGAGCATCGTTCTGGGCGCCCCTCGCGACCACAGCCGCGCCCCAAGATGCCGCGGGCTTCGACCGTGGTCTGGGGTGACTCTGGGCCGAGGCCCATCACGAGACCGTATGGAGACCGTTTGCGTCTGCCCGCTAGCCAGCGATGACCCGCCAGCCCGCCGGCCCGCGGACCGAGCGGACCCGGTCCGCCACCGGCCGCGGCCTGAAGCCATTGACGGTGGGACGAGGCGCACCTACGAGATGAAGATCGCGACCTACAACGTGAACGGCGTCAACGGGCGGCTGCCGGTCCTGCTGGAGTGGCTTGCGGAGGCCGGGCCGGACGTCGTCTGCCTTCAAGAGCTGAAGGCGCCGCAGGAGAAGTTTCCCGTGGCGGCCATTCGCGACGCCGGGTACGAGGCCGTCTGGCTGGGACAGAAGAGCTGGAACGGGGTCGCGATCCTGGCTCGCGGCGAGTCGCCGGCGGAGACCCGCCGGGGTCTGCCGGGCGAGCCCGATCCGGGGCAGTCGCGCTACATCGAGGCGACGGTGAACGGCATTGTGATCGGCTGCCTCTACCTGCCCAACGGCAACCCGGCTCCCGGTCCCAAGTTCGACCACAAGCTGGCCTGGTTCGAGGCGTTCATCGGCTACGCCGCGAGCCTGCTCGCACGCGGCGTTCCGGTCGTCCTGGCCGGCGACTACAACGTGATGCCGACCGACCTCGACGTCTACAAGCCGGAGCGCTGGGTCGACGACGCCCTGTTCCGCCCCGAGGTGCGCGACGCGTTCCACCGGCTCGCCGCGCAGGGCTGGACGGACGCGCTACGGACGCTGCACCCGGGCGAGCGGACCTACACCTTCTGGGACTACTTCCGCAACGCGTTCGGCCGCGACGCGGGCCTGCGCATCGATCACCTGATGCTCAGCCCGGCCGTCGCGGCCCGGCTCGTCGCCTCCGGCGTCGACCGCGGCGTCCGCGCCAAGGAGAAGACCAGCGACCACGCGCCGACCTGGATTGAACTGACCGACCCGCGATAACGCGCCCACTTCGCCGTTGCGACGGACCTGTCGACTGGCCGGCCCTGGTCGGCGAGCACCCGCGCGGACGGGCGTGCCCGTCCTCGGGTGACCTGCAGACCGAGTACGGATGCGAGCAGGGATACATCCCCCGCAGCGAGTGCTGACGAACCCAGACGACTCGGACCATCAGGCCGCTGCCCCGAGGGGCCTCGTGGAACGAGTGTCGATTGTCGATGTGAGTTTCCATGTCGACGGATGCCGCTTCGGTGTGTTTGCTCGCGGCTGACTTCCGTGCGTTGCGCGGCTATCCGTCGCTCGAGCGCTCGCCGGAGTCGTCACTACTTCCGCCGTCGATGTCGGTTGACGCGCCGTCCCGCGAGGAGCCCTGGTGTGAGCCGGGGTCCTTGGATGCGCCGCGAGGGGTCGGGTCGGGCGGCGAGGTGCGCCGGCTGGGCTCCGAGCGGTGATCAGATGTCGAGTTTTCCTCGGATCGTTCGCGGAGGGACGTGCTTTCCGATGACGTCCGGTGGATGCTCCCGACGTGCCGAGACGACCTCTCGGACGCAGGTCGGTGCGACATGTCGGACTGCGAGGTGCTGCGTTCAGGATCCGACGAGCCCGTCGAGCTGCGTTCGGACGACGGACCGTCATCGGATTCTTCACGGTCTGATCCGTCGTTCGGTGACGTGTGTTGCTGGATCGTCGGCGTGTGCTGAGCGACGTCTCGGTCGGACTCGTCCCGAGCCGAGCTCTCGGACGCCCCGTTCCCAGCGGCGAACGGCGTCGAGCGAGGTTCGTCATCCGAGGGACCGATCGACTGGCGCACCGCGGTGGGGGTGTCGTCCCGAGATGGGCCCGTGCGGTCCGGGTGTGCGGCAGCGCGTCCGTGGTCGATGCGCCACGCAGCGAACCGCACCCTGCTCAGTGGCGTGATGGTCCGGTCCCGGTGCAGGCCGACCTTGAGGTAGCTCTGCTGGCCCGGGTAGAGCGTGCCGCCGCGAGGGTGGTCGTCGTCGACGACGGACCGGCCGTCGCGCCAGACGCTGACGCCGGCCTTCTGCGGGTCGGCCGAGAAGCGCACCAGGACACGCAGCTGGGTCCACTCGCCGATGGGCGCACGCCCGAGTGTGCGGGTGAAGGGCCGAGGGCCCGACGGGTGGCCCTCGCCGCCGTGCAGGACGAGCTCGCCCTCGTCCACCCGAAGGTCGAGAGGCGCCTGCCCCGGGCTGTCATTCTCCCAACGAGCGATGACTTGGCGAGCCGTGGAGCCCGTGGCGAACTCGCCGTCCAGTCGGACCGAGAAGGTGACGTCGTGCTGGTCTCCTTCGTGCACGGTGGGCAGGGCGGGCTCGAGCTCGCTGCGCTGTCCGCGCCCGCTGAGCTCGAAGGACACCTCGTCGTCGTTCACCTGGGGCGGTAGGGCCCCGACGGTGTTCCACGACGTTCCCAGGAAGGCGCGCGGGCCGTCGGCACGCCACACCGCCGAGGCTGGGGCTTCCACCAACACCGGGGGGAAAGCCGGGGGTTCCGTCGGCACGGCCGGTGCGAGGGCCGGCGCGACGGCCGGCACCGCGGCGGACTCGACAGGCTCCTCGGTGGCCGGGGGCGGCACCGGGGGCACGGGGAGCACGCCAGCTCCGGCGCCTGGTGCCTCGGACGGTCCGTCGGGACGAGCTCCCGGCGGGAGGTGCGGTGCCTCGCGGGACCAGGGCGTCGTCGTGCTGGCGATGGCGACCCCGCCCGCGAGAGCACCGATGGCCACCAGGGAGACCGCCCGGGCTCGCGCCACACCCGGCGGCCGACGGTGCGAGCGCACCCCTCCGGAGGTGTGCAACGTCGGGCGCATTCCGGCGCCTGTGTCGCGATGGTGTCCCATGGTCGTGCCGGCGGCCCCCTGCTCCCTGGAGTGTTGTGCGAGAGGCGTTGCCGGGCGGTCGATGTGGAAACGCCCTACCGGCGAGCTTGGTGCTGACGATCCAGCAGGTTGCGACGCCTGCGAACAGTCAGACCACCAGGTCCTCCGGGCGCCGGCTCCGCTCGAGGTGGAGCTGCCCACCGGGCGCACTGGCGCGGTCCAGCCCCGGTGTGCGTTCCGGTTCTCCTCCGGTCGCGGCGCCTGTGACTACATCTCAGGCGGAGGCGTGCGCTGAGCCTGGTGTACAGCCGAGGAGCGGTCGGGTCGGGCTTGGTGTCGAAGAATTGGATCTGCGCCTCGTCCACGCCCACCGAGCGACGGGCTGGGTCCCATGACCGCCTCGTCGGCGGGCTTGCTCGACGTCGTCGCCGATGGCGTCGCGGAGCGCGGTCGCAGGGAATGTGGCCGAGATCGGCCCATTTCCACAGCGGCTAGGGGTCTAATGAGCGATGGCCCGGGAGCCTGCGCCCAGCCGCCATGGTCGCCTGCTCACACCGGCGTTCGTCGCGTTGAGCGTTGGTGATCTGGCCTACTTCACCGCCAACGGTGTCGTGTTCTTCGCTCTGCCCCTGTATGTGGTCGGGCCGGTCGGCTCGGACGCGGCGGGGGCCGGCGTCGCGTTCGGCGCCTTCGGGGTCACCGCGCTGGTGTGTCGCCCGTTCGCCGGTCGGCTGACCGACACCGTCGGGCGCAGGCCGTTGCTGGTCGGCGGGGCGCTGCTGTGCGCGATCGGGTTGGCGCTGCTGCCGCACGCGCAAACCGTCGCTGTCGTCGTCGCGCTGCGGCTGCTGCAGGGCGTCGCCGAGGCCGCGTTCTTCGTTGCGAGCTTCGCCGCCCTGCTTGACCTCGCCCCGCCGGCCCGGGTCGGGGAGGCGCTCAGCTACAACTCGCTCGGGCTCTACCTCGGCCTCGCGCTCGGGCCGCCGCTGGGCGAGCTGCTGCTGCAACGCTGGGGCTATCCAACGGCGTGGTACGGCGCCGCCGGGCTGGCCGTGGTGGCCGCGCTCGTGGCCGTCGGCATCGGTGAGACCCGCAGCGGTATCGATCCCGCCGGCGGGCACGGCAAGCTGATCTACCGCCCCGCGGTGCCGGTGGCGGTCGGCTTCCTCGCCTCGCTCGCCGCGGTCGGCGGGTTCCTCGCCTTCGCGTCGCTGCACTCGGTGGCTGTCGGCCTGGCCGACGCCAGCTTGGCGCTGCTCGTGTACGGCGTGGTGGTCGTTGCCTGCCGGCTGCTGTTCGCGAAGGTTCCCGACCGCCTGCCCTCGCTTCCGCTCGGCGCGGCCGCGTTGCTGGTGACGGCGGCCGGCCTTGCGCTCATGGCGATCGGGCGGACGCCCGGCGGCTTGCTGGTTGGTGTGTTCTGTGTGGCGGTCGGGGTGTCGTTCAGTACCCCAGCGTTCTTCTCCGCGATCTTCGCAAGCGCCAAACCGGGCGAGCGCGGTGCCGCGTCCGGCACCGCCAGCGCGGTCGTGGATCTCGGTCTCGGCTTCGGGCCGATCGCCCTCGGCCTGATCGCCGACTCGTATGGGATTCCGTGGGCGTTCGGCGCGGGAGCCGGCATTGCGGTCGCCGGTGCGGTCTGGACGATCTCGCTGTACCGCAGGCCGCTGCCGCCGCGCCTCGGCGGCTCCACACCCAGGGCGTGACCGAAGAGTCCGTCCCCGCTGCCGGCTTCGAGCGCGAGGCGAGTCTTGGTGCGGAGGAGCCGGCAAGCGACCTAAGTGGGACGAAGCGAGCCGCACGTCGTTGATGACCCGCAGCTCGGAGCCCTTGATGTGGGCGCCTGCGCGATGTCGACGCGACCGGCGCCGGCATCCAAGACCTCTCCGAGGTGACCCCCGTGGTCTACGCGGCCATGTTCGAGAAGCCGGGGCCTGATCGCGGAAGTCACCGACATCGGGCTGATCAAGGCCACCGGCCCGGAAACAGCGACGCCATCGTCGATGAGATTTGATCAGCCCTTCGCGTAATCTGCGAAACCCTGCCAGTCGATCATGACGCACGGCTCGTTGCCGACGATCCAAGCGTCGTGTCCTGGTGGGCAGTCCATGAAATCGCCGGGCCCGATAAGGGTCTCCTGCCCGTCGTCCATGCGGACCATCATCTGGCCCGAGATCACGTAGCCCATGTGGGCGGCCTGGCAGCTCTCGGTCCCCGCGATCGGCTTGACGTGTTGGGACCACTGCCACCCGGGCTGGAACGTGGCGCGCCCGACCCCGCCGGCGTCTTGGTTGACCAGCTCGAGCTTGCCCATTCCGTCCTTGAACGGGCGGACCTCTTCAGGATTGTTCAGACTCTTCGTGACGAGACCGGCCATGGTTGCCTCCTACATCAGTGACCGTTCTGCTCGTCCCGCGGCCCGAGGGACGGGCCGAAGACCGATCATGGA
This sequence comes from Actinomycetospora sp. CA-053990, assembly GCF_050948445.1. NCBI lineage: Bacteria > Bacillati > Actinomycetota > Actinomycetes > Pseudonocardiales > Pseudonocardiaceae > Actinomycetospora > Actinomycetospora sp. CA-053990. The sequence continues at coordinate 5,908,026 of NZ_CP192043.1, read as the reverse complement.
GTGAACTGATCCGAAATCAAGCTGAGCCTCTGAGGCGGAGAGGCGAGCATCGCAGTCGCGTTGTGAACGCCGCTCACTGTAGAGCTCGCGGCAGTGTCATGGAGAGAAAGGCCCTATTCGGCCCCATGAAGCCTCACCTACGTGTCCGTATCCGTGGTGGAGCTGTAGCCAGCCAATCACAGGCAGCTTCGGCTCCTATGCGAGGCAGCCTGTGGTGCCAGCTCCGTCAACCCCGAGCTGCCCCTAGCGTTGACCTCGAGTGCGGCGCTTCCTCGACCACCGTGACCACGGGGTCGCGGCCCGAGGAGGCGCCGGTGTGGGCATCCTTGAAGGCGCCCGACGTCGTCGTCTGTTCGCTCGACTCGGTCTGCGACGACGAAACCCTGTGGGCCACACCGGCCCGCTCTCGACGGGCTCCACAAGTACTACTGCCGCGCCACCCTGCTCAGCCGCGAGCCCGCCTGACCCCGAGAATCCGACGGCCTGTCGCGCGAACATGTGCGTGCTCACCGCTGCCGCGTAGCCACCAAGGGGCGGACGTCGGCGAGAACAGGGCCGCCCGCGCGCGGTCCACGGCCGTTGCCCCGGGCCCCTCCAGCGCAGGTACACCGCCGACAGGAGCAGCGCCTGCGTCAATCTACCCCTCATCGATATGGGGGGCTCCCGGTGCGGACTCCTCGAACTTCGAGGGACCTTTGGCGAACCCTGATCGGGATCGGCCGGATCCCTCGACGAGCCTCCCCAGCCTGTGACGAATTCCTACGCAGCATTCCTGGCGCGGAGGCGGGTAGCGGTCGGCCGCGGTGCAACCCGCCGCCCGAAGAATCGCGACTGGCGCCGCTGATGGCCTACGGCCGCCCAGCTCAAGGGCGAATGACGCACTGACCGCGTCCGGCGAGGACGGGCAACAATGACCCGTGAGATCGTCAGTCGGCAGCTCGGTGACAACGGTCGGAGCCTCGAGCCGTCCAGGGGCTCGTGGTGCGGGTTCTGGTGCGAAACGGCGGCTGCTGTAGGTCCGTGGTGCGGTTGGAGTGACTGGTTCCGACATCGTTGTTGCTGGTACAGATCTTAGTGGCCGGGGTGCGGCGATCTTTGGATTCGTTGGTTGTGGGTTCGAGTCCCACAGGGCCCACCACGTTCCACCAGTGCCCAGGCGTTGTCGGTCATGACCCGCTCCACGTGCTCGACGCCGAGCTCGCCCAGCGCGGCGGCGCGGCGGCGCGGCGAAGGGAGCCGGCGCAGGTGTCGGCCTTCTCGTCGGGGCCGACGCGAGGCCACGGGGCCGCGCACGTGAGCTCGGTCTACCGGAAGATCGACGTCGTCGAACGCAGCGCCGGTACGCGGTGGACGTCGACCATGACATCGGCCCACCTCCCGAACCATCTGCCACGCCCCCGGGGCCGAGGACGTGGGGCTCTCCTCGGCCACGCCGTCACCGGGACCAGCTCGGGAGTGATGACCTCGACCCTGGACTCAGGTGCGGTCGAGCCGCGGATAGACGATCTCTTGGATGACCAGCAGCCCGGCGGCCGCGACCGGTATCGCCAGCACGGCTCCGATGACCCCGAGCAGTGCACCGCCGATCAGCACCGCGACCACGGTGAGCACGGCGGGGACGTCGACCGTCCTACCCATGATCTTCGGCATCAGCAGGTAGTCCTCGACGAGGTTGTACACCACGAAGAACCCGACCGTGGCCAGGGCCACGGGCCAGGACACGGCCAGCGCCACCAGTGTGGTCAGGACGCCGCCGATCACGGCCCCGACAGCGGGGATCAGGTCCAGCAGGGCGACCAGCACCCCCAACGACAGCGCATAGGGCACCCCGAAGATCAGCAGCCAGACGAACGTGGCCGTCCCGGCGATCACCGACATCACCACGTTGCCCAGCACGTAGCCCCCGAAGCGGACGCAGATGGCGTCGCCGATCAAGACGGCGCGGGGCCGCCGCGAGGCCGGCGCCAACCGGTACGCCGCCTGGCGTATCCCGGGCAGCGCGGCCAGGAAGTACACCGTGAGCACGACGACGACCACGGTGTCGCCCAGCGCGCCCAGGACCGCCAACCCCGCCCCGAGAACGCCGTTGATCAGCGTTGAGCTGTTGCCTGCCAGGGCCTGCTGGAGATGCTGCTGCAGTCCGAACCGGGCGTCGAGCATGCCGATGGTCGAGCTGCGGTCCTGCAACAGCTGCAGATACCGGGGGGTCTGGCCCAGGAAACCGGCCGCCTGCTCGATCATCGGTGGAACGGCCAGGGCCAGGAAGCCGCCCACGATCACCACGAACCCGACGCAGACGAGGGTGACCGCGAACCCGCGCCGGAGCCCGCGGCGAGCCAGCCACGACACCGCCGGTTCCAGCCCGAGCGCGACGAACAGCGCGACCCCGATCAGGACCAGGACGTCGGCCGCGCCGGTGACCAGTTGCACCAGGGCGATGACGACCGCCACGCCGAGCGCCGCGCTGAGCCCGATCAGGAACGGCGAGCGGCGATTCAACGGTGAACCCAGCGGGCCGAGGGGCTGCTGCGTGGTGCTCGAGTGCGCGGCGTACGCCTCGGCCTCGGCGATGGGGCCCTCCGCGTCGAGGTGGGGCTGGGCCACCGAGGGATGATGCCCACGCTCGGCGCCCGCCACCGGGGCGCCGTCGTTCGATGTGGCGCCGCGCGGGCCACCCGGACTCCCGGTGGGCTGAGCCATCGCTCGGGATGACCGCGCTCTTCCCGGGCGAAACCATCGATGTTCCCGATCGTGGGTGGAGTCCCCTGCGGTCGGGTGCCCGTCCTCGGCGTTGATCTCCGTTCAGAGAGCAGCTCGAAGGCTCCTCGTGGAGCAGGCCGCGCTGGACGCTCGTCATCGTGACTTCCCAGCGAGGCCGTCGAGTCGCACCCAGACCAGTGTCGCGAGCAGGCCGATGATCCCCAGCGCGATGTTCCAGCCGCGGTGCTCCCGGTTCGGTGCCGCTGCGACGACAGGTCGTTCACAGCCGCAAGACATCGACGACTCCCACCTGCACGGCATCCTCGAGCAGCTCCGTGGTCTCGAGGAGCTCTGTAGTCGGGTGGCCCTCGTCTCGGTGCATCCCGGTCGCACGGTGCCGGGGCCGCCCCGCGCTCGTCCGATCCGGGTGATGCCGTCGCCGGTCAGTCGGCGTCCACTGGGCCCTCACCATCGGAACCGTGCAAGAGGAGCAGGCGCAATGGGGTTCAAGGATGCGATGAAGACGAACGCGGAGAGCCTCGCTCGGAAGAGCATGGAGGCGGGAGCCAAGGGTCAGGCCAAGATGGAGTCCATGGCGGCCAAGCGGCGAGGGCACGCTCTCCTGCACGACCTCGGGGCGGCCCTGTACACCGAGCAGCGTCTGGGTGGCGACGCGCAGGCGAGCCGGAGGCTGATGGCTCTGCTGGATCAGCACGCGGGGGAGCACGGCCTCGACACGTCGCCGGACGTTCCCGATCCGTCCATCGGGGCGGCAGCATCCGGGACCTCGTCGCCACCCCCCGTCGGGTGACGGAGGCCTGTCAGGGTCGATCAGGGGGACGCCGAACAGCGCAGAGTCGCGGGTGCACGGATCGGCCGGGCCTCCGATCCGTCAGCCGCCGTGGCCTACGCGCTCCAGGCCCGCGAGCGCCAGAAGGCGGTGAGGACACGAGCGCTGCGGGCCGGGTCCTCGACCATCCACCAGTGGCCCAGCTCGTCGAGCACCGCGACCTCGGCGCCGGCGCGCTCCGCCGCGCGCCGGCGGAGCTCCTCGGACCCGCCGAAGGGGTCCGCGGTGGCGACGAGCGCGAGGCCTGGACGACTCGCCAGAGCCGACAGCCCCTTGCCGAGCTCGGCCATCGCCGGTTGGGCGGCGGAGCGGTAGAGCGCGAGGATCGCCTGCTTCATCTCGTCGCCCTGCACACCGGCGATCTGCAGGGCCTCGGGCCGACCGATGCCGAAGGCCTGCAGTCGTTCGGCTCGCTCTGCGGGAGTTCCGGCGAACATCTCGTCGAGGCTGGCCTCGCCGTCGCCGGGCGTCTGCCACGTCTGGGCGAGGTCGTGCCACACGTAGTCCGGCTCGAAGACGCTCAGGGCGTCGCTGGCCCAGCTGCGTACCAGCTCGGGGCGTTCCATGAGCGCGGTCCCGAGGTGGCCGCCGCCCCAGTCGTGGCCCAGGAGGTCGACGGGCCGGTCGAAGCGCTCGAGCTCGTTGATCAGCCAGTCGCGGTACGCCGTCACGGTCGCGGGGAAGCCGGCCGGGAGCGGCACGCCGAAGCCGGGCGGGGAGAGCCGGACGACGTCCTCGACCCCCGCGCGCGCCAGCTCGGCGACGAGGGGGTCCCAGATCGCCGCACTCTCCGGATTGCCGTGCACCAGTGCCACCGTCATGGCGCCGCATCCTGCTCTGCTCGCGAGAGCGCGGCCACGCCGGGGAACGGCACGCTAGTCGAGGGCGTTCGCGCGTTCGACGAGCTGCTTGATCGCGGCGAGCGTCTCGTCGACGCCACCCTGGACGGACTCGTCGCCGGACGCGACGCGCTCGGAGTGGATGTGGACCTCGACCTCGCTGCGGTCGTCGCCGACCGCCCGGACGTCGAGGTACCCGTGGTATCCGCTCTCGCCCTCGGCGCCCCAGGCGATGTGGCGGGAGTCGTCGGTGACCTCGAACCACGCCGTGCCCTCGACCTGCGATCCGTCGGGCAGCGCGGCGGTGGTGTGCACCTCGTTGCCCTCGCCGGGCTCGGCCGAGGTCATGCGTGCGAAGTACTTCGGGAGGTTGTGGACGTCCGAGAGGAAGGCGAAGAGGACGTCGTCGGCAGCGTCGACGGTGGTGGTGCCCTGGAAGTCGGCCATGTCCGCGGGTAACCCGTCGACGCGCAGCTCACCGGCGAACGGGCACACGTTTCTCGCTCCGGCTCGGTGCAGCGATCGTCTAGACGTGCGGGACGCCGACCGTCCGACGCTGCGCGACGAGGCCGCCCGTCGCGTCACGGGGCTGCGGGACCGAGGCCAGCGCGGCGGCGACGACGGCCGAGCGGTTGCGAGCGCGACGCAGGGCCTCCGCGCGCTGCGCCTCGAGCGCGGCTTCCTGCCGGCGCTCGCCGGCCTCCCGACGCTCACGGCGAGCGGTGGCGGTGATCGCGAGCTTCATGGTGTCCCCCCGGCTGCGGCAATTCCTGCGGTGTCAGCCTGTTGTCGCTACGCGGACGCACTCGTTACACCGTTCGCCCGAACGAGAGGGCCCGTCAGGCCTCCTCGGCGGACTTGCGAGGAATGTCCGGCGCGGCGGCGCCCGCGAGGGTGGGCATGTGCCGGGCGAAGGTCACGACGGCGTCCGCGAGATCGTGCAGCCGGTCCCGCACGTCCCGGTCGACGAGCTCGCCCGCCGAGAAGTGCGTGTTGTTGGCGTACACGGCACCGGGCACGGCCCAGGCCCGGAAGAAGCCGACGAGCGGCTTGAGCTCGTGCTCGAGCGCCAGGAAGTGGTGATCGGTGCCGCCGGTGGCCACCAGGCCCACCGGCTTGCCGGCCAGCGCGTCGTTGGGGAGCAGGTCGAACAGGTTCTTCAGGCGACCGGTGTACCCGCCGCGGTACATCGGTGTGCCGACGAGGAGCGCGTCGGCGGCGACCACGTCGTCGATCGCCCTCCGGCTGGCACCGGTGTAGTCGGCCGGGTCGCGCCCGTCGCTGAACACCAGTTCCTGCTCGCGCAGATCCAGCAGGTCGGTGTCCACGTCGTCGTGCTCGGCGCCCCGCGCGAGCGCGACCGACAGCGCCAGCACCGTCTTCGACGGTGACGAGGGGCTGCCCGAGATCGCCAACAGCTTCATCGCGTGTACGCCGTCCTCTCGGCTCGGGGTCGACCGTCGATCATCCCCGGAGGATCGCCGCCGGGCACGACGGCCGTCCCGGCTCACGACCGCGGTGCTCGCCGTCCCGTGTCCGCCGGCCCGGGCCATACTTGCCCCATGAGCTCCCCGAGGGACGAGCTCGTCGCCGAGGTCGTCGTCGCCCTCACCGACACCTTGAGCGACGGCTTCGATGTCGCCGACCTGCTGTACACGCTCACGACCGCGTGCGTGGAACTGCTCGACGTCGACGCGGCCGGGGTGCTCCTGGTCGACGAGCAAGGCCTGCTGGTCCCCGTCGCCGCCACCCACGGCGGCAGCGAGAACCTCGAGAACCTGCAGATACTGGTCCGGGAAGGCCCGTGCCTCGACGCCGTGCACGCGCGCGGGCCGGTGCACTGCGCGGATCTGGATGACGACGTGGACCGCTGGCCGGCGTTCGCCCGTCAGGCCCGGGCCGAGGGCTTCCGCGCCGCCCACGCCGAGCCGGTGGCGCTGCGCGCCGAGGTCGTCGGGGGCCTCAACCTGTTCCGTCGCGAGCCCGGGCCCCTGCCGGCCGCCGATCAGCGGATCGCCCACTTCCTGGGCACGGCCGCGGCCATCGGCATCCTGCACCGCCGGGCCCAGGTGAAGGTCGAGACCGTCAACCAGCAGCTGGAGCAGGCGCTGACGAGCCGGGTGGTCATCGAGCAGGCCAAGGGCTTCCTCGCCGCACGCCACGCCCTCGACCTGGGCACGGCCTTCATCCGGCTCCGCGGCCACGCCCGCAGCCGGCAACGGCCGCTGACGGACGTCGCCCGTGACGTCCTCGACCGCTCGCTCGACCTCGGCTGAGGGGAAGGGCCCAGGGCTACGGTGCGGGGGTGGCCGGATCGCGACGAGGTGGGTGTCGGTGAGCGCTCGCTTCGAGGAGCTCGACTGGCGGTCGACCTCGATGGGTGAGCTCGTGCTCCGCCGGCGGCGGCTCCCCGCCTCCGAGATCGACATCTTCGAGGTCAAGCTCGGCGACGACTTCCTGATGTCGAGCATGTTCACCGTGGCCGAGGTGGAGATGGCTCGTCTCGCCCTGGCGGAGGTGTCGGGTGAGGACCTCGACGTGGTCGTGGGAGGACTCGGGCTGGGCTACACGGCGCAGACGGTGCTCGCGGACCGGAGGGTCGGCCGCCTGGTGGTCGTCGACGCGCTCGCCGAGGTGATCGAGTGGCACCGGCGGGACCTGGTGCCCGCGGCCGCGTCGTTGATCTCCGACGAGCGGTGCACGCTGGTGCACGGCGACTTCTTCGGGATGCTCCGGTCCCCGTCGGGGTTCGACGCATCGGTTCCCGACCGACTCGTCGACGCGATCGTGGTCGACATCGACCACTCGCCGAGGCACGTCCTCGATCCCGCCCACGCCGAGTTCTACGGCCGGGACGGGTTGGCCCGCGTGGCCGCGCGCCTGCGTCCCGGCGGGGTGTTCGCGCTCTGGTCCAACGACCCGCCCGACGACGAGTTCACCGCGCTGCTGGCCGACGCCTTCGCGACCGCCGAGGCGCACGTCGTCCGCTTCCCCAACCCGCTGCAGGACCGCGAGGCGGCCCACACCGTCTACGTCGCGACCACACCCGCCGCTCGGCCCTGACGCGCGGGAGACACTGCCTCTGCGTCGCGGGTCCCCTACGTGCGGTGGCTCGGCCGGTCAGCGGCTGGTGACCATGCCGGACCGTGCGCCAACCTCGTGAATCCGACGACGACGTCGGCGCCCAGGGCGGGGAGCAGGACATGCGTGCTGACTCTCGGCCCGGGCCGCCTCCGCGAGCCCGTGTCCTCGGGCTGGCGTCCTGCCTGCTCCTGGTGCTCGCCGGCTGCTCGGCGAACGGAGCGGCGGCACCCACCGCGGCGGCCGCGGCGACGCCGTCGAACGGGTCGGGCGTGGTGAAGACGATCGATCCCGCCGCCCTCACGTCCATGGTCGAGGCGACCGCCGCAGAGCTGATGATCCCCGGCGCCGTGGTCGAGGTCCGCACCCCCCAGGGCGAGTTCACGGCCGCCGTCGGGACGACGCAGCGGGGTGCGCAGGTGGCGCCCACGGGCGGCACCCATGTCCGCATCGCCTCGATCACCAAGACGATGACCTCCGCGGTGACGCTGCTGCTGGCGCAGGAGGGGAAGCTGCAGCTCACCGATCCCGTGTCGAGGTACGTCCCGGGGGTGCCGAACGGCGAGAACATCACGGTCGCCCAGCTGCTGACGATGCGCAGCGGCCTGTACGGCTACACGAACGACCCCGGCTTCGCGGACACCCTCGACGCCGACCCGGCGAAGGTCTGGACGCCGCAGGAGGTGCTGGACATCGCCTTCCGGCACCCCCCGTTGTTCCCCCCTGGCGCCGCCTACGACTACAGCAACACCAACTACGCCCTCCTCGGCCTCATCGTCGAGAGGGTCGACGGCAGGCCGCTGAACCAGGCGTTCCAGGACCGCCTGTACGGCCCGCAGGGTCTGGCCCAGACCAGCCTCCCGGCGACCACGGACACCTCGCTCCCCGAACCCTTCTCCCGTGGCTACCTGTACGGCGGCTCCGAGTACGCCCTCGTGGAGACCCCCTACCCGCCCGAGATGGTGGCCGCGGCCCGGGCGGGCACCCTGGCGCCCGTCGACTACACCCACCAGAACTCGTCCTACGCCACGGCGGCCGGCGGGGCCATCTCGACCGCCGACGACCTCGCGACCTGGATGCAGGCGCTGGTCGGCGGCCGGGTGTTCGGCCCCGACCTCCAGCGACAGTGGCTGGACAGCCCGCAGCCCTCCGACCCGTCGCAGCCGGGCGCGACGCAGTACGGGCTGGGCATCGAGCGGCAGATCCTCGCGCCGAACGTCCCGCTCTACTTCCACTTCGGCGAGATGCCGAGCTACAACGACTTCGCCGGCTACGACCCGGTCAACCAGGTGACGATCGTGATCTGGAGCAACCTGACGGTGGGGCTCGACGGCCGGCAGACGGCGAACGTGTTGCTGACGAAGGTGGCCGGCCAGGTCTACGAGCTGCCGGCGGGGTGACGCTCGGCGAGCTGACCGCCGTCAGGCCACATCACGGACGAACACGACGCCGTCGATGGAGCCGAGGTGCGCCGGGTCCAACGGGGCATAGCCGAACCAGGGCGACGTGCGGGGCGCGGCGCGGGCCGGCAGCTGTCGGGGGTCGACGAGGACGCGGCTCTCCGGCAGCGCGGACAGGAGCCCCTCGAGGGTGTCCGGCGGCGGGTCGTCGACGTCGTGGTGCCGGATCGTGCCGAGGGCCGTGGCCAGGAACGCGTAGTCCTCATCGAGGCGGGCGCTGACCAGCGCGCCGGCGCTCCACCACGGGACGGGGAGGTCGCCCATCCGCATCGAGCTCTTCTCCCGCTGCAGGTGGGCGTTGTGGGCGAAGAGCAGTGTCGGTCCCCGCTCGGCGGCGGCGAGGACGTTGTCGGCCATCATCTGGTCCCGCACGCCCAGCAGCCGCGGCATCCGGCTCGACGAGGTGTCGGCCATCGCGTGGTGGTAGCGCAGCAGGCCGACGGCGGTGCGGGCGTGGAGGCGGGCCCGCTCCCACTCGTCCCGGGAGGTCGCCGCGATCAGGTGCGGCGTCTGCTCGTCGAGCAGCGACGCGAGATCGTCGGCGTGCAGTCGCAGCTCCCGGGCGTCGGCGGAGCGCCCGACGGATGCGGCCGGCTCCCACATCACGGCGGGGTTCGTCCACCGGTCGTCGGCGCCGAGCAGGTCGTCGAGCGTCGCCGCAGGACACGGGAGCAGGCTCTCGTCGCCGTGCGCGGCGAGGTAGCCGTGGAGCGCGGTGAGGGCCTGTCGGGGGCTCGCCGCCCCGCTGATCTCCAGCGGCCCGTCGACCCCGGCGAAACGGAGCTGCTCGGAGGCGGGCCGTCCGTCGTCGTGGGCCCGCATCCAGCGCACGAGCTCCCGGTTCGCCGCGGACGCACCGAACCCGTGGCTGAACCCGTGCTCCATGACCTCGTCGAGGCTGCCCGCCCCCGAGGTGACGTGGTCGTCCACGAGCAGGCCCTTCAGGCAGTCGCTCTCGATCGCGATGGTCCGGTAGCCCTCCTGCTCGACGAGCTGGCGGAACAGCGCGTTGCGCACGTGGAGGAGCGCGTCCTCGCCGTGGGTGGGCTCCCCGAGGGCGAGCACCCGCGGCCGACCGGGGAGGAGCCCCATGACGGCCCGGGCGTCGACGGGTCGGGCTGTGGCGGTGATGTCAGCAGTCACCTCCTCAACGCTATCGTTGAACCCTCGGTGGAGACTTCGGCGCGATATCGGGGGGACGATGGCCCGAAACCCTCAAAGTGCCGGGAAGCTCCGGCCGGTGGACCTGGCCCGTCGGCACGGCCTGTCCCCCCAGGCCGTCCGGAACTACGAGGACGCCGGCAGCCTCCCGCCCGCCACCCGCACGGCGCACGGCTACCGGGTCTACACCCCGGTGCACGCGGCGGCCCTGCGCGCGTTCCTCGCCCTCGTGCCCGGGCACGGCCACGGGGCGGCGACGTCGATCATGCGGGCGGTCAACGAGGGCGCGACCGAGGAGGCCTTCCGCCTGGTCGACGAGGGCCACGCCCAGCTCCTCGACGACCGCCGGACCCTCCGGGCTGTCGAGCGGGCCCTGCGCGACCTGGGTCCCGTCGCGACGCCCGAGCCCGGCGGCATCTTCATCGGGCCGCTGGCACACCAGCTCGGGCTGCGGCCCGCCACGCTGCGCACGTGGGAGCGGGCCGGCCTCGTCGTCCCGCGCCGCGATCCGCGGACCGGCTACCGCGTCTACGACGACGCCGACGTCCGGGACGTCCGGATGGCCCACCAGCTCCGCCGGGGAGGCTATCTGCTGGAGCAGATCGCCCCGCTGATCGCGCAGGTCCGGGCGGCCGGCGGGCTCGAGCCGCTGGAGGGCGCCCTGGGCGACTGGCACGCACGGCTCGCCGCCCGGGGGCGGGCGATGCTCCGCGGGGCCGCCGAGCTGGAGGCCTACCTCCGCGAGCGCGAGCGTTGATCATCTGAGGGTCGCCCGGCCCGGTAGTCTGCGGGGGCCGTGCGCACGCACCCCATGGCCGACACCGCGGCTGAGAGTGGACACATCATGACCACCACGGACAGCACGCGCCTGCTCCTCGATCTCGAGCCCGCCGTCACCGAGAACCTCGACCGGCACCTCGGGATGGCGAAGGACTGGATGCCGCACGAGTACGTGCCCTGGAGCCTCGGGCGTGACTTCGCGGACCTCGGCGGAGAGGCCTGGAACCCCGAGCAGTCGGCGTTGTCGCCGATCGCGCGGACGGCGCTCGAGGTCAACCTCCTCACCGAGGACAACCTGCCCAGCTACCACCGCGAGATCGAGCGGGCGTTCGGCCGCGACGGTGCCTGGGGGACGTGGGTGCACCGGTGGACCGCCGAGGAGGGCCGTCACGCCTTCTGCATCCGCGACTACCTCCTCGTGACCCGCGGCGTCGACCCGGACGAGCTCGAGCAGGCGCGGATGCAGGTGATGCAGACGGGCTACGACTCGGCGGAGAAGCCGATCCTCAACGTGCTCGCCTACGTCTCGTTCCAGGAGCTCGCGACGCGCGTCTCGCACCGCAACACCGGCAAGTTCGCCGGGGACCCCATCGCGGAGAAGCTGCTCACGCGGGTGTCCACCGACGAGAACCTGCACATGGTCTTCTACCGGAACCTCACGAAGGCCGCCCTCGACTTCGCGCCCAACGCCACGATGCGGGCCATCACCGACGAGGTGGTCCACTTCGCGATGCCGGGCGCGATCATCCCGGGCTTCACCCGCAAGGCCGTGCAGATCGCCCAGGCGGGCATCTACGACCTGCGTGTGCACCACGACGAGGTGGTCTGGCCCCTGCTGCGCCACTGGAAGGTGTTCGAGCTCGAGGGTCTCGACGCCGAGGGGGAGAAGGCCCGGACGGAGCTCTCCGAGTTCCTGACCCGGATCGACGCCCAGGCCACGCGGTTCGAGGAGCAGCGGGCGAGGACGCGCGAGCGCCTCGCCGCCAAGTCGGGCTGACGAACAGGAGGAGCCACGCATGACGTACGTGATCGTCGGAGCGGGACTGGCCGGCGCCCGGGCTGCGGAGGCCCTCCGGGACGGCGGGTACGAGGGGCCGGTGGTGCTGCTCGGCGCCGAGCAGCACCGGCCCTACGAGCGCCCCCCGCTCTCGAAGGAGTACCTCCAGGGATCGTCGGAGCGCGACGAGGTCTTCGTGCACCCGGCCGACTGGTACCGGGAGCACGACGTCGACCTGCGCCTCGGTGCGACCGTCACCGCGATCGACCGCGAGGCCTCCGAGGTCGTCCTCGACGACGGCGGCCGCGTGGGTTACGACGCCCTGCTGCTCGCCACCGGGTCCTCGCCACGGCACCTGCGGGTGCCGGGCGCCGAGCTGGAGGACGTGCACTACCTCCGCTACCTCGACGACAGCGACCGCCTCAAGATCCTGCTGCAGCGGGCGGGGCGCATCGCCGTCATCGGCGCGGGCTGGATCGGCCTCGAGGTGACCGCGGCGGCGCGGATCGCCGACGTGGAGGTGGCCGTGCTCGAGGCCGCCGACGCGCCCCTGCTGGCCGTGCTGGGCCCGGAGATCGCCGAGGTGTTCGCCGGCCTGCACCGCGAGCACGGCGTCGAGCTGCGCACCGGCGTGCAGGTGACCGAGATCGTGGGCAAGGACGGCGCCGTCGTGGGCGTCCGCCTGGGCGACGGCTCGCTCGTCGAGGCGGACGCAGTCGTCGTCGGCATCGGCGCGGCCCCGAACACCGAGCTCGCCGAGAGCGCGGGTCTGCAGGTGGACGACGGCGTCCGGGTCGACGAGCACCTGCGCAGCAGCGATCCCCACATCTACGCCGCCGGGGACATCGCGAGCATCCACCACCCGGCCCTCGGCCGGCAGATCCGTGTCGAGCACTGGGCGACCGCCCAGAACAGCGGGCCGGTCGCGGCGGCGGCGATGATCGACGAGAACGCCGCGGGCTGGGACCGCCTGCCCTACTTCTTCACCGACCAGTACGACCTCGGCATGGAGTACACGGGCCACGTCGACGCGGGCGACGAGGTCGAGGTGGTCGTCCGCGGCGACCTCGCCGGCCGCGAGTTCATCGCGTTCTGGCTGCAGGACGGGCGACTGCTCGCCGGCATGAACGTCAACATCTGGGACGTCACCGACGACATCGAGCGGCTGATCCGCGCCGGCACGACGCTCGACACCGCCCGGCTCGCCGACCCCGGGGTCCCGCTGTCCGACCTTTGATCGACGGCGGCGTGCTCGTCCGGCTATGAATGGAGGAATGAGTAGTACGGAGCTGTGGCCCGCCCTCCGGGTCGCCGACTGGGCGGACACCCGGGACACGCTGCACATGTGGACCCAGATCGTCGGGAAGATCCGGATGGCTTCGGAGCCGATGATCAACCACTGGTGGCAGGTCCCGCTCTACGTCTCGGCGCGCGGTCTGACGACGTCGTCGATGCCCTACGCCCACGGCGCCTTCGACATGGAGTTCGACTTCGTCGAGCACCGCCTGGACCTCCGGGCGAGCACCGGCGGGCAGCGCTCCGTGCCGCTGGCGAGCAGGCCCGTGGCCGACTTCTACGCCGAGACCATGGCCGCGCTGGGCGAGCTGGGCGTGGACGTCACGATCCGCACCACGCCCACGGAGGTGGTGCGGGCGATCCCGTTCGAGAAGGACGACGAGCACACCACCTACGAGCCGGACCACGCGCGGGCGTTCTGGGGCCAGCTCGTCAACGCACAGCGGGTGCTCACCGAGTTCCGGTCGCGCTTCATCGGCAAGGTCAGCCCGGTCCACTTCTTCTGGGGCGGGCTGGACATGGCGTGCACGCGGTTCTCGGGCCGCACCGCACCGCCGCACCCCGGCGGCGCCCCGAACTGCGCCGACTGGGTCATGGTCGAGGGCTACTCGCACGAGCTCAGCAGTGCCGGCTTCTGGCCGGGCTTCGGCGAGGAGGGCGCCTTCTACGCCTACGCCTACCCGGAGCCCCCCGGGTTCCGCGAGCACCCGGTCGCCCCGGCCGAGGCGGCCTGGGTCGACGCCGCCCAGCAGTTCCTGCTGCCCTACGAGGCGGTGCGCCGGGCAGCCGACCCGGACCGGTACCTGCTCGAGTTCCTGCAGAGCACCTACGAGGCGGCCGCGGACAACGCGCCGTGGGACCGCGAGGCCCTCGAGCGGACCTAGTCGCACTCCTCGGCGGGGATGTAGCCCTGCTCGCATCCCCACTCGGTCTGGAGGTCGCCGGAGCTCGGGGCGCGGCCGCCGGCGCGGCCGGGGTCGAGGTAGCCCTGGTACTCCGAGCACGACGGGTTGAACTCGCCCGCCGAGACCGCGCGCTGACCACACCCCGCGCCCGAGCTCCGGGCGCCGGCGCGGGACGAGGTGGACGGTGTCTCGTGCTCGTCCGACGTCCGCGACCTGGTGGTCGCCGGGGCGGCCTTCGGCGACGAGGCCGGAGCCGTGGTGACCGGTTCCGCGGGGACGACCGTCCCCGGTGCGACCGGCGCGACCGCGGCGGCGGGCGCCACCGGGGACGCCACGAGTGCGACGTCCGGCGCTGCGGACGTCAGCACCACCACCGCGGCCGCGAGGATCCCGATCACCGTGCTGGCCAGTGCCAGCCGCGCGGCGTTGATCGAGCTGTGGTCCCGAGCGTGGCGCCCCGACTGCGTCATGCCCGGGAATCGCTCCGCCCAGACCAGCTCGTGAGCCCGCGTGCGAGCCGTCACTCGTCGGCGTGACAGAGCGTCGCCCGGGTCAGCACCACCACTTGCGGGCGCAGTAGCCGCCGGTCAGCGCCCCGTCGGGGAGGTTGACGTCGTCGTCGTCATCCACGTCGACGTCGTAGGAGGTGGTGGAGGGCGTGTCGTCCGGCTCCGAGCAGTCGCGACCGCCGTCGTCCCGATCCCGCAGCTCGGCGAGCCGTGCGTCGGAGGCGTCGCTGTCGCCCCGGGCAACGCCGGTGTGGGTCTGGACGACCATGGACTCGCCGAAGTCGCTGCCGTAGCCGGTCGAGACGTAGCGCAGCAGGCGGCCGTAGCGGTCGCGGTCGATGCCGGGCTCCTGCTCGAGGACCACCGACTCGCCGTCGAGCGCGATCTCGGCGGACTGCTTCGCCTGGGTGCCGCCGTAGGTGCCGAGCTCGCACGAGTCGATCCCGAGCACGCGCACCCGCTGCCCGCCGGCGATCTCGAAGGTGTCCCCGTCGATCACCCGGGTCACGGCGACCCCCGCGGGCGCGGCCGACGTCGTCGGCGCCGCCACGGGTGCGACGTACGGGGACGAGCTGGCAGGCGCCGCGACCGGGGCCGGCGTCGTCGACGTCGTCTCCTTGTCGCTGCACGAGCCGACGATCGCGAGGAACGCGACGACGCCGATGGCCCAGCCCTTCTTCGACACAGGAATGTCCCCCCGACAGAGAACCGCACGAACGTGGATGGAGACGGAACTGCGGCGGCCGCTGCCGCGTGGTTGCGGGCGTTTCCGGCCTGTCCGTCGACGGTGATCTCGTCCGGTCGGTCGGAATTGTTACGCCGTCACCCGCTCGTGGGATCGGGCAGATCGGTGGGAGGGTGCGGAAATGCCGTTCACCGTCGCGCTGCCGGTGCAGGACCGCCGGATCGCCCACGACTTCTACCGCCGGGTGCTCGACCTCGAGACCGTCGGCAGCGAGATCGCGGACGACGGCCTGCCCGAGCCGCTCCAGTTCGCCCTCGGCCCCGGCGTGACGCTCATGCTGATACCCCGCGACGGCTTCGGCTTCGTCAGCGCGGACCACGAGGTGGCCCCGGACGGCGTGAGCGAGTGCCTGCTCGCCCTCGGCGCGGCCACGCCTGCCGAGGTCGACGCCGTCACCGAGCGCGTGCGGGCGGCGGGCACCACGGTGAAGGTCGAGCCGGGCGACCCGGGGTGGGGGTACCAGAGCACGTTCACCGACCCCGACGGCCACCTCTGGATGGCGCGGGTCGTCTGAGCCGGACCGTGGAGACGCAACGCACCGTCGTCCGCCTTGCCGAGCTCACGCACCCGTTGCGATCCTCGGGAGGCGCTCCCCGATCATCGGGAGCGACCTGGACGAGGGGCGCCGTACCCAGACCGCGACAAGACGGCGACCGTAGCGAGGCTCGTCGTGGCATGGATCGTTCTCGTCGTCTCCGGTGTGCTCGAGGCCGTGTGGGCCACCGCTCTGGGCAGGTCGGAGGGTTTCTCCCGGCTCGGACCGTCGATCACCTTCGGCGTCGCGATCGTGCTCAGCATGATCGGCCTGGCCTACGCGATGCGGAGCCTGCCGGTGGGCACGTCGTACGCGGTGTGGGTCGGGATCGGTGCGGTGCTCACCGTCGCCTACGCCATGGCCACGGGCGACGAGTCGATCTCCGCATTGAAGATCGTCTTCCTGGTGGCGATCGTCGGCGGCGTGGTCGGGCTGAAGCTGGTCCACTGACGCACGGTCCACTGACGCACGGTCCACTGACTCACGCGTCGTCGGTGCACGGTCAGGCGCTGCGCAGCTGCCAGTCCGCGCGGTCGGCGGCGTCGGACCGGTCGTCGTCGCCGCTCGCCAGCCAGGCGAGGTCGACGCCGGCGAGGCCCTTCTCGGCGACGATGCGTCGGAAGTCGCCGTACTGCCGGCGGCCCGCGGCGTCGGCGCCCTCGACTGCGTCGACGGCCCGCACGAGGAGCCAGAGCGCGACGAACCGGAGCTCCCAGGCGAGGGCGAGACCCATCGCCACGACCCCCAGCACCACGAGCACCATCATCGCTGCGCTCCCTCATCGACCCCGCGTGACGGCTGATGATCGATCGGAAGGCGAAGTTCGTTACGCAGTGCGTCCAGTGCCTGTCCGGGCGTGACACACGACGGCCCCGGACCGATCAGTGGCCGGTCCGGGGCCGCACGGGGAGTGTGAGGACTACTGGTGCTTCTTCTGGTCGGCGTCCTTCTTGTCGGCCTGGGCGCGGGCCTTCTGGGCCTCCGCCTCCTTCTGCCGGGCGGTGTCCTCGGCGTCGGCCTTCTTCTGCTGCTCCTTGCCCTCGCGGGCCCAGTCGTCCTGGCCCGTGATGGCGCCGACGGCTTCCTTGGCGCGGCCCTTGAGGTCCTCGGCGGACGTGTCCTCGGCCATGGGGTGCCTCCTGGATGAACGGTGCACGGTCGTCGCCGGGCCTACCCGATCATCACCGCGCCGCACACACGCACGGCTGAGACGGTGACTGAACCGATCGGGTGAACGTCAGCGGCCGCACGGGCGTCCGGAACGACCGCTCGTCCCGTCCCGGTCGGCGGTCGGCGGACGGGTCCTCAGGCGCTCTCAGCTCCGGCGGCCGCGGCGTGATCGCCCCCTAACGTCGCGCCGTCGATCCCCGGCGACGAGCAGGAGGTGGCGGCGTGGCGACCGATGTCGCGGACAGCACGGCAGCGGCGAGCGCGGAGACGGTGACGACCGAGCTCGCCGTCACCGGCATGACCTGCGGGACGTGCGCCGCACGCATCCAGCGCAAGCTCGGACGGCTGCCGGGCGTCGAGGCCAGCGTCAACTACGCCACGGGTCGCGCCCGCGTCACCCACCCGCCGGAGCAGGACAGCGACGAGCTCGTCGCGGCCGTCCGGACCCTCGGCTTCGGGGCGGCGGCGGCGGCGCCGTTGGTGCCCGCCGGCGGTGGTGTCCCCGCACCGCGGACCGCCCCGGAGGCCACGCCGCGCCCGACGTCGTCGACGGCAGCACCCGAGGCCGAGGACGCGCCGGACCCCGAGCTCTCCGAGCTGCGCCACCGCGCCCTCGTCTGCCTCGCGCTGACGCTGCCGGTGATGGCGGTCGCGATGAACCCCGACTGGCAGTTCCGGTACTGGCAGTGGTTCTGCCTGGTGCTCACCGCGCCCGTCGTGATCTGGGGCGGGTACCGCTTCCACAGGGCCGCGGCCCGTCACCTGCGCCACCTCTCGGCGACGATGGACACGCTCGTCTCGGTGGGCACGCTCGCCGCCTTCGGCTGGTCGCTGTGGACGCTCTTCTTCGGCGGCGCGGGGCTGGGCGGCATGCGCCACGCCCTCTACCTCATCCCGCGGCCCGACCAGTTCGACGGTTCGCGGACGGTCTATCTGGAGGCCGCGGCGGCCATCACCACCGCGGCGCTGCTCGGGCGCTGGATCGAGCTCCGCGGACGACGCCGTGCGCTCGGGGTGTCGTCGTCGCTCATGGCGCCGCCCGCGACCGAGGCCCGCGTGGTCGTCGGCGATCGCGAACTGCCGGTGCCGGTCGGCGGCGTGCAGCCCGGGGACCGCATCGCGGTCGGCGCCGGCGAGCCCTTCCCGCTGGACGGTCGCGTGGTGGAGGGACGGTCGACCGTCGACGCGGGCGCCATGACCGGCGAGTCCGCGCCCGTCGACGTCGAGCCCGGCACCGAGGTCCTCGCCGGCACGCGCAACGAGACCGCCCGCCTCGTCGTCGAGACCACCCGGGCCGCCGGGGACACGCAGTGGTCGCGGATGGCGCGACGTGTCGAGGAGGCGCAGGCCGGCAAGACCGCGATCCAGCGGCTCGCCGACCGCATCTCCGCGTGGTTCGTGCCGGTCGTGATCCTGGTCGCGATCAACACCCTGCTCTTCTGGGGCGTCTCGGGCGCCGGCTGGGGCTTCGCGGTCGCGGCCGGGATGGCCGTGCTCGTCGTGGCCTGCCCCTGCGCGCTCGGCCTCGCCACCCCGACCGCCCTGGCCGTCGCCACCGGCCGCGGTGCCCAGCTCGGCATCCTGCTGCGGGGGCCCGAGGTGCTCGAGTCGACGCGACGGGTCGACACGATCGTGCTGGACAAGACGGGCACCGTGACCACGGGCCGGATGACCCTGCAGACGCTGCGCGCGACGGACGGCGTCGGCCGCGACGAGGTGCTCGCCCGCGCCGGCGCCCTCGAGGCGCGCCTCGAGCACCCCGTCGCCCGGGCGATCGCGGCGGCGGCCCGGGACGAGGTCACAGAGGCGGCGTCCACGTCGGTCGAGGTCAGCGAGGTCACCGACGTCGCGGCGCTCGACGGGCTCGGCGTCGTCGGGACCGTCGACGGCGTGCGGGTGCTCGCCGGGCGCCACCGCCTGTTCGTCGAGCGCGGCGTCGACGTCCCCGCCGACCTGCAGCGCGCGCTCGACGACGCCGCGGGCCAGGGGGCGACGACGGTGCTGGTCGCCTGGGACGACGAGGACGGCGTCCTGCGGGCCCGGGCGGTGCTCGCGGTCGCGGACGGCGTGCGCGAGGGCTCGAAGGAAGCCGTGGCCCAGATGCGGGCGAGCGGTCTGCGTCCCGTGCTGCTCACCGGCGACAACCCCGCCGCGGCCCGCGCGGTCGCCGCGGAGGTGGGCATCGATGCCGCCGACGTCGTCGCCGAGGTCCTGCCCACCGAGAAGGCCGACGAGGTCCGCCGTCTGCAGGAGGGCGGCGCGACCGTCGCGATGGTCGGCGACGGCGTCAACGACGCCGCGGCCCTCGCGCAGGCCGACCTCGGCGTCGCGATGGGCACCGGCACCGCCATGGCCATCGAGGCCGGCGACGTCACCCTCGTCCGCGACGACCTGCGCGCCGTGCCCGTCGCCCTGCGCCTGGCCCGCCGCACGCTCTCCACGATCCGCGGCAACCTGTTCTGGGCCTTCGCCTACAACGTCGCGGCGCTCCCGCTGGCCGTCGCCGGGCTGCTGAACCCGATGATCGCCGGCGTGACGATGGCGCTGTCGAGCGTCTTCGTCGTCGGCAACAGTCTGCGGCTGCGGCGCTTCACACCCTGACGGCGTTCCCGTCCGCGTTTCCGCCCGCGGGGGATCGGCAAGGCCCTCTGTATGGCGGATCCCGAGGAGCTGGCGGAGTCGGTGTCGAAGGCGGCATCGCGGGACGGACGTCGGTTGGCGGTCGTCGAGTCGTTGACCGGTGGACTGGTCTGCAGCGACCTGGCCGCGTCGCCCGGCTCGAGTGAGTGGTTCCGCGGCGGGGTCGTGGCGTACGACCGCACCACCAAGCACGGGGCACTGGGCGTGCCCGACGGTCCGGTGGTGTCGGAGCCCGCGGTGCGGACCATGGCCGAGAAGGCCGCGGGGATGCTCGGCGCCGACCTGACGCTCGCGGTCAGCGGCGCCGGCGGGCCCGAGCCGCAGGACGACCAGCCCCCGGGCACCGTCTGGTTCGCGGTCGACGACCGGGGTGAGACCCAGGCGTGGGTCGAGCAGTTCGGGACCGACGATCCGCAGGAGGTCCTGCGGTGCACCCGCGAGCGCTCCCTCCAGGCCCTCCTGGACCACCTCGGCACCTGATCTGGGGGATCATGGTGGCGTGGTCGAGCACGTCATCTGGGACTGGAACGGCACGTTGCTCGCCGACGTGCACGCCGTCGTCGACGCCACGGCGGCGAGCCTGGCGGTGATGGGCGTCGAGCCGGGCCTCGACCTCGAGCAGTACCGGTCGACGTTCCGGCGGCCGTTGCGGGACTTCTACACCGACCTCGTCGGACGTCCCGTGGACGACGCGGAGTGGGCGCGGGCCAACGCCGCCTTCGGGTCGCACTACCTGGGCGTCGAGCCCGGCCTGCCGCTGGCCGAGGGCGCGACCGACGCGCTCGAGCGGTGCGCGGACGCCGGGCTCGGCCAGTCGGTGCTGAGCATGCTCGCCCACGACCAGCTCCACGCGACGCTCGGACGGCGTGGGCTGCACGACTGGTTCGCCCGCGTCGACGGCGACCACCACCACGACGGCCGCAGCAAGGCCGAGGCGCTGGCCGCCCACCTCGACGTGCTCGGCCTCGACCCGGCCCGGGTGGTGCTGGTGGGCGACACCCTCGACGACGCCGCGGCGACCGCCGCGGTCGGCAGCGCCTGCGTGCTCGTCGCCGAGCACTCCACCCACCACGAGGCCGACCTGCGCACCGTCGCCCCGGCCGTCGCGACGCTGCCCGAGGCGGTCGAGCGCGTGCTGGCGATGCGCTGACCTACCGACGCCCTGATCTACCGACGCCCTGATCTACCGGGCCCGCCGCACCCGCCAGACGGTCACCGCGACCACCACCAGCGCCAGGACGACGAGCAGCAGCCCGTCGGGCACCCGGGCGCCGAGGCCCGCGACCGCGTCCTCCGCGCGGGCGGACGTCGCAGGGTCGGCGCCGACCAGCCCGGCCGTGCCGTCGGCGACCAGGAAGAGGACGCCGATCCCGACGAACAGCAGTCCCGAGATCGTCGACGTGGTGTGCAGCCGCAGCGGGCCCACCCGGAACTCGCGACCGCGCAGCCAGCGGCGCCGACCGAGGTCGAAGCGCACCCAGAGCGCGGCGAGCACGAAGGCGGGCACGGTCATCCCCACCGCGTAGACCGCGAGCAGGGCTGCGCCGCGCAGGGGCTGGCCGCTCGCCGCGGCGACGGTGAGCACCGCACCGAGGACCGGTCCGGAGCAGAAGCCGGCCAGCCCGTAGACCGCGCCGAGCCCGGCCGTCGCCAGCCACGTGCCCCGGCGGGCGAGGCCCTGCTGGGCGCGCGCGGCGGGGGCGAACGCCCACCCACCGCCGAGGATCTGGACGACGCCGAGCGCGATGACCACGAGCCCGGCGACGAGCACGACGGTCGCGCGCTGCCCGGTGAGCAGTCCCGTCAGCGCCGACGAGCCCGCGCCGCGCGGCACGAGCACGACGAGCAGCCCGAGGGTGAACACCCCGGTGCGCGCGAGGAGCTCGGTGCGTCCGGCGACGGCGTAGGCGAGGAACGAGGGCAGCAGCAGCGCGCTGCACGGGCTCAGCAGCGCGAGCACCCCGCCGGCGAAGGCGGCGAGGTAGCCGATGTCGAGCACGTCAGCGGGACCGGGCCAGCGCGTCGTCGAGGGCGGCGGTGAACGTCGGCAGCGGCTGCGCGCCGAAGATCAGCCGGTCGCCGACGACGAAGCTCGGCACGCCGCCCACGCCCAGGCGCGTGCCCAGCTCCTGGTCGGCGGTGACGGCGTCGGCGATCGCCGGGTCGGCGGCGTCGCGGCGGAAGCGGTCGACGTCGAGCCCGAGCCCCGCGGCCGTCGCGGCGAGCGAGGCCTCGGTGACCGCGCCCCGGTTCTCCGCCGGCTCGTCGCGGTAGAGGGCGGCGTGGAAGTCCCAGAAGCGGTCCTGGCGCGCCGCCGCCCGCGCCGCACGGGCGGCGAGCACCGACTCGGGACCGAGGTAGGCGAAGTCGTGCCACTCGAGGCGCACCAGGCCGGCGTCGACGTAGCGGCGGATCAGCTCGGGCTCGGTCGTCGTCGCGAAGAGCCGGCAGAAGGGGCACTGGAAGTCGCCCCACTCGGCCATGACGACCGGGGCGTCCGGGCGGCCCAGCGCGAGCGGGTCGCCGGCCTCCCGGCGCGGGACGTCGAGACGGGCCTGCGCCTGCGGGTCGCGGGCGGCCTCGCCGGGTTGGGGTGTCCTCGACCCGAGCAGCAGCGGCACGCCCAGCACGGCGAGCACGACGAGGGCGATCGCGCCGCCGATCACCGCGCGTCGGCGCGTGCTCGGGGCCGTCATGGCCCGACCGTCCCACGCCGGGCACGTGGCCGCGCGCGCTGCGCCGTCCGTCGGTGTCCGCGCCGTATCCTCGGCGTGTGGCCCTGCCGTCCGAACCGTCCCCGGTGCCCGCCTACGAGCGGGTGGTGCTCGTCTACAACCCGGAGAGCACGGGCGACGGCCCCCAGCGCGCGGTGCGCGCGAGGTCCGAGCTGGCGGACGCCGCTCCGCACCTCGAGGTGGTCGCCGTCCCCACCGAGTACGCGGGGCACGCGCGGGTCATCGCCGAGCAGGAGGCCAGCGCGGGCCGGGCGCTCGTGGTGTCGGTCAGCGGCGACGGCGGCTACCACGAGGTCGTCGAGGGCGTCATGGCCGCGGGCGACGGCTCCACCTCCGCGGCGGTCACGGCCGTGCACGCGGCCGGCAACGCCAACGACCACCGCCGCGCCACGCGCGAGCGCCCGCTGGTGGAGGCCGTCGCCGCGGGCGACGTGCGGCGGCTCGACCTCATGCGCATCGAGATCGCCGGCGAGGAGGGGCCGCGCTGGGCGCACTCCTACTTCGGCCTCGGGATCACGCCCACCGTCGCGCTCGAGATCGAGCGCGGGGGCAAAGGCTCCATCCGCGAGGTGATCACCACGCTCCGGGCGTTCTCCCGCTTCAAGCCCTTCGCCGTCGACGTCGAGGGTGAGGGGCCGCGGCGCTTCGACAGCCTCATCCTCGCCA
The DNA here is from genome assembly GCF_050948445.1 of Actinomycetospora sp. CA-053990. NCBI lineage: Bacteria > Bacillati > Actinomycetota > Actinomycetes > Pseudonocardiales > Pseudonocardiaceae > Actinomycetospora > Actinomycetospora sp. CA-053990. The sequence continues at coordinate 5,884,957 of NZ_CP192043.1, read as the reverse complement.
ACATCCCCGAGATGGCGAAGTACGCGACGCTCTCCGACGGCGACCCGGCCGACGGGCAGTTCGAGGTGATCACGCTGCCGCACCGCTCGCGGCTCCGGCTCCTGGCCTTCGCCGTCCGGGCGGCCGTGCGCGGGCTGGGACCCCAGCCCCACACCGACCGGTTCGCGTTCACCACGCTCAAGCCGATGCCGGTCCAGATCGACGGCGAGGTGCTCGACCTGTCCGCCGACTGCGCCGTGACCGTCACGATCGCGCCGGGAGCCCTGGCGACGGTCGTATGACCGGTCCGCTGGACGAGGCCGAGACCGACGCGCGGGCCCGCGTCGCGGCGTTGTCCGCGCAGCTCGCGGGCATCGTCGAGACGGCGTCGGCGAGCTCCGGCGACGACGAGCACGACCCCGAGGGCCAGACGATCGCCTACGAGCGCGCGCAGGCGGCCGCGCTGCTGGCGGGGCGCGCCGCGACCTCGACGAGCTCGCCGCGGCCCGGGCGCGGGTGGCCGCCGGGACCTACGGGGTCTGCGAGCGCTGCGGACGCCCCATCGCCCCCGAGCGCCTCGAGGCCCGCCCCGCTGCTCGCACGTGCGTCACCTGCACGTGAGCGAAGTTCCCCGCTATAGCCGGGAACTTCGCTCACGGGTCAGGGGCGCTGGAACGGGACCGAGGGGTCGCGGACGGGGCGCTCGCCGCCGGCCGCGTCGAAGCGGGCCAGCGCGGACAGGGCCGGCTCGCGGTCGTCGCGCAGCCCCGGGGCCATCGCGTCGCGCACCGGCCCGAGCAGCAGCTTGCGGTCCTCGCGCACCGTCACGGTGAGCCGCAGGTGCGCGCGCATCCACTCCGTCAGCCGGTCCTCGTCGGCGCGGGGCAGGATCACCTCGGCGGCCCAGGTGGGCGCGAGCCCGAGGTCGTCGAGCAGCAGCCCGGCGAGCGTCCGGCGCAGCGTCGACACGCCGGTCCGGTAGAGGTCCTGGCGGGTCACGCGGTTACGCAGCATCGTCGCGTCGCCCACCTCGAGCAGCACCCAGCCGTCGTCGACGGGGTGCGCCGGGCCCGACACCGGGACGTCGGTGCCCCACCACGCCACGAGCCCCGGGTCCCGGCCGAGCGAGGCGACGGTCTCGTCGAGGGGCGCGAGCGGGGCCGACAGGGCGGCGACGGCGTCGGTGACGGTCACGTCCGCAGTGTGCGCGCCGGCCGCAGCGCCCCCGCCAGCAGCATCGCGGCCACCGCGGCGATCGGGACGAGCACGAGCCCCGCGCCCACCGAGACGCGGTCGGCGACGAGCCCGATCAGCGGCGGGAACGTCAGGAAGCCCAGGCGCGCGAGCCACCCGACCACCGCGATCCCATCGCCGGGCCGCACCCCGGGGACGCGGCCCGCCGCCGCGAAGCCGAGCGGGAAGAGCGTCGCCACGCCGAGTCCGGTGACGGCGTAGCCGACGACGGCGGCCACGGGGTGCGCGATGAGCAGCGCCGTCGACATCGCCACCGCGGCCAGCGCCGCGCCCGCGCGCGCCACGGCCACCCCGCCGAAGCGGTCGACGACGCGGTCGCCGGCGAGGCGCCCGAGGGTCATGGCGATCTGGAACGCGACGAACGGCAGGCCGGCGACGAACGGGCCGCCGCCGAGGTCGTCGCGGACGTAGATCGCGCCCCACGACGCCGCCGAGTCCTCGATGCCCCCCGACGCGACGAGCAGGGCGGCCAGCGCGAGCAGGGGCCTGCGGCGACGACCACGGCGCGCCACGGCCCCTGGCGGACGGCCCCGTCCTCGTGCTCGGCCTCCGGCTCCGGCCCGGGCAGCGCCCACCGCCAGGCGAGCACCGACACCCCGACGAGCACGACCGCCACGGCCCCGAGGTGCAGGAGCAGCGGGACCCCGAGCCCGGCGGCCGCCGCACCGAGCAGCCCGGCGCCGACCGCGGCCATGCTCCACACCGCGTGCAGGCCGTTGACGATCGAGCGCCCGTAGCCGGTCTGCACCCGCAGCCCGTGGGCGTTCATCGCGGCGTCCGCCCACGCGTCGGTCAGCCCGAGCACGAACAGGGCGGCGGCGAGCGCGATCCACGACGGTGCGAGGGCCACGGCGGGCAGCAGCACCGCGCCCACCAGGCCCACCCCGGCGCCGGCGCGGCCGCTGCCCACCCGCGCGATGAGCGGGCCCGCGAGCACCCCGAACAGGAGCGCGGCGGCGGGGAAGGCGGCGATCGCGGTGCCCAGCGCCGCGTTCGACAGGCCCAGGTCGTCGCGGATGTTCGGCAGCCGCGGGACGATGCTGTTGTACGTCGCCCCGTTGACGACGAACATCCCGATCACCGCGACCCGCGCACGGCGCAGGGACGTGGTCACCGCGGTCATGTCACGGGCTCCACGTCACCGACCGTCGGGCCACCTCGTAGGTCTGCGCGACCGCCAGGTCGGACAGCGGGTCGCCGAACGCGGTGAGCAGGCGCGGCAGCTGGCCGACGCGGGTGACGGTGACGCCGCGGTGGCGCCCGTCGCCGGCGAGGATCGCGCCGACGACGGCGATGACGGGGTGCACCGCGGGCGGGTCGAGCGTCTCGGCGGCCCCCGCGGCGCGGGCGAGCGCCACCGACACCCGGTCGGCGGCCTCCGCGCCGATGCGACGGTGTCGCTCCAGGTCCATCGAGGTGCCGGCGAGGTCGAGCTTGTTGTCCTCCACGACCACCCGGCCGCCGGGGATGTTGACGACCTCGATGACGAACAGGCCCGGCGGCCCGACGACGACGTGGTCGAGGACGACGTCGCCCTCGGCGAACGCCATCGGCACCCGGTGGAGGATCCGCCAGCGGGCGCCGCGCCCGCGCCGCAGCGCCGGCGGGCGGGTCAGCTTGCCCAGCGCCTCGGCCACGGCGTGCTGGCCGTCGGCCCGCAGGCGCAACGGACGGTCGGCGTCGGGTCCGCGGGTGGCCCGCGCCTGCGCGGCCTCGTCGAGCAGGCCGTGCCCGGGCCGGCGCAGGGCGAGGTCGTCGACGCCCGGGTCCCACCCGCCCTCCGGCGGCTCGACGCCGGCGCCGAGCGCGGGCGGGGGCTCGGGGGACACCTCGCTCGGGCTGCCCATCGGCGGCATGTTGTTCTGCCAGAGCCAGGCGTTGGCCTCCTTGACGAAGGTCTCCCGATACCCGGCGGGAACGTCGTGGGCGACGCGGCTGAACAGGTCGAGGTGCCCGAGCGGCAGGCCGTCGGCCGAGGTCACGTACAGCCGGTCGGCCCCGAGCCGGCGACGGCGGCGGGCCGGCATCAGCCGGCCTGCTCGGCGCGCGCGAGCCAGCGCGAGATCCGGTCGTGCTCGCTGCCGGTGAGCCCGCGGATGCCCGCCACCACGGCGCGCTCGATACCGCCGCCGAGCAGCGGGACGGCCGCGGTGATGTCGAGGTCGATCGAGAGCCGGGTGCGGTCGGCGCCCTGCGGGACCACGGCCATCGTGCCCGCGGCGCTGATCGGCGTGCCCGGGACGGCGACGCGCGCCCGGCCGTCGCAGCGCCGTGGCGTGAGCGTCCACTCCTCGGTGCGCTCGATCACCAGGATCCCCGAGAGCATCCGCTCGAGCACCGCCGGCACCTGGCCGGGCGGCACGGGCTGGCGCAGGACGACCCGCACGCGCCGCGCTCCCTCCCCGTCGCGGGGGTCGGCGTCACGCCGCTCGAACGCGACCACCTCGATGCGCCCGGAACCGTCGACATCGAGCTTGACGCGGTGGAAGTCGGGCTCGGCGAGCGCGGACGCGAAGGCGGGCACGCCGTGCGGGTAGTCGCGACTCAGCGCCAGCCGGGTGCTCACGTGGATCGACCCTAATCGTCGCCGGCCGCCCGTTCCCGGAGATGGCACGGACGGCCCCCGACCGGGGCGGACCCGGCGTCCGCCGAGCGCCGTGGCGAGGTGCCGGCGGCAGCACCGTTCCCCCGGATGCCACGGGCGCACGGTCGGTCGTCGCACCACCCGTCCCGCACCTGCGCACACGCTCGGCGGAGCGGTCGGCGAGCAACGGCGCACCCCGTGCGGTCAGCGGCGATTGCAGATGCTGCACGCCATAACCGTGATGTTGACCACAAGGTCCGCGACCGCGTTCAGTGGCCATCGCAGGACGGCGAGCGAGCGGCCGGTCGGAGCAAGGTCCACCGACGACGGAAGGGAGCAACCATGACGGAACCGCGCCACGCCCGCGGCGTCGGTGGGGGCCGCTCCCTCAAGACCGCCGCCGAGGCGCTGGCCGCCCTCCGGATCCTCGGGGCCTCGCCCGAGGGGATCACGCCGGAGGCCCTGGCCGCGGAGCTCGGCAAGAGCACCGCGACGGCGCGGTACCTGCTCAACACCCTCTGCCAGGAGGGCTACGCGGTGCGGGACAAGCAGGCGGGCACCGTCCGCCTCCACGAGTCCCCGCCCTGGGGCGAGGCGTGGGGCGACCCCGCGCCCCGCGACGACCTGACGCGCTACGAGCTGCCCGAGCGGCTCTCCGACGCGGTCACCGAGCTCTACTGGCGCACCCGCCAGCGCACCTACCTGGCGCGCTGGGAGGACGACGACGCGACGGTGATCGTCGACGCCCGCGGCCACCAGGGTCTCGCCCGCATCCCGGACCTCACCGAGCGCATCCCGCTCGCGTCGGCCCACGCGCTCGCCGTCACCAAGGCCCTCGTCGCCTCCTCCGGCGCCCGCACCGAGCGGCTGCGCGAGCAGCGGGACCTCACGTCCTTCACGGGCACCACGATCACGAGCACCCCGGCCATGGAGCTGGAGCTCGCGCGGGTCCGCCGCCGCGGCTACGCGGTGGACCGCGAGGAGTACGCCGAGGGCTTCTGCTGCATCGGCGCCCCGATCTTCGATCCCGAGGGCCGGGTCGCCGCGAGCATCGCCATCTCCACCCCGGCACGCCGCTTCGAGACCCACGGTGACGAGCTCACCGGCGCGGTCCGCGACGTCGCCTCCACCGCCACCCGATCCTGGCTCGAGGCCGACACCGACCTCCCGCCACCTCGGCCCGCCGATCCCGTCCCCGGGGGGCACTGACCCCCCTCGCATCGCGACCGGATTCGACGCCGGCCGTGCCGCCGTCCCTCACCAGGGGGCGCCGGCCACCACCACGGACCACGGCTGCGGAACCCCGTAGGCCGAGCTGGAACTCCACAAGGAGAAGAGATGAGCCGTCAGAGTTTGGCGAAGGCTCACCAGAAGATCCAGGAACTTTCCTGGGAGCCGCAGTACCACGAGCCGTACATGAAGTACGGGACGGACTACACGTTCCGTAAGGCGGCCAAGAAGGACCCGCTCAAGCAGGTCCTCCGGTCCTACTTCCCCATGCAGGAGGAGAAGGACAACCGCGTCTACGGCGCGTCCGACGGTGCGATCCGCGGGAACATGTTCCGCCAGGTCCAGGAGCGTTGGCTGGAGTGGCAGAAGCTGTTCCTCTCGATCATCCCACTGCCGGAGATCTCGGCCGCACGGTCGATGCCGATGCTGTTCCAGGCGGTTCCGAACCCGGAGCTGCACAACGGCCAGGCGATCCAGATGATCGACGAGGTTCGGCACAGCACGATCCAGCAGAACCTCAAGCGGCTGTACATGAACAACTACATCGACCCGGCGGGCTTCAACAACACCCTCCGGAACTTCCACTCGGACTACTGCGGCACCATCGGCCGTCAGTTCGCCGAGGGGTTCATCACCGGTGACGCGATCACCGCGGCCAGCATCTACCTGACGATCGTCGCCGAGACGGCCTTCACGAACACCCTGTTCGTGGCCATGCCGGCCGAGGCGGCGGCGAACGGTGACTACCTGCTGCCGACGGTGTTCCACTCGGTGCAGTCGGACGAGTCGCGGCACATCTCCAACGGCTACGCCACGCTCCTCATGGCGCTCTCCGACGAGGACAACCGCCAGCTGCTCGAGCGCGACCTGCGCTACGCGTGGTGGAACAACCACCGCGTGGTGGACGCCGCCATCGGCACGTTCATCGAGTACGGCACGAAGGACCGCCGCAAGGACCGTGAGTCCTACGCGGAGATGTGGCGTCGCTGGATCTACGACGACTACTACCGGGCCTACCTGCTGCCGCTCGAGAAGTACGGCCTGGTGATCCCCCACGACCTCATCGAGGAGTCGTGGAACCAGATCTGGAACAAGGGCTACGTGCACGAGGTGGCCCAGTTCTTCGCCACCGGGTGGCTCGCGAACTACTGGCGCATCGACGGCATGACCGACGACGACTTCGAGTGGTTCGAGTACAAGTACCCGGGTTGGTACGACAAGTACGGCAAGTGGTGGGAGAACTACAACCGCCTGTCTCGGCCGAACGGGCACCACCCGATCGTCGCCGAGGACGTCGACTACGTGTACCCGCACCGCTGCTGGACCTGCATGGTCCCGTGTCTGGTGCGCGAGGACATGGTCGTCGACAAGGTGGACGGCCAGTGGCGCACGTACTGCCACGAGGCCTGCCGCTGGACCGACGCCGAGGCCTTCCGGCCCACGTACCAGGGTCGCGAGACCCCGAACATGGGCAAGCTCGTGGGTCACCGCGAGTGGGAGACGCTCTACCACGGCTGGAACTGGGCCGACGTCGTCGAGGACATGGGCTTCGTCCGCGACGACGGCAAGACCCTCACGGCGCAGCCGCACCTGGACCTCGACCCGAAGAAGATGTGGACCACGGACCACCTTCGTCGGATGGGGCCGGTCGCGAGCCCGAACGTCATCCTCAACGAGATGAGCGATGCCGACCGCGAGGCGTTCGTGGCGGACTACAACCGTCAGGGTCCTGCCGGCCGCCCGGCCGACGCGACCAGCTGACGCCGGTAGTCCGACGCGTGGGCACGACGCAGTAGCACGGTGAGGTGACAGGGAGGGCCGGGGCAACCCGGCCCTCCCTCGATCCCTCACGCCCTCGTCCGGCCGCAAGCGACCGCTTCGTCCGGATATCGGCACCTGACTCCCGAACGGAGAAGCCATCGATGGGTGACAAGCACCTGGTGCGTTTCGAGCCGGTGGGCATCGAGATCGAGGTCGACGAGGACCAGACGATCCTGCGCGCCGCTTCCGAGCAAGGCCTCCAGCTGATGCACGGCTGCAAGGAAGGCCAGTGCGCCGCCTGCAAGTCCTTCGTCCTCGAGGGCGACATCGACGACATCGACCTCGACAAGTACTCCACCTTCGCCCTGCCCGACATGGAGCGCGAGGAGGGCCAGACCCTCCTCTGCCGCGCCCACGCCTACAACGACCTCGTGATCGAGCTCCTCAACTACGACGAGGAGATCATCCGGTCGGGGTTGCCGCTGCGGAAGGGCACCGTCGAGGTGCTGGCGAACGACGCCGTGACCCACGACATGCGCCACCTGGTGGTCAAGCAGATCGCCGGCGAGGACATCAAGTTCTTCCCCGGCCAGTACATGGACCTGACCGTCCCCGACACCGGGGAGGTCCGATCGTTCTCGATGGCGAACCTCCCGAACCGCGAAGGCGTGTTCGAGTTCGTCATCAAGATTTACCCCGACGGGGCCTTCTCGCAGTTCTTGGAGCACAAGGTGGCCATCGGCGACCGCCTCGAGGTCGAGGCGCCGTTCGGCACGTGCACCCTCCGCGAGAACCGGACGTCGGACATCGTCTTCATCGGCGGTGGCGCCGGCATGGCTCCCATGCTGGGCCTGTTGCGCGCCCTGGCGGAGAAGGACGGCGACCGCAAGGCACGCCTCTACTACGGCGCCCGCACGAAGGGCGACCTGTGCTTCGAGGACGAACTGCGTGCCCTCGAGGAGAAGATTCCGGGATTCAAGTACGTCCCTGCCCTGTCGCACCACGAAGGTGACGGCTGGGACGGGGCGACGGGCCTGATCACGGAGGTGGTGCGGGACGGCGAACCGAACCTCGAAGGCATGGACGCCTATGTGTGCGGACCGCCGCCGATGGTCGACGCGGCGATCGCACTCCTGACGCAGCGCGGCATGGACACCCGGAACATCTTCTACGACAAGTTCACCACCACTGGAGAGCCGGAGGACGAGGGCACCTCATGACCAGTACCGAAGAACGTCCGGAGCGGAGCGTTCCGAAGCCCGTCTTCACCGACGCGGAAGCGGGCGCCAAGGAGTTCCCCGACTCGGGGCCCTCGGCCCGGCGCTACAACTACTTCAAACCGGCGAAGCGCAAGCAGACCCACTACGAGGACGTCACCGTCGAGGTCCAGCCGGACCCGCGGCACTACCTCTCCCAGGGCTGGATCTACGGCTTCGCCGACGGATCGGCCGGCTACCCGCTGACCTGGACCAAGCTCAAGGCCTGGGGCGTCGACGACCCCGAGCCCGAGCGCGGCCCCGGCTCCGGCGGGCGCCACGTGGCCGACTGGCCGGCCCACGGCTGGCACGAGTTCCGTGATCCCAACGAGGAGTGGGAACTCACGATGTACCGGTACAACGCCAACGTTGTCCGGCAGGTGACCCAGAACGTCGAGAACGCGCGTCAGGCGAAGGCGTTCCAGCAGTGGACCCCGAACTGGGTGCGCTTCGTCGAGCGCAACGTCGGCGCCTGGATGCACATCGAGCACATCCTCGGCCTGTACGTCTTCGCCGCCTGCAACCGCAGCGGGCCGACGAACATGCACAACACGGTCATGGCCGTGAACAGCGAGCACAAGATTCGCTTCGCCCAGGACCTCGCGCTCTACAACCTCACCCTCACCGAGGAGATCGAGGGCTTCGACGGGGCCGCGCACATCGAGGCGTGGAACTCCGACCCGGAGTGGCAGGGCGTCCGCAGGGTCGTCGAGGCGCTGACGGCGGTGGACAACGACTGGGGCGAGATGATCTTCGCCACCAACATCGTGTTCGAGTCGCTGCTCGGCGAGCTCTTCCGGTCCGGCCTGGTCATGCAGTCGGCGGCCGGCAACGGCGACTACGTGACGCCGACCGTCGTGGGCTCCGGCGAGTACGACTACGCCCAGCGCGACCTGCGCTGGACCGTGGCCGCGTTCGCCCCGCTGACCCAGGACCGCGAGTTCGCGGAGCACAACAAGGAGATCTTCAATGGCTGGCTGCGGCACTGGGTGCCGCTGGCGATCGAGGCCGCCCGCACGATGCAGCCGCTCTGGTCGCAGCCCGACGCGAAGCCTCCGCGATTCGAGGACAGCCTCGACCGGGCCAAGAACCGGTTCTCCGGGATCCTCACGGACCTCGGTCTCGAGACCCCGAAGGAGCTGAACCAGTGACCAAGAGCTTCAAGACGGCCGAGAGTCCGTTCAAGCAGGACAACACCGAGTCCGGCATGGCCGGGGTGACCCTGATGAACAACCAGGTCGGCGTCGTGGTGGCCGAGGTGATGGACCGCCAGGACAACGTGACGGTCAAGCACCTCCCCTCGATGATCCGTGTCGACTGCGTCGGTCGCATGGACTTCGTGTACGCGGACATCTCCGAGGCGCTCGGGGAGGACCCCGACTTCTACAACGCCGCCGAGTTCGAAGAGAACATGTCGACCCACTACGGGAAGATGATCCACATGGATGACCGGACGATCATGTTCGGGAATCTCGAGGAGGCGGCCGAGTTCATCGGCGACATGTTGCCCCCGGTGGTGAACCAGAAGTAGCACCGCGGCCCCGGGTCGTCGCACGCTCGCACGGGGCGGGCGTGCGACGGCCCGGTGGCCGTTCCACCGCAACACCCGATGACTCCCCGTTCGCGCCCCTGAGCACCGGAGAAGTGAGGACATGGCCAAGGAACTGCGATTCGGCGCCGACGCGCGCAGGGCTCTCCAGGCTGGAGTGGACCAGCTCGCCGAGGCGGTCAAATCCACGCTGGGGCCCAAGGGGCGCAACGTCATCCTCGAGAAGATCACCGGTACGCCGGAGGTCACCAACGACGGTGTGACGATCGCGCGTGAGATCTACCTGCGCGACCAGTTCGAGAACATGGGCGCCCAGGTCCTCAAGGAAGCCGCCGTCAAGACGAACGACGTGGTCGGTGACGGCACCACGACCTCGACCGTCCTCGCCCAGGCGATCGTCCGCGAGGGCCTCAAGGCCATCGGTCAGGGCGGCAACCCGGTGCTGGTGAAGCGCGGGATCGACGCCGCGGTGGCGCGCGTGGTCGCGCACCTGGCCTCGGTCGCGCACCCGGTGAACGACGTCGAGGCGCTGTCGCGGGTCGCCGCGATCTCGGCCAACGACGACGACGCGATCGGCCGCGTGGTGGCGGAGACCCTGCACACCGTGGGCGACGACGGCGTCATCACCGTCGACGACGGGCCGATGATCGGCCTGAACGTGAACTTCGTCGAGGACTTCGAGTTCGACAACGGCTACGTCTCGCCGTACCTGGTCACCGACCCGGGCTCGATGCTCGCCGTGCTCGACGACCCCTACATCCTCTTCTCCGCCGAGAAGATCTCCGACGTCCGCACGCTCATGCCGATGCTCGAGCGGATCATGCGCGACCCCGCGCCGCTCGTGATCATCGCCGAGAAGGTCGACGGCTCCGCACTCCAGATGCTCGTCCACAACCACGTGAACGGGCACCTCAAGACCACCGCCATCCAGGCGCCGGGCTTCGGCGAGAAGCGCGTGCACCTCCTCGAGGACATGGCCGCGCTCTGCGGCGGCCAGGTGTTCTCGCGGGCCTCGGCGTTCTCCATCGAGCAGATGGGCGTCGAGCACCTCGGCCGGGCGCGGCAGGTCCGCGCGACGAGCGACCAGACGGCGATCATCGGTGGCGGCGGCGACCCCGCGGCCCGCGAGGTGCGCCTGTCCCAGCTGCGCGCCGAGATGGACCGCACGACGATCGGCACCGACGAGGACTGGTTCTCCGAGCGCATCGCACGGCTCTCCGGCAAGGCCGCGATCCTGCAGGTCGGGGCCCCGACGAACGCGGAGCTCAAGGAGGTCCGTCACCGCGTCGACGACTCCCTGCAGGCCACGCGCGCCGCGATGGCCGAGGGCATCGTGGCCGGCGGCGGTGCGGCTCTGCTGCACGCCGAGGGAGCGCTGGACAACCTCGACGGGCTCACCGGCGACGGCCGCATCGGCGCCGAGATCGTGCGCGCCGCGCTCTCCGAGCCGGCCAACCTCATCGCCACGAACGCCGGCTACGAGGGTTCCGACGTCGTCAAGCAGGCCCGCGACCTGGGCGTCGACGAGGGCTTCGACGCCCTGGAGGGCCGCTTCGGCAACATGCTCGAGCTTGGCATCATCGACCCGCTGCGGGTCGTGCGGTCGGCGCTGCAGAACGGTGCCTCGGTCGCCGGTCTCATCCTCACCACGAACTCGCTGGTGGCCGAGGAACAGACCCCGTGGAACAAGTCACTCATGACAGAGTTCGGCCAGCTCGACGAGGGCCTGCCCCAGCCGCCGCCGGACTCCAGCACCCCGCAGTCGCTGGGCCTCGGCCCGTCGATGGGCTGACTCGTTATCACTGCCGAGAGGAGACAGTCGTGAAGGCCGTGCGGGTGCACGAGTACAAGAAGGACCCGTCGATCGACGACATCCCGGAGCCCGAGCTCCAGGGGCCGCTCGACGTCATCGTGAAGATCGGCGGCGCGGGGGTCTGCCGCACCGATCTGCACATCGTGAACGGTGACTGGGAGGCGATCCAGAACCCGTCGCTGCCCTACGTGATCGGCCACGAGAACGCCGGGTGGGTGCACGAGGTCGGCGACGCCGTCACCAACGTCAAGGTCGGCGACACCGTCATCCTCCACCCGCAGCCGTCCTGCGGGCTGTGCCTGGCCTGCCGTGCGGGCCGGGACATGCAGTGCACCGGGGACGCGTTCTTCCCGGGCCTGTCGAACAACGACGGCGGCATGGCCGAGTACCTGCGCACCACCGCGCGGGCCTGCGTCAAGCTCAACCCGGACACCAACCCGGCCGACGTGGCCGCGCTGGCCGACGCCGGGATCACCGCGTACCACGCGGTGCGCAAGGCCGTGCCGCTGCTCTACCCGGGCACCACGGCCGTCGTGATCGGGGCCGGCGGCCTCGGCCACATCGCGGTCCAGGCGCTCGCCGCGCTCACCGCCACGAAGATCATCGTGGTGGACAAGAACCCGGACGCCCTGAAGCTCGCCTCCCAGATCGGCGCCGACGAGACGGTCGTGGCCGACGGCAACCAGGTCGGCGAGGTGCAGGAGCTCACCGGCGGCGGCGCCACCGTCGTCTTCGACTTCGTCGCCGAACAGGGCGTCGAGCTCGAGGCCTGGCAGATGACCGGGCCGGCGGGTTACCAGTTCGTCCTCGGGTACGGGGGACAGTTCCAGGCCCCGACGCTCGATTTCGTCGCGGGCGAGAAGAACGTGATCGGCAACATCGTCGGGACGTACAACGACCTCACCGAACTGATGGTCCTGGCCCAGGCGGGAAAGGTCACGCTGCACACCGTGCAGTACTCGCTCGACTCGGCGCTGGACGCTCTGCACGACCTGGACGCGGGGAAGGTCCGCGGCCGGGCGATCCTGGTCCCGTAGTCAGGAAGGACACCACCACATGTACGAGAAGGACGGCGAGAAGTACTTCATCGTCGACAGCCACATGCACTTCTGGGACGCCTCGCCCGAGAACTGGGTCGAGGGCGCCGAGCAGTACGCCAAGGGCTGGATCGAGTGCTTCCACGCCTACCAGGGCCTCGGCCCGGCGGAGACGCACCAGCCGATCGAGGAGTTCCAGAAGGTCTCCGAGGACCAGCTGATGCGCGAGGTCTTCGACGAGGGCCACGTCGACGTCGCGATCTTCCAGTCCACCTACCTGCGCGAGTGGTACAAGAACGGCTTCAACACCACCGAGCAGAACGGCGCCCTCTTCAAGAAGCACTCGGACAAGTTCCGGGTGAACACCCGGTTCGACCCGCGTGACGGCGACGCCGGGATGCGGGAGTTCGAGAAGAACGTCGAGGAGTACAAGCCCACCGGTGCGAAGCTCTACACGGCGGAGTGGAACGGGGAGTCGCGCGGCTACAAGCTCACCGACCCCGAGTGCTACCGCTTCCTCGAGCGGGCCCAGGAACTGGGCATCAAGAACATCCACGTGCACAAGGGTCCGACGATCTGGCCCCTGGACAAGGACGCGTTCGACGTCTCCGACGTCGACCACGCGGCCACCGACTTCCAGGGCCTGAACTTCATCGTCGAGCACGTGGGCCTGCCGCGCATCGAGGACTTCTGCTTCATGGCGACGCAGGAGCCCAACGTGTACGCGGGCCTGTCGGTGGTCATCGGCGGCCTCATGCACGCCCGTCCCCGCTTCTTCGCCAAGGTCATGGGCGAGCTGCTGTTCTGGGTCGGCGAGGACAAGATGACCTTCGGTTCCGACTACAACATCTGGGAACCGAAGTGGCAGGTCGAGGGCTTCGTGGACTGGCAGTACCCCGAGGGCCACGACTTCGACGACTACCCGCGCCTGGGTGTCGACGGCAAGAAGAAGATCCTCGGTCTGAACGCCGCGAAGCTCTACGACATCGAGGTGCCGGCCGAGTTCCAGCTGTCCTCGGACACGAGTGCTCCCGCCTCTCCCGACGACGCCGAGCTCGTCGAGAGGTCGGTGGCCCAGGCATGACCGCCGTCTCCGACACCCCGTCCACCGCCTCCACGGTGGACGGGGTGTGGGAGGCGCTGCGCACGGTGCGGGATCCCGAGCTCGACACCGACGTCGTCAGCCTGGACTTCGTGGCGTCGGCCTCGGTGTCCGACGACGGGGTCGCGCACGTGCGCCTGCGCCTGCCCACCTACTTCTGCGCCCCGAACTTCGCGTTCCTCATGGTCGCCGACGCGTGGGACGCCGTGTCCCAGGTGCCGGGCCTCACCGACGTCGACGTCGAGCTGCTCGACCACTTCGCCTCCGAGGCCATCAACTCGGGCGTGGCGGCGCGCGCCGGCTTCGTCTCCTCGATGGCCGGATCGGCCGTGGGCGAGGCCGTCGACGAGCTGCACGACCTGCGTCGTTCGTTCACCGAGCGGGCGATGCTGGCCGGCACCGACCTCGTCGTCCGTCCGCTCGTGCGGGCGGGGACGACGCCGGAGGAGCTCGTCACGATGACGCTCGGGGACGCCCCACCGAGCGACGACCTGCCCCGGTTGCGGGCCCGCCGGCGCGAGCTCGGCATCCCGGCCGGGGACGACGCACCCCTGGTGGTCGACGCCGTGGGCCGCGCGGTGGGGATCGACGACCTCCCGCTGCACCTGCGCAAGGCGCGCAGCTACCAGGTCGGCGTCGACGCGAACACCAGCATCTGCCGCGGTCAGCTCGCTGCCCGCTACGGGCTCTGATCCCAGGGTCCCGCCGAGAGGAGAGGCTTCCGCCATGCCGTGTGACCCGGTGCCGCTCGACCCCGGCCACGACGACCCCGGTGCCGGCCGTTGCCTCACGGAGCACGTCTCGATGCTCGCGGGGGAGGCGTTCCGGGCGTGGCCCCGCTGCACGCACCCCGCCGTGGCGACCCTGGCCACCCGGGTCGAGGACCACTGCTCGCCGGAGGGGCGGGCCGCCGTGCTGCGCCGGGCCGAGGCCCTCGTCGTCGCCGACAGCGACGACCCGGCGCTGACCTGGCGCCTGGTGGGGGTCGCCGCGGAGACCGTGCTCACCCGGCGTCCCGGCGAGCGCGTCGCGACGCGGCGTCTCGCCCGGGCCCGTCGCCACCGCCGGGTTCGGGGCGCCCTGGTGCCCCGGGCGCTGGTGCGCCGCCTGCCGCGGTGGGTCCGGGCCGCCCGCGGCCTCGCCGCCCTCGACGAGCTGGTCGCGGCCCTGCACTACGTGGTCGCCGTCTCCGGCCCGCCGTCGTCACCCGAACGCGACATCGTGCTCGTCGCCCTGCTCGACGCCGCCCTCGACGAGGTGCTCGACGAGAGCCGTCCCGCTCCGACCCCATCCCCTGCTCGCTTGGAGACCGCCGCATGACCGCCCCCAGCGAGACCCCGCGCACCGTCCGGCGCATCGGATCCCCGGCGGCCGCGGCGCTCGCCGACCTCGCCGCGATCTTCGACGACCTGCAGATGACGCTGCTGTGCTGCGAGCGCCTCGTGCAGCAGCTCAGCGTCCCGGAGCCCGACGCGACCGTCGTCGAGTCGCTGTGGACCACCGCGCTGCTGTCCTACTCGCGGTGCTTTGCCCCGGGAGGGCGCGGGATGGGCCTCGTCGAGGCCGACGTCGAGGGCCTCGAGCTCGAGGGCGAGGTGCTCGCCTGGCACCAGATGCTCCGGCAGCTCAAGAAGCACTACGCCGACCCGGCGACCAACCCGCGCGAGACGTTCGAGGTGGGGGTGGCCGTCTCCGACGGCACGCCCCAGGGCGTCGCCATCACCTCCACGCGCCAGGCCCTGCCCGACACGGTGTCGGTGCACCAGACCGGCGCGATCGCCTACCGGCTCAGCCAGCTGGTGGACGGCCGCATCGCCGAACACCAGGCGACGGTGCTCGAGGGCACCCGCAGCCTGAGCCCCGTCGAGCTCGAGACCCTGGACGAGGTCGAGCTCACCGAGACCCCCGGGAGCGAGGAATGATCGAGAAGTACAACCCCTGGACCGTCGTCAACCTGGTCTTCCGCCACCTCGCCGACGAGGGCCTGCACCCGGTGCTCGGGGAGGCAGGCGACCCGTCGGCAGCCGCGGCCGAGCTGCTGGCCACCCTCGGGATCACGCCGGGGGACCCGTCGTGGGGAGAGGGCCAGGACGCGGCCCGTGTCCGGGCGGACCTCGCCGCGGTGCGGGCGGCGTTCGACCCGGTGGACGACTCGCCCCGGTCCGGGCGGGACTGACCGTGGTCGCCATGCGCCTGGCGCGGCTCGCGGTCCACCGCATGACCCGCGAGCCGCTGGCGCTGCTCGTCGAGGACGAGGCCGACCGGTGCCTGGTCGTGTCGGTGCGCGGCCCGCAGGCCGAGGTCATCGACCGGGGACCCCGCTCGGCGGTCGTCGACGACGACGGCAGGCTCACCCAGGACCTGCTCGCCGACCTCGCCGGGATCCTCGGCCGGCGTCTCGACCATGCCGAGATCACCGACCTCGTCGACGACCGCTTCCACGCCGAGCTGGTGCTCGACGACGGGACGCGCCTGCCCGGGCGTCCCAGCGACGTGCTCGCCGTGGCGGTCCGGGAGGCCCTGCGCATCGAGGTCGCCGACGCCGTGCTCGACGCCGTCGGCCAGTCCTTCTCGGCGCTCGGCGGTGACCGTCCCGAGCCGGCGCGCGAGGCGGCCGAGGAGGTCGAGCGGATGCGCGCGTTCCTCGAGGAGGCGACCGCCCAGGACTTCGGGCGGCCGCCCGGGGCGCCGGATGTCGAGGGTCGTGACCCCGGCTGACCCGGCCCCTCCGGAATGAACCGATCTGACCTGCGACATCGTCTCGATCCGAGACACCCCGAAACCCCCTGCGGAGCCCGTTCGCGCCGTACGATGCCGTGTTGCGCATCACTCACGGTGTCGGGTCGATCGAGTGGTGTCGGATGGCGAGGTGGCCGATGAACGGACGCTCCCGGAGCGCCCTCGACCGCGCGCGTGAGTACTTCGTCGACCGCGGCTCCGTGAACGCCCGCGGCGTCGTCCGGCCCGAGATCGTCGACTCGTGGGAGCGGTCGCGGAACGCCGGCGTCGACGCCACCCAGCTGGCCCTGCCCTACGAGCCCGACCTCGACTTCGACGGCAGCCTCACCCACTGCGCCCGCCCGGTCCTCGACGACCTCGCCGAGCGCCTGTCGGGGATGTCGGTCGCCGTGGTGCTCACCGACGCCGACGGCCGCGTGCTCGAGCGGCGCGTCGGTGAGGGCGAGCTCCAGCGCCGCCTCGACGAGATCTCCCTGGCCCCGGGCTTCAGCTACGCCGAGGAGTTCGCCGGCACCAACGGCGTCGGCACGTCCCTGGAGGGCGCGACCCCGGCCCTCGTGGTCGGCGCGGAGCACTTCAGCGAGCGGCTGCAGGCCTTCGCGTGCGCCGGCGCGCCCGTGCGCGGGCCCGACGGCGCGCTGGCGGGGATCCTCGACGTCACGTGCCTGCGCGCCGAGGCGAACGACCTCATGCGCTTCCTCGCCCAGCAGGCGGCCACCGACATCGAGGACGTCCTGCGCGAGCGCGGCGGCGCCGGGGTACGGCGAGTCATGGCGGCCTTCCGCGCGACGTGTGCCCGCGCCCGGGGCCCGGTGCTCGCGGTCACCGAGGACATCGTCATGGCCAACCGGGCCGCGCGGGCCCTGCCCGCGGGCGACCAGGACCAGGTGACGATGCGGGCGATCGACGTCGGCACCGGGGCGCGGCCGTGGCAGGAACGCGTGCTGCTCGCCGACGGCCCCGCCCGCCTGTTGATCACACCGGTGCCCACCGGGCGGCCCGTCGGGGTGGTCATCGAGGTGGTGCCGAGCCGCAGCAACCTGCGTCTCGCCGGCCGCGAGGAACCCCTGCACCGGGTGCTGCCGGCGCCGCCCGCCCCGGCGCGCAGCAGCGCCCTGCCCAACCCCGGACCCGGCCTCGACCGGCCGCTCGCCGGGCTCGCCGGCGACTCCCGGGCCTGGCGGACCGCGGCGAGGGCGCTGCGGACGGCGGCGTCCGCAGCGCGCAGCACGGTGGTGCTGGGCGAGCCGGGCACCGGCAAGGCCGCGGCGGTCCGGGCCGTCCACGGCGAGATGCGCCCGACGGCCCGCTGGGTCACCGTCGACGGCTCCGACCCCGAGGCGGCGGTCGTCCTGGCCGGGTACGCCTCCGAGGCGTCCGCCTCCCCCAGGGCAGCCGCAGCGCGGCCACGGTCGCGATCCGCCACGCCGAGGCCCTCGATGCCGCCGGCGCCGGCGCGCTCACCGCGCTGCTCGAGGAGGTCCCGCCCACCTGGTGGGTGGTCGGGCTCGTCACCGCCGAGCGGACCCCGGAGCACGGCCAGATCGGCGAGGTGCTGGCCGGGTTCGCCACCTCGGTGCTCGTCGACCCGCTGCGCCGCCGGCCCGAGGACGTCCCGCTGCTCGCCACCGCGCTGCTCGCCCGGCTCGCCCCCGCGCGGCGTGCCGGCTGCACCCCGGAGGCGGCCGCCCTGCTCGCGGGGCCCGCTGGCCGGGCAACGTCACCCAGCTCGCCGACGTGCTGCGCCGCGCCCTCGCCGCGCGTCCCGCCGGCGACATCACCCCCGCCGACCTCCCGGGGGAGTTCGCGGTGTCGGGCACCCGGCGCCGTCTCACCCCGCTCGAGGCCGCCGAGCGCGACCTCATCGTGTCCGCGCTGGTCGAGGCGAACGGCAACCGGTCGCAGGCGGCGGCCGTCCTCGGGATCGGCCGCGCGACGCTCTACCGCCGGCTGCGGGCCTTCGGGATCACCGACGTGGGCCGCTGACCAGGCGGTCCTCGTCGTCGGCGACGTCCTCGGCCGCGACGGACCCGTCCGGCCTGCCGGTCAGCGCCGCCGGGGGCCTTCCCTCGCCCGCCCACTGCTCGCTCGCCCACCGCGCCACGTCGTGCACGGCGTCGACGAGCTCGTCGTGGTCGGTCGCGAGCCGCCGCGCGGAGCACGACAGGCCCAGGGCCACCGTGGCCGCCCCGGAGGGGGAGACGACGGGGGCGGCGATCGTCGCGAGGCCCTCGGCGTACTCCTCACGGTCGAGCGCGATCCCGTCGCGGCACACCCGCTCCAGCTCGGCGCCGAGCTCGGCCTGGTCGGTGATCGTGGCGTGCGTGAGGTCGGTCAGCTGCTCGGCCGCGATGGCCTCGCGGTACGCCGGCGACGTGGCCAGCAGCACCTTGGTCATGGCCAGCGCGTGGGCGTGGTGCGGTGGGACGTGCGTCCCCAGGCCCGGCAGCTTGGCCAGGCCCTGATGGCCACGGGAGTCGGTCACCGTGGCCACCAGGGTGCCGGTGCGGCGCACGAGGTAGGACCTCTGTCGTGTGCGCCGGTAGAGCTCGGTGGTCGCCTCGGCGAGCACGGCACCCGGATCGGGGTCGCCGGGCACGGGACTCGGGGAGGCACCCCACCGGCCCCAGGGCGGGGCTTCGGTGAGCCGCACGCGACCGGAGCGGTCGCGTTCGGCGTAGCCGGCCTCGCACAAGGTGTTGATCATGTATCGCGCCGTCGAGGCGCTCTTGCCCAGGCGCTCGGCCAGCTCCGCGGCGCACAGGCCCGCGGGGTGGTCGCCGAGCAGACGCAGCGCGCGCAGGACCGTGGCTGCGGTCTTCAGAGACCGCGAGCCGCCGCCCGTCGACACACCGTCGTCGTCCACGTGCCTGAATCTAGGACCGCCGGAGGGGTGACACCTGTCTCAATGTGGGACGGCGCCCGACCGGGTGGGGGTGTGCGGCCCCCGTGGGCCTCGCCACGGCACCCCGACGAACCCGGGGGTCGGGCACCGGGGCGGGCGCCCGGACGTTGGGGGAGTGTCGGAGGTGACGGCGGGGACGGTCCCGCCGCACGAGGAACGGAGACGTCATGGCCACGCTGACCAGACCGCAGCAGGGCAAGGTCATCGCGGGGGTGTGCGCCGGGCTCGCGGAGCGGTTCGGCATGTCGGCGGGGGTGGTGCGACTGCTGTTCGTGCTGTCCTGCCTGCTGCCGGGCCCGCAGTTCATCATCTACATCGCGCTCTGGGTGATCATGCCGAAGCGGTGATCAGGCGGGGTTCAGGCCGGGACCGACACCGCGGCCGTGCCGCGGGCGATCGACGCCGTCGCGGAGCCGCTCACCACAGGTTCCCCGGCAGGTCGCGGGTGAGGTCCGCGAGCTCACCGCGGGTGCGCGCGGCGTAGGCCCGGGCGGCACGGTCCTCGAACTCCTCGATGGTCAACCGTCCGTTGCCCACGGCCCGCTGCAACCGCTCGACGGTGAGCTCGCGTTCCGCGTCCGAGGCCCGCACGTCCCTCTCCACGTGCTCATCATCCCTCGATCGGCGCGCTCGCCTCCGTGGGCTGCGCGACCCGGCCGAACCGCGAGTCCGCCGGGTCGGCGAACACGTGGAGACCGAAGGTCGCGGACAGCTCGCGGCAGAGGTTCACCCCGCGCACCGAGTTGCCGTGCTCGTCGAGGCCCGGCGAGTAGACGCCGAACCCGAAGTAGCGGGGCAGGACGCAGACGATGTCGCCCGAGACGCCGCTCTTGGCCGGGATGCCGACCTCGTTGGCCCACTGGCCCGCCGCGTCGTACATCCCGCAGCTCATCATCACGCTGACGATGCTCCGGACGTGCTCGCGGGCGACCGCGCGCTCGCCGGTGAACGGGTTGATCCCGCCCTTGGCGAGCGTGGCGCCCATGACGCTCAGGTCGGCGGCGGTCACCGTGATGGAGCAGGCCGACAGGTAGGTCTCCACGACCTCCTCGATGTCGCCGTCGATCATGCCGAGCGAGCGCATGATGTAGCAGAGCCCCAGGTTGCGGTCGTTGCTGCGCAGCTGCTGGCGCAGGATCCGTTGGTCGACCGCGAGCTCGGGGTTCCCCGCGTAGACGCGGTAGCGCTCCAGGATGCGGTCGACCTTCTCGTCGACGTCCTTGCCCGCCACGAGGCTCGCCGCGACGAGCGCCCCCGCGTTGATCATCGGGTTGTGGGGCCGGTGGTGGACCTCGTCGAAGGTGATCGAGTTGAACGGGTCCCCGGAGGGCTCGACGCCGACGCGGCGCAGGGTCTCCTCGGTGCCGTTGTCCTCCAGGGCGAGGCCGTAGGTGAAGACCTTCGACACCGAGTGCAGCGGGAACGCGACCGAACAGTCGCCCGCCTGCCACTGCGTCCCGTCGACGTTCGTGCCGGCGAGCCCGAAGAGGTGGCGGTCGGCCTCCGCCTCGGGCGGGTAGAAGCTGACCACCTCGTCCTCGCCGGTCAGCCGGTACTTCTCGTGGAGCTCGTCGAGCTGCTGTCGGACGAGTTCCCGTTCTCCCACGGCGACCACGAGCGGCATTGTGCCCGCCGCGCGTCGGACGCGGGTCAGACCCGGGTCAGCCGCGGCCCTCCGGTGCGGCGCAGGCGCCCGAAGCGGGTCTGGTCGGGCGACGAGAACATGTGCAGCCCGTAGCGCTCGGACAGCTCCCGGAACACCGCCTGGCCGCGCACGGAGTTGCCGTGCTCGTCGAGGCCGGGCGAGTACGTCGCGAGCCCCAGGCGTCCTGGCATCACCGCGACGATCCCGCCCGAGACCCCGCTCTTCGCCGGGATGCCGACGTCGGTGGCCCACTCGCCGGTGGCGTCGTACATCCCGCAGGTCATCATCACGCTGACGACGTCGCGGACGTGGCGGGTGTCGAGTGCGCGCTCGCCGGTCAGCGGGTTGACCCCGCCGTTCGCGAGCGTCGCGCCGAGGGCCGAGAGCTCGCTGGTGGTGACCCGGACCGAGCACATCGACAGGTACACCGCGAGGTTGTCCTCGATGCCGCCGGAGATCATCCCCAGCGAGCGCATGAGGTAGCTGATCGCGAGGTTGCGGTCGGCGGAGACGAGCTGGTCGGCGAGCAGGTCGCCGTCCACCACGAGGTCCGGGACGCCGGTGAACACCCGCAGCCGGTCCAGGATCCGCGCGACCTTCTCCTCGGGCGAATCGCCCGCGACGAGGTAGGCCGCGACGAGCGCGCCCGCGTTGATCATCGGGTTGTGCGGGCGTTGGTGCTCGTCGTCGAAGGTGATGGAGTTGAACGGGTCGCCCGAGGGCTCGACGCCGACGTGGCGCAGGGTGGCCTCGCGGCCGTTGTCCTCGAGGGCGAGCGCGTAGGTCACGATCTTCGAGATCGACTGGAGCGCGAACCGGTGCTCGCAGTCGCCGACGGTCCACTGCGTGCCGTCGACCGCCGTCCCGGCGAGCCCGAAGATGTCCTCCTCGCCGTCGGCGGCGGGGAGGGCGATCGAGACGATGTCGTCCTCGTGCGCCTCGGAGTGGTGATCGTGCAGCTGCTCCAGCTGCTCCTGGACCAGCGCCTCCTCGGCATCACTCACCACGGTCCGCATCCTCCCTCCCAGCAGGTGGGTGCGCTGCGGGGGGATCCGGGGCATGCTCAGTGGCGTTCGACACCGACGTCGTCCCGCACCGAGGTCCGCCATGGAACGCCTGCCCGAGCCCCGTCCCGGCCCGCTCACCGACCGCGAGCGGCAGGCCCTGGCGCAGCTCGCCGCGCACGAGTCGGCCGCCGATCCCGCCTTCGCCGAGCGCCTGGGCGCGCGGCCCCGGAGACGCGGCGGCCGCGTGCCGTGGCTGGTGGCCGCGGCGCTCGCGGTGATCGGCGTCGCCTTGCTGCTCGTGCCCGGACCCTGGGTGCTGGCGGGCGTCGCGACGCTCGTGATCGTCGTCGTGCCCGTGGCCCTCATCGCCTGGGCCCTGGGTCAGGGCGACCGACCCCCCATGTGAGCGAAGTTCCCGGCTATAGCCGGGAACTTCGCTCACGTGAGCTTGGCCAGCGCCTTCGTGATGCGCTGCTCGGAGACCGGGCCCGCGGTGCCGACGTCCTGGGCGAACAGGCTCACCCGCAGCTCCTGGAGCATCCAGCCGATCGCGTCGTAGGCGTCGCGGTCGAAGGTGCGCGGCTCGGCGGCGGCGCGGGCCCGCTGGGCGCGGTAGGCCCCTTCGGCGCGGTGGATCTCCTCGGTGGCCTCGGCGTCCCGTCGCGGGGCGGTCGGGAGCTTCTCGAGGCGCCGGCGCGCGGCGCGGAGGTAGCGCACGACGTCGGGCAGGCGCGCCACCGGCGTGCGCGCGACGAAACGGTCGCCCACCAGGGTCCGCAGCTGCTCGCGCACGTCGTCGAGGGCGTGCCCGACCGACCGGGCGCCGAGCTGGTCGATCGCCAGCTCCACCGGCCCGGCCTCGCCGAGCACGGACTCCGCCCGCGAGAGCACCTCGGCCGCCGCGGCCGGCAGCCGCGCGGCGACGTGGGCCCGCAGGGCCTCGAACGCCTCGGGGTCCCACGCCGGCCCGCCGCCCGTGGCGACGAGGGCGTCGATCGCCGCGTCCACGCAGTCCTCGGCCAGGGCCGCGACGTCCCGGTAGCCGCCGGTGGCCATCGCGCCCCGCAGGCGCAGCACCGCGGTGTTGTCGAGCGAGCGCACCAGCGACTTCGCCGGTGAGGACAGCGCGAGCCGCAGCAGCCGCCGGGTGCCGGCGCGCATCGCGTCGCGCGCCTCGAGCGCCGAGTCGAACACCCGCACGTCCACCGCGTCGCCGCGATCGACCAGGGCGAGGTGCGCGGTGACCGTCCCGCCGGGGCGCTGCTGCTCGCGGGTGCGGGGCAGCGTCCCGATCTCGGCGAACGAGGTGACCCCGCGGCGCTCGACCCCGTCGGCGACCGCGGCGACGGCGGCGCGTGTCTGCGCGGCGTGCCGGCGGCGCAGCGCGCCCAGGTCGGGGCCCTCGTCCACGATCGCGCCGTCGTCGCCGACCACCCGGAACGTCAGCCGCAGGTGCGACGGGAGCCCCGCGACGTTCCACGCGTCGGTGGGGATGGTGAGGCCCGAGAGCCGGCGGACCGCGTCGGACAGGGCGGGCAGCAGGGGCTCGTCGGCGGCGGGCCGGCCGTCGTGGGCCAGCCGGGCCGCGAGCGCTCGGGCGGTGTCCGGCGCGGGCACCAGCGAGCGGCGCAGGTTCTTGGGCAGCGAGCGCACCAGCGAGGTGAGCATCTCGTCGCGCAGGCCCGGGACCTGCCACGCGAGGTCCTCGGCACGGACCTGCCCGAGCACCGCGAGCGGCACGCTGACGGTGACGCCGTCGGTCTCGGCGCCGGGCTCGAAGGCGTAGGACAGCGGCAGGGTCAGCCCGCCCGCGTTCCAGGTGTCGGGGTACTGCTCGGTGCTGGGGGCCTCGCCGGCGAGCAGCGTCGCCTCGTCGAGGTCGAGCAGGTGTGGCTCGCGGCGGGCGGCCTTCTGCCACCAGCGGTCGAAGTGCCGCACCGAGACGACGTCGGCGGGCACGCGCGCGTCGTAGAACGCGTAGATCGTGTCGTCGTCGACCACCAGCTCGCGGCGGGCGCGGCGCTCCATCTCGGCGACCTGCTCGAGGCGCTCGCGGTTGCGCGTGACGAACGCGTGCCGGGTGTTCCAGTCGCCCTCGACCAGCGCGTGGCGCACGAGGAGCTCGCGGGCCACCTCGGGATCGATGCGCCCGTAGTCGACGGTGCGGTCCATGGCGAGCGGGACACCGAACAGCGTGACGCGCTCGGTGGCCACGGCGCTGCCGCGTCGCTTCGACCAGCGCGGCTCGGAGTACGTGCGGGTGACGAGGTCGCCCGCCGCGGCCTCGACCCACGCCGGGTCCACGCCCGCCACCGTGCGCGCCCACAGCCGGGAGGTCTCCACCAGCTCGGCGGCCATGACCATCGTCGGCGGGCGCTTCGCGACGGTCGATCCCGGCCAGATCGCGAAACGGGCGCCGCGCGAGCCCTCGTACTCGATGAGCGCCCGACGCCGCGGCTTCCCGGTCTTCGGGTCCTTCGGCGGCTCCTGCGCCAGGCCGATCTGGGAGAGCAGCCCGGTGAGCAGGGCCTGGTGGACGCGGTCCGCGACGTCCTTGGTCAGCTCGGCGCCCGGCTCGTTGCGGGTGAGCCCCAGCTCGTCGCCGAGCTGGCGGATCTGCGCCGCGAGGTCCTGCCACTCGCGGATGCGCAGGAAGTTGAGGAACTCGGCCCCGCAGCGCTTGCGGAACTGGTTCGACGACAGCTCACGGCGCCCCGAGCGCACGTGCTCCCACAGGTGCACCCAGGACAGGAAGTCCGAGCGCGGGTCGGTGAACCGGGCGTGCGCGGCGTCGGCCGCTGCCGTACTTCCTTCGGGGGAGCTTCCCGGCGAAGGCCGCTCCCGCGGATCCTGCGCCGAGAGACCGGCGGCGATGACCGTGACCTCATGCAGGCAGCCCAGCTTGTCCGCCTCGAGCACCATGCGCCCGATGCGGGGGTCGACGGGCAGGCGCGCCAGCCGGCGCCCGGTCTCCGACAGCCGGGTCGGGTCCCCGAGCCCATCCTTTCCCGTCGCTCCGCTCGCCCCGGCGAGCGCCCCGAGCTCGGTCAACAGCCGCACGCCGTCACGCACCGCGAGCCGCTCGGGCGGGTCGACGAACGGGAACTCCTCGACCGGCCCGAGCTTCGCGCCGGCCATCTGCAGGATCACCGACGCGAGGTTGGTGCGCTGGATCTCCGGGTCGGTGAACTCCGGGCGCGCGTCGAAGTCGTCCTCGGCGTAGAGCCGGATGCAGATGCCGTCGGCGACGCGCCCGCAGCGCCCGGCCCGCTGGGTGGCCGAGGCCTGCGAGATCGGCTCGATCGGCAGCCGCTGCACCTTCGTCCGCCGCGAGTACCGCGAGATGCGCGCGAGGCCGGGATCGACGACGTAGCGGATGCCCGGCACCGTCAGCGAGGTCTCGGCGACGTTCGTCGCGAGCACGACACGTCGTCGGCCGCCCGACGAGGGCTCGAAGACGCGGTGCTGCTCGGCGGAGGACAGGCGCGCGTAGAGGGGGAGGACGTCGAGGTCCTCGATGTGGGCCTGCGCGGCGTGCTCGCGCAGGGCGTCGGCGGCGTCGCGGATCTCCCGTTCGCCGGAGAGGAAGACGAGCACATCACCCGACGGCCCCTCGCGGCGCAGCTCGTCGACCGCGTCCACGATGCCGTCGACCTGGTCGCGCTGGTCGCCCGCGGGATCGTCCGGGTCCACCAGGGGCCGGTACCGGACCTCGACGGGGTAGGTGCGCCCGGAGACCTCGATGATCGGGGCGTCGCCGAAGTGGCGCGAGAAGCGCTCCGGGTCGATCGTCGCCGAGGTGATGACGACCTTGAGGTCCGGGCGGCGCGGGAGCAGCTGGGCGAGGTAGCCGAGCAGGAAGTCGATGTTGAGGCTGCGCTCGTGGGCCTCGTCGATGATCAGCGTGTCGTACCGGCGCAGCATCCGGTCCTGCTGGATCTCGGCGAGCAGGATGCCGTCGGTCATGAGCTTGACGAGGGTGTCCTCGCTCGCGCGGCTGGTGAAGCGGACCTGGTAGCCGACGGTGTCGGTGCCGGTGGTGCCGAGCTCCTCGGCGACGCGCTCGGCCACCGTGCGCGCCGCGATCCGCCGCGGCTGGGTGTGGCCGATCGTGCCGAGCACGCCGCGGCCCATCTCGAGCGCCATCTTCGGCAGCTGCGTGGTCTTGCCCGACCCGGTCTCGCCGGCCACGACGACCACCTGGTGGGTCTCCAGCGCCGCGCGGATGTCGTCGACACGCCCGCTGATCGGCAGCTCGTCCGGGTACGAGACGGCGGGCACCGACGCGCGACGGCGCTCGAGGCGCGCCTCGGCGGCGGTGACGTCGCGGCCGATGGTCGCCAGCGTGTTCTCGCGGCGCTCGTCGTCGGCGATCCGGCCGGCGCCCTGGAGGCGGCGCCGCAGCCGGTGGGCGTCCGCGGTACCGAGGGCGGCGACGCGCGCGGCGAGGTCGCCGCCGACGTCGATCTGCCTGTCGGTCGCGGCGGGCACGGCGGGACTCCTCCTGCGGGCGGTGGGGGTGCGGGCACGAGACGGCCCTGTCCCCATTGTCAGCGCGCGGGGCCGCGCCGGTGTTCCCGACCCTTCTGGTCACGCACCGAAACCGCCATTACGCTGTTCGAGTGATCGAGATGGCAGGCGTAGTCGACGGAAAGTAACGTCTGGCGCCGGGAGCACGACGACGTGGTCACCGATGGTGACCAGGCGGGAGGGGTCGGTGAGCGTGTCGGACGGGCGGGCGGACACCGAGCTGGTGGTGCTCGCCGCGGGCGGCGACCAGGCCGCGTTCGCCGAGCTCATGACCCGTCACCGGCCCCGGCTGTACGCGGTCTGCCGGCGCGTCACCTGCCACGACCAGGACGCCCAGGAGGCGCTGCAAGAGACGATGCTCCTGGCCTGGAAGCGCCTCGGCGAGTTCGACGGCCGCTCCGCGGTCGGCACCTGGCTCTACCGGGTGGCCACGAACGCCGCGATCGACGAGGTCCGCCGGCGCAAGCGCACCCCCGAGCCGACCGAGGCCGAGTCGATGCCCGAGCCGACGCCGCACCGGGGCGCCGACGGCGCCGTCGTCGCCCGGATGGACGTCGACCGCGCCCTGGCCCAGCTGCCCCCGCAGTACCGTGCCGTCGTGGTGCTCCGCGAGCTGTGCGACCTCACCTACGCCGAGATCGCGGAGCTGCGCGAGATCCCGATCGACACCGTCAAGTCCCAGCTGTCCCGCGGTCGCCAGGCCCTCGTCGAGCTGCTCACCGACCGTCCCGCCGCCCGGACCGCATGACGGGGACTCCATGACCGAGTCAGGGCCGGTCGGCCCGGTCACCTCCCGCCTCATCGCGGTCTGCACCCGCACCCGCGACCAGCTGCGCACCCCGGAGCTGCGCGACCGCCTCGACGGGCTGGTGGCGCGCCTCGGGGAGCCGAGCATCCGCGTGGCCGTCGGCGGCCGGATGAACGCGGGGAAGTCGACGCTGGTCAACGCCCTGCTCCAGGAGCGGCTCGCGGCCACCGGCGCCACCGAGACGACGCGGCTCGTCACGTGGTTCCGGCACTCGCACCAGGCGCGCCTGCGCGTGCACGGCCGCGACGGCACCGACCGGGTGCTGCCGCTCGCCCCGAGCGGTGGCCTGGGGGCGACGGTCACCGGCGTGACGGCCGGGGAGATCGCCCACCTCACCGTCGAGACGCCCAACGACGCGCTGAGCCGCCACACGATCGTCGACACCCCGGGCACCGACTCGCTGAGCCGGCTCGACCCGGACTCGCTGGGCGCCCTCGGCGACGCCGACGCCGTCGTCTACCTCATGCCGCATCCCGGTGAGCGCGACGTCGAGGCGATCGACGCGGTGCGCGGCTGGACCGGCGGCCTGCGCCTCGGCGCGGCGAACATGATCGGCGTCCTCAGCCGCATCGACACCCTGTCCGGCGAGGACGACCCCTGGCCGACCGCCCACCGGGTGGCGCAGCGCTACGCCCGCGAGCTCCGCGCCGTGCTCTCCGACGTCGTCCCCGTGGCCGGCCTGCTGGCCGAGACCGCCCGCGGGCCGGACTTCGGCGAGGCCGACGCCCGGCTCCTGCGGGCCCTCGCCGACGGCGACCGCGGGCGGACCACCCGCGCGCTGCGCACGGTGCAGCGCTTCCGCGGCTGGGACGACGCCCCGGTGGACGTCGGGGACCGCGAGCGGCTCCTCGAGCTGCTCGGCCTGCACGGCATCCGGGTCGGCCTCGAGCTGCTCGACGAGGGCCGGCGCGCGACGCCGGCGCTGCTCGAGGGGTTCGCACGGCGCTCGGGGATCGAGACCGTGCTCGAGCGCATCGACACCGTGTTCGTCGCCGGTGCCGACCGGCTGCGCGCGAGCGCGGGCATCGCGGCCCTCGAGCACCTCGGGTGGGACGCCACCGACGAGGTCGACCGCCGCAGCCTGCTCTCCCTCCAGTCGGAGCTCGACCGGCTGCGCCTCGAGCCCGCCCTGCGCCAGGTGGACCTGGCCGCGGCGCTCGTCGACCTCGAGGCCGGGCGGATGCGTCTCGCCGACGAGCACGTCGCCCGCCTGCGCGACCTCGCCACCGGCAGCGACGACGCCCGGCGCCTCGGGCTCGACCCCGGCGCCGACCGCGAGGCCGTGGTCGCCGCGGCCACCGCCCAGATCCCGGCGTGGCGCGCGCTCGAGGCCCGCCCGTCGCGGGTGCTGCAGCGCCACGTCCGCACCGCGCGCGAGATGTGCGAGCACATCCTGTTCGCCGGCCCATCCCCCGCGCCGACCTGGCAGGCTCGATCGGAGAGCCGGTGACCGCCGGGTCGCGGGAGGAGGTCGGCGTGGGCGTGCCGCCGCGTGCCGGTCCTCCGCGGTCCACCCTCGGGCCCTACGTGCTGTCCGACGTCGTGCACCGGGGCCGTTCCGGCGAGGTGGTGCGCGCGCACGACACCGCCCGCGACCGCGTCGTCGCCCTCAAGCTCCTCGCGCCCGACACCGCCGAGCGGGAGTTCCGCGCCCGCTTCGACCGGGCCTGCGGCACCGTCCGGACGCTGCGCGAGCCCCACGTCCTGCCGGTGCTCGACCACGGCGAGGCGGGCGGGCGTCTCTTCGTCGCGACCCCTGCTCGCCGGCCCGGACCTGGCCGCGGTGCTGGCCCGCGAGGAGGTCCTCACACCGGAGCGGGCGGTGGCCGTCGTCGAGCAGGTCGCGGCCGCGCTGGCCGCCGCCCACGCGCGCGGGCTCGCGCACCGCAACGTCAAGCCGTCGAACGTGCTGTTCACCGACGCCTCCGCGGCCGAGGTCCGCGTCGGCGACTTCGGGCTCGTGTCCCGCAACGGCCTCTCGCTGGACCACACGGCGCCCGAGCGCTTCCGCGGCGGCGCCACCGACCACCGCGAGGACGTCTACGCCCTCGGCTGCGTGCTCTTCACCTGCCTCACCGGCGCGCGGCCCTACCCCGGCCGGAGCCTGCCCGAGCGGATGCGGGGGCACCTGGAGAGCCCGATCCCGCGGCCGTCGGAGCAGCGCACGGGCGTCCCGGCCGGGTTCGACGCGGTCATCGCGGGCGCGCTGGCCAAGACGCCGGGCGAGCGCACGGCCACCGTGGGCACGCTCGCCGCCGCGGCCCGGTCCGCGCTCGGGTAGGAATCCCGGAGAAAGGCTCGGAGAAAGTCGCCCGCCGCCGGAACATCCGGGTGGGCCCGCACCGTCACAGGCACGAGCGGTCCGCCACGGCGGTGGGCCTCGAGGCGAGGGCGGACACGATGAGCGGGACGACCGGGGCCTCCGGCGACATGTACTTCAGCGCCGACGGCGGCGTGTACGACGCCTCCGGCACCATGATCGGCACCTACGAGACCGACGCCGCGGGCAACGTCGACGCGGTCTCGAGCGACACCGACGGCAACGGCGTCCTCGACACGACGGTCACCGACACCGACCACAACGGGACGTTCGAGACCGGCGTCGTGGACACCGACGGCGACGGCTACTACGACACGATGGTCGTGGACACCGACGGCGACGGCGACTTCGACACCGCGGCGGTCGACACCGACCGCGACGGCACGGCCGACACCACCGCCCACGACCCCGCCGGCTTCTGAGCAGCGCACCATGACGGTGACCCTCGACGAGGAACGCGCGGCGCTGGTCCTGCTCTGCCTCGACCTCGCCGACCGGCTGCGCTCCGCCGGCCCCGGGCTCCGGGACCGGCTGCACCGCGGCCTCGCCGACGTGGGGATCACCCCTCTCGAACCCGACGGCGCGCCCTTCGACGGGGCGCACCACGACGCCGTCGGCCGCGAAACCACCACCGACCCGGCCCGCGACCGCACGGTCGCGAGCACCGCCCGCACCGGCTACCTCGACCACGGCAGCGTCCTGCGCCGCCCGGAGGTCGTGGTGTACGCCTGGGAGACCAGCTCCGGAGAGCACCGATGACCCTCCAGCCGCCCGCGACGACGACGCGGGGCCGCCACCCGCTGACCGACGAGGTCCTCGCGCTGGTGGCCGACGTCCGCGCGACCGCGGTCGAGGACGACGAGGCCGGCGCCGCCGAGGCGCTCGACGCCGACGTCGCCCGCGTGCAGGCCGGGAACGCCGCGGTGGTCGTCGTCGGGGAGAAGAAGCGCGGCAAGAGCTCGCTCATCAACGCGCTGATCGGGCGCCCGGGCCTGCTGCCCGTCGACGCCGACGTCGCCACCTGCGTGCACATCGTCGTGAGCCACGGTCCGGACGGCGCGACCGTCGTGCTCGGCGGCGGCCCCGAGGGCCGCGAGGTGGGGCTCGACGCGATCGCCGAGTACGCCGCGCTCGACCCCGGGGCCCGCGCCCCGGAGCACGAGGACGTCAGCCAGGTCCAGGTCCGCGTGCCCGCCCCGCTGCTCGAGGGCGGCCTCGAGCTCATCGACACCCCCGGGGTCGGCGGCCTCGTCGCCGGCCACGCCGCGCTGACCCTCGCGACGCTGAACCGCGCCGACGCGCTGGTGTTCGTCCTCGACGGTTCGAGCGAGATCACCGCCTCCGAGCTCGCCTTCCTCGAGCGCGCCACCGAGCGCATCGCCACGGTCGTCTTCGCCATCACCAAGATCGACCAGTTCCCGTCCTGGGAGGCGGTGCGCGCCCGGGACATCGAGCTCATCGCCCACCACGCGCCCCGCTACGCCAACGCCCCGTGGTTCGGGGTCTCGAGCCGCGCCGTCGCCGACGCCCTCGCCGCCGAGGCCGACGGCGAGCCCGAGGAGGCCGCCGAGGAGCGGGCCGCGAGCGGGATCGACCCGCTCTCGGCGCACCTCGCCGGCCTCGCCGAGGGCGCCGACGGCCTGCGGCTCGCGAACCTGCTGCACCAGGCGACGGCGACGGTGAAGCGCCTGTCCGCCCTGCAGGTCCGGCGGGCGCTCTCGCTCTCGCCGAGCCCGGAGTTCGCCGAGCTGGTGAAGCGCGAGAAGGCGGCGCTCACGGCGCTGCAGGGGCAGAACGCGACGTGGCGCCAGACGCTCGCGGAGCGCTCCGCCCGCCTCGAGCAGCGGATGCGCACCGAGCTCAACCGGCGTCTCGAGGACCTGCGCAAGGAGGTCGGCGACCGCATCGCCGTCGGTAACAACAAGATCTTCGACGAGGTCGGCACCGACCTGCCGCCTCGCGCGCAGGCGCTGTGGATCGAGCTCGACACGCTGCTGCGCCGCGAGCTCACCGCGCTCGGGCAGGCCCTGCTCGCCGACCTCGAGGGCGTCGAGCTCGACCTGGCCGGGGTGGTGCCGGACGCCCCCGAGCGCCTCGCCCAGCTGCCCGAGGCCGCCCGCGGTGCGGGCAGCACGAGCTTCGCCGAGCAGGGGATCATGGCCGCGGGCCTCGGCATGGGTCTCGGGCACCTCGTGGCCCTCGTGGTCGCGCCGCCGATCGGCATCCTGGCCGGGGTCGGCGCGGTCGGCTTCTTCAGCTGGCGACGCTGGAGCAAGGAGCGCGGCGCCCGCAGCCGCGAGGACGCCCGTCGCTACCTCGGCGAGGTCGCCACCCGGCTGAACAACGAGATCCCGCCGGTGGTCTCGCAGGCGGTGGCCGGGGCCCGCGAGGTGCTGGGGCGCCAGATCACCGAGGCGCTGACCGCCGAGAAGGAACGGCTCACCGTGAGCCTCGCCGAGCACGAGAAGAACCTGGCGAGCGAGAAGAGCGCCGTGGTCCGCCGCAAGGCCGAGGTCGAGGCCCGCCTGCGCCGCCGCAACGCACTGAGGGAGACCGCCGAGCAGCTCGCGACGCGGCTGCCCGCCGACCGAGAGGAGTCGTCGTGACCGCGTCGCAGGAGGGAGGCCAGCAGGACGCCGGGGGTCCGGGCGTGTGGCTGGACATGTCGCGCTACCCCGACACCGACCCGGACACCGTGCTCTCGTCCGACGACCACAGCCTGCTGACCACGTCGCTCGCGGTCGACGACGCCGAGCTGCCCGACTCCGTGTGGGAGCACATGCTCGCCGTCGTGGTGGGCGACGTGCCCGAGGACGGGGAGGTCGAGGCCACCGCCACCACCGAACCCGTCGAGGACCCGGCCGACGACCCCGCCGCCGACGTGGTGGACGAGCACGCCGCGCACGACGCCGGCGATGCCGGGGACGACCCGGCGGCCCACGACCCCGCACCGCACGACGACGGCGGCTGGGACGGCGGCTGGGCGTGAAGGGCTGGGATCTCGCGATCGACTTCGGGACCTCGTTCACCACCACGGCGACGCTCGCCGACGGGCGCACCGAGGTCCTCGAGATCGACGGCTCGAAGTACGTCCCGTCGCTGGTGTGCGTCGACGAGGACGGCACGATCCTGGTCGGCCGCGACGCGGTCAACGAGGCCGTGATGGCCCCGGAGCGCACCGAGCGCGTGCCCAAGCGGGCGCTGGTCGCCTCCGAGCAGGTGCTGCTGGGCGGGCGCACGATCGCCACCGTCGACCTCGTCGCGGCCGTCCTGGCCCGGGTCGCGGGCGAGGCGACGCGCCGGTTCTCCGGCCGGCGGCCCGGGCGCGTCCTGCTGACCCACCCGGCGCGCTGGCAGGCCGGCGGCCCGGAGCTGCGCCGGCTCACCGAGGCCGCGGAGCGCGCGGGGCTCGGCGAGCCCGACCTCGTCGCGGAACCCGTGGCGGCCGCGCACCACTACGTCCGCAGCGGCGACCCGGTGCCCGACGGCGGAATGATCGGCGTCTACGACTTCGGCGGCGGCACCTTCGACACCGCCGTCCTGCGCCGTCGTCGCGACGGCTTCGAGCTGGCCGGCTCGCCGGGCGGGGACGTCGCGCTGGGCGGGGAGGACCTCGACGCCACGTTCATGGAGATCCTCGCCGAGCACGCCGAGGCGCTCGACCCCGACGCCTGGAACGAGCTGTGGGAGGCCACCGGCCGGGTCGCCGAGCGGCACCGCACGCTCCTGCGCCGCGACGTCACCCAGGCCAAGGAGGCGCTCTCGCGGCTGCCCGCGGTCAATCTGTGGGTGCCGGGCTACGACGACGAGATCCGCGTGACGCGCCGCGAGTACGAGCGCGCCGTCGAGCCCCTGCTCGCGCGCAGCGTCGAGGAGCTGACCGACACGATCGCCCGCGCCGGCACCACGCCGGACGCGCTCGTCGACGTCTACCTCACCGGCAGCACGAGCCGGACCCCGCGGATCAGCGCGCTGCTGGCCGACCTGCTCGGGCACGTCCCCGGCATGCGCGACGACCCCAAGGCCGTCGTCGCGCTGGGAGCGCTCGCCACCGTCCCGGGGTCGGTGAGCGCGACGATGCACGTCCGGCTCCCGTCGCACCGCCCGCACCGGCCCGCCCAGCCGCCCGCCCCGCCGACCCCGCCGCTGACCCCGTCGGGCTTCCCGGTCCCGCCCGCGCCGGCCGAGGCCACCGCCAAGGTCCGGCGCCCCGCGAGCGGACCGACCGAGGGCGGCCGGCACGCGGCCCCGCCGGCACCGCCCCCGACGACGCCGCCGCGCGCGAGATCGCCCGGGAGATCGCGGCGATCGCCGAGGCGGCCGGGGTGGCCGACCTCGTCGGCGCGTCGGCCCCGACGGTCC
The DNA here is from genome assembly GCF_050948445.1 of Actinomycetospora sp. CA-053990. Classification (NCBI taxonomy): domain Bacteria; kingdom Bacillati; phylum Actinomycetota; class Actinomycetes; order Pseudonocardiales; family Pseudonocardiaceae; genus Actinomycetospora; species Actinomycetospora sp. CA-053990. The sequence continues at coordinate 5,851,076 of NZ_CP192043.1, read as the reverse complement.
GGGCGGGCCAGACCGCGGCCGCCGCGCGCCGGCCGCTCCTGGTCGCCCTCGACGGTCTCGGCGTTGCGATCGGCACGCGCTTCAGCCCCTTCCCGGGTCTGCCGCCCGAGATCGCGCTGCAGGTCCTGCGCGAGGGACGCGGTGAGCTCGGCGCGCTGGGCCAGTGCCTCACCCGCCTGGACGGTGTCGCGGAGCGTCTGGCCGCGTGGTGAGCGCGAGCGCGCCCCACGTGGTCGAGTAGGCGCACCCCGACCACCACGGAGGAACGCATGTCCCACACCGCGACCGGCCGTGCCACGACGCCCGCCCTGCTCACCGCGCTGCGCGTCGTCGCGTCGCTCACGGTCCTGGCGCTGCTGTGGCAGTTCGTCACCGCCGGCCCGTTGGTGGAGGGGTCCCAGTCCGCGGACGCCCACGCCACCGGGGCCGTCGTGCTGCACGTCCTGTCCGGGCTCACCATGATCGTCGCGGTGCTGGCGTGGCGCGGCGGGGCGGCGCTGTGGCCCGCGGTGCTCGCGCTCGTGGTGTTCGCGCTGACCTTCGTGCAGGCCTACCTGGGCAGCAACGGGCCGATCGCCGTGCACGTCCCCGGCGCGATGGTCCTGACCGTCGGCGCCGTGGTGGTCGCCGCCTGGTCGTTCACGGGCGGCTCGGCGCACGCCCGGCGCTGATCACCGCTTGCGGGCGCTGATCACCCCGGTGTCGAAGCCGGCGAGGTGCAGCCCGCCGTGGAAGCGGGCGTGCTCGACCTTCAGGCAGCGGTCCATGACGACGGTCAGCCCGGCCTCGACGCCGCGCTCGGCCAGCTGCTCGTCGTAGAGCCCGAACTGCGTCCAGAACGTCGAGGCCCCGGCGGCGATGGTCGCGTCGAGGACGTCGGGCAGGTCCTCGGGCCGGCGGAAGACGTCGACGAGGTCGGGCGTCACCGGCAGCGCGTCCAGCGACGGGTAGACCGGGCGGCCCAGGATCTCGCTCGCGTTCGGGTTGACGAAGTAGACGTCGAAGCCGGTGGAGCCGAGCAGGTAGGTCGCGACGAAGTTCGAGGCGCGCGCCGGGTTCGGCGAGGCGCCGACCATCGCGACGCTGTGGGTGCGGCGCAGGATCGCCTGGCGCTCCTGGGCGGTGGGTGGGGTCCAGGTGCTCACGCGCCCTCCTTCGTGGCCTCGGTCAGGGCCTGGTCGAGGTCCCAGAGGATGTCGTCGGCGTCCTCGATCCCGACGCTGATGCGGATGAGGTCCGGCCGGACGCCGCCCTCGCGCAGCTGGTCGGCCGTCAGCTGCTGGTGGGTGGTCGACGCGGGGTGCAGCACGAGCGTGCGGGCGTCGCCGATGTTCGCGAGGTGGCTGCAGAGCTGCACCGACTCGATGAACCGCCGGCCGGCGGCCCGCGCGGCGTCCTCGTCGGAGCCGCGGACCCCGAAGCTGAACACCGCGCCCGGGCCCTGCGGGAGGTAGTGCTTCGCCCGCGCGTGGTGGGGGTGGCCCGGCAGACCGGCGTAGCTGACCCACGCCACCCGCTCGTCGGCCTCCAGCCACTCCGCGACCCGCTGCGCGTTGGCGACGTGGCAGTCCATGCGCTGGGGCAGCGTCTCGATGCCCTGCAGCAGCAGGAACGCCGAGTGCGCGCTCAGGGTGGCGCCGACGTCGCGCAGCTGCTCGGAACGGATCTTGGTGAGGAAGCCGTACTCCTGGAAGTTGCCCCACCACGTCAGCCCGCCGTAGGACGGGATCGGCTCGGTCATCTGCGGGAAGTGGCCGTTGCCCCAGTCGAAGCGCCCCGACTCGAGGATCACCCCGCCGAGGGTGGTGCCGTGGCCGCCGAGGAACTTCGTCGCCGAGTGGATGACGATGTCGGCGCCGTGCTCCATGGGCCGGCACAGGTACGGCGTGGCCATCGTGGCGTCGATGATCAGCGGCAGGCCGCGCTCGTGGGCGACCTCGGCGAGGGCGGCGACGTCGGTGACCTCGCCGGAGGGGTTCGCGACGATCTCCGCGAACACGCAGCGGGTGCGGTCGGTGATCGCCGCGCGGAACGCGTCGGGGTCGTCGCCGGGCACGAACGTCGTGCCGACCCCGAAGCGGCGCAGCGTCACGTCGAGCTGGGTGACCGTCCCGCCGTAGAGCGCGGCGGCGGCGACGATGTGGTCGCCGGCGCCCGCGAGCGTCGCGAACGTCAGGAACTCCGCGGCCTGCCCCGAGCTGGTGGCCACCGCGCCGAGCGCGCCCTCGAGGCTGGCCAGGCGCTCCTCGAGCACGGCGACCGTCGGGTTCGCGATGCGGCTGTAGATGTTGCCGTACTTCTGCAGCGCGAACAGGTTCGCGGCGTCGGCGGTGTCGTCGAAGACGAAGCTCGTGGACTGGTAGATGGGTACGGCGCGGGCGCCGGTCGCGGCGTCGGGCACGGCGCCCGCGTGCACCGCGCGCGTGCGGAATCCCCAGGGACGGTCGGTGGCCACCCCGCCGTTCTACCGCAGCGGGGCCGTGGCGGCCGGGCTCAGGTGCTCCGGCAGGTTGTCGGGCCGCCCCGTCGGGCATCCGTCGGCCCCGGTCGGCGCGCCCGCGCCGCCGCACGACGCGAGGAGGACCGTCATGGCCGTCTGCGAGACCTGCGGGAACGACTACGAGATGGCCTTCGAGGTGCGCGCGCAGGGCGTGACGCACACCTTCGACAGCTTCGAGTGCGCGATCCACACGATGGCCCCGCGCTGCGAGCACTGCGGCGTCATGATCCTCGGACACGGCCACCAGGTCGACGGCCGCTTCTTCTGCTGCGCCCACTGCGCCTCCGCGTCACAGGGCGCGTCGACGGTCGACCACGTCTGACGGCGCTCAGCGGAAGTAGGCGTTCGCGGGGCCCTGGAACGCGAAGAGGATCGCGGCGACGATCAGGGCGGCCTGGACGAGGCTGACGATCGTCGACACGGCGCCGATGCTCACCCCGAGGCCCGCGGTGAGCAGCACGCCGAGCACGGTGAAGACCGCGGAGATGCCGCCCAGGATCGTCAGGGCCAGGCGGGCCCAGTGGTCACCCGCCCGCAGCCGCAGGGCGAGGTAGACCACGACGCCGAGGAAGAGCAGGCCGATGACGACGCCGACGAAGCCGCCGGTCGCGGCGAGGGGGCTCGGAGCCGCGGTGGTGGTCGCGAGCGAGAGGGCGCTGCCGACGACGCCGACGACGACCGCGGCGATCCACAGCTGGAAGGAGCGCTGTACGGGGGTGGGCGGGTTCACGGTCGGCCACCGTAGTGGGGATCAGCCCGGGTACCAGGCCCAGCGCCACACCGTGCCCTCGTCCGGGTCGGCGGTGATCCCGTCGCGGACGAAGCCGTTGCGGCGCAGCACCGCGCTCGAGGCGTTCTCCGCGGGCAGGGTGTGGGCGACGACGCGCCGCACCCCGGCCCGCGCGGCGCGGTCGAGCCACTGCCCGACGGCCGCGGTCGCGATCCCCCGGCCCTGGCACGAGGGCGCGACGGAGTAGCCGATCTCGATGACGCCGTCCACCGGCGGGCCCGTGTAGCCGCCGAGGCCCACGACCTGCGTGCCCTCGACGATCAGGTGCGCGAACCACGCCGGGGCGATCCCGCCCTCGAGCGCCTCGACGGTCGGTTCGAGCGCCTCGGGGAAGGCGAGGAAGCCGTCGACCAGGGTGAGTCCGAAGCGCCCGGCGAACTCCTCCGGCTCCGTCAGCAGCGTCACCGCCTGCTCGGCGCTCAGCGGTACGACGTCGATCCCCATGTGAGTGATGTTCTCGGCTATAGCCGGGAATTTCACTCACGGAGGGGTCTCACATGCCGTGCATCTTCGCGATGACCTGGAGCATGACCTCGTCGGCGCCGCCGCCGATCGACGTGATCCGCATGTCGCGCAGGAAGCGCGCGGTCCACGTCTCCTCCATGTAGCCCAGTCCCCCGTGGTACTGCAGGCAGGTGCGGGCGACGTCCTCGCAGAGCCGGCCGATCGCGAGCTTGGCGATCGTCGCGAAGCGCGAGGTGTCCTCGCCGCGCATGTACGCCTCGGCGCAGGCGTAGTTGTAGTGCCGGCACATGTCGAGGCGCGCGTAGAGCTCGGCGAGCTGGTAGGTCAGGTACTGGTTCTTGATCAGAGGCCCGCCGAACGCCTCGCGCTGCCGCAGGTAGGCGGCGGTGCGGTCGAGCGCGCGCTCGCAGGCGCCGACCCGTCCGTAGCAGGCGACCATCCGCTCGTTCTGGAACTGCGACATCTGCTGCTGGAAGCCGCGACCGACCTCGCCGATGGTGTGGTCGACCGGGACCTTCGCCCCGTCGAACGCCAGCTCCGCGGTGTCCGAGCAGCGGTTGCCGAGCTTGTCGAGCTTGCGGGACACGCTCACGCCGGGCGTGGTCGTCGGGACGACGATTTGGCTGATGCCGCGCGCGCCGCCCTCGTCGGAGGTGCGGGCGAGCAGGCAGAGCCAGTCGGCCTCGACGCCGTTGGTGATGTAGAGCTTCGACCCGTGGATCACCCACTGGTCGCCGTCCCGGACCGCGCGGGTCTTCAGGCCGGCGACGTCGGAGCCGGCGTCGGGCTCGGTCACCGCGATCGCGCTGACCATCTCGCCCCGGATCGCCGGGACGAGGTAGCGCTGCTTGAGCTCCTCGGTGCCGAAGCGGTGCAGCGACGGGGTCGCCATGTCGGTCTGCACGGCGATCGCCATCCCCACGCCGGCGGCGTCGCAGCGCCCGATCTCCTCGGCGAGCACCACCGCGAACAGGTGATCCGCGCCCCCACCGCCGTACGCGGGGTCGTACTCGAGGCCCAGGAAGCCGAGGTCGCCGAGCTTCGCGAACAGCTCGTGCGTCGGCATCCGCCCGTCGCGCTCCCACCCGTCGACGTACGGGTCGATCTCCCGCTCGACGAACGTCCGCACCGTCTTGCGGAACGCCTGGTGCTCCTCGGTGAACGCGACCATCTCAGGCCTCCTTCTGGACACGCTGCCGCAGGACAGCCTTCTGGATCTTCCCGGCGGGGGTGAGCGGCAGGTCCTCGACGAACTCGACGACCCGCGGGACCTTGTAGTTCGCCAGCCGGTCCGTGGCGAGGGCGACGAGCTCGTCGGCGGTGACGTCGCTGCCGGGCGTGCGGACGACGAAGAAGTGCCCGACCTCGCCGTGGGTGTCGTCGGGGGCCCCGACGCAGGCCACCATCGCGACGCCCGGGTGGGCGCCGAGGACGTTCTCGACCTCGACGGGATAGACGTTGTAGCCGCCGCTGATGAACATCTCCTTGAGCCGCCCCCGCAGCGCCAGGTGGTCGCCGCCGACGCGGGCCACGACGTCGCCCGTGGCCAGCCAACCCTCGGGGCGGAACGTCGTCGGCTCCTCGCGGTGCCAGTAGCCGGCGGCGACGGGCGCACCGCGCAGCCACAGTTCTCCCTCCGCCCCGTCTCCTGGGGCGTCGGTCCCCTCGACCGGGTCGACGATCCGGGCCTCGATCCCGGCCAGCGGCACGCCGAGGGTGCTCGCGACGGTGTCGGCGTCGTCGTCGAGCGCCGACATCACCGCGGCGCCGGAGGTCTCCGAGAGCCCGTAGAGGTTGACGACGCGGGCGTACGGCGCGGCCGTGGTGATCGCGGTGCACAGGGCGGGCTCGACGTTGGAGCCGCCGGCCACGGCGAAACGCAGCGACGGGAGCGTGGCGTCCGGGCCGAGCTCGCGCAGCAGCAGCGTCCACATCGTCGGCACCCCGGCGAACACGGTGACGCCGTGCTCGACGACGTCCCGCAGCGCGACCGCGGGCGAGAACCCCGGCGTGAGCACGACCTCGCTGCCGGCGACGAGGGCCGACAACAGCGTGCAGGTCAGGCCGCCGACGTGCGTGAACGGCATCGTCGCGAGGAACCGGTCGTCCGGTCCGAGACCGAGGTGCTCCGCCTCGGCGCGCGCCGACGCGAGCAGGCTGCCGTGGGTGAGCACCGCGCCTTTCGGGGTCCCGGTGGTGCCGGAGGTGTAGAGGATGACGGCGGGGTCGTCGGCGTCGGCGTCGTCACCGGGCCTCCCTCCCGACCGGTCCCCGAGCAGCTCGTCGACGTCGACCACCACGTGCTCGAGGTCGGGCAGCGCGGGCTCGAGCTCGGCGTAGAGGGCGACGAGGTCGGTCCCGCCCGCCTCGGGCACGGTGACCACGACGCGGGCGCCGGAGTCGGCGAGCATGTGCTCGAGCTCGCTGCCCCGGTAGCGGACGTTGAGGGTGACGAGCACGGCGCCGAGGCGCGTCGTCGCGAACAGCAGGCCGATCCACGCCGCGCCGTTCGGCAGCGCGACCGCCACACGGTCGCCGGGGCCGACGCCCCGCGCGGCGAGCCCGGCCGCGAGCCGGTCGGCGTGCTCGTCGAGCTCGCGCAGAGTGATCGTCCCAGGTGCCTCGCGCAGGAACACCGCGTTTGGGCGGTCGCGGGCGGCGCTGCGCAGGAGGCCGGGGAGGCTCACGGGAGCGCCTGCAGGTGGGCCAGGGCCGGACCCCAGCGGTCGGTCTGCGACCCGCGCGGCGCGTAGAGCGGGATCCGCTGGGCGACGCCTCCGAAGCGCCGCTCCAGGGCGGGTCCGACCTCGCCGGGCTCGGCGACGATCGCGATGGTGTGCAGGACCTCGTCGTCCACCGCGTCGCCCATCGCCTCCCACTCGCCTCTCTTGGAGAGCGTGTTGAGCTCGCGGGCGAGATCGCCCCAGCCGTGCAGTTCGAGCACCGGGTGGTACGCCGGGGTCGAGCCATAGAACGCGACCTGGCGACGGACGTCGCGGATCGACTCCTCGAACTCCTCCTCGGTGTTGCCGGTGGCGATCAGCGCGGTCGCGGAGAACTCGAAGCCGCTGCCGTCGCGCCCGGCCTTCTCGAAGCCCTGGTGCAGCGCCGGCAGCGTCACCTCGTGCAGGTAGCGCTCGGTGGAGAACGCGTGCGCCATGAAGCCGTCGGCGACCTCGCCCGCCACCGCCGTCATCCGCGGCCCGACGCCGGCGAGGTGGATCGGCGGGTTGCCGTACGCGTTGGGCCCGGGCGAGAAGAACGGCGTCATGAGCGTGTGCGTGTAGAAGTCGCCGCGGAAGTCCAGGCGCTCGCCGGTGGCCCAGGCGTCCCAGATCGCGCGGACGGCGCGGATGTACTCGTGCATCCGGCGTGCGGGCTCCGACCACGGCATCGAGAACCGCTTGGTGACGTGCGGCTTGATCTGCGTCCCGAGCCCCAGCGCGTACCGCCCGCCGGTGACGAGATGCAGGTCGTTGGCGGTCATCGCCGTCGTCATCGGCGTCCGGGCGAACGCCACGGTGATCGCGGTGCCGAGGGTGACCGCCTCGGTGCGGGTGGCGGCCAGGGTGATCATGACGGCCGGGTCGTGCTGGGTCTCCGAGGCCCAGACCGCGTCGTACCCGGCCTTCTCCGCGGTGACGGCGTCGTCGGCGAAGTCGCCGAGCCCGCCGGTGACCACGGTGGCGTCGACCTTCATCGCAGCAGCTCCTCAGGGATGTCCACGTGGCGGGCCCGGACGAACTCGCCGAGCCCCTTGGCCTGTGCGTCGAGAGCCAGGTTGTCGGCCACCCCGCGTCCGAGGAAGCCCACGACGGTGACGCCGACCGCCCGGAGCAGCGGGAACTCCCACAACCGCAGCGCGCACCCCGCGGCGTCCTCGCCGAGAAGGTCGGCGACGTGCTCGGCGTCCCACCAGGCGCGCAGCCACGCGGAGGACGCGTCGTCCCGCGCCCACAGCCCGAGCGTCGCGTTCCCGCCTTTGTCGCCCGACCGCGCCCCGACGATCGTCCCCAGCGGGGCGCGCGTGGTCGGGCTGTCGGAGCGAACGCGCTGTTCGCTGCTTCTAGGCGCCGGAACTCCCCGTTCGCTCGCCTCGACGGCGGGCGGCGGCACCGTCCACGTCCGGTCGCCGAGGCCGACGGTCTGGGGCAGGTCGGCGGCCGGCAGCAGGATCGGCCAGAACACGCTCGCGGCGCTGCCGGGGCCTGGCGGGGCGGTGGCGAAGAAGCCGGGGTAGCCCGCGAGCGCGGTCTCGACGGCCGCCCGGGACAGCCGCCCGACGGCCTCCTTGGACCCCGCGACGGCCACGGTGAGCAGGGAGACCGCCTCCGTCATGCGCGCGGGGTCGGGCCGGTCGGCGCGCAGCAGGCGGGTCTCGACGCGGTCGTAGGCCTTGCGGCCCCCCGGCACCCCGGCCCACAGCGCGGCGAGCGCGTGCTCGGCCTTCGCCTCGACGTCGAGGCCGGTGAGCACGAACGTCATCTCGTTGTGCCACCCGGCGGGCACGACGGCGCCGACCTTGACGGTGTCGGGCGGGGGTTCACCGCGGGTGCCGGCGAGCCGGACGCGGTCGGGCGCTTCCTGGGTCAGCGTGATGGTGTCGAGGCGGGCGACGACGTCAGGAGTCAGGTAGCGCGGCCCGTCGACCTCGTAGAGCAGCTGGGCGGTGACGGTCTCGACGGTCACGGCGCCGCCCGTCCCGGCGGCCTTGGTGATCACCGAGGACCCGTCGGCCTCGATCTCCGCGACCGGTAGCCCCACGTGCTCGGTGCCGTCGAGCTCCGCGGCGAAGGAGAAGTTGCCGCCGGTGGCCTGGGCGCCGCACTCGATGACGTGTCCGGCGGCGACGGCGCCGGCGAGCGCGTCGAGGTCGTCGACGCCCCACCCGTGGCACCACGCCGCGGGGCCGACGACGACGGCCGCGTCGGTCACGCGGCCCGTGACGACGACGTTCGCGCCGGCCTCGAGCGCGGCGACGATCCCGCGGCACCCGAGATAGGCGTTGGCGACGAGCGGCGCGTCCGGCAGCGGCTCGCCGGTGTCGAGGTGCGCCGTGCGCTCGGGCGGCAGGGCACGCACCTGCTCGGTGACGTCGTCCCCGCCGACCCAGGCGACCCTCGCGCGCTCGTCGATCGCGGCGATCTCCGCGGCGCACCCGGCCGGGTCGAGCCCGCCGGCGTTGGCGACGACGAGGATGCCGGCGTCGAGGCAGTCGGCGAGCACGTCGTGCATCTGGCGCACGAACGTCGTCGCCCACCCCCCGGCGCCGCGCTCGCGCTGCTTGGCGAGCAGCCCCATCGTCAGCTCGGCCAGCCAGTCACCGGTGAGGACGTCGACGTGGACGCGGCCCTCCTGGTGCGCGTCGACGATCTCGCGCGCCGCGGCGAGCCGGTCGCCGTAGAAGCCGGAGACGTTGGCGATCGCGATCATTCGGGCGCCCCCAGCGTGACGAGCGTGGCGTGCGCCTCGACGTACTGGCCCACCGCGACGTGCACGGTCTCGACGATCCCGTCGGCGGCGGCGAGCGCGGGGTGCTCCATCTTCATGGCCTCGAGGACGACGAGCTTCTGGCCGGCGACGACCCGCTCACCCTCGCGGACGAGGACCTCGACGACCGTGCCCGGGACCTCACTGACCGGCCCCGCCCCGCCCGCCGCGGCGTCGGGGGCGGGCAGGCGCGGCAGCTCCCGCCAGGCGCCGTGGCCCTCGGTGTCGTCGACGTACGCGGTCCCGCCGTGCTGGGCGACCCGGCAGCGGTACTCGACGCCGTCGTGGGTGAGGCGGGCCGAGCCCGCGGCGAGGTCCTTGAGGCCGAGCGTGTGCTCGACGCCGTCGACGTCCAGCACGATCGCGTCCGGGCGGATCGTGGACCTCACCGCGATCTCGCCGTCCGGTCCGGCCCAGTGCACGGTCGGACGGGGCGCGCCGCGCAGGGTGCGCCAGCCGGGTGGGGCGAGGTGGGCGCGGGGGTCGTGCTCCCGGCGCGCCGCGCTGGTGCAGGCCACCGCGGCGGCGAGGTGCACGACGGGCGGGGTCGCGGGCGCCGGGGTGCGCAGGTGGGGGTGGCGGTCGAGGAAGTCGGTGCGCGTGGCGCCGGCCAGGAAGTCGGCGTCGCGCAGGACGGCGACGAGCAGGTCGCGGTTGGTCGGCGGCCCGTGGATCTCCGCCTGCGCGAGCCCGGCGGCGAGGCGTCGCGCGGCCGCGGCCCGGGTGGGGGCGTGAGCGATGACCTTGGCGATCATCGGGTCGTAGAAAGCGCTGATCTCGCCGCTCGCGCCCAGCGCGTCCTCCCAGCGGAGGGTCTGGTCGTGCGCATAGCGGTGGAGGGTGCCGGGCGCGGGGCGGTCGTCCTGGGCGGGGTCCTCGGCGTAGAGCCGGACCTCGACCGCGTGTCCCCGGGGCCGCACGTCGTCTTGCGTGAAGGGCAGCGGCTCCTCGTCGGCGACGGCGAGCTGGAGCGCGACCAGATCGACGCCGTAGACCTCCTCGGTGACCGGGTGCTCCACCTGCAGCCGGGTGTTCATCTCGAGGAAGTAGTAGCCGGGGGGTGCAAGCGCTGCGTCCTCGCTGGCACTGGGTGCGCGGAAATCCGCATCGTCGACGAGGAACTCGACGGTCCCGACGCCGACGTAGCCGAGCTTCTCCGCGAGCGCCACGGCCGTGCTGCCCATCCGTTCGCGCACCTCCGGCGACACGGCGGGCGACGGCGCCTCCTCGACGACCTTCTGGTGCCGCCGCTGGATCGAGCACTCACGCTCGCCGAGGTGGACGACGTGGCCGTGCGCGTCGCCGACGACCTGGATCTCGATGTGTCGGGGCGCGTCGAGCAGGCGCTCGAGGAACACCGTCTCGTCGCCGAAGCTGCGCGCGGCCTCGGCGCGGGCGGAGCGGACGGCTTCGGCGAGGGCGTCGGACGACCGCACCTCCCGCATCCCGCTGCCGCCACCACCCGCCGAGGCCTTGACCAGCAACGGGAACCCGACGCCCTCGGCGGCGCGCGCCCAGTCGTCGGGGTCGTCCGAGTCCAGCAGCGCGTCCGGCAGCGTCGGCACGCCGGCCTCGCGGGCCAGGGCCTTGGCGGTGTGCTTGACGCCCATCGCCTCGATCGACGCCGGGTCCGGACCCACCCACGTCAGCCCGGCGTCGGCGCACGCCCGGGCGAACCCGGCGTTCTCCGACAGGAACCCGTAACCGGGGTGCACGGCGTCCGCGCCCGTCGCCCGCGCGGCCGCGAGGACCTGCGTGACGTCGAGGTACGTCTCCGTGGCCGTCGAACCCCGCAGTGCGACGGCGCGATCGGCCTCGGCGACGTGCGGGGCGTCGGCGTCGGGCTCGGAGTAGATCGCCACCGTGCGGATGCCGAGCGTCCGGGCGCCGCGGATCACCCGGCGCGCGATCTCCCCGCGGTTGGCCACGAGCAGCGTGCTGATCACCGGCGCACCTCGAGGATGTGGATTTCCTGGCGTTGAGTGCAAGCGAGGACGCAGGGCTTGCATGCGAGAGCCACCACCCCGCTCACATCCGGAACGGCGCGAAGCGGGTCGCGCCGGCGATGGGGGCCGAGTGGACGGCCGAGAGGGCGAGACCGAGGACCGTGCGGGTGTCGCGGGGGTCGATGACCCCGTCGTCCCACATCCGCCCCGAGGCGTAGACCGCGTTGGACTGCGCCTCGACGCCGTCCTCGATCGCCGTGCGCGTCGCGCGGTCGGTGTCCTCGTCGTACGGACGCCCGGCCCGTTCCGCCGAGCGGCGCTGCACCATCGACATCACCCCGGCGAGCTGGGCGCCGCCCATGACCGCGATGCGGTGGTTGGGCCAGGTGAACACGAAGCGCGGGTCGTAGGCGCGCCCGGACATGCCGTAGTTCCCCGCGCCGTAGGACGCGCCGACCATGAGCGTCAGGTGCGGGACCTCGGAATTCGACACGGCGTTGATCAGCTTCGCGCCGTCCTTGATGATCCCGCCGCGCTCGTAGGCCGACCCGACCATGAACCCCGTGATGTTCTGGACGAACAGCAGCGGGATCGAGCGTGCGTTGGCGAGCTGGACGAACTGCGCGCCCTTCTGCGACTCCTCGGAGAACAGGATCCCGTTGTTCGCGAGCACGCCGACCGGGAACCCGCCGATCGATCCCCAGCCGCAGACGAGCGTCGTGCCGTAGAGCGGCTTGTGCTCGTCGAAGCGGGAGCCGTCGAGGACGCGGGCGAGGACGTCGCGCACCTCGACCGACCGCTTCGGATCGCTCGCCGCACAGGCCAGCAGTTCTTCGGCCGGGTACCGCGGCGGGTCGGACGGCAGCGAGGGCCCGGGTCCGCCGCGACGCCAGCCCAGGTCGGCGACGATCCGGCGCCCGATCCGCAGCGCGTCCCGCTCGTCGGCGGCCAGGTGGTCGGCGAGCCCGGACTCGCGGGCGTGCATCTCCGCGCCCCCGAGCGTCTCGTCGTCGACGTCCTCGTTGATCGCCATCTTCACCAGCGGCGGCCCACCCAGGTAGACCGTCGCCTGCCCACGGACGAACACCGTGTACTCGCTCATCCCCGGCATGTAGGCACCGCCGGCGGTCGACGAACCGAAGACCAGCGCGATCGTCGGGATGCCCTGGGCCGAGAGTCGCGTCATCTCGCGGAACGTGCGCCCGCCCGGGACGAACAGGTCGGCCTGGCGCGGGAGGTCGGCGCCGCCCGACTCGACGAGCGCCACCACCGGCAGCCGGTTGCGCTCGGCGATCTCGAGGCCGCGCAGCTGCTTGGTCACCCCGATCGGCGTGATCGAGCCGCCCTTCACCGTCGGCTCGTTGGCGACGACCAGGCACTCGACGCCGCTGACGGCCCCGATCCCCACGACGAGCCCGGCGCCCGGGGTGGTCAGGTCGGGCTCGTGCGCGCCGGCGAGCGCGCCGATCTCGAGGAACGCGGCGTCGGGGTCGAGGAGCAGGTCGACGCGCTCGCGCGCCGTGAGCCGGCCGCGCTCGTGGTGGCGGTCGACGTACTTCGCCCCGCCGGCGGCGAGCACCGTCGCGGCCACCTCGTCGACGCCCGCGAGCGCGGCCAGCATCGCCTCGCGGTCCGCCGCGAACTCCGCCGACGACGGGTCGAGTCGCGAGCCCAGGACGGTGCTGGGCGAGATCTCGGGAGCGCTCATGCCCGCACCGGGTCCTTCCCCGGCGTCCCGGCGAACGCCTGGCCGATCTCCATCCACTCCCGCGCGGCGTCGCCGGTGACCACGAGGCCGGTGTCGTCGACGTGGCGGCGACGGATCAGCACGAGGCAGAACTCCTCGACGTCCCCGGTGATGGCATCGCTCACGTGGGGCTCGCCCCATCGCCACACCTCGCCCGACGGCCCGGTCAGCTCGACGCGCACCGGGGTCGCGGGGACCTCGAGGCGCCGCACCCGGTACCCCTGCGCCCGCGCGCGGACGGCGATGTCGGCGACGTGCCGCAGGCGCTCGGTGGGCGGGAGACGGGTCCCCAGGGCGTCGGCGACGTCGCTGCCGTGCGCCCAGGTCTCCATGATCCGGCTGGTGATCGCCGACCGGAGCGACATCGGCGGCCCGTACCAGGGGAGCCGGGTCGACGGGTCGCACGCGCGCGCCGCGGCGTCGAACGCGCGCGCCGCGTCCTGCCACCACGCCAGCGCCGCCGGGCCGGCCTCGGGCACCGAGGCGTTCGCGGCGTCGACGAAGCCCTCGAGGTCGGTGATCGCATCGCGCTCGGCCTCGAACTCCGCGGGCGTCGAGATCGCGCGGGCGAACGCCGCGTCGAACCAGCCGAGGTGGGCGACCTGGTCGCGCACGGTCCAGGGCTCGGCGCGCGTGGGCAGCGCCCACGACGCCGGCGGGAGCCCACGCACCAGCGCCATCACCGCCGCGCGCTCGTCGTCGAGGTCGGCCAGCAGGTCCTCGACCGAGGGCCCGCTCACGCGTCCAGCCCCAACCGGCCCGCCACGACCTCGTTCATGATCTCGGTCGTGCCGCCGCCGATGCCGAGGATCCGCGCGTCGCGGTAGTGGCGCTCGACCTCCACGCCGTGCATGTAGCCCATCCCTCCGTGCAGCTGGACCGCGCGGTCGACGACGGCGTCGCACGCCGCGACCGCGGTGTTCTTGGCCATCGCCAGATCGGTGACGACATCGGTGTCGGCGGTCCCGGCCTGCCACCGCGCCAGGACGTCCCGGACGTACGTGCGCGCGACGGCCGTCTCCCGCGCCATCTCGGCGATCTGGTGACGCACGACCTGGCGCTGCGCCAGGGGCGACCCGAAGGTGCGCCGGGACCGGGCCCACCCGATCGTCAGGTCCACGCAGCGCTGCGCGGTGGCGTACGCCTGCACGGCCATCGACAGCCGCTCGGCGGCGAAGTTGACCATGATCTGGCGGAAGCCGGTGCCCTCGACGCCGACGAGGTTCGTCGCCGGCACCCGCACGCCGTCGAAGCGCAGCTCGGCGGTGTCGCTGCAGTGCCAGCCCATCTTGCGCAGCCGCGAGCGGGACACCCCGGGACGGTTGGTCTCGATCACCAGCAGCGAGATCCCGCGGTGCCCGGGGCCGCCGGTGCGCACGGCCGTGGTGACGAAGTCGGCCCGCGTCCCCGAGGTGATGAACGTCTTGGCGCCGGTCACGACGTAGTCGTCGCCGTCGCGATCGGCGCGGGTCGTGATCGCCGCGACGTCGGAGCCGGCCTCGGGCTCGGTGATCCCGAGGCTCGCGATGGCCCGGCCGGCCAGCACCGGGCGCACGAGGCGCGCGATCTGCTCCTCGTCACCCGCGGCCGCGATGTGCGGGACCCCGATGCCGTGGGTGAACAGGCCCGCGCAGACCCCGCTCGACCCGCCGGAGAGGATCAGCTGCTCGGCGACCAGGCAGGCGTCGAGGTGGTCGCCGACCCCGCCGGCGGCCTCCGGGAAGCCGAGCTCGAGCAGCCCCAGGTCCCCGGCGCGCTCGTGCAGCGCCCGCGGCAGTGCGCCCTCGTCCTCCCAGCGCTCGAGGTTCGGGACGATCTCGCGCGTCGTGAAGTCGGCGACGAGCTCGCGCAGCGCGCGGCGCTCGGGGGTCGCCCAGGCGTCGTGCGCAGAAACCGGTTCCGGCCCAAGGGCACCTTCGCGCGCTCTACCCGGCTGATGGTGCCCTTCGCGCGACACGGCGGACGCGCTCACCGCGCCACCGCCGACGCCTGGCCCGCGAACTGCTCGCGCAGCACGCGCTTGAGCAGCTTGCCCGTGGCGTTGCGGGGCAGCTCGTCGACGACCTCGACGCGCCGCGGTGCCTTGAAGTGCGCGATGCGCTCGCGGGCGTAGGTGATCACCTCGGCCGGATCGAGATCCCCGGACGCGACGACCACGGCCAGCACCGTCTCGCCCCACTGCGGGTCCCCGACGCCGACGACGGCGACGTCCGCGATGCCCGGGTGGCGGTGGAGCACCTGCTCGACCTCGATCGGATAGACGTTCTCGCCGCCCGTGATGATCATGTCCTTCTTGCGGTCGACCAGCGTCACGAAACCCTCGGCATCGCGCACGCCGAGGTCTCCCGAGCGGAACCAGCCGTCGCGCAGCGCCTCGGCCGTCGCCTCGGGGCGGTTCCAGTACCCGGCGAAGACGGTCGGCCCGCGCAGGACCAGCTCGCCCACCTCGCCCACGCCGACGTCCTCACCGGAGGACGACACCAGCCGCGCGTCCACGTGCATGAACGGCCGCCCGACCGAGCCGGCGTGGGTGAGCACGTCGTCGGCGTCGAGGAAGAGCGCGGCGGGCGAGAGCTCGGTCATCCCGAAGCCCTCGGTGAACGTCCATCCGCGCTCGGTGAAGTGCTCGATGACGGTCACGGGGCACGGCGCCCCGCCCGAGATCGCCCAGCGCAGCGCGGGCAGCGGGGGCAGCGACGGCAGGCGCGTCAGCGCCGCCCACATCGCCGGGACGAGGAACTGGGTGGTGACGCCCTCGCGCGCCAGGAGATCGACGAAGGCCGCCGGGTCGAACGACGGCACGACGACCACCGTCCCGCCCGCGTAGAGCAGGGGGAGCGCGGAGAGACCGAGCGCGCCGATGTGGAACAGCGGGGCCGCCGCGACCGTGATGTCCGTGCCGCCGATGCCGGGGCCGGCGACGGCCATGTTGATCGCGTTCCACAGCATGTTGTCGTGCGTGAGCACCGCGCCCTTGGGGGCCCCGGTGGTGCCCGAGGTGTACATGATCACGCAGGGGTCGTCGCCCACGACGGGACGCGCCTCGACGACCCCGTCGTCCGGCTCCTCGCCGAGCTCGACCACCGGGAGGGCGCCGGCCACCTCGCGAGCGTCCGCGGCGAGACCCGTGAACGCGGTCGAGCGCACCAGCACCGCCGCGCCGGAGTCGGTGAGGACGTGGGCGACCTCGCCCGGGGACAGGCGGTGGTTGATCGGCACCGCGATCGCGCCCAGGCGGGCCGCGCCGAAGAGCCACTCCAGATAGGCGGCGGAGTTCTCGCCCAGCAGGGCCACGCGCGCGCCCGCCCCGATCCCGAGGGCGTCGAGCGCCGCGGCGCGGGCCCCGACGCGTCGGTCGAGGTCGGCGTAGGTCAGGCGGGCATCGGTGGCGACGTCCACGAGCGCCACCGCGCCGGGCCGGCGTTGCGCTCGCCTCGCGATCCAGTCGGCGATCCCGCCGTCCATCGCCGTCCTCCTCGGACACCCCACGCCGACGTGACCTGGGCTACTCTGCCCGTACGTGCGGTCAGTTCACAAGGGGGCGTCATGACGGAGCCGGCGACGGTGGCCCCGGGTCGCGCGCGGGGTGGGCGGCGCGACGAGATCCTCGTGACCTTCACCCGCCACGTCGCGGAGCGCGGGTACGACCGCGCGAACTTCGGCGACGTCGCGTCGGAGCTGGGCCTGTCGAAGGGGACGATCGTCCACCACTTCGGCACCAAGGACCGCATGCTCGCCGAGGTCCAGGAGCGCTACATGCGCCGCGCGCTCGACGAGGCGCGCGCCTTCCTCGCCCGGCTCGACCGCCCGGAGCACCGGCTCGCCGCCTTCGTCCACGCCGGGGTGCGCTACCAGACCGACGACCCGGCGACGACCATCGCGTTCCAGCGCGAGGTCGTCCGTCTCACCGATGAGCCCGGGATGGAGACGGCCCGCGCCCAGCGCGACGCCTACCGCGACCTCGTCGTCGGGGTCCTGCGCGACGGCGAGGCGGCGGGGGTGTTCGTCCCCGGCGACGCCCGGCTGCGGAGCCTGCAGATGTTCGGCTCGCTGCACTGGATGTGGACCTGGTTCGACCCGGAGGGCCGCCTCGCCCCGGAGGCCGTCGCCGCGGAGTTCTGCCGCACGCTCCTGCGGGGGCTCGGCGTGCCGGAGACGGCGGTCGCGGAGGCCGCGGACCCCGACGGCCCCGCTGCGGCGTGCGCGCGGGACGTGGTCGTGGGCTGACCGCGCCGTCGGGACCTACTCCGGCCCGCCGATGTCCTCGAGCCACGCCTCCGGGTGCTCGACGGCGAAGCGCTGCATCAGGGCCGCGCAGTCCGGGTCGTCGAGGACGGTCACCTCGACGCCGTACTCGGCCAGCCAGGAATGCTGCCCGCCGAAGTTCTCGGCCTCGCCGACCACCAGGCGCGGGATGCGGAACTGGCGGATCAGCCCGGCACAGAACCAGCAGGGCGAGAGCGTCGTGACCATCGTCGTGCCGCGGTAGTCCGGGCGGCGCCCGGCGGCCCGGAAGGCGGCGGTCTCGCCGTGCGTGGCGGGGTCGCCGTCCTGGACCCGGCGGTTGTGGCCGCGCCCGAGCAGCTCGCCGTCGGGGCCGAACAGGGCGGCGCCGACCGGCACGCCCCCCTCGGCCGCACCGGCCCGGGCCTCCTCGAGCGCGACGGCGAGCATGGCGGAGGGTTCGATCACGGGTCCACGGTGCCAGCAGCGACGCGCGGATGAAGGGCCGACCGGCGGGGCATGCTGGAGCCGTGCCCGAACTGCCCGAGGTCGAGAACGCGCGCCAGGTCGTCGAGAAGGCCCTCGACCGCACCATCTCGGGTGTCGACGACACCGACGAGTACGTGTGCCGCCCGCACCACCCCGGCGAGATCGACCAGGCGCTCAAGGGCGGCCGGCTCGTCGCCGCGCACCGGCGGGGCAAGACGATGTGGTGCGACACCGTGACCGCCGACGGGGACGAGGGCCCGCACCTCGGCATCCACCTCGGCATGGGTGGCCGGATCTTCGTCACCGGCCCGACGGGCGACGCCGGCAGCCTCTACGCCGGCGGCGACCCGCACGTCGGCGGGATGCCGAAGAAGCCCGGCGAGCGCCCGGACAAACCGGAGTGGGACCGCGTCACGATCACCTTCGACGACGGCGGGGCGCTGCGTCTCTTCGACAAGCGACGCCTCGGGCGCGTGCACCTCGAACCCGCCGTCGAGGCCCTCGGCCCGGACGCCGCCGAGATCACCCGCGACGAGTTCCGGGCCCGCGTCGGCAAGGGCATCGTCGCGATCAAGGCGAAGCTGCTCGACCAGTCGGTGCTCGCCGGGGTCGGCAACCTGCTGGCCGACGAGACGCTCTGGCAGGCGAAGCTCCGCCCGTCGCGCCCGGCGGGCGAGCTCTCCACCGACGAGCTCGACGACCTCCGCCGCGTCCTGCGCAAGGCCACCCGCGCCGCGATCGAGCACGGCGGGGTCCACACGGGCGAGGTCATCCCCTACCGGAAGAAGGACGCGACGTGTCCCCGGTGCGGTGCGCCGATGGAGCGAGGCGTCGTCGGTGGCCGGACGACGTGGTGGTGCTCGGCCGAGCAATCGGACTGAGACCGATCACTCAGGGGTACCAGCCGACCGGGACAACGACGTTTCGGAGGGACGGCGATGGCGCGCGCACGCGACGACGAACCCGAGAACGCGGTGCTGCGGGAGGTCTGGCGGGACGTCCTGCGCCGTGACCCGCACCAGGAGTTCTTCCACTCCGACGTCCGGGGGGTGCTCCGCAGCATCGGACCGGTGCTCGTCGAGCACCCCGAGTACACCGACGTCGTCGGCCGGCTCTGCGAGCCCGAGCGGGTCATCGTCTTCCGGGTCCCGTGGGTCGACGACAGCGGACGGGTGCGGGTCAACCGCGGGTTCCGGGTCCAGTTCAACTCCGCGCTCGGCCCGTACAAGGGCGGCCTGCGCTTTGCGCCGTCGGTCGACCTCGACGTCGTCAAGTTCCTCGGCTTCGAGCAGGTGTTCAAGAACGCCCTGACCGGCCAGGACATCGGCGGCGGCAAGGGCGGCGCGGACGTCGACCCGAAGGCGCTGTCGACGGGCGAGCTCATGCGGTTCTGCCAGTCGTTCGCCACCGAGCTGGCCAGCCACGTCGGGGCCGCCGTGGACGTGCCCGCCGGGGACATGGGCGTCGGCTCCCGCGAGATCGGCTGGATCTACGGGCAGTACCAGCGCCTCATCGGCTACCACGAGCCCGGCGCGTTCACCGGCAAGCCCGCGGTGCTGGGCGGATCCGCGCTGCGCCCCGAGGCGACCGGCTACGGCGTCGTCTACTTCACCCGCCGGATGCTCGACGACCAGGGCCGCGACCTCGACGGCGCCCGCGTCGTCGTCTCCGGCAGCGGCAGCGTCGCGCTCCACGCGATGGCCAAGGTGATCGAGTCGGGCGGGACGGTCGTCGGCTGCTCGGACTCGCGCGGGTCGGTCTCCGAGCCCGACGGCGTCGACGTCGACCTCCTGCGCGAGATCAAGGGCCAGGGCGGCTCGGTGGCCGACTACGCGGAGAAGCGCTCGGGGGCGACGGCCGAGGAGGGCTCGCCGTTCACGCAGGAGTGCGACGTCGCGCTGCCCTGCGCGACGCAGAACGAGATCGGCCCCGACGAGGCGCGCGCGCTCGTCGACCACGGGTGCTGGGTGATCGCCGAGGGCGCCAACGGCCCGGTGACCCCGGAGGCGCGCGAGATCCTGCGCGAGGGCGGGATCGGCTTCGGTCCGGGCAAGGCCGCCAACGCCGGCGGCGTCGCGGTGTCGGCACTCGAGATGCAGCAGGCCGCCGGCCGGGAGCGCTGGAGCGCCGAGGACGTCGACGGGCGGCTCTCCACGATCATGAGCGACGCCTACGACCGCGTGCGCGAGGCCGCCGAGCTCTATCACGGCGATCCCGGGGACCTCGAGAACGGCGCGAACGCCGCGGGATTCCTCCGCGTCGCGGAGGCGATGACAGCCCTTGGGGTGGTGTAGACCGGCGCCATGGAACACGTCACCCCCGCCCCGTTCAGCTTCACCGAGCTGACCCCGACGGCGTTCCTCGACCGCGCCGAGCACGCGTTCGCCGCGCGGCCCGCGATCGTCGACGGCGAGCAGCGCTTCACCTACGCCGAGTTCGGCGCACGGTCCCGGCGCCTGGCCGGTGCCCTGCACGAGATGGGCATCGAGCCCGGGGACCGCGTGGCCGCGCTCGCCACCAACAGCCACGTGATGCTCGAGTGCCACCACGGCGTGCCCTACGCCGGCGCCGTCCTCGTGCCGCTCAACACCCGGCTGTCGGTCGACGAGATCGTCCACATCGTCGAGCACTCGGGTGCGAAGCTGCTGATCGCGACCCGCGAGCTCGTCGAGCAGGCGCGGGCTGTCGCCGAGCGCACGGGCGTCCAGCTCGTCGAGGAGGGCGAGCGCTACGAGTCGCTCGTCGCCGACTCGCCGGAGCGCGTCGTGCCGGTCACCGACGAGCGCGGCCTGCTCGCGATCAACTACACGTCGGGCACGACCGGACGTCCCAAGGGCGTCATGTACCACCACCGCGGCGCGAACCTGCAGGCGCTGGCGATGGCGTTCCACATGCGGCTGGAGCCGGCGTCGCGCTATCTGTGGACGTTGCCCATGTTCCACTGCGATGGGTGGTGCTTCCCCTGGGCGGTCACCGCCGCGGGCGGGCTGCACGTGTGCCTGCGCGTGATCGACGCCGAGGAGATCTGGCGTCTGATCCGCACCGAGGGCGTCACCCATTACTGCGCGGCGCCGACCGTGCTGACGATGATCGCCCACGCCGAGGCGGCGAAGGACGGGCCGGCCCCGGAGCGCGTCACCGTCGCGACGGGCGGCGCCCCGCCGACGCCGACGCTGCTCGCGCGCATGAACGAGCTCGGCATGTCGGTCACGCACCTCTACGGGCTCACCGAGACCTACGGTCCGGCCGCCGTCAACGACTGGCACCCCGAGTGGGACGACCTCGACGCCGACGAGCAGTCGCGGCTCAAGGCGCGCCAGGGCGTCGGGAACGTCGTCGCGCAGCGCCTGCGGGTGCTCGACGAGCAGACCGGCGCCGAGGTCCCGTCGGACGGCGAGACGATGGGCGAGCTCGTGCTGCGCGGCAACGACGTGATGCTCGGGTACTACCGGGACCCCGAGGCGACCGCGGAGGTGGACGCGGACGGCTGGTTCCGCACCGGGGACCTCGGCGTCGTCCACCCCGACGGCTACGTCGAGATCCGCGACCGCAGCAAGGACGTGATCATCTCCGGCGGCGAGAACATCGCGTCGGTCGAGGTCGAGCGCGTGCTGGACAGCCACCCCTCCGTCGTCGAGTCGGCGGTCGTCGGCGTCCCGGACGAGCGGTGGGGCGAGGTGCCGGTCGCGTACGTGACCGTGTCCGCCGAGGTCGAGGCCGACGAGCTGGTCGAGCTCGTCCGGACCCAGCTGGCGCGGTTCAAGGCACCGAAGCGCATCGTCTTCGGCGAGCTGCCGAAGACGTCGACGGGGAAGATCCAGAAGAACGTGCTGCGGGACCGCGGTTGAGTGCGGTCTGGGTGTCAGCGGCGGCGCGTCGCTGACACCCGGTGTCCGTATTCTTCCGTCGATCATGGCGCCTACCGTGACGGCGTGACCCCGCTGCCCTACGGATCCTGGCCGACACCGATCACCTCGGAGCTCGTCGTCACCGCCGGGGTGCGGCTCGACGGCGTGCGCCCCGACGGGCGCGGCGGCGTCGTGTGGGGCGAGGGGCGCCCCGGCGAGGGCGGGCGGATCCAGCTGGTGCGCCGGGACGCCGACAGCACGGTGGCCGACCTGCTGCCCGCGGACGCCAACGCCCGCACCGGGGTCCACGAGTACGGCGGCGGGGCGTGGTGGCTGCACGACGGCGCCGTCTTCGCCGTCGACTGGGCCGACCAGCGCCTGCGTCGCTACGCCCCGGACACCGAACCCGTCGTCCTGACCCCGGAGCCGACGGTCCCGCGGGGCGACCGGTTCGCCGACGGCGACGTCGCGCCCGACGGCACGTGGCTCGTCTGCGTGCGCGAGCACCACCCGCGCGAGGGCGCCCCGGCCACCGAGGTCGTCAACGAGATCGTCCGTCTCGACGCGCGGGCGCCGAGCGAGCCCGAGGTGCTGGTCACCGGGCCGGACTTCGTCGCCGCCCCGCGCCTGTCCCCGGACGCCGCCCGGCTCGCCTGGGTCTCCTGGAACCACCCGTCGATGCCGTGGGACGACACGGTGCTCACCGTGCGCGACCTCGCGACCGGCACCGAGACGGTCGTCGCGGGCGGGCCCGGCGAGTCGGTCGGGGAGCCGGTGTGGCAGGCCGACAGTGCCCTGCACTTCCTCTCCGACCGCGCCAGGGCGAGCGCAGCGACGGGGGAGGAGGCCGGGTGGTGGAACCTCTATCGCTGGCACCCCGACGACGGCGTGACCCCGCTCGTCGTCATGGACGCCGAGATCGGGCTCCCCGCCTGGCAGCTCGCCGGCGCCCGCCACGCGACGCTCTCCGACGGGAGCATCGTCGTCGCGCGGTCCTCCCACGGCTTCGACGCCCTCGCCGTCCGGGCGCTCGACGGCACGGTGACGGAGCTGGACACCCCGTTCACGACGATCCGGTCGGTGCGCGCCGACGGGCCCGGGACCGTCGTCTGCGTCGCCGGGTCGCCGACCTCCGAGCCGGGGGTCCACCGCGTCGGCGTCGACGGGACCGTCGAGACGCTGCGGGCCCCGCGCGACCTCGGGCTCGACCCCGCGACGATCTCGGTGCCGGAGCCGATGACGTTCACCTCGACCGACGCCGCCGGCGCCCCGCGGGACGCCCACGCGCTCTACTACCCGCCGGCCACGACCCACACCGGCCCCGACGGCGAGCTCCCGCCGCTGCTCGTCGTCCTGCACGGCGGCCCGACCGGGGCGGCGGCGCCGGTGCTCAACCTCGGGGTGCAGTACTGGACGAGCCGGGGCTTCGGGGTCGTCGACGTGGACTACGGCGGCTCCAGCGGGTACGGCCGCGCCTACCGCGAGCAGCTCCGGTGGGCCTGGGGCGTCGTCGACGTCGCCGACTGCCTCGCCGCGGCGGGCGCGCTCGCCGACGCCGGACGGGTGGACCCGGAGCGTCTCGCCATCCGCGGTGGGTCCGCGGGCGGCTTCACGACGCTCGCCGCGCTGGCCCGCGACGACACCCCGTTCGCCGCGGGTGCCGACCACTTCGGGGTCGCCGACCTCGAGGCCCTCGCCCTCGAGACGCACAAGTTCGAGTCGCGCTACCTCGACGGCCTGATCGGCCCGTACCCGGAGGCGCGCGAGGTCTACCGGGAGCGCTCGCCGATCACGCACGTCGAGCGGCTCACGACGCCCCTGATCGTGCTGCAGGGCGACGAGGACGCGATCGTCCCGCCGAACCAGTCGGAGATGATCGTCGAGGCGCTGCGGCGGAGCGGCGTGCCCGTCGCGTACCTGCTCTTCGCCGGCGAGCAGCACGGCTTCCGTCAGGCCGGCAACATCCGCCGCGCCCTCGACGCCGAGCTCGCCTTCTACGCGCGGCTGTTCGGCTTCACGCTGCCGACCGGGGAGCGCATCGACCCGGTGCCGATCGAGAACCTCGACTGAGTCCGGTCCGTCCGGCGGACGCGTGCGGTGTCCACTTCCGTCGAGGGGCGCCTCGGGTGCACAGTGAAGACGTCACTCCGGGTGAGGAGGGTGCGCCATGGCGACCTCACGACTGCGTCGGCTCTTCGGCCGCGATCATGACGAGCGGGAGGCCGACACCGCGCCGCCCGCCTACACCGGGGTCGGGGCGCCCCGCCCCTACGACCCGCCCCCCGGCGCCCCGGGTGCGCCGGCGCCCGTGGCCCAGCCGACCCGGCAGATGCCGCCGGCGCAGGTGCCCCGGCCCGCTCCGTCGCCGTACGGCTCGGTGACGCCCGCGCAGTACGAGCAGGCGGGCCGGGACCGGCGCGCGGCCGACCAGCAGGTCGGCGTCTTCGAGCGCTTCGACGCCAAGCTGACCGCCCAGATCCACCAGGCCACCGAGGCCGAGCGGTACGACTACGTGCGCGAGCTCCTGTCGCGGCGCATCGCGGTGCGCTCGCGCCTGGAGGAGGCCACGCTGCGGCGCAACCGGCTGGTGCAGACCGAGGAGGACCTCGCCCGGGGCCTGGACGCGCAGACGGCCCGCGGGCGTCGGTGACCCAGCGCGGAGTGACTCAGCGCTGGGTGTGCGGCACGACGTAGACGGCCGTGCCGTAGGCCGCGATCTCGCTGGCGGTCTGAGCGATCTCGTTGCAGTCGAAGCGCAGGGCGAGCACGGCGTTCGCGCCGTGGGCCTGGGCCTCCTCCGCGAGCCGCCCGAGGGCCTCGTGGCGGGAGTCCGAGAGCAGCTTCGACAGGCCCTTGAGCTCGCCGCCGGCCATCGCCTTGAAGCCCGCGCCCATGGTCGAGAACATGTTGCGGCTGCGGACCGTGAGCCCGAAGACCTCGCCGAACACGCGCGTGACCTCGTAGCCCGGGAGGTCGTTCATCGTCGAGAGCAGGATCGGGTACCGCTGACCCTGGAACTGACCCGTCTGCTGCGGCTGGTTCATGTGGCGGAGCGTAGCGACGCGACCGGCCGCGTGGCGTGCCGTCCCCGGGCGGTCGTCCGTCAGACGAGCGC
This sequence comes from Actinomycetospora sp. CA-053990, assembly GCF_050948445.1. Taxonomy (NCBI): domain Bacteria; kingdom Bacillati; phylum Actinomycetota; class Actinomycetes; order Pseudonocardiales; family Pseudonocardiaceae; genus Actinomycetospora; species Actinomycetospora sp. CA-053990. The sequence goes on along the minus strand of NZ_CP192043.1, from coordinate 5,826,462 downwards.
GTGCAGGGCGGCGCGCACCATGGCGACGAGCAGCGGAGCGGCGACGTCCGGGCGCGTGTGCCCGGCGCTGCGGGGCGTGGAGTTCATCAGCCCGAACGCGGCGTGGGCCCCGACCCGCGCGGCCTCCTCGTTCGCCGCGAGCCCGGCCCGGCACAGCGCGTCCACCCAGACCTCGACGTAGGCGCGCTGCAGCCCGCGCACCCGGCGCCGGGCGGCGTCGGGGAGGTTCGCGAGGTCGCGGTCCTGGACGGTGATGAGCTCGGGCTGGTGCAGCGCGAAGTCGGTGTGGAACGCGATGAGCGCCTCGAGCAGTTCGACGGGGTCGGTGGTCTCGGCCGCGCGTTCCTGACCGCCGGCGAGCAGGTGCTCGCTGATGCCCACCAGCATCTCGGCGAGCAGGCCCTCCTTCGACGGGAAGTGCCGGTAGAGCGCCGGGCCGCTGACCCCGACCGCCGCGCCGATCCCGTCGATCGAGACGCCGTGGAACCCGTGACGGGCGAACAGCCGGGCGGCCTCGACGAGGATCTGCTCGCGGCGTGACGTCGTGACGGGCACGCTCGGCACCCTACGGCCTCTTGCCAGGGGACGTGAACGGTCACTAACGTGAGCGAGCGTTAACGTGCGGTCCGTACGTCGACGTCGACGAGGAGGTCGCCCGTGGCTGCGCCGAGCACCGACCACGTGGGCGAAATCCGTGGCGACAGCCCCGGAGATCGCGCACAGGGCGGGCACCACGCCCTCGTCGCCGACCTGCGCGAGCGGCTGGCCGTCGCGCGTCTCGGCGGCCCCGAGCGCAGCCGCGTCCGGCACGTGGAACGGGGCAAGCTGCTGCCCCGCGAGCGGGTGGACGCCCTGCTGGACCCGTCGAGCCCGTTCCTCGAGCTCTCGCCGCTGGCCGCCACCGGGATGTACGGCGACGCGGCCCCGGGCGCGGGGATCATCACCGGCGTCGGGCGGATCGCGGGGCGCGAGTGCGTCGTCGTCGCCAACGACGCCACCGTCAAGGGCGGCACCTACTACCCGATGACGGTGAAGAAGCACCTGCGCGCGCAGGAGGTGGCGCTGCACAACCGCCTCCCGTGCATCTACCTCGTCGACTCGGGCGGGGCGTTCCTGCCGCAGCAGGACGAGGTGTTCCCCGACCGCGAGCACTTCGGCCGGATCTTCTACAACCAGGCGACGATGTCCGGGCTCGGCATCCCGCAGATCGCCGCCGTGCTCGGCTCGTGCACCGCGGGCGGGGCCTACGTCCCGGCGATGAGCGACGAGGCCGTGATCGTCCGCAACCAGGGCACGATCTTCCTGGGCGGCCCGCCGCTGGTGAAGGCCGCGACGGGCGAGGAGGTCACCGCCGAGGAGCTCGGCGGCGGCGACCTGCACGCGCGCACCTCCGGCGTGGTCGACCACCTCGCCGAGGACGACGCGCACGCCCTGTCGATGGTGCGCGACATCGTCGACACCCTGGGCCCACGCGTGGCGCCACCGTGGGAGCGGCGCCCCACCGTCGAGCCCGCGCACGAGCAGAGCGAGCTCTACGACGTCGTCCCGGTCGACGGGCGCACCGCCTACGACGTGCACGAGGTGATCACGCGACTCGTGGACGGGAGCGCGTTCACCGAGTTCAAGCCCGAGTACGGGACGACGCTCGTGACGGGGTTCGCGCGGCTGCACGGGCACCCGGTCGGCATCGTCGCCAACAACGGCGTGCTCTTCCGGGAGTCGGCGCTCAAGGGTGCGCACTTCGTGGAGCTGTGCGACCAGCGCAAGATCCCGCTGGTCTTCCTGCAGAACATCACCGGCTTCATGGTCGGGCGCGAGTACGAGGCCGGCGGCATCGCCAAGGACGGCGCCAAGATGGTCACGGCCGTCGCCACGACGCGCGTCCCCAAGCTCACCGTCGTCATCGGCGGCTCGTACGGCGCCGGCAACTACGCGATGAGCGGGCGGGCCTACTCGCCGCGCTTCCTGTGGATGTGGCCCAACGCGCGGATCAGCGTCATGGGCGCCGAGCAGGCGGCGACGGTGCTGGGCACGGTCGGCTCGTCGGACGCCGACGGGGTGCGCGAGCAGTACGAGCACCAGGGCCACCCGTACTACTCGACCGCCCGGCTCTGGGACGACGGCGTCATCGACCCCGCCGACACCCGCACGGTCCTGGGCCTCGCGCTCTCGGCGTGCGCGAACGCCCCCCTCGACGCGCCGCACTTCGGCGTGTTCCGGATGTAGTGCAAGCCCTGCGTCTTCGCTTGCACTCAACGCCAGGAAATCCGCATCCTCGCCCCGTCAGAGAGGCCACCGTGTTCACCAGCGTGCTGATCGCCAACCGCGGCGAGATCGCCGTGCGGATCACGCGGACCCTGCACGCCCGGGGCCTGCGCGCGGTGGCCGTCTACACCGACCCCGACGCCGGCGCGCCGCATGTGGGCGCCGCCGACGTCGCGGTCCGCGTGCCCGACTATCTCGACGGCGCGGCCATCCTCGCGGCCGGCGCGGCGGTCGGCGCCGACGCCGTGCACCCCGGCTACGGCTTCCTCGCCGAGAACGCGGGCTTCGCCCGCCAGGTCGGCGAGGCCGGCATGACGTGGATCGGCCCGCCCCCCGAGGCCATCGAGGCCATGGGCGACAAGATCCGCGCGAAGGCGACCGTCGGCCCCGCGGGCGTGCCCCTGGTGCCGGGGTCCGACGGCACCGGGCTCGACGACGCCGCCGTGGCGGCCGCGGCCCGCGAGGTCGGCTTCCCGGTGCTGCTCAAGCCCAGCGCGGGCGGCGGCGGCAAGGGCATGCACGTCGTCGAGCGCGACGACGAGCTCGAGGGCGCCATCGCCGCCGCCCGTCGGGAGGCGCGGTCGAGTTTCGGCGACGACACCCTGCTCGTCGAGCGCTACGTCACCGACCCCCGCCACGTCGAGATCCAGGTGCTGGCCGATCAGCACGGCGGCGTCGTGCACCTCGGCGAGCGCGAGTGCTCCCTGCAGCGCCGCCACCAGAAGGTCGTCGAGGAGGCCCCGTCGGCCGTCCTCGACGAGACGCAGCGACTCGAGATGGGGAAGGCCGCCGTCGAGGCCGCCCGGGCCTGCGGCTACGTCGGCGCCGGCACGGTCGAGTTCGTGACGAACTCCGACGCGAGCGAGTTCTTCTTCCTCGAGATGAACACCCGCCTGCAGGTCGAGCACCCCGTCACCGAGGAGGTCGTCCGGGTGCGCGGCGCGGGGATCGACCTCGTCGCCGAGCAGCTGCGCGTCGCCGCCGGCGAGCCGCTGGGCTACGGCCAGGACGACGTGACGCTCGAGGGCCACGCCGTCGAGGTCCGCCTCTACGCCGAGGACCCCGCCCGCGGTTTCCTGCCGACCGGCGGGACGGTGCTGGACCTGGTGTGGCCGCCCCACACCCGTGTCGACGCCGGGGTGGAGATCGGCACCGAGGTCGGGTCCCGGTACGACCCGATGCTCGCCAAGATCATCGCCAGCGGTCCGGACCGTGCCGCCACCCTCGACCGCCTCGACGCCGCGCTCGCCGCCACCACCGTGCTCGGCGTCCGCACCAACCTCGCCTGGCTGCGCACGCTGCTGAACGACGAGGACGTCCGCGCCGGCCGTCTCGACACCGGGCTCATCGCCCGCCTCGACCCGCCCGCCGACGACATCCCCGACGACGTCCTCGCCGCCGCGGCGCTCGCCGGCCTGCTCGACCTGCCCGCGGGCGACGCCCCGTTCGACCGCCTGGGCGGGTGGCGCCTCGGCGCCGACCCCGCGCCGGCGCGGTGGCGTCTCGTCCCCGCCGCGGGGGCGAGCGGTGACCCCGTCGACGTCGCCGTGGCCGGTCCGCCGGACCACGCGAGCGTGACGATCGGCGAGGACGGAGCCACCAGAGGGGTCTCGGCCCGGAGACACGGCCCCACCCTCGTCGTCACCCTCGACGGCGCCACCCGCGGCTACCGCACCGCGATCGCCGGCGGGGTGCGCTGGCTCGCGCGCGACGGCGACGCCTGGGCCCTGCGCGAGCAGGAACGCCTGCGGGCGGCCCGCACCGCCGCCGGGGGACAGGACGGTCCGCTGACCGCCCCGATGCCCGGCACCGTGACCGCCGTCGAGGTCGCCGAGGGCGACCACGTCACCACCGGTCAGCGCCTCGTCGTCGTCGAGGCCATGAAGATGGAGCACGTGATCTCCGCCCCGGTCGACGGGGTGGTCAAGGACCTGGCCGCGAAGGCCGGCGCGGCGGTCGCCCTGGACGCGCCGCTCGTCACCGTCGTGCCCGAATCAGGAGAATGATCATGCAGTTGTCCGAGGAGCACGAAGCCCTGCGCGCGACCGTGGAGGACTTCGCGCAGAAGGAGGTCGCGCCGGTCATCGGCGACTTCTACATCAAGGAGAAGTTCCCGTACGCGCTGGTCAAGAAGATGGGCGAGATGGGCCTGTTCGGGCTGCCCGTCGGCGAGGAGTACGGCGGCATGGGCGGCGACTACGTCGCGCTGTGCGTCGCGCTCGAGGAGCTCGGCCGGGTCGACCAGTCGGTGGCCATCACGCTCGAGGCCGGGGTGTCGCTGGGGATCATGCCGCTGCTGCGGTTCGGCTCCGACGAGCAGAAGGAGCGCTGGCTCCCCGACCTCGCCGCCGGCCGGAGGCTCGGCGGGTTCGGGCTCACCGAGGCCGGCGGCGGCTCGGACGCCGGGGCCACCCGCACCACCGCGAAGCTCGACGGCGGGAACTGGGTGATCAACGGGACCAAGGCGTTCATCACCAACTCGGGCACCGACATCACCTCGCTGGTCACGGTCACCGCCGTCACCGACCGCGGTGAGGACGGGAAGAAGGAGATCTCGGCGATCCTCGTCCCGTCGGGGACCGACGGCTTCACCGTCGCGCCGTCGTACTCGAAGGTCGGCTGGAACGCCTCCGACACCCACGAGCTCGCCTTCGACGACTGCCGCGTGCCCGAGGAGAACCTGGTCGGCACCCGGGGCCGGGGCTACGCGCAGTTCCTGTCGATCCTCGACGAGGGCCGCGTGGCGATCGCCGCGCTGTCCACCGGCGCCGCCCAGGGCTGCGTCGACGAGTCACTGCGCTACGCCCGCGAGCGCGAGGCGTTCGGCGCCGCGATCGGGACCTACCAGGGCATCCAGTTCAAGATCGCCGAGATGGAGTCGCGCACCGTCTGCGCCCGCCTCGCCTGGCAGGACGCCGCCGCGAAGATGTCCGCCGGGGTGCCGTTCAAGAAGGAGGCCGCGATCGCGAAGCTCGTGAGCTCCAACGCGGCGATGGACAACGCCCGCGACGCCACCCAGATCTTCGGCGGCTACGGCTTCATGAACGAGTACCCCGTGGCCCGGCACTACCGCGACTCGAAGATCCTGGAGATCGGCGAGGGCACGAGCGAGGTCCAGAAGATCCTCATCGCGCGTCACCTCGGGCTCTGAGGCGCCTCTCCCGCAGGGCCAGGAACAGCGGGAACGTGAACGCCACGGCGATCACGAAACTGAGCACCACGAGCAGCACCAGGCCCAGCGGGCGGAATCCCAGCCGGCGGCCCTCGACCACCATGACGATACAGGCCGCGACGGCCACGACGATGATGTCGACGGCCGCCGAGGAGCTCGCGGCGTTGGCGAACCAGCCCCCGAGGTAGTCGGTGCCGCCCGTGGCGAAGAAGCTCAGGTTGAACCACCACGTCCCGACGAGGCCGACCAGCGACAGGACGAGGTAGACCGCGACGAGGGCGGGGTGCCCGGTGCGGGCGGGGGCGACGGTGGTCGGTGTGCTCATCGCTGGGTCTCCAGGACGGTCGGGGTGGTGCGGGGACGCAGGACGGCGGCGGTGGCCAGGGCGGTGACGACGACCAGCGCCGCGCCGACGGCGATCGTCGGGCCGTCCGGGGCGATGATCGACTGGCCGCGCAGGGCCTGCCAGACCAGGAGCAGCGTCAGCCCGGCCCAGAACCCCCCGGCGATGCCGACCAGCCGCGCCCGCACCGACACGTCGCGCAGCACCGGCACGCGCGGCGCGAGGGCGAGCAGCGCGAAGGCGAGCAACGGCAGGCCCTGCAGCGCGTGCAGGCCGATGAAGTGGCCGATCCGCAGGTCGCCGCCGGTGGTGCTCCAGCCGACCAGGGGGAGGGCCGCGCCGCCGTCGGGCACCCCGACAGCGTGCGCCCCGACCGTCGGCATCGACCCGGTCGTGCTCGCGGCGGCGATCTGCGCGCCCGTCGGGCTCGTCATGAAGAACGCCGTGGCCATCCCGAGCAGGGTGACGACCAGCCCGAGGCGCACCGCCCAGGCGATGTCGACGGGCAACGTCCGTTCGCGCAGCAGCAGCACGCCGAGCCCGGCGGTGGCGATCCAGAGCACGACGATGGTCGTCCCCATCACTGCCCAGACGGCCGTGTCGAACGCCGTGGCGACGTTGAAGTGGCTGGCGCGCCCGCGGACCACCTGCCCGACGATGGCGATCATCTCGATCGTTCCGGCGGTGGCGACGACGGCGCCGGCGCGGCGGGCCCACCGCCGTGCCGTCGGCGAGGCGACGAGCGAGATCATCCACACCAGCGTCGCGCCGTAGAGGACGAAGCTGATCGAGAACTTCAGGGGCTTGGCCCAGATCGGCTGGCCACCGAGGAGGCGGGGGTCGAGCGCGACACCGGCCAGGCACACGGCGGCGAGCACGGCCATGGCGACGGTGAACACGGCCAGGGAGCGTGACTCCCGTGCGAATGATCGGATAGTGGCGCTGTCCATGAGCGGAGAGTAGAACTATCCGAGTCGGACGTCCAGAGGGGAGCGGGATGCGGGTCGCGGAACTGAGCCGCCGGTCGGGCGTGAGCGTCGCGTCGATCAAGTACTACCTGCGCGAGGGTCTGGTGCCGCCCGGCGAGCTCACGAGCCCGAACCAGGCGCACTACGACGAGGAGCACCTGCGCCGCCTGCGCCTGGTGCGCGCGCTGCTCGACGTCGGCGGGCTCACGGTCGCGGGCGCCCGGGACGTGCTCGCCACGGTCGACGACGAGCAGGTCGACCTGCACCACGCGCTCGGGACCGCGCAGGACGCGGTGATGGCGCGCGTGCAGCCCGTCGAGGACGACGCCTCGGTGCGGGCGGAGAAGGTCGTCGCGGACCTCGTCGCCCGGCGCGGGTGGCGGGTGACCGAGAACAACGCGGGCCGGCGCGCCGCGATCGACGTCCTCGCGACCCTCGACCGGCTCGGGGGCGACCAGGTCGTCGGGCTGCTCGACGTCTACGCCGAGGCGATGGAGGCGGTCGGCGACCGCGAGGTCGCGGCGGTGGTCGACCGCGACGAGCGGGAGGGCTCGGTCGAGAGGGTCGTCGTCGGCATCGTCCTCGGGGGCGCGCTCATCGCCGCGCTGCGCGGGATGGCCGAGGAGTCGGCGTCGGCCCGGCGGGTGGCCCCGGGCGGGGAGCGCTAGCGTCCGGGCGTGGCCGCACAGATCGACTTCCCGTCCCGCATCGGCGTCTGGTGGACCAGCGACACCTGGTCGATGCCGGACGCGCAGCAGGCAGCCCGCGATATCGAGGCGATGGGCTACGGCTCGCTGTTCTACGGCGAGGCCTACGGCAAGGAGACGCTGACCCAGGCGGGCGCGTTCCTCGCCGCCACCGAGCGCCTCGTCGTCGGCACCGGCATCGCCAACATCCACGCCCGCGACCCCATCGCCGCCGAGTCCGGCGCGCGCACGCTCACCGCGCTGCACCCCGGGCGCTTCGTCCTCGGGCTCGGGGTCAGCCACGCGCCGCTCGTCGAGCGCGGTCGCGGCGGCACGTACGAGAAGCCGCTGGCCACGATGCGCGACTACCTCGCGCGGATGGCCGCGGTCCCCGAGCAGATCGAGCCCGGCGTGGGCCGCCCCGCCCGTCTCGTCGCCGCCCTCGGCCCGAAGATGATCGAGCTCGCGGGCGCCGAGACCGACGGCGTGCACCCCTACCTCGTCCTCCCCGAGCAGAGCCGCGTGACCCGCGAGGCCCTGGGGCCGGACAAGTGGGTCGTCACCGAGCAGGCCGTCGCGGTGGGCGACGACGCCGAGGACGCGATGCGCCGCGCCCACGCGCACCTCGAGGTGTACTCGGGCCTGCCGAACTACCGGAACTCCTGGCTGCGCCAGGGCTTCGAGGAGTCCGACCTGGTCCGCGGCGGCTCGGAGCGCCTCGCGCGGGCGCTGGTGGGCATGGGCGACCTCGAGACCGTGGCGGCGTCGGTGACCGCGCACCTCGACGCCGGCGCGGACCACGTGCTGGTCCAGGCCCTGGGCGACAACCCGATGTCCGATCCCCGCCCGGCCCTACGCGAGCTGGCGGGCGCCCTGGGTCTGTGAGCGAAGTTCACGGCTATAGCCGTGAACTTCGCTCACGTACGGGTGTCGGTCCGGATCGGGTGGCCGGGCGGGATCTCGACGAGGACGATCGCGCGGCCGTCGGGGTCGGCGATCCAGCACTCGTCGAGCCCCCACGGCTCGCGGACCGGCTCGCGCGTGATCCTCACGCCCCGACCCCGGAGCTCCGCGACGGCGTCGGGCAGCGAGCGGACCTGCAGCCACAGCGCGTCGTCCCCGATCGCGACCGCGCCCGCCTTCGAGAGCTCCAGGTAGCCGGTGCCCAGGAAGAACACCACGCCGCCAGGGAACTCCCGGGCCACGGCGAGGCCGAGGTTCTCGGCGTAGAACGTCCGGGAGAGCTCCCAGTCGCGCGGACGCACGAGGATGCGGCTCGAGAGGATCTCCACGGGCGTTCCCTCCGTCTCGTGTCACGATTGGCCCGGTGACCGGCGGGAACCTCAGCGGAGTGAGTTCTCCCGAGCCCGACCCGAGGCGCTGGCGCGCCCTGGCGGTGTGCCTGATCGCCGGGTTCATGACGCTGCTCGACGTCAGCATCGTCAACGTCGCCCTCCCCGCGATGCAGCGGGGGGTCGGCGCGTCGTCGGCCGAGCTGTCCTGGGTCGTCTCGGGCTACGCCCTGACCTTCGGGCTGGTGCTCGTCGCCTCGGGACGCCTGGGCGACGACCGCGGCCGCAAGAAGATGTTCCTGCTCGCGCTCGCGCTGTTCACGCTGACGAGCGCCGCGGCCGGGCTCGCGCCGAACGCCGAGACGCTCGTCGCCGCCCGCCTGCTGCAGGGCGCGGCCGGCGGGATGCTGAACCCGCAGGTCATCGGCTTCATTCAGCAGCTGTTCACGGGCCGCGAGCGCGGGCGGGCGTTCGGGCTGTTCGGCGCCGCGATCGGCATCTCCACCGCGATCGGGCCGCTGCTCGGCGGCCTGCTGCTGCAGTGGGGCGGCGAGGCCGACGGCTGGCGCTGGGTGTTCTACGTCAACGTCCCGATCGGCGTCGCGGCCCTGGTCCTCGGCGTCCGCCTGCTCCCGAGGGACGCGCCCGCGGCGACGGAGCGGCGGCCGCTGGACCTCGTCGGGGCCGTCCTGCTCGGTGGCGCGGTCGTGGCGCTCATGACCCCGCTCGTGCTCTCCGAGCAGGACCCGGCGAGCGCGCCGTGGTGGCTCCTGGGGGTCGCCCTCGTCCTGCTGCTCGCGTTCGTCGCCTGGGAGCGTCGGGCCCGCCGCACCCACGGGCACCCGCTGGTGAACTTCGGCCTCCTGCGCACCCGCAGCTACGCGTTGGGCACCTCGCTGGGACTGCTCTACTTCGCCGGCTTCACCGCGATCTTCTTCGTCGTCACCCTGTTCCTGCAGAACGGCCGCGGCTACACCCCGCTCGAGGCGGGGCTCGCCCTGACGCCGTTCGCGCTGGGCTCCGCCGTGACGTCGGCGATCGGCGGCCGCCTCGTGTCGCGGCTGGGCAAGTCGCTGGTCGTCCTCGGCCTCCTCGCGGTCGCCCTCGGGCTGGTCGCCGTCGACGTGGTCCTGCGGCTCGACCCCCAGCAGGTCGGCTGGGCGATCGCCGGGCCGCTCCTGCTCGCCGGCATCGGCAGCGGCTTCGTCATCGCGCCGAACCAGACCCTCGCGCTCGAGGAGGTGCCCCCGAGGGAGGGCGGCACGGCGGCCGGCGTCCTGCAGACCGGGCAGCGCATCGGCTCGGCGGTCGGCATCTCCGCGGTCGGCGCGGTGTTCTTCGGCCAGCTCACCGCGACGGGCGGCGACTGGTCGCTGGCCATCAGCCAGGGCCTGATCGGCGCCGTCGCGTTCGTCGTCCTCGCGCTGCTGCTCGGGCTCGCCGACCTCGCCCTCGACCGCCGTCGTCGGCGCGCCGCCGCTGCCGAAGGGCCGGCGACGGACGACGAGGCGCCCGCCCACACCCCGTCCCGCACCACCCGGTCGCGGTCGACGGGTCGACCCTGCGGGGCCGGGTGACCGACCGGCTGGGGGACGGCCTCGGGGGTGCGACGGTGACGCTCGTGGGCGCCGATGGCCACGAGGTGGCCGTCGCGGCGGTGGGCGAGGACGGGACCTTCCACCTCGAGCCGCGCGAGGCGGGCACGTTCCAGCTGGTGGCCCGGGCCGACGGTCATCCGCCCGAGGTGGGCTGGGTCGCGGTCCCGGCGTCCGGCGAGGTCGTCCGCGATGTCGCGCTGGGCACCCGTTCGCCGGCGGCGGATTGAGCCGTCCGCCCGGGGGTACCTAGCCGTCCGTCCAGCGCGCCGTAGGCGGCGCGTGGTGAGGAGGCTCTCATGGCGCAGGAAGACAAGGTCGACAACAAGGCCCAGGAACTCAAGGGCAAGGTCAAGGAGGGCGTCGGCAAGGCGGTCGGCAACGAGCGCCTCGAGGCCGAGGGCAAGAAGGACCAGACCGCCGGCAGCCTCAAGAACGCGGGCGAGAAGGTCAAGGACGCCTTCCGCGACTGATGCCGAACACCGACGGCGGGGCGGCCCGGACCGGGCCACCCCGCCGTCGGTCCCTCACAGTCGTTTGAGGGGCGGCGGCGCAGCGCCGTCGTCGCCCGACAGGGACGCCTGCGCCGGCGAGCGGGCCAGCACCACGACGCCGCCGAGCGCGAGCACCAGTCCCAGCACGAAGGCCGGCGTCCAGCCCGGCCGCACGGAATCGCCCAGCGCCACGAGGCCGAGCAGGCCCGGCGCCAGCGTCTCGGTCACCGCGAGCACCGCCACCACGGGGCCGACCGACCCCCGACCCAGCGCGACCGTGTAGAGCGCGAGCCCCAGCACCGCGAAGCCGAGCAGGCTCCAGATCACCGGGTCCGCCACCGCCTGGCCGGCGATCTCGCCGAAGGACCCGCGCAGGTCGATCATGCGGACCGCCACGGCGGTGCCGCCGAACGCGAGCCCGGCGAGGAACGACACGAGCATCGCGCGGCGGCTGCGGATCGCGATCGGTACCGACACCCCCAGCAGGACCACGAACGCGACCACCAGCGCGACGACCCCGGCCGTGCTCGGCGTGACCTGCTCGTCGTCGACGCTCGCGCTCGCCACCAGCAGCGCCAGGCCGAGGACGTTGGCCCCTGCCGCCCAGAGGTCGAGGCGTCGCAGCGGGGTGTCGAACACCCAGTGCGACGCGATCACCGTGATGCCGACCTGTCCGGCGACGATCGCCTGCACGGCCACGATCGGCATGTAGCGCAGGGCGAGCACCGTGAGCACCCAGCCGCCGATGTCGAGGGCGAGCCCCCCGAGGTACATCGGGTGCAGCACCACCGTCGCGACCCGGGTCGCCCGACGGGTGGCGCTCGCCTCCAGCAGCGCCGCGCCCGCGTTGGCCCCTGCCGAGGCGAGCGCGAAGAGCAGGCCCAGGAGGAGCACACACCCAGTCTGCCTTGGGATGATCGCCCCACACCGGCGCCGAACCGGCGCGTCCGATCGTTCGTCGACCGGATCGGTGCCCGACCCCTCGAGGAGGAGCATCCGTGGCTCTCGACGCCACCGCCGTGTCGCTGGTGGTCCTCGGACTGCTCATCGTGCTGGCGGCGCTCGCGGACCGCCTCGCGGGCGGGGCCCTCGCCGCCGTCCCCGGCGCGGTGCGCGACACCGCGATCGTCGGTGTCCTGGTCGCCCTCGCCGGCGTCCCCTTCGCCCTGGTCGCCACCGACGAGGCCCTGGCCGCGGCGGACTCACCGGTCCTGGGCTGGGTGGTCGAGCACCGCACCCCCGGGCTGACCGCCGCCGCCGAGGTCGTCTCGCTGGTCGGCGGCACCGTGGGCACGGGCGGGCTCGCCGTCCTCTCGGCCGTGGTGCTCTTCGGGCGCGGCCACCGGCGCACGGCGCTGATCTGGGTGCTGGGCGTCGTCGCGGGCTCCGTGACGATCCGGCTGGTCAAGCTCGCGGTCGAGCGTCCGCGGCCGCCCGAGTACCTACGCCTCGCGCCGGAGACGACGGCGTCCCTGCCGTCGGGCCACGCGCTGATGAGCGCCCTCGGGCTGGGGCTCACCGCGGCCGCGGTGATCGCCCTGACCGTCGGGACGCGGCACGCCGCCCTCGTGCGCGCGGTCGCGATCGTGCTCGCGGTCCTCGGCGCGCTGCTGGTCGGCGCCAGCCGCGTCTACCTCGGCGTCCACTGGACCACCGACGTGACCGCCGGCTGGCTCCTCGGCGCGGCGCTGGCCACGACGTGCGTCACCCTGGCCCGGGTGCTCGACGCCCGGGACCGGCTGGGCGACAGCCCGGCCCCGAACCCGTGGCTTCGGGATCCCGTGACGGATTCCCCGAAAGACTGACACTCGGCCGAGTGGCGACCGGCTCGACTGGTCACCAACCGGCGCCCGATTGCTCCGTCCGAGACGGTCTGCCTACCCTTACCTCGTCCGCTCGGGTGAACGAGGTGAGCCGTGGTTGCCGTACCGCTGCTCGTGCTGGGCGCACGCGTCTCCGGCCTCGCCACGGCGCTCTTCCTCGCCCACCAGGGCTTCCCCGTGCACGTCCTCGAGCGCGACCCGCCCGTCGACGGCGACCCGGACGTCGCCGTGTTGCCCCCGCACGCGCTGCGGGAGCTGGCCGTGCTCGGCCTCGCCGACGCCGTCTGCGCCCAGGCCTGGGAGCCGGTCCGGCTCACGCACGCGGACGCCGGGACGGGCGCGCTGCTGCGGGTCGCCGATCTCGGGAGCGCCGTCCGCACCCGGTTCGGCCGCCCCTACGTCCTCGCGCCCCACGCCGTGCTCCGCGGCCTGCTCGTCGCGGCCTGCGCGGCCGACGAGATGGTCACCGTCGAGTACGGCCGCACCGCGGCCTCGGTCGAGGACCTCGGCGACTCCGTGCTCGTCACCGACGACACCGGCGGGAGCTACCGCGCCGAGGCCGTGGTGGGGGCCGACGGCCCCGGCAGCCGGCTCCGGGGGCACTTGGGCGGCGGTCACGCCGTCTCCGCGCCCTACCTCCTGCACCGCGCGCCCGGGCCGGCGCCGCCCGACGGCGTCCTGCGGCTGTGGTCCTCCCCGTCCCTGCACGTCACGCACGCCGGGGTCCCGGGCGGCGCCGGATCGGTGTCGGTGACGGTGCGCGTCGACGCCCTCGACGAGATGCACCGCGACGGGGTCGCCGCCGTCGTCGGTCGGCTCATGGCCGCCACGGCGCCGGACGTCCGCGCGGCGGCCGGCGAGGCCGTCGGGACGCGCCCGCCGCGCGTGCTGCGCCACCACGTGCCGCTGCAGCGGGCGCGCGCCACCGCATGACCGTCGTCGGCGCCGCCGCCCAGCCCATGCTGCCGCACACGGCGCAGGCCGTGGCGGTCGATCTCCTCGACGCGGCGGCGCTCGGGCGCGCCTTCGACCACGCGGACGGCCGGATTGTGCCGGCGCTCGACGAGTACGCCCACGTGCGCGCGAACCCTCGCGCGGCCACGGCCGTCCGGGCGCACGACTTCGCCGCCCTCTGCCACGCCGAGGGCCTGGTGCGCCGCATGCGCGACCGGCTCTGGCGCAGCGACGCCATCGACGCCACGGCCGCCGTCGTCGACGCCACCGGGTGGGGTCCGGTCACGGGCGGGCCCGCCGGTCGCCCGAGGCCCTCCGACGGCCGCTGGACGGGCCCGGGCCGTCCCGGCGCGGCGGGGCCACCCCGGGATCCCTCCGGCCCCGCCGGTCCGATGGCCGGGTGACGCCCGGGGCGGGAGGATGCGGCGGCGTGAGCACCCCCACCGAGAGCTCCACCGACGCCGTCCTCACCCCCGACACCGCCGCCCTCGACGGGCTGCGCCTGCACTACCGCGTCGGGGGCAGCGGCCCTCCCGTGGTGCTGCTGCACGGCTGGCCGCAGACCGGTCACTGCTGGCGCCACGTCGCCGGCCCCCTGGCCGCCGACCACACCGTGATCGTCCCCGACCTGCGCGGCTACGGGGCCAGCGACAAGCCCACCGGCGGCTTCGACAAGCGCACGATGGCCCGCGACATCTCCTCGCTCGTCGAGCACCTCGGCCACGAGCGGGTCGCCGTCGTCGGGCACGACCGCGGCGGTCGGATCGCGCACCGCTGGGCGCTCGACCGGCCCGAGCAGGTCACGCGCCTCGCCGTCCTCGACATCGCCCCGAGCCGCGCCACGTGGCAGCGCATGGACGGCGACCTGGGCACGAAGTACTGGCACTGGCTCTTCCACCTGCAGCCCGACCTGCCCGAACGGTTGGCCGGCGCCGACGTCGAGGGCTACCTGCGCTACTTCCTCGAGAAGTGGACCTACGCGCGCGAGGGCCTCGAGCCGTCGGCGATCGCGGAGTACGTCCGCGCGTTCTCGCAGCCCGGGGCGCTGCGTTGCGGCTTCGACGACTACCGCGCCCACCCCGTCGACTCGGCGCACGACGAGGAGGACCACGCCGCGGGCCGGCGCGTCACCCAGCCGCTGCTCGCGCTCTGGGGTGCCGACGGGGTCATGGGCACGACGCTGCCGCTGCTCGACATGTGGCGCGAGTACGCCGACGAGGTGCGGGGCCGGGCGATCGAGCGCTGCGGGCACTTCGTGCCCGAGGAGCGGCCCGCGGAGGTCCTGGAGGAGTTGCGAGGCTTCCTCGCGCAGGGAGGATGAGGACGTGAGCAGCCCCCTGAAGATCGAGGCCGATCCCGAGGAGCTGGGCTTCGACCCGGCGCGCCTGAACCGCATCGAGCAGCACTTCACCCGGTACGTCGACGACGGGCGCCTCGCGGGCTGGCACGCGGTGGTCGCCCGCGACGGGAAGGTCGTGCACTCGTCGAGCGCCGGCCACCGGGATGCGGAGGCCGGGCTCCCGGTCACCGACGACACCCGCTGGCGCCTCTACTCGATGACCAAGCCGATCACCTCGGTGGCGGCGATGATGCTCTGGGAGCGCGGGCTCTTCGAGCTCACCGACCCGATCAGCCGCTGGCTGCCCGAGTTCGCCGAGCCCCGGGTGTACGTCAAGGGCTCGTCCGGCAAGCCGCTGCTCGAGGCGGCCACCGAGCCCATCCGCGTGTGGCACCTGCTGACCCACACCGCCGGGCTGACCTACGGCTTCCACCACGCCCACCCCGTCGACGAGCTCTACCGCGCCGCCGGCTTCGAGTGGTCCGCGCCCGCGGGTCTCGACCTCGCCGGCTGCGTCGAGGCGTGGGCGAAGCTGCCCCTGGTGTTCCAGCCCGGCACGGAGTGGAACTACAGCCACGCCACCGACGTCCTCGGCCGGCTGATCGAGGTCGTCGCGGGCCAGCCGCTCGACACGTTCCTCGAGGAGAACGTCCTCGGACCGCTCGGGATGGACGCGACCGGCTTCGTCGTCGACGACCCCGACCGGCTCGCCGCCCTGTACCTCCAGAACCCCTCGACGGGCCGTGCCCTGCTCGCCGAGACGGCCGGGATGGGGGCGATGGCGCGCGAGGCCCTCGAGCCCACGTGGCTCGGCGGCGGGGGCGGGCTCGTCTCGACGGCCGGGGACTACCACCGGTTCACGCGCATGCTGCTGGGCCGCGGGGAGGTCGACGGCGTCCGCCTGCTCGGCAGCCGCACCGTCGACTACATGGGCCGCAACCACCTGCCCGGCGGCCTCGACCTCGAGCAGGTCGGGCGGCCCCTGTTCGCCGAGATGCCGTTCGACGGGGTCGGGTTCGGCCTCGGGTTCTCGGTGGTGACCGACCCCGTCCGCTACCGCACGCCCGCCAGCCCCGGCGAGATGGCGTGGGGCGGGGCGGCGAGCACCGCGTTCTGGGTCGACCCCCTCGAGCGCATCTCGGCGATGTTCTTCACCCAGTTGCTGCCCTCGAGCGCGCACCCCATCCGCACGCAGCTGCGCGGGCTCGTCTACCAGGCACTGATCGACTGAGAGCGTCCGCCCGAGGCGCATGGCCGGGTGCGCAGCCACCGTGCCGGCCCCGATCGTTGCGCTGCGTGACCGGATCGGGACGAAGCGAGTGCACGGAAATCTTTCCGATCGTCACTCGGGAAGGGGGCTGCGTCCGTGCGGGCGGCTGGGTAGCGTCGTCGCGACTCGGACGAGGGACGGCATCGGGCACAGCCAGTGACCGGTGCCGTCGCCGTGACGGGTGATCCCGCCGCGTGAGCTGTGGCAGCGGGTCGGGACCAGGCGGCCACCGGGAGCCAGCATGAATGCGACATCAGGACCTCGCCGACGACCGAACGGACCGCATCCCGAGCGCACCGCGCCGGACGAGCCGACGGTGCCGGCCCAGCGCACGGCGGCCGATGTCTACGGGGTGAGCGACAACCAGGTGCACCGCGCTCGCATCGCCGTGGCGCGCAACTCCCTCGACTCCGAGGACTGCCGCGAACTGCTCGACATGCTCGGACTCATCGGCGAGGGCGGCGACCCGCCTCCCGTCCGGCGCTGAGGGAATTCGTCCGAACAGAGACGGCTTTGCGCGTGGGCGGCTCTCCCCGGGTCGCTCCCGCGCTAGCGTGACCGCCGATGTCCGACCACGCCGAGGCCGCATCGCGCGATCCCGCCGGGACGCGCGGGGTCGTGCCGCGCCAGGCGCGGGCGCTGGCGACCCGCGGGGCGATCCTCGCCGCGGCCGCGGAGGAGTTCGCCGGGTCCTCGTACCACGAGGCCTCGCTATCGCGGATCCTCGAGCGCAGCAAGGTCACCAAGGGCGCCCTCTACTTCCACTTCGTCTCCAAGGAGAGCATCGCGCTCGCCGTGGTCGACGAGATGGACCTGTTGTGCCGCGACCTCGTCGACCGCAGCAATGCGCTCGGCCTCGACGCCCTGCGCACCGCGGCCCGCGTGACCCGCGAGGTCCAGGACGCCCTCGGCGGGTCCGTGATGCGGGCCGGCCAGCGCCTGTCCACCGAGGGCTTCGCCGGGCCCCACCGGCCCGGGTGGCCCTTCCGGTACTGGGAGGAGGTCTTCCGCGACCTCTTCGCCCGGGCCGCCGACGAAGGAATCCTGCGCCCCGGCGTCGACCCCGCCTCGTTCTCCCGGATGGCCGTCGACACCGGCGCCGGCGCCTTCGTCGTCTCCCTCGGCGTCTCGCACCTCGCCGACCTCGGCCGGCGGGTGTGCGAGAACTGGGAGCTCCTGCTGGGCTGCGCCGCCGTCCCCGAGTGGCTCGAGGGCTTCCGGGCCGAGGGCGGCATGGCGGCCGTGCTCGGGCCGCATCTCCTCGACGACCGGCGGGACGGCCACAGGGACGGTCACCGGGACGGGAGGGGGTGGGTGGCGGACGTCTGAGCTCCGTCACCTATGCTTGGTGCGCTCCCAACGGGTACGCCGTTGGCGGGTAGGGTCCTCAGCCAGAGGGTCGCGCCCCCATCGTTCAGCGGCCTAGGACTCCGCCCTTTCAAGGCGGCAACGCGGGTTCGAATCCCGTTGGGGGTACGGTAGGTCAGCACGATCAAGGCCCAGTGGCGCAGTTGGTTAGCGCGTCGCCCTGTCACGGCGAAGGTCGCGGGTTCGAGTCCCGTCTGGGTCGCTCCACGGTCGAGGTTCTTCCTCGACCTCTCGGCCAGGTAGCTCAGTCGGTACGAGCGATCGCCTGAAAAGCGATAGGTCGGCGGTTCGACCCCGCCCCTGGCCACCCCTGCCCACCAGCGGAAACGCCCGGTGGGCTTCGTGCTTGAAGAGGGCTACTTCAGCAACGACTTCAGCAACGACCCTCACAGGTCCTCCCACTCGATGGCGTCGAGCGCCTGGCGCATGGCGTCGAGGTTGGTGTGGGCGTAGATCGCCATCGTCACGTCGATGTGCGCGTGGCGAGCGATGGCCTGGACGACGTGCGGTGGCGTCCCGAGGTCGAGCAGCAGGCTCACCACGGTGTGGCGGAGATCGTGGAGCCGAACGTCGGGCATCCCGGCAGTGACCCGCAGCCCCTCGAAGTGACGGTTGAGGTTCCGCGGCTCCATCGGCGTACCGAGGCTCGAGGGGAACACGAGGTCGTGGTCCTCCCAGCGGCTCGCGGTGGCCCGCTGCTCGTCCTGACGGCGACGGTGCGCCTCGAGCACGCGGCGGGTCACCTTCGGCAGCGGGATCGTGCTCTCCGAGGCGTCCGACTTGGCCGGCCC
This sequence comes from Actinomycetospora sp. CA-053990, assembly GCF_050948445.1. Classification (NCBI taxonomy): domain Bacteria; kingdom Bacillati; phylum Actinomycetota; class Actinomycetes; order Pseudonocardiales; family Pseudonocardiaceae; genus Actinomycetospora; species Actinomycetospora sp. CA-053990. The sequence continues at coordinate 5,808,102 of NZ_CP192043.1, read as the reverse complement.
GACGTAGAGCTGGCCGGCGGCGCGAGCGACGGTCTGAGCGACGGTCAGCGTGGCCCGGTCGAAGTCGATGTCCTGCCAGCGCAGGCCGAGCAGCTCACCGTGACGGAGCCCGAGCGTGGCGGCGGTGACGTAGAGGGCGTACCAGCGCGTCCCCTTGGCCGCCTCGAGCAGCGTCTTGGCCTGCGTGACCGTCAGGCCCTTCCCGACCTTGTACCGCGGCGTCGGGACCTTCACGAGCTTGGCGACGTTGCGCATCACCAGTTCCTCGCGCTCCGCGTTGCCCAGCGCGTTCCGCAGCACGGCGTGGACGTACTGGACCTGACGCGGCGTCGGCCGGCGCTCGCAGCACGGGAGGCCGGGTCGGCAGCACGCCGGTTGCTTCGGCTTCCGTCGCGCGTGGCGGCCGTTGGTGCAGCACAGGCACTTGGCCCGCACCGTGCTGATGAACTGGCGGACGTCGGCGCCCATGAGCCGGTCGAGGCGCTTCTTGCCGAGGATCGGGACGATGTGGAGCCGGACCACCGACTCGTACCCGTGATACGTCGTGAGCCGCCGCTCGACCTTGATGATCGAGAGCCAGTGCTCCATGTACTCGGCGACGGTCATCGAGCGGTCCGGCACCGGGATGCCCTGCTCGTTGTTCGACTGCAGCCGCAGCAGCTTGTCCTTCACGTCGTCGAAGGACTTGGCCGAGACGTACTTGCGCTCGATGCGGCCGGTCGAGGTGTAGACGTAGGCCGAGCCGAGCCACATTCCGTCGCTGGCGCGCTGGTAGATGCTCCCCTCGCCGTTGACCTTCCGGCCGCGCTTGCGCTCCCTGTCAGCCATCAGGCGACGGCCTCCGCCTCGAGCAGCGCGGTCACGTACTCCTCGAGCGCGGCGCGCGGGATGCGGCGCGAGCCGCCGATCTTGACCGAGCGGAGGTCGCGGTTGCGGAGCAGGTCGTAGACCTTGCACCGGCTGATCTTGAGAATCTCGGCGGCTTCCTCGGCGGTGTAGAGCAGGGCGTCCATGGGTGTCAGCTCCTCGTGTCGGTGGTGCGGAGGGGTCGTGCTTGCCGGGCCCGGCACAGCAGCCCGGCGACGGTGGTGGCGGTGGGGCCCTCGAGGCAGGCGACGGCGGTCAGCGCGCGGCGCTCCTCGTGGCCGAGGTCGAGCCCGACGAGCGGGCGGACCAGCGCGCTGAGGTGGACGCTCAACGCCTGGGCGCCCTCGCGGCCGGTCATGGCCGCTGTCCGTCGTCCGGTACGTCAGCGGCGCGGTCTGTGGCGGCGCCGAGCTGGTGGGCGAACTCGCCGGCCGAGCTGCTCACCGCCGGCCCGAGCACAGGGAAGGCGGCGAACAGCAGGACGAGGGTGACGACGCCGGAGACCAGCGCGGGCGCGGCCTTGTGGCACTTGACCAGCAGCACGGTGACGAGCGCCGCGATGATGACGATTGCTGTCAGGTTCATCGGTGCACCCGCCGTGCGTGCCGGGCGAGCCGGTCGCAGTACTCGCCGTACTCCCCGAGGTGCGGGACCCGGATGCGCTCGCAGTCGCGGCCGAGCCCGGACAGGTAGGCCACGCCTGGCGCAGCGTTGGCGTGCTCCTGCCCGAGGTGCCTGGCGTCGGTGCCGTGGAGCATCTCGAGCGAGTCCGCCGGCACACGGAAGGACAAGCGCAGGGCGAACTGATCCCGCGCGTAGCCGCCGCCCACCGCCGTTGCTTCGAAGCGCTGGGCGAGCATGAGGACCCGGAACGCGGCCTTGCGGCCCTCGGAGAGCAGCCGCAGCACCGACGAGCGGATTCGGTCCCCGAGCGGGACACCCTCACCCCGCTTGGGTTTCGGAAGCCCGTCTGCCGCCCGGAGCAGGCCGGGGAACTCCTCGAGCACGACCAGCACCGTTGGGGTGGCCAGTGTGGGCTCGATCTTGTCTCGCCGTGGCGGGATGGCCTCGAGCCGGCGGTCCATCTCGGCGACGAGGTCCTCGAGCAGCACTGCGTGTGCACCGATGTCGGCCGTGCCCGTGACCTGGTGGGGTCGGTGAGCCGTGTCGTCCCAGGCGCGCCCGAGCAGCAGGCCGGTGATGTCCGAGCCGGCCACGAGGACATCCGGCGCGGCGGCGAGCTGCGAGAGCAGCCCGTAGCAGAACGCGGACTTCCCGGACCCGTTCTGGCCCTGTACCCCGAGGTGGGCCGGGTCGGCGATCGCGTGGCCGAGGGTGACGCCGTCCTCGGTCCGCCCGAGGATCACCGCCTCCGCACCGGCCGCGACGGTGAGCGAGGGGAGGCCGAAGCCGTCGCACAGCGGGTCGTGCTGCAGGACCACGAGCCGCACCCACCGCCCGGCGAGAGGCTCGACCCGGAGCCCGTGCCCGCCGAGGGTGTGCGCGAGCCGCGGTGCGTTCTCCTTGCGGACGAAGTCGCCGGGTTCCTGGCCGGGCAGCAGCTCGACGGTGAACGTCAGCGGCGGCCCGGGGCGGACCTCCCCGACGCGGGGAGTGCGGACGGTGACGCCGACCGCGACCTGGACGTAGTGACAGATGCCCAGACCCGTGCACGCCTCCCGGAACTCACCGCGCAGCGCGTGCGCGAAGGCCAGGACTGAGGCCTCGTACTCGCGCTGAGCCCGCCGCTCCCGCATCCGCGACAGCAACCCGGGACCACGGGCGCCCGAGCGGTAGCTGGTGTGCGCGCGGTCGACGCGCTCGAGGGCGGTCACGGCGCGAGCCCCATCTCCTCGCACAGCCAGCACACCGACCCGTCCACCGCCGGGACCGCGAACAGCAGCGAACACGCCGAGCACATCGCGTCCCGGTCGACCTCGGGGTCCGGCACCCCGGCGGCCCGGGCACGGCGGATCGCCCGGAGCTCGAGCGGCGAGCGCCCGGCCCAGATGCCGAACGCCTGGCCCGACACGACCGCGTAGGTCAGGCACTCGCGGCGGACGGGGCAGCCGACGCACACCCGACCGGCCTCGAGGAGCGCCCTAGCGTTCGCCCAGGTCGTCCAGTCGTCCGAGGCTGGGAAGAACAGCTCCGGATCGGCGTCACGGCACGCAGCAGCCGCTTGCCAGCTCATGACGCCGTCGCCTCGGACTGCGCGGCCTCACCCCGGCGCGAACGCGGGGCGGTGGAGGCGGTGGAGCGGACCTCCTGGCAGCGGTACCAGACCTGGGCGCCGGTGACGTTGCCGTCGCGGTCCTTCTTGTCCATCACCCCGATCTCGAACCCGACCAGCTCCACCGGCGTGGCCGGAGTCAGGTCCTCGGCGGGCTGACGCTCCGAGGCGAGACCGACCTTGATGATCTCGTTGGTCGCCCGCCCGAACTGACGGAACCGGGCCACGAGCTGCGTCTCCCACTTCGGGGTGCCGTCCTTGGTCGTCTCCTGCCGGAACGAGTCCCCGAACGCCGTCTTGGGCTCACAGGACAGAAACAGCAGCGACTCGAAGGTCGCGGCCTGATCGATGGCGAAGTTCTGGATCATGTCTTCTCCTGGGGTGGGTCAGGCGTCTGCCGGTCGGTGGCTGAGGTGGGAGAGCGCGGCGTGGCCTCGTCCGAGGGCCCGGCCCGCCCCGAGAAGCCCCGAATGGCCCTCGGCGAGCCAGGCGTTGAACTCGACGAGGCGCTCGCCGGAATCGCGGCCGGTGTCATCAAGGAGGCCGGCGGCGCCGTTGGCCACGGCGCAGCGCTGGGCGAACAGGACGAACTGTGGGAGCCGGTCGACGAGGGTCACGAGCGAGCCCAAGGCTGCGTAGAGACCGACCACCTCGACGAGGCCACTACGAGCCGTGTGGTTGGCGAGGCGCACTGCCTCCGCACCATCGTCCAGCGCGACGGTCAAGGGGTCCGTCCGTCCTCCGATCCCCCGCCTGGGCACGAGCCCACCGGCCGCCGCCTTGGCGTCGTCCACGTCCACCACGGCCTTCCGAGACACACGACGTCGGACGTCCGACGTCCGATGTGCTGAGAGAAGCACATCGAGGTGGCGCGAGGCAAGTAGGACGTAGGACGTCCTGTCACTACAGTGGGAACCAGCGGCAGTCAGAGGAACTGACAGGCACTCACGGGTACTGAGAGGGACACGCTGGTGGCGCTCGAGGCGGCGAAATCGCAGTACCGGCAGGTCGCTGACCTGCTGCGCGAGGGCATCGAGCGCGAGGACTACGCCCCGGGATCGACCCTGCCGGCGGAATCGGAGCTCGCCGCCGAGTACGGCGTCTCCCGTGTGACGATCAACCGGGCCGTCCAGTTGCTCCGCGGCGAAGGGCTCGTCCGCGTCCTGCGCGGGCGGGGCACCGTCGTCCGGGCGATCCCGCCGATCCGGCGCAACAGCAGCCGTCGCTACGCCCGCAGCTCACGCGAGGAAGAGGGCAGCCGCGGCGCCTTCGATTTCGAGATCAGACGCCTTGGACTCAAGCCGTCGACGAAGCTGGCCCAGCTCGGGCAGATCGCACCACCTGAGACCGCACGCGGCGTCCTCGGCCTCGAGATCGGCGAGATGGTGCTCGTCCGCAAGCGCGAGATGTTCGCGTCGGACGAGCCGGTGCTGCTGGCCACCTCGTACTTCCCGTGGGATCTCGCCGAGCAGGCCGGCGTGACCGACGTCGACACTGGCCCAGGCGGGACCTACTCACGCCTCGCCGAGATCGGCAAGGGCCCAGTGCGCTTCACCGAAGATGTACGGGTCCGAACCCCGTTACCCGCCGAGGAGCGCTTCTTCGCGCTCTCTGAGACCCAGCAGGTCTACGAGATCGTTCACATCGCTTACCTCAAGGACGGCGTCGCCGTGGAGTACCGCGAGGACGTGCTCCCGACCTACCAGTGGATCATGCACTTCGAGTGGAACGCCGAGAACGACAGTGCCGACAAGGAGCCTGACGAATGAGCCCCGCCGGCCTCCAGGTCGTCAGCTCCGAGCTCTCGGCCACCAACGCACCTAACGAAGACCGGGTCCGGACCGGGACGAACGCTGTCGTGGTCCTGGACGGTGCCTCAGGCAGTGACACCCGAGTTAGCGTCACGGACTACGTCGACCACCTGGCTACGGGCCTCATCGAGGTGCTGGACGCCGAGCCGGATATGCCTCTGCGTCACGCGCTCGCCGACGCCATCCGCTCAACCGTCGCCGCGCTCCGTCTCATGCCGGGGGAATCGCCTTCGTCCACCGTAAGTATCGCGCGCCGACGTGACGCGGAGGTGGACCTCCTCGTACTAGGTGACAGCCCCATTTACGTTGGGCCTGCCGGCGAGCTGCTTACAGACAACCGACTCGCTTGCTTGAACCTCCCGAGCAGGACGAAGGCGTACGAGCGTCTTCTTGCGGGCGCCGGCTACGACGAAACGCACCGTGACCTCGTTCGCGCCGTCCGCGCTGAGCAGCTACCACTGCTGAACGAGCCCGGTGGCTACTGGATAGCAGAGGCCACACCGGGTGCGGCGCACGAGGCGATCACACGCACCGTACCGGTCGGCCTTCCGTGGCTCCTTATGCTCACTGACGGCGCCGACAAGCCGTTACGCCACCTCGGAATACCACCGGAGGACGTCGTACAGCGCGATCGTCAGCGCCTCGACGACCTTCTGCGCGAACTTCACGAGTGGGAAATTGAGAAAGACCCGACCGCAACTGAGCTGCCCCGCTTCAAGCGGCACGACGACAAGACCGTCGCTGTGGTGACCTCGCTATGAGTGTGGGCCCGCTGCACTCAGTTTCAGTCGCCGGCGTAGTCGTAGACGACCGCAGGCGAGTACTAGTTGTCAAGCGCCGGGACAATGGTCAGTGGCAAGCTCCAGGAGGAGTGCTCGAGCTCGAGGAGACCTTAGAGGAGGGTGTCGCGAGGGAGGTTCTCGAAGAGACGGGCGTTCGCGTCGAGGTCGAGCGAATCACCGGGATCTACAAGAATCTTAGCAAGGCAGTTGTGGCCATCGTCTTCAAGTGCCGCCCGCTTGCAGGCCAGCCACGCCCCACTGACGAAAGCACCTGTGTGGAGTGGTTGGACGTCGCTGATGCTGTCGAGCGGATGTTGCCAGCCTTCGCTGTCCGTGTACAGGACGCAGTGTCGAGCGATCTCCAACCAACCAGCCGGTCACATGACGGGACCAATCTCTTGTGAGCCGTAAGAGCGTCCCAACGCCGCCACCTACCTACTAGATCATCGGTCCGCGCAGCATCCCTTGCTCTTGCGTTACGGAGTACCTCGTTGGAGGGCAGCGGGCGCACCCAGCGCGAAGCCAGCCATACCGTGACATAGAGTGCGCGCTCGCGAAGCCCAGCAAAGCTGGGGAGTCGTTTGAGCATGGCGCGGGGGAGAGGACGCAGATGACAGCCTGGTTCGAGGACTTCCTGCCGGAACTGGAACCACGTCGGTGGAACTTGCCGTCAGTGTCCCAGCAGGGTTTCGCGCCTCAGGATGTCTTCCTCCAGGCGGCTGACTACGGGCTCGAGGTCGCGACCGCGACCTCCGCCAACCACCCAAACAAGAACAATCTGCGAGCACTCTGGAAAGCCAGACAAGGTGGACGTCCAGCGCCGGTTTTGCTCGTAGTCGGCTACGAGGAGCGTGGCGCAACCAAGCTGGCGGTGTGCGGGCCGGCTGGTGACGAGCCGCCAGTGCACACTGGTCTCGGTCTTGACCAAGTCGAGCGTATCGCATCCGCTGCGCTAAGCGAGCCGAATCGACACGCCGCCCAGAGATGCCTCTTTCGACTCCTGACTGAAATAGACAGCGAGCTTCCGGGTCTCGTCAACTCTGGACTCTTGGCCACTCAGGAGCTTCGCAAGGGCGTTCCAGCCCGGGAAGACTGGGAGGAGTCACGACGCCAAGCACGTCCAAAGTTGAAGTTCCGCGGGCGCCCGCTCATTGAGTCTCTTGGTTTCTCAATCGACAATCTCTCAACCAACACATCGCTTCTCAAGGTTGGAGACGACAGACGGGCGGTGGCGGTCCTCCTTGACGAGGGCGAAGCGTTCGACGCCCCGGGTGCACGATTCGACGGCGTTTCTCCCGTTTCCCACGCGTTAGCCGTAGCTGACCGTGAACACTTGTCGTGGGTCATACTAACCCGCGCCGCCGAGATTCGACTCTATGCCGTGAAGACAGACACCGGTGTAGGACGCAAGGGTCGCGCCAGCACCTTCATTGAAGCGAATCTCGCCCTCCTGCCTGAGGAGCTTGGTGGCTACTTGCCGCTGCTCTTCTCAGCCGACGCGTTGGCGGACGGCGGAACGTTCGAGCAAATCCTTGATCGTTCAGCCGACTTCGCAGCTGACGTGGCTACTCGTCTACGCGAACGCGTCTACGGGCGGGTCATTCCATTCCTTGCAAGGGCGGTGGCGACTCGACTTAGCGCTGTTCCCACGGAAGATGACCTTTCTGCCGCGTACGAACGGACACTTGTAATTCTATTCCGCCTACTTTTTGTCGCATACGGCGAGGACAAGGACCTTCTTCCGTATCGGACTAACAGTCGATACGCGGACCACAGCCTTAAGCGAATCGCTCGACGACTCAGCGAGGACGCCCACAGCGAATCTGGCGCGCAGTTCGATCCGGACGCCATTGACTTCTGGGAAGACGTGGCTCAACTTTGGAGAGCCGTAGATAAGGGGAATAAGAGCTGGGGGGTACCACCGTACAACGGTGGGCTGTTCTCCGCTGATCCTGACGTTAGCGAGTCAGGTACGGCACTCGCTGATCTAACGCTGACCGACTCCGAATTCGGGCCAGCACTGTTGGCTCTGCTCGTTGATGTCAATGAAGAGGGCGCTGGCCCTGTTGACTTCCGCAGCCTGTCCGTCCGCGAGTTTGGCACGATCTACGAGGGGCTCCTTGAGGCACAACTCTCGGTAGCGCCAACCGACCTCACCGTCGACTCAAAGGGGAACTTCGAGAAGGCGCGGACGGAACGAGACGTGGTGGTGCGGGCTGGGGAGGTCTACCTGCACAATAAATCCGGTGCGCGCAAGTCCAGTGGAAGCTACTTCACGAAGCCCTTCGCAGTTGAGCATCTGCTCGACAATAGCCTAGAACGCTCTATTAAAGATCACATCGCGCGCGTGTCGGTGCTCCTCGACGAAGGAGACGAAGCAGCGGCCGCCACGGCGTTCTTCGACTTTAGATGCGCGGACATCTCCATGGGCTCCGGTCATTTTCTCGTCGCCGCGATAGATCGAATCGAGGCCCGCCTCTCAGACTTCCTGGCCCTGCGACCGATCCCGGCCGTCACCGCAGAGCTTGAACAGCTTCGCGATGCCTCACGGGCTGCCCTCGGCGACCTCTCGAATAGCGTTGAAGTGGAGACGACTTCTCTGCTTCGCCGTCAAGTCGCCAGGAGATGTATCTACGGAGTAGACCGTAACCGAATCTCGGTTGAGCTAGCGCGACTCGCAATCTGGATACATACCTTCGTACCAGGTCTGCCGCTATCCTTCCTCGATCACAACCTGGTTCAAGGCGATAGCCTTACCGGAGTCGGTAGCATTGACGATGCGCTCCAAGCTCTAACTGGCGGCGACCCTGACGCGCCAACTCTTTTCCGTGAGCAGATCACAGAATTTCTAAGCCGGACGTCGGCAGCACTTCGCCGTCTCGCCACCACCGCCGATGCAACGCTGGCCGACGTGAAGGCGTCCGCGGATGCTCACCAGGAAGCGCTCGAGAAGGCTGGGACAGCGACGGCCCTATTCGACCTGATCGTCTCGCACCGCGTTGGCGATACGCACCTCCCGGTTGATGTCGATGAGGACACTGTCCTCAACAGATGGAGGGCTTCGAACGCCGCTGCGACAGCATCCGAACTTAGGTCGCTGCATCTTCCCGTTGCATTCCCCGAGGTCTTCCTCCGGGAACGTCCAGGCTTCGACTGTATTCTCGGCAACCCACCATGGGAGAAGGTAAAAGTCGAGGAGCATGGATTCTGGAGTCTGCGGTACCCGGGGCTGAAGTCATTAACTCAGCAACAACGGGCGGAAGAGATCCGAAATTTGCGGATCGACCGACCGGACCTCGAGGACGAGTTCCAATCGGAGTTGTCAACAGTCAATCGCGTGAAGCGGTTGTTCTTTTCCGGCCCTTACAAAGGTATGGGTACCGGCGACCCGGACCTCTATAAGGCATTTTGCTGGAGGTTCTGGGAGGCTTGCCGTCAGGGAACAGGCACGATCGGGGTCGTGCTTCCGCGGTCCGCACTAACCTCAAGCGGCACGCAGCTTTGGCGTCTTGCGGTGCTCAACTCCGGAGCATTCGAGGACGCGACGCTACTACTCAATTCAAGGGGATGGGCGTTCGATGACGCCGACCCACGATATACGATGAGTCTTACATCTTTGCGAAAGTCTCAGACGGAGGATTCGAGGGTATCCTTCCGTGGGCCGTTCTCGTCCTACGCTGACTTCCAGCATGGCGTGCTGAAGGAACGTGTTTCTGTGGTGGCCAGTGATTTTCTCACTTGGTCTGACGAGGCAGCATTCCCGGCCCTCCCGTCAGCTGACGCGGCGAACCTCTTCCTCAAGATTCGGAGCCACCCACGGCTCGATGCGACCGAGCGCAGGAGAAGAGTTCGGCCCACTAGGGAGCTTCACGCGAGTGACGACAAGACATTCTTCTTGCCGATCGACAGCGATCGAGGTTGGCCCGTCTACAAGGGCGAATCAATCGAAACCTTTGACGGCGACACCGGAGCCTACCTTGCTCGTGCCGAGCCGGATGCCGTCTTGCCATACTTGCAGAAGAAGCGGGTGCGTCAGCAGCGGACGAAGAGGTCCGCCTTCTCAGAATTCTCCGCGGCTTGGGCGGCTGATCAGACATCGTTGCCGTGCCTTCGGCCAAGGATCACCTTCCGTGACATTTCTCGCTCCACGGATACACGTACTGTTATTGCGGCTCTTGCGCCCCCTCACGTCTTCTTGACACACCTCGATCCATATCTACTTTGGCCGGGCGGAGTGGACGAAGCGAGCGAAGCGTATCTGCTCGGGGTTCTGAACTCGATGCCCTTGGATTGGTATGCACGTCGCTGGGTTGAGAACCACGTCTCATACGGCTTCCTGAACTCGCTACCTATCCCAGACCCAGAAGAAGACGACCCAGTGCGTAAGCGAGTAGCTGAAATCGGCGCCCGGCTTAGCGTTCCAGATTCTAGATTCCAGGAATGGGCGAACCGACTCGGAGTCGTGATCGGTGCCGTGGAAGAGCCTGAGAGAAGCGCGCTTACTGCTGAGCTTGATGCGTGCGTCGCGGTTCTATACGGGCTTAACGAGGACGACCTGAGAAATATCTACACAACCTTCCACTACGGCGCCGACTACTCACAGCACCATGGCAGCGTGCTTGGATACTTCCGAGGGATGTGCGATGAGCGCTGATGAGAACCCAAAGCCCGAGTTCGTAACAAACCGCGTCGGCCAGCGAGTGGCAGATGGCGTCAATGCTCATTTGCGACACCTTCGAACGTCGTTGGTTCGCCCGCCAGAGGTTGCGATCGCTACTGCATACTTCAATCTGGGAGGTTACGGTCTTCTAGCAGAAGAGCTAGATCACCCGCGAGTCGTTCGTCTCTTGTTGGGAGCCGAGCCGGAGAACGTCAGTAGAATTCGAGCCCTCGACGAGCCGCGGTCAGCGAAGAGGGCCGAGGCACGCCGACTGCGAAACGCTCTCGCTACCCACGACGAGATGCTAGCGGACGAACGCGACTTAACAGGTTTCACCCATGAGTCCGACCGGCGTGCGGTCCGTCTTATCGAATGGTTGGGCCAGTCGCATGTCGAGGTCAGGCGTCTTACGGATCGGTTCCTACATGGCAAGGCATTCATCACCGTAACTGACCACAACGAAGGCGTGATTGCTGGTTCATCGAACTTCACGTTCGCCGGCCTCGCTACAAACCTTGAGTTGAACCTGGGCCATTACCAGCCATCGGTCGTTACCTCTGTGAAGGATTGGTTCGACGAGCTGTGGGACGCCGCCGAGCCATACGATCTCGCGAAGGTGTACGAGGAGCGGTACGAGCCTCACTCTCCCTACCTGGTCTACCTACGCATGCTCTGGGAGCGCTATGGTGCCGAATTAGAGCGAGAGGCTAGCGTCGACACGCGCGGCGTCGTCCATCTTGCCGGCTTCCAGCGAGACGGTCTGTGGCGGGCCCGCAGGATTCTTGAGGAGCGCCGCGGAGTACTAATCGCGGACGAGGTCGGGCTAGGCAAGACGTTCCTCGCTGGGAAGTTGATCGAGGAAGCCGCGATTGCCCGGAGGCAACGCGTTCTCGTTATCGCGCCGGCCACGTTGCGGGACGGACCGTGGCGACGCTTTGTTTCCGACTTCAACTTGCCAGTGGAGCTTAGATCGTATGATGAATTGGTCAACGATGCCAGGCTGAATCCAGATGCGAGTGACTATACCCTCAGCCAGGAGCCGGACGATTACGCCCTAGTGGTTATCGACGAGGCTCATAATGTGCGCAATCCGGACACTCATCGCGCTGCCGCGCTACGCCGCTTGCTTTCCGGGCAGTACAGAAAAGATCTTGTTCTACTTACCGCGACCCCGGTAAACAACAGTCTATGGGATTTGTACTACGTCCTGACCTTGTTCCTTCGGAACGATGCCGTATTCACTGACGTTGGCATCCCTTCGATGCGAGGTCACTTCGCGGAGGCGCTATCGAAAGGTTCGGAGGACCTATCGCCGGAGTACCTCTTTGACATCTTGGATTCAGTAGCGGTTCGACGGACACGAGCTTTTGTGAAGCGCTTCTACCCGACGGACACGATTCGAGTCGCAGGGCGAGAAGTGCCGATCACGTTTCCAACGCCTCGGGTCCGTGCCGTGTACTACGATCTCGATCGCGTCCTGCCAGGCTTCTTCGACTTCTTTGCGGCGGCGCTCGACGTTGACGATCATTCGACGGTTAGCGTATCGAGCTCCGCGCCAGCATTGACGCTTGCGCGGTACGCTCCCTCTCGGTACACGGAGGACGGCGCGGATGCCAGAGAGATTCAGCTCGCAGGCCTGTTGCGCTCCGGGCTCCTGAAAAGGTTCGAGTCGTCGCCATACGCTTTTGCCCGCACATGCGAGAAGATGGCCGAGAGCCATGACGCGTTCCTTCGTCTTCTCGATATTGGCAAGGTCGCGACTGGTAAAGCACTCAGGCAGTGGGTGGCGACTGACTCGGACGATCCCAGCGAGGTTGATGAGTATCTTAGTGGCTACTCCGGAGAGCTTGAAGACGCAGATGACTACGACGTTGTCACGCTACGGAACGATGTAGAGCATGACCGTGAGCTGCTAAGGCTCTTCGCAACACGTGCTTCCGGGGTTTCGCAGGAGGATGATCCGACTCTCTCGGCCGTGGTCGACGAGCTTGCCGAGATTGCCGCTGAGGCGGAGGCCGAAGGGATCGGCCCAACGGATACTCGAGACAAGCGCAAGGTTCTAATATTCAGCTACTTCGCGGACACCGTTGAATGGGTGAAGAGTTACCTCGAGGCCATCGTGCATGCAGATGACCGCTTAGCTTGTTATCGGGGGCGGATTGCCTCATTGACTGGGTCAGATACCGACAAGCGCGACGTTCTATGGGGCTTCGCTCCGAGAACGACTGACTCTCCAACTGGTGATGACAAGTACGACCTTGTGGTAACGACCGACGTGCTGGCAGAAGGAGTGAACCTTCAGCAATGTCGGCATATCATGAACTACGATCTACCGTGGAACCCGATGCGTCTCGTGCAGAGACACGGGAGGATCGACAGGATCGGGTCGGAGCACCGCGAGGTGTTTCTCCGGTGCGTGTTTCCGGACCGCCGGTTGGACGAACTGCTCGGGTTGGAGGAGCGCCTACATTCCAAGATTAAGCAGGCTGCGGCCGCGGTTGGCGTGAGCGAGATTCTTCCAGGCTCGGCTGCGGTGGACGTTACCTTCGCCGAGACTCGGGAGGAGCTCGAGAAGCTCCGTGCGGAAGATGCTGGCTTGTTCGAACGGGGGAGCGTCGGGCGCGGTGCGCTCTCCGGAGAAGAGTATCGGCAGGAACTACGGCAGGCCCTAGAGAGCCCGGAGACTGCGGAGCAAATCAAGGGCCTTCCGTGGGGCTCCGGCTCCGGTATGGCGTACCGAGTCGTAAGCGGGGATGCCCCTGGCTACGTGTTCTGCGTGCGCGTCGCAGATTACGAGCGCCCCGTTTATCGATACGTTTCGAGGACTGCGATGGGCGAGACGGTCGTGGAACACGATACGTTAACTTGCCTCGACCTCGCTAGGCCCGCGGATGGTTGGGCGACCAGGCGCAGGTTGACGAGCGACGTGTATGAGGGTGTATTCGAAGCTTGGAAGGACGCTTGCGCGGACATCGTTAGTCGATGGAATGCTGGCGCCGACCCAGCTAACCTTGCACCATCAATTCCCCCGGCGATGCGTCGGGCCGCAGATGTTATCCGAGCTTCCGCGAACGACTTCACGGTCGAGGAGGGCGACCGCCTAGTGGAGGCGTTAGAGGCACCGCACGGCGAACGGATCGTGAGGCTTTTTCGCAGAGAGCTCGCGACGGATTCGGTTACTGATCGCGTTGCGGGGATCACCCGCCTAGTGAGAGAGCTGGGCTTGGAAGCGCCGCCGGCTCCGGAACCGATGCCTGAGATTTCGTCTGACGACGTGAATGTTATCTGTTGGTTGGCGCTAACGCCCCAATAATGTGGGCCTGCGCTGGCTCTCGACGACGGCAGCGATACAACGACACAAGTCCAGAAGCGGGTTCGGGCTAGACGGGGCCGGCTGATCGTTGGACCGAGTCTGATCCAGAATTGAGTAACAGAAAGGGGGCGCTCGCCGTGGCCTTCCAGACGCCAATTACGGTGGAAGAGATGCTTCGAGGAATTCACAGGCAGGAGTATGTACTTCCTGCGATCCAGCGTGAGTTCGTCTGGGACACGACGCAGATTCGACGCCTTGTCGACAGCCTAATGCGCGGGTATCCGATCGGTTCCTTCCTAGTGTGGGATGTGGATTCGGATACGGCTCGCGGGTACACGTTCTATGATTTCGTGACCAACTATCACGAGCGCGATACGCCCTACGCGACGAAAGCAACAGTACCATCCGGAAACGGCGCTAAAGCTATCCTCGACGGCCAGCAACGGTTGACCGCCCTCAACATCGCCGTATACGGAAGCCATGCCGAGAAGAAGAAGTACGCGTGGTGGACAAGCCCGGAAGCGTTCCCGAGGAAGCGCCTCTACCTGAACTTGCTCGAAGACTCCGACCAAGATGACCTTGGACTAAACTACGATCTAAGGTTCTTGACTGACGAAGAAGCGAAGCCAGGTGAAGGCGAAGCGGCAAAATGGTATCCAATACGCGCCATCTTGACTCTGGAAGACTCGGGGCCAGCGGCTCACGACGAGCTCGCGGCGCGGCACATTGATCTTAATGATCGCGGCGCGTATCGGCGCCTCCACGCGCTCTTCCAAGCGATCCGAGTAAAGACCCCACTCAACTACTTCCTTGAAACTTCTCAAGACTCGGACAAGGTTCTGGATATTTTTGTCCGAGTCAACAGTGGCGGGACCGAGCTGTCGTATTCGGACCTCCTGCTTTCGATGGCGACGAACCAGTGGGACACGCTGGATGCTCGGGAGGAAGTCCGGAGCGCAGTCCAGGAGTTGAACACGAAGGGCGCGCGTCTGTTCGCCTTCAATAAGGACCATGTCCTAAAGACGGCACTTATGATTTCTGGCGTCGACCTTCGCTTCAAGGTTTCGAACTTTACCCGTCAGAACATGGCGCGGGTCGAGAAGGGTTGGGAAGAAAGCCATCGTGCCTTGGTGCGCGCCGCGAATCTCCTCTCAGGGTTCGGATTCTCGGGGCGGACTTTGACGGCCCACAGCGTTGTGGTTCCCATTGCGTACTACTTGTACAAACGAAGCGCTGACGACAGTTATCTTGACGCAGGTAGGTACGCGGAGGACCGGCGAGCTATTCAGCGATGGGTGACGCGGTCACTAGTGAAGCGCGGCATCTGGGGTTCAGGCTTGGATGGGCTACTGGCTCGGATTCGTGGGGTTCTCGACGAGCACGGATCACAATCGTTTCCCGTGTTCAAATTGGAGCACGAGATGGCCGCGTTGGGTAAGTCGTTGGCGTTCGAGCCGACGGAGATCGACGAGCTGCTTCAGCTGAAGTGGGGAGGACAGCGGACTTTTGCAGTTCTAACGCTACTGTATCCTGGACTCGATTTATCGAGCCAGTTCCACGAGGATCATATCTTCCCGCGGTCTCGATTTACTCGTAGGGCGCTGCGTCAGGCGGGTGTTCCCGCGGACCAAATAGACGATCATCTCTCGGTGGCGGACATGATTCCGAACCTCCAGCTTCTGAAAGGAGTTCAGAACATGGAGAAGCAGGCAGTCCTGCCGGGTGAGTGGCTGCACGAGGTCTCCGGAATGACATCAGAGCAGAGCAGCCAGTACATAGTTGATAACGATCTCATCGATGTCCCCGGAGACTTCGGGGCGTTCATGAATTTCTTTGAAGCCCGTCGTGCGCGAATGCGCGCGCGGCTCATGAATGTCCTAGGAGTATTGGAAACAGTATAGGTGGTTGGATCGACGCTGATCGCTTCGGTCAGGGCTGGGACACCGCGGACCAAAGCCGTAGCGGCGTCGCCGTTCGCGGTTGACCGGGGTGGGCCCTTAGCTCGTCAATCATCAATATGGCTCCGTCGGATGCCGTGGCAGGTTCGCAAGGTCCTCTGCGAACGGCGGCCAGAGAGTATCGTCCACTCGGCCGATTTCGTCGGCGTCGCGAGCGTCGCTGGCGAAGTGGCCGGTCAGAACTAGCAGGCCGCAGCCGGCGCAGTGGGCGAGTTCAGGGTGGTCGGCCCGCGAAACTCGGTCTGGCCAGTCGCACCATGCATCGTGCAAACCGGCCGGGATGACCGGGACGGAGCCGAGCCGGACAAGTGCGGGTGGTGCGCCCGTCCCACCTCTTGACGATCGCCCGTCTGAGTCCGTCATCGGCGGCTCTTGGACGGTTTGCGCCGCTTCGTGGATACCTTGAATCAATCGGGTAAGCGCGTCAGCGTCGAGGGGCACGCCGTGCGCGGTGATCGCTACCTGTGTATCGACGATGTCCACGATGACGGCAGGTTCAGCCCGTCCATGCGTGGACCAGACTTCCCATCGAGTCCGGTTGTGTCCCAGCTTGTCGCCCCATGCCACGGGGGCCACCGAACCACGTTAGGGGCCACGACGTCAGTGGAACGTGGTTGGAACGAAGATTCCGGCTCCGAGAGACACACCGGTAGGTCGTGGCGTTGTGGCTAGCCGGCAAGAAGTTGCCGCGGACCTTGGAGGTCCTGCGAGAGTCTGTGTGCGAACCCTGGTCCGTCGTTGAGCGCGATCCAGCCCCGATTGCCGTTTGTCATGAGGCGGACGCGTGACCGGGAGCGACGGAACCGCACTCGGCCGGTGTGTGCAGACGTCCGGGGTTTCCACGTCTGCTGGGTACGACGCTGTGCACGGGCCCAGCGTCGGGCGATGCGGCCGGCACGGATGCCGTCCTCTGGGGACACGTGGACGGTGCGAACGGCACGCTGGAGGGTCCAGACACCCCAGAATCGACCGGGGCCCGTGCCGGGTTCGGACCATTCGGGCGGGACGTCGTGCTGGTACTCCTTCGACGCCATGAGGCCATGCTTGGTGAAGTACGCCGCGACCCGCCGGGGATCACGAGCGCGCAGGCCCTCGGCGTAGTCGAGGGCTGTGCCGGCGAGTTCGTGTCGGCGACGCTGCTCAGGGTCGGGATGGTCGACGACGTCGGCCCACACCGCAGACAGCCAAACCGCGAACGTCTCGCCCGTGGTCTGTGCCCGACCGTGCGGCGGCGTGCAGAGCATGTGCACGTGCGGGGCGCCGCGGCGTTGGAACTCCAGCTTCCAGACGCACGCCCAGTCCTCGCCCCAGGCGCGGGCGTAGCGCTTGCGCAGCGCCTTCATGTGCCGCTTGAGTACCTGGCCGGCGGGGACGACGGTGAGCCAGTCGCCGGGGTAGGTCAGCGTCACCATCGCCGGGAGCCGGCCCGAGGCGTAGAGCGGGGTGTAGTCCAGCTCGCAGAGCCGACGCACCATGTTCGCCCTGCTCTTACGCGACCACGAGGTGATCGCCGTCCGCGGCATCGGCGGCTCGGGCCACTCGCCGGTGGCAATGTGCGCGGCGACCGCGGCGTCGACGTCCTTCACGTGCGTCTCGCGCGCTCGCTCCTCGGTGCGCTCCCGGCGCGCCCAGTCATGGCAGGCGACCGCGAACATGCCAGGTCCGATTGTCAGCTCCCAGCGCGGTCCCTCCGCAAGTGTCCCCGCTGGCTCGTGGATTGCGGGGAGCATCGCGGCGGCCGCGCCGACGAGCTCGGGGGAGGGGAACGCCGGAGCCCACAGCCCCGCCACCGAGTCCGGAACCGCCGTCTCGGCGAGCTCGCCTGGCTCGGAGTCGGTGCGATCACTGGGTCTGCGGCCCGATATGGCACATAGAACAAGCCCAGGCGGCCGGCCCTCGGCTGACGCCGGGGCGGCGGCCGGGTCCGTCGCGACCGGCTTACGCCGGTCGCTCCTGTCTTCGACCCGCTGCGGCGTGCCGGCCACTCCTGCCCCGGCCGCCCACGACGACAGCGAAGGGGCGGGCGCGGGCGTGTACGTGCGCCACGGATCAGGCAGAGCAGGCAGCGACCGACGCGACGAACGAGCCGGCGACGGCGACGAGGACGAGCGGGACCGGCTGCTCGAGGCGGGGGAGTAGGACACGACGAGGCCTCTCGGAGAGGCCGTCTCGCAGCGCGTGTGACCGGATGCGGACGCGCGGCCTCGCCACAGGACCCGGCGTGGGTCTGCGGTGGGCGCGTCAGAAGGGCCGTCTCGCGGCCCTGGCGGTCAGGGCGGCGAGACGGCGGCGGTCGGGATCAGCGGATGCGGGAGCGGTGCGAGGAGCCTTCGGCGACCAGGCGCTCCGCCCTGGACCAGGACACCGACCTCAGGAGAGGTTGTCCCGATGACGAGCGTGTCGGGAGTGCGGTGGTGGTCGGGACGTGGTCTCTCCCTCGCCGGCGCTTCCGGGGTCTGACAGCCCGGCCGCACAGCCGCAAGGGCCCAGCTCGAGCACGACGGTTCCCATGGGAGACGAGGGCAGGCCCTTGCGCCCGCACGTCCGGTCCGTCCGAGGCGACCCCGCGCCGCCGAGGGAGAGACCCCGAGCAGCCTCAGCGAGAAGTAACGAGGTGCCCGGCGTGAGCGACATCGGCAGCAATCAACCCGGGGGGAGACGCAGTGATCTTGACGCTGATCGGCTGGATGATCTTTCTGTTGCCGTTCGTGCTCGTGCTGGGTGGGATCGGGCTCGTGGTGTTCCTCGTGGTGCGATCCAGTCGACGGGGGCAGCAGCCGCCCATCTACTACGCGCCCCCGCCTCAGCAGTGGGCCCCGCCGCAGCAGCCCTCGCAGCCGCATCGGAGCGCGCAGGGCTGGAACCCGCCGAGGCAGTAGGCACTTCAGCAGTACTTCAGCAGCGGGCTCGCATCCAGGGCCGTCTGCCAGAGTCCGCCGATGACATTTTCCCTGCTCAGGCCACTGGTCCAGACGAGCTGACGGCCTTCCCGGGCACCTGAAAAGCGATAGGTCGGCGGTTCGACCCCGCCCCTGGCCACCCCTGCCCACCAGCGGAAACGCCCGGTGGGCTTCTTGCTGAGAACGGGCTACTTCAGCAACGTCCCCCCCGCACGCGGGACGGTCCCCGTCGTCGGGACCTCGAGACCGATCCGTGGCAGGGTCTCGAGCCGGAACGTGACGGACAGGGGTGACGGCCGTGGGCGAGGGACTCGTCGGACTGCTGGTGCCGTTCCTCGTGATCGGGATCGTCGGGCTCGTCGTCGGGGTGGTCACGCTCGTGGCCCGGCGGCGGGCGGCTCGGCGGAGGCCGTCGGCGCCCACACCCCAGCCGGAGCCGGACTGGCCCGGCGCGCCGGTCGAGCCGCTCGTCGAGCGGCCGGTCGATCTGGACCGTCGGTGGAGCTAGCGGAACGTCCGGCTCACCCACCCGACGCCATGAACGCGTCGTAGGCCGCCTGGTCCTCGTGGATGAACCGCGCCTCGCGCACCTGGCGTCCGTCGATCTCGAAGACGACCACCTGGGACGACGTGAACGTCCGGTCGCCGCGCACGCCCGTGACGTCGACCAGGGCGACCGCGCGGTCGTCGTTGGCCAGGACGTCGCGCACCGCCAGGCGCAGCCCGCCGCCGGTCTCCTCGGCCATCCGGCGCCAGAACGTGAAGATCGCATCCGGGCCGACGTGGGTGCCGGCGAGCGCCCCGGTACCGGCGATCACCCACCGGGTGTCCGGCAGGAGCGCCTTCGCCAGCGCGCGGCCGTCGCCCCGGTCCATCGCCGCGTAGAGCTCGCGGACGAAGACCTCGTTCGGGTGCGCCACCGCGGCAGCGTCGCGGGCGTCGCCCCGCTCGTCAACGACCCGTCGGGACGCGCCCGCCGACCGTTCGTCCCGTGCTCGATGCCGGACAGCGAGACGGGCGGACGTTCGTCGACGCCGGAGAAATCGCTCGTAACGCCGTCACCCGATCGAGCGACACGGTCGGCGAAAGCGGCAGTGGAGTCGAAGGGGGGGACCGGCGTGGAGTGGATCGTGGCGGTCGGGGCGTTCTTGGTCATCTCGGTGATGGTGATCGGCCTGCCGATGTACCTGGTGGCGACACGGTGGACGACGCGGTCGGAGCGTCTGGCCGCCGAGGCGCGGCGCCGGGCGTCCGCGTACCCGGCGCCGCCGGTGCCGGAGCGCAACGGCGCCGGGCGGCGCCGCAAGGTCCTCAGCGGCTGACGGTCAGCCCGTGACCAGCCGGACGCCGCCGGCGCCGTGGTCGCGGGCGTAGTCGAGCATCCGCGCGAGGTCGCTGACGCCGTTGCTCGCGGGCACCGGCGCGAACTGCAGCGTGGAGAGCACGCCCAGGGCGGTGCCGTCGGCCGAGAGGAAGGCGCTGCCCGAGTCGCCGGGGATGCCCGGGGTGGCGGTGAGGACGTCGTGGCTCCAGCCGCCGCCGCGCGTGGCGACGACGGTGCCGATCTTCGGGCTCAGCAGCGTGACGCCGCCGCGCAGCTCGGAGTTGCCGTAGCTGCGCACGATCTCGCCGGGCCGCGTGCCGTCGGTGTCGACGCCGGTCGGGCCGCCGAAGACCGGGACGGCGGCGGTCACGGTCGCGGCGTCGGCGGGGTCGAGGCGCACGAGGGCGAAGTCGTTGTAGGCGCAGGCGTCCGGATCGCTCTCGCCGGCGTCCTGCATCGCGAGCCAGGAGTTGTAGGTCAGGGTGCCCGGACGGCTCGCGCCGGCGATCTCCACGGGCGTCCCGAGGGGCAGCGAGCCCGCGGTGCAGCCGTCGACCTGGTCCGAGCCCCCGGTGCCCGAGCAGTGCGCGGCCTGGCCGAGGTAGGTGTCGTCGCCGTCGGTGAAGACGAAGTTCGAGGTGCACTGTGCGCCGTCGGTGCGGGTCTGCACGCCCGGGTGGACGCCCGGAGCGGTGGGCACCGGCTCGTCACCCGGAGCGGCGTCCGCGGGCACGACGGCGAGCCAGGCTCCCGCCGCCACGGCGGCACCCGTCACCAGCGCGGCGAGGGTGCGGCGGGCCGAGCGTCGTGCAGGCATGTGGTCTCCCCGGGGCGTCCGTCGCGTCCACTCGCGTCCACCAGGACCAACGCCGCCACCCACGACCGGGTGACGCGCGATCGTGGGTCTGGCGGAGAAGGCGTCAGCGCGACTGCAGCGCCGCCCAGGTGGTCGCCGCGGAGACCCCGCCGTCGGCGGCGAGCGTCTGGCCGTTGACCCACCGGCTCTCGTTCGACATCAGGAACGCGACCACCGACGCGATCTCCGCCGCCTCCGCGTCCCGGCCCGCCGCGGTGCGCTGGCGCGCGAGACGCCGCGGGTCGGTGGAGCGCTCGACCTCGGGCAGCGACGGCGTCCGCACGGTGCCGGGGGCCACGGCGTTCATCCGCACGCCGTCCGCCCAGGTCAGCGTCGACGAGGCCGTCGTGTAGGCGAGGACGGCCTCCTTGGAGACCTCGTAGATCGGCCGGTCGGGACGCTGCTCCCGGCACCACCGCAGGCCCTCGGAGAACGTGCGGGTGGCGAGCAGGGGGCGCAGCTCCGCGAGGTGGGCCACCCAGTGACGCCCCTCGGACGACGACACGTTGACCACCGACCCGCCGCGGCGGATGCGTCCCACCAGGCGCTCGGTGAGGTGGCGCATGCCGAGGAAGTTCACCGACAGCACGGTCTCGACCGGGGCCGTCCCGGGGACACCGGCCACGTTGGCGAGCGCGTCGACCTGGCCGTCGAGGCGGTCCACAGCGGTGTCGATCGACGACGGGTCCGCGAGGTCGCAGGGGATGTGCGAGACCTCGCGGTCGGGCGGATCGCGGCGGTCGAGCCCGACGACGGACACCCCGTGGCGCCCCAGGAACTGGGCGAGCGCCCGCCCCACCCCCGAGGAGGCGCCGGTGACGAGGAAGACCGTGCTCATGACGGGCACGGTAGCGGCGTGTCCGCGTCACCCCGTCGGGGCAGTCCCCGATCGACCTCCTCCCCCACGAGCCGCGGCACGCCGTGATCCGCCCGTCGCTCCTGGTGTCGATCTTCGGCCGTCGGGGTGCAGATGCTTGGCTTCGGGCGGGTGGGATGTGACGGTCGGTACGCAAGTGACGATCACGGAAGCGGAGCGCGCGATGTCGCAGCCCCTCGAGGTCGGAGCGGACTCCTGACCCCCCGGCGTCCCCGCCGGAACCCGAGTCCGGGGCGTGGTGGGGCGGCCCACGCCCCGGGCCGGCCCAGCGGGGGAGCTATGTCAGCGGGCGCCGAGCGATCCGACTGCCCGAGCGGCGCCGCACACGGCACCATGGAGCCCGTGCAGCTCCTCCTCGTCGACGCCTTCACGTCCTCGCCCTTCACCGGCAACCCGGCCGGGGTGTGTCTCACCGACGCCGACGACGCCGCGTGGATGCAGGCGGTGGCCGCCGAGGTGAACGTGTCCGAGACGGCCTTCGTCGACCTTTCCACCCTCGCGACGACGGGCGAGGTGGGCCTGCGCTGGTTCACCCCGAAGGTCGAGGTGGAGATCTGTGGCCACGCGACGCTCGCGAGCGCGCACGTCCTGTTCGAGCAGGGCCTCGCCGAGTCGCCGATCGCGTTCCGCACCGCGTCCGGCGTGCTGCGGGCCGAGGCGCTGCCGGGCGGCGGCATCCAGCTCGACTTCCCCGTGGACGAGCCGGTCTCCGCGCTGCCGGACGGGCACCTGGCCGACGAGTTCGCCGACGCGCTGGGCGCCGCGATCGTCGAGATCGCCCGCTGCCGCTACGACGTGCTCGTCGAGATCCCCTCGGCGGCGGAGGTCCGCGACCTCGAGCCGGACCTCTCGGTGCTGCGGGCGGCCAGCGGGCGGGGCGTGATCGTCACCGCCCGGGCCGAGGAGGACCCGACACCGGGCGCCCCCGACTTCGTCTCCCGGTTCTTCGCCCCCGCGGTGGGGATCGACGAGGACCCGGTGACGGGCTCGGCGCACTGCTGCCTCGCGCCGTATTGGTCGTCGCGGCTCGGGCGGGACCGCCTGGTCGGCGCCCAGCTCTCCCCGCGCGGCGGCGAGGTCGGCGTCGAGCTCGCGGGCGAGCGCGTCCACCTGCGCGGCGACGCGGTCACCGTCAGCCGGGGCGAGCTGCTCGCCGAGGCGACGAAGATCTGACTCCTCACCGAGGGTAGGCGTCTCGTCCCTCAGGGGTCTCTTACTGGCGCCCCACTCGGCCGTGTGTCACTCTCTGTGAGCAGAGTCGGCGAGCGTCGCCGGCCGGGGACAGCGGGAGTGGCAGCCGTGTGGATCGTCGGTCTCATCCTCGTCGCCCTCGGGGTGGCGGGCTTCCTGATGGCGCAGCGCACCCGCGCGCGCCGGCACGCCATGATCGCGGCCGAGACCCTGCCGATCGCGGAGCTCGAGGAGCACCGCCGCACGTTGGCCGACCTCGGAACGGTCGGGGGCTTCCGCAAGGTCTGTGAGGTGGTCGGCGCGGCCCACCCGCACTCCGACGGCCCGCTGCGCGCGCCCCAGAGCGGCGTCGAGTGCGTGTGGTTCCGCCAGACGGTGGTCCACAAGTACAGCGAGCAGTACCGCGACTCCGACGGCGACTGGCGGCGCCGGGAGCAGAACGACACCGTCCTCGACGACACCTCGCGCCAGGGCTACGCGCTGGTCGACGACTCCGGGATCATCGGCGTCGACCCGAACGGCGTCGCGCCCGACCGCCCCGAGAAGGTCCACGAGAACTTCGTCCCCGGCCAGGGCCCGAGCGGCGGCGGGTTCTTCACCAGCGGCAGCCAGTCCCTCGGCATGACCTACACGGAGTGGGTCATCCGCCCGGGCCAGCGGCTCTACGTCCTCGGCGAGGTCCACGACCGCATCGGCCCGCTGGTGATCGGCAAGCCGGAGTCGTCGTCGGAGCCCTTCATCGTGTCCACGCGCTCCGAGGAGGAGCTCAAGGCCTCCGCAGCCGGCGCTCAGCGCTGGTGGGCGTGGGGCGGCGCGGCGGTCGCCGTCCTCGGGATCGTGCTGGTCGTCGTCGGACTGCTGTGAGCCGAGCTCACAGGTCGCCGCCCTCGTCGAGGAGACGGTCGATCTCGCGGCGCAGCAGGCCGAGGCGGGCCTCGCGCACGAGCGGGATGTCGCGCCGGCGCCTGCGCACGTCGGCGAGGTCGATGTCGACCGTGCAGGTCTCCTCGGCCTCGGCGCCCTCGCCGCACTCGCCGACGACCTCGCCCCAGGGGTCGACGACGTGGCTGCCGCCCCAGAACGTCAGGCCGCCCTCGACGCCGACGCGGTTCACGAACACCACGAACAGCTGGTAGATGCGGCCGTAGAACGTGGTGATGTTGCGCCAGTACTCCTTGGAGTCGTAGCGCTCGGGCGACATCGACTGCGCCGAGTTGGCCGGGACGAGCAGGATGTGCGCGCCGTCCTGGGTCGACAGGAAGGCGACCTGCGGCTGCCAGGCGTCGTTGCAGATGAGCGTGGCCGCCCGGTGCCGCCCGCCCCGTACGCCGTAGGCCCGCGAGTGCTGCCCGGGCAGGAAGTGCTTGCGCTCCTCGAACGTCGAGTAGGTCGGCAGGTAGAGCTTGCGGTGGGTGTGGACGAGCCGACCGTCCTCGTAGTAGCCCGCGCTGTTGTAGGTGTGCAGGCCGTGGCCCCCGGCCTCGGGGAACCCGACGAGCACCCCGGCGCCGCCGGCGCGCTGGGAGATCCGCAGCAGCCGCGGGTCGTCCGGGGCCATCGAGAGGTCGTGCGGGACGTCGCCCACCTGGTAGCCCGAGAGCGCGAGCTCGGGGAACACCACGAGGTCCGAGCCCGCGTCGGCGGCCTCGGCGACCACGCGCTCGGTGCGCTTGATGTTGCCGTCGACGTCCCCGAGCGTGGCGTCGGTCTGGGCGAGCGTGATGCGCACGCGGGCTCCTCGGGATCGTCGCCGCACGCGGCGTGGGGGACGGGGACTCCACCCGGGCCCCCGGTCGCCTCAGCGCGACCGACGTGCCCGTCGCGCGACGAGGACGACCAGACCGGTTCCGCCCAGCAGCGCCATTGCGGCTGCAGACCCGGCCAGCGCCACCGTGCGCGATCCGGAGTGTGCATCGCGGCCGTCGCTCAGGTCGACCCGGCCCGCCCCTGCGGGCGACACCGACACCGGACCGTCGCCGGTGAACTCGTCCGGACGGACGTCGGCGACCGCCGCGACGGGGTCGACGGTGCCCGCGCCCACCGCGTCGTCGTGGGCCCCGCCGGAGGCGGGCGCGCCGCCGGGACGGTCGGCCGACGCGGTGACCCGCGCCATCACCTGGCGGGCGTCGAGGCCCGGATAGCGGGCGCGGACCAGCGCGACCACACCGCTGACGTAGGGCGCCGCGAAGCTCGTGCCCTCGATCGGCACGCTGCGCTCGGCGCCGATCGGGGCCACGGTGTCGACCACCCCGGGGCCGGCCGGGTCGAGCGACACGATCTCCGAGCCGGGCGCGGAGAGCGACACCCACGGCCCGCGCAGGCTCAGCGGCGACGGCAGGCCGTCGCGGCGCGTGTAGCCGACCGAGAGCACGTCGTCGCCGAACCACGCCGGTGCGACCACCTGGCCGGCGCCCCGGCCGTCCGCGCCCTGCCCATCGGCGCCCTGGGTGCACGCCCCCGACCCCGCGTTGCCGGCCGCGGCCACGACGACGACGTCGGCGTCCACCGCGGCCCGCACCGCGGCACGCAGGGCGCGAGCGCCGGACCCGCCGAGGCCGCGGGCACGCACGCGGCCTCGGAGACGTTGATGACGGTGGCACCGAGGCGGGTCGCGCGCACGATCGCCTCGGCGAGGGTGTCGACGTTCCCGCCGCCCGAGCCGGTGGTGCCGTCCGGGCTCGTCGTGCTCACCGTGAGGCTCGACTGACGGATCGAGAGGACGCGCGCGTCGGGGGCGACGCCGACGAACCCGGTGGCCGGGTCGGGCGCCGCGGCGATGATGCCGGCGACGAGGGTGCCGTGACCGTCGCAGTCGAGCAGCCCGCCGTCGCGGCCGACGAAGTCGCCGCCGTCGACGAGGCGTCCCGCCAGCCGCGGGTGCGGGCTCACGCCCGTGTCGATCACCGCGACCGTCTGGCCCGCGCCGCGGGTGAAGCGCCACGCGTCGGTGAACCGCAGACGCTGCTGGCTCCAGGGCGCGGCGGGGATGACGCCGTCGGCGGCCGAGCGCACGCACGGGACGCGGGACCGCACGCCGGGCAACGGGTGGGGCTCGGGGTCGAGGGCGGCGAGCGCCCGCGCGTCGGGAGGCGGAGGGACCGGCGCGTCGACGCGGAGCACGGGGCGGCGCCGGCCGGGACGGCCGGGCCGAGCGCGACGAGGGCCACCGCGACGAGCGCCACCGCGACGAGGGGCACAGCGGCGAGCGCCCCCATCCCGCGCACCGCTCGACGGACGATCTCCCCCACGCCGCGGATGGTAGGGCGGCCGGTCGGATCGCCGGGGCTGTTCGGCCGAAGCGGTACCCACCGTGGCTGCCGCCGGTGATCCATGGACCTCGTCCACCCGTTCGGCCTACTGTTCGAACTTGTCGTCTCTCTGTGTAGCCGTCAGGCTGGCCGGCGAGGGAGGAGAACGATGACCGCGACGACGACGCGCGAGCCCGGGCCGGCCGGCGGCGGCCGCGCCGCGCGGTGGTCCCCGGCACGGCTGGGTCACCACCGCTACCTGTGGTGGGCCGGGTCCGTGCTGCTCGCGGCCCTCGCCGTCGTGATCGCCGTCGGGTCCACCGACTCGCCGGACGCGGGCATCACCGACGCCGGCGCCCTGACCGTCGTGGTCGCCGTGGGCCTCCTCGCACCCGTCCTGGTGTGGATGACGGGCGCCGAGCTCGTCGGCGCCCTCCGCCGCCGCGTCTCCGACGACGTCCGGGTCTACGGCACCGGGCAGGCCGTCCGGGGCGCCGCGCCCCCGCCGGACCCCGACGCGCCCTCCTGGCTCCGACCGGCGGAGGACGTCCTCCTGCACATCGAGGTCGACCACGTGCCGGACGCCGCGCGGGTCGTCGAGCGCGCGGCGCACGGCAACCGTCACCGGTTCCTCGAGACCGCCGACGAGGAGCTGCGCCTGCGCAGCGGGCGGGGCACGTTGACCGCGAGCGTCCGCGCCGGGGCCGTCCGCCACCGGGCGACCCGCCGCACGCTGCCGGGCCGCTACCGCGCCCGCTGGGAGATCGACCTCGACGGCCGCAGGCTCACCTGCGACGTGCGGGGCATCCAGGCGGTGCCGCGGCGCACGCTGCTCGAGCCCGACGGCACGGCCTGGCTGGTGCAGATGGGCGTCCCGTCGCTGGTCGACCAGCTGCGCGGCGGGCGCGCCGCCCGCCTGCGGCCGCACGGGCGGCTGCCCGAGGACCTGGCGCCGGACGCCGTGGCGTTCTGCCTGTGGCTGTTCTGCGAGCTCGAGACCCACCAGGAGCGCGTCCGCAGCTACGGCCGCGACTTCGGTGCCACGGCACCGGAGCCCGTCGCCGACACGTGGACGGGCCACGAGGAGCAGGAGAGGATCCCGTGACCGCCACCCTCGACCCGGTCCGCCCCGCCCACGGCGGCCCCGCGCCCCGCTGGTCGCCGCGCCGCCTGGGTCACCACCGCTATCTCTGGTGGGCGGGCGCGCTGCTCCTGGCCGGTGTCGCGGCGGCGATCGCGGTCGCCCTCGACCCGTCGCCGGAGCCGGGGATCGCCGACGACGGCGCGGTCAACGTCCTCACCGCGGTGATCGTCCTCGTCCCGATCCTGGTGTGGGGGCTGATCCACCAGCTCGTCTCGGCCATCCGCCGGCGCGCGCGCGACGACGTCCGGACCTACGGCACGGGCCAGCCGGTGCGCGTCCGCCGTCCGGAGCCCCAGGACGCCGGCCGTCCCGGCGACACCGTGCGCTACGTCGTCGACGTCGACCACGTCCCGGGCGCGGTGACGGTCAACGACCGCCAGGACCGCGGCGGCCCGTCCGCCTTCCTCGACGACGGTGACCGCCGCCTGCGCCTGCGGGCCCGTGCGGGGCAGATGACCGCGAGCGGCGCCGCCGGGCCGGTGTTCGTCGCGCGTCGCTTCGGCCCGGCCGGGCGGCGTCGCTGGGAGATCGCCGTCGAGGGCCGGCGCCTGGACCTCGAGGTCCGCGGCACCCACCCCGTGCCGCGGCGCACGCTCGTCGACGACGAGGGGAGGCGTGGCTGGTGCGCCTCGGCCCGTGCCGTCGGGGCCGCGTCCACCCGCAGGCCCGCGTGCCCGAGCGTCTCTCGCCGGCGGCGGCGGCGTTCGTCGTATGGGTCTGCGCCGAGCTCGACGCGAAGATCCGCGCGGCGCGGGACGCGCCGCTGACCCGGGGCAGCGGGGACGACGGCGGGGACTCGACGTGGTGGGACACCGGGAGCTCCGGTGACTCCCCGGGCTCGGACGACTCCGGACTGTCGAGCAGCAGCAGCGACTAGGCCGGAGTGACCTTCTCGATCGATCGAGAAGGGCCGGCGAGGGCCTACGCTCGGAGACGTGCCAGCCCGCCCGGTGATCCTGACCGTGGACGACGACCCCGGGGTCTCCCGCGCCGTCGCCCGCGACCTACGACGTGAGTACGGCGAGCACCACCGCATCGTGCGGGCCGAGTCCGGCCCTGCGGCGCTCGACGCCCTCAAGGAGATCGCGCTGCGGGGTGAGCAGGTCGCGGTGATCCTCGCCGACCAGCGCATGCCGCGGATGTCGGGCGTCGAGTTCCTCGAGCAGGCCATGGACCTGTTCCCGAGGGCGCGACGCGTGCTCCTCACCGCCTACGCGGACACCGAGGCGGCGATCACCGCGATCAACGTCGTCGACCTCGACCACTACCTGCTCAAGCCGTGGGACCCGCCGGAGGAGAAGCTCTACCCGGTGGTCGACAGCCTGCTCGCGGCGTGGCGTGACACCCCGGACCGGCCGGCGGCGCCCGTGCGCATCGTCGGGCACCGCTGGTCGTCACGCTCCTACGAGCTGCGCGACCTCGTCGCCCGCAACCAGCTCTCCTACGACTTCCTGCGCGCCGACGAGCCCGAGGGCGCCCGCCTGCTCGAGGCCGCCGGCGCCGATCCCGACCAGCTGCCGGTCGTCATCACCGAGGACGGGACGGCGCTGGTCCAGCCCACCGACGCCCAGGTCATCGAGTCCGCGGGCCTGTCGACCACCGCCTCGGAGGCCGTCTACGACCTCGCCGTGATCGGCGGCGGCCCGGGCGGGCTCGGCGCGAGCGTCTACGGCGGATCCGAGGGGCTGCGCACGGTGCTCATCGAGTCCCGGGCCACCGGCGGACAGGCGGGCACCTCGAGCCGCATCGAGAACTACCTGGGCTTCCCGAACGGCGTCTCGGGCGACCAGCTGACGACGCGGGCGCGCCTGCAGGCCGAGAAGTTCGGCACCGAGGTGCTCACCACCCGCACCGTGACCAACATGGAGCCCCGCGGGCGGGCGCGCGTCATCACCTTCGACGACGGCTCCGAGATCACCGCGCACGCCGTCGTGCTGGCCACCGGCGTCTCGTACCGGATGCTCGACTGCCCGGGGCTCGAGGAGCACACCGGCCAGGGCGTGTTCTACGGCGCCGCGGCCACCGAGGCGAACTCGTGCGCCGACCAGGACGTGTACGTCGTCGGCGGCGCCAACTCGGCGGGCCAGGCGGCGATGAACTTCTCCCGGCACGCCAGCCGGGTCGTCATGCTCGTGCGCGGTCCGTCGCTGACGGCGTCCATGTCGCACTACCTGATCGCGCAGATCGAGGCGAACCCCCGGATCGAGGTCCGCACCTGCACCGAGGTCGTCGGCGCGGCCGGCACCGAGCACCTCGAGAAGCTGACGTTGCGTGACAGGAACTCCGGCGCCGAGGAGACGGTCGAGGCCTCCTGGCTGTTCGTCTTCATCGGCGCCGCGCCGCGCACCGACTGGCTGGACGGTGTCGTCGCCCGCGACGGCCGCGGTTTCGTCCTCACCGGCCCCGACCTGCCCGGGGGTCCGAACGGACGGCGCCCCGCGGGATGGGAAATGGACCGGGATCCGTTTCACCTGGAGACGTCCGTGCCCGGGGTCTTCGCCGTCGGCGATGTCCGGGCCGAGTCGGTCAAGCGCGTCGCGTCCGCAGTCGGTGAGGGAGCGATGGCCGTGAGTCTGGTGCACCGATGGTTGGAGAACTCATGAGCACCACCGAGCAGATCCCCGAGAAGCTCACCCGCGACGAGCTGCGGGAGCTCTTCCTGTTCGAGAAGCTCGACGACGCCCAGCTCGACTGGCTGGCGCGCCACGGGGACGTCGTCACCGCCTCCGCCGGTGAGACGGTCTGCCGCGAGGGCGACCCCGCCGCCTGCTTCTGGGTGCTGCTCTCCGGCGAGATGGCCATGCTGCAGACGGTGCGCGGCGACGAGGTCGAGACCACGCGCACGAGCCAGCGCGGCACCTACGGAGGCTCGACGCAGGCCTACATCCCGAACGCCGAGCAGACCTACATGCACTCGCTGCGGGCGACCCAGGACGCGACGTTCCTCGCGCTGCCCGCCACCGAGTGGGCCGAGGCGCTGCGCGAGTGGTTCCCGCTGCCGATCCACCTGCTCGAGGGCCTCGTCGTCGGCATGCGCCGCACCTCGACGATCACCAGCGAGCGCGAGCGGCTGCTCGCCCTCGGCTCGTTGTCCGCCGGCCTGACCCACGAGCTCAACAACCCCGCGGCCGCCGCCCAGCGGGCCACCGAGTCGCTGCGCAGCCGCGTCGCCGGGATGCGGCACAAGCTCGGGTTGCTGGCCTGCGGCAAGCTCGACGGCGAGACGATCGCCCAGCTCGTCGACCTCCAGGAGGACGCCGTCAGCCGGGCCGAGACCGCGCCGGACCTCTCGGTGATGGAGGCCTCGGACGCCGAGGACGAGCTCGGCGACTGGCTCGACCAGCGCAGCGTCGGCGGCGCCTGGGACCTCGCGCCGGTCCTGGTCGCGGGCGGCCTGGACGCCGAGTGGCTGGACAAGGTCGAGCGCGCGGTGCCCGAGGGGTCGATCGAGGCCGCGGTCCGCTGGATCGCCTACGCCGTCGAGACCGAGACGCTGATGGGCGAGATCACCGACGCCACCGGACGCATCGCCAACCTCGTGGGGGCCGCGCGCCAGTACTCCCAGCTCGACCGCGCGCCGTTCGACGAGGTCGACCTGCGGGTGCTGCTCAAGTCGACGCTGATGATGATGAGTCGCAAGCTCGAGGGCATCCAGCTGGTCAAGGAGCTCGACCCCGACCTGCCGAAGATCCCGGCGTACGCCGCCGAGCTCAACCAGGTGTGGACCAACATCATCGACAACGCCGTCGGCGCCATGAAGGCGACCGGCGACGGCTCGGGCACGTTGACGATCCGCACGCGCCGCGACGGCCGCAACGCGGTCGTCGAGATCTCCGACACCGGCCCGGGCATCCCCGAGGACGTGCGCCCGCGCATCTTCGAGCCGTTCTTCACCACCAAGGACGTCGGCGAGGGCACCGGGCTGGGCCTGGACATCTCCTGGCGCATCGTCGTCAAGAAGCACCACGGCGACATCCGCGTCCACACCGGCCCGGGCGGCACGACGTTCGAGGTCTGCCTGCCGATCGACGGTCCGAGCCGGGAGACGACGCCGGGCGAGGATCTCGACGATTAGTTACGCAAGCTAAATATCGGGGCACTCCCTCCTCGTCACCGTCGACGAGGAGGTCGGGCCCATGTGTGGCATCGCCGGAGCTGTGGACCTGGCGCGCGGAGTGGACCGCGCCGAGGTCGCCCCGATGGTCGAGACGATGAGCTGCCGGGGGCCGGACGACGAGGGTCTCTGGCTGTCGCAGGACGAGGGCCGGTCCCGTGCCGCCCTGGGCCACCGCCGTCTCGCGGTGGTGGACGTGCCGGGCGGCCGGCAGCCGATGACGCTCGAGCGCCACGGCGAGACGCTGCTGACGCTGGTGTTCTCCGGCGAGGTCTACAACTTCCGCGAGCTGCGCCGGGAGCTCGAGGGGCGCGGCCACGTCTTCCGCACCGCGTCGGACACCGAGGTGGTCCTCGTCGGCTGGCTCGAGTGGGGCTCCGACGTCGTCGAGCGCCTCAACGGGATGTTCGCCTTCGCGATCTGGGACACCCGGCGCGAGGAGCTCTTCCTCGTCCGCGACCGGATGGGCGTCAAGCCGCTGTACTGGTACCCGACGCCGGACGGGGCGCTCTTCGGCTCCGAGCCCAAGGCGATCCTGGCGCACCCGCGCAGCGAGGCCGTGCTGGACCTCGACGGCATGCGGGAGCTGCTCGCGCACGTCAAGACGCCCGGCCACGGCATCTACCGGGGCCTGTACGAGGTGCGCCCCGGCTCGTGGGTGCGCGTGCGCCGCGAGGGCGCCGACGTCCACCGCTACTGGCAGCTCGAGGCCCTCGAGCACACCGACGACCAGGACACCACCGTCGCGCACGTCCGCGAGCTGCTCGACGACATCGTCGACCGCCAGCTCATCGCCGACGTGCCGCTGTGCGCGCTGCTGTCCGGCGGCCTGGACTCCTCGGCGATCACCGCGCTCGCGGCGCAGAAGCTGCGCGCCCAGGACGCCGGCCCCGTCCGTTCGTTCTCCGTGGACTTCGTGGGCTACGAGGACGCCTTCCACGCCGACCCGATGCGTGATACCCCGGACGGGCCGTACGTCCGGGAGCTCGCCGAGCACGTCGCCGCCGACCACACGGCCATCACGCTGTCCAACGACGACCTCATCGACCCCGAGGCCCGGGCCGCGGTGCTCGCCGCCCGCGATGTCCCGGTCTCGATCGGGGACATGGACACCTCGCTCTACCTGCTGTTCAAGGCGATCCGGGGTCGCTCGACCGTGGCGCTGTCGGGGGAGTCCGCCGACGAGGTGTTCGGCGGCTACCGCTGGTTCCACGACGCCGACGCGGTGGGCGCCGACACGTTCCCGTGGATGGCGCGGCGCCAGGGGCCGCTGGACCTCTCGGTGAGCCACTTCGCCCCGGACCTGCGGGAACGGCTCGACCTCGACGGCTACGTCGACGCGTCGTACCGGGACGCGCTGGCGGAGGTGCCGCACGTCGAGGGCGTCTCCGACCACGAACGTCGGATGCGCGAGGTCTGCTACCTGCACCTGACGCGGTTCGTCCAGATCCTGCTCGACCGCAAGGACCGCATGAGCATGGCCAGCGGGCTCGAGGTGCGGGTGCCCTTCTGCGACCACCGCCTCGTCCAGTACGTCTTCAACACGCCCTGGGCCCTGAAGACCTTCGACGGCCGGGAGAAGAGCCTGCTGCGGGCCGCGACCAGCGACCTGCTGCCCTCGTCGATCGTCGACCGGGTCAAGAGCCCGTACCCGTCCACCCAGGACCCGGGCTACGAGAAGGCGCTGCGCGCGTCGATCGCCGACCTGGTGTCCGATCGCGACGCCCCGGTGCGCGAGATCGTCGACGTCGAGGCGCTGCGTTCGGCCATCGACGCCCCGCAGGACGGCCCGAGCATCGACACCGACCGCGCCCGCATGGAATCGGTGCTGCAGATCGACGCGTGGCTGCGGCGCTACCGCCCGACACTCGCGCTCTGAGCGCGTCCGCCACAGGTCGGAGGGGGGCGCCCCCCGGTCACCGTGGGGCAGCACGGCGACCGGGGGACGCGAGACCCCGTGCGGCCGGGCGCGGTCGGTCGCACGGGGGTCCGGGTCGTCCCGAGGGACGGCACGGGGTGGTCGGAAGACACGTCGGCGACCCTGGTCACGACGGGGACGACGGCGGCCGTGGAGACCGTGCGACGACTCCGGCGCGAACAACGGCGACAACGGCATCTATCCAACGACCGAAGTCGCCCGAGCGATACGCACTCTCGCCGCCCTGTGCGCGATTCGCGCCGGGTGGTCCTCCGGTTCACCGGACCGGGGGACGAATCGGCCGTGACGCACGTCTCCTCAGTGCCGCACTGAGCCGAATGCGACGTCCCGGTGCTCGACGGGCCCCGCCCGGCGCCGGTGGGACACTGGGGAGGTGCAGACCGCCCACGGCCCGGACGGCGCCAGCACACGTGGCGACGTGGAGGCCGACCCGCCGACCGAACCCGTCGGCCCGCCCGTCACCGGTGGGGGCGACGACGTCGCGCTCCCGTCCTCCCGCCGCGCGTCCGGCGGGGAGGGCGGCCTGATCCCGGATTTCGTCGACGACCCGGAGAAGCGGGCCCGCCTGCGCCGCATGAAGGGCGTGGCGCTGTCGTTCCTCTTCGGTGCCGCGATCGTCTGGATCGTCTTCCTGGTCTGGGAGCGCAACGGCGGACCTGCGTTCACCGGCTATGTGCGTGCCGCGGCCGAGGCCGGGATGGTCGGCGGGCTCGCCGACTGGTTCGCGGTCACCGCGCTCTTCCGTCACCCGCTGGGCATCAAGATCCCGCACACGGCGCTCATCCCGCGCAAGAAGGACCAGCTGGGCGCCAGCCTCTCGGGCTTCGTCGGCGAGAACTTCCTGGCCCCCAAGGTCGTCGGGGAGAAGCTGCGCGCCGCCCAGATCTCCGCGCGGCTCGGCGGCTGGCTCACGACGCCGGGCAACGCCTCGCGGGTGACCGGCGAGCTCGCCACCGTCGTGCGCGGCGCGGTCACCGTGCTGCGCGACGACGAGATCCAGGCCGTCGTCGACCAGGCCGTCACCCGGCGGGTCGTCGCCCAGCCCTGGGGGCCGCCGATGGGCCGGCTGCTGGCCGGGGTGCTCGACGACGGGGCGCACCGCCGCGTCGTCGACCTGATCTGCGACCGCGCCTACGACTGGGTGCGCGACAACCACGACACCGTGATGGCGCTGGTGAGCAAGCAGGCGCCGAGCTGGTCGCCGCGCTTCGTCGACGGGCTGATCGGTGATCGCCTCTACGCCGAGGCCCTGTCGTTCGCCTGGGCGGTGAAGTCCGACGCCGACCACCCGATGCGCAAGGCCGTGGACCGCTTCCTGATCTCCTTCGCCGCCGACCTGCAGGACGACCCGGACACCAACGCGCGGGTCGAGGACATCAAGCGCCAGCTCCTCGAGCACCCCGAGGTCCAGGCCCTCATCTCGCGCGCGTGGGCCACCGGCAAGGCGATGCTGCTCGACGCCGCCGAGGACCCGTCGTCGCAGCTGCGCCTGAAGGTGACCGACGGCGTCGCCCGCTTCGGCGAGCGCCTCGACACCGATCCCGAGCTCCGCGACAAGATCGACGGCTGGATCGTCGACGCCGCCGCCTATGTCGTCGGCCGCTACTCGAGCGAGATCTCCACCCTGATCTCCGACACCGTCGCCCGCTGGGACGGCCCCGAGACCTCGCGCAAGATCGAGCTCCAGGTGGGCCGTGACCTCCAGTTCATCCGCATCAACGGCACCCTCGTCGGTGCCCTCGCGGGCCTGGTGATCTACACCGTGGGCGAGCTCCTCGTCTGACGCCGTCCCCCGGAAGTGTGTGTGGCAGCCCACGCGACCTGCGCAAGCACAGTGCTTGCGCCAGCTAGCACTCGTGTTAGCGTGGGTGTCAGCGAGTTCGGAGGAGGTGGTCATCGGTGTCCGGGACGGACGGGGTCGAGAAGATCGGCCAGGCCGTCGAGGACATCGGTGCCTACATCCGCCGGCAGCGTGAGGGTGCGGAGGTCAGCCTCCGTCAACTCGCGAAGGTCGCGGGGATCAGCAACCCGTACCTGAGCCAGATCGAGCGTGGACTGCGCAAGCCGTCCGCCGAGATCCTGGCCCAGATCGCGACCGGCCTGCGGATCTCCGCCGAGGCGCTGTACGTCCGGGCAGGGATTCTCGAGCCCCGGGAGCACTCCCCGGTGCTCGACGCCCTCGCGTCGGACACGGAGCTGACCGAGCGCCAGAAACAGGTGCTCACCGACATCTACGAATCGTTCCGTCGCGGCAACGCTGCCGAGACCAGCACCGCGACCGGGACCGAGGACGCCGCGCTCGCCGTGGCCGCCATCGACGCTGCCGCCCAGGCAGTCGAGGCACCGGCCCCGCGCACGTCCTGACCTACCGCTCAGGCACGCACGTCCCACACGTATTCAGGAGAGAGGACGACCATGGCTGTCACCTTCCCCACCAAGTTCGACGTCCGCGAGGTCCGCGACCAGGCCAGCAAGGCCGTCTCGGACGCCATCGACCCGCTGCGCCAGCCCGCCCTGGCCGTGCTGGGCCTCGGCGACGTGGCCGTCGCCGCCGCCCGTGAGGCCGCCGAGCGCGTGCAGTCCGGCGCCACCGAGGTGCAGGCCCGCGTCGAGGACCTCCCGGCCGAGGTCCAGGAGCTGCGCACCAAGCTGACCGCGGAGGACTTCCGCCGCCTGGTCGACAGCTACCTGGCCGCCGTCCGCAGCGTCTACACCGACCTCATCAAGCGCGGCGAGTCCGCGTACCGCGACATCACGTCGCAGCCGCAGGTCAAGCAGGCGCTGAACACGGTCGACCAGGTCTCGAGCGAGATCGAGGACCGCCTCGAGGACGCCGTCGAGGGCGTCCGCGTCCGCGGTGAGAGCGCTCTCGCCGGGGTCACCAAGCAGACCCGTTCGGTCGGCGAGCGCGCCGCCCGCACCACGCAGCGCTTCAGCGCCCAGGCCGCCGAGGTCGTCGCCGAGGCCGGCTCCGAGCTCTCCGAGGAGATCAAGGAGGCCGGTGACGAGGTGGCGGCCGAGACGCGCAGCACCACGCGCAAGGCCGCCGCGCGCACCGCGCCGAAGAAGCAGGGCCCGAAGAACGCGCCGAAGTCCGCGGCCACCGCGGGCGGCGCCAAGCGGGCCCCCAAGAGCTGAGTCCCGCCACCGTGCGGTGACGCTCTGCTCGACACGACCCCGGGACGCTCCGCCGTCCCGGGGTCGTCGTGTGTCCGGAGGAGGACCGCGCGCCTGTCGCCCCGCTGCGCGGGGCACGTATCGTGGTGGCGTGTCGGTGCTCTACAACCTCGATGGCTACGTGCTGCTGGTGCTGTGGCTGCTGGGGATCCCGGTGGGCCTCTACGCCTTCGTGCACGCCCTGATGCAGCGCTCCGACGCGTTCACGGCCGCGGACAAGCTGACCAAGCCCGTCTGGTGCGCGATCACCGGCGTCGGCCTGGCGATCCTCGCGATCTCCACCAGCGGCCCCTACAGCTTCCTGTGGCTGGTCGGCATCATCGCCGTGCTCATCTACATCGTCGACGTGCGCCCGCGGGTGATCGAGATCCAGCAGGGCCCGCGCTGGTGACGTCGGCGGCCGCCCTGGCCATCGCGGGGTCGCTGGAGCCGGTGCCCGCCCTCGAGCGGACCGATCTGCTGGCCGAGCCGGTCGTCGACGCCCTGCGCGCGCTGCCCGCCGACGTCGCGGCGGACTGTCTCGTCGCGGCGATCGACCCCACGCTCGCCGACACCGCCGCGTTCTGCGAGGCCTACGGCTCGCCGCTGGAGGCGTCGGCCAACTGCGTCGTCGTCGCCGGCTCGCGCTCCGGCGAGCGTCGCTTCGCCGCCTGCGTCGTGCTGGCCACGACGCGCGCCGACGTCAACACGGTCGTCCGCAAGCGGCTCGACGTCCGCAAGGCGTCGTTCGCGCCCATGGACGAGGCCGTGGAGCTCACCGGCATGGCCTACGGCGGCATCACCCCGTTCGGCGTGCCGGCGTCGTGGCCCGTCCTCGTCGACCCCGCGGTGCTCGCCACGCCCGCGGTGGTGGTGGGCAGCGGCCGGCGCGAGAGCAAGCTCCTCGTCCCCGGTGCCGTGCTCGGCGAGATCGCCGGGGCCGAGGCTCTCGAGGGCCTCGGCCGCTGACGCGGGGCCCGGTGGGAATCGGTCGCCCTCGGGGAACGTTCTCCGCTCAACATTGAACGTTCAATTACTGAGGAGGGGACGATGCCCGCTCTGACGGTCGCCGACCTGACGGTCCTGCCCCGCATCCCCGAGCCCGCGGGGCCCCGCGTCGGCGCCACCGAGCGGGGCGTCCGCACGGTGACCACCGCGCCGCAGGGCTACGAGGGCGAGGGCTTCCCGGTGCGCCGCGCGTTCGCCGGCGTCGACCTCGCGCTCCTCGACCCGTTCATCCACATGGACCAGATGGGCGAGGTCGAGTACGCGCCGGGCGAGCCCAAGGGCACGGCCTGGCACCCCCACCGGGGCTTCGAGACCGTCACCTACATCATCGACGGCACGTTCGAGCACGCCGACAACCACGGTGGCGGCGGCTCGATCACCAACGGCGACACGCAGTGGATGACCGCTGGTGGTGGGGTGCTGCACATCGAGCGCCCGCCGGAGGCGCTCGTCGCGTCGGGCGGCCTGTTCCACGGCCTGCAGCTGTGGGTGAACCTCCCGCAGGCGCAGAAGTGGGTGCAGCCCCGCTACCAGGACCTGCGCTCCGGGCAGGCCGCGCTGCTGACCTCCGCCGACGCCGGGACGCTCGTGCGTGTCATCGCCGGCGAGGTCGGCGGGCACGAGGGACCCGGCTCGACCTACACGCCGATGACGATGGCGCACGCCTCGCTGGAGCCCGGCGCCGCGCTGCACCTGCCCTGGGACCCCGAGCAGAACGCGCTGCTCTACGTACTCTCGGGCGACGGCACGGTCGGCGCCGAGCGGCGGCCGGTGCGCACCGGCCAGCTCGTCGTCTTCGGTCCCGGCGAGTCGCTGCGGGTCGCCGCCGACCCCGGGCAGGAGGGCCGGCACCCGAAGCTCGAGGTCGTGCTGCTCGGCGGCCGCCCGCTCCGCGAGCCGGTGGCCTGGGGCGGGCCGTTCGTCATGAACACCCAGCAGGAGGTCCGGGAGGCGATGGTCGACTTCCACGCCGGCCGGCTGGGCGCGATCCCCGCCGAGCGGGTGCGCACGCGCACGTGAGCACTTCGAGGTGCCGGAGCACCACGAAGTGCTCACATGCCGCAGGCACCTAGCGGAAGACGACGGTGCGGCCCGCGTGCACCTGCACGCGGTCCTCGAGGTGGGCCCGCAGCCCGCGGGCCAGCACCAGCTTCTCGACGTCCCGGCCGCGGCGGACCATGTCCTCGGCGCTGTCGGCGTGGTCCACGCGGCTGACGTCCTGCTCGATGATCGGGCCGGCGTCGAGGTCCGCGGTGACGTAGTGGCACGTCGCCCCGACGAGCTTCACCCCGCGGGCGTGGGCCTGGTGGTACGGGCGCGCGCCGGCGAACGACGGCAGGAAGCTGTGGTGGATGTTGATCGCCCGCCCGGCCCATCGGTCGCAGAGCTCGGGCGTCAGGACCTGCATGAAGCGCGCCAGCACGATCGCGGCCGGGTCGTGCTCGTCGACGAGGGCGGCGACCTTCGCGAACGCGGCGTCGCGGCCCGTGCGGGCGTCGTCGTCCTCGGCCCGCGAGGGGAACGGCACGTGGTGGAACGGCACGCCGTGGGCCTCGGCGAGCGGGCGCAGCACCTCGTGGTTGCCCACGACCGCGCGCACGTCCATCTCGAGCTCGCCGCCCCAGACCCGGCCGAGCAGGTCGTGCAGGCAGTGCGACTCCTTGCTGACCAGCAGCACCACCCGCGGCGGCTCGGCGGCGTCGCGCACCTGCCAGCGCACCGGGTCGCCGCCGGGGACCTCGAGGCCCGCGGCCACCTGGCCCATCACCACGCGCAGCACGTCCGCCCCGCCGGGCACCGACGCGGCGTCGACGACCTGGCGCGTGACGAACCAGCCCGCCTCGGTGTCGGCGTGGTACGCGGCCTCGGTGATCGAGGCGCCGAGCGCGGCGAGCCGTCCCGTGATCGTGGCGACGATGCCGGTGCGGTCCGGACAGCTCAGGGTAACGACGAGGCGATGGGTCGCCATGGTCAGCGCTTCTCCAGCCGCCGGCGGGTGAATGCGTCCTCGGCGTCGAGCAGCGCGCCGACCTGCTCGACGACGACCTTCTCGATGCGCCCGCCGACCATCGGCACCGACACCGTGGCCTCGCCCTGGATCTCGGTGACCGCGCCACCGCCGGAGTCGGTGAGCGTCTGCGTCCCGGTCATCGTCCCGGGGAGACCGCGGACCGTGACCTCGAACGTGCCGTCGTAGCCGCCGTCGGTGCGCCCGCGCCAGGTCTCGACGCGGTCGAGCACGAGGTCGTCGCCGGTGAAGCGGCGGACCGCCGACGGCAGGAACTCGACGGGCACCGAGTGGCGCAGCTCCACGCGGGCTCCGGAGTCGTCGACGGTGTGTTCCACGAGGGCGGGATCCTTGCCGCCGAGCTCCTTCAGGCGTGCCCGGAGGTGGTCGCCGTCGACGAGCTCCGCGTACACCTCCTCGGCGGGGACGTCCCAGGTGGCGCGGTGGGCGATGCGGGTCGACACGGGCGGGAGGTTACCGTCGGAGGCCGTGGCACCCGGTCCGACCGCTCAGACGACGCCCGCGCCGGGCGACGGCCCCGTCGACACCGACGCCGCGACGCTCCTCGCGCCCCACACGACGCTCGGTCTCGGCGGCCCCGCCCGCCGCCTGGTGCGGGCGGCGACGGCCGACGAGGTGGTCGAGCGGGCCCGGGCGGCCGACGGGGCGGGCGAGCCGCTGCTGCTCGTCGGCGGGGGCTCCAACCTCGTCATCGGGGACGCCGGGTTCGCCGGTACCGCGCTGCTCATCGACTCCGCGGGCCACGAGGTCGTGCGCCGCGACGCCGACACCGTCGTCCTGCACGTCGAGGCCGGCCACGACTGGGATGCGCTGGTCGCGGACACCGTCGCCGACGGGTTCGGCGGGCTCGAGTGCCTCTCGGGCATCCCCGGGCGCACCGGGGCGACGCCGGTGCAGAACGTCGGCGCCTACGGCGTCGAGGTCGGCGACCTCCTCGTCGACGTCGACCTCTACGCGCGCCGCACCGGCCGCCGCGGCACGGTCCCGGCCGCCGACCTCGGCCTCGGCTACCGCACCAGCCGCCTCAAGGGCGACCGCAACGTCGACGGCGAGATCGTGCTGGGCGTGCGCTTCCGCCTCACCACCGACGGCCTGT
This sequence comes from Actinomycetospora sp. CA-053990, assembly GCF_050948445.1. Lineage (NCBI taxonomy): Bacteria > Bacillati > Actinomycetota > Actinomycetes > Pseudonocardiales > Pseudonocardiaceae > Actinomycetospora > Actinomycetospora sp. CA-053990. Next base: position 5,767,596 of record NZ_CP192043.1, on the reverse strand, counting down.
CCGCCCCGGTCCGCTACGCCGAGCTCGCCCGCGCCCTCGGCGTCGAGCCCGGCACCCGCGTGCCCGTCGCCGACGCCCGCGCCGCCGTGCTCGCCCTGCGCCGCGGGAAGGGCATGGTCATCGACCCCGCGGACCCCGACAGCCGCAGCGCGGGCTCGTTCTTCACCAACCCGGTGGTGGACGAGGCCACCGCGGCCCGCGTCGCCGCCCGCGTCGAAGCGGCGGGCCAGGTCCCGGTCACGGCGTGGCCGCAGCCCGGCGGGCTGGTGAAGCTCTCCGCCGCTGCGCTCATCGAGCGCGCCGGCGTCCCGCGGGGCCACCCCGGCGAGCACGCCCCCGCGCGGGTCTCCACCAAGCACACGCTCGCCCTGACGCACCGCGGCGGCGGGACCACCGACGACCTCCTGGCGCTCGCCCGCGACGTGCGCGACCGGGTCGACGCCGCCTTCGGTCTCGTGCTCGAACCCGAGCCCGTGCTCGTCTCCTGCGCCCTCTGACCGGTATGTGGCGAGACGCCGCTCACGATCACTGGGCCACCGGTGTGAGTGTGCCCGTGGCCTGACAACCGTCCCGGGGCCGTTCGCGTCATGCGTTCGGGATCGATCAGGAGAGGTGGCCCTCGGGGTGCGGGAACGCGTGCAGGGTGTGCTGGCCGTGGTGGTGGCGCTCGTCGCCGTCGCGGGAGTCGTCGCGGGGTGTGCGGCTGCGGGCGCGACGCCCCGGCCGGCGGGGAGTGACGCGACGCAGCCCCCGACCGTGACCACGACGGCCGTGCCGGGGCGCGCCGACGTCGACCCGGGCGGCGAGATCAGCGTGACGGCGCCGGACGCCGCCCTGCGCGACGTCGCGCTGACCGGCGCGGACGGCCGCCCGATCGCCGGGGCCACGACCCCGGACGGACACCGCTGGGCCGCCACCGAGGCGCTCGGCTACGGCAAGCCCTACACCTGGTCCGGCGTCGCGGTGGGCGCCGACGGGGCCACCACACCTGTGGCCGGCGGCTTCACCACGGTGAGCCCGGAACGGGTCGTGCGCGCGCAGTTCGCGCAGCCCGACGACGCCACCGTCGGGGTGGCCGCGCCGCTCGCCATCCAGTTCGACGGGCCGGTCACCGACAAGGCGGCTGCGGAGCGGGCCCTGCAGGTGCGGACGTCGGTGCCCACCGAGGGTTCGTGGGCGTGGCTGCCCGACGACGCGCTGGGCTCGCGGGTGCACTGGCGGCCGAAGGAGTACTGGAAGCCCGGCACCGTCGTCGACGTCGCGGCGAACCTGTACGGGGTGAACCTGGGCGACGGCGCCTACGGGCGTGAGGACCTCACGAACCACCTCACCGTCGGGCGCTCGCAGATCGTGCGGGCCGACGTCACGAGCCACCGGATGGTCGTGATCCGGGACGGCCAGCAGGTCATGGACGTGCCCGCGAGCTACGGGCTGGGCAGCGACCCCAACCGGATCACGCGCAGCGGGACCCACGTCGTCACCGAGAAGTTCGACAACAAGCGGATGACCAGCGCGCAGTACGGCTACGACCTCGTCGAGCACTGGGCCGTGCGCATGAGCAACAACGGCGAGTTCATCCACGCCAACCCGGCGTCGGCCGGCGCCCAGGGCTCGAGCAACGTCACCCACGGCTGCGTCAACCTCTCGACCGCCGATGCCCGGGCGTACTACGACACCGCCATCTACGGCGACCCCGTCGAGGTCACGAACTCCCCGGTCCAGCTCTCCGCCGCCGACGGGGACGTCTACGACTGGGCCCTCGACTGGGACACCTGGGCCGGGATGTCGGCGCTGACCTGAGTTCGACCCGGCGGGCCGTCGGGGTGCGGTGCCACGATGGTGGCCACGCACTCGGAGAGGTTCGGGGGACGCATGGGTCGGGCGCTCGTCACGGTGCTGAGCGGGCTGCTGCTGGTGGTGCTGACGGCCTGCGGCTCGGGGGCGCCGACGCCCGGCGGGGCCGGCGCCTCCACCGAGGCGCCGCCACCGGTGGGTGTGGCGGTCGAGCCGGCCGCGAACGCCGCCGACGTCGCGCCGCGCGCCACGGTCGCGGCCAGCACCGAGGGGACGTTCACCGACGTCACGCTCACCGCGTCGCCGGGCGGTGCGGTCGCCGGGTCGCTCTCGCCCGACCGGAAGCGCTGGACGCCCTCCGGCCCGCTGGCCTACGGCGCCACCTACACCTGGGGCGGCACGGCCACCGGGCCCGGCGGGGGCTCCTCGCCGGTCACCGGCTCGTTCACCACGGTCGCGCCCGGGCAGACGGTCCGGGCGACGCTGAACATCGGGGACGACCGCGAGGTGGGGGTGGCGGCGCCGATCACGATCCAGTTCGCCGCCCCGGTGGAGGACAAGGCGGCCGTGGAGCGGGCGCTGCAGGTGCGCACGTCGGTGCCCACCGAGGGCTCCTGGGCCTGGCTGCCCGACCAGGACGGCGGCTCGCGGGTGCACTGGCGCCCGAAGGAGTACTGGCGGCCCGGCACGCAGGTGGACGTCCGCGCGAACCTCCTCGGCACGCCGTTCGGCGGCGGCGCGTGGGGCCGCGAGGACCTCACCACGTCGTTCAAGATCGGCCGTTCGCAGGTCGTGCAGGCCGACGTCAACAGCTTCCGCATGGTCGTCATCCGCGACGGCCAGCAGGTGATGGACGTCCCCGCCAGCTACGGGACGGACTCCGACCCGAACCGCACGACGCGCTCGGGCATCCACGTCGTGAGCGAGAAGTTCACCAACAAGCGGATGGTGAGCGAGCAGTACGGCTACGACCTCGTCGAGCGCTGGGCGGTGCGCATCAGCAACAACGGCGAGTTCATCCACGCCAACCCGGCCTCCACCGGCGCCCAGGGCTCCAGCAACGTCACCCACGGCTGCATCAACCTCTCGGAGGCCGATGCCCGGGCGTTCTACGACACCGCCCAGTACGGCGATCCGGTGGAGGTCACGAACTCCGGGGTGAACTACTCGCCGAGCGACGGCGACATCTACGACTGGGCCATCCCCTGGACGGAGTGGCAGGGGATGTCGGCGCTCTAGGTGGTCTGGGTCCTCTCTAGGTCCTGTGGAAGCGCATCCCCGTGGCCTGGTCGCGGGGCTTGAGGACGATGGTGTCGAGGTTGACGTGCGAGGGTCGGCTCATGGCGAACGCCACGACCTCGGCGACGTCCTCGGCGACCAGCGGCGTGATCCCCTCGTAGACCTTGGCCGCGCGGTCCTCGTCGCCCGCGAACCGCACGAGTGCGAACTCGGTCTCCACCGCGCCGGGTGCGATCTCGGTGACGCGCACGGGCTCCCCGAGCAGCTCGCCGCGCAGGGTTCGGTGCATGGCGCCCTCGGCGTGCTTGGCGGCGGTGTAGCCCGAGCCGCCGTCGTAGACCTCGAGGCCGGCGATCGAGGTGATGGTGACGACGTGGCCGTCGCCCGAGTCGATCAGCAGCGGCAGCAGGCCCTTGGTGACGCGCAGGGTCCCGAGGACGTTCGACTCCCACATCCAGCGCCACTTCTCCTCGTCGGCCTCGATCACCTTCTCCGTGCCCTTGGCGCCGCCGGCGTTGTTCACCAGGCCGCGCAGCGGGCTCTGCGGGGTGACGAGGTCGCGCACGCCGTCGACGAACGCGGCCACCGAGTCCGCATCGGTGACGTCGAGGGGCAGGGCGGTGCCGCCGACCTCCTCGGCGACCTCGGTGAGGCGCTCCACCCGGCGCGCGCCGAGGACGGGGTGCCAGCCGTCGGCGGCCAGCGCGCGGGCGGTGGCGGCCCCGATGCCCGAGCTGGCGCCGGTGACGACGGCGAGGGGACGGTCGGTTCCCGGTGTCGGCGTGCTCATGCCCCGCACCCTAGGTCTGTTCGTCACGTGGTCCTCGGCGAGCCCGGGAGGGCCCGACACACCTAAGCTGGCGGGGTGACCCCGGCGGCGACGACGGCGACGGCATCTCCGGCGACCCGTTCCCGTCCCCCGGGCCGGGTGGTTCGTCCGCATCCGGGGCGACCCCGCCGGGTCGCGGTCATCTCACTGCACACCTCGCCGCTCGCCCAGCCCGGCACCGGCGACGCGGGTGGCATGAACGTCTACGTCGTGGAGACGGCCCGGCGGATGGCCCAGCGCGGCGTGGAGGTCGAGATCTTCACGCGGGCGACGTCGTCGGACCTGCCGCCGGTGGCCGAGCTGGCGCCCGGCGTGCTGGTCCGGCACGTCATCGCCGGGCCCTACGGCGGCCTCGGCAAGGAGGACCTGCCCAGCCAGCTGTGCGCGTTCACCGCCGGGGTGCTGCGCGACGAGGCCCGTCACGAGCCGGGCTGGTACGACGTGGTGCACAGCCACTACTGGCTCTCCGGCCAGGTCGGGTGGCTCCTGCGGGACCGCTGGGGCGTGCCGCTGGTGCACACCGCGCACACCCTGGCCAAGGTCAAGAACGCGTCCCTCGCCGACGGCGACCGGCCCGAGCCGCTGTCGCGGGTGGTCGGCGAGGAGCAGGTGGTGGCCGAGGCCGACCGCCTCGTCACGTCCACGCAGGCCGAGGCGGACGACCTGGTCGCCGCCTACGGCGCCGACCCCGCCCGCGTCCGCACGATCGCGCCGGGCGTCGACCTGCGCACCTTCACCCCGCGCCCGACCGCGACGCCGCGCGCGCCGCCCTGGGGATCCGGCCGGAGGACACGGCGATGGCGTTCGTGGGGCGGATCCAGCCGCTCAAGGCCCCCGACGTCCTGCTGCGCGCCGCCGCCACGATGCTCGCGCGCCGTCCGGAGCTGCGCGAGCGGCTGGTCGTCCTCGTCGTCGGCGGTCCCTCGGGCACCGGGCTCGCCGAGCCGGAGTCGCTGGTGGCGCTCGCCCGCGATCTGGGCATCGCCGACGTCGTGCGCTTCCTGCCGCCCCGGCGCGGTGATGAGCTCGCGCAGGTCTACCGCGCCGCCGACGTCGTCGCCGTGCCCAGCTACTCGGAGTCCTTCGGGCTCGTCGCCCTCGAGGCACAGGCCTGCGGCACCCCGGTGGTGGCCGCCGCCGTGGGCGGGCTGCCCACCGCGGTCGCCCACGAACGCTCGGGGCTGCTCGTCGACGGCCACGACCCGGAGCGCTGGGCGGACGCCCTCGAGCGCGTCGGCCTCGACCGGGCCGGGCGCCAGCGGTTCTCCGCCGGCGCCGTGGAGCACGCGGCGATGTTCTCGTGGGACCGCACGGCCGACGCGCTGCTCGCGACGTACGCCGAGGCCTCGCGGGAGAAGGACCGCGACCGGACACGAGGGATGGCGGTGTGAGCTCCCCTGCCCCGGACGAGCTGGAGAAGGTGCTCGTCGACGCCCTCGACGAGCGCGAGCTGACCTACACCCGGCCGGGTCCGGGACGGTTCTTCGTGACGCTGCCGGGCACCAAGAAGCTCGCCACGCACTGCTGGCTGGTGCTCACGCCCCACGCGCTGCTGGTCGAGGCGTTCGTGTGCCGGCACGCGGACGAGAACCTCGAGGAGGTCTACCGCTTCCTCCTGCAGCGCAACGCCCGGCTCTACGGCGTGCACTACACGATCGACCGGGCCGGCGACATCCACCTCGTCGGGCGCGTGGCGAGGCACGCCGTGATCGACGAGGAGATCGACCGCATCCTCGGGCAGGTGCTGGAGGCCGCCGACGGGGACTTCAACACCCTGCTCGAGCTCGGCTTCGCCACGTCGATCCGCCGCGAGTGGGCGTGGCGGGAGTCGCGGGGGGAGTCGCTGGCGAACCTCTCGGCGTTCGCGCACCTCGTGGAGGGCCGCGACTGAGCCACCGGGCCACGCCGCCGGCGTGGGACGGGGGGCATCCGACGCCGGCGGCGGGCGTCCAGGGGCGCTCGCACAGGCGAACGGGCACAAGTAGGCCACGCCTCGGCCGAACCGTGGGGTCGAATCGGCTTCTCGCGCTCACTGTCCCACCACGCAAGACGCGGGGCAAGACGCCGTCATACGGCCGAACGGGTGACCACCTGACTCGTCTATGTGCCTCCCGATCACAGAGAGATCATGCGAGAGGGAGGACGCTCGGCCGTACCGACAGGTAGGTTTACCGACGCATTGCCATCCCGCGCTCGACGAGGAGTTCCCGCATGGTCGTCCGCAGCCCGTACGCCGACGTCGACATCCCGGACGTGGGTCTGCCCGAGTTCCTCTTCGGCGACCTGAGCGATGCCGACGCCGGCCGTGTGGCGATCATCGACGGATCGTCGGGTGCGCAGACGACCTTCGGCGAGCTCGCCGGGGCGATCGACCGCTTCGCCGCCGCCCTCGGCGAGCGGGGCCTCGGCCGCGGCGACGTCATCGCGCTGTTCGCGCCCAACAACGCCTACTACCCGGTCGTCTTCCACGGCGCCCTCGCGGCGGGCGTCGCGGTGACGACGGTCAACTCGCTCTACACCCCCGACGAGCTCGCCTTCCAGCTGCGCGACTCCGGCGCGAAGATGCTCGTCACGATCACCCCGTTCCTCGACCGGGCCCGCGCCGCGACGGAGCAGGACGGCGTCGTCGTCACCGAGACCGTCCTCATCGACGGCACCCGGGACGACGCCGGCACCCCGCGTCCCGAGAACGGGCTCGCCGACCTGCTCTCGACCACGGCCGAGCGCCCGCAGGTGACGGTGACCGGCGACGACGTCGCCGCCCTGCCCTACTCCTCGGGGACCACCGGGCGCGCGAAGGGCGTGGTGCTGACCCACCGCAACCTCGTGGCGAACCTGATCCAGTTCCAGGTGCTCAACGCGAGCACCGATGCCGACTCGAAGATCCTCGCAGTGCTGCCGTTCTTCCACATCTACGGCATGACCGTGATGATGAACCACGGCATCTACGTGCGGGCGACCGTCGTGACGATGCCGAAGTTCGATCTCGCCGAGTTCCTGCGGATCATCTCCGAGTTCCGCGTCGACCGCGTCTACATCGCCCCGCCGATCGCGGTCGCGCTGGCCAAGCACCCGATGGTCGACCAGTACGACATCGACTGCGTCGACATCGTGTTCTCCGGCGCCGCGGCGCTCGACGCCGAGCTCGGGCACGCCGTCGGGAAGCGCCTGAACTGCACGGTGCTGCAGGGCTACGGGATGACCGAGCTCAGCCCCGTCAGCCACGCGATGCCACAGGACCGTCCCGACATGGACCTCAACTCGATCGGTGTCGCGCTGCCCAACATCGAGTGCAAGCTCGTCGACCCCGAGACCGGCGAGGAGGGCTCGCGCGGCGAGCTGTGGGTCCGCGGCCCGAACGTCATGCGCGAGTACCTCAACAACGCCGAGGCCACTGCGGAGACCCTCGACGCCGACGGGTTCCTGCACACCGGCGACGTCGCCACGGTCACCGACGAGGGCGTCTTCCACATCGTCGACCGCGTCAAGGAACTGATCAAGTACAAGGGCTACCAGGTACCGCCGGCCGAACTCGAGGCGCTGCTGCTGACCAACGACGGGATCGCCGACGCCGCGGTCATCGGGGTCAAGGACGCCGAGGGCGAGGAGATCCCCAAGGCGTTCGTCGTCCTCCAGCAGGGCGCGCAGCTCTCCGGTGACGACGTCATGGGCTTCGTGGCCGAGCGCATCGCCCCGCACAAGAAGGTGCGGGTCGTGGAGTTCATCGACCAGATCCCGAAGTCGGCGTCGGGGAAGATCCTGCGCAAGGATCTCCGCGCGCGTGAGCAGGCCTCCGCCTAGGGTCCCTGACCTGCAGACGCTCCGGGGTGAGAACGTGGCGAGCGTGTCAGGGCTGCGCATGGTGGCGGTGGCGGTCGACGCCCGCGATCCCGAGACGCTCGCCTCGTTCTGGGCGGCGGCGCTCGGTGCGGACATCGTCCGCCGTTGGCAGGACGCCCACGGCACGCCGTACGTGGAGGTCGCGCTGCTCGGCGAGACGGTCCTGCTGTTCCAGGCCGTCGCGTCGCCCACGGAGGGCAAGAACCGGATGCACCTCGACCTCGCGACGCCGGCCGGGAGCGATCAGCAGGACGAGTTGGGTCGTCTGGTCGCCCTGGGGGCGGCTGTCCTCGACGTGGCTCCGGACCATCCGTGGGTCGTCATGGCCGATCCGGAGGGCAACGAGTTCTGTGTCCTCCCCGCCGAGTGAGGCAGGGCATCGCGCAGCAGGCGCCCGTCGTGGTCCGCCATCGAGGCTGCGATCAGCGACCACCGCGCCCGGGTCGTGCTCGTCCGACCTGGCCGTTGGCGCGCCGGTCCGCCCGCTCCAGGAGTCGCCACAACACCATGGCCAACGCGCCGCCGACGTCACTCACCAGGGAGGTCACCGGGGGCGTGCGCCGTGGCTCGATGCGCTGGCGTGTCCGCGGGACATATCCTGCGCGGCTCGACATTGCTTCCGTCATCGACACTTCACCTCGGACGAGGACTGGGCCCGAGCGGTCCCGAGGCTGAACTGTCGATCGACCAGCGCACGGGCTCCGGTGGGCGGGTACGGACACCGAGGTCCGTCTCTTCGCCGGCTGGAGGTCAACCGTGCTGTCACGATGGACCATACGGGCTAGACCGCCGGTGGGCAACGCACTCGCGCCCGCGCCTGACGACACCGCCGCGCAGGGTCACGACGAGCTGTTCGACCGAGTTCCGCAGCCTCTGACTCCTCCGGCCACACGGCGCGGCGCCGTCCGACCGCCTGCCCAGAGGGCCGGGAACGGGGCACAATGGTGACGCCTCCACCACGGCGGGGTGTGACGCAGTACGCGACCGCCACCGTGAAGGAGACGACCCGTGACGACCTCGGACACCGCCACCAGCGCGCACACCGCTCTCCGGGAAGCGACCCAGGCGCTCAGGGTCCGCCGGGACGGTGCCACCGGCGGTGACCTGACCGATGACGACTTCCGGACGCTGGCCGCCGATCTGTCCCTCACGCTCGACGCGGTCGTCAGCCTCCTGCGCTCGGTCGGCGTCGGCGTCCGGCCCAACGCCGCCACCCACGGCCTGCTCACCGTGGCCGAGCACGTCGACATGGGCGCGCTGATGGCCCGTCAGGCCAGCGGCGACCGCGATGAGCAGCCGAAGCCGGTCATGCACCTCGAGCCCGAGCGCTGCGGGTGCACGGACGACTGACGGGCGACGGACCCCCGTGCCGCCACGGAGGGGGCGTGGTCGCCGAGTGTCGGTGATCCTCCTGCCGGGTACCATCCCTGCTGGCGGTCGACCACCTTTGCCGCCCGTGAGGACGCGAGGGACCGCAGTAGTTCGCGGAGACCTGGCAGCTCCGACCGTCATGTGCTTCCCGAGAGCACAGCGCATGTCTTCCTCGGCTCTGCCTCGCCGGCCTGCGAGGGCTCGGCGACGTGTTGCGAGCACTGGAACACCGACAGGTGGCGTCTGTAGTGAAACCCGAGCGCAACGACGAGATCGGGCCTGCCCTGCGTGCCGCAGCGCTGGACCTGATGGACCAGCGGAACTTCCGCGACCAGGACGTGCTGCTCAGCAACGTCGTGACGGCAGCGGTCGACACGATCCCCGGTGCCGACGCCGGCGGCATCTCGATGGTCAGCAGGGGAAGCGTCGACTCGCGGACCCCGAGCAACGGCGGGGTGACCAAGCTCGACCGGCTGCAGAGCGAGTTGCACGAAGGTCCGTGCATCACCGCGATCGAGGAGCCCGCCGTCGACGGGCTCGTCGTCGTCGACGACCTGTCGAACGGCGACGGGGAGCGGTGGCCGCGGTTCGCGCCGCAGGCCGTCGAACAGGGCTACCGCGCGATGCTGGGTGTACAGCTGTCCCAGGAGCCGGAGATGCAGGCGGCTCTGAACCTCTACGGGGCCGAGCCCCGCGTGTTCGACGAGCACGCGCAGGTCACGGCCGGACTGTTCGGGTCCCAGGCCGCGATGCTGCTCTACGGAGCCGAGCAGACCCGGGCGCTGCAGGCCGGCATCGACAGCCGGGAGGTCATCGCCCAGGCCCGCGGCATCCTGATCGAGCGACACGGCGTGACGGGCGACGAGGCGTTCCAGATGTTGGTGACCTCCTCGCGGCGCTCGTCCATCGATCTGGTGGACGTCGCCGCCTGGGTCGTCGCCGAGGCCGAACAGGGACGGAACCGTCGTGACCGACGCGCCGATGATCACTGAGGCCCGCTCCCGGCCCTCGCGCCGCGGACCGGACAGGCGCCACCCTCTCCAGGTCGACGAGCGAGGGCGCCGGTGATGCAGCCCGGGGACGGCGACCCGTTCGGCCTGCTCGAATCGCTGCGGGACCTCCGGAGCTCCACCCTCCGCCCGCTCGAGGCCGGCTACGACGCGTTGGACGCGCTGGTCGCCGTCTGCCGGAACACGGTGCCCGCCGCCGATGCCGCGGCCATCTCGTACGCCGGCCACGGCCAGGTGCGGTCCACCCATGTCACCCACCCCGCCATCGAGGTGATCGACCGCTGGCACAACCAGGCCGGTGCCGGTCCCCTGCTCGACGAGGCCCAGGCACAACCCATCCACGGCTCGGTCCTCATCGTCGAGGACCTCACGCTGGGGATCGAGTCCGGCGCGTGCACGGTCGACATCAGCCCCCCGTTCCGGTCCTTGCACTCGACCACGCTGCGCAGCCAGGGGGGCCACAGGACGGCGCTGGACCTCTACGCGACCCGCCCCCACGCCCTCGGGCTCCCCGCCACCGCGATGGCCGAGATGTTCGTCCGCCGCGCCACCCAGCTGCTCTATGGAGCCGACGAGACCCGAGCAGGGCGATATCAACTCGCCGTCAGCCTCGTCAGCAGGTGTCTGCACCTGGCGCTCCCCGACGCCGAAGACCTCCTGGTGCCCCACCTCGACGACACGGGCAAGGACCCCGTCGTCGTCGCCGAGCAACTCATCGATCACATCACCGGTACCGACTACCCCTAGTCGGCCACCGGCTCATCCGCCGCACGGGCCACGCCGAGGACACGACGCGCCGGGGACCGCGCGGGTGGACCGACCGGGCGAGGCGGACCACACTCGTGGGCGGAGGCGCAGGCCCGGTCGCCATCGTCGGAAACTCTCGTCGGATGCGGGAGCCCGGGCCGACGAGAGCTGATGGCCGACAGCGACCTGAACCCGCGGGACTGGCGCGACGTCCGGGTGCTGCGCGCCCGGGCCTTCCTGGCCGAGGCGCTGGTCGTGGACCTCGACGAGGCCCACCAGGGCTTGCGTGCGCACGCCGCCGCCACCGGGACCCCGGTGCACGAGGTGGCGCGCCAGGTCTGCGACGGGGAGGTGGTCATCGACCGTGAGCTGTGTGTCGTGGCCCGGCCCCCCGCGCAGCGCCCCGACCTCATGGAACGGGCCGGGAACGCCATCGAGACGACCCGCAAGACCTACCTGTGTCTCGCCGACGCCGCCGAGGCCCTCGCCGCCACCTACGACCGCCTCGCCGACACCCGTGAGGCACGCGCGCGCGAGGCCGGCGCCACGACCCCGGGTGAGCACGTCCTGGTCGTCCGACGCAGGGCCGACGCCGAACGACGGGAGGCGCAACGGCTCCGTCGCGCCGCCGAGGGGCCGGACGACGACGAGGGCCGTGGCCGGCGCTGAGCCGATTCGACCGCGGCGGTGGGACGGGACAGCTGCGCGCGGACCGCGCGGGGTCGGCCCTGCGGCAGGATCCGGGTGATGAGCGTCCAGGTCGATGCGCGGGCGACGCACACCGCGGTGCTGGCCCTCGTCCCCGCCGCCGAACCGGTGGTCGGGGCGCTGCGCGACGAGCTGGACCCGTCGGCACTCCAGGGCGTGCCCGCGCATGTGACCGTCCTCTTCCCGTTCGTGCCCGCCCGGGCGGTCGACGACGGGACGGTCGCGACGCTGCGCCGGGCAGTGCGGGACGTGGCGCCGTTCTCGTTCCGCCTGGACAGCGTGGGCTGGTTCGGCGACGACTTCGTGTGGCTCGCGCCGAACCCGCCGGAGCCGTTCGCGGAGCTCACCGAGCGCACCACCCGCGCCTTTCCCGACCATCCGCCGTACGAGGGCGAGCACGAGCCGGTGCCACACCTCACCGTCGGCTACCGGCGCCACTCCTCGCTCGCGGCGCTGCGTGCCGCCGAGGAGCGGCTCGCGCCGAGCCTCCCGATCACGGCCGAGATCGACCGCGTCCACCTGCTCGCCGGGTCGTTCGACGTCGGGTCCTGGCACGTGGTGGCCGAGGCGCCGCTGCTCGGCGCCGCGTCCGTCACCCCGGCAGGGACGCGGTGAGCAGGTAGTAGCCGATCGCGCCGAAGAGGCGGCCCGTGCGGTGGAGCTCGGCGACGGTCGACGTCCAGCGCTCCCCGGCGTCGGCGTCGATCACGCCGGCCCGCGCGGCCGACGGGCCGAGGCCGCCGAAGTACTGCGCGCCGAGGTCGGGGGAGAAGACCACCATGCGGCTGGTGAGCTCGACGTCCTCGAGACCCAGGTCCTCGAGCTTCCCGCGCAGGTCACGCACCAGGCGGGGATGGACGACGGACGTGTCGGCCTCGTGGGCGAGCACCGCGCGGACCAGGGCGGCGTCGGGCACGTTGACGGTGTTCGTGTCGAAGTCCGGCGCGATGATCGCGATCCGGCCGCCGGGTCGGGTCACGCGGACCATCTCGGCGAGCGCCCGGTCCGGCTCGTCGAGGTAGATCAGGACCCGTTCGATCCGGGTGACGTCGAAGGCGTCGTCCGGGAAGGGCAGGTGCTGGGCGTCGCCCGTGGCGAGGTCGACGTGCAGGCCCTGGGCCTCGGCCCGACGGACGGCCTCGGCGATGAAGTCGGCGGAGAGGTCGATCCCGGAGACGGCGCCGCCGGGTTGCACGAGCGCCGCCAGCCGGAGCGTCTCGAGCCCGAACCCGCAGCCGACGTCGAGCACCCGGCGACCCGGCCCGATCGCGGTGCGCTCGATGGCGAGCGCCTTAAGCTCGCGGAGCAACGGCAGCCGGTCGAAGGCCTCGAGCGCGGCGACGTAGGTGGACTCCGCGGAGTGGTCGATGTCGGTGAAGTCGTGCAGGGAGATGGTCGGTGTCCCGGACGCGGGCGTCTGCTGGGCGGCCACGGTGCCTCCGGGGTGCTCGGTGCTCGGCGAGACGTGATCGTCGCCCATCCACGCCGGGAGCGGAACCGGCCCGCGCCGTCCGTCGCCGTACCGTGAGGGCCGTGCCGACCCGCGCCGTGCTCGCGACCGTCGCGGCGTGCGCGCTCGGCGCGGGCGTCGCGGCGGTGATGCTGCTGGCCGGCGGGTCGCTGCTGCTCGTCGTGGTCCTCGTCGTGGCCCAGGTCGCGCTGCTGGTCGCGGTGCGGGACGGGGCGCGGCGCGTGCGACAGTTCGTGCTGGCGTGGTCGGCGGAGGCGGGGCTGACCCACGCCGTCGCCGGGGACCCGACCGTGGTCTCGGCGCTGGTCTACCTCGCGGTCGGTCTGGTGTTCGCGGCGGTGGCCGTCGCTTTCCTCGCGTTCTTCCGGCCCGGGACCGACGAGGAGCCGCGCGTCGACACCGCGCCGCTGCCGGTGGTCGACGGCGACTGATCCCCGGTGATCCCCGGTGATCCACGGAGCGATACGGACACTGGATGTCAGCATCGATGGAGCACGCCGACAGGGGCACGCCGCTGACAAGTGCTCAGTGGCATCCGGGCGCGGTCGCGGCGGTCTCGTACTCGTCGTGGCGGCGCCACCAGACGTACGGGTCGCCCTGCGGCGTGCCGGGCGGGGACTCCTCCCACGCCTCCTGGCGCCCGAACGGCGTGATGTCGAGGAACGACCAGACGCTGCCCAGCTTCTCGGTGCCCCGGCCGTCGATCATGTACGTGCGGTAGACGTCGTCGCCGTCGCGCAGGAAGACGTCGAGAGCGAACGAGCTGTCGTGGCCGAGGTCGTCGAAGAGCTCGCTACCGGCCGCCGAGTAGAACGGCACGCTCCAGCCCATCCGCTCGCGGTACGGCAGCGTCTCCGCGAGCGGGCCGGAGCTGATCACCACGCGCGTGACGTCGCGGGCGTTGAGGTGGGCGGTGTGACCGAACTGGTCGACGAACAGCGAGCAGCCCTCACAGGGGTTCTCGGGGTCGGTCCACATGAACTTGTAGGCGATGAGCTGGCGGCGCCCCTTGAACACGTCGACGAGGCGCACGGGTCCGTCGGCGCCGTCGAGGACGTAGTCCTTCGCGAGCCTCTCCATCGGCATCCGGCGCCGGGCGGCGGCCAGCGCGTCCTGCGCGCGGGTGGCCTCCTTCTCGCGCACGAGCATCTCCTCGCGGGCCTTCTGCCACTCGGCGGACGTGACGACGGGGCGCGCGCTGAGGTCCATGACCTCGATCCTAATTCCGTACCACGCGATCCTGTCAAGCGAGGGCGAGGGCCGGTGTCGGGGTACCTCGCTACGGTCGTCGACGTGGACGAGCAGGGGGACGGGACGGACGAGGGACTGGGTCTCGACGAGGTGCTGCTGGCGTTGCGGCGCGACCTGGTCGCCGCGCGGGGGCGCCGCGACGAGGGCTACGGGCTCGGGGTGCGCGAGGTCGAGATCGAGCTGGCGGTGGAGGTGCGCCGCCGGCGGGACGCGAAGGGCTCGGTCGGGGCCAAGTGGTTCGTGCTGTCGGGGGAGGTGTCCGGTGGGGGCGAGCGGGAGCGCACCGACACCCACCGCATCCACCTGACGCTCGGCCCGGTGTCCGACGAGGGCGAGGCCGAGGAGGAGTCCGGTGGCGACGCCTCGATCAGCGTCGTCGGCCCGGCCATCGCGGGCACGCTGCCGGAGGACGACGAGCCCGGTCAGCGCCGCCCGGGACGCCCCGTGCGGTAGTGGCCCGGGTCGGTGAGCAGGAGCTCGCGGCGGGTGCCGTGGTCGGGCCCGATGCGGTGCGCCAGCCGGCCGCCGTGCAGGGCGACGAGGCCCTCCTGCAGCGGCTCGTGGTGGGTCGACGCCGTCGCGTCCACCAGGGCCTCGCCGACGACGTCGGGGCGGCCCTCGCGGCGGGCGGCGCGGTCGACGGCCTCGACCACCCAGAGGTGCTCGGGCAGGGCCGCGAGCCGGTAGAGGTCGGCCAGCGCCGGGTCGACGCCGCGCGCCCACAGGCCCTCGAGGTACTCGTCGCTGCGCACGACGAAGGTGCGGAACGTCAGCTCGCCCGCCGCGGCGGCGCGGGCCACGGGCTCGTCGTCCTCGGCGCCGCGGAGGTAGCCCGCGAACCACAGCCGCCCGGCCGCCTCGGCGCGCTCCGCCGTCACGTAGATCGCGGGCAGCAGCGGGAGGATCGCGGTCTGCCAGGGGCGATGGGCGTCCTCGGGCTCGGCGAAGGGGTCGTCGACCTCGAGGTACGGCCCGCGCGCGTCGTCGTGGCGCCACAGTGTCACGGCGCGGTCGTCGCCGGGTCCACGCCGGTACGCGACGACCACCCAGGCGTGGCTCGACGAGATCACCAGCGGCGGGAGCTGGCTGTTGACGTACCGGCACAGCACCGCGCGCAGCGAGAGCCGTCCGGCCTGCGGGTCGGCGCGCCCACCGGGGACGACGTCGGCGGGCTCGGCGACGGTGTCGGCCGCGGCGTCCTCCTCGGGAGTGGAGGGCAGGTGCATGAGCCCGGGGGACAGGCCGAGGCGCGTGGCGCCCGAGAGCATCTGCTGCACCGACAGGCCCTCGCTGGGCACCTGGCGACCGACGATCACCCCACCGAGCGCGGCGTCGTGCACCTCGGCGGTGAGCCGGCGCGGCAGGCCGTGGGCGAGGTGCGCGTGGCGCAGCACCATCCAGAGCGTGGCGTGCGCGCAGCGCAGGTACTCCGCGTCCTGGCTGAGGAACGGCATCGCGGTGATCCACAGCGGGGTGCCGAACAGGGAGACGCGCTCGGTGGCCTCGCAGCGGATCGCCCCCTCGAGGCCGGCGGGCGGCGCGATCATCGTCCGCCCGACCGGGGTGGACGGGAGGGGGCGCAGGACGACGTAGCCGCGGTAGGCCTCCGGCCGCAGCGCCGAGAGGTCGGCGGGGACGTCGTCGGTGAACAGGTGCCAGCGGTGGCACACCGAAGGGTGGCGGCGGAACAGGCGGCCGTGGAACGCGCCGTGCTCGCTGCGCCAGTCCGGATCGAGGTAGCGCTGCTCGACGACGACGCTGCGCACCCCGTGCCCGCGGGCGATCTCCACGATGCGTTCGAGCGGGCGGCTGCCGGCGCCGCCGGCGTAGAACTCGACGAGCTCGTCCCAGGTGCCGGGCACGGTGACGTCGTAGACCGCGCCGGCGGAGTCGTCCGGCGACCAGGCGAGGAACGGCCAGGTCATCGGCGCCGCCGGTCACTCGCGCCGGAGGTCGCAGGACGGCGCGACGCAGGAGCGCCGGCGTGCGCATCTCCTGGGCGCGGCAGGCTAGTGGAGGCGGACGCCCTCGGTGTCGATCTCGGCGCGGAGCTCGGCGTCGCGCACGCGGTCGAGATCGGCGCGGTAGCGGCGCTGGAGCGCGGGATCGTCGAGGTGCAGACGCGCGGCGAGGTCGCCCGCCGGCTCGCCGGGCTCGACGATGCGTTGCCGCGCGGGGCGGGCTGGTGCGTCGGCCATGGGAGCCTCCGGTTCTCGCCGTCGGGACCCACGATACCGGGGGACGTCAGCGATGGGCCGGGATCGGGCACGGCGTCACGGTAGACGCGGCCCCCGACGGCGCGGTCTCAGCTCCCGAGCGCGGCGTCGAGGGTGATCGTGGTGCCGGCGAGCGCCTTGGAGACCGGGCAGGTCTTCTCGGCGGTCTCGGCCAGCTCGCGGAACTTCGCCTCGTCGAGACCGTCGACGTCGGCGCGCAGCGTGATCGCGATCCCGCTGATCTCGAAGCCGCCGCCCTTGGCCGGCGACAGGGTGACCTCGGCGCTCACGTCGATCGCGTTCGCCGTGAGGCCCTCGCCGCCGAGCACGCCGGAGAGGTTCATCGCCAGGCACGAGGAGTGCGCGGCGGCGATCAGCTCCTCGGGGCTGGTCTGCCCGTTGGGGTCCTCGGCGCGGGTGGGGAACGAGACGCTGAACTGGCCGGCGTTGGACGAGTCGAGGCTCACCTGACCCGTGCCGTCCTGGAGCCCGCCCTCCCAGTGGGTGGTCGCGTCACGGCTCGGCATGGTCGTCTCCCGGGGATCGGCGGGCGTGTCGGTCGGCCCGGCCCGGCGGACGCCGGGCCGAGCCAGGTGGCCTAGCGGCCGACGCGCTTGCGCCCGGTCACCTTGTTGTAGATCACCAGCAG
This sequence comes from Actinomycetospora sp. CA-053990, assembly GCF_050948445.1. Classification (NCBI taxonomy): domain Bacteria; kingdom Bacillati; phylum Actinomycetota; class Actinomycetes; order Pseudonocardiales; family Pseudonocardiaceae; genus Actinomycetospora; species Actinomycetospora sp. CA-053990. Next base: position 5,750,471 of record NZ_CP192043.1, on the reverse strand, counting down.
GATGATCGCGAAGATGACCGACCCGATCCAGCCCACCGGGTTGGTCAGCTCGAAACGGCCGCTGAACAGCGAGAAGACCAGGCCGCCGACGACCGAGCCGAGGATGCCCAGGCCGATCGTCATGAGGATGCCGATGTTGTCCTTGCCGGGGACCAGGGCGCGGGCGATGAAGCCGACGATCAGTCCGAAGACGATCCAGCCGAGGATGGTGAGGATCATGGGTCCTGCTCCGTTCCGGGATTCGTGACGTTCAGCCGCCACGTTCCCCTGGATCCTCCTCCTGAACCAGTCCCCACGCCCGTTCCGGCGAGGTTCATCCCCCGGCCACTGCCCCCAGCGTCCTGGCCTCGGGGAATCCGGAGCCGGGCGTCATCTCGACGAGATCGAAGACACGCATCGACGAGGCGCGCCCCGCCGAGCACGTGAGCGGCGTCGGCGACGCGACCCAGCGCTCGCGCACGACCACCGACACCGGCCCGCGTGCGGGCCCGCCGTCGAGCGTCACCTCGATGACGCCCTGCTCGCGCGTCTCGGCGCCGAGGACGCGCAGGGCGTCCACGTGGGGCTCGCCGAACGCCAGCCGCGCGTGGTGCTGGGCGGCCTGGGCGGGCGGCGAGAACCCGGAGCGCCCGCGCACCCAGACGGTGTCGACCTCGCCGGCGGCGTAGCGCTCGACGACGGCCACCGCCTCGGTGGCGGGCACCCGGCCCAGCACGAGGCCGTGGGGGAGCAGGACGACGTTGGCGGCGAACCGGTCGCCGCCGGTGTGGGTGGTCTCCCAGGTGCGGTCCGGGTACGTCGCGGCGAGCTCGGCGGCCACCGGACGGCCCCGCATCGCGCAGCAGGCGTCGTGACGCCCGTGGGCGCAGACGAGGTAGACGGGCTCGGACGACTCGACGGTCACGGCCTCGACGTCGGCGAGCGCTGCGGGCAGCTCGAGCGGCGAGGCGACCCGGCCCCAGCGCACGTTCTCCGCGCCGGGCGTGGTGTCGACGAGAGCGAAGCGACCGCGGTCGGCCGTCGGCTCACCGCGGCTGCGGGAGCGGCGGATGAGCTGGAACCGCGCTCCGCGGGTACGGCAGAACGCGTCGATCGCGTCGAGGACGTCGTCGGGGTAGCCCGCGTCGCCGAGCGCGTCGCGCCCCCACGGGCCGGGGTGCTCGACGAGCAGCCAGCAGCGGGCCGGCGGCGCGGTCGCGACGAAGGGGTCGTCGCGGTCGCGGGCCGCCTCCGAGCACCGGAAGCCCGCAGATGCGTCCGTCGCGTCGGAGTCCGGTGAGGTCATCTCTCCGTCATACCCGGCCCGGGCCGGACTGGACACCCGGTGTGTGTCACGCCGGGCGCAGGACGCCCTCGCGCAACAGCCGACGGACGATCACGGCACCGTCGTCCGGGTCGACACCGGGCAGCTCACCGGCGGTGACGGGCTGCCCGTCGAGCAGGCGCTCGCAGGCCGCGCGCGTGCCCGCGGGCAGGGTCACGGTGCGGTCGGCGAGCTCGAGCAGGACGGCGCCGTCGTCGCCGCTGCGCAGCCGGTGGCTCAGGCCCCGGCGGCAGCGGACGGCGGTCGACGCGTCGGCCGAGGTCGACGCCGCGGCCTGCGCGAGCGGGGCGACGGCCTCGGGGCGGTTGCCCGTCCACGCGCGCCGGCGCAGCCGCCGGGCGACGCGCTCGGCGCGGCCGGGGTCCGGCGCGGCGAGCGTCTCGGCGAGGCGCGCGGCCACGGCCTCGACGTGCGGGGCGAGCGCCTCGGGGTCGGCGGCGTCGATGCCCAGCGGCAGCGAGCCGCGCAGCGCCGGGTCGTCGGTGAGCGCGTTGACCAGCGCATCCACCACGGCCCAGCGGGTGAGCACGTGGACGCCGATGGTCAGGTGCGCGCTGACCTCGCCCTGGGCGGTGGCCGAGTGCAGGTAGCCGCGCGGGAGGTAGAGCACGTCGCCGGGCTCGAGGACCTCGTCGATCAGCGGGTCCTCGGTGGCGCGGGCGGCGACGGCGCCGGCGCGGTCGTTCCAGGGCTGCGAGCGCAGCGGGTCCGCGTGGACGGGGGCGTGCACGTGCCAGCGCTTCGTGCCCGCCACCTGGAGGACGAAGACGTCGTGCACGTCGTAGTGAGCCGAGAAGCCCTGCGACGACGCGGGCGTGATGTAGGCGTTGGTCTGCGCGGGGTGCCCGAGCTCGGCCGCGAGCTCGGTGACGAGGTCGGCCACGGGCGCCCACGTCCGGTGCACGCCCTGCAGCACGACGGTGTGCCCGTCGGCGAACAGCGCGGCGACGCGGTCGTCCTGCACCTGGTCGGACACCTCGGCGCCGACACCGCCCTCGCCGGTGAAGTGGCGCGAGTCGACCACGGTGCCCTGCTTGGCGATCCGCAGGAACGGGGTCCGCAGCCCGCGCCGCGACAGCAGCTCGTCGACGGCGCCCAGGTCGAACAGATCGCCGAACGCGTCGGGCTGCTCGCCCTCGGCGTGCTTCGCCAGGTCGGCGGCTCGCGAGAGCCGGGCCTCGCGGCCCCAGGCCGCCCCGGCGAAGTCGTCGAGGTCGCCGGCCACGAGGCGGCGCAGCGCCGGGCGGTCGTGGGACCGCCCGGCGTCGGGGCCGCGATCCGACGAGGGATCGGGCGTGGGGGTCATCGGTGGCTCAGGCCCCGCCGTCGGCACCGCCGTCGGAGCCGCCACCGCGGGCGCCACCGTCGGCCGGGCCGTGCGCGCCACCGTCCGCGCCACCGTCGGAGCCGCCGCCGCGGGCGCCACCGTCGGAGGGGCCGTGGCCCGCGGCACCGTCGGCGCCGCCGTCGGCCGAGTTGCCGAACGCGCCACCGTCGGACGGGCCGTGGGCGCTGCCGTCGGCGCCACCGTCGGCGCCACCGTCCGCACCGCCGTCGGCACCGCCGTCGGCGCCGCCGTCCGCGCCGCGACCGGCCGCGCCACCGTCGGCCGGGCCGTGACCCGCGCCGCCGTCGGCGCCGCCGTCCGCGCCGCCGTCGCCGCCGTTGCCGGCCGCGCCGCCGTCGGCCGGGCCGTGCCCGCTGGTGGTCATGTCGTCGTCGTTCACGTCGTACTCCTGAGATCGAGTCGTTCGGAGACCCGGGCGGCTCCGCGTGGTGTGCGGCCCGCCGCCACGGTCGGAGGGTTCGGCGCATCCTGCCGCCGATGCCGCCAGCGGTACCCGTCGAGAGGTGATCCCACTCGCGGGACCACCCGGCGGCGTGGTGTCCCCGGCGGGCCGCTGGCAGGCTCCCAGGTCATGACCCCGGAGGGAACCGTCGGCACGCTGGTGCTGCTGCGTCACGGCCAGAGCGACTGGAACGAGAAGAACCTGTTCACCGGCTGGGTGGACGTCGCGCTCTCGGCGAAGGGCGAGCAGGAGGCGCGCCGGGGTGGCGAACTGCTCGCGGACGCCGGCCTGCTGCCCGACGTCCTGCACACCTCGTTGCTGCGCCGCGCCATCAACACCGCGAACCTCGCGCTCGACGTCGCCGACCGCGGCTGGATCCCGGTCCGCCGCGACTGGCGGCTGAACGAGCGGCACTACGGCGCGCTCCAGGGCAAGGACAAGAAGCAGACGATGGAGGAGTACGGCGAGGAGCAGTTCCAGATCTGGCGCCGCTCGTACGACACCCCGCCGCCGCCCATCGACCCCGACGACCCGTACGCGCAGACCGGCGACCCGCGCTACGCCGACCTCGGCGACGCGATGCCGCGCACCGAGTGCCTCAAGGACGTCCTCGAGCGGCTGCTGCCCTACTGGACCGAGGCCGTCGTCCCGGACCTGCGCGCCGGGCACACCGTGCTCGTCGCGGCGCACGGCAACTCGCTGCGCGCGGTGGTCAAGCACCTCGACGGCGTCGACGACGAGACCATCGCCGGGCTGAACATCCCCACCGGCATCCCGCTGCGCTACGACCTCGCCGAGGCCGACGACGGGGACCTCACGCCCACCAACCCGGGCGGCACGTATCTCGACCCCGAGGCCGCGAAGGATGCGATCGCCGCGGTGGCGAACCAGGGTCGCTGAGAGGCTGAGGGGGCTTCCAGGGGGGTGCTCGGGGGGCGGAGCCCCCCGAGGGTGCGTGAACAACGCCTGAACGGCCGGCCAACCCTGGCTCGCTCGAACGTCGGACAGCTCACGCGGGACGCACGCGCAGGCCCCGAACGGCCCTACCATCGGGAAACGTGGCCGTCCCCGTGCTGGTGACCGTCGTCGTGGCTCTCCTCGCCGCGGCGCTCGGAGCCGTCGCCGGGGCCGCCGCCGTGCGCCGCAAGACCGAGGTCGGTCGGGAGCGCTCGCGGGGGCCGACGGTGGCCGAGCTCCTGGCCCGTCTGGTCCGCCGCTCGCAGTCGGGCATCGCCGTCGTCAACCGGTTCGGCGACGTCGTGCTCTCCAACGAGCGCGCCGAGGCCCTCGGCGCCGTCGTCGACGCCCGCCCGGACCCGCGCCTGGCCGCCGCCGCGGAGCGCGTCGCCGCGGGCGGCGAACCCTGCGAGGTGGACCTCTCGCCCCGGTCGTTCCCCCCGGGATCGACGCCGCAGACGATCGTCGCCCAGGTCCGGTCGCTCGGGGACGGGTTCGTCGTCGTCGACGCCACCGACACCTCCGCGGCCGTGCGCCTGGAGGCGGTGCGCCGCGACTTCGTCGCCAACGTCGGCCACGAGCTCAAGACGCCGGTCGGGGCCCTCGCGGTGCTGGCCGAGGCCGTGCTCGACGCCGACGACCCCGACGAGGTCGCCCACTTCGCCACCCGCATCCTCAACGAGTCCCACCGCCTCGGCGCGCTCGTCACCGAGCTCATCTCGCTCTCGCGGCTGCAGGGCGCCGACCGGCTGCCCGAGCTGGTGCGCGTCGACGTCGACGAGGTGCTCACCGAGGCCTTGCGCCGCGTGCGGGTGCCGGCCGAGGCCGCCAGCGCCGCGGGGGGCGACGACGGGCCCGCCGACCCGCGCGGGCGTTTCCTGCTCGACGCGCCGAGCGGGCTGGAGGTGGCCGGCGACCGCACGCTGCTCGTCACCGCACTGGTGAACCTGCTCGAGAACGCCGTCGCCTACTCGCCGGAGGGCACGCCGGTCTCGGTGCGCAGGCGCCGTCAGGGCGACCGCGTCGAGATCTCGGTGACCGACCGCGGCATCGGGATCGCGCCCGAGCACCAGCAGCGCGTGTTCGAGCGCTTCTTCCGCGTCGACCCCGCCCGCTCCCGCGCGACCGGCGGCACCGGGCTGGGCCTCGCGATCGTCAAGCACGTCGCCGCCAACCACGGCGGCGAGGTCCGGCTCTGGAGCCAGACCGGCGTGGGCTCCACGTTCACGCTCCGGGTGCCCGCCGCCACCGCGGAGGACGCCCACACGGTGACGGACGGCCTCGACGCCGACCTCGCCCTCACACCGGCGGGATCCGGACCGGACCCGGCCCCGTCCCTGCCCGGAGGTTCGCCATGACCCGCGTGCTCATCGTCGAGGACGAGGAGTCGTTCGCCGACCCGCTCGCCTACCTCCTGCGCAAGGAGGGCTTCGAGACCTCGGTCGCCGGCACCGGGGCCGCCGCGCTCGACGACTTCGAGCGCCACGGCGCCGACATCGTCCTGCTCGACCTCATGCTCCCGGGCATGAGCGGCACCGACGTCTGCAAGGCGCTGCGCCAGCGCTCCTCGGTCCCGGTGATCATGGTGACCGCCCGCGACGCCGAGATCGACAAGGTGGTCGGTCTCGAGCTCGGGGCCGACGACTACGTCACCAAGCCCTACTCGGCGCGCGAGCTCATCGCCCGCGTCCGGGCCGTCCTGCGCCGCGGCCAGGACGCGGACGGCGAGGGCGCCGTGCCCGGCTCCGAGCGCCAGGTCCTCGAGGCCGGCCCGATCCGGATGGACGTCGACCGCCACGTGGTCACCGTCGACGGTCCCGGCGGGAGCACCGAGGTGCCGCTGCCGCTCAAGGAGTTCGACCTCCTCGAGTACCTCATGCGCAACGTCGGCCGGGTGCTCACGCGCGCCCAGCTCATCGACCGCGTCTGGGGCGCCGACTACGTGGGCGACACCAAGACCCTCGACGTCCACGTCAAGCGCCTGCGCGCGAAGCTCGAGCCGGAGCCCGCCGCGCCGCGGCACCTCGTCACCGTGCGCGGACTGGGCTACAAGCTCGACGCCTGACGATCGCGGCTGTTCCCGCCCCCGCTAGACTCCCCGCCGTGCGACTCGGTGTGCTCGACGTCGGCTCGAACACCGTCCATCTCCTGGTGGTCGATGCCCAACGAGGCGGGCACCCGACGCCGACCCACTCCACCAAGACCGCGCTGCGGCTGGCCGAGCACGTCCGCGACGGGCGGCTCGAGGACGAGGGCGCCGACGCACTCGTCGCCTCCGTCGCCGACGCCCGCCGTCAGGCCATCGAGCTGGGCTGCGAGGACCTGCTGGCGTTCGCGACGTCCGCGGTGCGCGACGCGTCGAACTCGAACGCCGTGCTGGAGCGGGTCCGCGTCGAGGCCGGGGTCGACCTGCACGTGCTCTCCGGGCCCGACGAGGCCTCGCTGACGTTCCTCGCCGTCCGCCGCTGGCTGGGCTGGTCCGCGGGGCACCTCCTGGTGCTCGACATCGGCGGCGGCTCGCTGGAGATGGCGGTCGGGCGCGACGAGGCCCCGGTGCACGCGATCTCGGTGCCGCTGGGCGCGGGCCGGCTCACCCGCGACTGGTTCACGACGGACCCGCCGCAGCGCCGCGAGCTCAAGTCGATCACCGAGTACGCCCACGAGGTGCTCGCACCGGCCGCGAACACCCTGCTCGGCGAGGGCACGCCGGACCGCGCCGTCGTCACCTCCAAGACCTTCCGCTCGCTCGCCCGCCTCACCGGCGCGGCCCCGCGCAGCGCCGGGCCCCGGGTGCGCCGGCGGCTGTCCGCGGCGGGCCTGCGTCAGGTCGTGGCGTTCATCTCACGGATGAGCTCCGCGGACCTCGCGGAGCTCGAGGGCGTGAGCGCCAGCCGCTCGCACCAGCTCGTCGCCGGCGCGATCGTGGCGCACGAGGCCATGACCGCGCTGGGCCTCGAAGAGGTCGAGGTGTGCCCCTGGGCACTCCGCGAGGGGATCATCCTGGGGCGTCTCGACCAGGTGCAGCCGGGCGGTGGGGTGCTGTCGGTCGGCGGGCCCCTCGCGACTGGACGACCGACCCTCCACGAGGCACGGTAGGTCGGGTGAACAGGGACGACGGGCCCCGTCCGGGCACCCAGCGCAGCGTGGCCGAGCTCCTGGCCGCGTACAGCGCGGAGTCCCAGCAGCCCCGGCGTCGCCGCACCAGCGAGCCCGAGGACGACGGCGCTCCCGGCCCCGCGCCGGAGGCGCCCGGTGGCTACTCCGGTGGGTACGACCCGGGTGGCTACTCCGGTGGCTACGACACCGGTGGCTACGAGCCGGGCGGCTACGACACCGGCGGGTACCGGTCGCCCGGGCCGCAGACCGGCCAGTACGACGGCGGCCAGTACGACGCGGGCCAGTACGACGGCGGCCAGTACGGCGCGGGCCGGTACGACAGCGGCCCCGTGCAGACGGGTCAGTACGACACCGGTCAGTACCGGACCGGTCAGTACGACACCGGGCAGTACGGCGGGCAGTACGGCGGCGGGCAGTACGGCGGTAGCCAGTACGGCGGCAGCCAGTACGACTCGGGTGGCTACGACTCCGGCGGCTACGAGCCCGGCGGGTACGACGACGGGGGCCGCGCCCCCGCTCCGGGCCACGATCCCCGCAGCCAGGGCCCCGGCGCGTACGCGCCGCCCCGACGCGACCCGTGGGCGGCCGGCCCGCCCGGGCCGCCGCCGGGACCACCGCCCGGCCCGCCTCCGGGACCTCCGCCCGGCCCGCCCCCGGGCCGTCCCGCCCCGCCGGCCACCGGCACCCAGGCCTTCGCGGGCCCGCCGGCCGGCCCGCCGATGACGAGCCAGCCCCCGAGCGCCCAGCCCACGGCGGCCCAGCCCACGGCGGCCCAGCCCACCCGGGGCATGCCGGCGGGACCCGGCGGGGTCCCGGCCGCGCGGGTCGGCGACGGCAGCCCCGCGACGGCGGCCTCCCCCTCGCCCAGCCCCCGGAGCGCCCCCCAGCGCGGCGGCCCGGCCGAGGACCGCGGCGGACCGGCGACCGCGGCGTCGCCGATGGCCCGCCCGGACCTCGACGACGAGGACGACGAGCTGGACGACGAGTACGACGACCGGTTCGAGGACCGGTTCGACGACCGGTTCGACGACGAGCCGGACGACGCCCCCGCCGGGCTCGGCCGGGCTCCGCAGCGCACCCGCCTCGACGACGGCGACGAGCTGGACGACGAGTACGACGACGAGCCCGAGGAGCGCCCCAGCTCGGCCAAGGACTGGGCGGTGATGATCGTCCAGCTCGTGCTCGGCGCGCTGCTCGGCGCCGTGCTGTGGACGGTCTTCTCCTACTTGTGGCAGGAGCAGCCGGTCGTCGCGCTGGTGCTCGCCGCCGCCGCGACCACCGGGCTGGTGTTCGGTGTGCGGGCCCTGCGACGTTCCGACGACCTGCAGACCACGGTGCTCGCCGTCGTCGTGGGACTCGTGGTGACCGTGTCCCCGGCTGCGATCGTGCTGCTGAGCCGCTGATCCGTGGCGTCCCACCCCTCCCCCCACGGGGGCCCGCCGGTCGCGCTGTCGACCGCCTCGGTGTTCCCGGAGCCCATGGACTCGGCCTTCGAGGTGGCCGCCGAGCTGGGCTACGACGGCGTCGAGCTCATGGTCTGGACCGACCCCGACAGCCAGCGGCTCGCCGCGGTGGCCCGGGCCTCCGAGCGCACCGGCATGCCGGTGCTCGCGGTGCACGCCCCCTGCCTCGCGATCACCCAGCGGGTCTGGACGCCCGACCCGGCCGAGCGCCTGCGCCGCAGCGCGGTGCTCGCCGCGAGCCTCGGCGCGCCGACGGTGGTGCTGCATCCGCCGTTCCGCTGGCAGCGCCGCTATGCGCTGGGCCTGCCCCGGCAGATCGACGAGCTCGAGCGCGCCCACGGCGTGCGCATCGCGATGGAGAACATGTTCCCGCTGCGGCGCGGCCCGCTGCGGTGGTCGAGCTACACGCCCGGGCACGACCCGACCAAGCCCGGGGCGCGCAACTACACGCTCGACCTCTCGCACACCGCGACCGCCGGGGACGAGGCGCTCGCCCTCCTCGAGCGCATGGGGGAGCGGCTGGTGCACCTGCACCTCGCGGACGGCACGGGCGTCGAGCGCGACGAGCACCTGGTGCCCGGGCGCGGCTCCCAGCCGTGCGCCGAGGTGTGCCGCCGGCTCGGCGCCTCGGGGTTCGACGGCACGGTCGTCGTCGAGATCAGCACGCGGCGCGCCCGCTCGCGCAACGAGCGCCTCGACATGCTGGCCGAGTCGCTGCTGTTCGCGCGGCTGCACCTGGGCACCGACCTGCCGCGCTCGCGCGTCTGACGTCGCGGGAGGATCGGGCCGTGGAGACGGTCGCGGTCCTGGGTGGCGGGAAGATCGGCGAGGCGCTGCTGGGCGGGCTGGTGGCCGCGGGGCGCAGTCCCGGTGGGCTGCTGGTCGTCGAGGCGGTGGCGGCGCGCGCCGCGGAGCTCGGCGAGCGGTACGGGATCGGCGCGGTCGACGCCGCCGAGGCCGCGCGGCGCGCCGACGTGCTCGTGGTGGCCGTGAAGCCCGGCGACGTCCCGGCCGCGCTGGACCAGGTGCACGACGTCCTCGCCGGGCGCGGCCCGGACGGCGACCGCCCCACGGTCGTGTCCCTGGCCGCGGGCATCCCGACGGCGAGCCTGGAGGCGCGGCTCCCGGCGGACACCGCCGTCGTGCGGGTCATGCCGAACACCCCGATGCTCGTCGGGCGGGCCATGTGCGTGCTCTCGCCGGGCGCGGCCGCGGGGGAGGCCGAGCTCGCGCTGACCGAGGGCCTGCTCGCCGCCGTGGGCCGCACGGTGCGCGTGCCCGAGTCCCAGCAGGACCTCGCGACCGCACTGTCGGGCTCCGGGCCCGCGTACGTCTTCCTGCTCGCCGAGGCGATGATCGACGCCGGGGTGGCCCTCGGCATGCCGCGCGCGACGGCCACCGAGCTCGTCACCGCTACCGTCGAGGGCGCCGGGGGCCTGCTGACGACGCCGGGCAGCGACGGGCGCGAGGGTGCCGCGCCGCACCCGGGGCTGCTGCGCGAGGCCGTCACCTCGCCGGGGGCACCACCGCGGCCGCGCTGGGCACGCTCGAGGCCGAGGGTCTGCGCACCGCCCTCGCCCGCGCGGTCGCCGCTGCTCGCGACCGTTCCGTGGCCCTCGGGCGTCAGGACGGCTGAGCGCGCCGGGCGGTGCCGGGGATCCGTTCGTCGTGACGGGATCGTTCTCCGGCGTGTCGGCGTGGACGCTTGACGCGCCTCGGTGCGCGGCTGCCGCACGGTCGGGTGGCAACGAACCAGACGTCACACGCGTCCCGCTACTCTCACGCGCACGGCACGGCGTGTCGAACCGCCGGGAGGGGAAGCCCGGCGGCACGGCCGGTGCCACGGGAAGGCGTGTGACCCATGCCCCAGAACAACGCGGGCCCCGGCCCGCGACGGACCGACGGCGACAACCTGGCGAGGGTGCAGTTCCTGACCGTCGCCGAGGTGGCGGCGGCCATGAGGGTGTCGAAGATGACCGTGTACCGGCTGGTGCACAACGGAGAGCTGCCCGCGGTCCGCGTGGGCCGCAGCTTCCGTGTGCCGGAGGACGCGGTCCACGAGTACCTGCGGGGCTCGTACTTCGACGCCGGCTGACGCCGCCTCGATCCATCGGCCCTCCACCCACCGGCCGCCATGGCGGCGGCCGGTACGGTGGTGTGTCCGCGACCCGTCGGTCGCGTCCTGCTCACGAGAGGTACTCCATTGGGTTCGGTCATCAAGAAGCGTCGCAAGCGGATGTCGAAGAAGAAGCACCGTAAGCTGCTCCGCAAGACCCGCGTGCAGCGTCGCAAGCTCGGCAAGTAGGCCCGTCCGGCCCCGCGAGGGGCCGACGCCGGCCGCACGATCCCAGGAGATGCCCAGCTGATGCCCGAGGCGCCGTCCGTCGTCCTGGTCACCGGGGTGAGCCGCTTCCTCGGCGGCCACCTGGCGGCGCGTCTGGCGGCCGACCCGTCGATCGAACGCGTCCTCGGCGTGGACACCACGCCGCCGTCGCGGGAGATGCGACGACGGATGGGCCGCGCGGAGTTCGTGCGCGTCGACATCCGGAACCCGCTGATCGGCAAGGTCATCTCCACCGCGAAGGTCGACACCGTCGTCCACGCGTCCCTGTCGGGCAATCCCGGTCAGTCCGGGGGGCGCTCGATGATGATGGAGATGAACGTCATCGGGACGATGCAGCTGCTCGCGGCCTGCCAGCGCTCCGACACGGTCCGGCGGCTGGTGGTGAAGTCGACCAGCGCGGTCTACGGCGCGAGCAAGCGTGACCCGGCGACGTTCACCGAGACCACCGAGCCGAAGGCGATCCCGCCGGGGGGCTACGCGAAGGACGCGGTCGAGATCGAGGGCTACGTCCGCAGCTTCTCGCGACGCCGGCCGGACATCCCGGTGACGACGCTGCGGTTCGTCAACCTCATCGGCCCGCGGATCGACACGTCGTTCGTCCGGTACTTCTCGCTGCCGGTGGTCCCGGTCGTGCTGGGCTACGACGCCCGGGTGCAGCTGCTGCACGAGGAGGACGCGGTCGCGGTGCTCGAGCGCGCGGCGGCGCAGGACCTGCCCGGGGTGTTCAACGTCGGCGGCGCCGGGGTGCTCATGCTCTCGCAGGCGATCCGGCGTGCGGGCCGGTTCCCGCTGCCGATCCCGCAGCCCGCGGTGCCGCTGGTCGGGCGGTTCACCCGGCGCGCCCGGCTGGTCGACTTCTCGCCCGAGCAGATGCGCCTGCTGAACTTCGGTCGCGTGGTGGACACCACGAAGCTGCGCACGGAGTTCGGGTTCACGCCACGCTGGACGACGGTGCAGGCGTTCGACGACTTCGTGGCCGGGCGCGGGCTGCGCCCGTGGATCGATCCGTCGAGGCTCGGGCAGGCCCAGGACGCGGCGGTCGCCGTCGCGCGGGCCCTGCCCACGGGCTCGTGAGCCCGCACCACACCCTGTCCGACCACGAGCTGTCCGACCACGAGCGTCCGCGAGGAGACGTCATGCCCGAGGCCCGGGTCATCCCGTTGCGCCAGGACGGAGGTCGTCCGCGACCCCGTCCCGCGCCGCGACGGGCGAGCCGACCGGGGATCGGATCCCTCACCGAGCGCACGGCGGCCGCCCGCGGGGTGGACGGCGACGGCCTGCCCACCGAGGAGGCCATGGACGCCGTCGAGCCCACCACCGGCGGCGAGCTGGCCGCGCTGCCGACCCCGTCGGGACCGACGGAGCTCGAGGCGCGGGTGGCCGAGGTCGGCGAGTTCCTGCAGCGCCGGCTGACGGGCCGCTACGCGGTCGACGACTTCGGGTTCGACCGCGACCTGACCGAGAACGTGGTCATGCCGCTGCTGCGCCCGCTCTACGACAAGTGGTTCCGCGTGGAGACCATCGGCACCGAGAACGTGCCGACCTCCGGCGGCGCGCTGCTCGTGGCCAACCACTCGGGCACGTTGCCCCTCGACGCGCTCATGACGACGGTCGCGACGCACGACGACCTGCCCGTGCCGCGCTACCTGCGCATGCTCGCCGCCGATCTCGTCTTCGGCCTCCCGGGCGTCGGCGCCGCGGCGCGCAAGGCCGGGCACACGCTCGCCTGCAACGCCGACGCCGAGGCCCTGCTGTCGGCCGGCGAGCTCGTCGGCGTGTGGCCCGAGGGGTTCAAGGGCATCGGCAAGGACTTCGCCGACCGGTACAAGCTGCAGCGCTTCGGCCGCGGCGGCTTCGTCTCGGCCGCGCTGCGCACCGGCGTCCCGATCATCCCGTGCTCGATCGTCGGGGCCGAGGAGATCTACCCCAAGATCGCCGACCTGGGGCCGGTCGCGCGCCTGCTCGGCGTCCCCTACTTCCCGATCACGCCGACCTGGCCGCTGCTGGGTCCGCTGGGCCTCGTCCCGCTGCCGTCGAAGTGGTACATCGAGTTCGGCGAGCCGATCCCCACGGACTCCTACGACCCGAGCGCGGCCGACGACCCGATGCTGGTGTTCAACCTGACCGACCAGGTGCGCGAGAACATCCAGCAGACGCTCTACCGCCTGCTCGCAGGCCGGCGGAACGCCTTCCTGGGCTGAGCGGGCCGGGTCAGCTGACCCGGCGGCGGTAGGCCGCGCCGGCCACCACCGCGCCGGCCACCGCGCCCGCACCCAGCACCGACGGCACGCCGATGCGGGCGACCTTGCGCCCGGACCGGAAGTCGCGGATCTCCCAGCCACGCCGCCGGGCCATCTGACGCAGGTCGGAGTCCGGGTTCACGGCCACGGCGGTGCCCACCACGGACAGCATCGGGGCGTCGTTGACCGAGTCGGAGTAGGCCGCGCAGCGCCGCAGGTCGAGGCCCTCGCGGGCCGCGAGGGCGCGCACCGCGTGCGCCTTGGCCGGGCCGTGCAGCAGCTCGCCGACGAGGCGGCCGGTGAAGACGCCGTCCTCGCTCTCGGCGACCGTGCCGAGGGCGCCGGTGAGGCCCAGGCGGCGCGCGATGATGCGCGCCAGCTCCAGGGGCGTGGCGGTGACGAGCCAGACCCGTTGCCCGGCGTCGAGGTGCATCTGGGCGAGGGCGCGGGTGCCCTCCCAGATGCGGTCGGCCATCAGCTCGTCGTAGATCTCCTCGCCGAGCTCGACGAGCTCGGCCACGGGCTGGCCGGCGACGAACGACAGGGCCTGCTCGCGGTGGGCGCGGACGTCCTCGGGCGAGCCCTCGCCGCCGAGCCGGAACTTCAGCTGCTGCCAGACGAACCCGCGCATGTCCGAGCCGGAGAAGAAGTTCCGGGCGGCCAGGCCGCGGGCGAAGTGGAAGATCGACGCGCCCATCATCATGGTGTTGTCGACGTCGAAGAACGCCGCGGCCGTGAGGTCGGGCGGCACGCGCGTCGACGGCGGCACCTGGTGGATGTCCGGGGCGTCCGCCGATGCGGCCGCTGCGGCCGGGCCTCCGCCCGAGAGCTCGCCGTCGGGGGCGCCGTCGACCCCGCCTGCGGCGTCGGCGCTGTCCGGCACCGCCTCGAGGAGCTCCGACGCGGTGGGCGTGCCGAGGGCGGCGTCCCGCACCGCGGCCTCGGCGGAGGCCTCCCCGGCCCGTCGCGCCGCGTCGCGCTCCGCCTGTATCCGGCGCTCGCGCCGTCGTCCCACCGCCGGGTCCTCCCCGTGTCGTAGCCGCCCGTGTCGTCGCCGTCCCGGGACCGGACCGCCGGGGTGGGACGGCAGCGTCCTCGGCGGTGCTCGTCCACCCTAGACGGGCCGGACCGCCCACCGGTCGCGCCGGGCGCGGCCCGGTCAGCCCAGGCTGAGGCCGGGCAGACCCGGCAGCAGCGGCGGCAGGTCGACCTGCGGCAGCAGCGGCACGGGCAGGGGGACCTGGACCGGGTCCGGGGTCGAGGTCCGCTGCTCGCGGGAGCCCGACGAGGAGTCGGAGTCGTCCGAGTCGTCGTCGCGGCTGGAGGTCTCGTTCCGCGAGGACGTCGTCGAGGACGTGCTGGACGTCGTCGTGCTCGACGTCGTGCTCGTGGTCGTGGACTCCGGGATCGCGGTCGTGGTGGCCTGCGAGTCGTCCGACCCGGAGCCGGTGTCGCAGGCGCCGGTGGGCAGCGGGCCCAGGTCGTCGGACGCGTCACCGGTGGCGCAGCGCTCGGGCCCGCCGAACGCGGTGGCGCGCTGGTCGAGGCGCTGCAGCATCTGCTGCGACCCGGCGGCGGCGGTGCGCCCGTCGCCGTCCAGCGAGGGGCTCAGGGTGTCGATGCGGGCCGACTGGGAGCGGGCCCACTCGCCGAGCTCCGCGGGCGACGGGCCGGTGGGCTGGGCGGCGAGCGGCAGGATCAGGCGCGATCCCGTGCGGGCCTGCTCGTCGAACGCCCGCAGGTTGTCCAGCACGAGGGCGGCCTCGTCGGGGCCGATGCCGGCGGCGACCGGACCCGCGCCCGCGGCCGTGGCGGCCTGGCGCTCGATGAGGTCCGAGACCTCCTCGAGACGGGTCGAGGCGAAGTCGAGGTGCTTGAGGCCCTTGGCCTCCTGGCCGCTGGTGAGGCCGATCTCGGCGCTCTCCGACGCGCGCTTGATGCTGTAGAGCATCTCGCCGGGCAGCGCGCCGCGGCTCAGCAGCACCGTGAGGGCGCCGAGCAGCATCACGGCGCACGCACCGGTGACGAAGGAGGACAGCAGGCGGGCGCCCGAGCGCCGGGACGTCGCGCGGGCGGCGGGGCGACGGTCCGCGGGACGCGTCCCGCCCCGGCTCTCGCGGCTCTCCCGGCGGGTGGTGGCACCGGCCCGGCCGGCCCCCGACCACCGGCCGGACCGGGGTCCGTGGAGCGCAGCACGCGGGTGCGCTCGCGGGTCGCGCCGTCGGCGGTCCCACCGCGGATCTCGGCCATCACAGCGGCGCGCATGCGGGCCGAGGTGTCCGGATCGGGACCCTGCGCCGCGCGACCGGCGGTGCGCAGGGCGGCGGCGACGTCGAGGACGCGGGCGAGCTCGGGGTCGAGGCGCTCCTGGGGGCGCTCCTGGGTCCGGTCACGGCGGGGATCGGGGGGCGCCGGACGCTCCGCCGCGTCCCGCTGCGCCCAGACGCGAGCGAACAGCTCGTCGTCCCCGTCGTACCCGCTCGACATTCCGCCCGTCCTCATCGTCCGCGCGTCACGTTGGGTGCGCGCCGTGCTCGTCGATGGGCAAAACGACCGGACGGGCGACCGGTTACGTCTTTGCGGTGTGCGGTTCGAACTACATCGTTGTGACTCACCGCAGACCCTCGGGCAACAGTTGAGCGAGGCGGCGCACCGCGCGGTGCTGCAGCGCCTTCACGGCACCCTCGTTGCGGCCCATGATGTCCGCGGTCTCGGCCACGGAGAGGCCCTGGAGGAAGCGCAGCGCGATGCACTCCTGCTGGTCGTCGCCCAGCTTGGCGACGCATTTCAGCAGCTCGGCGTGGGTGGCGCCCGCGATCACCTCGGTCTCGGGACCGGGGCGCAGGCTGCCGGGGGCGACGTCGGCGACCTCGGCGGTCGCGGATTCGAGCCGGTAGCGGCTGGACTTCACGTGGTCGAGGACCAGGTTGCGGGCGATGGTGACGAACCACGCACCGATGTCGCGTCCCTGGTAGCTCACCGAGGTGATCCGGCGGTAGGCGCGGACGAAGGTCTCCTGGGTGAGGTCCTCGGCCGCGGGCCGGTCGCCGAGGCGGTAGAGCACGAACCGGAAGACCGTGTCGTGGTAGCGGTCGAAGAGCTGGCCGAAGGCGTCGGTGTCGCCGTCCTGCGCGGCCCGCACGAGCGCCCAGCCCTCGGCCGAGGCGCCCTCCTCGGGGAGGTCCTCGGGGAGCTCGTCGGCGTCCACGGTCTCCGAGCCGTCCTCCGCGAGCGGGGGCGGCCCGTCCGCCGGCACGGCCGGCACGGCGACGCCCGGGTCGGCGATCGGGAGGCCGGTGGTCGGCTCGCCCGGGTCGGCGATCGGCGCGGGGGCGGTCGGCGGGTGCGCGGTCGGGGGAGGCGGCGGCCCCGGGAGGGGCCGGAGCCGGTCCGGGGAGCCGGGGCCCCGTCGCCCGCCGGCGGGGGCCAGGTGTCCTCGCGCCGGCGCTGCGCGGGGTAGAACGGAGCCGTCGGCGGCGCTGCCGGAGCCGCCGTCGGGGTGCTGTGGCCGTGGTGCCCGCCGTGGCCGTTCGTGTGGCCGTTGGTGCGGGTGTCGATCACCGGCTCGGGCGGGGTGTCGGTCCCGGTGGCCCCGCGCGCGCCGGTGCCGCGCCGGGCGCCGTCCCGGGCCGGGGGGCGGCCGGCGCCGGGCTCGTCGGCGGGATCGGGTGCCGCGCGCCTCACGTTGCTCCGGGCGGGGACGGGAGGCCGGGGGCCCCGAGAGCGTGCGCGCGCGCCGGGTCATGACGACCGGCAGCGTCGGACATGCCCTCTCCCTCGATCGACGTTTCCCGACCGGATCCCCCGGTGAGGAGGCCTTGGCGCGGGAGCATACGTGCGGCGCGACGGCCCCTGACACCGGCGCGCCCCCGAGAGGGGTGACCCTCTCCGACCTGCAGCAACGGTGCGACGAGCGGCCGTTCGGAGTGGTCGTGGGGCTCCGCGTGGAGGTCAACGCACCGTGGGAGACTGCCGCCGGGCGGGGCAGGGACGCGGCCCCGGAGGGAGGCGACGAGCCGGTGGCGGACGAACGGTCCGACGAGCGGGCGACCGTGTCGGTGGGCGGTGCGGCGGGCGGTCGCCCGGACGGGTCGGACGCCTCCCCGGACGTGGACCCGGACGTGGACCCGGACGTGGAGGCGCCCCGGATCGTGGTGCTCGTGCGGGCGGACTGCCGGACCTGCGACCGGATGGAGGGCGTCGTGCGGGAGATCGGCGCGCGGGTCGGCGAGGAGCACGTCGTCGTCGACGTCGACGCCGCGGACACCGACCCCGAGTGGCGCGCCGAGTACGGCGACCGCATCCCCGTCACGCTCGTCGACGGCGTCGAGATCGGGTCCTGGCGGGTCGAGCCGGACGACCTGGTCCGTGCCCTCACGGGCGGGGACGTGCAGTGACGGCACCGACGCCCGCGGACGTGCCGGTCCTGCAGACCGCCTCCTCGCTGGTGGAGCTCACCTCCGACACCTACACACGCCTGCAGCGGCTTCCCTACGCCGGCGGCGGCACCGCGCTCGCGCCGGTCCGCGCCCTCCTGGCCACCGCGGTGCAGGAGCTGGACCGCGCGCGCACCGACCTCGCCCGGGCCACCCGCACCGCCGGGGGCCGGGTGCAGACCTCGCCGAACGCGAAGTACGCCGCGGTGGTGGAACAGGCCCTGCCGACCGTGCGCGGCCCCGGGGACGTCGTCGGTCTCCTGCTGACCCTCGAGGACGTCCTCGCCCAGACCCTCGTCGCCGACGTCGTCGACCTCTCGTCCCCCGACGTGCGGGTCACGGTCCTGGGGCACGCGACGGCCTCCGCCCGGCGCAAGGCCCTGCTGCTCACGCTGGGCGCGCTGCTCTCCACGGGGCGCGCCGACCTGGTCGCCGTGCCCCCGGACCTGGTCGCGCTGCCGCCCGGGGCGGGCACCGTCGGCTTCCCCGACGTCCTCTTCCCTACGGAGAAGGCGTCGCCGGCCACCGAGGGGGCCCTGCGATGACCGGGCCCGGGACGACGCGGCGCCGCTTCCTGCTCGGGCTCGGTGCGCTCTCGGGCGCGGCCGCGCTGGCCGCGTGCTCGAACACCGCGCCGCCCGGGACCCCCGCCCCGGCGGGCACGCCGCCGCCGACCACCACGACCACCACGCCGGCCCCCGTGTACGAGGGTGACGCGGCTCTCATGGCCGTCGCGGCCGCGCTCTCCGGCCTCGCGGGCGACCTCCTCGGCCAGGCCGGCACCGGCGCGGGCCAGGGGCGGTACGGGTCCGTCCCGGGAGTGGTGACGGCCTTCCTGTCCGGGGCCGCCGCCCAGCACGTGGCGCACGCGGAGGCGTGGAACCGGCTGCTGACGAACGCCGGGCGGCCCCCGGTCGACGGCTACCCCCTCATCGTCGAGCCCGCGCTGCGCGGTCGCCTCGTGGCCGCCGTCGCCCCCGTCGACCTGCTGGGACTCGCCGCGGACGTCACCGCGACCGTCACCGCCACCATCACCGCGATCGCCAGCCGCGCCACCGAGACGTCGACGGTCGCCCTCGCGGCGGGTGTCGCGCCCGTCTCCGCGATGCACGGCGCGACGGCGGACTTCCTGCTCGGACGGCCGCCCACCGCACCCACGGACCCCACCGCCGGAGCGCTCGGCCCGGACGCCCTGACGGTCTGACCCGAACGGGGCCGGACGGCGCACGGGGACGGCCGAGTACCGCCCCGCGCTGCTCCGGGCCGGTGTGGACGGCGCGTCGCGGCGCGCCGACTGGCAGACTGGAGACCTCCGCCGGTCGACACGACACGGCGCGGGTCCGCGCCGGTGCGGAGGGTGGTCGAGCCCACGGCCGGAGGTCCCGCGGCGATTTTGTGCGTGCGTTCACGAGCGCTAGCGTTGTTCTGGATCCGATCCAGGGACGTCCGCGTGGTGCACGGCCGCGGGTGCGGGAACCCCGCGACGGCGTGGTGATGCAGGCATGACAGGAGGCGCCCGGAAGTGACGGTCGACCGCGGCACCCGGCCCGCTCGGCGCGCGGTGCCCTCGAGCCGACCCCCCGGGGTGGACCTCGCCCACGCCGCCGACGGTGGCGAGGAGTCCGCGACCCGCCCGGTGCCCGAGGCGACGGTGGCCCGCCTGGCCGTCTACCTGCGCGTCCTCACCTCCCTGCTCGCCGACGGCCGCGGCACCGTGTCCAGCGAGGAGCTCGCCGCGGCGGCCGGGGTGAACTCCGCGAAGCTGCGCAAGGACCTCTCCCTCATCGGCTCCTCCGGTGTCCGGGGCGTCGGGTACGACGTCTCCCGCCTCACCGCGGAGGTCGAGGCGACGCTCGGCCTGGACAGCCCGCACGCCGTGGCGCTCGTCGGGGTCGGCAACCTCGGGCACGCGCTCGCCGGCTACGGCGGCTTCGCCCAGCGCGGCTTCCCGGTCGCGGCCCTCTTCGACGTCGACCCGGCGCTCGTCGGCACCGTCATCGACGGCGTCGAGGTGCAGCACGCCGACGCGATCGACGCGGTATGCGCCGCGCGCGGGGTCACCATCGGCGTGGTGGCCACGCCGGCGGAGGCCGCGCAGCGCGTCTGCGACCACCTCGTGTCCGCGGGCGTGCGCAGCATCCTGAACTTCGCGCCCACGGTGCTCTCGGTGCCGGCCGGGGTCGAGGTGCGCAAGGTCGACCTGGCGGTGGAGATGCAGGTCCTGTCGTTCCACGTGGCGCGCCGGCACGGCACGGTGTCCGCGGCCGCTCCCGCCGCCCCGTCGCGACCGACCCCGCGAGAGGTGTTCTCCCGATGAGCCTGCTCCTGGTCGGCGTCTCGCACCGCACCGCCGAGGTGCCGGTGCTCGAGCGCGTCGCCGTCTCCCCCGAGGACACCCGCAAGGTCCTCGACGAGCTCCTCACCGGCGAGCACGTCACCGAGGCGATGCTGGTCTCCACCTGCAACCGCGTGGAGATCTACGCGGTGGTCGAGACCTTCCACGGCGGCCTCACCGAGGTCTCGAACGTGCTGGCCCGCCATGCGCACGCCGAGGTCTCCGACCTCACCGACCACCTCTACGTGCACTACGCAGGCTCGGCGGTGGAGCACCTCTTCTCCGTGGCCGCGGGCCTCGACTCGATGGTCGTGGGCGAGGCACAGATCCTCGGCCAGCTCCGTGCCTCGTACGCCGACGCCCGCGAGCTCGGCTCGGCGGGCCGGGTGCTGCACGAGCTGGCCCAGCAGGCGCTGCGGGTCGGCAAGCGCGCCCACGCCGAGACCGGGATCGACGCCGCGGGCGCCTCGGTGGTCTCCGAGGCCCTCACCGACGCCGAGGCCGCCCTGGGCGGGCTCGCCGGGCGCCGCGCGCTCGTGGTCGGTGCCGGGTCGATGGGCGCCCTGACGGCCGCGCACCTGCGCCGCGGCGGTGTCGACGACCTCGTCCTGGCCAACCGCTCGGAGGCCAACGCCGAGCGCCTCGCGGTGGCCCTGCGCACCGAGGGCGCCACCGCCCGCGCCGTCGGCCTCGACGCGCTGGCCTCGGAGATCGCCGCCGCGGACCTCGTCGTCGCCTGCACCGGCGCCGTCGGCACCGTGGTCGGCGAGGACGACGTGCGCCGCGGGCTGGCGGGCCGCGACACGGGTGTCGCCCCGCTCGTCGTCTGCGACCTGGGCCTGCCCCGCGACGTCGACCCGCGCGTCGCCGGGATCGAGGGCGTGACCGTCGTCGACCTGGCCGCCCTCGGGGAGCGGCTGCGCTCGGCGAGCGCCGGGATCGCCGTCGAGGAGGCGCGCACGGTCGTCGCCGAGGAGGTGCGCGCCTACTTCGCCGCGCAGCGCACCGCCGAGGTCACCCCGACGGTCACCGCGCTGCGCCGGCGCGCCGCGGAGGTCGTCGACGCCGAGCTCCTGCGCCTCGACGGCCGCACGCCCGACCTCGACGAGCGCTCCCGCTCCGAGGTCGCCCAGACCGTGCGCCGCGTCGTCGACAAGCTGCTCCACACCCCGACGGTGCAGGTCAAGCGCCTCGCGCAGTCCCCGGGCGGCGACACCTACGCCGAAGCGCTGCGCGAGCTGTTCGAGCTCGACCCGCAGACGCCCGCGGTGCTGGCCGCCACCGAGTCGAGCACCCGCACCGCGAGCGTCGAGCCCGGCGACGAGGTCGACCAGGCGCTGGCCGTCGACACCCGGGGTCCCGGGGGCCGGCGATGACCGCCGACACCACGGACGCGCCGCCCATGACCGGCACCGACGCCCGCACGATCCGGATCGGCACGCGCGCGAGCCTGCTCGCGCGCACCCAGACCGACATCATCGCCTCGGCGCTCACCGACGCCGGCGCCACGGTCGAGGTCGTGACGATCTCCACCGACGGCGACCGCAGCCAGGCGGCGGGCACACCGATCGCCATGGACGGCGTCGGCGTGTTCGTCACCGCGCTGCGCGACGCCCTGCTCGCCGGCGAGATCGACGTCGCCGTGCACTCGTACAAGGACCTGCCGACCGCCGGGGTGCCGGGTCTGACGCTCGCCGCCGTGCCGGCGCGCGAGGACCCTCGCGACGCCCTCATCGCCCGCGACGGCATGGTGCTCGGGGAGCTGCCGCCCGGCGCGGTGATCGGCACCGGCTCGCCCCGGCGGGTCGCCCAGATCCGCGCGCTCGGGCTCGGCCTCGAGCTCGTGCCGATCCGGGGCAACGTCGACACCCGGATCGCCAAGGTGACCCGGGGCGAGATCGACGGGGTCGTGCTCGCCCGCGCCGGACTCGCCCGCCTCGGGCGGGTCGGCGAGGTCACCGAGGTGCTCGACCCCCTCCAGGTGCTGCCCGCGCCCGCCCAGGGCGCGCTGGCCTGCGAGTGCCGGTCGGAGGACGCGGCGCTCGAGCACCTGCTGCGCACCACCCTGCACGACGAGGGCGCCGCGGTGGCCGTGGCCGCCGAGCGCGCCGTGCTCAGCGCGCTGGGTTCGCCCTGCAGCGCCCCGATCGGGGCGCTCGCCGAGGTCGTCGAGGACCTCGACGACGACGGCCATGTCGTCGAACGGCTGTCGCTGCGTGCGGTGGCCACCACGGCGGACGGCGCACTCGTGCGCGGGTCCGCGACCGGAGAGACCGAGGACGCCGAGCAGATCGGCCGCGCACTGGCCGAGGAACTGCTCGCCGACGGGGCGGAGCCGACGGGGCCCTCGGGGCCCTCGCACGCCTCCTGAACACCACGATGGGATCGGAAGACATGACAGCACCCTCGACGACCGCCGGCCGGGTCGCCTTCGTCGGCAGTGGACCCGGAGACCCGGGTCTACTGACCGTGCGCGCCCGCGACGCCCTCGCCGCGGCCACACTCGTCGTGGCCGACCGCGGCGTGCCCGCGGACGTCCTCGGCCTGCTGCCCTCGACGACGACGGTCCGGCCGGTCGGGCACGCCGACGACCCGGCGGCCGGCGGACCGGCCACCGACGCCGTGGTCGCGCCCGGCTTCGCCGCCGACGATCCCGCCGCCACGAGCGGCCCCGCGCCCGCCGACCCCGCCACGCTGGCCGAGACCGTCGTCGGCGAGGCCCGCAGCGGCGCCTCGGTCGTGCGCCTGGTCGTCGGCGACCCGCTGGTGCGCCCCGACATCGTCAGCGAGGTCCGTGCCGTCGCGGCCGCCGGCGTGCCGTTCGACGTCGTGCCGGGCATGCCCGCCGACACCGCGGTGCCGACCTACGCGGGCGTCGCCCTCGGCCCGGCCCACACCTCGGTGGACATCACCGCGGGCGAGGCCGTCGACTACGCCGCCCTCGCCGTGGCCCCCGGCCCGCTCGTCCTGCAGGCCACCGCGGCCGAGCTCGCCGGCGCGTCGGCCCGCCTCGTCGAGAACGGCTGGAAGCCCGGCACCCCCGCCCTCGTCACCGCGGGCGGCACCGGCTCCCGGCAGCGCACCGTCGAGACGAGCCTCGACAAGCTCGCCGCCGACGGCGCGGAGCTCGAGGGACCGCTCGTCGTCACCCTCGGCGACGCCGTCACCGACCGCGCCACCCTGTCCTGGTGGGAGTCGCGCGCCCTCTACGGCTGGCGCGTGCTCGTCCCGCGCACCAAGGACCAGGCGGGCGCGATGAGCGACCGCCTGCGCGTGCACGGCGCGGTGCCCGAGGAGGTGCCCACCATCGCGGTGGAGCCCCCGCGCAGCCCGGCGCAGATGGAGCGCGCGGTCAAGGGCCTGGTCGACGGGCGCTACCAGTGGGTCGTGTTCACCTCGGCCAACGCGGTGCGCGCCGTGTGGGAGAAGTTCGGCGAGTTCGGGCTCGACGCCCGCGCGTTCTCCGGCGTCCGGATCGCCTGCGTCGGCGAGGCGACGGCGGACGTCGTGCGCTCGTTCGGCGTGCACCCCGAGCTGGTGCCGGGCGACGAGACCGAGCAGTCCTCCGAGGGTCTGCTCGACGTGTTCCCGCCGCACGACGACGTCCTCGACCCGGTGGACCGCGTCCTGCTCCCGCGGGCCGACATCGCCACCGAGACCCTGGCCGAGGGCCTGCAGCAGCGCGGCTGGGAGATCGACGACATCACCGCGTACCGCACCGTCCGGGCGGCGCCGCCGCCCGCGCCGGTCCGCGAGGCGATCAAGACGGGTGGCTTCGACGCGGTGTGCTTCACCTCGTCGTCGACGGTGCGGAACCTCGTCGGCATCGCCGGCAAGCCGCACGCCCGCACGATCGTCGCCTGCATCGGCCCGAAGACCGCGGAGACCGCGGTCGAGTTCGGGCTGCGCGTCGACGTGAAGCCCGACACCGCGGACGTGCCGTCCCTGGTGGAGGCGCTGGCGTCGCACGCCAACAAGCTGCGGGCGGAGGGCGCCCTGCCCCCGCCCCGCAAGACGAAGGCCCGCAAGCGCTAGCTTGGCGCTCCGCGTTCGTGGGTGGTCGTCCGTGCGAGGGCACGGACGACCGCCCACAGGTCCGAAGGACGAACCGCATGTTCCCCACAGACCGTCCCCGCCGCCTCCGGGCCACGCCCGGCCTGCGCCGGCTCGTCGCCGAGACCGACGTGCGCCCGCGGCACCTCGTGCTGCCGGTGTTCGTCGCCGAGGGTCTCGACGCCCCGCGCCCGATCTCGTCGATGCCCGGGGTCGTCCAGCACACCCGTGACTCGCTGCGCAAGGCGGCCGCCGAGGCGGCGGCGGCCGGTCTCGGCGGGATCATGCTGTTCGGCGTCCCGGCCCGGCGCGACGCCGTGGGGTCCGGCGGCACCGACCCCGAGGGCATCCTCAACGTCGCGCTGCGCGACGTGCGGGCCGAGGTCGGCGACGCGATGCCGGTCATGGCCGACACCTGCCTCGACGAGTTCACCGACCACGGCCACTGCGGCGTGCTCGACGACGAGGGCCGGGTGGACAACGACGCCACGCTGCCGATCTACGGGCAGATGGCCGTCGCGCAGGCCGACGCCGGCGCCCACGTCGTCGCGCCCAGCGGGATGATGGACGGCCAGGTCGGGGTCATCCGGTCCGCGCTCGACGAGGCGGGCCACCGCGACACCGCGATCCTCGCCTACTCCGCGAAGTACGCCAGCGCGTTCTACGGCCCCTTCCGCGAGGCCGTCGACTCGCAGCTCCAGGGCGACCGCCGCACCTACCAGCAGGACCCGGCCAACGCCCGCGAGGCGGGGCGCGAGGCGGCGCTCGACCTCGACGAGGGCGCCGACATGGTGATGGTCAAGCCGGCCATGGCCTACCTCGACGTCCTGCGCCGGGTCGCCGACTCCTCCGACGTCCCGGTCGCCGCGTACCAGGTCTCGGGGGAGTACGCGATGATCTCGGCCGCGGTCGAGCGCGGCTGGCTCGACCGCGAGCGCACGATCGTCGAGACGCTCACCGGCATCCGCCGCGCCGGCGCCGACATCGTCCTGACGTACTGGGCCACCGAGGCCACCGCCTGGCTGGACCGTTGACGGTGACCGACCACGCGCGGTCCGACGCGGAGCGGGACCTCACCCCGCCCGAGGAGGAGCCCGGACGCCCCGGGCTGGTCACCGCCGCCGTCGTGCTGTGGATCGTGCTCGGTGTGCTGATGATCGGCACCGCCCTGCTGTTCGGCCTGGGCCTCGCGTTCGGCACGGCCGACCCCGGCACCGGCCCGGCCGCCGTGGCCGCCGCCATGGTGGTGCTGGCCGCGGGGGGTGTCGGCACGATCGTCGCGGCCCGCCGGGCCGGGCGCGGTTCCCGGCGCGCGCGCACCGTCCTCACCGCCGTCGGCGTGGTCCTCGCCGCGGTCGGCCTCGTGCAGGTCACATTCCTCGGGGTGGGCGGGGCGTGGTTCGTCGCGTTCGTCGCCGGGGCGGTGCTGCTCCACCTGCCCGCGGCCCGCGTGTGGTTCGGCCGGTTCCGGTGACCGCCGCGGACCCCACGACCGACGAACCGGTCCTCTACGCCGAGACCGGCTCGCGGCCCTGGGTGCTGCTGTTCGGCCCGGTGCTCGCGGCGGCCGGGATCGGGCTCGAGAGCCTCGCTCCCGGCGGGCCGTCGTTCGCGCTGTGGCTCGGCGTCGGCCTGCTGGTGTTCCTCTACACGCTCGTGCTCGTCCGCAGCAGGCGGCGCTTCCTGCGGGTGGAGCTCACCCCGTCGACGCTGGTGCAGGGCGGCACCCGCCTGCCGATGTCGCAGGTGACGTCGCTGCGCCCCGCCGACGAGGACCACCACGGCCTGCGGGTCCTCGGCGACGGGCCGGTGGTGCCCCGCCGGCTGACGCCCGTCGTCCTGCGCCTGAGCGACGGCACCCGGGCGGTGGCCTGGGCCCGCGACGGCGACGCGCTCCGGCAGGCGATCGGCGACCTGCTGCGCGCGCGGGCGTCGTCGTGAGGCGCGCCGTCCTGCTCGCCGCGGCGACGGTGGTGCTCGCCGTCGCGGCGGTCGTGCTGCTCGTCGCCGGCGTGGACGTCCGCGAGACCACCGGCGGCCTGCTCGTCACCCCGATCCGCCAGCTGCACCTCGTCGGCGGCCTCCTGCTCGCGGGCACGGCCGCCGGGGTCGCGGCGGTGCTCGCCGCACTCGCCGCGGTGCCCGCGCTCCGGGCCGCCCGGGCGCCCGCCGACGCGGCGGCACCGGTGGCACCGACGCCCGTCGACGCTCCCGACCCGGACGAGGTCCCCGTTCACCCGGCCGAGGCGGACGACGCCGACCACGCCACGACCTCCCCGGGATCCGATCGCCGTTCGTGATCGCCTCCGGGGTGATCTGCGTCGTATCCTCCCGTCCGGGCCCGCGGTCGACCACCCTCCGCCGCCCTGGGGGGAGATCGACATGACGGGCTCGCCGGGACCGGGCGCCGGGACGACGGGCCCCGCCGGGGGGTCGGCGGAGATGTTCGGTCCCTACCGTCTGACCAGCCGTCTCGGGCGCGGCGGCATGGGCGAGGTGCACCGGGCGTACGACACGCGGCGCGACCGCGAGGTCGCTCTCAAACGGCTGGCGCCGGACCTCGCGGACGACCCGGAGATCCGCGAGCGGTTCGAGCGCGAGTGCCGCACGGCGGCCCGCCTGTCCTCGCCGCACGTGGTCCCGATCCACGACTTCGGCGTCATCGACGGGCGCCTGTACCTCGACATGCGCCTCGTTGACGGACGCGACCTCGCCCGGCTCCTGCGCGAGGAGGGCCCGCTCGACCCGGCGCGCGCCGTCGGCCTCGTCGAGCAGCTCGCGGACGCCCTCGACGACGCCCACGCGCACGACCTCGTCCACCGCGACGTCAAGCCGGGCAACGTCCTGGTGACCACGGCGCACGGACGGGACTTCGTGCACCTCGTCGACTTCGGCATCGTGCGCCTCGGGCAGGGCACGCCGGGTGGGCGCGCGCTCACCGAGGCGGGCACGACGCTGGGCACGCTGGCGTACATGGC
Organism: Actinomycetospora sp. CA-053990; assembly: GCF_050948445.1. Taxonomy (NCBI): domain Bacteria; kingdom Bacillati; phylum Actinomycetota; class Actinomycetes; order Pseudonocardiales; family Pseudonocardiaceae; genus Actinomycetospora; species Actinomycetospora sp. CA-053990. The sequence continues at coordinate 5,723,434 of NZ_CP192043.1, read as the reverse complement.
GCCCGAGCAGTTCGAGGGCGCGACGGTGGACCGGCGCGCCGACGTCTACGCGCTGGCCGTCGTGCTCTACGAGATCCTCGTCGGGCGGCCCCCGTTCGACGGGGACATGCCGGCGATGCTCCACCAGCACCTCAACGTCGACCCGCAGCCGCCCTCGGTGCGGCGTCCGGGGCTGCCGCCGGCGCTCGACGCCGTCGTCCTGCGGGGGCTCGCGAAGCGGCCGGGCGAGCGCTTCGGCGACGCCGGGGAGCTCGCGGCCGCGGCCAGGGCCGCCCTCGACGGACGCGCCCCCGCCCCGATCCCCGACCCGCCGGGCGGCCGCCGTCCGGACGCCCCGCCCGGGGGACCCGGTGGCCCGCCGCGCGGCCCGGAACACCAGCGCGAGACCTGGGTCGGACCCGCCGGTCCGCCGTCCTACCCGCCCTACGGGCAGGGCCCGTACGCGCCCGCGGGCGGCCCGGCGATCCGCTGGGACAGCGGGCCCCACGCGTCCGGCCCCCTCCGGCTGGCCCCCTCCGTCCGGCCCCTGGTCGCCGACGACCCCCGCCGGCCCGCCCGGGCAGTCCGGCCCGCACGCCGCCACGGGCAGGCCCCGCCGCCGTGGCCTGGTCATCGGCCTGGTCGCGGTGGCCGTCCTGCTCGTCGCCGCGATCGTCGTCACCGCAATCGTCGTCCTCGACCGCGGCGGCACCGCGCCGGCCACGCTCGCGCTCGGGGAGGCCGCGCCGCTGTCGCAGACGTTCACCGACAGCGCCCGGGCGGGGTGCCTGCCGGGCGACGGCACCGCGTACCAGCTGGCGACGGGCGCCCAGCCGCAGAGCGTGCTGCAGTGCCAGCGCGGGGTCGCGGCGATCGCCTACATCGACTGGCCGACCGCGCAGGACGCCCAGACGCGCGTCGCGTCGTACCAGACCTCCCCCTCGACCGACGGCATCCGCACCTGGACGATCGACGGCATCACCCAGGGCCCCTACTACCAGACCCTCGTCCAGGGGCAGTGCACGACGGTGGCCTCGTACACCGGCCACTCGCAGATGGTGCAGGCCTACGTCACCAACGACCGGTGCGCCGACGTCACCGCGAGCCTCAACGCGACCGGCCTGCCCACCACCGAGGACCTGCGGGCGCCCGAACGGGTCTTCCCCGGCGCGATCCGGCCCGGGTGCAACCCGGGCACGCCCACCGCGGGGACGTCGGGGGTCACGCCGAAGCAGGTGCGCGGCTGCGCCGGGCCCGAGGGCACCACCGTGAGCTACACGCGGTGGAACACCGCGGGCGACGTGAGCACCGAGGCGAACGCGCGCGGCGCGCAGTCGGGCGGCGCGGCCGCCTGGAACGCGCCGGGCGGGGGCGCCTCGGACCGCTCGTGCAGACCGAGGACGGCGGTCCCTGCCGGACCTTCGTGGGCTGGGACGCCGTCGCCTACTCGATCGAGGTCGCCGGCCCGTCGTGCGAGGCGGTCGACCGCGCGGTCACCGCGCTCGCGCCTCCGCCGCTGGAGTCGCTCCCGGCCTGACGGGCCTGGCGGGCCCGAGGTCCCGGCGGCTGGGAGACTGGGCCCCGTGACCCGCACAGCGATGACGAGCCCCGGGACGTCCGACGTCGGGCGCAGCGCGGACCTCTTCGCGCGCGCCGAGCAGGTGGTGCCGGGCGGGGTGAACTCCCCGGTCCGCGCGTTCAAGTCGGTCGGCGGCACCCCGCGGTTCATGGTGGCCGGCTCCGGGCCCTGGCTCACCGACGCCGACGGCCACCGCTACGTCGACCTGGTCAGCTCCTGGGGCCCGATGATCCTCGGGCACGCGCACCCCGCCGTGGTCGAGGCGGTGCGCGAGGCGGCGTCCGCCGGGCTGTCGTTCGGGACGCCGACGATCGGCGAGGTCGACCTCGCCGAGGAGCTCGTGCGGCGCGTCGAGCCCGTCGAGCAGGTGCGCCTGGTCAACTCCGGCACCGAGGCGACGATGAGCGCGGTGCGGCTGGCCCGCGGGTTCACCGGGCGCAGCGTGGTGGTCAAGTTCGCCGGGTGCTACCACGGCCACGTCGACGCGCTGCTCGCCGAGGCGGGCTCGGGCGTCGCGACGTTCGGGCTCCCCTCGTCGCCCGGCGTCACCGGCGCCCAGGCGACCGACACCGTCGTCCTGCCCTACAACGACCTCGACGCCGTCGCGGCCGTGTTCGCCGAGCGCGGGCCCGAGATCGCGTGCGTGATCACCGAGGCGGCCGCGGGCAACATGGGCGCGGTCGCCCCCGACGACGGCTTCAACGCCGGGCTCAAGCGGCTCTGCCAGGCGCACGGCGCGCTACTGGTGATCGACGAGGTGATGACCGGCTTCCGGGTCTCGGCGTCCGGCTGGTACGGCCTCGAGGGCGTCGCCGGCGACCTCTACTGCTTCGGCAAGGTCATGTCCGGCGGCCTGCCCGCCGCCGCGTTCGGCGGCCGCGCCGACGTCATGGGCCACCTCGCTCCCGCCGGGCCCGTCTACCAGGCCGGGACGCTGGCCGGGAACCCCGTCGCCGTCGCGGCGGGGCTCACGACGCTGCGCCACGCGACGCCCGAGGTCTACACGGCACTCGACGCGAACGCCGACCGCCTGCACGGCCTGGTCACCGACGCGCTCTCCGCGGCCGGGGTCGTCCACACCATGCAGCGGGCGGGCTCGCTGGTGTCGGTCCGCTTCGCCGACGAGGTGGGGCGGAACTACGACGACATGAAGGCCGCCGAGACCTGGCGCTTCCCACCGTTCTTCCACGCCCTGCTCGACGCCGGGGTGTACTGGCCGCCGAGCGTGTTCGAGGCGTGCTTCATCTCCGCGGCGCTCGACGACGACGCGTTCTCGGTGATCGCCGACGCGCTGCCCGGCGCGGCGCGGGCGGCGGCCGCGGCGACGGCGCCGTGAGCCCTCTGCGCACGACCGTCCACATGGTCCGCCACGGCGAGGTCCACAACCCCGAGGGCATCCTCTACGGCCGCCTGCCCGGCTACGGGCTCTCGGACACCGGACGCGAGCACGCTCGCCGGGCCGCCGAGCACCTGGCCGGCGCCGACGTCACCGCCCTGCTCGTCTCCCCGATGCAGCGGGCGCAGGAGACCGCGGTGCCGATCGCGGAGGAGCTCGGCGTGGAGCCGGTCACCGAGGACCGGCTGATCGAGGCCGGCAACGCCTTCGAGGGCCTGCACGTCGGGGTCGGCGACGGCGCGCTGCGCAAGCCGGAGTACTGGCCGTTGCTGCGCAACCCGTTCACGCCCTCGTGGGGCGAGCCGTACCTCGAGATCGCGCACCGGATGCTCGGCGCCGCGCACCGCGCGCGAGGGCTCGCCGCGGGACACGAGGCGGTGTGCGTGTCGCACCAGCTGCCCATCTGGACCCTGCGCCGCTTCCTGTCCGGCGAGCGCCTGTGGCACAACCCGTCGCACCGGCAGTGCTCGCTGGGGTCGGTGACCAGCTTCGTCTTCGACGACGAGAGCCTCGTCGACATCGCCTACGCCGAGCCCGGTGGCGTCTCCGACCCGTCGGCGACGGGCGCCTGAGTGCGTGCCGTCCTGCTCGTGCTCGCGGGCCTGCTCGTGCTCGCCGGGTGCTCGTCGTCGCCGTCGGACGGGGCGTTCGTCTTCGGCGGCACCGGCGGGAGCACCACCGTCACCTACGACCCGCCCGAGACCCGCGGCGTCCTGCCCGCCCTCGGCGGCGAGAGCCTGCTCGAGCCCGGCCGGGAGCTGTCCACGGAGGCCTACCGCGGCCAGGTCGTGGTGCTCAACGTGTGGGGATCGTGGTGCGGGCCCTGTCGCGCCGAGGCGCCCGCCCTCGACCAGGTCGCCGAGGCGTCCGCGCCGCGCGGGGTGCAGTTCCTCGGTATCGACGTCCGCGACCAGCGCGACGCCGCCGCCGACTTCGTCCGCGACCGCGGCGTCGTCTACCCGTCGATCTTCGACCCGCCGGGTCGCTCCCTGCTCGTGCTGCGCGGCTACCCGCGCAACGCGGTGCCGTCGACGATCGTGCTCGACCGCTCCCACCGCGTGGCGGCGGTGTTCCTCACCGCCGTCCTGGCCTCGGACCTGCAGCCCGTGGTCGACCGCATCGCCGCCGAGCCCGCCCCCGCCAGCTGACGCTGGACCCACCCAGGCCGAGGAGCCGATGTGATCATCTTTGGGACGCGCCGCACGGTGGCGCAGCTCGCGATGGTGCTGCTGACCTGCGCGAACTGTCACCGGTCGGCGGCGAACGCCGTCCTGAAGCTGGTCACGAAGTTCACGCTCTTCTTCATCCCGCTCTTCCCGGTCCGCGTGCGGTACAGCATTCAGTGCACCGCCTGTGGTTTCGCGATGGCCGTCGACAAGGACCAGGCCGAGCAGCTCGCGCAGCTGCCGCCCGCGGGCGCGACGCCCCAGTACCCGCCGCCGTATCCCCAGCAGCAGCAGTACCCCGGCGCCCACGGCTGACGACCGGACCGTCCGGCCCGGTCGTCAGCCGCCGGATCACGCGCTGTCTCACCCGCTGCGGCGGGCCGCGAAGTCCGCGCGGGCGTGCGCGGGCTTGGTGTGCTCGCGCGGGCCGGTGGCCCGCGGTGCCGTGCGGGTCGTGCCCCCGCCGGTCTGTCGACCGCGGGCGGCGGCCCGGCGCTCGGCGCGGTTGGCCGGCTGCGGCGCGGACGGGGTCTGCGGAGACGGGGTGGTTCGCATGGGGACCTCCTGGGGGTGTGCGGACGGACGCCGCCGGCGCGCCCGGGGTGCAGAGCACCGCGCCGGACGGCGGGAGGGGCAGCGGAGGGGGCGGGGGACCGGAACGGTCCCGGACGCCTCAGGAGTCGATGTCCACGGCGAGGACGGTAGGAGCGACCTCGCCGGAGCCGCCACCGATTTTCTGCCGACGCTTCGGTTTTCGAAGCATTGCGCTCCGCTCGTGCGAGTACCCCGCCGTCCGACCCATGGTCCCGATCGGCATCCCGCTCCGACGGCACGATCTACGACACATCGTCGGAGATGGGTCCCCGTGCACACGCGCGTCCGACAGCGGCGTCCTACCCTGGGGACGCCATGAACCTGACCGAGGTGGCCACGTCCGGCCCCGTCCTGCTCGCCGTGCTGCTCTCCGTGGCGGCCGGCGCGGTCAGCTTCGCGTCGCCGTGCGTCGTACCGCTGGTGCCGGGCTACCTCGCCTACCTCGCCGGTCTGGTCGGCGCCGACGCGCCGGCAGTGACCGACGACGAGGTCAAGGCCCAGGATGCCGAGCGTCGCGCCGCGGTCACCGGCGAGCTCCCCGTGGCCACCGCGACCCCCCGCCGGCTGCGGCGCTGGCGGGTCGCCGGGGCGGCGTGCCTGTTCGTGCTCGGCTTCACCGTCGTCTTCGTCGTCGGCCTCGGGTCGATCGTCTGGCTGGCCGACGCACTGCTGGCCAACGAGGCCCTCCTGCAGCGGATCGGCGGCGTCGTCACCGTCGCGATGGGCCTGGTCTTCCTCGGCCTGGTCCCGGCGCTGCAGCGCGACACCCGCCCGCACCGGGTGCCGCAGCTCGGGCTGGTGGGCGCCCCGCTGCTCGGCGCGACGTTCGGCCTGGGCTGGACGCCGTGTCTCGGGCCGACGCTCGCGGGGGTCGTCGCCCTGGCCAGCGGCACCGACGCGGGCAGCGCCGGCGTCCGGGGCGTCGTGCTGCTGCTCGCCTACTGCGTCGGGCTCGGCGTGCCGTTCGTGCTCATCGCCCTCGGCGCCGGGCGGGCGGTGCGGGCGCAGGCGTGGCTGCGGAACCACAGCAGGCGCATCCAGATCGTCGGCGGTGTCGGCATGATCCTCGTGGGCCTGCTGCTCGCCACCGGCCTCTGGGCCGAGATCATCGCGCTGCTGCGCGGTCCCATCGCCGGCTTCTCCACCCCGCTGTAGGCCTCCCATGACCACCACGCTGCCGAAGGCACCCGCCGGGGACGCCGGCCCGCCGCCGTCCGGCCCGAGCCGCGCCCGGCGGGCGCTCGCGCTGGCCCGCAACACCTGGCGCGGCCTGACCAGCATGCGCACCGCGCTGATCCTGCTGTTCCTGCTCGCGGTGGCCGCGCTGCCCGGAGCGGTGCTGCCCCAGCGCACCCCGAGCCCCAACGCCGTCGAGGACTACCTCGCCCAGCACCCGACCCTCGGCCCGGTGCTCGACGACCTCGGGTTCTTCGACGTCTTCGCCACGCCGTGGTTCTCGGCGGTCTACCTGCTGCTGTTCATCTCGCTCATCGGCTGCCTGGTCCCGCGGTCGATCGAGCACGCCCGGAGCCTGCGCGTCGAGCCGGTCGCCGTGCCGCGGAACCTCGCCCGCCTGCCCCACCACGCGCAGAGCACCTCCGACGACGACCCGGACGCCGTCGTGGAGGCGGCCCGCCGGCGGCTGCGCGGCTGGCGCACCGTGGTGCGCTCCGAGCCGGGCGGCGTGCGCACGATCTCCGCGGAGAAAGGCTCGCTGCGCGAGGTCGGCAACCTGGTGTTCCACCTCAGCCTCATCGCCCTGCTCGGCGGCATCGCCATCGGCAAGATCCTGGGCTACGAGGGCCAGGTCATCGTCATGGCCGACGGCAGCGAGTTCTGCAACTCCGGGATCTACGCCTACGACTCGTTCCGTCCCGGCCTGCAGGTCGACGGCACCGGGCTGGATCCCTTCTGCCTCACCGTCGACGGCTTCCGCGCGACGTTCCGCCCCGACGGGCAGCCGGACTCCTTCGACGCCGCGATCCGCTTCCAGGACGGCGAGGCCGTGCAGAGCGGCGCCGACGCCTGGGTGCCCCACGACCTCGCGGTGAACGACCCGCTGCGCGTCGACGGCGAGCGCGTCTACCTGCTCGGGCACGGCTACGCGCCCCGCTTCACGGTGACCTTCCCCGACGGCCAGCAGCGCGTCGGCCTCGTGCAGTGGCGTCCCGTCGACCAGGGGACGCTGCTCTCCGAGGGCGCGACGAAGATCGACCCGCCGGGGGTCACCGACGAGGCGCAGCGCCGGCGCTCCCAGCTCGCGATCACCGGCCTGTTCGCGCCGACCTCGTCGGGCGGCGGGCTCGTGACGTCGGTGTTCCCGGCGTTGAACAACCCCGAGGTCGCCGTCGACGTGCTGCGCGGCGACCTGGGGCTCGACTCCGGCCGCGCGCAGTCGATCTTCTCGGTGGACCAGGGCATGGTCGATCAGGGCCGGCTGGTGCGCGTGGCGCGGGAGAACATCAAGCCCGGCGGCGAGATCACGCTCGACGACGGCACCCGGATCCGCTTCGACGGCGTCGAGAACTGGGTGTCGCTGCAGGTGTCGCACGACCCGGGGCAGACGGCGGTGCTGATCACGGCGATCGCGCTGCTCGGGGGCCTGACGCTGTCGCTGACGGTGCGCCGTCGCCGCTTCTGGGTGCGCGCGGCCCCCGCACTGCCGCCTACGACAGGTGGTCGTACGGTGGTGACGCTCGGCGGGTTGGCACGCACGGACCGCGCGGGCTACGGCGAGGAGTTCGGGCGGCTCGCGGCCGAGCTGGGCGCGCGGGGCGAGGCGGGACCCGATCCCGCCATGCCCGACCCGGCCGTCCCCGAGGAGTCCGTGCCGCCCGAGGCGACGCAGGAACCGTCGGTGGACGCCGGCGGGGAGGAGCGGGAGGACCCCGATGGTCGTTGACGCGCAGCTCGGCCAGTTCGGCGACCTGCTGTTCGAGTCCGCGCTCGGCGTCTACGTGCTGGCGATGATCCTGCACGCCGTCGAGCACGCGCTCCTGCGGCGTCCGACGCGGGCCGAGGAGTCCGCGCGGGAGCCCGTCGGCGCGGCCGTGGGTGGGGGCTCGACGGGGACCGCCGACCTGACCGGCACCGGGGCCGACAGCGCCCCGCCGCCCCGCTCCCGCGCCGAGCGGTTCGGGCGCATGGGCGTCTCGCTCACCGTCCTCGGGTTCGGCCTGCACCTGGCGATGCTCGTGGTCCGCGGGTTCGCCGCAGGGCGGGTGCCCTGGGGCAACATGTACGAGTTCACCGCCGCGATCTGCCTGGTCGCGGTGGGGGCCTGGCTGGTCGTGCTCCACCGCCGCCCCGAGCTGCGCCGCCTCGGCGTCTTCGTGCTGCTGCCCGTGATCATCCTGATGTTCCTGGGCGGAACGGTGCTCTACACGCAGACCGCGCCCGTGGTGCCCGCGCTGCGCTCCTACTGGCTCGCGATCCACGTCTCCGCCGCCGTCATCGCCTCGGGCATCCTGCTGCTCGCCGGGGTCAGCAGCGTCCTGTACCTCCTGCGGGCCGCGCACGAGAGCACCCCGAGCCGCCTGGCGTGGGCCGCGCGGTTGCCGGGCGCCGACGTGCTCGACCGCGTCGCCTACCGCGCCACGGCACTGGCCTTCCCGATCTGGACGTTCGCGGTGATCACCGGGGCGATCTGGGCCGAAGCCGCCTGGGGTCGCTACTGGGGCTGGGACCCCAAGGAGACCACCGCGCTCGTCGCCTGGGTCGTCTACGCCTGCTACCTGCACGCGCGGTCCACCGCAGGCTGGCGGGGGCGCCGCGCCGCGGTGATCAACGTGGTCGGCTTCGCGGTGATGGTGTTCAACCTGTTCTTCGTCAACCTCGTGGTCACGGGACTGCATTCGTACGCCGGGGTCGGCTGACCCCCGGACGTCGCAACGATCTCCGTCCGTTCGGGTCGTTCGGATCTCCACGACGGGATACGGTCTGGCGCGCCACGCGACGAGGGAGGGGCCGCCAGATGGAACCCACGGACGACGACGAGTCGCCGGCGACGCCTCCGTCGTCCTCGCCGCCGTCGAGCGCGGCGCCGACCTCGGCGCCGCCCTCCTCGGCCGAGACGCCGAGCGTGTCGTCGGAGACCGCGGCCACGAACGGCACCCCGGTCGAGCCGGCCGTGGCCGCCCCGGCGGACTCCCCGGAGACCACGCGGCGGGTCGACACCGCCGAGGCCGCCCGCGGTGACACCGCCCAGCCCCGCCACGCCGGCGTCGACCCGCGCGGCGCCACCGCCCCGCCCGCGGGTCCCGTGCCGGGCGATCGCGCGCCGCTCTCCGGGCGCTTCACGACGCCGGGCCGCGGGGCCCACGCGCCGCAGGGCCCGGACGGTCCTGCGAGCTACGACCTCTCGTCGGCGCAGCTCCTCCGGCCCAGCAGGCGCCCGCCGCAGACGGGCTGGCGGCGCGCGCTGTTCGTCGGCAGCGGTGGCCTGGTCAACCCGGGGGAGAGCGCCGGGGACGCCGCGCGACGCGAGCTGATCGCGCGGGTCAACCAGCCGCTCCACGGCTGCTACAAGATCGCGATGCTGAGCCTCAAGGGCGGCGTCGGCAAGACCACGATGACGACCACGCTCGGGTCGACCTTCGCGTCCCTGCGCGGCGACCGCGTGATCGCCGTGGACGCGAACCCGGACCGCGGCACGCTGAGCCAGAAGATCCCGCTCGAGACCACGGCCACCGTGCGCCACCTGCTGCGCGACGCCAACCGCGTGCGGCGCTACTCCGACGTCCGCGCCTACACCTCGCAGGGCCCGTCGCGCCTCGAGGTCCTCGCCAGCGAGCAGGACCCGGCGGTGTCCGAGGCGTTCAGCGAGGTCGACTACCGGCGCACGGTGACGCTGCTCGAGCACTTCTACAACGTGGTGCTCACCGACTGCGGCACCGGGCTCATGCACTCCGCGATGAAGGGTGTCCTCGACGTCGCGGACTCCCTGCTGATCGTCTCGTCGGCGTCGATCGACGGGGCGCGCAGCGCGTCGGCCACCCTCGACTGGCTCGATGCGCACGGCTACCGCGACCTGGTGTCCCGCTCGGTGGCCGTCATCAACTACGTGCGACGGTCGTCGGGCAACGTCGATCTCGACCGCGTCTCCGACCACTTCGCGGCCCGCTGCCGGGCCGTCGTGCGGCTGCCGTTCGACCCGCACCTCGAGGAGGGCGCCGAGATCGAGCTCGACAAGCTCGCCTCGCGCACGCGGGCGGCGCTGCTCGAGCTCGCGGCCACCGTCGCCGACGACTTCGGCCGGGCCGGGTCCCGGGTGCGGCGCCCGATGATCCCCCGATAGAGGGACCCCCACAGACACCACGAGGGGCGCCCCGGCGGACCGGGACGCCCCTCGTGGGAGGTCTTCTCTAGGTGCTGGGCGGGTCCTCGCGCTCGGGGCGCTGGATCCGCTCGTCGAGCGAGCGCAGGAACTCCGGGTCGTCGTCCGGCGCGACCGGGCGCTGCGGGCGACGCGGAGAGGCCTGGCGGGTGGGGCCGGTCGGTGCGTCCTCGACCATGCCGCCGGGACCGCCGTCGTGTCCGGCCTGGGCCGCCTGGGCGGCCATCACCTTCCACAGCAACGTCCCCACGACGACCAGGACAAGCACGGCCACGAGGAACGGGATCACTCGGACGCCTCCAGCATCTTCGACGTCACCGGCCGCGGATGCTCCACGGACCGGGCATCCACCACGCTACCGGTCGGACCCGAAGTCCGCGTGACGTCCGCGAGGTGGACGTCGGGTGGCGGTCGGGTGCCCGGGACGAGCGGGGTGCCGCGCCACGAGGCCCCTGTGAGGCCCGACGAAGCGGATCCCCACCCACGCCGTCACGTCGCCGCCGACCGGCGGCCGTCCGGCCGCCGGTCGTGCCGGATCGGCTAGCGGTGCGCCTCGCTGGTCAGGCCGTCGAGCAGGGTGCGGACCTCGGACTCGCGGAAGCGGCGGTGGCCACCCGGGGTGCGGATGGAGCCGATGCGGCCCGCGGACGCCCAGCGCGTGACGGTCTTCGGGTCGACGCGGAACATCGCCGCGACCTCGCCGGGGGTCATCAGTCGCTCGCCGGCCTCGTGAGTGATGGTCATGTCACTCCACCTTCCCTGTCGCCACGGGTGCCCGCCCGACCGCCGAACGGCGGGAGCGGACACAACGCGGCGAATCGTGACACCGGACCCCGTACGTACTCGAACGCTTGTATCCAGGTAAAGAGAGCACAAAGGGCGAAACGGACGACTCCGGCGCCGCCGGCTGCGGGCGCGGCGCCCTCGGCGCGCGCCTACCCTGGTGCCGTGACCTCGCCGAATCCCGCTCCCGGGCCCGCCGAGGGCGTCCGGGACGACACCACCGACAGCCCCGCCGACAGCCCCTCCGGCGCCACCGGCTCGCCCGGCGGCGTCGCGCTCGCGGTCGCCCTCTACGTCGGGGCCCGCCTGCTCGTCGTGGCGGTGATCGCGGGCGTGCTCGTGGCCGTCGGCCTGCCGCTGCTCGTGTCGCTGCTGATCGCCATCGTCGTGGCCCTGCCGCTGTCGCTGTTCCTGTTCCGCGGGCTGCGGGCGCGGCTCGCCGCCGAGGTGGACGCGGCCACCGCGTCGCGCCGGGCCCGGCGCGAGCAGCTGCGGGCCGAGCTCCGGGGGGACGCTCCCGGAGAGGATCCCTAGGTCAGGGCCTACGTCAGGGCCCTACGTCAGGGCCAGGCCCAGCGCCGTCGCGGCGGACCACACCAGCAGCCCGAGCGCGGTGTCGCGCAGCACGGGGATCAGGTCCCGGCCGGTGGACCCGGCGAGCACGCGCCGCAGCCCGGGCACGAGCAGGACCAGCGCCAGGAGGCCGGCCAGCGCGCCCCAGGCCCGCAGGCTGAGCACGAGCGTCATGCCGAGCGGGACCACGACGAGCGCGGCGTAGAGCACGCGGGTGTCGCGGTCGCCGAGCACCACCGCGAGGGTGCGCTTGCCGGTGTCGACGTCGGAGCTGATGTCGCGCAGGTTGTTGGCGACGAGGACCGCGCAGGCGAGCAGGCCGACGCCCACCGAGGCGCCGATCCCGAGGCCGCTGGCGCGGCCGGTCTGCACGAACTCGGTGCCGAGCACCGCGACCGGTCCGAAGAAGACGAACACGGCGAGCTCGCCCAGCCCGCGGTAGCCGTAGGGGCGCGAGCCCCCGGTGTAGAACCAGGCACCGAGCAGGCACATCCCGCCGACGAGGATCAGCCACCAGTGCCCGCTGTAGAGCGAGAGCACGACGCCGGCGAGCGCCCCGAGCCCGAGGCAGAGCATCGCGGTGCGCTTGACGATGTACGGCTGCGCCACCCCGGAGCCCACGAGACGCAGCGGGCCGACGCGGTCGTCGTCGGTGCCGCGCACGCCGTCGGAGTAGTCGTTGGCGAAGTTCACGCCGATCACGAAGGAGACGGAGACGATCAGCGCGAGCACGGCGGCCACCGGGTCGAAACCGGCGACTCCCGCGGCCGCCCCGGAGCCCGCGAGCACCGGGGCGATCGCCGTGGGCAGCGTGCGGGGACGCGCGCCCTCCACCCATTCGCCGACGGTCGCCACGCCCGGCGACTTTACCGACGTGCGCTAGGTGCAGGGCGGCACCGGCGGCGCACCCTGGATCCACGCAGCCGGGACGTAGCGCTCCGGCCGGGTGCGCAGCCAGAGGTTGCTGGTGCCCTGGGTGCCGGTGACGGAGGTGCCCGCGACCTGGCACTGCACCTCGACCTGGGCGCCGTCGCCGACCACCCCGCCGTCGGGCGCCGCGGCGTCCGGCGTCGCGCGCTCCACGACCGGGCCGGCGCCGGCGGTGGCCGCCCGTCCCAGCGCCGCGGACTTCGCGGTCCACAGGTAGTCGACGGTGACGAACGCGTTGTCGCGCAGGCCGAGGCCGTAGAAGGTCCCGTCGGCGAGGTCGATGCCCGCGGGGTTCTTCACCTGGCGCCCGAAGCCGTCGCGCCCGCCGTTGTGCTTGTTCTCGAACGCGGCCTGGGCCTGCGGGCGCCCCTGGGGCAGGTCCTTCCACTGCTGGCGCTGGTCCGACGGGTTCCAGTAGTCGTCCTTGGTGTTCCAGGGCCCGACGTCCCACACCGGCACGGTCGCGCAGCGCCCGCCGGCGGCGCAGACGCGCACGCTGTAGTCGCCGCGCCCGTTGGGGGAGAGCGCGCGGCGGGAGGGCAGCGCGGCGAACTGGTCGTTCGGCGTGATCCGGTGCCCGTTGGCGGTGACCCCGCCGACGAGGCCCTCGCGGGTGGCGAACACCCGGTAGCTGGCTCGCGGGGCGATCGTGCGCGGGCCGGTCGGCACCTCGTCGGCGAGGACCTCGAGGCTGCGCACCACCGGGCCGGCCGAACCGGTCGGGGCGAGCATCGCGAGCCGCACGGCCACGGTGCGCGTGGGCTCCGGGAGCACCGCGGGGGAGCCCGGCTCGGCGGGGAGCCACTCGCTCCACTGCCCGTCGGCGTCCTGTCCGCGCACGTCGACCGCCACCTGGGACCCGGGCGGGACGTCGCCGGTGACCGGGGCGTCGATCCGGTTGACCGGCGTCGCGAACTGGTGGGCGCCGAGGTCGAGCAGGCCCTGGCGCTCGGCGCCGCGCAGCGCGGCCGGGCCGGTCTCGGTGCCGTCGCGCATGGTGCTCAGGCGCGCGGTGCCCTCGGTGATCGCGACACCGGTCGACGTCCCGGCCAGCGGGGGCGCCCAGCGCTGCGGGCCCTCGTCGTCCGGAGCGGCCTGGGTGTGCGGGCCGGGCGGCGGCGGGACGCCCGGGTCGGCGCTCGCCACCGGGGCGAGGGTCGCGAGGGACAGGGCGGTCGTCAGGACGCCGGTGGCCACGACGAAGCCTGTCCGTCGCATCCCCCGCGCCCGGACGACCCGCTCCGTGGAGGGCTGGAGTCGAGTCGTATCGATGCGCACGGTGCAGTGAACGGCGCGATCACGGGCTGCGGTGTCCGATTCGGCGGAGATCCGCTCGATGGGTTGTCATCCGGTCGAGTGCTTCACCACCCGTCCGGCGCGCCTCCACGACCTCGTGGCGTACGTGGTGCAGGCGCACGGGGGCGGAGGGGCTCCTGTGGGTGATGACGCGCCGAACCCCCCGGCGCGCACCGCGCGCCGGAGGGGTGGGTCGTCCGCGGGTGATCAGACCCCGCGTCGCGCCAGGGCGGCCACCCCGGCCACGGCGAGCATCGCGGCGACGGCACCGACCGCGAGGGTGAGCGTGCCGGCGGCGCCCCCGCCCATCGCCCAGCCCCAGCCGAGCGCCAGGGAGAGGCCCGCGACGCGGCAGGCGATCGCGAGGCCCCGGCGTCCGGTGCGGGTGAGGTGGCGGGCCAGGACGAGGCACGCGGCGATCAGCGCGGTGAAGCTGACCGTGCCGGCGACCATGTGGCCGACGGCGTGCCAGGTGACCAGCGGCAGGTCGTCGGGCGCCCCGACGGGGAAGTTCGCGCCCGGGTCCATGACCAGGGGGCCGGCCGCGAGGAGCCCGATGCCGGCGGCGGCCACGAGCCGGGGCGCCCACACGTCGCCGGGGGTGCCGCGCACCGCCGTGTGCAGGCCGCGCGCCCCGACGAGGGCGAGGACACCGGCGACGACGAAGTTGGTGATCTGCAGCCACCCGAGGTCGCCGGCGGAGAGCAGGCTCAGTGGGTGGCGCAGGATGTCGAACCCGTCGCGGGTGGCGGCCTGGGCGACCGACACGGCGGCCCAGAGCGGGAAGCCGACGGCCAGCGCGGCGAGCTGTCGGCGGGTGCGGGCGTCGGCGGCGCTGGTGGTGACGGCGGGGGTGACAACGGTCGTGGTCATCTCGGGTGCCTCTCTGGGGACCTGCCGGATCGGACTCTCGCCACCACGTCGTCCGACCTGGTACGACAGGGAACGCGCCCGTTCCCTGTCGCATCGGCCCGGACGACGTGGAGCCGTCAGCACCCCGCACCACCGAGACCGAGGAGCACCCGATGCGCTACCTGATGACCACAGGACAGAACAGCCGGCAGGCCGACGAGGCCCTGTTCGCCGAGATGGGCGCGTTCATCGAGGAGATGACCGCCGCCGGCATCCTCATCGCGACCGGGGGCCTCGCGCCCGGCGGCGTGAAGGTCACGTCGGTCGGCGACGAGATCACCGTGACCGACGGGCCCTTCGTCGAGGCGAAGGAGGAGATCCTGGGCTTCGCCCTGGTCGAGGTCTCCTCCCACGAGGAGGCGCTCGAGGTCTCGCGGCGCTTCCGGCGGATCGTCGGTGACGGCGACAGCGTCCTGCACCGGGTCATGGGTCCGTGATCCCCGCGCGTGGGGGCGGGCTGCACGCCCGGGTGGACGCGGTCTGGAAGCTCGAGTCCGCCCGGATCGTCGCCGCCCTCACGCGGATGGTGCACGACGTCGGCCTGGCCGAGGAGCTCGCGCAGGACGCCCTCGTCGCGGCGCTGGAACAGTGGCCGGACGAGGGCGTCCCCGCCAACCCGGGCGCCTGGCTCACGGCCGTCGCCAAGCGGCGCGCCGTCGACCACCTGCGGCGCGAGGGGCGGGCCGAGAGGGTCCACGCGGAGCTCGCGCAGACCGGGCCCGGCGAGGACCAGGATCCCGACGACGGTCCCGACGACGACGCCGACGTCCTGCGCCTGATGTTCCTGTCGTGCCACCCCGTGCTGCGCACCGAGGGACGCCTCGCGCTGACCCTGCGCCTGCTCGGCGGCCTGGACGTCGCCGAGATCGCCCGCGCCTTCCTCGTCGACGACGCCACGATCAGCCGGCGGATCGCCGACGCGAAGCGGACGCTCGCCGAGACCGGGGCCGAGTTCGCGATGCCCGGGCGCGACGAGCTCGCCGTGCGGCTGTCGTCGGTGCTCGAGGTGGTCTACCTCGTGTTCAACGAGGGTTACGCGGCCACCTCCGGGCAGGCCCTGGTGCGCACGGACCTCTGCGGGCAGGCCCTGCGTCTCGGTCACCGGCTCGCCGCGCTCGCGCCCTCCGAGCCCGAGGTGCACGGCCTGGTGGCGCTCATGGAGCTGCAGGCCTCGCGGTCGGCGGCGCGCACCGGCCCGGAGGGCGAGCCGATCCCGCTGCACGACCAGGACCGCGGGCGCTGGGACCCGGTGCACGTGCGGCGAGGTTTCACGTCGATGCTGCGGGCTCGGGATCTGGGCGCTCGCGATCTCGGCGGGACGCCCGGCATCTACGTCCTGCAGGCCGCGATCGCCGTCTGCCACGCGCAGGCCCGGCGTCCCGAGGACACCGACTGGGCGGCGATCGCCGCGCTGTACGACCGCCTCGCCGCGCTCCTGCCCACGCCGGTGGTCGCGCTCAACCGGGCCGTCGCCGTCGGGCGCGCCCGGGGACCGGAGGCCGGGCTGGCGCTCGCGGACGCCCTGCGCGACGACCCCCGCCTGCGCGACTACCACCTGCTGCCGGGAGTCCGCGCCGATCTGCTGGGCCGCCTGGGCCGCCACGACGAGGCGCGCCGGGAGTACGCCCGCGCGGCCGCCCTGACCCGCAACGACGCCGAGCGCGCCTACCTCGACGCCCGGGCCGCCGACCCGGGCGGGACGACGACCACGCCGACCCTCGACGACCGCGCCGCCGCGTTCCTCGAGGGTCTCGAGCCCCCTGCGCGCAGGGCCTACGGCCAGACCCTGTGCCGGCTGGTGCGCGGGCTCGGCGGCACCACCCCGCTCGACGCCCTGACCGGCGACGAGGTCATCCGCGTGCTCGTGACCACCTGGGGCGGGGCGGCCGCCGCGACGTGGAACCGGCACCGCGCCGCGGTCCGCTCGTTCGCCGCCTGGCTGGACCGCCCCGACCTCGCCGGGGGCCTGGAGCGCCGCGATCCGGACCGCGCGCCGGCTCCACCGCTGGATCCCGCGCGGGTCGCCGCGCTCTGCGAGGACCCCTCGGTGCCCGTCCGCGAGCGCGCGCTGTGGTCGCTGCTGTCCGAGTCCGGGGCGCCGGTCCGCGCCGTGCTCGACCTCGATGTCGACGACCTCGACCGGGACGACCGGTGCGCCGGCGCCGTCGCGTGGCGCGCCCGCACCGCGCGCCTGCTCGACGTCCTGCTCGAGGGGCGGACCCGCGGCCCGGTGTTCCTCGCCGACCGCCGCCCGGGGCCCGCCCGCACCCCCGCCGCGGCGGACCGGTGCCCGGACACGGGTCGCACGCGACTGTCCTACGAGCGGGCCGAGTACCTGTTCACGCGGGCGACCGGGCGGGACGCGACGCTGCGCCTGCTGCGCCGGCGGAGGTGATCGGCCTCGCGCGCCGCTCCGAGGAGTCGAGCACGCAGACCGTGTCCTCAGGACACGGTCTGCGGTGGTCCCTTCGTGTCGCCGCGCCACCGGACCTGATCAGGGGCCGGGATCACCCCCTGCCCATCGGGTGCGACGGCCTCCGCGTCATTACCGTGGGTTGGGTGATTCCCTCGACGGCGCAGGCCCACGTCGTCGTGGACGAATGGGTCCGGGCGGGGATCACCGACGCCGTCGCGTGCCCCGGGTCGCGCAACGCGCCGCTGCTCGTCGCCCTCTACGCCGCCGACCGCGACGGCCGGCTCCGGCTGCACGTCCGCATCGACGAGCGCGGCGCGGGCTTCCTCGCGGTGGGCCTCGGGTCGGTGTCGGGCCGGATCGTGCCCGTCGTCGTCACCTCGGGCACCGCGGTGGCCAACCTGCACCCCGCCGTGCTCGAGGCCTCGCGCAGCGGGGTGGGCCTGCTGGTGGTCAGCGCCGACCGGCCCGTCGAGCTCGTGGGCAGCGGCGCCAACCAGACCATCGACCAGGTCGGGATGTACGGCGAGGCGGTCCGCGCCTCGGTGGTGATGCCGCTGGCGGAGGACCGCCCCGGGGCGGCGCGCTCCTGGCGGGCGGTCGTGAGCCGGGCGCTCGACCGGGCGGCGGGCACGAGCGGGGGCGACCCCGGTCCCGTCCAGCTCAACGTCCCCTGCGCGAGCCGCTGCTCGACCCGCAGGGCGCCGCCGACCCGCGGACCAGCTCCGATCCTGCGCTCGAGGGCCGGCCCGAGGGCGCTCCGTGGACGGGCATCGTCGCGGCGCCGCCCGCCTCCACCCTCGCGCCCCTGGCGCTGCGCGCCGGGGCGCGGACGCTCGTCGTCGCCGGTCACGGCGGGGAGGTCGTGCCCGCCGGGACGCGCCTGCCCGACGGCGTCCCGGTGCTCGCCGAGCCGACGTCGCCGCTGTGGTCGGACCCCGCGGGCGGGCGCGCGCTGCCCGCCGGCACCTGGGCGCTGCCCGCGGCGTTGGACGGGACGCGCGAGGACCTGCGCCCCGAGCAGGTCGTCGTCCTCGGCCGCCCGACGCTGCACCGCGCCGTCTCGCGCCTGCTCGCCGACCCGTGCGTCACCGTCGTGGCGGTCCCCTCGGTGGCCCCGACCGGCGGCCGCCCCCGGCCGGGCTGGACGGACGTCGCCGGGTCGGTGACGGCGGTCGGCGCGCTCCCGCCCCCGGACGACTGGAAGCCCGACGCGGACTTCGCGCGCGCCTGGGCCGAGGCCGACGACCGGGCCCTCGAGGTGCTCGACTCCGCCGTCGTCGAGGGCAGCGGGCCCGCCCTGGCCGCGGCCACCGTCGCGGCGCTCCCGTCCGGGGCCTGCCTGGTGGTGGGCGCGTCCGCGCCGATCCGGGACGTCGCGCTCGCGGCGACCCCCCGCGCCGACGTCACCGTCCTGTCGGCGCGCGGCGTGTCCGGGATCGACGGGGCCGTTTCGTTGGCCGCGGGCGTCGCGCTCGCGCACCCCGGGCCGACCTACGCGCTGCTCGGCGACCTGACGTTCCTGCACGACACGAACGGCCTGCTCGTCGGGCCGGACGAGCCGCGCGGGGAGCTCGTCGTCGTGGTCGCGAACGACGACGGCGGCGGGATCTTCGCCACCCTCGAGCAGGGCGCACCCCGCTTCGCCGCTGCGTTCGAGCGTGTTTTCGGGGCCCCGCACGGCACGGACCTCGCCGCGCTCTGCGCCGCGCACCGCGTGCCGCACCGCCGTGCGATGCCGGCCGAGCTCGGGGGTCCGACCGGGGCGCTCGCCCCGACCGGGAGACCCGGGACACGGGTGGTCGAGGTGGCGATCGACCGGTCGGAACGGCGGGCCACCGGGGAGCAGACCGTCGCGGCGGTGCGGGCAGCGCTCGCCGACGACTGACCGCCGTCCGCGCGATCCCGCGGGAGTGACCTCGTCGTCACCGCACGCGACCACCACGGGGGATCCGGAATGATGCGCCCCGCCACGGGTCGGGACGACAGTTGGGAGTGCAGCAAGCGTGCTGGTGCTGGTGGGGGCGCACGCGGTGGCGGCGCTGGCCGCGCCGGGTCTGGTCCGGGTGCTCGGTCGACGCGCGTTCGCGGTGCTGGCCCTGGTCCCCGCCGCGGCCTTCGTCTGGATCCTGGCGCAGCTGCCCGCGGTGCTCGCGGGCGCCGCGCCCACCCAGGAGATCCCGTGGATCCCCGCCCTCGACATCGACATCGCGATGCGCCTCGACGCGCTGTCCGCCACCTTCTCGTTGCTGGTCACCGGCATCGGTGCCCTCGTGCTCCTGTACTGCACCCGCTACTTCGCGGAGGGCGCGCGCGGGCTCGGGCGGTTCGCCGGGGTGCTCACCGCCTTCGCCGGCGCGATGCTCGCGCTCGTCTGGTCCGACGACGTCTTCGTGCTCTACGTGTGCTGGGAGCTCACGACCGTCTTCTCCTTCCTGCTCGTCGGGCACGACTCGCACAAGCGGGCCAGCCGTGCGGCGGCGGTGCAGGCGCTCGTCGTCACCGCGGCGGGCGGCCTGACGATGCTCGTCGGCCTGGTCGTGCTGTCCGCCGCGGCGGGCACCACGTCGCTCTCGGAGCTCGTGACCTACTTCACCGGCCCGGCCGCGACCCCCGCGGCCGTGACCGCCGGGGTCGTCTGCGTGCTGGTCGGGGCGATCACCAAGTCCGCGCTGGTGCCGTTCCACTTCTGGCTGCCCTCGGCGATGGCCGCGCCCACGCCGGTCAGCGCCTACCTGCACGCCGCCGCGATGGTGAAGGCCGGCGTCTACCTCGTGCTGCGCCTCGCGCCCGGCCTCGCCGACGTCGAGCCGTGGCGCCCGCTGATCGCGACGCTGGCGATCGTCACGATGCTGCTCGGCGGCGTGCAGGCGCTGCGCCAGCACGACCTCAAGCTCGTCCTCGCGTACGGCACGGTGTCCCAGCTCGGGTTCATGCTGCTGCTCGCCGGGGCCGGCACCCGGGACGGCGCGCTCGCCGCCCTCGGGCTGGTGGTGGGCCACGCCCTGTTCAAGGCCTGCCTGTTCCTCGTCGTCGGCGTGATCGACCGTCGCGCCGGCACCCGTGACCTGCGCGAGCTCTCCGGGCTCGGGCGACGCGCTCCCGTGCTGGCGACGGCCGGCATCCTCGCCGCGTCCTCGATGGCCGGCCTGCCGCCGCTGCTCGGCTTCGTCACCAAGGAGGCGTCGTTCGAGGCGTTCCTCCACGAGGCCTACGGCTCCGCGGCGGTGCCGCTGCTCGCGCTCGTCGTGCTCGGCTCGGTGCTCACCGTCGGGTACAGCATGCGGTTCGTGTGGGGGGCGTTCTGGCGCAAGCCGGGGGTGGAGGCGGTGACCTGGGAGGCGCCGGGTCCGCTGTTCGTCGCGTCGCCGGCCGTGCTCGGGGTCGGCGGCCTCGTCGCGGGGCTCGGCGTCGCGGGCCTCGCGCCGCTGCTCGAGGGCTACGCCGACACCCTGCCGGCCACCTACCCGGCCCTGCTCGAGCTCGCCGTGATCCCCTCGCTCGGCGTGGCGCTCGGGCTCTCGGCGCTCGCCATCGCCCTCGGGTCCGTCGTGGGCCTGCCGTCGGTGAGCGCCCGTCTCACCGCGCGCCACCCGCTGGCCGGGGTGCGCGCCGAGATCGCGTGGCGCGGCGTGATCCACGCCCTGGAGAACACCTCGCTGCGCGTCACGGTGATGACCCAGCGCGGCTCGCTGTCCTGGGTCCTCAACACGGTCTTCGTGGTGCTGGTGCTCGGGCCGGGGCTCGCGCTGCTGCTGTCGGCCGACCTCGGCGAAGTTCGCGTCGACCGTCTCGCCGACTCGCCGTTCCAGGTGCTCGCCGCCGTGATCGGCGCCGCGTGCGCGATCGTCGCCACGCGCGTGCGCCGGCGTCTCGGCGCGGTCCTGGTGGTCGGCGGGCTCGGCTACTCGATCGCGCTGATCTTCGCCCTGGCCGGGGCGCCCGACGTCGCGCTCACCCAGGCCCTGGTGGAGACGGCGACGCTCGTGGTGATCGTGCTCGTGCTGCGCACGCTCCCGCGCGACATCGCCGACCGGCACACCTCCCGCCAGCGCGTCCGGCGCCTGCTCGTCGCCGTGCCGGTCGGGCTGCTCATGACGGGGCTCGGGGCGGTGGCGCTGGCCGCGCGGCAGGCCCCGCCGGTGTCGGCGGCGTACCCCGCGCAGGCCTACGACTTCGGCGCGGGCGCGAACGTCGTCAACGTGACCCTGGTCGACATCCGCGCCTGGGACACCATGGGCGAGCTCTCGGTGATCGTCGCCGCGGCCACCGGCGTCGCCAGCCTGGTCTTCCTGCACCGCCGTTCCGGGGCGCCGCCGCGCTCGGAGCCGCAGCCCGTGGTCACCCCGTCGACGGGGGCCGGCGGCTGGCTGCGGTCGGCCCGCCGCGGCGACGGCGACCGCGTCCTGCTGCTCGAGGTGATCACCCGCCTGGTCTTCCCGACGATGATGGTCGTCTCGCTGTACTTCCTGTTCGCCGGCCACAACGCCCCCGGCGGCGGCTTCGCGGGCGGGCTGGTCGCCGGTCTCGCGCTGGTCGTCCGCTACGTCGCGGGCGGTCGCTACGAGCTCGGCGAGGCCGTCCCCGTCGAGGCCGGTGTGCTGCTCGGGCTCGGGCTGCTGCTCGCCGGCGGCACCGGGGTGGGCGCGCTGCTGCTCGGCGGCGAGGTCCTGCAGACCGCCGTGCTCGAGGGCGACGTCCCGGTGCTCGGCCACGTGAAGTTCGTGACGTCGCTGATCTTCGACGTGGGCGTCTACCTGATCGTCGTCGGGCTCGTGCTCGACATCCTGCGCAGCCTCGGCGCCGAGCTCGACCGCCGGCGCTCCGTCGCGGTGGGCCGGATGTCGGCCCGTGAGGAGGTCCCCTCGTGAGCTCCCCGATCGTCCTGCTGGCGCTCGTCGGCGTGCTCTACACCGCCGGGGTCTACCTGCTCCTCGAGCGCAGCCTGACCCGGGTGCTGCTGGGCGTCCTGGTGCTCGGCAACGCCACCAACGTCCTCGTCATCGTGGCCGGGGGTCCCACGGGCGCGGCGCCGCTGGTCGGCCGCGCGCCGGAGGAGACGATGAGCGACGCCCTGGTCCAGGCGCTCGTGCTGACCGCCATCGTCATCACGCTCGGGGTGTCGGCGTTCCTGCTCGCCCTCATCCACCGCGCCTGGACCCTCGACCGTGAGGACGACCTCACCGAGGACACCGAGGACCGCTCCGTGCGCCGCCGCCTGGCGCGCGGGGAGCAGGAGGACGAGGAGGAGCTGGACACCACGGGCTGCGAGAACGTCAGCGACACCGACCCGGAGGACACCGAGACGGGCCCCGACCCGGTCCGCGCCGCGGCCGGCGCCCCCGGGGAGGACGGGCGATGAACCCGGGCTCCACCCTGCTCGCGACCCTGATCCCGCTGCCCGTGCTGCTGCCGCTGCTCGGGGCGGGCCTGACGCTGGTGCTCTCGCGGCGCCCGATGCTGCAGCGCGCGATCAGCGTCGCCGTGCTCGCCGTCGTGGTCGTCATCGCGGCGCTGCTGCTGGTGACGGCCGTGCAGTCGGGCCCGGTCGTCGCCACGGTCGGCTCGTGGCCGGTGCCCCTGGGCATCACGCTCGTCGTCGACCCGCTGTCGGGGCTGATGCTGCTGACGTCGATGTCGGTGACGCTCGCCGTGCTCGTCTACGCCATCGGGCAGGGCGTGTACGACCGCGACGAGGACACCCCGATCACGATCTTCCACCCGACCTACCTGGTGCTCGCCGCGGGCGTCGCGAACGCCTTCCTCTCGGGGGACCTGTTCAACCTCTACGTGGGGTTCGAGGTCCTGCTGATGGCGAGCTACGTGCTCCTGACGCTCGGGGGCAGCCGGTCGCGCGTGCGGGCGGGCATCACCTACGTCGTCGTCAACGTGGTGTCGTCGCTGGTCTTCCTCGTCGGCATCGCGCTGGTCTACGCGGCGGTCGGCACGCTGAACCTCGCCCAGATCTCCCTCCGGATGGCCGAGGTGCCGCCCGGCACGGCGCTGGCGATCCACCTCGTGCTGCTCACGGCGTTCGGCATCAAGGCCGCCGTGTTCCCGCTGTCGGCGTGGCTGCCCGACAGCTACCCGACCGCGGCCGCCCCGGTCACCGCGGTGTTCGCCGGCCTGCTCACCAAGGTCGGCGTGTACTCGATCATCCGGACCGAGATGCTGCTGTTCCCGGACTCCGAGGTCGTCCAGACCGTCCTGCTCGTCGCCGCGGGGCTGACCATGCTCGTCGGGGCGCTCGGCGCCATCGCGCAGGCCGACATCAAGCGGGTCCTGTCGTTCACCCTCGTCAGCCACATCGGCTACATGATCTTCGGGATCGCGCTCGCGACCCCGCTCGGCGTGGCAGGCGCCGTGTTCTACGTCGTCCACCACATCACCGTGCAGGCCACGCTGTTCTGCGTGGTGGGCCTCATCGAGGGCGTCGGCGGCTCGACGTCGGTGACGCGTCTCGGCGGGCTGGCGAAGGCGTCCCCGCTGCTCGCCCTGCTCTGGTTCATCCCCGCGGTCAACCTGGGCGGCATCCCGCCGCTGTCCGGCTTCATCGGCAAGCTCGGGCTGGTGCAGGCCGGTGTCGTCGACGGCTCCGCGCTGGCCTGGACGCTCGTGGTGGTCTCGGTGCTCACGAGCCTGCTCACGCTCTACGCGGTCACCAAGGTGTGGGTGCTCGCCTTCTGGCGTCCCGCCGACCAGATCCCGGTCTCCGAGGAGCCCGACCAGGACGAGGACGAGGAGGCCGACGAGGGCGACGAGGACGCGCCGGACGACCGCGAGCGGACCACCGGCGGGCTGCCCGGGGCCCCGACGCCGCGCAGCGGGGTGCTCACCCAGGTGCGCCCCGGCACGGCCCGCACGATCGCGCACGCCGAGGCGAACTCCGGCGCCGAGGTCGACTGGCCCGTGGCGCGCCTGGCCCCGACCGACGGCACCCCGGCGCTGTCCGGCCGGTTCCTCGGGGCCGCAGGCGACACCGTGTCGTCGAGCCTGCCGCGGGTGATGACCGCGGCGACCGCCGCGCTCGTCGTGCTCGGTCTCTCCCTGACGGTGGCGGCCGGGCCGTTGTACGCCGTGGCCGACCAGGCCTCCGACGACCTCGTCGCCCGCACGCCCTACATCCAGGCCGTGTTCGCCCAGACCGTCGACGACAGGGTCGCGCGGTGAGCCGGCAGGGTCGGGACGGAGGCGGGGGGCGCCGCACCCCGCCCGACACCGGTGGGCTCCTGCGCCGCGCCGTCCCGGTGTTCTGGCTCATGATCGTCTGGGTCCTGCTGTGGGGGACCTTCTCGTGGGCCAACGTGCTCGGCGGCCTGGCCGTCGGGCTCCTCGTGCTCCTCCTCTTCCCGCTGCCGGCCGCACCCGGCGGCGGCTGGATCCGGCCGGGCGCGGCGCTCGGCGCGGCCGCGCGGTTCGTCGGCGACCTCGTCGTGTCGAGCCTGCAGGTCGCCTGGCAGTCGCTGCAGGCCGTCACCGGCCCGCCGATCCGCAGCTCGGTGATCGCGGTGCGGCTCGAGTCGTCGTCGGAGTTCGTGATGGCGATGGTCACCGAGGTGCTCACGCTCGTGCCCGGCAGCGTGGTCATCGAGGCCCGGCCCGAGGAGCGCACGATCTACGCCCACGTCCTCGGCGCCGGCGACGCCCGGGCCGTCGCGGACTTCCGCGAGCAGGTCGCCCGGCTCGAGGGCGACATCGTGGCGGCCCTCGGACGACCGGCCGCGCCGACCGTCCCCGTGGATCACGACGTCGCCGAGGAGAGCCGATGAGCACCCTGCCCGCCCTGCTCGACGCCGTCCTCGTCGTCTCGCTCGTGCTGCTCGGGCTCTCCGCGATCCTCGTCGTCGTGCGGCTGCTGCGGGGCCCGACGGGTCTCGACCGCCTCGTCGCGCTCGACGTCCTCGTCGCCGAGTTCCTGTGCGGGCTCGTGGCGTACGCGGCGCTCACCGGCGACTCGTCGCTCGTCCCCGTGGTGGTCGCGATCAGCCTGGTCGGCTTCCTCGGCTCGACCACCGTGGCGCGGTTCGTGCGACGGGGGACCGGACGATGAGCACCGGGGAGCTCGTGCTCGACACGATCGGCACGGTGGCGATCGTGCTCGGCGTCCTGCTGACGTTCGTCGCCTCGATCGGCCTGCTGTCGCTGCCCGACGTGCTCAGCCGCATGCACGCCGCCACGAAGCCGCAGGTGGTGGGCCTGCTGCTCATCGTGATCGGCGGCGCGCTGCACCTGCGCACCAGCCCCGACGTCTGGATGCTCCTGCTCGTCGGGGCGTTCCAGCTCGTGACCGCCCCGGTCACCGCGCACGTCGTCGGCCGCCTGGCCCACCGCGGCGAGGGCGGCCTGCGCCGCGACCTGCTGTACGTCGACGAGCTCGCCGACCGTCCGGACGAGGCCGACCCGGGCCCGGACGACCAGGAGGAGAGCCCACCACCCCACCGCAACGGGGAGGCCGTCGGGCGCAGCCGGCGCAGGGGCGGGGCCGGCTCCGACGGGGCCTCCCTAGACTCGGACGAATGACAGGGCTGCGCGAGCTGGCGCGGCGGGCCGTCGCGAAGGCGCGTCCGCCGTTCGAGGCCGCGGTCGCGCTGCTGCGCCCCGCCGCCCGCAAGGCTCCGGAGATCGTCGTCGCCGCGGGACTCGTCGTCAGCGTCCTGCTCGGCCTGGTGCTCGTCGCGGCCGCGCGCAACGACGCCCACATCGACGCCTCGATCGGCCGGGCCGTCGGCGAGGTGCTCGAGGGCGGATCCGGGCCCCACGTCTACGTCCGCTTCACCACCGGCGAGGGCGCGGTGCTCACCCCCGAGAAGGGCGTGTTCTACCCGCGCGGCCTCGAGCCCGGCCAGCTCGTGCGCGTCGAGTACGACCGCACGGACCCCGAGCTGGTGCGCGTCGCCGGGCGCACCTGGACCGAGGGCCTCGTGCCCGTCGCGCTCGGCCTGCTCGTGCTCTGGGCCGTCGTCGCTCCCGGCGCCTGGGCGCTCGGGCGGGCCCGGCGGCGCCGCGAGGAGGCGGTGGCCGCGCGCGAGGCGTGGACGGTCCGCGACGAGGGCCAGGGTGAGGGCGAGCGCGAGGACGGCGAGCCCGAGATGGCGGGGGCGGGGCACCGATGAGCCCGAGACCGGGCGGCACCCGCGCGGAGCTCGACCGCGACCCGGGCGCCGTGGCCCGCATGTTCGACGGCGTCGCCGCGCGCTACGACCTCACCAACACCGTGCTCTCGTTCGCCCAGGACGTCCGCTGGCGCCGCGCCACGCGCGCCTGCCTCGCGGTCGGGCCGGGGGACGTGGTGCTCGACGTCGCCGCGGGCACCGGGGTCTCCACCGTCGAGCTCGCCCGCACCGGGGCCACCTGCCTGGCCACCGACTTCTCGCTGGGGATGCTGCGCACCGGCCGCTCGCGGCTCGTGGGCAAGCTGGGCCGCAGCCCGGTGCCGTACGTCGCCGCCGACGCCCTGCACCTCCCGCTGCCTGACGCGTCCGTCGACGCGGTGGTCATCTCCTTCGGCCTGCGCAACACCGTCGACGTCGACGCCGCGCTCGCGGAGTTCGCCCGCGTCACCCGCCCCGGCGGCACCCTCGTGGTCTGCGAGTTCTCGCGGCCGACCTTCGCGCCGTTCCGCCGCGTCTACACCGACTACCTGATGGCGGGCCTGCCCCGCGTGGCCCGCGCGGTGAGCTCGAACCCCGACGCGTACGTCTACCTCGCCGAGTCGATCCGCGCCTGGCCCGACCAGCCCGCCCTCGCCGCCCGCATCGGCGCCGCCGGCTGGCGCTCGGTGGCCTGGCGCAACCTCTCCGGCGGCATCGTCGCCCTCCACACGGCGACCAAACCCGCCTGACCAGTGTCAGCCTGGGGGCCATGCTGACGTTCAACGTCAGGAAATCCCCCACGTGGCCTGCGAGCCCCGGCGAGTGACCCGCGCCCGCGCATCCGAAACCACCCTCGGCGGGCGATCACGCCACACGGTCCCTAGACTCCCCGTAGCCGAGCTAGTGAACGGATTCACAAGGAGCCGTGCCGTGTCCGCCGCCACCACCGGAGCGCGCCGCAGCCCCGACGCCGACGCGGATGTCGTCGTCGTGGGTGCCGGTCCCGCAGGCTCCACGGTCGCGACGTACCTGGCGCGCGCCGGGCTCGACGTGCTCGTCCTGGAGAAGGCGACGTTCCCCCGCGAGAAGGTCTGCGGCGACGGCGTGACCCCGCGCGGGGTGAAGCAGCTCGTCGACCTCGGCGTCGACACCCGCGAGGAGGCCGGCTGGCGTCACCAGCGCGGCCTGCGGGTCATCGGCGGCGGCACGAGCATCCAGCTCGACTGGCCCGAGCTCGCCACCTTCCCCGCCTACGGCCTCGTGCGCCCCCGGCGCGACTTCGACCAGATGCTCGCCGACCACGCCCGCGCCGCCGGGGCCCGCGTCGAGGAGGGCGTCTCGGTCTCCGGCGCGACGGTCGACGAGCGCTCCGGCCGCGTCACCGGCGTCGACGCCCGCCGCGGCCCGGAGCGCGAGCCGGTCTCCTACCGCGCGCCGCTGGTCGTCGCCTGCGACGGCGTCGGCGCGCGCACCGCGCTGAGCCTCGGCATCGGCAAGCGCGACGACCGCCCGCTCGGCGTGGCCGTCCGTCGCTACTACACGAGCCCGCGCCACGACGACGACTACCTCGAGACCCACCTCGGCCTGCACGACGGCCCGGGCGTCGGCCCCGACCTGCACGGCGGCTACGGCTGGGTGTTCGGGATGGGCGACGGCACCGCGAACGTCGGCCTCGGCGTCCTCGCGACCCGGAAGAACGACAAGCGCGACTACCGCGCTCTGCTCCGGCACTGGGTCGAGGGCCTGCCCGCCGAGTGGGGTCTGCGCGAGGAGACCGCCACCGGCGCGATCGGCGGCGCCGCGCTGCCGATGGGGATGAGCCGCACCCCGCTCTACCGCGACGGCCTGGTGCTCGTCGGCGACGCCGGCGGGATGGTCAACCCCTTCAGCGGCGAGGGCATCGCCTACGCGCTGCAGTCCGCGGCCATCGCGGCCGAGTGCGTCGTGCAGGCGAGCGCCCGGCCGGAGGGTCCCGGACGGGAGCGCGCGCTGGCCGCGTACCCGGCGGCGGTCCGCCACGAGCTCGGCAGCTGGTACCGCGTCGGCAACCGGGCGGCGAGCGCGCTCGGCCGGCCGCGGTTCATGCACCACGCCCTGCGCCTCGGGATGCCGAGGCGCCGTCTCATGGAGGCCGCGCTGCGGCTCTTCACCGGCCTCACCGACGGACGGGACGGCGACGCGGGGGACCGCGCGCTCGACCTCGTCCTGCGGATGGTGCCGCCACTCGGGGACACGCCGCCGGGGTCGTCGAGCACCCGGAAGGAGGGCTCCGTCGCGGCCTGAGACGCGAATCGTTCACCCGGGTTAGGACGCCCTCATCGGCGTCTCGCCCGTTCGGGCTCATTAGGGTCGGTCCCGCCCGCCGACCGTGATCCACTGCACGGCCCGCGCGTGGGCCGCACCACCACGGAACTCCCGACGCGCAGCACGGGGAGGAAGGAGCGACGATGCTGGACCTCTACGTCCCGCTGATCGTCATGTTCGTGCTCGCCGCCGGGTTCGGGCTGTTCTCGGTGACGGCCGCGCCCTTCATCGGACCGCATCGCTACAACCGCGCGAAGCTCGACGCCTACGAGTGCGGCATCGAGCCGTCGCCGCAGCCGGTCGCCGGCGGCGGCCGTATCCCGGTGGCCTACTACCTCACCGCGATGCTCTTCATCCTCTTCGACATCGAGATGGTCTTCCTCTACCCGTTCGCCGTGAACATCGATGCGCTCGGGTTGTTCGGTCTCGTCGAGATCGTGCTGTTCGTCGCCACCGTCGCCTTCGCCTACGCCTACGTGTGGCGCCGCGGCGGGCTGGACTGGAGCTAGAAGCATGGGACTGGAAGAGAAGCTCCCGAACGGGATCGTGCTGGCCAGCGTCGAGAGCCTGGTCAACTGGACCCGCAAGGCATCGCTGTGGCCCGCCACCTTCGGGCTGGCCTGCTGCGCGATCGAGATGATGACCTCGGGCGCCCCGCGCTACGACCTCGGCCGCTTCGGCATGGAGGTGTTCCGCCCGAGCCCCCGCCAGGCCGACCTGATGATCGTCGCGGGCCGCGTCACCAACAAGATGGCCCCGGTCCTGCGCCAGATCTACGACCAGATGGCCGAGCCCCGCTGGGTGCTCGCCATGGGCGTCTGCGCGTCGTCGGGCGGGATGTTCAACAACTACGCGGTCGTGCAGGGCGTCGACCACGTCGTGCCCGTCGACATGTACCTGCCGGGCTGCCCGCCGCGGCCGGAGATGCTCATCGACGCGATCCTCAAGCTGCACCAGAAGATCCAGGCCGAGCCCCTCGGACCCGTCCGGGCCGAGCTCGCCGCCGAGCGCAAAGCGCAGGGCGAGAAGCTCGAGCTGCTGCCGTCGTCGGTGAAGTACGCCAAGCGGGACAAGCACGGGGAGGTGAAGGAGGAGCATGTCTGGTGACGAGAAGGACGGGCCTGTGACCCCGGGCACCGGTGCCGGCGGCGCGAGCGGCCCGTCCGGCGCGTCCAACGCCTCCTCCGCGGGTGCCGCCGCGTTCGGCCCTCAGGAGATCGCCCGCCGCGATGTGTCCGGCGCCGTCGCCGGGCGTGCCCGCGAGGGCATGTTCGGCATCGCCGGCTCCGGCGACACGTCCGGCTTCGGCGGGCTCCGCCTGCCCGCCTACGCGCCCGCCCCGGCCGAGCGGCCCTACGGCGGCTGGTTCGACGAGGTCGCCGACGAGGCGACCGCGGCGCTCGCCGACGACGGCGGCGCCGACTTCGACACCTGCGTGCACCAGGTGACCGTCGACCGCGGCGAGATGACCTGGTACGTCGACCGCGAGCACCTCGTGCGGCTGGCCCGCACGCTACGCGACGACCCCGCGCTGCGCTTCGAGTTCTGCTCCGGCATCTCCGGGGTCGACTACGGCGAGGGCGTGCCGCAGCAGCTGCACGTCGTCGCCCAGCTGCTGTCGATGACCTACCGCCGGCGGCTGCGCCTCGAGATCGCGCTCGAGCTCGACGACGCGCACTGCCCGTCGCTCGTCGAGGTCTTCCCGACCGCCGACTGGCACGAGCGCGAGACCTGGGACATGTTCGGCATCGTCTTCGACGGCCACCCGAGCCTGACCCGGATCCTCATGCCGGACGACTGGAACGGTCACCCGCAGCTCAAGAGCTACCCGCTCGGTGGCATCCCCGTGGAGTACCACGACGCGGAGATCCCGCCGCCCGACCAGCGGAGGGCCTACACATGACCACCACGGACCCGTACGCCGCCTCCTCCCGCGAGACCACCGAGGGCACCGTCTACACGGTCACCGGTGGCGACTGGGACGAGATGATCGACCAGACCGCCGGCGACGAGCGCATCGTCATCAACATGGGTCCGCAGCACCCGTCGACGCACGGCGTGCTGCGGCTCGTGCTCGAGCTGCAGGGCGAGGTCGTCACCGACGCGCGCCTGGTCATCGGCTACCTGCACACCGGCATCGAGAAGAACTGCGAGTACCGCACCTGGACCCAGGGCGTCACCTTCGTGACGCGGGCGGACTACCTCGCGCCGCTGTTCAACGAGACCGCCTACTGCCTCTCGACCGAGCGGCTGCTCGGCATCGACGTGCCCGACCGCGCCGCCACGATCCGCGTGCTCCTCATGGAGATCAACCGGATCGGCTCGCACCTCGTCGCGCTCGCCACCGGCGGCATGGAGCTCGGCGCGCTCACCGGCATGACCAACGGTTTCCGGGAGCGCGAGGAGGTCCTGCACCTGCTCGAGTTCCTCACCGGCCTGCGCATGAACCACGCGTTCATCCGCCCCGGCGGGGTCGTCCAGGACCTGCCCGAGGGCCACGAGGAGCGCATCCGGTCGTTCATCAAGGTCATGCGCGAGCGGCTGCCCGGCTTCCACAAGCTGCTCACCGGCAACCGCATCTGGCGCCAGCGTCTCGAGGGCGTCGGCTACCTGCCCCTCGACGGCTGCCTCGCGCTGGGTGTCACCGGCCCGATCCTGCGCTCGGCGGGGCTGGCCTGGGACCTCCGCGAGGTCGAGCCGTATCTCGGGTACGAGCACTACGACTTCGAGGTGCCGACCGACACCGCGGCCGACAGCTTCGCCCGCTACGTGCTGCGGGTCGAGGAGATGAACCAGTCGCTGCGGATCATCGAGCAGGCCCTCGAGCGGCTCGAGCCGGGCCCGGTGATGGTCGAGGACGCCAAGATCGCGTGGCCCGCCAAGCTGTCGATCGGTGCCGACGGCATGGGCAACTCCCTCGACCACGTCCGCAAGATCATGGGCCAGTCGATGGAATCGCTCATCCACCACTTCAAGCTGGTCACCGAGGGCTTCAAGGTGCCGCCGGGCCAGGCCTACGTGCCGATCGAGTCGCCCCGTGGCGAGCTCGGCGCGCACCTGGTCTCCGACGGCGGCACCCGTCCGCTGCGCGTGCACCTGCGCGACCCCAGCTTCGTGAACCTGCAGGCCGCGCCGGCGATGTCGGAGGGCGGGATGGTCTCGGACGTCATCGCCGCGCTGGCCTCGCTGGATCCCGTGATGGGGGGTTGTGACCGATGAGCCGCGCTCTCGGACCCGAGGCGCCGGCGGCCCCGCCCGTCGAGCCCGCGCACGCGATCGACGAGGCCGGCGGCACCACCGCGCAGCACGCCGAGCGCGCCTCGGTCGACACCACGGTGTTCGACGGGGTGCGCGACCGCGCCACGGCGATCGTCGCCCGCTACCCGCAGCCGCGGTCGGCCCTGCTGCCGCTGCTGCACCTCGTCCAGCACGTCGAGGGCCACGTCTCCCGCGCCGGGATCGCGTTCTGCGCGGAGGTCCTGGAGATCACGACCGCCGAGGTCTCGGCGGTCGCGACCTTCTACACGATGTACAAGCGCGAGCCCGTCGGCCGCCACCTCGTGAGCGTCTGCACGAACACGCTCTGCGCGGCCCTGGGCGGCGACGACATCTACGCGGCGGTGCGTGAACGCCTCGGCGGGATCGGTCACGAGCAGACCAGCGCCGACGGCACCGCGACGATCGAGCACGCCGAGTGCCTGGCGGCCTGCGACCTCGCCCCCGTGCTCACCGTCGACTACGAGTTCTTCGACAAGCAGACGGTCGAGTCGGCCGTCGAGATCATCGAGGCGTTGCAGCGGGGCGAGAAGCCCCACCCGACCCGCGGCGCCCCGCTCAACGACTTCCGCTCGGTGGAGCTGCTGCTCGCCGGGTTCTTCGACGACCCGGCCGTCGGCGGTCTCGCCGCCGTCGCCGGTCCGTCGGCGGCCGAGGAGAGCCTGCGCGGCGCCCGGCTCGCCGAGGAGCGCGGCTGGACCGCGCCACCCGTGCCGGACGAGGGAGGCTCCGCATGACCGACCCGCTCACCCCGGTCCTGACCAAGCACTGGCTCGGCCCCGAGTCCTGGACGCTGCGGAACTACACCGAGCTCGGCGGCTACGAGGCGCTGCGCACCGCGCTGGCGACCCCGCCCGACGACCTCGTCGCGCTCGTGAAGGACTCCGGCCTGCGCGGACGCGGCGGCGCGGGGTTCCCGACGGGCATGAAGTGGAGCTTCATCCCGCAGGCCAAGCCGGGCGAGACGCCCACCGGCCCGGCGGCGAAGCCGAAGTACCTCGTCATCAACGCCGACGAGGGCGAGCCGGGGACCTGCAAGGACGTCCCGCTGATGATGGCGGACCCGCACTCGCTCATCGAGGGCTGCATCATCACGAGCTGGGCGATCCGCGCGCACTTCTGCGCGATCTACGTGCGTGGCGAGGTGGTCCACGTCCTGCGGCGCCTGCACGCCGCGGTGCGCGAGGCCTACGACGCCGGCCACCTGGGCAAGGACATCCACGGCTCCGGGTTCGACCTCGACATCGTCGTGCACGCCGGCGCCGGGGCGTACATCTGCGGTGAGGAGACGGCGCTGCTCGACTCGCTGGAGGGGCGTCGCGGGCAGCCGCGGCTCAAGCCGCCGTTCCCGGCGACCGCGGGCCTCTACGCCGCGCCGACCGTCGTCAACAACGTCGAGACGATCGCGACCGTCCCGTCGATCGTCAACGGCGGCAAGGACTGGTTCCGGACGATGGGCCGCGAGCGCTCGCCCGGCCCGAAGATCTACTCGCTGTCCGGTCACGTCGAGCGGCCCGGGCAGTACGAGGCGCCGCTGGGCACGACGCTGCGCGAGCTCCTCGACCTCGCCGGCGGCATGAAGGACGGCATCCCGCTGAAGTTCTGGACGCCGGGCGGGTCGTCGACGCCGCTGCTCACCGACGAGCACCTCGACGTCCCGCTGGACTTCGAGGGCGCCACCGAGGCCGGGTCGATGCTCGGCACCACCGCGCTCATGATCTTCAACGAGACCGTGTCGGTCCCGTGGGCGGTCATGAAGTGGACCGAGTTCTACGAGCACGAGTCCTGCGGCAAGTGCACGCCGTGCCGCGAGGGCTGCTACTGGCTCGCCGGCATCCTGCGCCGGATGGTCGACGGCGAGGGCACCGAGGCCGACATCGACACGCTGCTCGACGTCTGCGACAACATCCTCGGGCGATCGTTCTGCGCCCTCGGCGACGGCGCCGTCTCGCCGATCACCAGCGGCATCAAGTACTTCCGGCAGGAGTTCGTCGACCTGTGCACGGCGCAGCGCCGGCACCCCGAGGTCGAGCGCATCGCCGAGCTGAGCGGAGCCAGCGCATGACCCAGGCCCCTGAGAAGCCCTCCGAGCAGGACGACCTCCCCCCGGTCCCGCACGGGCACGTCCGCCTGACCATCGACGACCGCGTGGTCGACGCCCCGCAGGGCGAGCTGCTGATCCGCACCTGCGAGCGCCTCGGGATCGTCGTCCCGCGCTTCTGCGACCACCCCCTGCTCGACCCGGCCGGCGCCTGCCGCCAGTGCCTGGTCGAGGTGGAGATGGGCGGGCGCAAGATGCCCAAGCCGCAGGCCAGCTGCACGATGACCGTGGCCCAGGACATGGTCGTCAACACCCAGATGACCTCCGCGGTGGCCGACAAGGCGCAGCAGGGCGTCATGGAGCTGCTGCTCATCAACCACCCGCTGGACTGCCCGATCTGCGACAAGGGCGGCGAGTGCCCCCTGCAGAACCAGGCGATGTCCTCGGGCCGCGCGGACTCCCGCTTCGTCGAGGAGAAGCGGACGTTCGCCAAGCCGCTGCCGATCTCCGACGAGGTGCTGCTCGACCGCGAGCGCTGCGTGCTCTGCCAGCGCTGCACGCGGTTCTCGCGCCAGATCGCCGGCGACCAGTTCATCGAGCTGCTCGAGCGCGGCGCGCACCAGCAGATCGGCACCGAGGAGACCGCCTTCGGCGAGGGCGAGGACTTCCAGTCCTACTTCTCCGGCAACACCATCCAGATCTGCCCGGTCGGTGCGCTGACCTCGGCGTCCTACCGCTTCCGCTCGCGCCCGTTCGACCTCGTCTCGACGCCCGGCGTCTCCGAGCACGACTCCTCGGGCGCGGCGGTCCGCCGCGACTGGCGCCGCGGCGCGGTCACCCGCGTGCTCGCCGGCGAGGACCCGGACGTCAACGAGGAGTGGATCGACGACAAGACCCGCTTCGCGTTCCGCTACGCGCAGTCCGCCACCCGGATCACGCGTCCGCTGGTGCGGGGCGACGACGGCGAGCTGCACGAGACGTCGTGGACCGACGCCCTCGAGCGGGCCGCGGCGGCCCTGCTCGCCGCGCGCGACGGCACGGGGCCCGCTCCGCTCGACGCGGACGGCGAACCCGGCGAGCCCAAGCGCGGCGTCGGCGTGCTGCCCGGCGGTCGTCTGACGATCGAGGACGCCTACGCCTACGCGAAGTTCGCCCGCGTCGCGCTGCAGACCAACGACATCGACGCCCGCGCCCGCGCGCACTCCGGCGAGGAGCTCGACTTCCTCGCCGCGCACGTCGCCGGCACCGGCCTCGGGGTGACCTACGCCGACCTCGAGTCGGCGCCGGCCGTCCTCACCGTGGCCCTCGAGGTCGAGGAGGAGGCGCCCGTCGTCTTCCTGCGGCTGCGCAAGGCGGCCCGCACGGGCACGGCGGTGCACCACCTCGGCCAGTGGTCGAGCCCGGCCGTCGTCAAGACCGGCGGCCGGCTGGTCCGCACCGCCCCGGGCCGCGAGCCGGAGGCGCTGGCCACGCTGCCCGACGACGTGGCCGCCGCGCTCGCGACGCCGGGCGCGGTCGTGCTGGTGGGGAGCGCGCCGCCGAGGTGCCGGGTCTCTACGCCGCCGTCTCCGACCTCGTCGGCCGCACCGGGGCCCGCGTGGCCTGGGTGCCGCGGCGGGCCGGTGAGCGCGGCGCGGTGGACGCCGGCGCGCTGCCGACCCTGCTGCCCGGCGGACGCCCCGTCGACGACGTCGCCCGCGCCCAGCTCGCCTCGAGCTGGGGTCTCGCCGACGAGAACGCCCTCCCGCGACGCCGGGTCGCGACGGCGCCGCCATCCTGCGGGCCGCCGCCTCCGGCGAGCTCGCCGGGCTCGTGGTCGGCGGCGTCGAGCTGGCGGACCTCCCGGACCCGGTGCTCGCCCGCGCGGCGCTGCGCGAGGCCGACGTCGTCGTGAGCCTCGAGCAGGTCACGTCCGAGGTGACGCAGTACGCCGACGTCGTCCTCCCGGTGGCCCCGGTGATCAACAAGTCGGGGACCTTCCGCAACTGGGAGGGCCGCGACCGCCGCTTCGCCACCACGATCGACCCGTCGGGGGGCTCCTCCGGTCGCGTCGGCGGGACGGCCGCGATCACGCTGCCGGACTGCCGCGTGCTCGACACCCTCGCCGTCGAGATGGACGTCGACCTGTTCACACAGACCCCGGAGGTCGCCGCCGCGGAGCTCGGGCGCCTCGGCGCCGCCCGGCCGACGGAGATCGGGCGGGTCCGGGGCCCGGACGGGGCGGGTGACGTCGAGGGCGCCGACGGGAGCCTGCGGCTGGCGTCCTGGCGCCAGCTCCTCGACGGTGGCGCGCTGCTCATCGACGAGCCGGAGCTCGCCGGCACGGCCCGCCCGCCGAAGATCCGGCTCTCGACGGTCACGGCCCGGCGGCTCGGGCTGGTCGAGGACGCGATGGCCGGGCTCGAGGGCCCGCGCGGGTCGCTGCACCTGCCCGTCGAGCTCGCGGACCTCCCCGACGACGTCGTCTGGGCGCCCGCGCGGGTGCCGCAGGCCGACGGCGGGGTCGTCACGCTGGCGGGCCTCGGCCTGACCCACGGCGGGCCCGCCCGCCTCACCGGCGGTACCAGCACTGACGGGAGTTCGGCGTGAACCCTGTTCCCCCGCCGGGGTACACCCAGACCCTGCTGGCGGACGACCCGTTCTGGCTGACGCTGATCAAGGTCGTCGTGGTCTTCGCGATGCTCATGCTGATCACGCTGTTCATGATCTGGTTCGAGCGCCGGGTCGTGGGTCGCATGCAGCAGCGTCCCGGCCCGAACTGGAACGGCCCGTTCGGGCTGCTCCAGTCGCTGGCCGACGGGCTGAAGCTGGCGTTCAAGGAGGACATCCGCCCGGTCCTCGCGGACAAGGCGGTCTTCTTCATCGCCCCGGTGCTCTCGGTGATCCCGGCCTTCGCCGCCTGGGCGGTCATCCCGATCGGGCCCGAGGTCTCGATCTTCGGCGAGCAGACCGCGCTGCAGCTGACCGACCTGCCCGTCGGCATCCTGGTGGTGCTGGCGTGCTCGTCGATCGGTGTCTACGGCATCGTGCTCGCCGGCTGGGCGTCCGGCTCGCCGTACCCGCTGCTCGGCAGCCTGCGCAGCGCCGCCCAGGTGATCTCCTACGAGCTCGCGCTCGGCCTGTCGATCATCGCGGTCGTGCTGTACGCGGGCTCGCTGTCCACCGCCGACATCGTCGCCGCGCAGTCCACCGGCTGGTACATCTGGCTGCTGCCGGTCAGCTTCGTGATCTTCGCGGTGTCGATGGTGGGCGAGACGAACCGCGCGCCGTTCGATCTCCCCGAGGCCGAGTCCGAGCTGGTGGGCGGCTTCCACACCGAGTACTCGTCGCTGAAGTTCGCCCTGTTCTTCCTCGCCGAGTACGTCAACATGGTCACCCTCTCCGCGGTGGCCACGACGCTGTTCCTCGGTGGCTGGCAGGCGCCGTGGCCGCTGTCGCTGTGGCCCGCCGCGAACGAGGGCTGGCTGCCGATCGTCTGGTTCCTCGGCAAGACGCTGGCGTTCCTGTTCGTCTACGTCTGGCTGCGCGGCACGCTGCCCCGCCAGCGCTACGACCAGTTCATGGCGCTGGGCTGGAAGCTGCTGATCCCGATCAGCCTGGTCTGGCTGATGCTCGTCGCCACGCTGCGCGTGCTGCGGGCCGAGCTGACCACCGGCCAGATCCTCATCGTCGGCGGCGTCGCGCTGGTGCTGCTCGTCGGTGCGGCCCTGCTGCTGCCCGACCAGACCCCGCCCGACGACGACCCGGAGCCCCCGGTCGTCGCCGACTACCCCGTGCCACCCCTGGACCTCGCCGTGCCGCCGACACCGAAGCGGCGCCGCCGCGCGGTGACGGCCGCGCGCGGGGACGACCGGGAGGCCGAGGCCGTGACCGCCGGCGCGAAGGAGGGAGACCGCTGATGGGCATGTTCGACGGGATCGCCGGATTCGGCGTGACCTTCTCGACGATGTTCCGCAAGGTCGTCACCGAGGACTACCCGCGGGTGAAGAAGGTGACCGCCCCGCGCTACCACGGGCGGCACCAGCTCAACCGGCATCCGGACGGCCTCGAGAAGTGCGTGGGCTGCGAGCTGTGCGCCTGGGCCTGCCCGGCCGACGCGATCTACGTCGAGGGCGGCGACAACACCGACGAGGAGCGCTACTCGCCCGGTGAGCGCTACGGGTCGATCTACCAGATCAACTACCTGCGCTGCATCGGCTGCGGCCTGTGCATCGAGGCCTGCCCGACGCGCTCGCTGACGATGACGAACGAGTACGAGCTCGCGGACGACGACCGCCAGGACCTGATCTACGACAAGGACCGCCTGCTCGCCCCGCTGCTGCCGGGCATGGAGCAGCCGCCGCACCCCATGCGCCTCGGCGAGAACGAGCAGGACTACTACGTCCAGGGGCCCGAGATGGCCCGCCGCCCGGACGTCCAGGACGCGGTGCGCGAGGAGATCCAGATGACGCCCGAGGCGTCGCGGTGAGCGCGATCCTCGCGAGCGCCGCCCCGATGACCGGCGGCGGGGAGATGAGCACCGGCGAGTCGGTGGCGTTCTGGATCCTCGGCCCGGTGGCCCTCGCCGGCGGCCTCGGCATGATCTTCTCGCGGAACGCCGTGCACTCGGCGCTCTGGCTGGTGATGACCATGCTGTCGCTCGGGATCCTCTACATGGTCCAGCAGGCGCCGTTCCTGGGCTTCACCCAGATCATCGTCTACACCGGCGCGATCATGATGCTGTTCGTGTTCGTGCTGATGATGGTCGGGCGCGACGCGTCCGACTCCGTCGTCGAGGTGCTGCGCGGACAGCGGCTCGCGGCGGCCGTCCTCGGCATCGGCCTCGGCGGTCTGACCGTCGCCGCCGTCGCCGAGACGCTGACGACGATCGGCCCGGTGGGGCTCGGCCCCGGCTACGGCCCCGAGGCCCGCGGCAACGTGCAGGCGCTCGGGACGAGCATCTTCCGCGACTACCTGCTCCCCTTCGAGCTGACCTCGGCCCTGCTCATCACCGCAGCGGTGGGCGCGATGGTCTACACCTTCGCCGGTCAGGCCCGTCGCAAGCAGGCGAGCCAGCGCGAGCGGGTCGTCGAGCGTCTGCGGGGTCCGCTGGAGAAGTACGGGTCGCGCTCCGGGCCCGGTGTCTTCGCGACCGCCGACTCCGTCGCCACCCCGGCGCTGCTGCCCGACGGCTCGGTGGCCCCGGCCTCGCTCTCGAAGATCATCGAGTCCACGCGGCGCGAGCGTCTCGACGCCGACATCGCCGACGTCCGCAGCGACACCGGCCCGGCGACCGACGTCTCCGCCCGGGCCCTGCGCGGCGGCGACGGCGACGGCGCGGAGGCGGGCGCCGGGAGCACCCACGACCGCCTGCACGAGGGCACCCACGAGGGAGGGGCCCGATGAGCCCCACGATCTACCTGCTGCTCTCCGCGCTGCTGTTCGCGATCGGCGCGGTCGGCGTGCTCGTGCGCCGCAACGCGATCGTCGTGTTCATGTGCATCGAGCTCATGCTCAACGCCGTGAACCTGACGCTCGTCACGTTCTCGCGGATCAACGGGTCGCTCGGCGGCCAGATCATGGCCTTCTTCGTCATGGTCGTGGCCGCGGCGGAGGTCGTCGTCGGGCTCTCGATCATCATGGCGATCTTCCG
Organism: Actinomycetospora sp. CA-053990; assembly: GCF_050948445.1. Lineage (NCBI taxonomy): Bacteria > Bacillati > Actinomycetota > Actinomycetes > Pseudonocardiales > Pseudonocardiaceae > Actinomycetospora > Actinomycetospora sp. CA-053990. Next base: position 5,684,133 of record NZ_CP192043.1, on the reverse strand, counting down.
TACGCGCCGGACGACCTCGGTCGACGACGCCAACCTGCTGAAGTACTGAGGGGGACTCGAGTCGTGTCGAGCCTGACGACGGCCGTCCCGTTGCCGCCGGTCGTCCCGGTCGAGGGCGGCACGGCCTCCGCGGCCTGGGTGCTGGTCGCCCTGCCCGCGCTGGGCGCCCTGGTGCTGTTCGTCGGCGGGAAGCGCACCGACCGGTGGGGCCACCTGCTCGGCGTCGCCACCGTCGTGCTGTCGTTCCTGTACGGGGTGGTGCTCTTCCTCGGGACGGTCGCGCTGCCCGCCGAGGAGCAGGTCCGTGACCTGCCGCTCTACGACTGGATCGCGGTCGCGTCGCTGAACGTCGAGTTCGGCCTGCGCATCGATCCGCTCTCGCTCTCGTTCGTCCTGCTGATCACGGGTGTCGGGTCGCTGATCCACATCTACTCGGTGGGCTACATGTCCCACGACCCGAACCGCCGCAAGTTCTTCGCGCAGCTCAACCTGTTCGTCGCGGCGATGCTCGTGCTGGTCCTGGGCAACGGCTTCGTGACGCTCTACCTGGGCTGGGAGGGCGTGGGTCTCGCGTCCTACCTGCTCATCGGCTTCTACACGCAGCGCCGCTCGGCGGGCAGCGCCGCGAAGAAGGCGTTCCTGATGAACCGCGTCGGGGACGTCGGCCTCGCGATCGCGATCTTCATCCTCTTCCTCGAGCTCGGGACCACCCAGTACGCCGACGTCTTCGCCCGCGCCGGGGAGATCTCGCCCGGGGCTCTCACCGCGATCACGCTCCTGCTGCTGCTCGGCGCGTGCGGCAAGTCGGGCCAGTTCCCGCTGCAGGCCTGGCTCCCGGACGCCATGGAGGGGCCGACCCCGGTGTCGGCGCTGATCCACGCGGCCACGATGGTCACCGCCGGCGTCTACCTCATCGCGCGGTCGAACCCGCTCTACGACCTGGCGCCGATCGGCCAGCTCGTCGTCACGATCGTCGGCGCGATCACGCTGCTGATCGGCGCGATCATCGGCTGCGCGTACGACGACATCAAGAAGGTCCTCGCGTACTCCACGGTCAGCCAGATCGGCTACATGATGCTGGCCGTCGGGCTCGGCCCGGTCGGCTACGCCGCGGCCCTGGCCCACCTGTTCGCGCACGGCTTCTTCAAGGCGGGCCTGTTCCTCGGGGCCGGCTCGGTGATGCACGGGATGGCCGACGAGACCGACATGCGCCGGTACGGCGGCCTCCGGCGCCACATGCCGGTGACGTTCTGGACGTTCACCCTCGGCTACCTCGCCCTGATCGGCTTCCCGTTCCTGTCCGGGTACTTCACCAAGGACCTGATCATCGAGGCCGCGCTCACCGCGGGGCCGGTGGCGGGCTGGCTCCTCGGCGGTGTGGCCCTGCTCGCCGCCGGGCTGACGGCGTTCTACATGACGCGCCTGATGCTCATGACGTTCTTCGGCGAGGAGCGCTGGCGGGACCTCCGCCCGCGGCGCGTCGACCCGGCCGACCTCGAGGACCCGCCCGAGCACTACCACCCGCACGAGTCGGCGGCCTCGATGACGGTGCCGATGATCCTGCTGGCGATCGGGTCCGTGGGCGCCGGCGCGTACCTCGTCCTCGGGGAGCGGCTCGCGCACTTCCTCGAGCCCTCGATCGGCGCGACCGTCGAGCCCAGCGAGGTGCCCGCGGTGATCCCGATCGGGCTGGTCCCGATCCTCACCGTCGTGCTCATGCTCGCGGGGGCGGGCCTCGCCTACGTCCTCGTCGGGCGCCGCGCGGTGCCGGTCGAGCGCCCGCAGCGGGTGAGCCTGCCGGTGCGCGCGGCACGGGCCGACCTCTACGCCAACACGATCAACGAGAGCCTCATCGCCCGGCCGGGCATCTGGCTCTCCCGCGCGCTGGTCTACGTCGACAACCGCGGCGTCGACGGCGCCGTCAACGGCACCGCCGCCCTGCTGGGCGGCACGTCCGGCCGGCTGCGGCGCAGCCAGACCGGCTTCGTCCGCACCTACGCCCTGACCATCCTGGGAGGCTCCGTCGTGCTCGTCGCGGCCCTGCTCACCGTCGGCGGGTTCCCCGGATGAGCGCCGTCCTGCTGGTCCTGCTGCTCCTGCCGCTGGTCGGCGCCGCCGTCGTCGGCGCGATGGCCCGCCGCGAGGACCTCGACCGCGCCGCCAAGATCCTCGGCCTGGCGCTCTCGGTGGTCTCGCTCGTGCTCGTGATCGTGCTGTGGGCGGGGTTCCGCACCGGGCCCGGCACGCCGCGCTTCCAGGCCGAGCTGTCGGCGGAGTGGATCCCGGCGTTCGGCACGCGCTTCGCGCTCGGTCTCGACGGCATCGCGCTGACGATGATCGCGCTGCTCGCGGTGCTGGTGCCGATCGTGCTGTGGTTCGCGTGGTCCGAGAAGCTGCCCGCGGGCCGCACCGGCGCGGGCTTCACCGCGCTGATGCTCTCCACGCAGGGCGTCCTGGTCGGCGTGTTCGCGGCGACGGACGTCTTCCTGTTCTACGTGCTGTTCGAGGCGATGCTCATCCCGATGTACTTCCTCATCGGGCGCTTCGGCGGGCCGCGCCGCCAGTACGCGGCGGTGAAGTTCTTCCTGTACTCGTTCCTCGGCGGGCTGATCATGCTCGCCTCGGTCATCGGGCTGTTCGTCGCGAGCGACACCCGCCTGGGCCAGGGAACGTTCGACTGGGCCGCCCTGCAGGGGATGGCCGCGCAGCTCCCGCTCTCCACCCAGATCCCGCTGTTCCTCGGGTTCTTCGCCGCGTTCGCGATCAAGGCGCCCCTGGTGCCGTTCCACACGTGGCTGCCCGACGCCGGGGCCGAGGCCCCGATCGCGGGCGGCGTGATCCTGCTCGGCCTCCTGGACAAGGTCGGCACCTTCGGGTTCCTGCGCTACAACCTGCCGCTGTTCCCGGCGGCGTCCCGCGAGCTCGCCCCGCTGTTGCTGACGCTCGCCGTCATCGGCGTCGTCTACGGCTCGCTGCTCGCCGCGGTGCAGACCGACATGAAGCGCTTCGTGGCCTACACGTCGATCGCGCACTTCGGCTTCATCGCGCTCGGCATCTTCGCGTTCTCGTCGCAGTCGATCGCGGGCTCGGCGCTCTACATGGTCAACCACGGCATCTCGACCGCGATGCTGTTCCTGGTCGTCGGCCTGCTGATCCGCCGCGGCGGCACGGCGTCGATGACCGAGTACGGCGGGGTCGGGCGGATCGCCCCGCTGCTGGCGGGCATGTTCCTCATCGCCGGCCTCTCGACGATCGCCCTGCCCGGGACCAACTCGTTCATCAGCGAGTTCCTGGTCCTGCTGGGGTCGTTCCCGCGCGAGCCCGTGTTCAGCGTGATCGCGACCGTCGGCATCGTCTTCGCGGCGCTCTACATGCTCTGGGTGTTCCAGCGCGTGATGACCGGGCCCCTGCGGGGCTCGGCGGTGGTGGGTGACGGTCCGGGGGCCGCGTCCGCGGCGGTGATGGAGCCTGACGCCGACGACCCCTCGGCGCGCAACCTCACCGCGCGCTTCGGGGACCTGACCCGCGGCGAGGTCGCGGTGCTGACCCCGCTCGTCGCCCTGATCCTCGTGCTCGGCTTCTTCCCCGGTCCGGTCCTCGAGGTCCTCGAGCCGGCGGTGTCGGCGACCATGGCCGAGGTCGGCGTCGCCGACCCGGTGACCCCGAACGGAGTGGCGCGATGACCGGGCAGGCCTTCCCGTCGGTCGACTACGGAGCGCTCGCGCCGGTGCTGATCGTGCTCGGCGGCGCGTGCGTGTCGGTGCTGCTCGAGGCGCTGCTGCCGCTGCGGGTGCGCGGGCGCGCCCAGCTCGGCCTGACGCTCACCGTGGTGGCCGCGGCGCTCATTGCCGTGATCGTGCGGGCGACCTCCGGCGCGGCCCCGGTCTCGACCCTGGCGGGGTCGCTGGCCGTCGACGGGCCCGCGCTGTTCCTCTGGGGCACGCTGCTGGCCCTCGCGGTGCCCAGCGTGCTGCTGCTCGCCGACCGCTCCGTGGAGCCGGGCGGGGCGTTCCTCGCCGACCCGGTGGCGCTCGGGGAGGCCGAGGCCGCCGAGCAGCGGGTCGCCGTCGGCGCCCGCGCGGGCGGCTCGTCCTCGTCGGCGCGCTCCTCGGGCGGCGGCGGTGGTCGCGGCCGTACCGGGCGTTCGGGCCGCGGGCAGACCCCCGTCGAGAGCCAGAGCGAGATCTACGCGCTCGTGCTCTTCGCGCTCGGCGGAATGCTCGTCTTCTGCGCCGCCGACGACCTGCTGACGATGTTCGTCGCGCTCGAGGTGCTGAGCCTGCCGCTCTACCTGCTCTGCGGGCTGGCCCGGCGCCGGCGGCTGATGAGCCAGGAGTCGGCGGTCAAGTACTTCCTGCTCGGCGCGTTCTCGTCGGCGTTCTTCCTCTACGGGCTCGCGCTGCTCTACGGCTACGCGGACTCGGTGAAGCTCTCCGACATCTCGCTGGCGGCCGCGGGCTCGCTGCGCCCCGACTCGCTGCTGTTCGGCGGGCTCGCCCTGCTGGTGGTGGGGCTGCTGTTCAAGGCCTCGGTGGGCCCGTTCCACACGTGGACGCCCGACGTCTACCAGGGCGCGCCGACCTCGGTGACCGCCTTCATGGCCGCCTGCACGAAGGTCGCCGCGTTCGGCGCGATCCTGCGGGTCTTCACCGTCGCGTTCGGCTCCACGGTGTGGGAGTGGCGCGGCGTGCTGTGGGTCGTCGCGATCGTCTCGATGGTGATCGGCGCGGTGCTCGGGCTCACCCAGACCGACGTCAAGCGCATGATCGCCTACTCGTCGGTGGCGCACGCCGGCTTCCTGCTGCTCGGCGCCATGGCGATCACCCCCCAGGGGCTCTCGGCGACGCTGTTCTACCTGCTCGCCTACGGCTTCACGACCGTCGCCCTGTTCGGGCTGGTGTCGCTGGTGCGCGGCCCCGACGGCGAGGCGACGCACCTGTCGGCCTGGGCGGGCCTCGGGAAGCGCGCGCCGGTGGTCGCCGCGGCGGTGACGTTCCTCATGCTGGCCCTGGCCGGGATCCCGCTGACCAGTGGCTTCACGGCCAAGTTCGCGGTGTTCGCCGCGGCCCTCGCCGACGGCATGGCGCCGCTGGTCATCGTGGCTCTGGTGGTCAGCGCGGTGGCCGCGTTCTTCTACCTGCGGCTGATCGTGCTCATGTACTTCTCCGAGCCGGCCGCCGACGGCCCGACCGTCAGCGTGCCTGGCCCGTTCACGACGGTGGCGATCACACTGGGGGTCGTGGTGACCCTCCTCCTCGGCGTCGTGCCGACCGCCGTCCTCGGATGGGCCGACGGCCTGTCCTTCCTGGGCTGACGCGTGACCGGCCCCCAACTCACCCAGGTCGCCGGCCTGCCGATCGGGGATCCCGATCTCGCGGCCGCGACCAGCGACGGCCTCGACCGGGTCGAGGAGCTGCTGCGCCGCGAGGTGCACAGCGACTACCGCTTCGTCACCGACACGTCGCTGCACCTCATCGAGGCCGGCGGCAAGCGCTTCCGGCCCCTGCTGACGCTGCTCGCCGCCCAGCTGGCGGGCGGCACCTCCGAGGACGTCGTGGTGGCCGCGACGTCGGTGGAGCTCGTGCACCTCGCGACGCTGTACCACGACGACGTCATGGACGAGGCCACGATGCGCCGCGGCGCCGAGAGCGCCAACGCGCGGTGGGACAACACCGTCGCGATCCTCACCGGCGACTACCTGTTCGCCCACGCCTCGCGGCTGGTCTCCCAGCTCGGGCCGGACGCCGTGCGGATCATCGCCGAGACGTTCGCCGAGCTCGTCACCGGCCAGATGCGCGAGACCCGCGGGCCCCGCGAGGGCGAGGACGCCGTCGAGCACTACCTGGCGGTCGTGGCCGAGAAGACCGGCTCACTGATCGCCACCTCGGGCCGCTTCGGGGCGATGTTCGCGGGCGCCCCGGACGAGCACGTGACGGCGATGCGGCGCTTCGGGGAGATCATCGGAACGGTCTTCCAGGTCTCCGACGACATCATCGACATCGCCTCGCCGTCCGGGGACTCGGGCAAGACCCCGGGCACCGACCTGCGCGAGGGCGTGGCGACGCTGCCGGTGCTCTACACGCTGGCCGGTGACGGTCCGGAGGTGGCGCGCCTGCGGGCCCTGGGCGTCGGGAGCCGGGAGCTGGCCGACGACGAGGTCGACGAGGCCCTGGAGCTGCTGCGCGGCTCGGCGGGCCTGCACGAGGCCCGCGCCGCCCTCGACGCCCGCGCCGACGCCGCCCGCGCCGAGCTCGCCGCCCTCCCGGACGGCCCCGCCCGCCGCGCCCTCGCGGCCCTCCTCGACTACACCGTCGCCCGCACCGGCTGACCCCGTGAGCGAAGTTCCCGGCTATGGCCGGGTGCTCGTGCTCAGGACATCGGAGACAGTTGATGTCTCAGCACATCGCGGACACTGACTAGCTTCCTCCGGCCGGGCTGGCTGCGGTTTGTGGCCAGCCTGCCGGGGTGGGCAGAACAGGGTTCGAGATGGATCCCGCGCTCGTTGCCGCGGTCGCCCGGGCCGCTGCCGGTGAGAAGATCAATGTCAGTGGGCTGTGCCGGCAGCACGGTGTGTCCCGGGCGGTGTTCTACCGCAAGCTCGACCGGTTCCGTGAGCACGGCAGCGCCGGGCTGGCGCCGCGCTCGCGGGCTCCGCGCACCCGCCCAACGAGTACGCCCGCCCATGTCGGCGAGGCGGTGGTGCGGGCCCGCAAGGAGCTCGCCGAGCTGGGCTGGGACCACGGCGCGCAGACGATCCGCTGGCGGCTGCTCGACATCGCCGCCACCGGTGTCCACCCCACCGGCGGGCCGGTGCCCGACCTCGGCGAGGTCCCGTCGCGGGCCACGATCCACCGCATCCTGCTCGACCGCGGCCAGATCACCCCGGCGCCGCGGAAACGTCCTCACCGTGGGCGGCGGTTCGTCCATCCCGCCCCGAACGCGGTGTGGCAGATCGACGGCACCACCACCCTGCTCGCCACCGGCACCCGGGCCACGATCGTGCAGGTCATCGACGACCACTCCCGCCTCGACATCGCCTGCCACGCCGCGAGCGGCGAGAACAGCGACGCGGTCTGGCAGGCGCTCAGCGCCGGCTTCGAGCGTTACGGGCACCCGGCCTGCGTGCTCTCCGACAACGGCGCCGCCTTCTCCGGGCGCCGCCGCCAATGGCCCCTGGTCGAGATGGAGCGGCACCTCGCCGCGCTGGGGATCACCACCATCGTGTCCTCGGTCGGTCACCCCCAGACCTGCGGGAAGAACGAACGCGCCCACCAGACCCTGCAACGCTGGCTCGCCGCCCGACCCGCCCCGCACACCCTGCTCGAGCTGCAGGCCCTGCTCGAGGCCTACCGCAAGGGCTACAACCGCCGCCGTCACCAGGCCCTCGACGGCGACACCCCGCACCAGCGTTTCCACGCCACCGCACGCGCCCGACCCGCCGGGCCCGCACCACGGGTGGCCGGGCACGTCACCCGCGCCGTCTCCTCCACCGGGGTGATCGGGTTCAGCGGCACCTCCATCAGCGTGGGCCGACGCCACACCGGCGCCACCGCCGAGGTGTTCTGGCAAGGCGACCGCGTCACCATCCTGATCAACGACACCGTCGCCGCCAGCCTTACCCTCGACCGCAGCGTCCGCTACCAGCGGACCACCAACCTGTCTCCGATGTGCTGAGACAGACCTGTGTCAGATGTGCTGAGACATCACACCCGGCTATGGCCGGGAACTTCGCTCACGGCTGCGCAGGGCGTCGAGCGTGAAGATGACCAGCGCCGCCCAGACGAGGCCTACGCCGACCCAGCGGGACACCGGCATGGGCTCGCCGGCCACGACCACGCCCCACAGGAACTGCAGGGTCGGGTTGATGTACTGCAGGACGCCCAGGGTGGCCAGGGGCAACCGCCGGGCACCGGCGGCGAAGAGCAGCAACGGGATCGCCGTCACCGGCCCGGCGGCGACGAGCAGCAGCGCGTGGCCCGCGCCGAACCCGGTGAACGTGCCCGCGCCGGTGATCTGGAGCCCGACGAGGAAGACGATCGCGAGCGGGCCGAGCAGGAAGCCCTCGGCGGTCAGCCCCGGGATCGGCTCGAGGGGGACCCGCTTCTTGACCAGCCCGTACAGCCCGAAGCTGACAGCGAGTGTCAGGGTGATCCACGGCAGCTGGCCGGTGCCGACGGTCAGGACGCCGACGGCCGCTGCGGCGAGCCCGATCGCGACCCATTGCACGGGGCGCAGCCGCTCGCGCAGCACGACGACCGCGAGCAGCACCGACACCAACGGGGTGCCGTAGTAGCCGAGGGCGGCGTCGACGACGTGGCCGTGCGTCGTCGACCAGATGTAGGTGCCCCAGTTGACCGCGATCAGCACCGAGCCTGCGGTGATGAGCGCCCAGGTCCGCCAGGACAGCCCGCGCAGGTCCACCCAGCGCCGGGCGACCGTGATCACCAGCAGCATGCCGAGGAACGTCCACGCCACCCGGTGCGCGACGGACTCGACGGCGTCGGCCGGCGCGAGGAGCGGCCAGAAGGCGGGCGAGAGCCCCCACAGCACGTACGCGCCGACCGCGGCGGCGTACCCGCGTCCGGGCCCGCCAGGGTGATCCGCGTCCTCCTGCCGACCTGTCTCGCTCGCCGGTGCGAAGCTCATCGGTGCACCCCGTCCTCGAGGTCCTGCTCGCCCGGCGCGCCCGGGGCGACCGCCCCGGCGACCGCGGCGACCCGCACCGCGTCGTGCTCGCCGTCGAGGGCGGGGGAGCCGGGCGACGCTGTCCGCGGGCATGGCCGCCGAGCTGGCCGCGCAGGGCTTCGGACAGGCCTTCGACGCCGTGCACGGGGCGTCGGCCGGCTCGATCAACGGGGCGTGGTTCGTCGCCGGCGGGGCCGACGACGGCGCGGCCGCGTGGTCGCGGCCCGGGGTGATGCGCCGCGTCACGGGTGTCGCGCGATTGCTCGTCGGGCGCCCCGTGGTGGACATGGCCTGGGTGGTCGACCACCTCTACGAGCGCGTGGTCCCGCTGGACTGGGACGCGGTCCGGGATGCGGCGACGGAGCTGCACCCGATGGCCACCGACGCGGACACCGGAGCCTCGGTCGACCTCCGCCCGCTGGTCCACGACACCCCCACCCTCAAGGCCGCGCTGCGGGCGTCGACCCACCTGCCGATCCTCGGCGGGCCGCCCGTCGAGCTGGCGGGCCGGCGTTTCCTCGACGCCGCACTGGCCGAGACGCTGCCCTACAGGACACCGCTGGCCGACGGGGCGTCGCACGTGCTGCTGCTGCGCACGCGGCGTGCGGACGATCCGGCCCGCCCGCCGTGGCGCAGCGGCGACCTGCTCGCCCGGAACCTGCTCAGGCACACCGCGCCGGGCGCGGCGGCCGTCTGGCGGACCCGGCACACGCGCCAGCTCGCCGACGACGCCGATCTCGCGGGTCCGGCCGCCGCGCGGGTGCAGACGATCCGGCCGCCCGCCGGCAGCCGCGACGTCGGCCAGCTCGAGACCGAGCCCCGAGCGCTGGCCGACGCGGTGGCGACGGGCCGGGCCGCCGTGCACGCGTGGTGCGCGCACGGCTGACCCCCGGCCCGCCGTCCTACTGCTCGTTCTCGGGCTCGGGCATGACCGCCCAGGTGTCCTTGCCGCGCAGGAGGGCCTCGAGGTTGTCACCCCGCTGCTCGGCCTGCTCCGTGGCCGCCTCGACCTGGGCGCGGGCGCCGTCGTCGTAGGTCGGTCGGTCGACCTTGCGGAAGATGCCGGTGACGGTGTGCGTGAGGTCCTGGTCGGAGAGGCGCGAGAGCGCGAAGGACTGCGTCGGGTCCTCCTCGCCGGCGCGGTGCACGACGACCGCGTCCTCGCCGACCCCGTCAGGTCCGCCGACCTTGGCCACCTCGAGCCCGCCGGCGGCGGAGCGGACCACGCCGTACTCGCCGTCGTTGCCGAAGAGGATCGGCTCGCCGTCGACGAGCTTGATGAGGCGCTCGGCCACGTCGTCGCCCTTGCGCAGGACGTCGAACGAGCCGTCGTTGAAGATCGGGCAGTCCTGGAAGATCTCGACCAGCGACGCGCCGCGGTGGGCGGCGGCCTGGCGCAGCACCTCGGTGAGGCCCTTGCGGTCGGAGTCCAGCGCCCGCCCGACGAACGTCGCCTCGGCGCCCAGCGCCAGCGACACCGGGTTGAACGGCGCGTCGACCGAGCCCATCGGCGTGGACTTGGTGACCTTGCCGACCTCGGAGGTCGGCGAGTACTGGCCCTTGGTCAGGCCGTAGATCCTGTTGTTGAACAGCAGGATCGTGATGTTCATGTTGCGGCGCAGCGCGTGGATCAGGTGGTTGCCCCCGATCGACAGCGCGTCGCCGTCGCCGGTGACGACCCAGACCGAGAGGTCCGGGCGCGTGACGGCCAGGCCGGTGGCGATCGTCGGCGCGCGCCCGTGGATCGAGTGCATGCCGTAGGTGTCGAGGTAGTACGGGAAGCGCGACGAGCAGCCGATGCCCGAGACGAACACGATGTTCTCGCGCTTGAGCCCGAGCTCGGGCAGGAAGCCGCGCACGGAGGCGAGCACGGCGTAGTCGCCGCAGCCCGGGCACCAGCGCACCTCCTGGTCGGAGGTGAAGTCCTTGGCCTTCTGGGTGTCGTCGGTGGTCGGGACGAGGTCCAGACCACCAAGAGAGCCAGAAGGACTACTCAGTGGCAGGTCGGTGGCCGTCATGCGGGCAGGTCTCCCTTCACGGCGTCGGTGAGCACACCGGCGAGCTCCTCGGCCTGGAACGGCAGGCCGGCGACCTTGGTGTACGAGTGCGCGTCGACGAGGAACCTGGCGCGCAGCAGCATCGAGAGCTGGCCGAGGTTCATCTCCGGCACCACGACACGGCGGTACGAGCGCAGCACGTCACCGAGGTTGCGGGGCATGGGGTTGAGGTGGCGCAGGTGCGCCTGGGCCACCGACATGCCCGCGGCCCGCACGCGGCGGCAGGCCGCGCCGATCGGGCCGTACGACGAGCCCCAGCCGATGACCAGGACCTCGGCGTCGCCGTCGGGGTCGTGGACGGTGAGGTCCGGCACCGGGATGCCGTCGATCTTCGCCTGGCGCAGCCGGACCATGCGGTCGTGGTTGTCCGGGTCGTAGGAGATCGTGCCCCGCCCGTCGGCCTTCTCCAGGCCGCCGATGCGGTGCTCGAGCCCCGCGGTGCCCGGGATCGCCCAGGGCCGCGCGAGGGTGTCGGGGTCGCGCAGGTAGGGCCAGAACTCGCCGGACCCGTCGGGCGCGTTGGGCTCGGTGGCGAACGTGGTCGACAGGTCGGGCAACGAGTCGACGTCGGGCACGCGCCACGGCTCGGAGCCGTTGGCGATCGAGCCGTCCGAGAGCAGGAAGACCGGCGTGCGGTAGGTCAGCGCCATGCGTACCGCGTCGAGGGCGGCGTCGAAGCAGTCCGCGGGCGACTGCGGCGCGATGATCGGCACCGGGGCCTCGCCGTTGCGCCCGTACATGGCCTGCAGCAGGTCGGCCTGCTCGGTCTTCGTGGGCAGACCCGTCGACGGGCCGCCGCGCTGCACGTCGAGGATCAGCAGCGGCAGCTCGAGGGCCACCGCGAGACCGATCGTCTCGGACTTGAGCGCCACACCCGGCCCGGACGTCGACGTGACGCCCAGCGAGCCGCCGAACGACGCGCCGAGCGCGGCGCCGATGCCGGCGATCTCGTCCTCGGCCTGGAACGTCGTGACGCCCATGCCCTTGTGCTTGGAGAGCTCGTGCAGGACGTCGGAGGCCGGCGTGATCGGGTAGGTGCCCAGGAACACCGGCAGCTTCGCCTGCAGGCCGGCGGCGACGACGCCGTAGGCCAGCGCGAGGTTCCCGGTGATCTGGCGGTAGGTGCCCTCCGCGAGGCGCGCCGGGGCGACCTCGAAGGTGACCGCGAAGCTCTCGGTGGTCTCGCCGTAGTTCCAGCCGGCCCGGAACGCGAGGATGTTGGCCTCGGCGAGGTCGGGCTTCTTGGCGAACTTCTCGCGCAGGAACTGCTCGGTGGCGTCGGTGCCGCGGTGGTACATCCAGGACAGCAGCCCGAGCGCGAACATGTTCTTCGCGCGCTCGGCGTCCTTCTTGCTCATGCCCGTCGGCTCGAGCGCCCCGCGCGTCAGCGTCGCCATCGCGACCTTGTGCGTGGTGTAGGGCTCCAGCGAGTCGTCCTCGAGGGGGTTGGACTCGTAGCCGACCTTCGCGAGGTTGCGCTTGGTGAACTCGTCGGTGTTGACGATGAGCATCCCGCCGTGCGGCAGGTCCCGGATGTTCGCCTTGAGCGCCGCCGGGTTCATCGCCACGAGCACGTCGGGGCGGTCGCCGGGCGTGAGGATGTCGTAGTCCGCGAAGTGGAGCTGGAAGCTCGACACCCCGGGCAGCGTGCCGGCAGGGGCCCGGATCTCGGCGGGGAAGTTGGGCAGCGTCGCGAGGTCGTTGCCGAACGCCGCGGCCTCCGAGGTGAACCGGTCGCCGGTGAGCTGCATCCCGTCACCGGAGTCGCCCGCGAAGCGGATCACGACCCGATGGGTCTGGCGCACCTCCCGCCCGGCCGGCCCGACGTCGGTGTCAGTGCTCATCGAGCGATCGCGTCCCTTCGCGTCCTCATCGATTCGTCCTCTGAAGAAGAGCGGACCACCCAGGCTAACCTCACCTCCGGTGCGATCACCGGCGGCTGGTCGTGGGTCACACGCTGGACCGAAAAAGGCACGTCACGCACCACGGCTGTTCGCCCTGGTGGCACGGGTCATTTCTTGCCGGTCGCCTGCCGCACCCGCGCGAGGCCCTCGCGGAAGCCGTCCGAGCGCAGCGACTCCAGCTGCGGCCCGACCTCGACGGCCACGGCGTCGCGGTGCCGGTCCAGCTGCCCGGTCGCGCGGATGCTCGCCTTGGTGGCGACGACGAGCTCGCGGGGCGCCGCCGCCGCGGTCGCCGCCATGCGCAGGGCGTCCGTGACGGCCGCCGACCGCCCGTCGCTGCCCTCGCCGGTCGCCACGCGCAGCACCAGGCCCAGCTCGGCGGCGCGCGCGGCGTCGAGACCCTCGCCGCCGAGCAGCATCGCCGTCGTCACCTGCGGTCCGACGATCCGCTGCGCCATCCACGTCATGCCGCCGCCGGGGTGCACGCCGAGGCGCAGGAAGCCGGGCTCGAAGCGGGCGGTCTCGCCCGCGATGCGCACGTCGGCGGCGAGCGCGAGGTTCAGCCCGGCGCCGACGGCGGGCCCGTCGACGGCCGCGAAGGTCGGCAGCGGGCACTCCGCGAGCGCGAGGAAGCCGGCGTAGATGTGCTGCAGCGCGTCGGGACCCGCCTCGCCGGCCGCGGCCAGCTCGTCGAGGTCGCCGCCGGCGCAGAAGGCGGGCTTGGGGTCGTCGTCTCCCGTGATCACCACGGCGCCGACGCCCTCGTCGGCCCCGACCTCCTCGAGCACGGCGACGAGCCGCTCGGAGAGCGCGCCGGTCATGGCGTTGCGGCGCTTGGGGTCGGAGACGGTGAGGAGCGCGACTCCGTCGAGGCGCTCGATGCGGACATCCGGATCGGCCATGGCCGCCAGCATGCTCCTGCGTGACGCGGCTCGCGGCCGGAGGAGTCGTCCGCGTCGGTAACGTGCGGCGCGTGCCGATCTCCATCGAACCGCCCGAGGACGCCGAGGCCCCGCAACGGCACCCCAAGGCGCCCGCCCCCGGGGAGCGCACGCGCGAGCACCACTCCCAGTGCCGCGGGTGCGCGGACGTACCGGGCAGCCTGCGGATCGCGTCGTGGGTCGAGGACGACGGCGTGTCGATCCGCAGCCGCTTCGACGTCCTCGACGAGCACCAGGGCGGGCCCGGGCTGCTGCACGGCGGCCTGCTGATGACCGCGTTCGACGACGCCCTCGGCACGGCGCACACGCAGGTCACGCGCGCCGCGGTGACGGCGCGGATGGAGACCGACTTCCGCCGCCCGGTGCCGGTCGGGACGACGTTGTGGCTGCGCAGCCGGGTCGACGCCGTCGCGGGGCGCAAGGTCTACACCTCGGGCACCGCGTACCTCGGCGAGCTCGACGGCGAGGTGGCCGGCACGGCGCGGGCGCTGTTCGTGAAGGTCGGCGCGGAGCACTTCCTGCGCCACAGCCGCCCCGAGGACCTCGAGGCCCTCGGCGCGAGCCGCGAGGTGATCGAGGCGGCACGCGCCGCGCGCTGAACGCGGGACCGCACTCTCCGAGTGCAAGCCCTGCGGCCTCGCTGGCACTCAACGCCAGGATTTCCGCATCGTCGTGGGACGGCCGTGCCAGCCTGGGGGCCATGCTGACGGTCAACATCAGGAAATCCACCCGCTCGCCGGGCTCTTGACGCGTCGCAGGGATCAGCGCTGAGATCGTCGACAGCGTCGCGTCCGGGCCGGTGTCAGACCGGCGGATGGAGGCGCCGGAGCCCTGGAGTCCACACCCCATGGCTGTTCGTATCGACCATCTCGCGCTCGCCGCGCACGACGCCCGCGAGTCCGCCCAGTTCCTCGCCGACATCTTCGGCCTCTCCGATCCCTACGAGGCGGGCCCGTTCCTCGCCGTCGACGTCGACGAGACGTTCACGATCGACTACGCCGCCCCGCCGATCGACTTCCCCGGCCAGCACGTCGCGTTCCTCGTCGGCGAGGACGACTTCGACGTGATCCACGCCCGGCTGGAGCACCGCGGGATCACCTACTGGGCCGACCCGCACCAGCGCTGGGTCGGGCAGTACAACACGAACGACGGCGGCCGCGGCCTCTACTTCGACGACCCCGCGGGCCACCACCTCGAGGTCATCACGCGCCGCTACGGGTCCGGTGGCTGACGTCCGGCGGGCCGGGGTCGCCGACGCCGCGACGGTCGGGGCGCTGCTCCACGACTTCAACACGGAGTTCGACACCCCGACCCCCGGCGCCGACGTCCTGGCCGGGCGGCTGAGGACGCTGCTGGCCGGCGACGACCTCGTCGCCCTGCTCCACGGCGACCCGCCCGACGGGTTCGCCATCGTGTCGTTCCGACCCAACGTCTGGTTCGACGCGCCGGTGGCCCTCCTCGACGAGCTCTACGTGCGCCCCGACCTCCGCGGCCGGCGTATCGGGCACGCGCTCATCGAAGCTGTCGAGGCGCTGGCGACGGCGCGCGGCGGTCGGATCGTCGAGGTCAACGTCGACGGCGAGGACACCGACGCCCGGCGCTTCTACGCCGCTCACGGCTACGCCTTCATCGAACCGGGGGCGAGCGAACCGAGCTACTACTACGCCAAGGAGTGGTGAGGGAACCCCGACGTCGATCGGGGGCCGACCCCGAGGTGCGCCGCCGACGTCGACGCCACCGTGGGTCCATGGACCTCAGCTCACGCCAGACCGTGCGGGCCACCCGCGTCTTCGTCCGCGCCGAGCAGGAGGCGGCCCGCAGTGGCGACACCCGTCTCGGCACCGCGCACCTCCTGCTCGCCCTCGCGCGCGACGAGCGCGACCACGGCGGCGGGCTGCTCGACGGCCTCGACCTCGACCGGGCCCGCGCACACCTCGCCGCCTCCGGCGTCGGCTACCGCGATCCCGGGCACCGGCCGTGGCGCCCCGGTGCCGTGTTCGCCCTCGCGACGGCGCTGCGGCTGGCCGACGAGGCCGCCGAGTCGACGGTGGACGTGCGGCACCTCCTGCTCGGTGTCCTCGCGGACGACGCCGAGGACGGGCCGCGGCTCCTGCGCGCGCTGGGACTCGACGTCGAGCCCCTCATCGCCGGCGCCCGGAGCGACCTCGCTCAGCCCGGGACGGCGGCGATCGCGGCGCGCACCTGGGCCGCGTCGAGGTAGTCGTCCGTGTGCTCGAACTCGCCGAGGCGCCCGCTGCGGTCGGTGAGGAAGCCGAGCCGCACGGGGTTCTGACCCTCCACCGCCCGCAGCGCCCAGTTGGTGGCCACGCGGGCGACGGCGGCCGGCGACCGCAGCGCCCACAGGTGGTACGCGCTGGTCACGGCCGCGGCCGGCAGACCAGCGAGGTCGAATCCCAGGGGCTTGGCGACGGCGTCGCTGCCGCCGAGGTCGACGACGAGCCCGAGGTCGCGGTGGCGGTAGTCGCGCGTGGGACGTCCGGCGAGGCTCGCCGCGACGTTGTCGGCGGCCACCGGCGCCTGCCGGGTGGCGTGCTGCGCGGTGGGCGGGCAGATCGCGCCGCCGCCGGTGGCGAGGTCGGGCACGGCCGCGGCGTCGCCGAGCGAGAACACCTCCGGGCGCCCGGGCACCGCGAGGTCGGCCCCGACGACCAGCCGGCCGTGCTCGGTCGCGGCGTCGAGGTGCCCCACGAGCGGGCTGGGCGCCACGCCGGCGGTCCAGATCAGGGTCGAGGTGGCGAGACGACGTCCGTCGGAGAGCGTCACGGACTGGTCGTCGGCGGCGGTCAGGCTCGTGACGAGATCGACGTGCACCCCGCGGGCCTCGAGCACCCGCCGCGTGTCGTCGCCGAGACGGTTGCCCATGCCCGGCAGGAGCCCGTCGTGGTGCTGCACGACGTGCCACTGCATGAGCGACGGGTCGAGGCGGGGGAACCGCCGGGCGAGCGCGGTGGTCATCAGCTGCATGTTCGCCGCGGTCTCGACCCCGGCGTAGCCCCCGCCGACGACGACGAAGCGGCAGCGGCGCGCGCGCTCGCCGGGGTCGGTGGAGGCGTTGGCGACCTCGAGCTGGGTCAGGACGTGGTCGCGCAGGAAGGTGGCCTCGGCGAGCGTCTTGCACCCCCGCCCGTACTCCCGCAGCCCCGGGATCTCCATGACCTTCGTGACGCTGCCCGGCGCGAGCACGAGGCGGTCGTAGGCGAGCACGTGGTCGCGGCCGGTGATGCTGTGGACGAGGACCCGGCGCGCGTCGAGGTCGACGCCCGTCGCCCGGCCGGGAAGCAGCATCGTGCGCTTCAGCCGTCGTGACAGCGACACCACCGCGGCGCGCGGCGGCAGCACGCCGGCCGCCACCTGGGGCAGCAGCGGGAGGTAGAGCATGTAGTCGTCGGGGCAGACGAGGCGGACGTCGGCGGCCGGCGCGAGCTTCTCCAGCCGCCGCGCCACGCTCGCGCCGGCGAACCCCCCGCCGACGACGACCACGCGTTCGCCCATGCCGTCCTCCCTCTCCACGCCGCCACCGCCCGACGCGCGGGAGTCGTGTCGGTTGCCTGTGATCGGCCGCAACGACCCTGACGAGTGGTTGTCGGGGAATTCCCTAACGGCCTCGGGGTCCCCGGCGACAGTCGCGGTGAGTGCGGTCGCACTCGAGCCACGTCATCACTCAGCCAGATCATCATTCGGGGGAATCATCGTGCCTGCTCACCGCGCCGCTCGCCGGACCCGTCGCTTCCACGTCGCCGCCCTCGGCGGGCTGACGCTGCTGGCGGCCGTCGGCCCCGGGGCAGGCGCGGCGCTCGCGGCGGTGCCCGGGGACAAGAACTGCAGCGACTTCGAGTACCAGGAGGACGCGCAGGAGGTTCTCGACGGCAACTCCGCCGACCCGAACGGCCTCGACGGCAACAACGATGGCGAGGCGTGCGAGAGCCTGCCCCACCGTCCGGCGATCAACGACGTGTCGACCATCGACGAGTCGGACTCCTCCTCGGAGGACGACCAGACCACGTCCTCGTCCGGGTCCACCTGGACCGCCACGGACACGTCCCACGAGAGTTCGACCAGCACCCGCGACCGCGACTGCGCCGACTTCGACTCGCAGGCCGAGGCCCAGGCCGTCCTCGACGACGACCCCAGCGACCCCGAGCGGCTCGACGCCGACGACGACGGCATCGCGTGCGAGTCCTTCGGCTACGCCGACGAGGTGGAGACCGTGCCCGCGGCCGTGACCGAGGACCAGTCCGCCTCCGAGCACCACGACAGCACGCCCGCCTACCCCGTCGGCGGCGTCGAGGCCGGCGACGGCAGTGCCCCTGCGGGCGTCCCGGACCTCCTGACCTACGGCCTGCTCGGCTCCGCGGCCGTCGCCGGCGCCGTCGGTGCCCGCCACGCCCTGGCCGGCGGTCGCCACCGCCGGGCGTGACGGCCCGGGCCGGGCGTCAGCGGTAGTTCGTGAACTGCAGCGCGATCTCGAAGTCGCGCTCCTTGAGCAGGGAGATGACGGCCTGGAGGTCGTCCTTCTTCTTGCCCGTCACCCGGAGCTGGTCGTCCTGCATCTGGGCCTGGATGCCCTTGGGGCCCTCGTCCCGGATGGCCTTCGAGATCTCCTTGCCCTTGTCCTTGCTGATGCCCTGCACCAGGGTCCCGGTGACCTTGTAGGCCTTGCCCGAGAGCCCGGGCTCGCCGATGTCGAAGGCCTTCAGCGAGATGCCACGCTTGATCAGCTTCTCCTTGAAGACCTCGATCGCGGCGTTGCAGCGCTCCTCGGTCTCGGCGCTGACGGTGATCGCCTCTTCGCCGGCCCACGAGACGTCGGCACCGGTGCCGCGGAAGTCGAACCGCTGTGAGAGCTCCTTGCTCGCCTGGTTGAGCGCGTTGTCGACCTCCTGGCGGTCGACCTTGCTCACGACGTCGAACGAGGGGTTGGCCATGGTCGTCCTCCCTGGATGTGTCGGCCGGGCGCGCAGACCGGGGGGCCGCCTGCATCGGCGGCGAGCCGGCATCTGTATTCTTGCCGACGTCATCCTGCGGGGTGGCACACCCTGGCGGGTTGCCCGAGCGGCCAATGGGAGCGGACTGTAAATCCGTCGCGAAAGCTTCGAAGGTTCGAATCCTTCACCCGCCACCGAGCCCCTGACCAGCACGAACGGTCAGGGGCTTTCTCCATCCTCAGACCGTGAGCTCGGCCAGCGAGAGGTTGTTGCCGTCCGGGTCGAGGAACCACGCGATCTTCGCGCCGCCCGGCGCCGACCAGACCCCGCGCTCGTCCTGGCCCATGCCCTCGTATCGCGTGAAGATCACCCCGCGCCCGGCGAGCTCGTCCACGGCGGCGGCGATGTCGTCGACGGCCCAGCCGAGCACCGTGTAGGGCGCGGCGGCGGGGACGTCCACGGCCGTGATCCGCAGCATCGTCCCGCCGACGTCGGCGACGAGCGCGAACGGTCTCTCGTCGACCAGGTCGAGCCCCAGGACGCCGCCGTAGAACTCCTGGGCGGCGTCGAGGTCGGACACCCCGACGAACCCCATCAGCCGACCGTCCACGAGGTCAGCATCCACCCGTGGGCAAGGGCTCAGCCGACGCGTGCCGCCACGTCCTCGACCCCGGGACCGGAGAGGGCCGCGAGCCCGGCGGGCCGGCCCGTCGCCACCAGGAGCAGCTCCCCGGCCGGGCCGTGCACCTCGCGGTCGCCGTCACCGAACGACGCGTCGATGTCGGTGGGGACGAGGCGCAGGCCCTCGAGCCGCTTCTTGGCGCCGTAGAACGACGACGCGCACACGTGGTGGAGGGCGAGGGCAGCGTGCTCGGGCGGCGTCGCCAGCGAGCGTCCGAGCGGCCGGGTGATGTCCTGACCGTGCACCATGACGTCCACGAGCGGGTCCGCGGGCTGGGTGCCCAGCGGACGCTGCGCGGAGGAGATCGTCGCCCGGTACTGCGCGGCGAGCTCGCCGGGGGAGTACTCCGCCGCCCGCGCGCGGGACGTCCTGTCGATCATCCGGTTGATGTCGCCCCGCGCGGCCACCACGGCCTTGACGGCCTGGAAGCGCGTGAGCCGCGAGGTGAGCGTCAGGTGCGCGACGACGTCCTGGACGGTCCATCCCGCGCAGAGCGACGGCGAGCGCCACTCCTCGGGGGTGAGGGTGTCGAGGACGTCGGCCAGCGCACGACGCTCGGCCTCCACAGCGGTCTGCAGGCGGGCACGGTCCACGGCGCGCTCCAGGGGATCGGGGGAGCGAACGCTAGCGGTGCGGCCCGTCGAGGTACATCGTCATCCGCACCGTCGTCCCGCCGTCGCGCGTGCTGTGCAGCCGGACGAGGTCACAGAGGTGATGGGTGAGGTACAGCCCGTAGCCGCGGCCGTCCGACGGGCCGGGCGGGTGACGCCCGACGAGCGGGTCGTCGACGTACCCCGAGTCCTGGATCTCGGCGACCACCCGGTCGTCGGTGTGCCAGAGCGAGAGGATGCCCGGTCCGTTGGTGTGCACCACCGTGTTGAGGGCGACCTCGTGCACCGCCAGACAGAGGTCGGTGACGCGGTCGGGCGTCATCCCCGCCTCCGCGGCGTGCTCGGCGACGGCCCGGCGGACGGCGCGCGGGCCGTGCGGCGGCCGGAACACGAGGGTCTCGCTCTCCTCGGGCCCGTCGGGCAGCGCGCCGAGGACGGCCTCGGCGAGCGTCAGGGGGTCGGCGAACCCCGCGTTGGCGACGGCCGTCCCGTCCTCGACGACGAGCGGGTGCGCGGCACGGACGTCGGTGAGGCCGTCCGCGTCGAGGAGCCGCGTGTCGTACGGGCAGAGCACGGACACGGGACGGTCGGCGAACGCGAGGTTGGTCAGCGCGTCGTGCTGCAGGTAGGCGGCGCGCTCGTCGGCGGGACGGTCGGGCCAGAGCGCCTCGCCGACCGCGCGGACGCGGCGCCCCGGACGGTCCTCGACGAACTTCTGCAGCGCGGGGACCAGGCGCGCCGGGTTGAGGCCCAGGCGCCGGACGTCCTGGAGGACCACGGCCTGCGCGTCGTCGCCCAGCGCGTCGTGCACGAGGGACAGGTGGGCGTCGGGCAGCGCCACGACCACCGCGTCGTCGACCTCGAGGCCGGCACGGACGTGACCGACCACGCCCCGCACGAACTGCTCGTCGCCCTCGTAGAAGAGGGCCGCGTGCTCGAGGGACGCGACGTCGCGGCGATGTCGCCCGCGAATCTCCGACACAGTCACCCTCGCACCACCCCGCTCCGTGGCGGCGTCCATCAGATGCGCCGATCCTGGCCGCTGCGCGCACGCCGACGACACCCGCCACCGCCCAGTGGACCGACCGATGCGACGGACGGTCGTGTCCGTTGGGCACGCTGGGTCACAGCGCGCTACACCCGAGCTACACCGCGTCGGCGCCGCGCTCACCGGTACGGACGCGGGTGACGAGGTCCACCGGGACGACCCACAGACGGCCGTCCGGGTGCACCGCGCCCGCGACCTCGCCGAGCACCCGCTCGACGATCTCGTCGTGCAGGATCGTCTCGATGCGCAGGCAGGGCGCGAACTCGTCGACGACGACCTGACCCCGGTGGATCGCGCGCCGGCCGCCCGAGTTGGGGCCGCGCACCTCGGAGATGGTCATCCCGAGCACGGCGTGACGCTCGAGCGCGCGTCGCACATGGTCGAGCGCGTGCGGCGGGACCATCGCGTGCAACATCCTCACCGCGGCTCCCCTCCCTCGTCCTCGCGGACGCTACGGGGCCGGGCGCCGCAGGGCGAGGGTGCGCTGCCTACGCTGCCGCGATGGCTGATCGGACCGCTGAGTCGCCCGCGCCGGTCGTGCTCGTCCTCGGTGGCCGCAGCGAGATCGGGGTGGCGCTCGCCTGCCGCCTCGCCGCCTCCGGACGCGCCGGCACGGTCGTGCTCGCCGCGCGGCGCGCGGACGACCTGGCCGCGGAGACCGCGGCCGTGCGCAGCGCCGGCGCCGAGGTCGCGACCGTGGAGTTCGACGCCGACGACCTCGGCGCGCAGGCCGGTGTGCTCGACGCGGTCGAGGCGGCTCACGGGCTGCCCGACACCGTGGTGCTGGCGTTCGGCGTGCTGGGCGACCAGGCCCGCGCCGAGCGGGACGCCGCGCACGCCGCGGCCGTCGTGCACACCGACTACACCGCGCAGGTCGCGGTGCTCACCGAGGTCGCCGCGCGGATGCGCGCCCGGGGCCGCGGCGAGATCGTCGTGTTCTCGTCGGTGGCCGGCGTGCGGGTGCGGCGCGCCAACTACGTCTACGGCTCGGCGAAGGCCGGGCTCGACGGCTTCGCCTCGGGCCTGGCGGACGCCCTGCACGGCAGCGGGGTGCACCTCACCCTGGTGCGCCCCGGGTTCGTGATCGGGCGCATGACGGCCGACAGCGGGATCGACCCCGCGCCGCTGTCGTCCACCCCGGGCCAGGTGGCCGACGCGACCGCCGACGCCCTGACCACCGGTCGCGACGTCGTCTGGGTGCCGGGCTCCCTGCGGGTGCTGTTCACGGGCCTGCGCCTGCTGCCCCGGTGGGCCTGGCGACGCCTCCCGCGGTGAGGGGCCTCGCCCCACGTGTCAGCGCCTCGTGATCCCCGCCGAGGCGCCGGGGGCGAGCTGCTGGCCGGTGACGGGCACGTCGCCGAGCGCCTCGTCGATCGCGGCCAGGGTGTCGGCGCTGAGCTCGATCCCCGCCGCGGCGGCGTTGGCGTGCACCTGCTCGGGACGCGACGCCCCGACAATCGCCGACGCCAGCTCGGGCCGGCGCAGGACCCAGGCCAGCGCCATCTCCGGCATCGAGAGCCCGGCGCCCTCGGCGATGGGCACGAGGCGCTGCACGGCCTCGAGCGTCCGGTCGGTGAGCTTCTGCTTGATGAAGCCGTTCATCTCGTCGCTGGCGGCCCGCGAGTCGACGGGCACCGGCTCGCCCGGGCGGTACTTGCCGGTGAGCACGCCCTCCGCCATCGGCGACCAGACGATGTTGGAGATGCCGTGCTCCGCGGTCACCCCGAACACCTCGGCCTCCGGCGCGCGCCAGAGCATCGAGTACTGGGGCTGCGAGGACACCAGCGTCACGTCGTCCGGGCACGCCTCGAGGCCCGCGCGGATCTGGTCCGGGGTCCACTCGCTGAAGCCCAGGTACCGGGCCTTGCCGGCGCGGACGACCTCGGCCAGCGCCTCCATCGTGTCCTCGATCGGCGTCTGCGCATCGAAGCGGTGGCACTGGTAGAGGTCGACGTGGTCGGTGCGCAGACGCGCCAGCGAGGCGTCGATCTGCTTCGCGACCTGGGCGGGGGAGAGCCCGCGGTCGGTGTCGGACATCGGGAAGTAGACCTTGGTCGCGAGCACGTAGTCCTCGCGCCGGTAGTCGGCGAGGATCCGGCCCCAGGCCTCCTCGGCGGCGCCGCGCCCGTAGACGTTGGCGGTGTCGAAGAACGTGATGCCGGCGTCGAACGCGGCGCGGGTGCACGCGGCGGTCGCGTCCGCCTCGACACCTCCGGAGTAGGTCAGCCACGAACCGAGGGAGATCTCCGAGACCTGCAGGTCGCTCGTACCGAGCTGGCGAAGGCGCACCCCGTCACCGTAGGCCGGAGTCGTCGGCACGGCCCGTGCGGAGATCGGTACTCCCAGTGGTCGGAAATCCAGGGCCGATCGGCGCACCAGATCGACCGATCGTCGCAGTTCGCTGTGACCGACGTGTGAATTGCCGCGACAGCGGGTTCCGCGGTCCCGAACGACTGGCACGATGGGACCACGAACTCGCGAGGGTGGTCCCGAAGAGTCCCCGGCAGAGCCGCTGCGGACCGTCGTGTGGACCTCCTCGGGTCCTCGACCGTCCGCACTCCGTAGGGGTTACGTGAACATGTTGCTGGCGCCGCTGCGCCCTCTGGCCGACGTCCTCGATCTGACGGCGGAGGCGGTCGCCGCGGTCGGCACGGTCTCGGTGGCGGCCCTGGGGGTCGTGCTGGCGCGCACCTCCGAGTCGTCGGACGCGCCGCGCCTGCAGCTCGTGGGTCGCTCGCCGGAGGTCTGAGCCCGCCTAGCGCGGCGTCGGCTCGTCGCGGGCCCCGCGCAGCAGCTCGTTCAGGGTGCGCAGCTCGTCGCGGATCTCGGTGAGCAGGTCGGGGATCTCGTGGGTGCGCTCCCAGTGGGGCGTCACGTCGATGCCCAGCTCGCCGAGCTCGCGCTCGTAGAGCTCCGCGAGCAGCGTGCGGTAGGGCTCGTCCGGGACCGTGCCGTTCTCCCAGCGCGAGAGCTGCGTCTTGAGGCTGGCGGCGCTGGCCACGTCGACCTCGCCCTGCTCCGCGAGCTCCCGTAGTCGGGCGACGGCCGTCGTCTGCGACCACCCCCGGTCGCGCCGGGCATCACGCAACGAGACCACGTCGTCACAGTAGACGACGCCCCCGCCAGCAGGGGTTCTCTAGCGCCGCCGGGGGGAGCGCGAGGCCCGCTTGGGGGCGGGCAGCCGCGACGACTTCCGCGTCGGGCGCGCCGCCGCCGGCTTCGCCGCGGGCGCCTCGTCGCGGTCCTCGACCCCGGCCACGTCGCCGGCCTCGTCCACCGGCGGCGGGAGATCTGTCACCGACGGGCGGATCGGCTCCACGGCGCGCCGCGGCGCCGACCGGGCGGGGCGCAGCACACGTCGGCTCCCGGGGCTGCCGCCCTCGACGACGGCCGGGGCGTCGTGGTGGTCCAGGAACGCGCACAGCCGGGCCCACGTCGTGTGCTTGGCGGCCCGACCGGCGAGAACGCCGAGGTGCCCGCCGGGAGCCGTCGTCAGGCGCGTCGGCGCCCCGGTGAGACGGCGCGCGCCGGTGCGGACGGCGCGGGGCGGGACGACGCGGTCGTTCTCCCCGGCGACGAGCAGCGTGGGCTGGTGCAGGTCCGCCAGATCGATCACCCGGTGCCCGACGGGGACGCGCCCGACGGCGAGGTCGGCCGGGTCGACCATCGCGCGGAAGTAGCTGCCGACGTAGCGGGCCTGCTCGCCGATGATCGCCCGCAGGTCGTCGACCGCCTCGAGCTGCGCGAGGAAGTCACGGTCGTCGAGGCGCGCGATCATCGTCAGCGGCGCGGTCAGGAGCTCGTCGAGCGAGCCGAGGCCCAGGGCCCTGATCAGCCGGGGCAGCGGCATGATCGCCAGGAGCGTCTGCAGCGTCGCCAGGACCGGCCCGCCGGCGGCGACCGCCAGCGGCTGCGCCCGGACGACGGCCGGCACCTCGTCCAGCGCGAACGGCGTCGCGATCGCCGTGACCGAGGCCAGCGGGAGGTCGGGGTGTCCGGCCGCGCTGAGCACGCTGTGCAGGCCGCCGATCGACCAGCCGACCAGGTGCACCGGGGCGCCGTCATGGTGGCGGCTGACCGTGCGCACGACGTGCGGGAGGATCTCGTCGACCCACCGCTCGAGGTCGGCCGGACCCGGGGAGATCGCGCCGCCGAACCCGACGAGGTCCTCGTCGTCGACCTGGTGCACCGAACGGCCCTCGCCGACGAGGTGCTCGACGAGGCTGTTGCCGCGCCGCAGGTCGAAGGCGACCCCGCACGCGCCGAGCGGGGACACCAGCAGGACCGGCGAGCCCCGCAGCCGCGCGGTGGGGTGCACGGCGTAGCGGTAGGTGCTCACCGATCCGGACCGCGCGAGACCGAGCGCCCGGCCCACGCCGCCGGCGCCGGGGTCGCCCGGACCGGTGTCGAACGCCGAGCGAGGCATGCGACGCAGGTCCGCGAGCGGCCCCTCGAGCACCCGGGCGCGCACGTTGTCGACAGCACGCCACGCCCCGGCCGGGGTCAGGATCACGGGCCCTCCTCTGCGTTCCACGTTCGTGCGCGCTGACCCGTGTCGGAGTGCGGACACGCACACGGCCGAAGGTCGAACCCTAGGCCTGGTGGACGACTCCGGCCTCCTGCAGTTTCGCGACGCGGTCCGGAGCGATCCCCCAGTCGGCCAGGGCCTCGGCGGAGTGCTGGCCCGGAGCCGCCGGCGCGGACGGCGTCGCGCTGGGCGTGCGGTCGAAGCGCGGTGCGGGCGCGGGCTGACGGACGCCGAAGGCGTCGATGAACAGCCCGCGGGCCTGGTTGTGGGGGTGCTCCTGCGCCTCGTCGATGTCGAGCACGGCGGCGACGACGGCGTCGGTCGGCTCGAGGTCGGCGGCCCACTCGTCACGCGTGCGGGTGGCGAACACCTCCGCGAGCCGCCCGTGGAACTCCGGCCAGCGGGCCATGTCCCACTGGTTGCTCGCGATGTCCTCGCCCTCGAGTCCGAGGTGCGTCATCAGCTCGGCGTAGAACTGCGGCTCGATGGCCCCGACCGCGACCCAGCCGCCGTCGCTGCAGCGGTAGTGCTCGTAGAACGGCGCGCCGCCGTCGAGGAGGTTCTGGCCCCGCGGGTTGGGCCACATCCCGCCCGCCCGCATGCCGTAGAGCATCGCCATCTGCAGGGCCGCGCCGTCGACGATCGCGGCGTCGACGACCTGTCCGCGCCCCGACGTCGCGCGCTCCACCAGCGCCCCGAGCACGCCGACGACGAGCAGCATCCCGCCGCCGCCGAAGTCGCCGACGAGGTTGATCGGGATGGCCGGCGCGCCGTCGGGCCCCTCCATGTGCGCGACGACGCCGGCCGTCGACAGGTAGGTCAGGTCGTGGCCGGCGCGTGCGGCGTTCGGCCCGTCCTGTCCCCAGCCGGTCATCCGGCCGTAGACGAGGCGCTCGTTGCGGGCGTGGCACTCGTCCGGGCCGAAGCCGAGGCGCTCGGCGACGCCCGGTCGGTAGCCCTCGAGGAGCACATCGGCACCCTCGACGAGGTCGAGCAGGACCTCCAGGCCCTCGGGCGACTTGAGGTCCAGCGCCACCGAGCGGCGCCCGCGCGCGAGCACGTCCTTGCTCGCGTTGCCGATCGAGAGCCCCCGGCCCCCGGCCGGCCGGTCGACGCGCAGGACGTCGGCGCCCATGTCGGCGAGCATCATCGCCGCGAACGGCCCGGGGCCGATCCCGGCCACCTCGATGACCTTGACGCCGTCCAGCACACCCATGGGGCCCGATCTCCTCTCGCCGCGGTCGTGGCGGGGGTGAGCCTACGAGACAGTCAGGCCTGACGGTATGGGTCGTGCGCTGCGTGCTCGAGGGCGTCGATCACGAAATGGAGGAGCCGGTCGGGGCGGGTGGTCTCCGCGAAGATGCCGGCGGGCTTCGCCTGGTCGTCCTCGTCGATGCCTGTCGTGTACAAGATGACCGGGGGCCGGAGTCCTTGCCGCCGGAGCCCGTCGACACCGGCCACGTTCACCTTCTCCAGGCGGGGAGGAGCTGGCGGAGCGGCTTCCGCAACAGGACCAGAGCTGTCACCGCGACGCCCGCCCACACGATCGTCGGCACCCAGCCGAGGACGATCTGCCAGAGCCCGCCCGAGCCGTCCAACCTCTTCCTCCTGCCAGCGATGCTTCGATTTCCGAAGCATCATGGCGACACCTCTTGGCTCGTCGGCGGTCGGTACCCCCACCCCGACACACGACACGGCGCCCCCGCTGCTCGGGAGCAGCGAGGGCGCCGTTCGGTTCAGGACAGCTCAGGACACGAGGGTCACTCCCCGCGCAGGGACTGACCCTTCTCCGCCTTCTCGACCAGCGAGGCCGGGGGCGCGAAGCGGTCGCCGTAGGCCTTGGCCAGGATGCGGGCGCGCTCGACGAAGCCGGGCAGGCCGCCCGGGTAGCCGTCGATGTACTGCGCCACGCCGCCGGTCCAGGCCGGGTAGCCGATGCCCATGATCGAGCCGATGTTGGCGTCGGCGATGGTGTGCAGGACACCCTCGTCGAAGCACTTCACGGTCTCGAGGGCCTCGGCGAAGAGCATGCGCTCCTGCATGTCCTCGAACGGCAGGTCGCCCGTGGCCGCGCCGAACTCGTCGGACAGGCCCGGCCAGAGGCGCGTGCGCTTGCCGGACTCGTCGTACTCGTAGAACCCGGCGCCCGAGGAGCGGCCCTTGCGGCCGAGCTCGACCATCCGGTCGATGATCGCCTCGGAGGGGTGCGCGACCCAGGTGCCGCCGGCCGCCTCGACACCCTTGCGGGTCTCCTGGCGGATGTGCTGCGGCAGCGTGAGGGTCAGCTCGTCCATCAGCTGCAGCGGCGGGGCCGGGTAGCCGGCCTGCGAGCCGGCCTGCTCGATCGACGACGGCGCGGCGCCCTCGCCGAGCATGGCCACGGCCTCGTTGATGAACGTGCCGATGACGCGGCTGGTGAAGAACCCGCGGCTGTCGGAGACGACGATCGGCGTCTTCTTGATCTGCAGCGCGATGTCGACGGCCTTGGCCAGCGTCGCGTCGCTCGTCTTCTCGCCGCGGATGATCTCCAGGAGCGGCATCTTGTCGACCGGCGAGAAGAAGTGCAGGCCGATGAAGTCCTCGGGCCGGTCGACGCCGGTCGCGAGGTCGGTGATCGGCAGCGTCGAGGTGTTCGAGCCCAGCACCGCGTCGGGCGCCAGGTACGGCATGACCTCGGCGAAGACCTGCTTCTTGAGGTCGGGGCTCTCGAACACGGCCTCGATGACGAGGTCGGCGCCCGAGGCGTCGGCGGCGTCCGCGGTCGGCGTGATGCGCCCGAGCACCTCGTCGGCCTTCTCCTGGGTCTGCTTGCCGCGCGAGACGGCCTTGTCCAGGATCTTCTGCGAGTACGCCTTGCCCTTGTCGGCGTTCTCTTGTGAGACGTCCTTGAGGACGACCTCGAGGCCCGACATCGCGCACGAGTACGCGATGCCCGCACCCATCATCCCGGCGCCGAGCACGACGACCTTGCGGGCGCTGTGCTTCTCGTAGCCGTCGGGGCGCGAGGCACCCTTGTTGATGGCCTGCAGGTCGAAGAAGAAGGCGCGCGTCATGTTCGTCGACACCTGCCCGCAGGCGAGGTCGGCGAAGTAGCGCGACTCGATCGTGCCGGCGTTGTCGATGTCGACCTGCGACCCCTCGACCGCGGCGCACATGATGTTGTACGGCGCCGGCATCGGGGCGTTCTTGAGCTGCTTGCGCAGGTTCGACGGGAACGCGGGCAGGTTCGCCGCGAACGACGGCGTCGACGGCGTGCCGCCGGGGATCTTGTACTTCTTCTGGTCCCAGGGCTGGACGGCCTCGGGGTTGTCCTTCACCCACTGCTTCGCCCGGGAGATCATCTCCTCGGGGGTGTCGACGACCTCGTGCACCAGCCCGGCCTCGAGCGCGGCCTTCGGGTTGCGCTGCTGACCCTGCAGCAGCACGTTCATGAGGCCGTCGGCCAGGCCGAGCAGGCGCACGACGCGCACGACGCCGCCACCGCCGGGCAGCAGGCCCAGGGTGACCTCGGGGAGCCCGATCTTCGAGCCCTTCGCGTCGAGCGCGATGCGGTGGTGCGTCGCCAGGGCGATCTCGAGACCGCCGCCCAGCGCCGCGCCGTTGATCGCCGAGACGACGGGCTTGCCCAGCGTCTCCAGGCGCCGCAGCAGGCCCTTGATCGACTGCGACTGGTCGAAGACCTTCTGCGCGTCGGCCTTCGTGTACTTCACGAGGTCGTCGAGGTTGCCGCCGGCGAAGAAGGTCTTCTTCGCGGAGGTCAGGACGACGCCCGTGATCGAGTCCTTCTCGGCCTCGAGACGGTCGAGGGTGGCGGCGAAGTCCTCGCCCCACTTGGCGCTCATCGTGTTGGCCGAGGCGGTCGGGTCGTCCATCGTCAGCGTGACGATGCCGTCCCCGTCGGCCTCCCACCGGAACATGTTCTCGGACACTGCGCTACTGACTCCTCGTTCGCTGGTCGGTGACGTTCCGGGGTGGCTCAGACACGCTCGATGATGGTGGCGACGCCCATGCCGCCGCCGATGCACAGCGTCACCAGGGCGCGACGCAGGTCGCGGCGCTCGAGCTCGTCGACCATCGTGCCGACGAGCATGGCGCCGGTGGCGCCCAGCGGGTGGCCCAGCGCGATGGCGCCGCCGGCCACGTTGGTGCGCTCGTGCGGGAAGCCCAGGTCCTTCATGAGCTTCATCGGCACGGCGGCGAACGCCTCGTTGATCTCGAGGAGGTCGATGTCGTCGACCGTCATGCCGGCCTTGGCCAGCACCTTCTCGCACGCGGGCGTCGGGCCGGTGAGCATGATCGTCGGGTCGGCGCCGGAGACGGCCGTGCCGACGATGCGGGCGCGCGGGGTGAGGCCGTTCTGCTTGCCGGCCTCCTCGGAGCCGAGCAGCACCAGCGCGGCGCCGTCGACGATCCCGGAGCTGTTGCCGCCGTGGTGCACGTGGTTGATGGCCTCGACCCAGTGGTACTTCTGCAGCGCCACGGCGTCGAAGCCGCCCATGTCGCCGATGCCGGCGAACGAGGGCTTGAGGCCGGAGAGGCCCTCCATCGTCGTCTCGCGCATGTGCTCGTCGCGGTCGAGGACGGTCAGGCCGTTGCGGTCGACCACCGGCACGATCGAGCGGTCGAAGGCGCCGTCGGCCCAGGACTTCGCCGCGCGGGTCTGCGACTCGAGCGCGTAGGCGTCGACGTCCTCGCGGCTGAAGCCCTCGAGGGTGGCGATGAGGTCCGCGCCGATGCCCTGGGGGACGAACGAGGTCTTGAGGTTCGTCTCCGGGTCCATCGCCCAGGCGCCGCCGTCGGAGGCCATGGGCACGCGGGACATCGACTCGACGCCGCCGGCGACGATCAGGTCCTCGAAGCCGGAGCGCACGCGCTGGCCGGCCTGGTTGACGGCCTCGAGCCCGGAGGCGCAGAAGCGGTTGAGCTGGACGCCGCCGACGTGGTCGGGCAGGCCCGCGGCGATGGCCGCGGTCTTGGCGATGTCGCCGCCCTGGTCGCCGATCGGCGACACACAGCCGAGGACGACGTCCTCGAGCTTGTCGGGGTCGAGCTCCGGGTTCCGCTTGCGCAGCTCGTCGATGAGTCCGACGACCAGCGAGACGGGCTTGGTCGCGTGCAGCGAGCCACTGGCCTTGCCCCGGCCGCGGGGGGTGCGGAGCGCGTCGTAGATGAATGCCTCGGTCACGGGTGGGGTGTCCCTTCGCGCGCGTGGTGAGCCGCCTGCTCTCAACAGTCATGATGGACTGTTTTGCTCTCGTGTCAACGTGCGCCCGACCTCCTGTTACTGGTCGGTAGCGTTGTCCGGGTCTCGTTGACAGGCTGCCAACGGCTCGCGAGGGTGGGGCCATGGCGGCTCCCGACTACGACGTCCTGGTGGTCGGCTCGGGCTTCGGCGGCGCGGTGAGCGCCCTGCGCCTGGCCGAGAAGGGGTACCGGGTCGGGGTGCTCGAGGCGGGTCGCCGCTTCGCCGACGGCGACTTCCCCGCGACCTCCTGGCAGTTCCGCGACTACCTGTGGGCCCCGTGGGCGCGCTGCTTCGGCATCTTCCGGGTGAACCCCCTGCGCGACGTCCTCGTGCTCTCGGGCGCCGGCGTCGGCGGGGGCTCGCTGGTCTACGCCAACACGCTCTACCGGCCCGGGCGCGCGTTCTACGACGACCCGCAGTGGCGCGACATCACCGACTGGGCCGACGAGCTCGACCTGCCCTACGACCAGGCGACGCGGATGCTCGGCGCCACCACATACCCCCGGGTCTCGCCGTCGGACGAGGTGATGCGCGACGTCGCCGAGGAGATGGGCGTCGGCCACACCTTCGGCCATGCCGACGTCGGGGTCTTCTTCGGCGCGGACCCGGGCGAGGAGGTCCCCGACCCCTACTTCGGCGGCGCGGGACCCGCGCGCCACGGGTGCCTGCACTGCGGCGAGTGCATGACCGGGTGCCGGCACGACGCGAAGAACACGCTGGTCAAGAACTACCTGCACCTCGCCGAGGCGGCGGGCGTCCGGGTGCACCCCCTGACGACGGTGACGCGCATCCGCCCGCGCGGCGGTGACCTGTCCGGCGCCTCCGGCTACGAGGTCGACGTGCGCCACACGGGGCGTCCCGGCGGGCGGCGCACGCTGCGCGCCGACCAGGTCGTCGTCGCGGCGTCGGCGCTGGGCAGCCAGCGGCTGCTGCACCGGATGCGGCGCCGGGGCGACCTGCCGCGCATCTCCCCACGGCTCGGCGAGCTCTCCCGCACCAACTCCGAGGCCATCCTCGCCGCGCGCACCCCGAGCGACGACGTCGACTTCACGCGCGGGGTCTCGATCACCTCGTCGATCCATCCCGACCCGCACACCCACGTCGAGCCGGTGCGCTACGGGCGCGGGTCGAACCTGCTGGCGCTGCTCTCGGCGGTGCTCGTCGACGGCACGACGGCGACGGACGACCGCACGCTGGGAGCGCGCGGCCCGTCGTGGCGCCGGATCGCGGGCGAGGCGCTGCGCTCGCGGCGGATCCTGCGCGCCCTGCACCGCCCGCGGCGCTGGGCGGAGCAGTCGATCGTGCTGCTGGTGATGCAGTCGCTGGACAACTCGCTGACGCTGCGGCCGCGGCGCCTGTTCCGGGGCCTCACCTCGCGCCCGGGCGCCGGGACGCCGAACCCCGCGTGGATCCCGTCCGGCCACGAGGTCGCCCGGCGCGTCGCCCGCCGGATCGGCGGCTTCCCCGTCGGCGCGAGCTCGACGCTGGTCAACGTGCCGGTCACCGGGCACTTCCTCGGCGGCGCGGTGATCTCCGAGACGCCGGCGACGGGCGTCGTCGACCCGTACCACCGCCTGCACGGCCACCCCGGTGTCCACGTCGTCGACGGCTCGACGGTGCCGGCGAACCTCGGGGTGAACCCGTCGCTGACGATCACCGCGCTCGCCGAGCGCGCGATGTCGCTCTGGCCCAACCGCGGCGAGCCCGACCCGCGACCCGCTCCCGGCGAGCGCTACCGCCGCGTGGCGCCCGTCGCCCCGCGGCACCCCGCCGTGCCCGCCGAGGCCCCGGGCGCGCTGCGGACGACCACCGACCTGCCCGTCCCCAGCATCGGAGCGCCCCAGTGACCACCTACCCGCCCGAGCCCTGGACGCTCGTCGGCCGGATGGACCTGTCGACCTTCCTCGTGCCCACCGAGGACCTGCCGACCGCCACCTGGCCCGACGGCTGGCGCCCCCTGGTGCTCGGCGGCCGGACACCGGTCGGCGCGGCGTGGGTCGACTACGCCCCGGGCGGCGCCATGAGCTACCGGGAGCTCCTGGTCGCAGTGGCCGGACGTATCGGTGCGCGCGTGCGCCCGCACATCGTCGCCATCTGGGTCGACAGCCCCGCCTCCCGCGACGGCGGGCGGGAGCTGTGGGGCATCCCGAAGGGCCTCGCACGGTTCACCGGCGTCGCCGAGGGCACGCCGGAGATGGCGCTCGAGGGTGCGGATCGCCCGGCCGCGTCCGCGGTCCTGCGCCACGGCCGGCGCCTCCCGGGACGCCCGCGCGTCGGGTTCACGCTGGCCCAGGACCTGGACGGGCGACGCTGCGAGAGCCCGGTGTCCAGCCGCGCGGGCCTCGGGCTCCTGTCCGCGCAGTGGTCGTTCGACCCCGACGGGCCGCTGGCCTTCCTCGCCGGACACCGTCCCGTCGTCTCGGCGACGCTGCACGACTTCGCGATGCTGTTCGGGATGACGCCGGCCGATCGCGCGCGGGTGTCCCAGCCTGGGGGCCATGCTGACGTCCGACGTCAGGAAAGCCCCCACGTCGACCCCGCCCGATGAGCACACCCCTGCGCGGCCGGCGGCTGGACCCCGACGCGCGGCGTGAGGAGATCGTCGCCGGCGCGCTGCGGCTGTTCACCGAGCACCCGTACGCCGCGGTGTCGACCACCGACCTGGCCGGCGAGGCCGGGGTCGCGCGCGGCCTGATCAACCACTACTTCGGCACGAAGCGTGCGCTCTACCTCGAGGTCGTGCGCCGGCTGACGACGATCCCGGAGGTCGCGGTCTCCGAGCTGCCGCCGGGCACGGTCGACGTCCGGGCAGGCGCCGCCGTCGACTGGTTCCTCGACGCCGTCGAGCGTCACCGCGGGCTGTGGCTCTCGGTGGGCACCGGGGCGGCCGGGGACATCGACGTCGACGCGATCCTCGCCGAGGCCGACGAGATCGCCGCCGACCGCGTCCTCGCGGCCCTGGCCGCCGACGCGCCCGACGACCCGTACCGCGCCCGCGTGCGGTCGTTCTTCGGCCTGGTGCGCTCGGCCTCCCGGGAGTGGCTGGTTCGCGGCACGCTCGACCGCTCCGGCACGCGGGCCCTGCTCGTCGACGGCCTGCTCGCGGTCCTGCGGCCCGGTGTGCCTCCTGGCCGCTCGGGCAGTCAGGTTTGACCGTTCCCGTCGGGGGGATGCACGATCGTCATCCACCGACGGCACGAGGGACGGGGAGGGGCGAGAGGATGAGCACCCGATCGACCGCCGAGCCGGAGCGGCGCTCCCGCGAGCAGCGGACCTCCGACAGCCGCACGCGCATCCTCGACGCGGCCGTCTCCTGCCTCGTCGAGTCGGGTTACGCGGGCACCACGACGCTCACCATCCAGAACCGGGCCGGGGTCTCCCGGGGGCGGCTGCTGCACCACTTCCCGTCCAAGGAGAACCTGCTCGTCGCCGCCGCGCAGCACCTCGCGACCAGCCGGTTCGCCGCCGACGGCCTGGCCCGCGCGGACCTGCCGGACGCCGACGTCGACCCGGGTCCCCGCCTCGACCGGGCCGTCGAGGTCATGTGGTGGACCTACCAGCAGGCCTATTTCTGGGCGTCGGTCGAGCTGTGGACCGCCGCGCGCACCGACCCGGCGCTGGCCGAGGCCCTGCTCCCCGCCGAGCGGCGCCTGGGCGCCGCGATCCGCCAGACCGTCGACGTGTTCTTCGAGGACTACGCCGACCCGGCGCGCGCGGCGCTCGTGCGCGAGACGCTGCTGACCGCCATGCGCGGCGTGGCCCTGACCTACGGGTTCGACCCGCGCGACCCGCAGACCGACCCGCACCTCGAGCAGTGGAAGCAGCTCGCGCGCATGCTCCTGCTGCCCGAGGGCGGGTGATCCGTCAGAGCAACGACTTCAGGGTCTCCAGCGACGACTTCACGGTCTCGTGGTCCGGGTCGAGCGGCTGGATGTTGAGCTGCGTGACCCCGGCGGCGGCGAACCCGCGCACCTGCTCGGCCACCTCGTCCTCGCTGCCGATCAGCGACACCGCGTGCACGAGCTCCTCGGGCACCTTCTCGGCCGCCTCGTCCTTGCGGCCGGAGAGGTAGAGGTCCTGGATCTCGGCCGCCTCGTCGGCGAAGCCGTAGCGCGCGGCGAGGTCGTTGTAGAAGTTCTTGCCCTTCGCGCCCATCCCGCCGACGTAGAGCGCGAGCTGGGGACGCACGTGCTCGCGCAGCTTCCCCGCGCCCGGCCCGACGGCGAACGGGACGTTGACCGAGGTCTGCAGCTCGCCCAGCGACGGGTCGCGACGGGCCTTGCCGGCCTCCAACGACGAGCCCCACTCCTCCTGCGCCCGGCCCGGGTGGAACCAGATGGGCTCCCAGACCTCCGCGAGCTCGGCGGCGAGCTCGACGTTCTTCGGCCCGATCGCCGCGAGCATCACCGGGATCTGCGCGCGCACCGGGTGGTTGATGAGCTTCAGCGGCTTGCCCAGCCCCGTGCCCTGCTCCGGGGGCAACGGCACCGTGTAGTGCTTGCCCGAGTACTCGACCTTCTCGCGGCGCCACACCTGCCGGCAGATCTCGATGATCTCGCGCGTCCGTCCGACCGGCGCGTCGTACTTCACGCCGTGGAAGCCCTCGATGACCTGCGGCCCCGAGGCGCCCATGCCGAGCACGAACCGACCGTCGGAGACGTAGTCGAGGCCGGCCGCGGTCATCGCCGTCAGCGACGGGGTCCGCGTGTAGATCTGGACGATGCCGGACTCGATGTGCACCCGCGACGTGCGCGCCGCGATGTAGCCGAGCTGGCTCACCGCGTCGAAGCTGTAGAGCTCCGCGACGCTCACCGCGTCGAGCCCGACGTCCTCGAGCTCGACGACCTTCTCGACGGTCTCGCGGAACCCGCCCTGGGCGTACGCGATCCCCATGCCGACCTTCATGGCACTCATCCGAGCACCACCCGCCCGATGATCTCTTTCATGATCTCCGAGGTGCCGCCGTAGATCGTCTGGACGCGGGTGTCGAGGTACGCCTTCGCGACCGGGTACTCCTTCATGTAGCCGTAGCCACCGTGCAGCTGGAGACATCCGTCGATGACCTCCTTGGCCGCCTCGCTGGCCCAGTACTTCGCCATCGACGCGTCCGCCGGCCCGAGCTTGCCCTCGTTCAGCTCGGTGATGCAGCGGTCGACGAAGGTGCGCGTGACGGCGAGCTTGGTGGCCATCTCGGCCACGGAGAACCGGACCGTCTGGAGCTTCGCGAGCGGCTTGCCGAACGCGGTGCGCTCCTTGACGTACTTGATGGTCTCCTCGAGCACCTTCTCCGCACCGGCGATGGAGCCGACGGCGATCGAGAGCCGCTCGCGGGGCAGGTTCTGCATCAGGTAGATGAAGCCCTTGCCCTCCTCGCCGAGGAGGTTCCCGGCGGGGACGCGGACGTCGGTGAACGACAGCTCCGCGGTGTCCTGGGCGGACATGCCGATCTTCTCGAGGTTGCGGCCACGCTCGAAGCCCGGGGTGTCGCGCTCGACGACGATGAGGCTGAAGCCGTGGGCGCCGGCGTCCGGGTCGGTCTTGCAGACGACGATCACCAGGTCGCTCATGATGCCGTTGGTGATGAACGTCTTCTGGCCGTTGATGACCCACTCGTCGCCCTCGCGGACGGCGCGGGTCTGGATGCCCTGCAGGTCCGAGCCGGTGCCGGGCTCGGTCATCGCGATGGCGGTGATCATCTCGCCGGAGCAGAAGCGCGGCAGCCAGCGTTGCTTCTGCTCGTCGTTCGTCAGCTCGTTCAGGTACGGCGCGATGACGTCGTTGTGCAGCGTGAAGCCGAGCCCGCTCGTGCCCGCGCGGGCGACCTCCTCGGTGACGATCCACTGGAAGCGCAGGTCGGGCGTCCCGCCGCCGCCGTAGGACTCGGGGATGTCCATGGCGAGCAGGCCGGTCTTCCCGGCGGCCAGCCAGATGTCCCGGCTGACGTGGCCCTGCTTCTCCCACTCCGGGTGGTGCGGGACGGCCTCCTTCTCCAGAAAGTCCCGGACCATCTGCCGGAAGTCGGTGTGCTCGTCGGAGAAGATCGTTCGCTCCACCGGGTGGCCCCTCCTCTGGGGACGTGCGGGCGCCCCTGTGGGTCCAGCGGGCCCGCGTCCGTGCTGGTGGACCTCAGCGTGGCTGCACCGCCCGGTAACAGTCAAGCCTGACTCTTCCGCGCTTCCGTATGACCGGTTACGGTCGCGCCCACCCTGTGGTCGGCGTCACCGCCGTCCCCTCTGTCCTGTTCCCCCGCCCCGGTTCCGCGTGGAGGTCCCCTGTGTCGTTTCGCCTGACCGATGTCGTGCGCCAGCACACGAGTGCCACCGACCTGGTGGCGCTGACGTTCGACGGTCAGAACACGACCTACGCCGAGCTGGACCGTCGCGCCGGCCTGGCGGCGCGCGCGATGGCGGCCGACGGGCTCGGCGCCGGGGCGCGCGTGGTGTGGCTGGGCAAGAACCGCCCCGAGTTCTTCGACCTGCTCTTCGGCGCGCCCCGCGTGCGGGCGGGCACCGCGCCGTTGAACAACCGGCTCACCCACGACGAGCTGATCGCGATCATCGAGGACTCGGCGGCGCCGCTCGTGGTGCTGGGTCCCGACTTCGCCGACCTGCGCGAGCGGGTGGGGTCGATCGACGCCGTGCGCCGCGTCCTCGTCGTCGACGACGACTACGAGGCCTGGCTGACCGCGTCCGACGAGGTGCTCGACCCGCCCGACGACGCGCGGGACGACGACTGCGTCCTGCAGCTCTACACCTCGGGCACCACCGGCCTGCCCAAGGGCGTCGTGCTGACCCACACCCAGTTCGCGGCGCTGCTCTCGGTCGGCGACCACTGGGGCTTCGACACCGAGTCGGTCGGCCTGGTCGCGATGCCGCTGTTCCACATCGGCGGCTCGGGCTTCGCGCTGGTCTGCATGTCGTTCGGGGCGCGCGTCGTCCTCGTCGCCGACATCGTCCCCGACCAGCTGCTCGCGACGATGGCCGACGAGGGCGTCACCAACGCCTTCCTCGTGCCCGCGGTGCTGCAGTTCCTCGTCGGGGTGCCCGGCGCCGCCGACCGCGACTGGTCGAAGCTGCGCGCCATCGCCTACGGGGCCTCGCCCATCACGAGCGCGGTGCTCAATCGCGTCCTGACCACCTTCCAGGCGCCGCTGTTCCAGGTCTACGGCTCGACCGAGACCACCGGCGCGATCACGCAGCTCGACCCCGAGGACCACGACCCGGACGGCCCGCGCGCCCACCTCATGCGCTCGGCGGGCAAGGCGTACCCCTGGGTCGAGCTCAAGACCGTCGACCCGGCCACCGGCGAGGACCTGCCCACGGGCGAGGTCGGCGAGGTCTGGATCCGCTCATCGCAGGTGACGCCGGGTTACTGGGCGCGCCCGGAGGAGACCGCGAAGGCGCTGTCGGACGGCTGGTTCCACACCGGCGACGCCGGCTACCTCGACGACGAGGGCTTCCTGTTCCTCACCGACCGGATCAAGGACATGATCGTCACCGGGGCGGAGAACGTGTATCCCATCGAGGTCGAGAACGTCCTTTCCGGCCACCTCGACATCGCCGACGTCGCCGTCATCGGCGTCCCGGACGAGCGGTGGGGCGAGACGGTCAAGGCTGTCGTCGTCCCCCGGGAGGGCGCGACGATCGACAGCGACGCGCTGCTGGAGTGGTGCAAGGAGCGCATGGCCGGCTTCAAGCGGCCGCGTTCGGTCGACGTCATCGACGCCCTGCCGCGCAACGCGTCCGGGAAGATCCTCAAGAAGGACCTGCGCAAGCCCTACTGAGAGAACGCCGAGGGACGGCACATCGGCTGAGCAGCCGGTGTCCGTTGCGCGTCCCACTCCGGCTGTGCAGCGAAACACGTGTCGCTGATCGCGTCCGCTGAACCGATTTATCGGTGCGGAGCCGGTTTCCGTCGGGAGCCACCAGGACACTCCGTGTGCAACGGGTCACGGCGATTTCTTCGGGGGATTCGCCGCGTGACCGTTCCGGAAGGCCGGTCTCGCTCCTGTCCGCTGGGGAGCCGATCAGGAGCGAGACCGGCCCTCTACTTCTCTTCCCCCTCCTTCTCCACCGCTCTGCGCCTCTCGCGGTGCGCGGCCACGTGGGCGCGGTTCCCGCAGAGGTCCGGCATGCAGTAGCGCCGTCGGCCGGCACGGCTGGTGTCGACGAAGACCCCCGAGCAGGTGGGGGACGCGCAATCGCGGAAGCGGTCGGCGTCGAGCACCCGCACCACGCCCAGCAGGCCGACCCCGGTGAGGAGCGCGAGCCGCTCGGTGAGCGTGGCGTCCGGCCGGGGGGCGACCGTCCATCGCCAGCGCCCGCCGTCGTCACGGGTGAGCGACGGCGGCCCGCCGGCCCGGGCGACCAGCGCCCCGGCCCGCGCCGCCACGCCGGCCTCGCCGTCCGGGTGCTCGCCCGCCTCGATCGCCTCGCGCACGGGTGCCCGCAACGCCCGCACCGCCTCGAGGTCGCCGACCGTCGGCGCGTGCTCCGGGGCGACGCCGTGCTCGGCGAGGAACCGGGCGAGCGCGGGGACGCCGTCGAGCTGGTCCTCGCCGTGCCAGACCCCGGGGGCGGTGTTGACCAGCTCCGTCGCCAGGGTCGCGCCGCTCACGTAGTCGTCGAGGTCGACCCGCACCCTGCACCGCCTCCGCGTCCCGTAATCGGTGTAGCGAGGTTATACCCCTGAAGGTCGAGCGACCGTCGGTCGACCGTCCGGCGTACCGGGATGCCTCGTGTGCTCGGGAGCGCGTCGTCCCGCCGGGACCCGGGTACAGCAGCGTCGTGACGGTTGAGAACACAGGCGTCGCGCTCGCCCGGCAGGCCACCGAGGCGCTCCGGCACCTCGACGACCACGGGCGGACGCTGCGACCGGACGGTACGGATCACTTCACCTGGTCCGCGGATGTGCTCGACGAGCTCGCCCGCCTGGCAGAGGTGCTCGGCCGCGCGGTGGAACGGGTCTCGGGTGAGGACGCCCCCGAGGCCGAGTCCCACGCCCATGCGCTGGCGACCGCGATCGTGGCGCACCGGAACTCCCTGCTCCGACACGGGAGATCCGATCGCCCTTTCCTCCCTGGCGATGACCCCACACTTCCCCTGGACATCGCCCTCGGACACCGCGGGGACGGCCGGCTCGACCTCGTCGGCTGAGGGACCGTTCACTGAAGGTGGCATAACGCACCCCTGAGAACGGCACGCCGGCCGTAACATGGAGCGGTCGGCCGCGCCCCCCTCGGCCGACCATGGTTCCGGGAGCGCATCCCCCCGCGCTCCCGGAACCCCCTACTTCATCGGTCCGCGACGTGCTCCAGCACGAGATCCGCGAGCCGGTCCGGGGCCTCGTCCGGAATCCAGTGGCTGACGCCGGAGAACACCTCGAGGCGGTAGGGCCCGCGCATCCACGCGGCGTTGCCCTCGACGGCCGCCCTCGAGACCGCGGTGTCGCCGTCGCTCCACACCATCAGCGCCGGGGCCTCGACGGGGATCGGCAGGCCGGGGTGCTCCCAGAGCGGCGTCGCGCGGTACCAATTGACGCCCCCGGCCACGGCCGCGCGGAGCCCGCCCCGGAACGCGAGCGCGGCCTCGTCCCGCCGGGCCCGCTCGGCGGTCTGCCCGGTCCGCTGCATCGCCCGGACGAAGGCTCCCGGGCGGCTCAGGAACCGCTCCGGCAGCCCGGGGAGCTGGAAGAGGTAGGTGTACCAGGACAGCGCGACCTGCCGGCTCGAGCGCATCGCCCGCAGGAACGCGGCGGGGTGGGGCACGGACACCCCGGTCACGGTGCGCACCCGCTCGGGGTGCAGCGCGGCGAGCGCCCAGGCCACGATCGCTCCCCAGTCGTGCCCGACGACGTGCACCGGCCCGCCGCCGGCCGCATCCACGAGGGCGACGGCGTCGGCGGCCAGCTCCTCGACGCGGTAGGCGCGGCGGCCCGTGGGCCGGGCACCCGGCGAGTACCCGCGCTGGTCGGGGGCGAGCACGCGGTAGCCGGCGTCGGCGAGACGGCGGGCCACGGGCTCCCAGCTCGCCGCGGTCTGCGGGAAGCCGTGGAGCAGCAGCACCGGGGTGCCGTCGGGCGGGCCGTGCTCGGTGACGTCGAAGCGCAGGCCGTCACGCGTGTAGGAGTCCACGGCCCTGGATGGTGCCGCGCCGTCGGCGTCGATCTCGTCCGAGACACGCCCGCGCCACTGTGTCGAAGGAGCCCACCCCAGCGGAGCGATGGCGTTACGGTCGGTGCACACCGCACCGCACCCACCTCGAGTGCGGAGCGACCGGCACGACGGGAGCATCGGGAACGCATGTCCAGCGGGTTGAAGCGGTTCCTGGGGATCGTCGCCGTGGCCGTCGTGCTCTTCTTCGTGATCACGAACCCGACCGGCGCCGCCGACGTCGTCCAGTCGATCCTGGCCATCATCGGCAACGCGCTGTCGTCGATCGCGACGTTCTTCCGATCGCTCTTCTAGGGCTCTCCTAGAGCACGGCGAACTCGCCCGCCGCGTACCGCTCGCGCAGGCGGTGCTTCACGAGCTTGCCCGTCGGCGTGCGCGGCAGGTCGTCGGTGAACACCAGGCGCCGAGGCGTCTTGTAGCGCGCGATGCGGCCGCGCACGTGCTCGAGGAGCTCCTCGGCGAGCGCCTCGGAGGGCTCGGTGCCCGGCGCCGGCTGGACGACGGCGAACACCGACTCGCCCATCTCGTCGTCCGGCACACCGATCACCGCGACGTCGTAGACCGCCTCGTGCAGCGTCAGGACGTCCTCGATCTCCTGCGGGTAGATGTTCACGCCGCCTGAGATGATCATGAAGCTCTTGCGGTCGGTGAGGAAGAGGAAGCCGGCGTCGTCGACGTAGCCCAGATCGCCGGTGGTCGTCCACGTCTCGTGCTCGGGGTGCTGCGCGCCCCGGGTCTTGTCCGGGTCGTTGTGGTAGGCGAAGGGGACGCGGTCGCGCTCGAAGTAGACGGTGCCGACCTCGTTCGGGGCGAGCTCGCGCCCCTCGTCGTCGCAGACGTGGATGGTGCCCAGGCCCGCCACCCCGACCGAGCCGGGCCGCTCGAGCCACTGCTGCGGGTTGATGAACGTGATCCCGTTGGCCTCGGACGAGCTGTAGTACTCGTAGAGCACCGGGCCCCACCAGTCGAGCATGGCCTGCTTGACCTCGACGGGACACGGCGCGGCGGCGTGGATCGCCACGCGCAGGCTGGAGACGTCGTAGCGCTGCTT
The DNA here is from genome assembly GCF_050948445.1 of Actinomycetospora sp. CA-053990. Taxonomy (NCBI): domain Bacteria; kingdom Bacillati; phylum Actinomycetota; class Actinomycetes; order Pseudonocardiales; family Pseudonocardiaceae; genus Actinomycetospora; species Actinomycetospora sp. CA-053990. The sequence continues at coordinate 5,642,264 of NZ_CP192043.1, read as the reverse complement.
CGTCTCGTCGGGCAGCTTGAGCATCCGCACGAACATCGTCGGCACCCACTGACTGTGGGTGACGCGGTAGCGCTCGATGGCGGCGAGGGCCTGCTCCGGGTCGAAGCGGTGCATCATCACGACGGTGCCGCCGGTGGACTGGATCGTGGCCCCGAAGCGCAGCGGCGCCGCGTGGTACACCGGCGCCGGCGAGAGGTAGACGGTGTCCTCGTCGAAGCCGTACATCGGCTTGAACACCGCGATGTAGAGGTCGCCGGGCTCGTCGATCTGGCGCTCGACGAGGTTCGGCTTGATCCCCTTCGGGCGCCCGGTGGTGCCCGAGCTGTAGAGCATGTCGCCGCCGCGGGGCTGGTCGGCGAGCGGCTCGGGACTCTGCGGGCCGACGACCTCGTCGTAGTCGCGGTGCCCGGCGACCGTGCCGCCGAAGGCGAGGCGCAGCGTCACGCCCGGGGTCGCGTCGACGATCGCCGTCGCGAGCTCGTCCTTCGCCGCCGACACCACGAGGGCGCGGGCCCCGCAGTCGTCGACGATGTAGGCCGCCTCGTCGGGAGAGAGGTGGTGGTTGACGGCGGTGACGAGCAGGCCGGCGCGCTGCGCGGCCCAGTAGACCTCGAACACCCGCGGGTGGTTGTCGCTGAGCAGGGCGACGACGTCACCGCGCCGCAGCCCGTGGTCGAGCAGCGTGCGCGCCAGGCGCACCGAGCCGTCCTCGAGCTCGCGGTAGGTCAGCCCCTCGCCGGTCTCGGCCATGATCACCGCAGGGCGATCGGGGTGGGTGGCGGCGAAGGTGCCGGGATACATCGACGTCTCCTCAGCGATCACGAGACCGGGGGTCGGCGGGCCGTAGAGTAGATTACGGTGTGCTCGGAGGGGAACCGAGCGTCGCGTCGAGGCGGGGGGACCGGGAGCCATGCCGACCGCCACCCCGCAGGCCTACTTCGAGGAGGCCCTGCGCCTGCTCGCCCGCGAGGGCCGCAACGGGCTGCGCATCGGGCGCCTGTGCGCCGCGCTCGGGGTCACCAGCGGGTCCTTCTACCACCACTTCGGCAGCTGGGAGGGCTTCGTCGCCGCGCTGCTCGAGCACTGGGAGCGCGAGGAGACCGCCCGCCTCGTCGAGCTGGTGAACGCCTCCGACGACGCCCTCGAGCGCGTCACGCGGATGAAGTACCTGGCGCTGACGGTGCCCCACGAGGCCGAGACCGCGATCCGGGCCTGGGCGACGGTCGACCCCACCGTCGACGCCGCGCAGCGGGCGGTCGACCGTGGCCGGGTGCGCGCGCTCGGCGACGTGCTCGCGTCGGTGATCGCCGACGACGCGCTCCGCGAGCGGCTCGCCTCCCTCGGGGTGGCGGTGCTGGCGGGCCACCAGCAGATCGCGGGCGTCACCCCGGTCGAGCTGTCCTCGCTGCTCGACGAGTTCGAGCTGCTCGTGCGGGCGCACGCCGACGGCGTCTGGGATCCCGTCGCGACCCCCGTCGCGCCGTGGCGGGCTGCGGCGCACGAGGACCGGTGATCGACGCGGATTTCCTGGCTTCCAGTGCCAGCGTGGACGCAGGGCTGGCACCGCAGGTGCCTCAGTCGGCGTAGCGCGGCGCGCGGCCCTGGCTGAAGGCGGTGACGGCCTCGGTGAGGTCGTCGGAGATCAACGCCGAGGCGTTCCACGTCGCGATCTGGTCGAGGCCGTCGGCCACGGAGTGGTCGCGGGCGTAGGTGATCGCGTGCTTGGTGCCGCGCATCGCGAGCGGGGACTTCGCGGCGAGACCCCGGGCGATCTCCTGGACGTGGGCGACGAGGGCCTCCGGGTCGTCGGCCTCGACGCACGCGTTGACCAGACCCATCGTCTCGGCCTCGGCGCCGCGGACGTCGCGGCAGGTGTAGGCCATCTCGCGCGCCCGGCCCTCGCCGACGATGCGGGGCAGGCGCTGCAGGACGCCGACGTCGGCGGCGAGGCCCATGTCGACCTCCTTGAGCGAGAACTTCGTGCGCGGCGTGGCGTAGCGCAGGTCGCAGACGACGGCGAGGTCGAGGCCGGCGCCGACGCAGGCGCCCTGGATCGCGGCGAGGACGGGGACCCGGCAGCGCTCGACGGTCGTCAGGACGTCCTGGAGGTCGAGGATCAGCCGGCGCAGCGCCTCGCGCGCCCGGCCGGGGTCGGCGCCGTCGGGGGCCATGCCCTGGATCTCGCCGAGCATCGAGAGGTCGATGCCCGCGCAGAAGTGCTTCCCGGCGCCGGCGAGGACGACGACCCGCACGCCCGGGTCGGCGTCGAGCGCCGTGAAGGTGTCGCGCAGCTCGTGCCACAGCGTGCGGTCGAGCGCGTTCGCGGTCTCGGGGCGTTCGAGGCGCACCGTCGCGACGCCGCCGTCGTGCGTGACCGACAGCGCGGTGGGGGTGGCCGGCGCGTCCAGGTCGAGCGTGCTCACGGGCGTGTTCCTCTCGCCGGGGTCCAGGTGGGGGCTTTCCTGACGTTGAACGCCAGCATGGCCCCCAGGCTGACACGAGGTCGGCGCGCTCCCCGTGCTGACGTGGAGTGATCAGTCGGTGACGCAGGTCTCGCGCCGTAGCATCACGCACGTTATGGTGCGCCGGGTGCGGGCTCGCCGAGAGCTCCATCGCCGAGGACGCCGACCCGGGGGAGGGCCACCCCAATGAAGATCAGAGTCGACTTCGACAAGTGCACCGGCATGGGGATGTGCGAGTCCTTGGCGCCCGACGTGTTCGAGGTGGACGACGACGGCTCGCTCATCCTGCACGCCGAGGAGGTGCCCGACGGGCAGGAGGACGAGGTCCGCGAGGCCGTCGCCGCGTGCCCGACCGAGGCGCTCTCGCTCGAGTCCTGAGCGGTGACGCACCTGGTGGTCGTCGGGGCGTCCCTCGCCGGCCTGCGCGCCGTGGAGGCCGTCCGCGGCGACGGGTTCGACGGGACGGTGACCCTGGTCGGGGCCGAGGAGCACCTGCCCTACGACCGGCCGCCGCTGTCCAAGGAGTACCTCGCCGCCGAGGAGTGCCCCGACCCGCGCTACCGGGAGCACGCGACCTTCGCCGACGACCTCGACGTCGAGCTCGTGCTCGGGACACCGGCGTCGGCGCTGGACACCTCGGCGCGCACCGTGACCGTCGGGGACCGCGCGATCCCCTACGACGGCCTGGTGATCGCGACGGGGGCGCACGCGCGCACCCTGCCCGGCACCGAGGGGCTCGCGGGCGTCCACGTCGTGCGCACCCTCGACGACGCCATCGGGCTGCGCGGGGCCCTGCGGGACGACAACCGGAAGGTCACCGTCGTCGGGGCGGGCTTCATCGGCTCCGAGGTGGCCGCGGTCGCCCGCTCCCTCGATCTCGAGGTGACGATCCTCGAGGCGATGGACACCCCGCTCGTGCGCGCGATCGGCGAGCGGATGGGCCGCGCGCTGACCCGCCTGCACGAGCGTCACGGCACCGAGGTGCGCACCGGGGTGGCCGTCGACGAGGTGCTCCACGACGGCGACCGGGTCCGGGCCGTGCGCCTGGGTGACGGCACCGAGCTGGACACCGACCTGCTCGTCGTCGGCATCGGCGCGCAGCCGACCACCGGCTGGCTCGAGGGCTCGGGCCTCACCGTCGACGACGGTGTGGTGGCCGACGCCCGCCTCGCCGCCGCGCCGGGCGTCTACGTCGCCGGAGACGTCGCCCGCTGGCCGAACGCGCTGTTCGACGACGTCCTGGACGGCCCGATGCGCCTGGAGCACTGGACCTCCGCCGCCGAGCAGGGGCGCTACGCCGCGCGCAACGCCGTGGACCCCGAGAACGCCAAGGCCTACGAGACCGTCCCGTACTTCTGGTCGGACTGGTACGCGAGCCGGGTGCAGTTCGTCGGCGTCGCGGCGGGCGACCACGTCGAGGTCGTCGCGGGCGACGACGCCGACGGCGGCCCGTTCACCGCGCTCTACCGGGCGAACGACCGGATCGTCGGCGCCCTCGCGGTCGACATGCGCGCCGAGGTCATGAAGTACCGCCGCCTCATCGGCAAGCGCGAGGGCTGGGACGCCGCGCTCGCCCTCGCCGCCGAGCGGCGCGAGCAGGCCGCGGCGAAGGCGGCCGAGGCGAAGGCGGCGGCGGAGACGGCACAGGACGGGGCGAACGCATGACCACCACCAGGAGCACCGCCACGACACCCGGGCGGGACCTCGACCCGGTCGATCTGTCGTCCCTGGACTTCTGGGGCCGGCCGATGGCCGAGCGCGACGCGTCGTTCGCCGAGCTCCGGACCGAGCGTCCGATCTCCTGGCACCGCCCGCCGGAGGGCATGCTCATGCCCGGCGAGGACGACCCGGGATTCTGGGCCGTCGTGCGCCACGAGGACATCGGCCACGTCAGCAAGAACCCGAAGCTCTTCTGCTCCGGGCAGGGCGTGCAGTTCCAGGACGCGCCGGCGGAGCTCCTCGAGGCGAGCCAGTCGTTCCTCGCGATGGACGCGCCGCGGCACACCAAGCTCCGCAAGATCGTGAGCGCCGCGTTCACGCCGAAGCAGGTCCGCCGCGTCGAGGACAGGATCGCGGAGCGCGCGCGGTCGATCGTCGACGAGCTGCTCGACCACGGCGACGGCGACTTCGTGGCGCTCGTGGCGAAGCGGCTGCCGATGGGCACGATCTACGACCTCATGGGCGCGCCCGAGGAGTACCAGGAGTCGCTGGCGGAGGCGGCCGACCTGCTCGTCGCCACGAACGACCCGGACGTGCTCCAGAACCTGGGCCTCGAGGACCCGCTGCAGGCGGCGGGCCAGGCGCTCATGGCCCTGCTCGGACCGGCGCTCGAGCTCGCCGAGGCCCGGCGGCGGGCCCCGCAGGACGACCTGATGACCAACCTCGTGCAGGCCGAGGTGGACGGCGAGAGCCTCACCGACAACGAGATCGGCGCCTTCTTCGTGCTGCTCTCGGTGGCCGGCAACGACACCACGCGCAACACGATCGCCCACTCCATGCGCCGGCTGACCGAGCACCCGGACCAGCGCGTATGGCTCGCCGAGGACCCCGAGGGCCGGGCGAGGACGGCGGTGGAGGAGTTCGTCCGGCACGCCAGCCCGGTGGTGACGTTCCGGCGCACCGCGACGCAGGACACCGAGCTGCGGGGCGTCCCGATCGCCGAGGGCGACAAGGTCGTCATGTTCTACGAGTCGGGCAACCGGGACGCGGAGGTCTTCACCGACCCGCTGCGGTTCGATCTCTCCCGCGACCCCAACCCCCACGTCGGCTTCGGGGGTGGCGGACCACACTTCTGCATGGGCAACATGCTCGCGCGCACACAGTTGCGACAGATCTTCTCGCAGCTCCTGACCCGGGTCCCGGACCTGACGGTCGGCGAGCCCGAGACCCTGCGCAGCAACTTCGTGCACGCGGTGAAGACCATGCCCTGCTCGATCCGGGGCTGACGCTCGCGTCCCCTCCGAGGGACGCGGAGATGCAGGGGAGCACAGAGTGGTGCGGACGCTGGTGCTCTCGGGGGCGCGCTCGCGCACCGAGCGCGAGCTGGTGCGGCAGTGGACGGAGTCGACGTACGGGGACGGGCGGGCCCAGGTGGTCCCGGACGGCGCCCGCGAGCTCGCCGGCGCCCTCGACGCCGCGGCGCCCGACACCACCGTCGTGCCGGTGCGCGTCGTGTGGCCGCCCGACGAGCGCGCCTCCTCGGACGAGCCGTCGCTCTCGGACCTGTTCTCGCTGAGCCCGCGGCGCCGGGGCGTGCGCCACGCGCGCGCCCGGCTGCGGGGCTGGTCGGCCGACCGCGCCCGGGTCGTCGCCGGGGACGCGGCGACGCTGTCGGACCTGCGGCGCGAGGGCGACCAGGAGGTGGGCACGCCCGACGGGTCGGGCTTCGTCGCCTTTGTCCGCCGCCGCGCGACTCTCGCCTGCGACCGCGCCGAGCGACGGCTCACCGGCGACCGCTACAAGGTGCCGCGGCTGATGGCCGAGCAGATCGTCGCGTCGACGGCGGTCGCCCGCCGCGCCGCCGACCTGGCCGGCGAGCTCGGCCTGACGCCCGACGATGTCCTGGCGAAGACGTCGGACTGCCTCGAGGAGATGGCCGCGGTGCAGAGCCCGCCGGCGATCGAGGCCTTCCGGTCGGTGATGAGCCCGCTGCACCGCAAGGCCTGGGATGTCGACGTCGACACCTCCAGCCTCGAGCGTCTGCGCGAGCAGGGCCGCCGGCGACCGCTGATCTTCCTGCCCTCGCACCGCAGCTACGCCGACCCGCTCGTGCTGGCCGAGGTGCTGCACGCGCACGACTTCCCGCGCAACCACGTCCTCGGCGGCGACAACCTCGCGTTCTGGCCGCTCGGCACGCTCGGGCGCCGGGCCGGGATCGTGTTCATCCGCCGCAGCTTCGGCGACGACGCGATCTACAAGTTCGCGGTGCGCGAGTACCTCGGCCATCTGCTGGACAAGCGCTTCAACCTCGAGTGGTACATCGAGGGCGGCCGCACCCGGACCGGGAAGCTGCGCCCGCCCAAGTACGGGCTGCTGCGCTACCTCGTCGACGCGGCGTCCCAGCTCGAGCCGGACTCGCCCGGCCGTGACCCGCTGCTGGTGCCCGTGTCGCTGCACTACGACCAGCTCCACGAGGTCGGCGCGCTGGCCGCGGAGCAGGGCGGGGCCGGCAAGAAGACCGAGGGCCTGGGCTGGCTCGCCGGCTACATGCGCGACCAGCAGCGGCGCATCGGCTCGGCCCGGGTCCGCGTCGGCGAGCCGCTCGCGCTGCGTGCGGCGCTCGACGAGGCCGGCGAGGGGCGCTCGCAGCTCGAGAAGGTCGCGTTCCGGATCGCCGTCGGCATCAACCGGGCCACGCCCGTGACGCCCACGTCGGTGGTCACCTTCGCCCTGCTCGGCGCCGGCGGGCGGGCGCTGACGTTCGAGCAGGTCCGCGCGGTCGTGGAGCCGGTGCGCCGGCTGCTCGAGCGCCTGCCGGCGATCGGCGACCTCGACTCCGACGAGGCGCTGGAGGACACCCTCGAGCGGCTCGTCTCGGTGGGCGTCGCCGAGCGCTTCGACGGGGGGCCGCAGGCCGTGTGGTCGATCGGGCCCGATCGCCACCACGTCGCCGCGTTCTACCGCAACGGGGTGCTGCACCACCTGCTCACGCGGGCCGTGCTCGAGATGGCGCTGCTGACCATCGTCGACGCCGACCTCCCGCAGGACGAGGCCCTCGAGGCGTGCTGGGGGACGGCCCTCGAGCTGCGCGACCTGCTGAAGTTCGACTTCTTCTTCTCCCGCAAGCGGGAGTACCGCGACGAGCTGCTCGCCGAGCTCGACCGCCTCGCCCCCGACTGGAAGGACGTCCTCGGCTCGCCCGGCGGTGCGGCGGAGATGCTGGGCCGCGCGGAGCTGCTCGTCGCGCCCCGCACGCTGCTGCCGTTCGTCGAGTCGCAGTGGGTGGTGGCCACGGTGCTCGCCGAGCAGGACGGCGCCCTGGAGGACCGCGGTCCCTTCCTCGACGCCTGCACGGGCCTCGGGCAGCAGTGGTGGCGCCAGCAGCGCCTGCACGGCGCCGACGTCGTGTCCCGCGAGCTCTTCTCCACCGCGTTGCGCGCGGCTGAGAACCGGGCACTGCTGGGGGCGGACGCGACACCCGCGGCGCGGGCGGCCTGGCGCGACGAGGTCGCCGGCGTCCGCGACCAGCTGCGCCGTGTCGCGGAACGCGAGCACGCACTCCGGTCGGAGGTCTTCGATGCCCCTGCCCAGCGCTGAGCTCGACGACCGGCGGGCCTCGGTCCGGGCCGCGCCCTCGGGCAGCGTCGCCGTCGTCGACGAGACCGCGCTGCTGGACGCCTCCGCGGTCGCCGCCCACGCCGGCGAGGCCCTGCGATCCGGGCGGACGTCCTGGCGCGCGCTGCCCGCCGACGTCGCGCTGGTCGCGGGGGCCGGCGACGACGAGGCCGCCGTGCGCCGTCTCGTCGCGGGCTGGGCCGGACAGGACGAGGACACGGTCGCGAAGCGGGCGCGGGTGCTGCACCGCGACGAGCTCGGGGCGGCGCTGCGACCGGAGATGTGGTCGCTCGTGGCCGAGCACCGTCGGGCCGGGCACCGCGTGGTGGTCACCGGGCACGCGCCCCGCCCGGTGCTCGCGCCCCTGGCCGAGGACCTCGGCGCCGACGAGCTGGTCACCACGGAGGTCGACGTCCGCGACGGCACGCTGAGCGGGGAGGTCGCCGGGCCGGTCCTGGTCGACGGCGACGGGAGCGCGAAGGCCGCCGCGCTCGCCGCGGCCCTCGACGGGCGGAAGCCGACGTTCGTCTACGCGGGCCCGTCCTCGTCGGCGCTGCTGGACGCGGGCGAGCGGCCCCTGGTGGTGACGCCGCGGGCGACGACGTGCGGCGACCGGCCGGTGCTCACCGTCGCGGAGCGGGCGGCACGCTCGCCACGCCAGGCGACGTCCTGCGCACGGCCGGGTTCTACGGCGCCCTGCTCGGCGGCGCGTCCGCGGGCGCGGCGGTCGGCCTCGCGCGCCGGTCGCGGCGGCACATGGTCGACCTGGCCTCGTCGGTCACCGGCGACCTCGGTCTCGCGCTCGCCGGCATCGACGTCGACGTGCGGGGTGCGGAGCACCTGTGGTCGGCGCGGCCGTGCGTCTTCGTCTTCAACCACCAGTCCAAGCTCGACGTCGCCCTGCTCATGAAGCTGCTGCGCGGGGGCTTCACCGGCGTGGCCAAGGCGGAGGCCGCCTCCATCCCGCTGTGGGGCCAGATGTTCAGCCTGGCCGGCGTCGCCTTCGTCGAGCGCGGCAACGCCCGGCAGTCGAAGGAGGCCCTCGAGCCCGCGGTGCGCAAGATGCGCGACGAGGGCTGGTCGCTGGCGATCGCGCCCGAGGGCACCCGCTCGCCGACCCCGCGGCTCGGGCCGTTCAAGAAGGGCGCCTTCCACATCGCGATGCAGGCGGGCGTGCCGATGGTGCCGATCGTCATCCACGACGCCGGCGAGGTGATGTGGCGCGGGCACCAGACCCTGCGGGGTGGCACCGTGCACGTCGACGTCCTGCCACCGGTCGACACCTCGCAGTGGAGCGTGGCGACCATGAACGACCACGTCGCCGACGTGCGGGCACGGTTCGTCGCGACGCTGGAAGGCACGCCGTGAGCTCGTCGGGAAAGACCGACCCCACCCCGCCCCGCAGTGCCGACGGGAGCCTCCTCTGGTCCCGGTCGGAGGAGATGACCGGTTTCGAGGCGCTCATGTGGCGCGTCGAGGTCGACCCGCGGATGCGCTCGACCGTCGTCATCGTCGAGACCCTCGACCGCGAGCCCGACTGGGACCGGTTCGTGGCCGCCACCGAGTGGGCCTCCCGCGTGGTCCCCCGGTTCCGCGAACGCATCGTCACGCCGTTCCTCGGCGCCGGGACCCCGCACTGGGCACTCGACCACGACTTCGACCTGCACTACCACCTGCGCCGCCTGCGGCTGCCCGAGGGCGCGGGCACCGACGGCCTCTTCACCTTCGCCGAGCAGGCCGCCATGACCCCGCTCGACCCGTCGCGCCCGCTGTGGGAGGCCACGCTCGTCGGCGGTCTGCCCGACGGCGGGGCCGCGCTGCTGTTCAAGCTCAGCCACGTCCTCTCCGACGGCATGGGCCTCGCGCAGCTCCTGGCCGGGCTGCACTCGCGCACCCGGGAGCCCACGACCGACAAGCCCCAGCCGCCCGCCCCGACGGGCGAGGCCCCGACCCTGTCCCAGGAGCTCGCGCGCCAGGTTCGCAGCGACCTCGGTCTGGTCGGCGGGGCCGCGCGCGGGGTGCTCGGGATGGCGGCATCGCTGGTCCGTCCCGACCGTGCCGTGCGGGACGCCCTCGGCTACGTCGTCTCGGCGCGCCGGGTGCTCTCGCCGCCGCCGGCCCCGCCGCTGCCGGTGCTCGCGCACCGCAGCCCGTCCTGGCGGTTCCGCACCCTCGACGTGCCGTTCGCCGACCTACGTGCGGCGGGCAAGGCGGCCGGCGGCTCGATCAACGACTCCTACCTCGCGTCGCTGCTCGGGGCGTTCCGCCGCTACTCGGCCCGCCAGGGCGACCCGCTGCCCCCGGAGCGGCTGATGCCGGTGACGCTGCCGGTGTCGGTGCGCCGCGAGGAGCACGAGGCCGGTGGCAACCACTTCGCGCCCGCCCGGCTCTCGGCCCCGGTCGGCATCGTCGACCCGGCCGCACGGATCGTCGAGGTCCGGCGCCGCATGAAGGCCGCGCTCGCCGAGCCGGCGCTGGAGAGCGTCGAGGTCGTCACGCCGTGGCTCGCGCGGCTGCCCGGCTCGGTCATCACCGGCCTCGGCGCGGGCGCGGCGACCGGGGCCAACGACCTGCAGGCCAGCAACATCCCGGGCCTGCAGGGCGACATCTACCTGGCCGGCGCGCGGATCGTGCGCAGCTACCCGTTCGCGCCCCTGCCCGGCTGCGCGGCGATGATCGCGATGCTCACGCACGGGCCGACGTGCTGCGTGGCCGCCAACCTCGACGCTGCGTCGATCACCGACCTGGCCGGCTTCGAGCAGGACCTCGCCGACGGGTTCGACGAGGTGCTCGCCCTGGGACGCCCGTGAGCGCGCCCGAGGGCCCGTACCGGGGCGGGCGCGGCGAGCCGCTGGTGCTGCTGCACGGCGCGAGCATGTCGTGGCGGGCGTGGCGCCCGGTGCTCGCCGGCCTCGAGGAGCACCACGACGTCCTCGTGCCGACGATGATCGGGCACCGCGGCGGGGCGCCGTGGCCCGAGGGCGAGCCGGTCGGGGTCGCGGGGATCGTCGACGACGTCGAGTTGCTGATGGACGCCGCCGGCATGCCGACCGCGCACCTCGTCGGCAACTCCCTGGGCGGCTGGGTGGCCCTGGAACTCGCCCGCCGCGGGCGCGCCCGCACGGTGGTCGCCCTCTCGCCGGCCGGAGGCTGGCGCACGCGCCTCGACCTGCGCCGGCTCGTGTGGTCGTTCCGCCTCGGCTCGGCGCTCGGCGGCTCGCCCGCGGTCCGCGTCATGGCGGCGCGGCCTCGGCCTCGGCGCCTGCTGCTCGGCCGGGTGCTCGAGCGCGGCGACCGCGTGCCGACCGCCGACGTGCCCGACCTGATCGACGACCTCGGCGGCTGCGTGATCCTGCACGAGCTGCTCGACGGCGCGGCCGAGCACGGCGGGCTCGCGTCGTTCGAGGAGCTGCCCTGCCCGGTGCGCGTCGCCTGGTGCGGGCGCGACCGGCTCATCCCGTGGCGGCGTCACGGCGAGACGCTGCGGGAGCGCCTGCCCGGCGCCGAGTTCGTCCGCCTGCCCCGTGTCGGCCACGTGCCGATGTGGGACGACCCCGACCTGGTGGTGCGCACCGTCCTCGGTGTCACCACCGCCCACCCCTGCGTCCGCGAGGAGACCTCAGCATGATCGGGACCGAGACCGACCTGGAGCTCGGCGGCACGCACGGCCGTGTCGTCGTCCGCCGTCGCGACCCCGAGGGCGCGCCGCGCCGCGTGGTGCTGGTCGCGCACGGTTACGGCGAGCACTCCGGGCGCTACGCCCACGTGCTCGACCGGCTCGCCGGCGACGGGGCCGTCGTCTACGCGCCCGACCACCTCGGGCACGGCCGCTCCGAGGGCGAGCGGGTGCTCGTCGCCGACGTCGAGGACACCGTCGAGGACCTCGACCAGGTCCGCCGCACCGCCCGCAACGAGCACCCCGACCTGCCGATCGTGCTGCTCGGGCACTCGATGGGCGGCCTGATCGCCGCCCGCTACGCCCAGCGGTTCCCCGACGTCCTCGCGGGCCTGGTGCTCACCGGCCCCGTCGTCGGCGGCAGCCCGGGCATCTTCGGGCTGCTCGAGTACGACGAGATCCCCGACGTCCCGATCGACCCCGCGGTGCTCTCCCGCGACCCCGCGGTCGGCGCGGACTACGAGTCCGACGAGCTGGTGTGGCACGGGCCGTTCAAGCGCCCGACGCTCGAGGCGTTCGTCGCGGCGGTCGAGGCGATCGCGGCCGGCCCCGGCTTCGCGGAGCTGCCCGTGCTGTGGATCCACGGCGAGGACGACCAGCTCGTCCCCCTGGACTCCACCCGGCCGGTCATGGAGAAGCTCGCCGGCAGCGACGTCACCACCCGCATCGAGCCCGGCGCCCGGCACGAGGTCCTCAACGAGACCAACCGTGACGAGTTCCTCGACGACATCTCGGCGTTCGTCGATCGCGTGGCGTGAGTGTCAGCGGCGTCGATCACGACGGACTAGACCGGCGCCGGCTCCCTGTCACCGGTGAGCACGCGGCGGATCAGGTGCATGGCGAGCACGACGGACCGCTCGCGGATGTCCCCGCGCTCGCCGGGCAGCACGGGGTCGCGCGCGAGGGTCCGGCCGTCCGCGGTGCGCACGCAGAAGCAGACGTAGCCGACGGGCTTGGCCTCGGTGCCGCCACCGGGGCCGGCCACGCCCGTGATCGCGACGGACACCGTCGCGCCGAAACGGGCCAGCGCGCCGTCGGCCATGGCCTCGGCGACCTGCGGTGACACCGCGCCGTGGGTCTCGATCAGCTCGCGGGGCACGCCGAGAAGGTCGGCCTTCGCGTCGTTCGAGTACGACACGACGCCGCCCGCGACGTGCCCCGACGCCCCCGCCGGCGCGGTGAGACGCCCCGCGAGCAGGCCGCCGGTGCACGACTCGGCGGTGGCCACGACCTGCCCGTCGAGCAGGTCGAACAGCAGCTCGTCGATGCTCTGCCCGGTCCGGGAGAAGACGTTGCGCCCGTGCCGACGGTCGATCTCGGCGATCACCGCGTCGCGGGCCGTCGCCCCCGCGGTGGAGCCGGGGGCGTGGCGCAGGTCGACCTCGAGCGTGAAGTCGCGCAGGCAGGTGGTGATCTCCAGCGGCTCGAGGTCGGTCTGCTCGCCGACGTCGCGCAGGGTCGCGGCGATCTCGGACTCGGGCACCCCGAAGAGCCGCAGGTGGGTCTCGGCGTAGGGCTCGGTGCGGGCGAGGACCTTGCTGACCGGCTCCGTCGCCAGCGCGTCGTCCCACATCGCGTGGACCTCGCGCGGCGGACCCGGCAGCACCAGGACCGTCGGCCCGCCGCGCTCGGCGTCGGGCGGGACGGCGAGTCCCGGCGCGGTGCCGGCCGGGCGGATCGGGGTCGCCCCGCGCGGCACCATCGCCTGCTTGCGGTTGGCGGCGGCGAGGGCGTCGGCGTCCCAGCGGAGCCGGTCGGCGAACTTCGCGATGATGTCGCCGACCACCTTCTCCATGTGCTCGTCCAGCTCGAGCGGTCGGCCCGTCTCGGCGGCGACCACCTCGCCGGTGAGGTCGTCGGCGGTCGGCCCGAGGCCCCCGGTCGTCACGACGAGGTCGACGCCGTCGCCGGCGAGGAAGCGCAGCGCGGCGGCCATGTCCTCGGCGCGGTCGCCGACGAGCAGCAGGTGGGACACCTCGACCCCGAGCTCGCCGAGTCGCTCGGCCACCCAGGGGCCGTTGCGATCGGTGATCCGCCCGGTCAGCAGCTCGCTGCCCGTCGCCACGATCCCGGCCCGCACGCCCGTGCGCGCCCCTTGCCCGTCGTCGGTCACGCCGCACCCCTGTCCGATCGGTCGTCCCCCGGTCATCCCACCAGAGCCGGCGGCCGGGGGCGCAGCGAAGCCGGGTGGACCGCCGCCGCCCGGATCTCGCCGACACGGACGTGTCGGACGTGCGGGCGCACCTGTGTCGGTCGGTCATCGTTGAGGGTCACATGCGGTGCATGATGGGCCGGAGGAGTGAATCCCCCGTCCGTCGGTTGGCCACGATTTGTTGCGTAGGGTGAACGAGACGACGATGTGGTGCGCTACCCCGGCGACCCTCCGCCGCCGGCGGCTCGGCGTCCCTCCGCCGCAGGCGGCTCGTCCTCGCGGCGCGACCGGAAAGGGTGTGGTGACGTGACCCCGGCTCGTGTCGCGTCGGCCGTCGCCTCGCCGGCTCCGCCGCTCGGGGTCCTGACCGTCGCCGGTCTGCTCCTCCTCATGCTCGCCGCCGCCGTCGTCGGCCTGCTGGTCCAGCGGGTCCGGCGCCACCGCCACGACGTCGAGGCCGCCGCGCTCGCCGAGCGCCTCCGTCGCGACGCCCACCACGACCCGCTGACCGGACTGCTCAACCGCGAGGGCTTCCTGCACGCGGTCACGGGGGGCGCGGTCGCGGTGGTCGACCTCAGCCTGCTCGACCAGGTCAACGACACCCTCGGGCACGCCCGCGGCGAGGTCTTCGTCCGCCTCGCCACCGAGCGTCTCGTCGACGTGCGGCTGCTCAGCCTGGCGGGACGGGAGCCCGTCGCCGCCCGCCTCGAGGGTGACACGTTCGCGGTCCACATCCCGGGCGTCGACGGCCACGACGCACACCGGGCGGGCGAGGAGCTGCGCGAGCGCCTCCTCGCGCCCTACGTCGTCGAGGGCGTGCGGTTCGAGCCTCCGGTGGTGGTCGGCATCGCCGCGGACGGCCCGTGGCTCGCGGACGTCCCGGCGGGCCCCGAGCGCACCGCGGCCCTGCTGCGCCGCGCGGACGTCGCGCTCGCCGCCACCCGCGACGGGGTCGAGGCGGTGCGCTGCTACGAGCCGAGCATGGGGGAGCGGGCGGCCCGTCGCCTGCGTCTCATCCGCGGCTTCTCCGCGGCCGTCGAGCGCCGGGACGTGCGGGTGGACTTCCAGCCCGTCGTCTCGCTCGGCGAGCGGACGGTCGTCGGGGTCGAGGCGCTCGCGCGCTGGGACCACCCGGAGCTGGGCCTGCTGCTGCCCGACGAGTTCGTCCCCGTCCTCGAGGCCACCGGCCAGATCGCCGAGCTCACGACGTTCGTGCTCGACGAGTCCCTCGCCGCGGCCCGCCGGTGGCTCGACCGCGGGATGCGGCTGTCCGTGGCGGTGAACGTCTCGGTCGGCAACCTCGGCTCGCCGGGCTTCCCCGAGGAGGTCGCCACGCTGCTCGCGGCCCACCGTGTCCCGGCCGAGCTGCTCACCCTCGAGCTCACCGAGTCCGGGGTCTCCTCGGAGCGTGAGATCGCGCTCCCAGTGATGCGCCGTCTGCACGCGCTGGGCTGCCACCTCGCCGTCGACGACTTCGGCACCGGGCAGTCGTCGCTGGCCCACCTGCGCCGGCTCCCCGTCGACCAGGTCAAGATCGACAAGAGCTTCGTGCTGGGCATGGGCACCGAGTACGGCGACGTCGCCGTCGTCCGCGCGATCGTCGAGATGGGCCACACCCTGGGGCTCACCGTGGTCGCCGAGGGCGTCGAGCAGGCCGCCGTGCGCGCCACCCTCGCGGAGATGGGCTGCGACGTCGCGCAGGGCTACCTGGTGTCCCGTCCGCTGCCCGCGCGGTGCTTCGACAGCTGGCTGGAATCGCTCGAGGCGCACCCCGACGAGCCCGGTGCGGCCCCGGGACCCCGCACTCTGATCGCGTGACCGCGGGGGGTAAGCTGTGTCGTGCCCTCCGGGGCAGGCCCCTTTAGCTCAGTCGGCAGAGCGTCTCCATGGTAAGGAGAAGGTCTACGGTTCGATTCCGTAAAGGGGCTCTCGGTGAGCAGGCCGGCGGACGGGCTTCCGCCGGCTTCGTCATGAGACGGGTGCTCATCGCGGCGGTGTAGCTCAGTCGGTAGAGCAAACGGCTCATAATCGTTGTGTCGCCGGTTCAAGTCCGGCCACCGCTACCCAGGCGCCACGGGTTCGCCCGCGGCCGCTGCCACACCGTGACGAGAGGAACCTCCATGGCCACCACCGACGTTCGACCGAAGATCACGCTGGCCTGCGAGGAGTGCAAGAACCGCAACTACATCACCCGCAAGAACCGGCGGAACGACCCCGATCGTCTGACGATCAAGAAGTTCTGCCCGAACTGCGGCACGCACCGCGGTCACCGCGAGACCCGCTGACGCAGCCCTCCTCGTGCCGCTCGACGAGTCGTTCGTGGGCCGCTCGTGGCCCGCGGAGACCTACGAGGTCTCGCTGGAGAAGATCCGGGAGTTCGCGGTCGCCGTCGGCGCCGACGACCCGGTGCACCACGACCGCGACGCCGCCCGGGCCGCGGGCCACCCCGACGTCGTCGCCCCGACGACGTTCCCGGTGGTCTTCACCTGGCCCGCGACCCGGCGCGTCGTCGACGACCCCGCCCTCGGCCTGGACTTCACGCGTGTCATCCACCGCGACCAAGGATTCGAGGTGCGCCGTCCGGTCCACGCCGGCGACGTCGTGAGCAGCGTCGTGTCGGTCGACGAGATCCGCGAGCTCGCGGGCAACGACGTCATCACCTTCCGCTGCGACGTCACCGACGCCGACGGCGAGACCGTGGCGACGACCCGGGCCACCCTCGTCGGCCGCGCCGAGCCCGACGGTGGTGACGCGTGAGCGCCCTGTCCGACCTGTCGTCCGGCGACGCCCTCCCGGCGCGCACGGTGACGATCACCCGTGCCGACCTCGTGCGCTACGCCGCCGCGTCCGGCGACCAGAACCCGATCCACTGGAACGAGCGCGTCGCCCTCGAGGTGGGTCTGCCGGGCGTCATCGCCCACGGCATGTTCACGATGGCCCTCGCCGCGCGCTACGTCACCGACCTCGCCGACGACCCCGCCGCCGTCGTGTCGTTCTCGACCCGCTTCACCCGCCCGGTGGTCGTCCCCGACGACGACACCGGCGCCACCGTCGAGTTCGGCGGCAAGGCCGGCGACACCGCCGACGACGGCAGCCGCACGGTCACCGTGACGGCCACCCACGAGGGCAAGGGCGTCCTCGGCAAGGCCGTCGCCATCCTCCGCCCGGCCTGACCCGCGCCGGCGCCTCCCCCGCAGCGAACGGGTATCTCGCTGCTTCTACGCGCGCAAAGTCCCCGTTCGCGGCGGGCCGATCATCGCGTCGGCGCGAGCGAACGGGGAGTTCCGGCGCCTAGAAGCAGCGACATCCAGCTGAGCACGCCGATAGGGCGTTCGTTGCAACGCCCGGGACTCAGGCCGCCGCCGGCACGCCCAGGGTGGCGAGGACCGCGCGGGCGAGGGCCTCGGAGCCCAGGGCGTTGGGGTGCACCGGGAGCGCGGGGGCGGTGGGCACGAGGCCCTCGATCCAGCGCGTCCCGGGCAGCGTGCAGACGTCGTGGCCGACGGTCGGGGTGAAGGTGTCGACGTACGTCGCGTCGCCCTCGGCAGCGGCCTCGACGATCGTGTCGTTGAGGTGGCCGAGCACGCCGCGCAGGTACTCCACGTCGCCCGCGGTGTAGGGCACGACCGGGTAGCAGCCGGGGCCCTGGGCCGGCAGCACCGAGGGGTAGCCGACGAGCAGCACGCGGGCGTCCGGGGCGCGGGAGCCGACCTCGTCGAGGACGTCGTCGAGGCGCCCGGCGAGCGTGTCGATCCGCTGCTCGAGCTGGTCGGTGCCGCCGGCGGTCCAGCGGTCGCGGCACGGGGTGCCGAACGGCGTCGGGCTCACGCAGCTCTGGACGATCTCGCCGAAACCGATGTCGTTGCCGCCGATCCCGATGGTGACGAGCTGGGTGCCGGGTCCGAGCGCGTCGTACTGCGGCGGGTTCACCCCGCCCGAGGTCTGCTGCGGGGCGGCGAGGTCACGGGTCTGCGCGCCGCTGCAGCTCACGTCCGTCAGTCGGGCGCCGGAGCGCTCGGCGACGAGGTGCGGGTAGTTGTTCGCCGAGCGCAGGCAGCCCGGCGGGGGCCCGGCGATCGGACCGGTCAGCGGCGAGGCCGTGTAGGAGTCACCGAGCGCGACGTAGGCCTGCCCGGCGGTCGTCGGGGCGCCCATCGCCACGGGCGCGACGGCGAGTCCGAGGAGGCCGATGCCGAGGGCGACGAGCAGGCGCAGGACGACCGGACGACGCACCGGGGCTCCCTCGTGTCCGGGGTCCCGGCGGGACCGTCGCGGCGGATGATCGCGCGTCTCAGCGTGCCTCGGCCAACAGGTCGGCCATCCGGGTGACGCCGACACGCAGGTCCTCGTCCCCGAGGGCGTAGGAGAGCCGGAAGTAGCCGGGCGTCCCGAACGCCTCGCCCGGCACCACCGCCACCTCGGCGTGCTCCAGGATGAGCGCGGCGAGGTCGACGCTGGTCTGCGGGCGCTCGCCGCGCAGCTCGCGTCCGAGCAGGCCCGCCACCGACGGGTACGCGTAGAACGCGCCCTGGGGGGTCGGGCAGGTGATGCCGTCGATGCCCGAGAGCAGCTCGACGATCAGCCGGCGACGGCGGTCGAACGCCTCGCGCATCTCGGCGACCGCGTCGAGCGGGCCGGACACGGCCGCGAGCGCGGCGCGCTGGGCGACGTTGCAGACGTTCGAGGTCAGGTGCGACTGCATGTTGACGCCGGCCGCGACCACGTCGGCGGGCCCGATCATCCAGCCGACGCGCCACCCGGTCATGGCGTAGGTCTTGGCGACGCCGTTGAGCACCACGCAGCGGTCGGCGATCTCCGGCACGGCGACGGGCATCGACACGTGCTCGGCGCCGTCGTAGGTCAGGTGCTCGTAGATCTCGTCGGCGATCACCCAGACACCGTGCTCGGCGGCCCAGCGCCCGACGGCCTCGACGAGCGCGCGCGGCGCGACCGCACCCGTGGGGTTCGACGGCGAGCACCACAGCAGCGCCTTGGTGTTCGGCGTGCGCGCGGCCTCGAGGGCCTCGACGGTCGGCAGGAAGTCGGTGGACTCGTCGGTGCCCAGGACCACCGGCTCGCCGCCGGCCATGCGCACGGCCTCGGGGTAGGTCGTCCAGTACGGCGCGGGCAGCAGGACCTCGTCGCCCGGGTCGATCAGCGTCGCGAAGGCCTCGAACACGGCCTGCTTGCCGCCGTTGGTGATCAGCACCTGGCGCGCCTCGACCTGCCAGCCCGAGTCCCGCGCGGTCTTGGTCGCGACCGCGTCGCGCAGCTCGGGGAGCCCGGCGGCCGGGGAGTAGCGGTGGTTCTTGGGGTCCGAGCACGCCGCGATCGCCGCGTCCACCACCGGCTGCGGGGTGGGGAAGTCGGGCTCGCCGGCGCCGAAGCCGATGACCGGCCGGCCGGCCGCCTTGAGGGCCTTCGCCTTCGCGTCCACGGCCAGCGTGGCCGACTCCGCGATCCCGCCCACGCGGGCCGAGATCCGGCGGTCGGTCGCGGTGGACTGGAGCGAGGTCACCGATGCCATGCCCCAGATATTGACAGACAGCAGCGACCGCGTTCCCGGCCAGGTCCCGCCGTGGCCAGGGGTCGGGGCGCTGCTCCCGTGGGTCGTTGCGTACCATCGATGGTCGGGACGGTTCGTCCGTCGTCCCCGCGCGTCCGTCGGCGTGCCGGGAACGACGTCGCATCGTCCGGGCGGGTCCCCGGGTCCGCCACAGGGGCGTAGCTCAATTGGCAGAGCAGCGGTCTCCAAAACCGCAGGTTGCAGGTTCAAGTCCTGTCGCCCCTGCACTACACGACAACGGGCCCGCCGGCCGGCGGGACGGTGGACGAGGACGGTGAGGACGGCCCCGTGAGCGAGGACAGCAGCCGACGTCGGCGCGCGAGCGACGACGACGAGGCGCGTCCGGTCACCGCCGCCGGCCGTCGACGGCGGGCCTCCGGCGACGGTGCCGGAGACGCCGCGGACACCGGCACGTCACGGCGTCCCGGCGGCAAGGGCACGGCCACCCCCACGCGCGACCGGGCGCAGGCCGAGCCGGAGGGCTCGCTCATCACGCGCCTGCGCCGGTTCCTGCGCGAGGTCGTGGCCGAGCTCCGCAAGGTCCACTGGCCGACCCGACGGCAGATCGTGGTCTACACGTTCGTCGTCCTCGTGTTCGTGGCGTTCATGGTGTCCCTGGTGGCGGGCCTCGACTGGGTGTTCGCCAAGGCCGTGTTCGCCCTCTTCGGCTGACCGTTCCGCGAGCGGCCGGCCGGGCACCTCCGCGGTGCCCGCCGTGCAAAGGAAGTGAGACAGAAGTGACCTCCGCAGGATCCGGCGCAGACTCCGAGACCACCACCCCCGACGGCGGCGAGCCCGAGCTCGTCGGTGAAGCCCGCACGCGTGGCGTCATGGTGCGTGAGGGCAGTGGGACGTACGGGGACCTCAGCACCGAGGAGAACCCGGCGACGCTCGACGACGCCGCGGTGGCGCGCGCCGGCCAGGAGGCCCGCGAGGCCGCCGAGGACGCCGACGACGAGAGCGCCGAGGTCGACGCCGAGGCCGAGCTGCGCGCCGCGCGCGCCGCCCTGGGCGGCCCCGCCGACGAGGACGACTCCGACCTCCCCGTGGAGTCGGCGGGCACCGGCGACCTCGCCGCGCGCGCCGACACCGAGGACGACCCGGTCGTCGACGAGACGCCCGTCGAGGAGCCCGCCGCCGAGGTCGAGGAGGAGGAGGTCGACCCGGCGCAGGCCCTCAAGGACTCGCTGCGTCTGGCCCCCGGCGACTGGTACGTCGTGCACTCCTACGCGGGCTACGAGAACAAGGTGAAGGCCAACCTCGAGACCCGTGTCCAGACGCTGGACGTCGAGGAGTTCATCTTCCAGGTCGAGGTGCCCACCGAGGAGGTCACCGAGATCAAGAACGGGCAGCGCAAGCAGGTCCAGCGCAAGGTGCTGCCCGGCTACATCCTCGTGCGGATGGACCTCAACGACGCCTCGTGGAGCGCCGTGCGCAACACGCCGGGCGTCACCGGCTTCGTCGGGGCCACCTCGCGCCCGTCGCCGCTGACCCTCGACGAGGTCGTCAAGTTCCTCCTGCCGCGCCAGGAGACGCCGAAGAAGGCCAAGGGTGCCGACAAGTCGGGCACCGAGTCCTTCGGCGCCAAGCCCGCCGTCGAGGTCGACTTCGAGGTCGGCGAGTCGGTCACCGTCATGGACGGCCCGTTCGCGACGCTGCCCGCCAGCATCTCCGAGGTCAACGTCGACGCCCAGAAGCTGAAGGTGCTCGTCTCGATCTTCGGCCGCGAGACCCCGGTCGAGCTCGGGTTCAACCAGGTCTCCAAGATTTAAGGCACCACCCAGCACAACGCAGTAGAGGAATCCGATGCCCCCGAAGAAGAGGCGACTCTCCGCAGTCGTCAAGCTGCAGATCAACGCCGGCGCGGCCACGCCGGCCCCGCCCGTCGGCCCGGCCCTGGGTCAGCACGGCGTGAACATCATGGAGTTCTGCAAGGCCTACAACGCCGCCACCGAGGCGCAGCGTGGTCAGGTCGTGCCGGTGGAGATCTCGGTCTACGAGGACCGGTCCTTCACCTTCGAGCTCAAGACCCCGCCGGCGGCCAAGCTGCTGCTCGCCGCGGCCGGCGTGAAGTCCGGCTCCGCGACGCCGCACAGCAAGAAGGTCGGGTCGGTCACCGCGGACCAGGTCCGCGAGATCGCCCAGACCAAGATGGCCGACCTCAACGCGAACGACCTCGACCAGGCGTCGAAGATCATCGCCGGCACCGCCCGGTCGATGGGTCTGACCGTCGCAGACTGAGAAGTTGACCCGCGCCGACACGGTCGGCGACACGTGGGAGGGCGGCGCAGCCCTGACCACCACTGATCCATCAGGACAAGGACAGACATGAAGCGCAGCAAGGCCTATCAGAACGCCGCCGAGAAGGTGGACTTCGACAAGCTCTACGCCCCGCTCGAGGGCATCGAGCTCGCCCGGGAGACGTCGCCGACGTCGATGGACGCGACCGTCGAGGTCGCCATGCGCCTGGGTGTCGACCCGCGCAAGGCCGACCAGATGGTCCGCGGCACCGTCAACCTGCCGCACGGCACCGGCAAGACCGCCCGCGTCATCGTGTTCGCCACCGGCGACAAGGCGCGCGAGGCCGAGTCGGCCGGCGCCGACGTCGTGGGGTCGGACGACCTCATCGAGCGCATCCAGGGCGGCTGGCTCGACTTCGACGCCGCCGTCGCCGCACCCGACCAGATGGCCAAGGTCGGCCGCGTGGCCCGCATCCTCGGCCCCCGCGGGCTCATGCCGAACCCGAAGACCGGCACGGTCACCCCGGACGTCGCCCGCGCGGTCGGCGACATCAAGGGCGGCAAGGTGAACTTCCGCGTCGACAAGCAGGCCAACCTGCACCTGATCATCGGCAAGGCGAGCTTCGACGTCGAGAAGCTCGTCGAGAACTACGGCGCCGCGCTCGACGAGATCCTGCGCGTGAAGCCGTCGGCCGCGAAGGGCCGCTACGTCAAGAAGATCACCGTCACCACGACGATGGGCCCGGGCATCCCGGTCGACCCGAACCGCACGCGCAACCTGCTCACCGCCGAGGCCTGAGCAGGGACCCCCGTACCGGTGAGCGGTGGGAGCGCGACGTAGGAGCGCTCCCACCGCATCACTCGGTGCGGTCGGGTTACCGCACCCTGCTGCGCGGGGTGCCCCGAGGCTCCGCGTAGACTCCACACCAGATCGAACCCCGATCCACCCGAGACCGCTGGTCTCCGCCCGGCCCCTCCTGGGGGTCCGAGCGGACGAAGGCCCCACGAGGGGCGTCCCGCGCAGGAGGACGAGGGCAGCGAGTCCGCCGGGCCCCGCCCGTGCGTCACCTCCACGCCCCGTGCGCCTGCGCACGGGGCGTTCGTCGTCCCGGGCCCCGCACACCGCGGTCGCCCGAGTACGCAGAGAGGAGGCGCGCATGGCTACAGAGACCGAGAGGCCTCCGAACGCCGACAAGGTGGCTGCTGTCGCCGAGATCGCCGCGGAGTTCCGCGACGCGTCGGCGATGGTCGTCACCGAGTACCGCGGCCTGTCGATGAAGCAGATCTCGCAGCTGCGGCGTTCGCTGGGCTCGGACGTCACCTACACGGTCGCGAAGAACACGCTGGTCAAGCGGGCTGCCGCCGACGCCGGGGTCGAGGGTCTCGACGACCTGCTCGTCGGCCCGACGGCCATCGCGTTCGTCAGCGGGGAGCCGGTGGACGCCGCCAAGGCGCTCCGCGACTTCCAGCGCGACAACAAGGCCCTGGTCGTCAAGGGCGGCTACATGGAGGGCCGCGCGCTCTCCGCCGTCGAGGTCACCCAGCTCGCGGACCTCGAGTCCCGCGAGGTGCTGCTGGGCAAGCTGGCCGGCGCCATGAAGGGCAACCTCACGAAGGCCGCCCAGCTGTTCAGCGCCCCGGCCTCGCAGGTCGCGCGTCTCGCGCAGGCCCTGCAGGACAAGCGGGCCGCCGAGGGCACCTCGAGCACCGAGGAGGCCGTCGCGGCGGTCGAGTCCGCCGACGCCGAGGCCGCCACCGAGGCCCCTGCCGAGAACACCGAGACCGCCGACGCCTGAGCACGGCCGGTCCTGTCCCATCACTGATCATTCTTTAGGAGCCACCATGGCGAAGATGTCCACCGACGAGCTGCTCGACGCCTTCAAGGACATGACCCTGATCGAGCTCTCCGAGTTCGTGAAGAAGTTCGAGGAGGTCTTCGAGGTCACCGCGGCGGCGCCGGTCGCCGCGGCGGCCGCCCCGGCCGCCGGCGGTGCCGCCGCCCCGGTCGAGGAGGAGAAGGACGAGTTCAACGTCGTCCTCGAGGGCGCCGGCGACAAGAAGATCCAGGTCATCAAGGTCGTCCGCGAGGTCGTCTCGGGCCTGGGCCTCAAGGAGGCCAAGGAGCTCGTCGAGAGCGCCCCGAAGCCGATCCTCGAGGGCGTCAACAAGGAGGCCGCCGACGCGGCCAAGGCCAAGCTCGAGGAGGCCGGCGCCAAGATCAGCCTGACCTGATCTCGGCGCGCACGAGCGCTGCACGGAACGTACGGGGCGGGGACCGGTCGGTCCCCGCCCCGTCGTCGTCTCCGGGTCCGTCAAGCCCGCGTCCGGGCGTCGCCGGAGCGGGTGGTGCGGCACACAACGATGCGTCGGCCGGCAGCGATCAGTCCACCGAACGCGTGAAGCGGACCGCTCGTCGCCACCCGTGCGGCGCAAGCACCGGTCGTGTCCGGTCGATCACGACCCGGCGTCTGCCCAACTTTGCGCGTGAGTAACCTCCCGCAGAACCCCGTCGTTGTAGACGTGACGCCCCTCTCGCGGGGTGCCGGCCACATGACGTCGGTGACACAGCGGGCGCACATCAGGTCGACACGACGACGACAGTGGGAGGACTCCGATGGCGGGCGTCGAGGTCGGGATCAAGAACCTCTCGAAGTCCTTCGGCAGCTCCAACATCTGGTCCGACGTCACGCTGACGCTGCCGGCCGGTGAGGTGAGTGTCCTGCTCGGCCCGTCGGGTACCGGTAAGTCGGTGCTCCTGAAGTCGATCATCGGACTGCTGAAGCCCGAGAAGGGCTCGATCTTCATCCACGACACCGACCTGGTGCGGTGCTCGGAGTCGAAGCTCTACGAGATCCGGAAACTGTTCGGGGTGCTGTTCCAGGACGGCGCGCTGTTCGGTTCCATGAACATCTTCGACAACATCGCCTTCCCCCTGCGTGAGCACACCCGCAAGGGCGAGAAGGAAATCTCCGACATCGTCATGGAGAAGCTCGACCTGGTCGGGCTCGGCGGCGCGGAGGACAAGCTCCCCGGCGAGATTTCCGGCGGCATGAAGAAGCGCGCCGGGCTGGCCCGCGCGCTGGTGCTCGACCCCGAGATCATCCTGGTCGACGAGCCCGACTCCGGCCTGGACCCGGTGCGCACGGCGTACCTGAACCAGCTGATCGTCGACCTCAACGCCCAGCTCGACGCGACGATCCTCATCGTCACCCACCACCTCGGGACGGCGCGCTCGCTGCCGGACAACATCGGGATGCTGTTCCGCAAGAACCTGGTGATGTTCGGCCCGCGCGAGGTGCTGCTGACCTCCGAGGAGCCCGTGGTCCAGCAGTTCCTCCAGGGTCGGCGCATCGGCCCGATCGGCATGTCCGAGGAGAAGGACTCGGCCCAGATGGAGGCCGAGATGGAGGAGCTGAAGAAGAAGGGCGGCGCGGCGGAGTCCGAGGAGTCCTTCATCGACCCGCAGCTCGAGGTCAGCGAGGGCGTGCCCGAGCGCAAGGCGGTGCAGCGGCGCAAGGACCGCGTCATGCAGGTCCTGCACACCCTGCCGCCCAAGGCGCAGACGGCGATCCTCGAGCAGCTCACCGAGGAGGACCAGGAGCGCTACGGCATCTCCCGGGACCAGGACCGCACCGAGCTCATCGAGATCACCCGCAACAACCCGCCCGAGGACGCCGACCCGTTCGGCTACCAGGCCATGGCCGAGGCCGAGGACAACTCGATGGTCGAGGACTCCCCGGCCGGCGAGGGCGAGGGCGAGGGCGAGCAGGCCGGCAGCGGCGACCCCGACGCGGACGCCGAGGCCCGCAAGGCCGCGCCCGCGCCGCCGGAGTCCGACGAGCCCCTCGTGGGCGTCCCCGCCGACGAGGACGCCGGCGGCACCGTCGTGCTGCCCCAGGCGGGGGAGCACACGAAGGAGGGCGACGAGCAGTCCGACGAGAGCGGCGCCGGGTCCTCCGACCAGCAGACGACCGAGCAGTCCTCGGACCAGCAGGACTCCGGCCAGCAGGACTCCGGCCAGCAGGACTCCGGCCAGGACCGCGACGACGACCCGCCGACCGAGCAGTTCCAGGCCGTCCGGGACGACTCCGGCCAGGACCAGGGCGGCCAGCAGCAGGACCAGCGGACCGAACAGGTCGCCACCGCCGGAGCGGCGGGCGCCGCCGGTGCCGCCGCGGCCGTGTCCTCCGACGACGCCCAGACCACCGGACGCCACCACTGGCGCGGCGAGGACGCCGGTGCCCCGGCCGATCAGGGCGGCGACCAGGGTGTCGCCGGCCTGGTCCCCATGGCTGCCCGTCCGGCGCGCGAGGACGGCGGCGAGCAGCAGGACCAGGGTCAGCCGCAGGGTCAGGGCCAGCAGCAGGGTCAGGGCCAGCAGGGCGCCCGCAGCGGCCGCGAGTCCGAGCGCTCGGGCTGGGCCCAGCCGAACGCCGGCCAGGACGCCGCCCCCGACCCCCAGGGCGAGACGACGAACGACCCGCCCGCCGAGGGTGGGCCGGGGTCCCCGCAACAGGCCCCGCCGGGCAACGAGTCGTCCGGTGACGTTCCGCGTGGCCGCGAGGACGACGACAGCAAGCTCGGCGGTCTGCGTCGCATGTTCCGGCGGAGCGGCTCGTGAGCAACCGTCTCGCGACCGGGAACTTCCCCGGCGCCGGCGCGCTCACCGCGACCGGGAAGATGTTCGCCCTCGGCCTCGACGTGATCGTCGGGATCTTCCAGCGGCCGTTCCAGACCCGCGAGTTCATCGACCAGTGCTGGTTCATCTCCCGCGTCTGCATCCTCCCCGCGGCGCTGGTGTCGATCTCCTTCGGCTCGGTCATCTCGCTGCAGCTGGGGTCGCTGATCCGGCAGTTCGGTGCCCAGTCGTTCTCCGGCGCGGCGAGCACGCTGGCGGTCATCCAGCAGGCGGCTCCCGTCATCTGCGCGCTCCTCGTGGCCGGGGCCGGCGGATCGGCCATCTGCGCCGACCTCGGCGCCCGCACCATCCGCGAGGAGATCGACGCGATGGAGGTGCTGGGCATCAACCCGATCCAGCGCCTGGTGGTGCCCCGGGTGCTCGCCTCGATCCTCGTGTCGGCGCTGCTCTTCGGCCTCGTCTCGATCGTCGGTGTCGCCGGCGGCTACTACTTCAACGTGGTCCTGCAGGGCGTCACCCCGGGCGCCTACGTGCAGGGCTTCTCCGCCCTGTCGAAGCCGACCGACCTCCTGGTCGGCTTCGTCAAGGCCGCCCTGTTCGGGCTGGCCGCCGGAATCGTCGCCGCCTTCCGCGGCCTCAACCCCGCCGGCGGGCCGAAGGGCGTGGGCGACGCCGTCAACCAGGCCGTCGTCATCACGTTCATCCTGCTGTTCGCGATCAACGTGATCGTGACGGCCGTGTACCTCAACCTCGTTCCCCCGACCAAGTTCTGACCAGCTCGACGTTCTGACCGCCGCTCCCCAGGCCAGGAATCGATGACGATCACTTCACGCGCACGTCGTGCCGCCAGCGCGCCGCTCGGTGTCCTCGACACCCTCGGCGACCAGGCGTCCTTCTACGCGCGCACCATCGGCTGGATCCCCAAGTCGGTGACCCGCTACCAACGCGAGGTCCTGAGGCTCCTGACCGAGGTGGCCTTCGGGTCGGGCGCGCTCGCCCTCATCGGCGGCACCGTCGTCATCGTCGCCACGCTGACCTTCTTCACCGGCTCGGTGGTCGGCCTGCAGAGCTACTCGGCGCTGAACCAGATCGGCACCTCGGCGTTCTCCGGCTTCGTCACCGCGTACTTCAACACCCGCGAGGTCGCGCCGCTGGTCTCCGCGCTGGCGCTGTCCGCGACGGTCGGCGCCGGCTTCACCGCCCAGCTCGGCGCGCAGCGGGTCTCGGAGGAGATCGACGCCCTCGAGGTCATGGCGGTGCCGTCGCTGCCGTTCCTCGTCACCACCCGCGTCGTCGCCGGCTTCATCGCGGTCATCCCGCTCTACGTCATCGGCCTGGTGGCCTCGTACCTCGCGGCGCGCCTGCTGGTCACGAACTTCTACACGCAGTCGCCGGGTACGTACGACCACTACTTCAACCTGTTCCTGCCGCCGCAGGACGTCATGTACTCCTTCGGCAAGGTGCTGGTCTTCGCCCTGGTGATCATCCTCGTGCACTGCTTCTACGGCTACAACGCCAGCGGCGGGCCGGCCGGCGTGGGTGTCGCGGTGGGCAACGCGGTGCGGAACTCGATCGTCATCTTCTCGGTCCTCGACAACCTGCTGACCCTGGCCATCTGGGGCACGACGACCTCGATCAGGATCGCCGGGTGAGCGCGCCGACGCAGGACACGGAGCGCGACGACCAGGGTCCGCAGCTCAAGGACAAGCGGCCTCCGCTCAGCCCGATCCGCCGCCGGTCGATGGGCGTCGCGCTCATCCTGGTGATGCTGCTGATCGTCGGGCTGTGCCTGGCGAACTTCAACAAGGTGTTCAAGCCGACCGAGACCGTCTACCTGCGCACGGCGACGGTGGGCAACCAGCTCTCCAAGCAGGGCGACGTGAAGGTCCGCGGCGTCATCGTCGGCGAGATCACCTCGATCGACAGCGACGGCTCGGGCGCGGTCATCGAGATGGCGATGAGCCCCGACTTCCTGCCGACCATCCCGAGCAACACGACGGCGACGCTCATCCCGAAGACGCTGTTCGGCGAGCGCTACGTGTCGCTGTCGATCCCGCCGGACGCGAGCCCCCGCCCGCTCCAGGAGGGCGACACCATCGCGCAGGACCGGTCGTCGAACGCGACGGAGACCGAGCAGGTGCTCAACAACCTGCTCCCGGTGCTCACCGCGGTCCAGCCGGAGAAGCTCTCGGACACCCTGGGTGCGGTCTCGCAGGCCCTGTCGGGCCGCGGCGAGCAGCTCGGCAACACGCTGGTGCTGCTCAACCAGTACGTCGAGGGCCTCAACCCGTCGCTGCCCGACCTCCAGGCCAACCTGCGGGCGCTGGCGCCGACGGCGGACATCTACAACCAGGCCTCGCCGGACCTGATCCTCGCGCTCGACAACCTCGTCACCACGAGCCGGACCCTGGTCGAGGAGCGCGCGGCGTTCGAGTCGACCTTCCGCACGGTGACGTCGGCGTCCGACACGACGACGGCCTTCCTGGCCGCCAACCGCGAGAACATCATCGAGCTGGCCGCCACGTCGCGGCCGATCCTCGAGCTCCTGGCGCGGTACAGCTCGGAGTTCCCGTGCCTGTTCCAGCAGCTCACCGACGTGACGCCCCAGATCAACAACGTGCTCAGCCCGACGACCGGGGTGCTCATCGAAGCCGAGCTCACGATCGACAACGGCAAGTACGTGCCGGGCGAGCAGCCGCAGTACCTCGACACCCGCGGCCCGCGTTGCTACCAGATCGAGGGCCAGGCCCCGCAGTTCCCGCCCGGCGGACCGATCCGGGACGGGTCGACCCCGCCCGATCCCTCGCGGGCCACGCAGGACGCCTACGCGGGCGGCGAGGGCGGCGAGATCGACGCGGAGTCGCAGACCGGTGACGACTCGCCGGCATCGGCCCGGGGCGGCGGCCGGACCGAGGGGCAGTCAGCCCCCGGCCGTGTCGACGGCGCCAACATCGGCCTGCCCAACACCCCCAACTCACCCGAGGAGCGCCAGCTGGTGACCGAGGTGACCGCGATGCAGATGGGCGTCACCCCGTCGCAGGTGCCCTCCTTCGCCCCGTACCTCAGCGCGGCGACGCTGCGCGGAGCCCAGGCGGAGTTCCGATGAGGGGGCTCGCGGCGCCGCTGATCAAGCTGGCGATCTTCACCGTCGTCACCGTGCTGTCGGTGGCCGTGCTGCTCACGGCCGTCCAGAACTCGTACTTCGGCAGCACCGAGGACTACAAGGCGCGCTTCACCGACGCCTCGGGACTCATCGCGGGCAGCGACGTGCGCATCGCCGGGGTCCGGGTCGGCCAGGTGACCGACGTGCAGCTGGTCGACCGCGACACCGCGGAGGTCTCCTTCAAGGTCGACGAGGTCCGCAAGCTGCCGGTCGGCTCGATCTTCTCGATCAAGTACCAGAACCTCGTCGGCCAGCGGTACCTCGAGGTCGCCCGCGGCAACGGGCCGATGAACGCGATGCTGCGGCCCGGCGCGACCATCCCGGTGAACCAGACGCGCCCGCCGCTGAACCTCACCGTGGTGTTCAACGGCTTCAAGCCGCTGTTCCAGGCGCTGAACCCGGCCGACATCAACCAGCTGTCGTTCGAGATCATCCAGGTGCTCCAGGGCGAGGGCGGCACGGTCAACTCCCTGCTGGCCCGCACCGCGTCGCTGACGTCGACCATCGCGGACCGCGATGCCGTGATCGGCTCGCTGATCACGAACCTGAACACGGTCCTCGACACGGTCAACGCCCGTGACGAGCGGCTGTCCGGTCTCATCGTGTCGCTCCAGCAGCTGGTCAGCGGCCTCGCCGCCGATCGCGTCCGGATCGGCGAGACCCTGCAGCCGATCGCCGACCTGACCACCACGACGGCCGGCCTCCTCGACGAGGCACGCCCGCCGCTGCGCGACGACATCGTCCAGCTCGGCCGGCTCTCGGCCAACCTCAACGACAACCGGGACCTCGTGGAGCGATTCCTGCGCCTGACCCCGCAGAAGGCCAACAACTTCGGGCGGGCCGGCAGCTACGGCTCCTGGTTCAACTTCTACCTCTGCGCGGTGGGCGGGACGATCAGTTTCGATCCGCTCCCCCTTCCCCCGATCGACGCTGGCTCCCTGATCCAACTCCCGGATACGGCGAACCGATGCAACGGATGAAGCCGTTCCGCAAGCGGAACCCCCTGCCGATCGGCGCGGCCAGCCTCGCCATCCTGCTGCTGCTCACCGCGGCGTCCCTGAACATCCGGGACCTTCCCCTCATCGGGCAGGGCCCGACCTACTCGGCGCGCTTCAGCGAGTCGGCCGGTGTGCAGCCCGACGACGACGTCCGCATCGCGGGCATCCGGATCGGGACGGTCACCGACCTCGAGCTGGACGGCAAGGACGTCGTCATCTCGTTCAAGGCGCCGGACGCCTGGGTCGGCGACCGCACCTCGGCGTCGATCGAGATCAAGACCGTGCTCGGGCAGAAGTACATCAACCTCGAGCCCGCCGGCGAGGCGCCGCTCGACCCCGACGCGTCGATCCCCCGGGAGCGCACGCGGGCGCCGTTCGACGTCATCCAGGCCTTCTCGCAGCTCTCGACGACCGTCGAGGACCTCGACACCGACCAGCTCGGTCAGAGCCTTGGCGTCCTGTCCGAGACGCTCGATGGCGCCGCCGGTCCGGTCCGCGGGGCGCTAGACGGTCTGAGCCGACTCTCGCGCACCATCTCCTCGCGCGATCAGGAGCTGGCCCGTCTGCTCGCCAACACCCGGACGACCACCCAGGTGCTGGCCGATCGGGACGCCGAGGTCGAACGGCTGATCAACGACGGCAACCTGCTGCTCGGCGAGCTGCGGGCCCGCAAAGCGGCGATCGACAACCTCCTGACCGGCACGATCGCGCTGTCCCAGCAGCTGCGTGGGCTGGTGGCCGACAACGAGGCGACGCTGCGGCCGACCCTCGAGCAGCTCGACGGCGTGCTCTCCACGCTCGAGGAGAACTCGGCGAACCTGGAGAACGGCCTGCGGCTGCTGGCGCCGTTCGCCCGGGTCTTCGCCAACGTCGTCGGCAACGGGCGCTGGTTCGACGCCTACATCTGCAACCTCGACCCGCCGGGCGACCAGAATTGCGACCCGGGCTCGAGCCTCGACCCGGCGAGCTTGGCCGGGTTGTTCAACCCGGCGCTGCTGCAGCAGATCCTGCAGAACGCGCTCGCCCAGATACTCGGTCCGATCGATCTGACAAATCTGCCTGCGGTGATCTCCGGGCTGAGTCCCGCCCAGCTCGCCCAGCTCCAAGCCCTCCTGGGCGGCGGCCTGACACCGCAACAGTTGCAGATTCTCTTCCCGAACGGAGTGCCCGACGTGAACGCGCTGACCCAGGCGCTGGCGCCCGACGCCGGCGGAGGGCTGCTCCCCGGCGCGGACCCGACGCCCGGCGCCGCGGGCGGCGAAGGCGGAGGCAATTGATGTCGAACCGCATCGCGACGTTCCTCGAGAGCGCCGCCCGGACGCTCGCTGTGGCGCTGGTGCTCGCGCTCCTGGCCACGGCAGGGCTCTGGTACGCGTTGCAGCGCGGGAGCCAGCGCACCGTCACCGCGTACTTCGAGAACACCGTCGGCCTCTACACCCAGAACGAGGTGACGATCCAGGGCATCCCGGTCGGTTCGGTCGACGAGATCGTCCCGCAGGGCGACGTCGTCCGCGTCACCCTCAAGGTCGACAATGACGCGCCCGTCATGGCGAACCCGCAGGCCGTCATCGTCGCCCCGACGCTGGTCAGCGACCGGTACGTCCAGCTCGGCCCGACCTACGAGGGTGGGCCACAGCTCGCGGACGGCGCCATCATCCCGGTGGAGAAGACGGCCACGCCCGTCGAGCTCGACCGCGTCTACCAGAGCCTCGACACCATCGCCCGGTCCCTCGGCCCCAACGGCGCGAACCGGGCCGGTGCGCTCAACCAGCTGCTCCGCTCCTCCGCGGGCGCTCTCGGGGGCAACGGTGAGCTGCTCAAGAGCACGATCACCGAGCTCGGTGGCGCCGTGGGCACCCTGGCCGACAACCGCGACAACCTGTTCGCGACGGTCGACAACCTCGGCCAGTTCACGAACATGCTCGCCCGCAACGACGGCGCCGTCCGCGACCTGAACAACCAGCTCGCCGACATCTCGGCGTTCCTCGCCTCGGAGCGCGGCAACCTCTCCACGGTGCTCGCGACGCTGCCGCCGGCCCTGGACGACGTGGCCCGCTTCATCCGCGACAACCGCGACATCCTGCGGACCGACGTCCGGAAGCTGGCGAACATCACCGACATCCTCGTGCGCCAGCGCCGGGCGGTCACCGAGTTCACCAACGTGGCGCCGCTGGCCCTGGGCAACCTCACGAACTCGTACAACGCCCGCTCCGGGACGCTCGACGTGCGTCCCGTCCTCGCTCCGGAGCTCCTCGGCGCCGGGCTCGATCCGCGGGCGCTGATCTGCAGCCTGCTCGTGAACCAGCCGGGGCTGCCGGACGTCCTGGCGGGGCCTGCCGACCCCGTGCTCACCCAGGTGGCGCGGGCCTCGACGGTCTGCGGGGCCCTGCTGGGCGGCACGAACGCCGCCGGCGAGGTCGTCGGGAACTCGGCCCTGGGCCTGTCGCTCGCGCCGATCAAGAACCTGCTGAACCTCCTGAACACCCAGCCGTCGTTGAACGCGCTCGTGCCCGTCACGGCGTTGCCGGACGCCGCAGCACCGGCAGGCGCAGCCGGCGCCGACGGTGGCGCATCACAGCCGGGAGCCGGTGGTGCCGACGGGGCTCCGGGCGAGGCGACGCCCACCGAGCCCGGCAGCGGGATCCTCGGCTTCGAGACCGTCGGAGGTGGCCAGTGAGCGCCCCGCAGGAAGGGTCGACGACCCCGCCGCGCCGCACCCGGTTGGCGGCACTCATGGTCGTGGCGCTCTTCGCGCTGACCGGGTGCGGGTTGCAGTCCCTCCAGGACCTCCCGCTGCCCGGCGGCGCCGCGCTCGGCCCCGAGCCCTACGTGGTGACGGCGCAGTTCACCAACGTCGTCGACCTCGTGCCGAACAACAGCGTCCGCGTCAACGACGTCCCCGTCGGCGTCGTCCGGGAGGTCTCGCTCGCTCCGGACGGCTGGACCGCCCAGGTCACGGTCGAGGTCAACGGCGCGGTCGTCCTGCCGGCCAACGCCACGGCCCGCCTGCGTCAGACCAGCCTCCTCGGCGAGAAGTTCGTCGAGCTCTTGCCGTCGCCCACGGACCCCCCGCAGGGCCGCCTGGCCGCAGGCGCGGTGATCCCGGCCGACCGCACCGACGTCGGTGCGCAGGTCGAGGAGGTGCTCGGGGCGCTGTCGCTGCTGCTCAACGGCGGCGGCGTCGAGAAGGTCCAGACGATCGCCCGCGAGCTCAACGCGGCGACGACGGGCAACGAGGCCCAGCTGCGGTCCCTGCTGCAGAACCTCGACCAGTTCGTGGGCACGCTGGACCGGCAGAAGGCCGACATCGTGCGGGCGATCGACTCCCTGGAGCGGCTCAGCCGCACCTTGGTCGACCAGCGGGCGCGGATCGCGAACGTCATCGACAACCTCGGCCCGGGTCTCGACGTGCTCAACCAGCAGCGGGGCCTGCTCGTCGGCACACTGCAGTCGCTGAACCGGCTCTCCGACGTCGGTACGGACGTGATCCGGCGCAGCCAGGCCAACACGGTGGCCGACCTGCGGGCGCTGCAGCCGATCCTGCGCAACCTCGTCGAGGCGGGGGACGCACTGCCGGGCTCGCTCCAGATCCTGCTGACGATCCCGTTCGCGGACAACTCGCTCAACGTCATCAAGGGCGACTTCGCGAACATCGACGTCAGCCTCCAGATCAACCTCCGGGACCTGCTCACCACCATCCTCAACAGCCCCGAGGTCCCCGGCGTGGACGCGATCTTCAAGTTGCTCCAGCCGCCGGGCACGACGCCGGTGGCCGGGGACGCGGCCGCAGGAGGAGCAGGCGCCCGAGGGTCGACGAACACGCCTGGTCTGGTTCCCCAGCTGCCCGGTCTCGGCGGAGGTAACGACGGATGATCGGCACCAAGACCCTGCGGCTGGTGGCGCTGTTCGCCGTCATCTCGATCGTCGGCATCGTCTATGTCGGCCTGCGCTACGTCGGCGCCGACTCGCTGATCGGCCTCGGCCCGTACACGGCCAAGGTCGAGCTGGCGGACTCCGGCGGTATCTTCCCCGACGCCTCGGTGAGCTACCGCGGCGTCGAGATCGGCAAGGTCGGGGACATGCGGGTCACCCCGCAGGGACTCCAGGTCGATCTCGAGATCGAGCAGGACGCCCCGCCCGTGCCCACCTCGTCCATGGCGGTGATCGCCAACCGGTCCGCGGTCGGCGAGCAGTACGTGGACCTCCAGCCGCCGAACGACCGCGGTCCCTACCTCGACGAGGACTCGGTCATCCCGATCTCGCAGACGCGGACCCCGGTGCCGGTCGACCAGCTGCTCGCCGACGTCAACGCCCTGGCGACGTCGGTCCCGCTGCCCGAGCTGCGGACCACCGTCGACGAGCTCTTCAACGCGTTCGACCGGGCCGGTCCGGACCTGCAGCGCCTGCTCGACTCGAGCAACGCGCTGATCCCCGACGCGATCGCCAACCTGCCGCAGACGCGCCAGCTGCTGCGCGACGGGCGGATCGTGCTGACCACCCAGAGCCAGCTCGGGCCGCAGATCACGTCGTTCAGCCGCGACCTGCAGCTGTTCACGGCGCAGCTCAAGGCCGATGACCCCAACCTGCGCCGGCTCGTCAGGGCGGCCCCGCCGGCCGCCCAGCAGCTCGAGGGGCTGATCCGCGACGTCGGACCGGACCTCAGCCGCACGATCGCCAACCTGCTGACGATCACCCGGATCATCGAGCCGCGTCTCGCGGGAGTCGAGCAAATCCTCGTGACGTACCCGGCGCTGTCGGCGGCGGCCCCGTCCGTCCTCAAGGACGCCGAGGACCCCGGCCCGGACGGGCGGGTGCACTTCGGTCTCGTGCTGAACATCGCCGATCCGCCGTACTGCACCAACGGCTATCTGCAGCCCGACGCCGGCTGGCGTCCGGCGACGGCCAAGGACTTCATCCCCATGGACACCAGCGTCCGTTGTGCCGAGGCGCCGCCCGTCAATGTCCGCGGGGCCCAGAACCTGCCCGCGCCGTTCAACTCGGAGAACCCTGGTAACCCCGCCGACGCCGGGGGGACGGGCCAGTCGCAGAATGAGCAGCAGGACTCCACCGCGCTGGCCTCTCTGCCCGCTGGCGGAGTCCTGGAGGGCAGCGAGCGCGGCGCACCGCCGGTGATCATCCCGGGGCTGGGCGACTGACCCCGACGCACGACCCCGCCGGGCGCTCCCCGAAAGCCCGGCGGACGACCTGAGGAGCTGAGCGCCACGTCCACGACGACGGCCGAGAAGGCCCCCGACACCGACGAGGCCCCCGACCCCGCCGGTACCCCCGATCGGCGCCGACGGCGCACCGTCACGGTGCTGGCCGTCCTGACGGTCCTGGCCCTCGCGGCCGCCGTCGCGAGCGGCGTCTACTGGTGGTCGGGCACCCAGAGCGACAACGCGAGCGCCGCGGCGATGCGCGACGAGGCGACCGACGCTGCCGAACAGATCGTCGTCAACATCAACACGGTGCGGCCCTCGACGCTCGACGCCGACCTCGGCGCCGCGGAGTCCTCCCTGACCGAGCCGATGCTCGGCGAGTACAAGCGGGTGCGGCAGCAGTTCGCCGAGAACCTGCGCCAGTCGCAGGCCGAGGTCGTCGCGACCCCGGTCTCCGCGGCCCTGACCGCCTTCGACCCCGAGCGGGCCACCGCCTCGGCGATCGTGGCGATCGACGTCAACGCCCGCAGCGCCACCGCGCAGCCCCAGTCCAAGCAGCAGCTGTTCCTCGTCGAGATGATCCGTACGCCGGACGGCTGGAAGGCCGCCAAGGCGACGCCCTCGACCGGACAGCAGTAGCCGCGGCCGACACCAGAAAGGGGGAGTGACCGTGCCACCCCGCTCCCGCACCAAGCCCGGCTCCGCCGCCCGTCGACCCAAGGTCGCCGGCCTGCGCCAGCACGCGCACGCCGGGGCCGCGAGCCCCGACCTCACCGATCCCGAGCTCGACGACGGGCCGCTCGACGCATCCCCCGTCGCCGACGAGGACACCGCTCCGGCCGCGTCCACCGCGCCGGTGGCGACCCCGGCGACGGTGCCTGCCGACCTCCTCGAGGACGCGCCGGTCGAGCCGGAGGCGCCCGCGGGCGCCGACGACACCGCCACCGCGACACCGGTGGCGGACGACGACGTGGCGGCGAGTGAGCCCGCCGAGGCCACAGAGGGCACGTCGACGGTCGGCACCGCACCCGCCGACGACACCGCGTCCGAGGAGACGACGGCGCTCCCCGCCGCGGACGCCTCGACGTCCACGGAGTCCTCCAGCGAGGAGACCTCCGAGGACGACACCGCCACCGAGACCGAGCCGGTCGCGGAGGGCGTCGCGGCGACCACGGTGACGACGCCGCGGCCGAAGGGCCGTCGGACCACGCGGATGACGCCGCGCGCGGACGCCCCCACCACGGTGCGCCCGGGCCGGCAGGACGAGGACACCGTCGCGTCCCCGACGCGGGCCGCGAGGCCCACCCGGGTGCGCGGACGCACGCCCGAATCGGACGGGGCCCCGCGTCGCTTCGAGCGGCAGCGCGCCACGCTGACCCGCTTCGGCGCCTCGAAGGCCCTGCCGATCACCCTCGTCGCCGTCATCGT
Source organism: Actinomycetospora sp. CA-053990 (assembly GCF_050948445.1). Classification (NCBI taxonomy): domain Bacteria; kingdom Bacillati; phylum Actinomycetota; class Actinomycetes; order Pseudonocardiales; family Pseudonocardiaceae; genus Actinomycetospora; species Actinomycetospora sp. CA-053990. Next base: position 5,605,507 of record NZ_CP192043.1, on the reverse strand, counting down.
CGTGTGCCTGGTCCTGGCGGGCCTCGCGTTCTGGCAGGGCCGGCAGGCCTGGACCAGCGGGCCGGTGAGCAACCAGGCCGTCGTGGACGTCGGGGGCACCGCCGAGCTGGTCGGGCAGAGCCGCGAGTCGATCGAGAAGATCTTCTCGTACGACTTCACGCGCCTCGACGACTCCGTGGAGGCCGCCCGCACGATGTCGACCGGCCAGTTCACCGACCGCTACCTGTCGGTGTTCGACCAGACGATCCGGACCCCTGCGCAGCAGCAACAGCTGCGGCAGACTGCGACCGTCCAGAACATCGGCGTCGTCTCGATGCGGGACGACCGGGCCACGGTCATGGCGCTGACGCAGTTCTCGGCGCAGCGCACGACGACCGGCCAGTCGACCAACGCGCCGGGGCTCCTGCGCCTCGAGATGGAGCGCGTCGACGGCCGCTGGAAGCTCGCCGAGCTGACCCCCCTGACGGCGAACCGCTGATCGTCCCCGCGACGTGCCGGGTGGACCGACGGTCCACCCGGCATCGTCGTGTCCGGGCCCGATCGGGTCCACGTAGGGCCTGACCTGCACGGGATCGTCCGATCCGCCCGGGCGACACCGGGCGCGCCCCACTTGACTCCGGCGGCACGGGCGGTCACTCTGTTCGCAGCGCGGCACCCCCGCGTCAGACCCCGGAGGTCGATCCCGCCCCAGGCGGACATCCCTCCCGGCGCGTCACGAGGGGGGGTCGTTCGACAGGTGCCATCATGCATGGCTAGACTGTCGGATCGCGCTGCCCTACGTCTGTCCGCCCCCTCGTGTGCCGACGCCCGGGCCGCGTCCACGCCGACCGGATCGCTGCGCTGCGTACCGGCCGGTGAAGCTACTGACAGCGTTCAGACAGCGTTGTTCCGGAAGGACGCATCTTGGCAGTTACCCGCGCCACCAAGGTCTCGAACCACCACGCGTCGTTCCCCGGGGCACCCACCCGGGTCTCCTTCGCCAAGCTGGACCAGCCCCTCGAGGTTCCCGACCTGCTCGCCCTGCAGACCCAGTCCTTCGAGTGGCTGGTCGGCAGCGAGGAGTGGTTCGAGCGTCGCGTGGAGGCGGGTGAGGAGCTCCCCGCCGGCGGCCTGGAGGAGGTCCTCTCCGAGATCTCTCCCATCGAGGACTTCTCCGGCTCCATGTCGCTGTCCTTCTCCGACCCGCGCTTCGACGAGGTCAAGGCCTCCGTCGAGGAGTGCAAGGACAAGGACATGACGTACTCGGCCCCGCTCTTCGTCACCGCCGAGTTCACGAACAACACCACCGGTGAGATCAAGAGCCAGACGGTCTTCATGGGCGACTTCCCCGTGATGACCGACAAGGGCACCTTCATCATCAACGGCACCGAGCGCGTCGTCGTGTCGCAGCTCGTGCGCTCGCCCGGGGTGTACTTCGACCGCTCGGTCGACAAGGCCACCGACAAGGACGTCTTCAGCGTCAAGATCATCCCCAGCCGCGGTGCCTGGCTGGAGTTCGACGTCGACAAGCGCGACACCGTCGGTGTCCGCATCGACCGCAAGCGCCGCCAGCCCGTCACCGTCCTGCTGAAGGCGCTGGGCTGGACCACCGAGCAGATCCAGGAGAAGTTCCACTTCTCCGAGACGCTGCTGGCCACCCTCGAGAAGGACTCCACGGCCGGGCAGGACGAGGCCCTGCTCGACATCTACCGCAAGCTGCGTCCGGGCGAGCCGCCGACGCGCGAGTCGGCCCAGACGCTGCTGGAGAACCTCTTCTTCAAGGACAAGCGCTACGACCTCGCGAAGGTCGGCCGCTACAAGGTCAACAAGAAGCTGGGCTCGGCGGTCGATCCCTCGGTCGGCACGCTCACCGAGGACGACATCATCAACACGATCTCCTACCTCGTGCGCCTGCACGCGGGGGAGACCGAGGTCGAGGCCGAGACCGGCTCCATCCCGGTCGAGACCGACGACATCGACCACTTCGGCAACCGTCGTCTGCGTACCGTCGGCGAGCTCATCCAGAACCAGATCCGGGTGGGCCTCTCCCGCATGGAGCGCGTCGTGCGCGAGCGCATGACGACGCAGGACGTCGAGGCGATCACGCCGCAGACCCTGATCAACATCCGGCCCGTCGTGGCCGCGATCAAGGAGTTCTTCGGCACCTCGCAGCTCTCGCAGTTCATGGACCAGACCAACCCGCTCGCGGGCCTGACCCACAAGCGCCGGCTCTCGGCGCTGGGCCCGGGCGGTCTGTCGCGTGAGCGCGCCGGCATGGAGGTCCGCGACGTCCACCCGTCGCACTACGGCCGCATGTGCCCGATCGAGACGCCGGAAGGCCCGAACATCGGCCTGATCGGGTCGCTGTCGAGCTTCGCGCGGGTCAACCCGTTCGGCTTCATCGAGACGCCCTACCGCAAGGTCGTCGACGGCGTGGTCATCGGCCAGATCGACTACCTCACCGCCGACGAGGAGGACCGCTTCGTCGTCGCGCAGGCCAACGCGCCGCTCGACGAGGACGGCCACTTCTCCGAGGAGCGCGTCCTCGTCCGCCGCAAGGGCGGCGACGTCGACCTCATCGCGCCGACGCGCGTGGACTACATGGACGTCTCGCCGCGCCAGATGGTGTCGGTCGCGACGGCCATGATCCCGTTCCTCGAGCACGACGACGCCAACCGCGCGCTCATGGGCGCGAACATGCAGCGTCAGTCGGTGCCGCTGCTGCGTTCCGAGTCGCCGCTGGTCGGCACCGGGATGGAGCTGCGCGCCGCGGTCGACGCCGGCGACGTCATCGCGACGGACCGGGGTGGTGTGGTCGAGGAGCTCTGCGCCGACTACATCACGATCATGGACGACGAGGGACAGCGCACGACGCACCGTCTCCACAAGTTCACGCGGTCCAACCAGGGCACCTGCATCAACCAGAAGCCGATCGTCTCCGAGGGCGACCGCGTCGAGGCCCGCCAGGTCCTCGCCGACGGGCCGTGCACCGAGGACGGCGAGATGGCCCTCGGGAAGAACCTGCTCGTGGCGATCATGCCGTGGGAGGGCCACAACTACGAGGACGCGATCATCCTGTCGCAGCGTCTCGTGCAGGACGACGTCCTGACCTCGATCCACATCGAGGAGCACGAGATCGACGCCCGGGACACCAAGCTCGGCGCCGAGGAGATCACGCGGGACATCCCGAACGTCTCCGAGGAGGTCCTCGCGGACCTCGACGAGCGCGGCATCATCCGTATCGGTGCCGAGGTGGCCGACGGCGACATCCTCGTCGGCAAGGTGACGCCCAAGGGCGAGACCGAGCTGACCCCCGAGGAGCGCCTGCTCCGCGCGATCTTCGGTGAGAAGGCGCGCGAGGTGCGCGACACCTCGCTCAAGGTCCCGCACGGCGAGACCGGCAAGGTCATCGGCATCCGGGTGTTCTCCCGCGACGACGACGACGAGCTGCCGCCCGGGGTCAACGAGCTGGTCCGCGTCTACGTGGCCCAGAAGCGCAAGATCTCCGAGGGTGACAAGCTCGCCGGCCGCCACGGCAACAAGGGCGTCATCGGCAAGATCCTGCCGGTCGAGGACATGCCGTTCCTCGCCGACGGGACGCCGGTCGACATCGTCCTCAACACCCACGGTGTGCCGCGACGCATGAACATCGGCCAGGTCCTGGAGACCCACCTCGGGTGGATCGCCAAGAGCGGCTGGGAGGTCGACCCGGACAACACCGAGCAGTGGGCCGTCGACATGCCCGACGACATGCGCCGGGTCGAGCCCGACACGAACACCGCCACCCCGGTGTTCGACGGCGCGCGGCAGAACGAGATCTCCGGGCTGCTCCAGTCGACGCTGCCCAACCGCGACGGCGTGCGGCTGGTCGGTCCGGACGGCAAGGCGCAGATCTTCGACGGACGTACCGGTGAGCCCTACCCGCACGCGATCGCGGTGGGCTACATGTACATCCTCAAGCTGCTGCACCTGGTGGACGACAAGATCCACGCCCGCTCCACGGGCCCGTACTCGATGATCACCCAGCAGCCGCTCGGCGGTAAGGCCCAGTTCGGTGGCCAGCGCTTCGGTGAGATGGAGTGCTGGGCGATGCAGGCCTACGGCGCCGCGTACACGCTGCAGGAGCTGCTCACCATCAAGTCCGACGACGTGCTCGGCCGCGTGAAGGTCTACGAGGCCATCGTCAAGGGCGAGAACATCCCCGAGCCGGGCATCCCCGAGTCGTTCAAGGTGCTGCTCAAGGAGCTCCAGTCGCTGTGCCTCAACGTGGAGGTGCTGTCCTCGGACGGCGCGGCCATCGAGATGCGCGACGGCGACGACGAGGACCTCGAGCGTGCCGCGGCGAACCTGGGCATCAACCTCTCGCGCAACGAGTCGCCGTCCGTCGACGACGTCGTGAACTAGCCGCGCCGGCCGGCCCCGGCCCCCACGCCGGGGCCGGCCCGCGGACCTTCGATACACCGCTCACCCATCCAGGGGAGAACCTTTGCTCGACGTCAACTTCTTCGACGAGCTGCGGATCGGTCTGGCCACCGCCGACGACATCCGCCAGTGGTCCTTCGGCGAGGTCAAGAAGCCCGAGACCATCAATTACCGCACGCTCAAGCCCGAGAAGGACGGACTCTTCTGCGAGAAGATCTTCGGTCCGACCCGGGACTGGGAGTGCTACTGCGGCAAGTACAAGCGCGTCCGCTTCAAGGGCATCATCTGTGAGCGCTGCGGCGTCGAGGTGACCCGGGCCAAGGTGCGCCGCGAGCGCATGGGCCACATCGAGCTGGCCGCGCCGGTCACGCACATCTGGTACTTCAAGGGCGTCCCGTCGCGCCTGGGCTACCTGCTCGACCTGGCGCCCAAGGACCTCGAGAAGATCATCTACTTCGCGGCGTACGTGATCACGGACGTCAACAAGGACCAGCGTCACGCGGACCAGTCGACGCTGGAGAACGAGATCTCCGGGGAGCGCAAGCGCCTCGAGACCCAGCGCGACAACGACCTCGAGGCCCGCGCGCAGAAGCTCGAGAGCGACATCGCCGAGCTCGAGGCCGAGGGCGCGAAGTCCGACGTGCGGCGCAAGGTCAAGGAGGGCGGCGAGCGCGAGATGCGCCAGCTGCGCGACCGTGCGCAGCGCGAGATCGACCGCCTCGACGAGGTCTGGACCACGTTCGTCAAGCTCGACCGTGCCCAGCTGATCTCGGACGAGACGCTCTACCGCGAGCTCTACGACCGCTACGCGGACTACTTCACCGGCGCCATGGGTGCCGAGGCGATCCAGAAGCTCCTGGAGACCTTCGACATCGACGCCGAGGCCGACAACCTCCGCGAGACCATCCGCTCGGGCAAGGGCCAGCGCAAGCTGCGCGCGCTCAAGCGGCTCAAGGTCGTCGCGGCGTTCCAGGCCACCGGGAACCGTCCCGGCGGCATGGTGCTCGACTGCGTCCCGGTCATCCCGCCGGACCTGCGCCCGATGGTGCAGCTCGACGGTGGCCGCTTCGCGACGTCGGACCTCAACGACCTGTACCGCCGGGTCATCAACCGCAACAACCGCCTCAAGCGACTGATCGACCTCGGCGCGCCCGAGATCATCGTCAACAACGAGAAGCGGATGCTGCAGGAGGCCGTCGACGCGCTGTTCGACAACGGCCGCCGCGGCCGGCCGGTGACCGGGCCGGGCAACCGCCCGCTCAAGTCGCTGTCCGACCTGCTCAAGGGCAAGCAGGGCCGGTTCCGTCAGAACCTGCTCGGCAAGCGCGTCGACTACTCGGGCCGTTCGGTCATCGTCGTCGGCCCGCAGCTCAAGCTCCACCAGTGCGGCCTGCCCAAGCAGATGGCGCTCGAGCTGTTCAAGCCGTTCGTCATGAAGCGGCTGGTCGACCTCAACCACGCGCAGAACATCAAGTCCGCGAAGCGCATGGTCGAGCGTCAGCGCGGCCAGGTCTGGGACGTGCTCGAGGAGGTCATCAACGAGCACCCGGTGATGCTGAACCGGGCGCCCACGCTGCACCGCCTCGGCATCCAGGCCTTCGAGCCGCAGCTGGTCGAGGGCAAGGCCATCCAGCTGCACCCGCTGGTCTGCGAGGCGTTCAACGCGGACTTCGACGGTGACCAGATGGCGGTCCACCTGCCGCTGTCCGCCGAGGCGCAGGCCGAGGCCCGCATCCTCATGCTGTCGGCGAACAACATCCTGTCGCCGGCGTCCGGCAAGCCGCTGGCCATGCCGCGCCTCGACATGGTGACCGGCCTGTACTACCTCACCCAGCGCCGCGAGGGCACGGCCGGCGAGGGCCGGGCGTACTCGTCGGTGGCCGAGGCGATCATGGCGTTCGACCTGGGGTCGCTCGACCTCCAGGCGCCGATCAAGATCCGCCTCGTGGGCTCGGTGGTGCCCGGTCCGGGGATGACGAACGGCTCCTACGAGCAGGGCAAGCCGTGGCTGGCCGACACGACGCTCGGCCGGGTGCTCTTCAACGAGCTGCTGCCGGAGGACTACCCCTTCGTCAACGAGCAGCTGCCGAAGAAGAAGCAGGCGGCGATCATCAACGACCTCGCCGAGCGCTACTCGATGACCGAGGTCGCGATGACCCTGGACCGGCTCAAGGACGCCGGCTTCCACTGGGCCACGCGCTCGGGCGTCACCATCGCCATCGACGACGTCGTCGTGCCTCCGCGCAAGCAGGAGATCCTCGACGAGTACGAGACGCGCGCGGAGCAGGTCAACAAGCGCTACCAGCGCGGTGCGCTCTCCTACCAGGAGCGCAACGACGAGATGGTGCGCATCTGGGGCCAGGCCACCGAGGAGGTGGCGAAGGCGATGGAGGACAACTTCCCCGCCGACAACTCCATCTCCCGGATCGTGGCCTCGGGCGCGGCAGGCAACATGACCCAGGTCCGCCAGCTGGCGGGCATGAAGGGTCTGGTCGCGAACCCCAAGGGCGAGTTCATCCCGCGCCCGATCAAGTCGAACTTCCGTGAGGGCTTCTCGGTCGTCGAGTACTTCATCTCGACGCACGGCACCCGCAAGGGTCTGGCCGACACCGCCCTGCGGACCGCCGACTCGGGCTACCTGACCCGGCGTCTGGTCGACGTCTCGCAGGACGTCATCGTCCGCGAGGTCGACTGCGGCACCGAGCGCGGCATCCCGATGCCGATCGGCGAGGAGGGCCCGGACGGGACCCTGGTGCGCGACATCCACGTCGACACCAGCGTCTACACCCGGACCGCGGCCTCGGCCGTCACCGACGCCGACGGCAACGTGCTGCTCGACCGCGGTGCTGACATCGGCCAGCAGGCGATCGACGCCCTCCTGGGCTCGGGCGTCGGCAAGGTCCGCGTCCGCAGCGTCCTGACCTGCGACTCGGCCCAGGGTGTCTGCGCCCGCTGCTACGGCCGCTCGCTGGCCACCGGCAAGCTCGTCGACGTGGGCGAGGCGGTCGGCATCGTCGCCGCCCAGTCCATCGGTGAGCCCGGCACGCAGCTGACGATGCGCACCTTCCACACCGGTGGCGTCGCGGGTGAGGACATCACCACGGGTCTGCCGCGTGTGCAGGAGCTCTTCGAGGCCCGCGTCCCGAAGGGCAAGGCGCCGATCGCCGACGTCGACGGCCGCATCCAGCTCGAGGACGGCGACAAGTTCTGGAAGATCACCCTCATCCCGGACGACGGGAGCGAGGAGGTCGTCTACGACAAGCTGTCCAAGCGCATGCGGCTCGCCACGGTGCCGGTCGACGGCTCCGAGCGTCCGCTGCAGGACGGCGACCACGTGGGCGTCGGCCAGCAGCTGCTCGAGGGCACGGCCGACCCGCACGAGGTGCTGCGCGTGATGGGCCCCCGCGAGGTGCAGCTGCACCTCGTCGACCAGGTGCAGAAGGTGTACCGGTCGCAGGGTGTGTCGATCCACGACAAGCACATCGAGGTCATCGTCCGGCAGATGCTCCGCCGGGTGACGATCATCGACTCGGGCGCCACCGAGTTCCTGCCCGGTGGTGTCGTCGACCGCGCCGAGTTCGAGGCGGCCAACCGCAAGGTGGTCTCCGAGGGCGGCGACCCGGCGGCGGCCCGCCCGGTGCTCATGGGCATCACGAAGGCCTCGCTGGCCACCGAGTCGTGGCTGTCCGCCGCCTCCTTCCAGGAGACGACGCGCATCCTCACGAACGCGGCCATCGAGGGGAAGTCCGACAGCCTGGTCGGGCTGAAGGAGAACGTGATCATCGGAAAGCTGATCCCGGCCGGCACCGGCATCAACCGGTACCGGAACATCCAGGTCCAGCCGACCGAGGAGGCCCGCGCGGCCGCCTACGCCCTGCCGAGCTACGACGACGGGTACTACGCCCCCGACGTGTTCGGCTCGGGCAGCGGCGCCGCCGTGCCGCTCGACGACTACGACTTCGGCCAGTTCCGCTGACCTCGGAGTAGTAGCACCGCACGACACCGGAGGGCGTCCCCGCACCAGCGGGGGCGCCCTCCGTCGTGTGTCCCGGGGACCGTGGGTCCGCGCGAAGGGCACCTCCGCCCGGAGAGAGGGGCCAGGGGCGCCGTTCGCCGGAAAGCCTCCTGGGTGTGCGGGGAGATCAGGGGCGCGTCGAGCACCTCGCCGGCCCGGTCGGCGTGCACCTGGCGCCCCTGATCTCCGGGGGCATGTGTGGCGGCGGGGTGGCGCGGCTTGCCGTCCGGCGGGGCCGGGGTAGGCTGGTCCTTGTCCGGTCGATGCGGTGATCTCAGCCTGCGTCGGCATGGCCGTCCCGACGGGCGGTCGAGGACACTCGAGGGGCCCCGGAGCACAGGACGCCGGTGGCATTCCCGGAGACCGCCAGGCGGCGGTCCGGGCCCTGATCCGACCCGCTGGATGCTGCCGTGCGGGATGCGCGTACCCTGGACTCCAGAGCCCGACGTGGTCGGGTCGTTCCGCGTGCCGATGGGTGTGTGGTGCGCCGGTTCCCGAGCAGGGAGCCACGGCGCCCCTCTCCCCGGCCGGCCGTCAGAGCCGGTACCCCGGGTGCGGACGTACGAGCCCGATCAGACAGTCCAGAGGAACGGAAGTCAGCGCACTCGATGCCCACCATCCAGCAGTTGGTCCGCCGTGGCCGCGAGGACAAGGTCGAGAAGACCAAGACCGCGGCCCTGAAGGGGAGCCCGCAGCGCCGCGGCGTCTGCACCCGCGTCTACACCACCACGCCGAAGAAGCCGAACTCCGCGCTGCGCAAGGTCGCGCGCGTCCGGCTCTCGAACGGCATCGAGGTCACCGCCTACATCCCGGGTGAGGGCCACAACCTGCAGGAGCACTCGATCGTGCTCGTGCGTGGTGGCCGGGTGAAGGATCTCCCCGGCGTCCGGTACAAGATCATTCGCGGCGCGCTGGACACGCAGGCGGTCAAGAACCGCAAGCAGGCCCGCAGCCGCTACGGGACGAAGAAGGACAAGAGCTGACATGCCGCGTAAGGGACCCGCACCGAAGCGTCCGCTGGTCGCCGACCCCGTCTACGGGTCGCCCCTCGTGACGCAGCTCGTGAACAAGGTGCTCGTCGACGGGAAGCGCTCGCTCGCCGAGCGCATCGTCTACGGCGCCATGGAGGGCTGCCGGGAGCGCAACGGCGCCGACCCGGTGGTCACGCTCAAGCGCGCGCTGGACAACGTGAAGCCGGCCCTCGAGGTCCGCAGCCGCCGTGTCGGTGGCGCGACCTACCAGGTGCCGATCGAGGTCCGCGCCGGTCGCTCGACCACGCTCGGCCTGCGCTGGCTCATCACGTACTCCCGCGCCCGTCGTGAGAAGACGATGATCGACCGGCTCTGCAACGAGCTGCTCGACGCCTCGAACGGCCTCGGCGCGGCCGTGAAGCGCCGCGAGGACACCCACAAGATGGCGGAGTCGAACAAGGCGTTCGCGCACTACCGCTGGTGATCGCGCGGGGCGCCGGGGTGCGAACCACCCCGGTCCCCGACCGGTCCGAGAACACCCGCCGCGGGACCCGCGGCGACGACCCGACGGAAGAGGAATCTCGTGGCACGCGACGTGCTGACCGACCTGGGCAAGGTCCGCAACATCGGGATCATGGCCCACATCGACGCGGGCAAGACCACCACGACCGAGCGCGTCCTGTTCTACACCGGCATCAACTACAAGATCGGTGAGGTCCACGACGGCGCGGCCACGATGGACTGGATGGAGGAGGAGCAGAAGCGCGGCATCACGATCACGTCCGCCGCGACGACCTGCTTCTGGAAAGACCACCAGATCAACATCATCGACACGCCGGGTCACGTCGACTTCACGGTCGAGGTCGAGCGCTCCCTGCGCGTCCTGGACGGCGCCGTCGCCGTCTTCGACGGCAAGGAGGGCGTGGAGCCGCAGTCGGAGACGGTGTGGCGCCAGGCCGACACCTACAACGTCCCGCGCATCTGCTTCGTCAACAAGATGGACAAGCTCGGCGCGGACTTCTACTTCACCGTGCAGACGATCAAGGACCGCCTCGGCGCCAAGCCGCTGGTCCTGCAGCTGCCGATGGGGTCGGAGTCGGAGTTCTACGGCGTCGTCGACCTGGTGCGCATGCGCGCGCTGACCTGGCGCGGCGACGTGTCCAAGGGCGAGGACTACGCGGTCGAGGAGATCCCGGCCGAGATGGCCGAGCAGGTCGCCTCCTACCGCGAGGCGCTGCTCGAGGCCGTCGCCGAGAAGGACGACGCGCTCATGGAGCGCTACTTCGCCGGCGAGGAGCTCACCGTCGAGGAGATCGAGCACGGCATCCGCGCCGTGACGGTCACCGGCGAGGCCTACCCGGTCATCTGTGGCTCGGCGTTCAAGAACAAGGGCGTGCAGCCCATGCTCGACGCCGTCATCGCCTACCTGCCGGCGCCGACCGACGTCCCGCCGGTCGAGGGCACGCTGCTCGACGGCGAGACGCCGATCCAGCGCAGCCCCAACACCGACGAGCCGTTCGCGGCTCTCGCGTTCAAGATCGCCGCGCACCCGTTCTACGGGAAGCTGACCTACGTCCGGGTCTACTCGGGCAAGGCCTCCCAGGGCACGCAGCTCATCAACTCGACCAAGGACCGGAAGGAGCGCATCGGCAAGTTCCTGCAGATGCACTCCAACAAGGAGAACCCGGTCGACAACGCCACCGCCGGCCACATCTACGCGGTGGTGGGCCTGAAGGACACGACGACGGGCGACACCCTCTGCGACCCGCAGAACCCGGTGATCCTCGAGTCGATGACCTTCCCGGAGCCGGTCATCTCCGTCGCGGTCGAGCCGAAGTCGAAGGCCGACCAGGAGAAGCTGTCGACGGCCATCCAGCGTCTCGCCGACGAGGACCCGACCTTCAGGGTCAACCTCGACGAGGAGACCGGTCAGACGATCATCTCGGGGATGGGCGAGCTCCACCTCGAGGTGCTGGTCAACCGGATGAAGTCCGACTACAAGGTCGAGGCGAACATCGGTAAGCCGCAGGTGGCCTACCGCGAGACCATCCGCAAGACGGTCGACAAGTACGAGTACACGCACAAGAAGCAGACCGGTGGTTCGGGGCAGTTCGCCCGCGTCATCATCAAGCTCGAGCCGCTCGAGAAGACGGCCGACGGTCCGCTCTACGAGTTCGACAACAAGGTGACCGGCGGTCGCGTCCCGCGGGAGTACATCCCGTCGGTGGACGAGGGCGCCCAGGACGCGATGCAGTACGGCATCGTGGCCGGCTACCCGATGGTCGGGCTCAAGCTGACGCTGCTCGACGGTCAGTACCACGAGGTCGACTCGTCGGAGATGGCGTTCAAGGTCGCCGGATCGATGGCGCTCAAGGAGGCGGCCCGCAAGGCCGACCCCGCGCTGCTCGAGCCGGTGATGGCCGTCGAGGTGAACACCCCCGAGGACTACATGGGGGACGTCATCGGCGACCTCAACTCCCGCCGTGGCCACATCCAGGCCATGGAGGAGCGGGCCGGCGGCCGCGTCGTACGCGCGATCGTCCCGCTCTCGGAGATGTTCGGCTACGTCGGCGACCTGCGGTCGCGGACCCAGGGCCGGGCGAACTACTCCATGCAGTTCGACTCCTACGCGGAGGTCCCGGCCAACGTGGCCAAGGAGATCATCGCGAAGGCGACCGGCGAGTGACGCGGGTCCGTGACCCGGGTGAGAGCCCGGGTCACGGACCACGTCGCGGGACGTCACAGGGCTTTCGCTAGCCTCGTGTCGGCCCTCTCGGTCCTCCGAGACACGGCAGGACCCACCGACGAGCACCACCCGGCCCGCCCCGTAACGAGGGACGGGCCAGGAGAACACAGTCCAGGAGGACGAGAGCAGTGGCGAAAGCCAAGTTCGAGCGGACCAAGCCGCACGTCAACATCGGCACGATCGGTCACATCGACCACGGGAAGACGACGCTCACCGCGGCGATCACCAAGGTGCTGCACGACAAGTTCCCGCAGCTCAACCAGGCGTCGGCCTTCGACATGATCGACAAGGCGCCCGAGGAGCGGCAGCGCGGCATCACGATCTCGATCGCGCACGTCGAGTACCAGACCGAGAAGCGCCACTACGCGCACGTCGACTGCCCCGGGCACGCCGACTACGTCAAGAACATGATCACCGGTGCCGCCCAGATGGACGGCGCCATCCTCGTGGTGGCCGCCACCGACGGCCCCATGCCGCAGACCCGCGAGCACGTGCTGCTCGCGCGCCAGGTCGGCGTCCCCTACATCGTGGTGGCGCTGAACAAGGCGGACATGGTCGACGACGAGGAGATCATGGAGCTCGTCGAGATGGAGGTCCGCGAGCTCCTCTCGTCGCAGGACTTCCCCGGCGACGACCTGCCCGTGGTCCGCGTCTCCGCGCTCAAGGCGCTCGAGGGCGACGCCGAGTGGGGCGACGCGATCATGTCGCTCATGGACGCCGTCGACGACGCCATCCCGTCGCCGGAGCGTGACACCGACAAGCCGTTCCTCATGCCCGTCGAGGACGTCTTCACGATCACGGGTCGCGGCACCGTCGTCACCGGCCGCGTCGAGCGCGGCATCGTCAAGGTGAACGAGGAGGTGGAGATCATCGGCATCCGTGCGAAGTCGACGAAGACCACCACCACGGGCATCGAGATGTTCCGCAAGCTCCTCGACGAGGGGCGCGCCGGCGACAACGTCGGTCTGCTCCTGCGCGGCATCAAGCGCGAGGACGTCGAGCGCGGCATGGTCATCGGCAAGCCCGGTTCGATCACGCCGCACACCGAGTTCGAGGGCCAGGTCTACATCCTGGGCAAGGACGAGGGCGGGCGGCACACGCCGTTCTTCAACAACTACCGCCCCCAGTTCTACTTCCGGACCACCGACGTCACCGGCGTGGTGACGCTGCCGGAGGGCACGGAGATGGTCATGCCCGGTGACAACACCGAGATGTCCGTCCAGCTGATCCAGCCGATCGCCATGGAGGAGGGCCTCCAGTTCGCCATCCGCGAGGGTGGCCGGACGGTCGGCGCCGGTCAGGTCACGAAGATCAGCAAGTAGGACAGGGGAAGGGGCTCGAGCCCCTTCTCCGACCCCGGTGGGGCTCGGCCCGAACGGCCGTGCGACACTGGACACCTAGCTCGCACGGGGCGGTCGGCTCAGTCGGTATCGAGCCGACCGCCCCGCTGTGAGCGGGGGTCCGAGAGCCACATCGTGGGCCCGGATCGCCCGGCCATCGCGCCGGCGGTCCACCGTGCAGCCCCTCGTGTCGAGGAGCGGGACGGACACACGTTGAACAGCGCGGGGTCCACGGGGCCGCGGTGTGCGGAGTGCACACGGCGGAGCCTGTCGACCGACTCGACACACCCGACCGCGTGGACCGGAGACGGTCTCGCTCGGGGGGTGTCCGGGCCGGAGGCATGAGCACCGGGGCGTCTCGAGAACCTGGCCAGCCACCAGGGGTCACACCCTGGCGGGACGAGAAGAGGAACGGCAAAGCCACCATGGCGGGACAGAAGATCCGCATCCGGCTCAAGGCCTACGACCACGAAGCGATCGACGCGTCGGCTCGCAAGATCGTCGAGACCGTGACGCGCACCGGCGCCTCCGTGGTCGGGCCCGTGCCGCTGCCCACCGAGAAGAACATCTACTGCGTCATCCGCTCGCCGCACAAGTACAAGGACTCGCGCGAGCACTTCGAGATGCGCACCCACAAGCGACTGATCGACATCGTGGACCCCACGCCGAAGACGGTGGACGCGCTCATGCGCATCGACCTGCCGGCGAGCGTCGACGTGAACATCCAGTGAGGTCGGCAGTGACGACAGCGAATGCAGTCAATGCAGCGCCGGCGCGCCCCGAGCGGAAGATGAGCGGCGTCCTCGGCACCAAGGTCGGCATGACCCAGGTGTTCGACGACTCCAACCGCATCGTCCCGGTGACCGTGGTGAAGGCTGGCCCCTGCGTCGTGACGCAGGTGCGCACCCCCTCGGTGGACGGCTACAACGCCGTGCAGATCGCCTTCGGCGCCATCGACCCGCGCAAGGTGAACAAGCCGGAGACCGGCCACTTCTCCAAGGCCGGCGTGACCCCGCGGCGCCACCTCGCCGAGCTGCGCACCAGCGACGCGAGCGAGTACGAGGTCGGCCAGGAGGTCACCGCGGAGACGTTCGCCGCCGGTGCCGTCGTCGACGTCTCGGGCACCAGCAAGGGCAAGGGCACGGCGGGTGTCATGAAGCGCCACGGCTTCGGCGGCCTCGGGGCCAGCCACGGCACGCAGCGCAAGCACCGCTCGCCCGGCTCCATCGGCGGCTGCGCCACCCCGGCGCGTGTCTTCAAGGGCACGCGCATGGCCGGCCGGATGGGCAACGAGAAGACCACCACGCAGAACCTGACCGTGCACGGCGTGGACGCCGACGCGGGCCTGCTGCTGATCCGCGGCGCCGTCCCCGGCCCGCGCGGCGGCCTGGTCCTCGTCACGTCGGCCGCCAAGGTCGACCCCGCGAAGGGCGGTGAGCAGTGAGCACCCCGGACGGACAGACCCCCGGCGTGACCGACTCCGAGGGCCCCGACGCGGCCGAGCAGACCGAAGCCGGCACCAGCTCGGCGACGGCCGCGGCCACCGCCACGCTCCGGTCGACCCACGGTCACTCGACCCGTCGCCGCGGCTACACCGCCGGTGAGGCGCGTCGTCTCGCCCGGCGGGACCAGCACGCGACGGCCTCCGGCGAGACGCGCTCCGTGCCGGTGAACACCCCGGCCGGCGGCACCGACGGCTCCGTGGAGCTCCCGGGCGTGCTGTTCGACGCCCCGGCCAGCACCGCGCTGATGCACCAGGTCGTCACCGCGCAGCTCGCGGCGGCCCGCCAGGGCACGCACGACACCAAGACGCGCGGCGAGGTCCGCGGCGGCGGCAAGAAGCCGTACCGCCAGAAGGGCACCGGCCGCGCCCGTCAGGGTTCGGTGCGCGCACCGCAGTTCACCGGCGGTGGCGTGGTCCACGGACCGACGCCGCGCGACTACGACCAGCGGACCCCCAAGAAGATGAAGGCGGCCGCCCTGCGCGGTGCGCTGTCGGACCGCGCCCGTCACGAGCGCATCCACGTCTTCTCGGCGCTGATCGAGGGCACCGCCCCGTCCACCAAGGGCGCCCGCACGGCGCTCTCGGGCGTGGTGACGTCGGGCGCGGAGCTCCGCAACGTGCTCGCCGTCGTCGCCCGCGAGGACGAGGCCGGCCGCCGCAGCGTGGCCAACCTCCCGGCGGTCCACATGATCACGCCGGACCAGCTCAACACCTACGACGTCCTGCGCGCCGACGACGTGGTCTTCACGTCCGCGGCGCTCGAGGCCTTCATCGCCTCGCGCACGCCGGGACAGGAGGCCGACAAGTGATCGCCGACCCGCGAGACGTGATCATCGCGCCGGTCATCTCCGAGAAGAGCTACGGCCTGCTCGAGGAGCGCCAGTACACCTTCCTGGTGCGCCCGGACGCGAACAAGACGCAGATCAAGGTCGCCGTTCAGCAGATCTTCGACGTGCAGGTGGCCAGCGTGAACACGCTGAACCGTGAGGGGAAGCGCAAGCGCTCCCGCCGCGGCTTCGGCAAGCGCAAGGACACCAAGCGCGCGGTCGTGACGGTGACGCCCGACAGCCGGACGATCGACGTGTTCGGCGCGCCCGGGGCAGGGAGCTGACCATGGGAATCCGCAGGTACAAGCCGACGACCGCGGGGCGGCGCGGCGCGAGCGTCTCGGACTTCGCCGAGATCACGCGCGACCACCCCGAGAAGTCGCTGATCCGCCCGCTGCACAACAAGGGCGGCCGCAACGTCACCGGGCGCATCACCACCCGGCACCAGGGCGGTGGCCACAAGCGGGCCTACCGGCTCATCGACTTCCGTCGCCACGACAAGGACGGCGTGCCGGCCAAGGTCGCTCACATCGAGTACGACCCGAACCGCACCTCGCGCATCGCGCTGCTGCACTACGCGGACGGCGAGAAGCGCTACATCATCGCCCCGGAGCGGCTGCACCAGGGCGACACGGTGGAGGCCGGCCCCAAGGCCGACATCAAGCCGGGCAACAACCTCCCGCTGCGCAACATCCCGACCGGTACGACGATCCACGCGATCGAGCTCCGCCCCGGTGGCGGCGCCAAGATCGCGCGCTCGGCCGGCTCGAAGGTGCAGCTGGTGGCCAAGGACGGCCCCCACGCCCAGCTGCGGATGCCCTCGGGCGAGATCCGCAACGTGGACGTGCGGTGCCGCGCCAGCATCGGCGAGGTCGGCAACGCCGAGCACTCGAACATCAACTGGGGCAAGGCGGGCCGCAACCGCTGGCGCGGCAAGCGCCCGTCGGTGCGCGGTGTGGCCATGAACCCGGTCGACCACCCGCACGGCGGTGGTGAGGGCAAGACCTCCGGTGGTCGCCACCCGGTCAACCCCGCCGGCACGCCCGAGGGCCGTACCCGAGGCCGGAAGGAGAGCGACCGCATGATCGTGCGTCGCCGCCGCACCGGCAAGGGCAAGAAGAAGCGCTGACGAGAGCAGGAGGGAGCGAAGCGATGCCACGCAGTCTCAAGAAGGGCCCGTTCGTCGACGACCACCTGCTCAAGAAGGTGGACGCGCTCAACGAGGCCAACCGCAAGACGGTCATCCGGACCTGGTCGCGCCGTTCGACGATCATCCCGGACATGATCGGCCACACGCTGGCCGTGCACGACGGGCGCAAGCACGTCCCCGTGTTCGTCTCGGAGTCCATGGTCGGGCACAAGCTCGGCGAGTTCGCCCCGACCCGCACGTTCCGCGGGCACGTCAAGGAGGACCGCCGCTCCCGCCGTCGCTAGTCGACGCGGAGCGCGGGACCCCCATGGCCCGGAATCAGGAAGGAACGTCAGAGATGTCTGCACCAGCCGACACCGACACGGCCCCGCGCGGGGCCG
The DNA here is from genome assembly GCF_050948445.1 of Actinomycetospora sp. CA-053990. Classification (NCBI taxonomy): domain Bacteria; kingdom Bacillati; phylum Actinomycetota; class Actinomycetes; order Pseudonocardiales; family Pseudonocardiaceae; genus Actinomycetospora; species Actinomycetospora sp. CA-053990. Next base: position 5,588,173 of record NZ_CP192043.1, on the reverse strand, counting down.
TGGCGCGGGCGCGCTACGTGCGCATGTCGCCGATGAAGGTCCGTCGCGTGGTGGACCTGGTGCGCGGCATGCCCGTGGGCGAGGCCGCCTCGGTGCTGCAGTTCGCCGAGCTCAAGGCCGCCCAGCCGGTGGCCAAGGTCGTCGCGAGCGCGGTGGCCAACGCCGAGAACAACGTCGATCTGGACCGCGCGAACCTGGTGATCTCCACGATCACCGTGGACGAGGGTCCGACCATGAAGCGGTTCCAGCCCCGTGCGCAGGGCCGGGCGTACCGCATCCGGAAGCGGACCAGCCACATCTACGTCGAGGTCACAGAGGTGGCCGCGGCGAAGGGCGGCCGTTCGCGTTCGAAGAGGAGTGGCCGCTGATGGGCCAGAAGATCAACCCGCACGGCTTCCGCCTCGGTATCACCACCGACTGGAAGTCGCGCTGGTACGCCGACAAGCAGTACGCCGACTACGTGGCCGAGGACGTCAAGATCCGCCGCATGCTCTCCAAGGGCATGGAGCGGGCCGGCATCTCCAAGGTCGAGATCGAGCGCACGCGTGACCGCGTCCGCGTCGACATCCACACCGCGCGTCCGGGCATCGTCATCGGGCGCCGCGGCGCCGAGGCGGACCGCCTGCGCGGCAACCTCGAGAAGCTGACCGGCAAGCAGGTCCAGCTGAACATCCTCGAGGTCAAGGGCGCCGAGGCCGACGCGCAGCTCGTCGCGCAGGGCGTCGCCGAGCAGCTGTCCAACCGTGTGTCGTTCCGCCGCGCGATGCGCAAGGCCATGCAGTCGGCCATGCGCAGCCCCGGCGTGAAGGGCATCCGGGTGCAGTGCTCCGGCCGGCTCGGTGGCGCCGAGATGTCGCGCTCCGAGTTCTACCGCGAGGGGCGCGTGCCGCTGCACACGCTGCGCGCGGAGATCGACTACGGCCTGTTCGAGGCCCGGACCAACTTCGGCCGCATCGGCGTGAAGGTCTGGATCTACAAGGGCGACGTGGTCGGCGGCAAGCGCGAGTCCGAGCGCCAGGCGGCGCTCGACGCCGCGACGCGTGACCCGCGTGGCGGCCGTGGCCGTGGCGGCGGCTCGAACGACCGTCCCCGCGGGCGTCGTTCCGGCTCGTCGGGCACGACCGGGACGAGCACCGAGGCCGGGCGCGCCGCAGCTGCCGAGCAGGCAGGTGCGGGTGCGACCACGGGCGGGGCCCCCGCCGGCGCCGCCCCCGAGGCGACCACGCAGACGGAGTCCTGAGTCATGCTGATCCCCCGCAAGGTCAAGTACCGCAAGCAGCACCGGCCGGACCGGACGGGCGCCGCCAAGGGCGGCACCCAGATGTCCTTCGGCGACTACGGCATCCAGGCCCTGGAGCACGCCTACGTCACCAACCGGCAGATCGAGTCCGCCCGTATCGCCATCACGCGGCACATCCGTCGTGGCGGCAAGGTGTGGATCAACATCTTCCCGGACCGGCCGCTGACCAAGAAGCCGGCCGAGACCCGCATGGGTTCCGGTAAGGGCTCGCCCGAGAAGTGGGTGGCGAACGTGAAGCCGGGCCGGGTCATGTTCGAGATGAGCTACCCGAACGAGGCCACGGCCCGCGAGGCGCTGCGTCGCGCGCAGCACAAGCTGCCGATGCGCTGCCGCATCGTGAGCCGTGAGGAGAGTTTCTGATGGCCGCCGGAACCCCCGCGAGCGAGCTCCGGGAGCTCAACGCCGAGGAGCTCGTCGCCCGCGCCCGTGAGGCGAAGGCCGAGCTGTTCAACCTGCGCTTCCAGATGGCGACCGGGCAGCTGGACAACAACCGTCGACTGCGGACCGTGCGCCACGACATCGCGCGCATCTACACGGTGATGCGCGAGCGCGAGCTCGGCCTGTCGGTCAGCCCCGATGAAGGATCTGGCACCGACGAGGAGGGAGCGGCATGAGCGAGAGCACCGCTGAGACCACCACTCCGGCAAGCTCGGGCGCCACCGCCCCCGAGCGTGACGAGCAGGAGCAGGTCCGCGCCGAGGTGAAGCAGGCCGACAAGGCCCAGCAGACCCCGGCCGAGGCCCGCAACGACGACCGTGGCCTGCGCAAGGTGCGTGAGGGTCTCGTCGTCTCGGACAAGATGGCCAAGACCATCGTCGTCAGCCTCGAGGACCGGGTGAAGCACCCGCGCTACTCGAAGGTCATCCGACGCACGAAGAAGGTCAAGGCGCACGACGAGAACAACACCGCCGGCCCCGGCGACCGCGTGCTCCTCATGGAGACCCGGCCGCTGTCGGCCACCAAGCGCTGGCGTCTCGTCGAGATTCTCGAAAAAGCCAAGTGATCCTTGGAAACCGTCCGCTCGTGCGGGCAGGTCAGGAGAAGAAGTGATCCAGCAGGAGTCGCGGCTGCGTGTCGCCGACAACACGGGTGCACGGGAGATTCTGTGCATCCGCGTTCTCGGGGGCTCGTCCCGCCGCTACGCGGGCATCGGCGACGTCATCGTGGCGACCGTGAAGGAAGCCATCCCGGCCGCCGGTGTCAAGCGCGGCGAGGTCGTCAAGGCCGTCATCGTGCGCACCCGCAAGGAGAAGCGCCGTCCGGACGGCTCGTACATCAAGTTCGACGAGAACGCAGCCGTGCTCATCAAGAACGACCGTGAGCCCCGCGGGACCCGCATCTTCGGCCCCGTGGGCCGCGAGCTGCGCGACAAGAGGTTCATGCGGATCATCTCGCTCGCGCCGGAGGTGCTGTAGCAGATGAAGGTCAAGAAGGGCGACACGGTCGTCGTCATCGCCGGCAAGGACAAGGGCGCCAAGGGCAAGGTCATCAAGGCCTTCCCCGACCGCGACAAGGTCCTCGTCGAGGGTGTCGGCCGCGTCAAGAAGCACACGGCCCAGTCCGCCAACCAGCGCGGCGCCCAGAGCGGCGGGATCGTCACCCAGGAGGCGCCTATCCACGTCTCGAACGTGATGGTGGTCGACCCCGACGGCAAGCCGACCCGCGTCGGCAGCCGCGAGGGTGGCGAGGGCGAGCAGAAGCGCGTGCGCATCGCGCGCCGTAGCGGGAAGGACCTCTCGTGACCACCACCGAAGCTCCCGAGACGACCCGTCCGCGGCTGCAGCAGCGCTACCACGACGAGATCAAGAACGCGCTCTCGGAGCAGTTCGGGTACGCGAACCCGATGCTGATCCCGGGCGTCGTCAAGGTCGTCGTGAACATGGGCGTCGGCGAGGCCGCACGGGACTCCAAGCTGATGGAGGGCGCGGTCCGCGACCTCACCCTCATCGCCGGCCAGAAGCCGGAGATCCGCAAGGCCCGCAAGTCGATCGCGCAGTTCAAGCTGCGCGAGGGCATGCCGATCGGCGCCCGCGCGACCCTGCGCGGCGCGCGGATGTGGGAGTTCCTGGACCGGCTGCTGACCATCGGCCTGCCGCGCATCCGTGACTTCCGCGGTCTCTCGCCGAAGCAGTTCGACGGCTCCGGCAACTACACGTTCGGTCTGTCGGACCAGACGATGTTCCACGAGATCGACCAGGACTCGATCGACCGGCCGCGGGGGATGGACATCACCGTGGTCACCTCCGCGACCACCGACGAGGAGGGCCGGGCGCTGCTCCGTCAGCTCGGCTTCCCGTTCAGGGAGAACTGAGAATGGCGAAGAAGGCTCTGGTCAACAAGGCCGCGAAGACCCCGAAGTTCAAGGTCCGCGGCTACACCCGGTGCAACCGGTGCGGGCGCGCCCGTGCCGTGCTGCGGAAGTTCGGGCTCTGCCGCGTGTGCCTGCGCGAGATGGCGCACCGGGGCGAGCTCCCGGGCGTCAGCAAGGCGTCCTGGTGAGCGCGGCGAACACCTCCGCGAACACCGCCGAGGTCCCCGAGGCCCCGAGCGAGGGCGCGATCGACCCCGCGCTCCTGCGTCTGATCCAGCGGGTGGCGCACCGCGAGCACATGCTCGTCGGCGTCGCCTCGCCGACGGCGCATCCCCGAACCACCGCTCAGAAGAGCTCCACACGCCGCAGGCCCGTCATCGGGACCGCGCGCACGGCCTCCGTGCGCCCGACCCGGGGAACCACGGCGAGGAAGGTGACCTGGTCATGACGATGACCGACCCGATCGCGGACATGCTGACGCGCATCCGGAACGCCAACTCGGCGTTCCACGAGAGCGCGACCATGCCGCACAGCAAGCTCAAGACCCACGTCGCGCAGGTCCTCCTGGACCAGGGCTACATCGCCGGGTTCCGCACCGAGGACGCCACCGTGGGCAAGTCCCTCGTGGTCGACCTCAAGTACGGCCCGAACCGCGAGCGCAGCATCGCCGGCATCAAGCGCATCTCGAAGCCGGGTCTGCGCATCTACGCCAAGTCCAACGAGCTCCCCCGGGTGCTCGGCGGTCTCGGCGTCGCCATCATCTCGACGTCCTCCGGTCTGCTGACCGACCGGCAGGCCTACCAGCGACGGATGGGCGGGGAAGTCCTCGCCTTCGTCTGGTAACGGCTCGGAAGGAGAGGGACCAACCATGTCACGTATCGGCAAGGCCCCGATCACCGTGCCGTCCGGCGTGGACGTCGCGGTGGAGGGCCAGCAGGTCACCGTCAAGGGACCGAAGGGCACGCTGAGCCACACCGTCGACGAGCCCATCCGGGTCTCGGTCGACGACGGTGTCATCTCGGTGGCCCGCCCCGACGACGAGCGGGACAACCGTGCGCTGCACGGGCTGTCGCGCTCGCTGCTCAACAACCTCGTGCAGGGCGTGAGCCAGGGCTACGAGCGCAAGCTCGAGATCCACGGCGTCGGCTACCGCGTGCAGCTCCAGGGCTCGACCCTGGTGTTCGCGCTCGGCTTCAGCCACCCGGTGCGGATCGACCCGCCCGAGGGCATCACGTTCACGGTCGAGAGCCCCACGCGCTTCTCCGTGCAGGGCATCGACAAGCAGCTGGTCGGCCAGGTGGCCGCCAACATCCGCTGGCTGCGCCGTCCCGACCCGTACAAGGGCAAGGGCGTCCGGTACGCCGGCGAGCAGATTCGCCGCAAGGTCGGGAAGACGGGCAAGTGATGGCTACCAACACCGAGAGCACGACCACCAAGGCTCGGGGTCACCTGGGCAAGAACGTCTCGGAGACGCGTCGCACGGGTCGTACCCGTCGCCACGTCCGGCTGCGCAAGAAGATCGCCGGCACGCCGACGCGTCCCCGTCTGGTCGTCACCCGCTCGACCCGGCACATCACGGCGCAGGTGGTCGACGACATCGCCGGCCACACGCTCGCCCACGCCTCCACGCTGGAGGCGGACGTGCGCGGGCTGGAGGGCGACAAGAAGGCCCAGGCCGCGAAGGTCGGGGAGCTCATTGCGGCTCGCTCGCGGGCAGCCAGCATCGACGCGGTCGTCTTCGACCGCGGCGGTCGCCGCTACCACGGTCGCATCGCGCAGCTCGCGGATGCGGCCCGCGAGGGGGGTCTGCAGTTCTGATGCGGACTCCCAGGACGAACACGATTGGAAGGAACGCCTGATGCCGGGACGCACACGGCGCGACGGGCCCGCGGGCTCGGGCGCACAGGGCGGCGAGCGTCAGGGCGGCAGCGCCGGTCGCGACCGCCAGCAGGGCGGCCGCGACCGCCAGCAGGACCGCACGCCGCACCTCGAGCGCGTCGTCGCCATCAACCGCGTGGCGAAGGTCGTCAAGGGTGGCCGTCGCTTCAGCTTCACCGCCCTGGTCGTCGTCGGTGACGGCGACGGCATGGTCGGCGTCGGCTACGGCAAGGCCAAGGAGGTGCCCGCCGCGATCGCGAAGGGCGTCGAGGAGGCGAAGAAGAACTTCTTCCGCGTCCCGCGCGTCGGCGGCACCATCACGCACCCGATCCAGGGCGAGGACGCCGCGGGCGTCGTCCTCCTGCGCCCGGCGAGCCCCGGTACCGGCGTCATCGCCGGTGGCCCGGTGCGCGCCGTGCTCGAGTGCGCGGGCATCGCCGACATCCTGTCGAAGTCGCTCGGCAGCCAGAACGCGATCAACATCGTGCACGCCACGGTGGCGGCGCTGAAGGGCCTGCAGGTCCCCGAGGCCGTCGCCGCCCGTCGTGGCCTGCCGATCGAGGACGTGGCGCCGGCGCGCATGCTGCGTGCCCGCGCCGCGCAGGGAGCGTCGTGATGGCCGACCTCAAGGTCACCCAGACCCGGTCGCAGATCGGGGGCAAGCGCAACCAGCGCGAGACGCTGCGGACCCTGGGGCTCCGGCGCATCGGTGCCACCGTCGTGCGCCCGGACACGCCCCAGAACCGCGGCCTGATCAACACCGTTCGTCACCTGGTGACGGTCGAGGAGGTGGGGAGCGATGGCTGAGTCGTCCCCGATCAAGCTGCACCACCTGCGCCCGGCCCCGGGTGCCAAGACCGCGAAGACCCGTGTGGGTCGCGGTGAGGCCTCCAAGGGCAAGACCGCCGGTCGCGGTACCAAGGGCACCGGCGCACGGAAGAACGTCCCCGCGGGCTTCGAGGGCGGCCAGATGCCGCTGCAGATGCGTCTGCCGAAGCTCAAGGGCTTCCGCAACCGCAACAAGGTCGTCGCGCAGGTCGTCAACGTCGGCGACCTCGCCCGGCTGTTCCCCGACGGCGGCGAGGTCGGCCCGGCCGAGCTCGTCGAGGCGGGCGCCGTGCGCGCCGGCCGTCCGATCAAGGTGCTCGGCACCGGCGAGGTCGGGTCGGTGACGCTGCGTGTCACCGCGCACTCGTTCTCGGGCTCGGCGAGCGAGAAGCTGACCGCCGCCGGCGGCAGCGCCACCGTCGTCGAGTAGCAGTACCCCTCGTGACGCACGCACCGGCCCCGGTCCGCTCCTGTGCAGGAGCGGGCCGGGGCCGGTCCTGCGTCGCGGTGTAGTCTCGCGCCGGGTCGCCTTCCGACCCGGCGCGGCCCTGCGCACCGCCCATGACGCGGTGCGTGTGGTGACCCCCGGCCCGCGCGGGTGTGGAGTTCCGCGGTGCGGCCGAACGACATCTGGAGGTCCGAGTGCTCGGCGCCGTGCGGTCAGCTCTGACCACACCGGACCTGCGCAAGAAGATCCTGTTCACGCTCGGGATCGTCGCGGTCTACCGACTGGGAGCCACGCTCCCGGCACCCGGCGTCTCGTACTCGAACGTGCAGGAATGTCTGCGACAGGTCCAGGGCAGCGACGCGGCGAGCGTGTACTCGCTGATCAACCTGTTCTCCGGCGGCGCGCTCCTGCAGCTGTCGATCTTCGCCCTGGGCATCATGCCCTACATCACGGCCAGCATCATCGTGCAGCTGCTGACCGTCGTGATCCCCCGCTTCGAGCAGCTGAAGAAGGAGGGGCAGAGCGGTCAGGGCAAGCTCACGCAGTACACGCGCTACCTGACGATCGCGCTGGCCGTCCTGCAGTCGACGGGCATCGTCGCCCTGGCCGACCGCAACCAGCTCTTCCAGGACTGCGACCCCGCGCAGTTCCCGATCCTGCCGGGCGCGGACGTCTTCGACCTCGCGGTCATCGTCATCGTCATGACGGCGGGTACCGCGGTCATCATGTGGTTCGGCGAGCTGGTGACCGAGCGCGGTGTCGGCAACGGCATGTCGCTGCTCATCTTCACCTCGATCGCGGCCCGCATCCCCGCCGAGGGCGGCACGATCCTCACGAACGCCGGCGCCATCGCGTTCACCGTCGTCTGCGCGTTCGGGCTGGTCATCATCGCCAGCGTCGTGTTCGTGGAGCAGGGGCAACGCCGCATCCCGGTGCAGTACGCCAAGCGCATGGTCGGACGTCGCATGTACGGCGGCACCTCGACCTACCTGCCGCTGAAGGTCAACCAGGCCGGCGTCATCCCCGTGATCTTCGGATCGTCCCTGCTGTACCTGCCCGACCTGCTCTCGCGGATCACGGGCAACCAGGACTCCGGCTTCTCGCGCTTCGTCCAGACGTACCTGGCCAACCAGTCCAACTGGTTGCACATCATCCTGTACTTCGCGCTGATCATCTTCTTCACGTACTTCTACGTCGCGATCACGTTCAACACCGAGGAACGCGCCGACGAGATGAAGAAGTTCGGGGGCTTCATCCCCGGCATCCGGCCCGGCCGTCCCACGGCCGAGTACCTCAGCTACGTGTTGTCCCGCATCACCTTGCCCGGCTCGATCTACCTGGGCATCATCGCCGTCCTGCCGAACTTCTTCCTCGGCCTGACCGGTCAAGGACAGAACCAGAACTTCCCCTTCGGGGGCACGGCTGTTCTGATCATGGTGGGCGTCGGGCTGGACACGGTGAAGCAGATCGAGAGCCAGCTGATGCAGCGCAACTACGAGGGCTTCCTGCGCTGATCGGGTAGCCGGTCGGCGCGGTACACGGACCACAGGGATGTCGGGCGAAGGAGTGTTGTCGTGAGGATCGTTCTGGTGGGGCCGCCGGGAGCGGGCAAGGGAACGCAGGCCGCGCGGCTGGCCGAGCGTCTCGACGCGCCGCACATCTCCACCGGGGACATCTTCCGCGAGAACATGAAGAACGAGACCGAGCTCGGCAAGGAGGCCCAGCGCTACGTCGACGCGGGCGACCTGGTGCCGGACGAGGTCACGGTCAAGATGGTCAAGGACCGTCTCGCCCAGCCCGACGCCGCCGAGGGCTTCCTGCTCGACGGGTTCCCGCGGAACAGCGCCCAGGCCGAGGAGCTCGAGAGCGTGCTGAGTGACCTCGACCAGCGCCTGGACGCGGTGCTCGTCTTCGAGGTCGACGACGAGGAGCTCGTCAAGCGCCTGATGTCCCGTGGCCGCTCGGACGACACCGAGGAGACCATCCGGCACCGCCAGCAGGTCTACCGCTCCGAGACCGAGCCCCTCATCGAGCACTACCGCGACATCGCCGTGCGCGTCGACGCCGTCGGATCGGTCGAGGAGATCACCGACCGGGCCATGGACGCGCTCGCCGACGAGCCCGACGACTGACTTGGGGAACCCGAGTCGCGGGCCGATCACGGGGGCCGTCGCAGGGCTCACAGCGGGTGTCGGCGGGATCGCCGACCGCGTGCGGGGACGCTTCGTGGAGATGAAGACACCGGGTCAGATCGAGGCGATGCGTGCGGCCGGCCTCGTGGTCGCGGCCACCCTCGCCGCCGTCACCGACGCGGTGCGCCCCGGAGCCAGCACGGCCGACCTCGACGCCGTCGCCGAGGCCACGATCCGGGAGGCCGGCGCGGAGCCGTCGTTCCTCGGGTACCAGGGGTTCCCGGCGTCGATCTGCGCCTCGGTCAACGAGCAGGTCGTGCACGGCATCCCGTCGCACATGACGGTGCTCGCCGACGGTGACCTGATCTCGATCGACTGCGGCGCGATCCTCGAGGGCTGGCACGGGGACGCCGCGGTGACCGTCGCCGTGGGCACCCCGCGCGCCGGGGACGAGTCGCTGTCTGCCGCGTGCCGAGCGGCCATGTACGCGGGCATCGAGCGCCTCGTGCCCGGCGGCAGGCTCGGCGACGTCTCGCACGCCGTCGAGGAGGAGGCCCGCCGTCGCGCGGCCGCGGACGGCCGCGAGTACGGGATCGTCGCCGACTACGGCGGGCACGGCATCGGGACCTCCATGCACATGGACCCGTTCGTGCCGAACCTCGGACGCGCCGGCACGGGCATGCGCCTGCGCAGCGGAATGGTGCTGGCCATCGAGCCGATGCTCACCGGCGGCACCGACGAGACCGACGAGCTCGCCGACGGCTGGACCGTCGTCACCTCGGACGGCAGCCGGGCCGTGCACTGGGAGCACTCGGTGGCCGTCACCGACGACGGGCCCCGCATCCTCACCGCACCCCCGTGAGCCAGTGCGGATAGCGGAGCTATCCGCTCGCTGTTATCCTCGGCCGCAGGGTCGAGGAGACGGGGTGGTCGTGGTGGCCGGGGACGAACTGCGGGTGGCGGACGCGGACCGCGAGCGGGTGGCGGCGCGGCTGGGGCAGGCGCACGCCGAGGGACGGCTGACGCTCGCCGAGTACGACGAGCGGGTGCGCGCGGCGCACGGCGCGGTGGTGGGGTCCGATCTCCTGCCGCTGACCGCGGACCTGCCGGCCGAGGCGCCGGCCCGGTCGGGCGGCGCCGTCCGCCCGGAAGCGCGGCCGGCGCGTTCGCCGATGCGCGCCGCCGTGGCGGTCTGGGCGGTCGTCTCGGTGATCAACCTCGTGATCTGGGTCGCCGTCTCGGTCGGCACGGGCGGGGTCGTGGCACCGTGGTGGATCTGGGTCGCCGGACCGTGGGGGATCGCTCTGGCCCTCGGGGCGGTCGCCGGCCGGGCGGGCCTCCCCTTCCCGGGTCCGTGCGCCGGGATGCCGATCCGCCGCTGACGTGGTGTGCGCGTGGTCGTCGAGGGCCCCGGTGGCGAGGCTCTCGACACGCCACGCGTACACTTGACAGCTGGTGCGCGTGTCGTGCCGGCCACGCGCGCTCGTGTGTCGGTCCGGTGTCGAGCGCGCTCCCCGTCCCTTGTGGACGTGTCGTCGCGATGCGGTGGCACCGAGCCGGGGACGGCAGCGTACGTCGAGAAGAATGCGGAGGACATGGCGAAGAAGGACGGCGCCATCGAGGTCGAGGGCCGGGTCATCGAACCCCTGCCCAACGCGATGTTCCGGGTGGAGCTCGAGAACGGGCACAAGGTCCTGGCGCACATCAGCGGCAAGATGCGTCAGCACTACATCCGGATCCTCCCCGAGGACAAGGTCGTGGTCGAGCTGTCGCCCTACGACCTGTCGCGCGGCCGGATCGTCTACCGCTACAAGTGATCCACACAGCGAGGAAGAGGACGTGAAGGTCCAGCCGAGCGTCAAGCGCATCTGCGCGAAGTGCCAGGTGGTCCGCCGTCACGGGCGGGTCATGGTCATCTGCGACAACCTGCGCCACAAGCAGCGCCAGGGCTGACGCAGTACCGGGCACTCGCGGCCACACGCGGCCGCATCCCATTCCTCCCCGCACCTACGTCGGCTCGAGCGATCGATGCCCCGGCGGAACACCCCCGGCTCGGGAGGCCGGGGCCCGGACCCGTGAGGTCCGGGACGGGCGGGGAGCCAGACCTCCCGGACGACACGAGGAGCACGTCGCCACATGGCACGACTCGCCGGCGTCGATCTCCCCCGCGAGAAGCGGATGGAGATCGCGCTGACCTACATCTTCGGGATCGGCCGTAGCCGTTCCAAGGAGATCCTCACCGAGACCGGCATCGACCCCGACCTGCGGTCGAAGGACCTGTCGGACTCCGATGCCGCGACACTGCGTGCGTACATCGAGAACCACTTCCGGGTCGAGGGTGACCTGCGCCGCGAGGTCCAGGCGGACATCCGGCGCAAGGTCGAGATCGGCAGCTACCAGGGGCTGCGGCACCGCCGCAACCTGCCGGTGCACGGGCAGCGGACCAAGACCAACGCCCGCTCGCGCAAGGGCCCCAAGAAGACGGTTGCCGGCAAGAAGAAGGCCGCACGCAAGTGATGCAGGCCCCCCTCGATCAGGAGAAGAGCTAGATGCCACCCAGGACTCGCCAGGGCGCGGCCGGGGCCAAGAAGGTCCGTCGTCGGGAGAAGAAGAACGTCTCCCACGGGCACGCGCACATCAAGAGCACGTTCAACAACACGATCGTCTCCATCACCGACCCGACCGGCAACGTCATCAGCTGGGCCTCGGCCGGCCACGTGGGCTTCAAGGGCTCGCGCAAGTCGACGCCGTTCGCCGCGCAGATGGCCGCCGAGAACTGCGCCCGCAAGGCCGCGGAACACGGGATGAAGAAGGTCGACGTCTTCGTGAAGGGCCCGGGTTCGGGCCGCGAGACCGCGATCCGGTCGCTGCAGGCGGCCGGCCTCGAAGTCGGCACGATTTCCGACGTCACCCCGCAGCCGCACAACGGCTGCCGCCCGCCGAAGCGTCGCCGGGTCTAGGGCGGAGAGGAGACACACGATGGCTCGCTACACAGGACCTGCCACCCGCAAGTCCCGCCGCCTGAAGGTCGACCTGATCGGCGGCGACAAGTCCTTCGAGCGCCGCCCGTACCCCCCGGGTCAGCACGGCCGGATCCGCATCAAGGAGTCCGAGTACCTGCTGCAGCTGCAGGAGAAGCAGAAGGCCCGCTTCACCTACGGCCTGCTCGAGAAGCAGATGCGCAAGTACTACGAGGAGGCGAACCGTCGCGAGGGCAAGACCGGCGACGAGTTCCTCAAGCTCCTCGAGTCGCGTCTCGACTCGGTGGTCTACCGCGCCGGGATCGCGCAGACCCGTCGTCAGGCCCGTCAGCTCGTGGGCCACGGCCACTTCCTGGTCAACGGCCAGAAGGTCGACGTCCCCAGCTACCGGGTGACGCAGTACGACATCATCGACATCCGGGACAAGTCCCGGAACATGCTGCCCCTCGTGGTGGCGAAGGAGAACTTCGGCGAGCGGCCCGTCCCGGGCTGGCTCCAGGTCGTTCCGGACTCGCTGCGCATCTTCGTCCACTCCCTCCCGGAGCGGACGCAGATCGACACGCCGGTCTCGGAGCAGCTGATCGTCGAGTTCTACTCGAAGTAAGCCCACGAAGTACGCACGACCCCCGGCCCGGGCGATCGTGCCCGGGCCGGGTCTCACGTTCGGCGTCAAATAGCGGACGCCGCATCGGAAAGGTTTCGCACGTGCTGATCTCTCAGCGTCCCGCACTGTCCGAGGACGCCATCGACGACACCCGTTCCCGGTTCATCATCGAGCCGCTGGAGCCGGGTTTCGGCTACACCCTCGGCAACTCGCTGCGTCGCACCCTGCTGTCGTCCATCCCGGGCGCGGCCGTGACCAGCATCCGCGTCGACGGTGTCCTCCACGAGTTCACCACCGTCCCGGGGGTGAAGGAGGACGTCACCGACATCATCCTGAACCTCAAGGAGCTCGTCGTGAGCTCCGAGGAGGACGAGCCGGCCACGATGTACCTGCGCAAGCAGGGCCCCGGCACCGTGACGGCGGGCGACATCGTCCCGCCGGCCGGCGTGACCGTGCACAACCCGGACCTCCACATCGCGACCCTGAACGACCAGGGCCGCCTCGAGGTCGAGCTCGTCGTCGAGCGTGGTCGCGGGTACGTCCCGGCCGCGCAGAACAAGGCGTCCGGCGCCGAGATCGGCCGCATCCCGGTCGACTCGATCTACTCGCCGGTGCTCAAGGTCAGCTACAAGGTCGAGGCGACCCGCGTCGAGCAGCGCACCGACTTCGACAAGCTGATCCTCGACGTCGAGACCAAGCCGTCGATGACCCCGCGCGACGCGATCGCGTCCGCCGGGCGCACCCTCGTCGAGCTCTTCGGGCTGGCCCGTGAGCTCAACATCGACGCCGAGGGCATCGAGATCGGGCCGTCGCCGGCCGAGGCCGACTCGATCGCCGCCTTCGCGATGCCCATCGAGGACCTCGACCTCACGGTCCGGTCCTACAACTGCCTCAAGCGGGAGGGCATCCACACGGTCGGCGAGCTCGTCGGCCGCTCGGAGGCCGACCTGCTGGACATCCGCAACTTCGGTGCGAAGTCCATCGACGAGGTCAAGATGAAGCTGGCCGGGCTGGGCCTCGCGCTCAAGGACAGCCCGCCCGGGTTCGACCCGTCCGCCGCCGCGGCGGACTACCCCTCGGAGGGCTTCGAGTCCTACGGCTCCGACGGCGGCTTCGGCGGCTTCGGCGGCTACGGGGCCTCGGAGGACGACGGCCAGGACTACGCCGAGACCGAGCAGCTCTAGCACCACCCCAGCAACTCTGACGTGCTGCCCCCTCCCCGGTCCGTGCGCGGGCCGGGGAGGAAAGGCGTCACGAGACAGGAGCATTCGACATGCCCCAGCCCAGCAAGGGTCCGCGGCTCGGGGGTTCCCCCGACCACCAGAAGCTGATGCTGGCCAACCTGGCCACGTCGCTCTTCACCCACGGCCGCATCCACACCACGCGCGCCAAGGCCGACCGGCTGCGTCCGTACGCGGAGCGGCTGATCACCAAGGCCAAGAAGGGCGACCTGCACAACCGGCGTCTCATCCAGGAGCAGATCCGGGACAAGGACGTCGTGCACCGCCTGCTCGCCGAGATCGGCCCGTTCTTCGCGGACCGGCCGGGTGGCTACACGCGCATCGTGAAGACGCTGCCGCGCCGGGGCGACAACGCGCCCATGGCGGTCATCGAGCTGGTGAACGAGCGGACCGCGAGCGCCGAGGCGTCGCAGGCCACCCGCGTGGCGGCCCCGCCGACGTCCCCGTCGGGTCCGGGCGCCGAGGTCGGTGACACCGCGACCGGTGCCGCGGCCACGGCGGCCACGATCGCGGCGGCCGAGAGCGGCGACGAGACCTCCGCGCCGGAGGTGCCCGAGGCCGAGGCCGCGGCCGCCGAGGACAGCGCTACCCAGGACACCGCGTCCGAGGACACGACCTCGTCGTCGGCGGATGCCGACGACGACGTGCCCGAGGGCATGGCCGACAACGCGGCGGCCAGCTCCGGTCTCGAGACCTCCGATTCCGACGCGGACTCGGACAAGGACTCGGACAAGTCCTGACCCCGCACGACCCCCACGAGCCCGCCGTCGATCCCGACGGCGGGCTCGTGGTGTCTCCGGCGCCGACCCGGCGGTACCGGATCGACCTGGCCTACGACGGCACCGACTTCTCGGGCTGGGCGCGCCAGCCGGAGCTGCGCACGGTGCAGGGCGTCCTCGAGGAGACGCTGTCGACGATCTGGCGGGTGCCGGTCGCGCTGACGGTCGCCGGACGTACCGACGCCGGCGTCCATGCCGACGCGCAGGTCTGCCACGTCGACCTGCCCGCCGAGGTCGAGATCCATCCGGGACTGATCGGCCGGCTGGCGCGGATGCTGCCGCCGGACCTGCGGGTGCACGCCGTGACGCCGGCGCCCGACGGCTTCGACGCGCGGTTCTCCGCGATGCGCCGCCACTACGCCTACCGCGTCAGCACCGCCCCGTGGGGGCCCGAGCCGCTGCGTGCACGCGACACCCTGCGCTGGCCGCGGCCCCTCGACGTCGACGCGATGAACGCGGCCGGCGCCGCGATGCTCGGCGAGCACGACTTCGCCGCCTACTGCCGTCCCCGCGCCGGCGCGACCACCGTGCGCGAGCTGCAGCACCTACGCTGGGACGCGGAGCCCGGCGAGCGCGACGTCCTCGTCGCCCGGCTCAGTGCCGACGCGTTCTGCCACTCGATGGTCCGGTCCGTCGTCGGCGCGCTGCTCGCAGTGGGGGAGGGCCGGCGGCCCGTCGAGTGGCCCGCGGCGCTGCTCGCGGCGCGCGCGCGGTCGAGCGAGGTCACCGTCGTGGCCGCGCGGGGGCTGCGGCTGACCGGGGTCGACTACCCGGACGCCGCGGACCTCGCGGAGCGCGCCGCGCGGACGCGGCGGCGTCGTGACGAGGTCTGAACGTCAGCGGCGGCGCCCTCTCGGCGTGCTCCTCTGATGCTGACATCCGGTGTCCGTAGCGCCACGCACTCGATCCGGCGGATCAGCCTCCGCTGCCGTAGGGCCGGGTGAGGATCTCGAGGTTGTGGCCCTCGGGGGAGTCGAAGTAGGCGCCCTGCCCTCCGTCGTTGGTGTTGGACCCCGACCGGCGATGCATGGGGTCGGCGTAGGTCGGCACGCCCCGGTCCCGCAGCCGGGCGGCGATGACCGCGAACTCGTCGTCGGGGACGAGGAAGGCGTAGTGCTGCGGGTGCGGGTCGTCGACGTCCATGAAGTCCAGGCTCGTGCCGTGGGCGACCTCGACGACCGTGAACGGCCCGAAGCGGACGGGTGCGGGCAGGCCGAGGACCTCGGCGAGCCAGGCCGCACCGGCGTCCTGGTCACGGGTCTCGACGATGGTGTGGTTCAGCTCGATGGGCATGCCCCCGAGGGTCCGACCTCGACGGTGGTCGAGGTCAAGGGCCGGTCAGCCCCCGGCCGCCACTTCGACGGTCCCGGCGTCGACGCGGCAGGGCAGCGCGACCAGGTGGCAGTCGCCGGGGTCGATCCCGCGGCCGGTGGCCACGTCGAAGGTGTAGCGGTGGTTCGCGCAGGTGAGGACGCCGTCGGCGAGCGTGCCCCGCTCGAGCGGCCAGGCCCGGTGCGGGCAGCGGTTGTCGTACGCGCGGACCCCGCCGTCGACGCGGACCAGCAGCACCCGCCGGCCGCCGACCATGACCGCGGTCATCGCGCCCTCGGGCAGGTCCGCGAGGGCCAGGACCGGGGTGAACGTGTCGTCCATCGTGTCTCCTCGCCGGGCTAGTCACCCCGGCGCACCGGGCCCAGGATCGCGGTCTCGCGGGGCCCGGTGACGAGGTCGACGCGACGCCAGAGGTTGCGCCCGAGCACCACGATGCCGCGATCGGGGAGGGTCCGCAGGGTCTCGGTCATCGCCGGCGTGAGCCGCCACAGCCGGCCGGCGAGCTCGGCCTCGTGCGGAGGGAGGCGCTGGATGAGGACCAGGTCGGCGTCGTCGGCCAGATCGGACACCGCGGGGACGAGCGAGGGCAGGACGACCAGCGTCGTCTGCCGCGGACGTCGCGCCGGGGCGGGGCCGCGCGCCGTGGCGCCCCGGTCGTAGACGACGAGGAGTGGCTCGCCCCCGGCGGCGAGATCGGCCGGGGGTTCACGCACGACGCGGACGGGCGCGGCCGGGTCGTCGGCGTCGGCGTCGGCGTCGGGGGTCTCGGGGCCCGGCACCTCGCCCGCGAGGCGGACCGCGTCCCACACGGGCGGGCGCCCGGTGACGACCACGGCGCGCGTGCCGGTGCCGACCGCGCGCAGCGTCACCTGGCGGGCGAGGTAGAGCCCGCCGAGGAGGACGACGCGGGTGGGGGCGGGGCGCACGAGGGTCACCGCGACCGGCTCACCGTCCGGGTCGGCGCCCAGGACGACGCCCGCCGGGCGCACGGGAGGCCCGAGGGCGTCGAGCATCGCCGGCGGCACCGAGAACGTCGGCGCGAGCTCCGGGTCCGCGCGGGTGGGGGCGACCCGCCCTGCGGCGCCCGGCGTCGTCACGGCGCCACCCCGAGCGGCAGGGTCGCGGCGAGCCCGGCGGCGTGCTGGCCGTCGAGCGGATCGAGGGTCGTCCCGAGGGTGTATCCGCGGGCGACCAGCTCGCGGCCCGCCTCCTCGAGCGCGTCCGGGGTGTCGGCGGTGAGGCGCACGGTGCCGCGCAGCCCGACGGCCGCGGGCGCGCTCCCGTCCCGGTCGGCCCGCGGGTCGGGCTCGAGGGTCAGGGCGAGCGTGCAGGTGCGCGCGGCCGTGGCCGTGAGGGCGGTGAGGCGTTCCGGGACGTCCGGCCACCGCGTCACGGCGTGCGTCGCGTGCCCGACCTCGCCGACGACCACCGCGCGCCAGTGCTCCCGGAGGCGCTCCGGCTCGCCCGGGGTGTCGGAGACCTCGAGGCCGGCGTCCAGGACCTCGTCGACCCCGAGCGGGCGGACCGCGGTGCCGTGCTCGGCGAGCACCCGCCCGATCCGCGCGAGCGCCCCGACCACGGCCCGGTGCGCCCCGGCGACCCCGCCGCCGCGCTCGGCGACCGCGTCGGGGCAGCGCGCCGGGTCGAGGCGCACGACGAGCCACGCGTCGCGGCGCGCGAGCGGCGGCAGGGCGCCGAGGACCTCGCGGTACGCGGCGGCGGCCGGGGTGTCCTCGGCGACCGGGCGGCAGTGCCAGAGCGCGCTCACGGCGTCGAGCACCACGCCGCGGTCGGCCAGGCAGCCGGCGAGCGCCGCCAGCGGGAACGTCGCGGTGCCCGACGAGGCGTCGCCCGCGACGAGACCGGGCGAGCCGTCCGGGGAGGTCGGGTCGAGCGCCAGCACGGCGCTCCAGCCGCCCCCGTGCCCGAGCATCCCCACCTCGCGCCCGTCGTGGTCGCGGGTGCGCGCGACGGTGAGGTCGCCGGTGAGCAGGCGCAGCGTCCGCACGCGCGGGTCGGCGTCGGGATCGACCGGCTCGGACTCGCGCTCGCGTGCTCGGAGGCGGTAGCGCAGCGCCAGCCCGATCCACACGACGAGCCAGCGCCCGCGCACCCGCAGCAGCCCGACGAGGAGCGCGGCGGACAGGACGACCCCGGCGAGCGGGAGCAGCCCGCGGTCGAGGGCGACGAGCGCCACCGCGAGGGCGAGCCCGACCTCGACGACCACCACCCCGGCGAGCGGGACGGGCCCGAGCGAGGGCCCGGACGGCCGGCGCGACACCGACGGCGCCGGACGGGACGGGGTGACGACGAGGCTCACCGCGGACCACCCCGCCGGCGGCGGACCGCGACGGCCCCCACCGCGACGACGGCGACGGCGGCGCCGACGGCGGCGGTGATCCACCCGATCCCGGAGTCGTTCGTCGGGGGCGTCGGCGGCTCGGGACGGACCTCGGGCCCCGTGCGGGGCGGACCGCCGCGGACCGCGGCCGCGGCGTCGAGCACCCCGTAGCCGACGGCGTCGTCGCGCACGCCGGGGGCGAGCCCGGCCGGCGGGCTCGCGGAGCGCACGAGCGCGGCGGCGATCTCGCGGGCGGGGGTCTCGGGGAGCGTTGGCGCAGCAGCGCGGCGGCCGCGGCGACCCGGGCGGCGGCGAAGCTCGTGCCGACCAGGGGCCCCGACGAGCCGTCGGGCGCGCCGAGGGTGGTGGTGAGGCCGGGGCCGCGCGCCGCGAGCGACGACGGCTCGCGCCCGGGGGCGGCGAGGTCGACCCAGGGTCCGGCGAGCGACGACGGGTCGGGGGCGCCGGCGTCGTCGACCGCGCCCACCGCGAGCACGTCGTCGCCGAACCAGGCCGGCACGGGGACGCTGCGCACCGGGCCGCCGGTGTTCGGGGCGCAGGCCGGGCCGGAGTTGCCCGCGGCCGCGACCACGACGACACCGCGGTCGACCGCGTCGCGGACGGCCGCGCGCAGGGCCTCGAGGGCGGGCGCGTCGGACGGGTCGGTGACCTCGGCGGGCGTGCGGCAGGCCGTGAGGGCGAGGGTGAGCACCCCGACACCCGGGCTGTCCGCGGCGTGCCGGACGGCCCGGGCGAGGCTGGTGACGTCCCCGACACCGCCGACCCCCGCGCGGCCGTCGACACCGAAGAAGGCGCTGGTCTGACGCACGGCGAGCACGCGGGCGGCGGGCGCCCGACCCACCACCAGGTCGTCGGGGGCGGGGCTCGCGGCGATCACCCCGGCCACCGCGGTGCCGTGGCCGTCGCAGTCGTCGAGGCCGGAGTCGCCGGCCACGAAGTCGCCGCCGTCGACGACGCGGCCCGCGAGCCGGGGTGGGCGGCGACGCCGGTGTCGACGACGGCGACCAGCTGGCCCTCGCCGCGGCCGTCCACCCAGGCGTCCGCGGGGTCGGGGCCCGGCGGGAGGTCGCCGAACCCGGTGCCCGACGGCGGGGTCGGTGCGGGGCAGGGGCGTCGCGCCGCGCGCCGGGCACGCCGTCCGGGGCGGCGTCGAGGGCGTCGAGCGCCGCACGGTCCGGTGCGGGCGGCGTCGGCGCGCTGGACGGTGCGTCCACGGGATCGGTCGCTCCGGCGGGCGCGGCGCTCAGCAGCACCGTGAGCGCGGTGAGCACGACAGTACCGGCGAGCGTGCGCGTCACAGGAGCCGCATCGCGGTGTAGAGGTCCATGACGGCCAGCGCCACGGGCAGCACGGCCGCGATCCCGACGGCCTCCGCGATGTCGACGGCCCGCCGGGCCACCGGGGAGAACCGCCGCCGGGGCACCACGACGCCGAGCACGAACGCCCCCGCGCCGGCCGCGAGGGCGACCGCCGGCACGGCCAGCATCGCGACGGCGGGCGGGGCGACGAGCAGCCAGCCGACGACCAGCCCCGCGCCCGCGAGCAGCGCGCAGACGAGCAGGGCGACGGCCTGGACGCCGTTGGCGTAGGTGCGCGAGCGCAGGGCGAGCAGCAGCGTCAGCAGGACCGCGAGCACCCAGCCGGCGACCCCCGCCAGCCGCCCACCGACGCGAGCGCGAGCACGGTGACGGCGCCCGCGGTGACGGCGCCGCATCCGAGGACCAGGCCGGAGAGGGCGGCGTGGGCGCGGTCGGCGCGCCGTTCGATGTCGGCGTGCTCGGCGACGCCGGGGTCGTCGGCGAGCTCCTCGGCCGACGCCGGGACGCGGGGCAGGGGAGGCGGGCGAGGGCGATCCCGGTGCGCGGGAGCAGGGCGGAGGCGACGAGGGCGAGCGCGCCGGCGCCGGCGGCGATGCCCGCGGCGTCGCCCGCGTCGACCACGGTGGCGATGCCGGTGGCGAGGGCGAGGAGCACCGCCGCGGTGAGGGCGCCGAGCAGGGCGGCGACGCCGGCGCGCCCCGCCCGTCCCAGCGCGAGGAGCGAGGCGGCGGCGACCGCCCCGGCGAGGACCGCGCCGAGCAGCAGCTGCGGGGCCCCGGACGTCGCGGCGAGCGAGGCGGCAGGACCGACGGCTCCCCACGGCACCGCGGCGACACCCGCCACCCCCGCGAGGGCCACGGCCCCGGCGGCGAGGACCGACCCGGCGGCCGGGCCGTCGGCGAGCCGCGTGCACACCGCGGCCGCAGCGAGCTCCCCGAGGGCGGCGACCCCGGCCACCGCGGCGGTGCCCAGCCCCCGGCGGTGCCCGGACCCCGGCCGGCGACGACGAGCGCGAGGACCGCGCCCGCGAGCCCGAGCGCCAGCCCGCAGATCCCGAGGACGCCCGCGAGACCCGGCCCCCACGCCCGGTAGCTCGCCGGCGTGGCCTCGGCGACGGCGTCGACCACGTCGTCGAACAGCGGGGGCGGTGCCGCGTCGGCCCGGCGTCGCAGCACGAGCTGGTCGCCGTCGAGGACACCGAGGGACGCCAGCGTGCGCGACGGGTCGACCGGGCCCTGCCCGAGCAGGGCGAGCGTCCAGGCGCCGCCCCGGGCGCCGGCGCCCGACTCGCCGGTCATGTCCAGCAGCACCGGCAGCAGGTCGGCCAGCGGGACGTCGGGGGGCAGGGCGACGTCGACCCGTGTGCGGGGCGCGAGGACCGACACCCGGCTCGCGGCCGTGATCGGCGCGGCCGACCCCGCCGGCAACGAGGCACGGGCCCCGTTCCCGGCGGCCCCCGGCAGCGCGCGACCCGGGCGGGCGGTGTCCGTCATGCGCTCCTCCCGGATCTCGGCGACCGTCGTTCGGGGATCGTGGCATCGGCGTCGTCCGGGGACCGTCCGGAGGTTCGCCGAGACGGACCCGGGGCGGGCCGCGGCTCCTTAGTATGGCCGGACCGCGAGGGCCGGGTGGTGCGTTCGGAGGATGGGGGGCGACCGGTGGGCACACGGGTCTTCCGCCGCGCCGCGCGCCCGGCGCCCCCGGAGGTGCCGTCGGGCGAGATCCACCTCGAGGCCCCGCCGGAGATCCCCCGGGCGGTGCCGACGTCCCCGCTGCTGCGGCTGTTGCCGCTGCTCATGGTGCTCGGCTCGCTCGGGTTCATCGTCGTCATCGGCGTCGACAACCCCACCTCGTGGCTCTTCGGCGGGATGTTCGCGCTCTCGACGATCGGCATGGTCGCCGGTGGCGCGACACGCGGCGGAGGACAGCGCCGGGCGGAGGCCGACGAGGACCGCAAGGACTACCTGCGCTACCTCGCGCAGATGCGCCGGCGGGCCCGCGAGACGGCGGTCGACCAGCGGCGCGCCCTCGAGTGGACCCACCCCGAGCCCGCGACGCTCGTCGGCCTCGCGCGCGGCCCGCGGATGTGGGAGCGCCGCCCCTCCGACCCGGACTTCGCGCACGTGCGCGTCGGCCGCGGCTCCCAGCGCCTCGCCACCGCGCTCGTCCCGCCGCAGACCGGTCCCGTCGACGACCTCGAGCCGGTGTCGACGGTGGCCCTGCGCCGCTTCGTGCGCACCCACTCGATCGTCCCGGACCTGCCGACCGCGGTGTCGTTGCGCGCGTTCGCGTCGGTGGGCGTCACCGGCGGCGACGCGGCGAGCCGTCGCGGGCTCGTGCGGGCGCTGCTCGCGCAGCTCGTGACGTTCCACAGCCCGGAGGACCTCGTGATCGCGGTGGCCGCGACGGGGCCGGCGCGTGCCGACTGGGAGTGGGTGAAGTGGCTCCCGCACATCGCGCACCCGCGGCACTCGGACGGCGCCGGGCCGGTGCGGATGGTGACCTCCTCGCTCGCTGCGGTCGAGGCGTGGCTGGCCCCGGAGCTCGCCGGGCGGGGCCGGTTCACCCGGGGCGCCGCGCCGGCCACCGACACCCGCCACGTGGTCGTCGTGCTCGAGGACGCCGAGGTCACGCGCTCCGAGCAGGTCGTGCTCGAGGAGGGACTGGCCGGCGTCACCGTGATCGACCTGTCGGACTCGCTCGGCACCCTGACCGCGCGCCGGGGCCTCGGGCTGGTCCTGGAACCGGACGGCGAGGGCCGCATCGGGGCCCGGGGCCAGCAGGGCGTCGAGTGGTTCGGTCGTCCCGACACCCTCGGTGGCGCCGAGGCCGAGGCGCTCGCGCGGCGGCTCGCGCCCTGCCGACCGCCGGCCGCCGGCGCCGAGGACGAGGAGCCGCTGCTGACCAGCCCCGGCATCCTCGAGCTGCTCGGCGTCGACGGGGAGCCCGACACGTTCGACGTCACCGCGGCCTGGCGCCCGCGCCCGGTGCGCGACCGGTTGCGGGTGCCGTTCGGGGTCTCGGCCGAGGGCGAGCCGGTGGAGCTCGACATCAAGGAGGCCGCCCAGGAGGGGATGGGCCCGCACGGGCTGTGCGTCGGGGCCACCGGGTCGGGCAAGTCCGAGCTGCTGCGCACCCTGGTGCTCGGTCTGATCACGACGCACTCGTCCGAGGCGCTCAACCTCGTGCTCGTCGACTTCAAGGGCGGCGCCACGTTCGCGGGGCTCGCCGGCGCGCCGCACGTCGCCGCGGTGATCACCAACCTCGCCGATGACCTCAGCCTCGTCGACCGCATGCAGGACGCGCTGGCGGGAGAGATGCAGCGCCGCCAGGAGAAGCTGCGTGCCGCGGGCAACCTCGCCAACGTCACCGAGTACGAGCGTGCCCGGGAGAACGGCGCGCCGCTGGAGCCGTTGCCGACCCTGTTCGTCGTCGTCGACGAGTTCTCCGAGCTGCTGAGCCAGAAGCCCGACTTCGCGGAGCTGTTCGTCGCGATCGGGCGACTGGGCCGCTCGTTGCAGATGCACCTGCTGCTCGCCTCGCAGCGCCTCGAGGAGGGGCGGCTGCGGGGCCTCGACTCGCACCTGTCCTACCGCATCGGGCTCAAGACGTTCTCGCCGTCGGACTCGCGGGCCGTGCTCGGGGTCCCGGACGCGGCGGAGCTGCCGCCGGTGCCGGGCTCGGGCTACCTGAAGGTCGAGTCGTCGACCATGACCCGGTTCAAGGCCGGGTACGTGTCGGCGCCCTACCGCTCCGCCGAGCCCGCCGACCCCGACCCCTCCCCGGTGCCCCGCGAGATGCGCCCGCGCCCCTTCACCGCGAGCTGGGTGGAGCCCGGCGCGGTGCTCGAGGGCCACGGGCACCCCCCGGCAGGCGGGCCGCCCGCGGTGATCGGGCCGCACGGGCCGTCGGTCCCGCGCGGGGCGGGGACGCCGTCGGTGCTCGACGTCGTCGTCGAACGGCTGCGCGGCCAGGGCCCGCCCGCGCACGAGGTGTGGCTGCCGCCGCTGGCCGACCCGTCCACGCTGGACGCGCTGCTGCCGCCCCTGACCGCCACCCCGGACCGCGGGCTCACCGCGCCCGGCTTCCCCGCCAACGGGCAGCTCGCGGTGCCGGTGGGCGTCGTCGACCGCCCCTACGACCAGCGCCGCGACGTGCTGTGGGCCGAGCTCGCGGGGGCGGCGGGGCACGTGGTGGTCGCCGGCGGGCCGCAGTCGGGCAAGTCGACGCTGCTGCGCACGCTCGTCGCCGGGGCCGCGCTGACCCACACGCCGGCCGAGGTGCAGTTCTACGCGGTGGACCTCGGCGGCGGCACGCTCGCCGGGCTGGCGGGCCTGCCGCACGTCGGCACGGTCGCGGGGCGCGGCGAGCCCGAGCTGGTGCGGCGCACCGTGGCCGAGGTGACCGCTCTGCTCGCGGGGCGGGAGCGCTGGTTCCGCGAGGCCGGCGTCGAGTCGATGGCCGACCTGCGGGCCCGGCGCCGCCGCGGCGAGCTCGCGCCCGGCACCGGCGGCAGCGACATGCTCGGCGACGTCTTCCTCGTCGTCGACGGCTGGCACGCCTTCCGCAGCGAGCACGAGGGCCTCGAGCAGACGGTGATCTCGCTGGCCACCGGCGGCCTCTCGTACGGGGTGCACGTCGTGATCACGGCGAGCCGCTGGGCGGAGCTGCGGCCCGCCCTCAAGGACCTGCTCGGCACCCGCTTCGAGCTGCGGCTCGGCGACCCGTCGGAGTCCGAGGTCGACCGCCGCGTCGCCGCCGTCGTGCCGTCCGGGCGCCCGGGGCGGGGGCTCTCACCGGACAAGCGCCACGTCCTCACCGCCCTGCCGCGTCTCGACGGGGTCGCCGACACGGCGGACCTCGGGCGCGCCACCGTTGAGCTCGTCGCCCGCGTCGCGGCGGCCTGGGGCGGCACCGGGGCGCCGCGGGTGCGGCTGCTCCCGGACCGCGTGGGGGTCGAGTCGCTGCCCGGCCCGGACGAGGGCCCGCCGCACCTGCTGCCGCTGGGGCTGTCCGAGGAGCGCCTCGCGCCGGTCCTGCTCGACGTGTCCGCCGACCCGCACTTCGTCTGCTTCGCCGACGCCGAGTCGGGCAAGACGGCGCTGCTGAGGGGGCTGGCCCACCAGATCGTCACCCGGTACCGGCCGGACCAGGCCCGGCTGGTGATCGTCGACTACCGGCGCTCGCTGCTCGGGGCGGTGGCCACCGACCACCTCATCTCCTACACGTCGTCGGCCGCGGCGCTGACCCAGGCGCTCGCCGAGCTCGTCGAGTCGCTGCAGCGCCGGCTGCCCGGCCCGGACGTCACCCCCGAGCAGCTGCGGGCGCGCTCGTGGTGGACCGGCCCGGACGTCTTCGTCCTGGTCGACGACTACGACCTCGTCGCGGGCGCCGCGACCAACCCGCTGGCCGTCCTGCTCGACCTGCTGCCCCAGGCCCGCGACGTCGGCCTGCACCTGGTCGTCGCGCGGCGCACGGGCGGGGCGTCCCGCGCGGTGTTCGAGCCGGTGCTCGCCCGACTGCGCGAGCTCTCCTCGCCCGGCATCGTCATGAGCGGCAGCCGCGACGAGGGCGTGCTGCTGGGCACGGTCCGGCCGGGTCCGCAGCCGCCGGGGCGCGGCTGGCTCGTCGGGCGGCGCCACGGGGAGCGCCTCGTGCAGGTCGGGTGGCGCGCCCCGGACCCGCCGATCACGGTCCCGGACGCCGACCCGTGAGCGAAGGCCCGACGGTCGCGATCGACCTCGGGGTGACGACGGTGGCGGCGTCGGTGGACGTGTCGCCCGATTCCCGCGCCCCTGCGGAGACCGTCGAACCCGCCGAGGTGCCGCTCGACCTCGCCGCCGTGTTCGCCCCCGCCGACGGAACGGCCCTCGCGGTCGGGGCCGCCGCCCGACGGCTGGCCCCGACCGATCCCTCGCGCTACGAGCCGACGCCACGCCTGCGGGTCGACGATCCCGACCTCCTGCTCGGCACCCGGGTCGTCGGGATCGCGGAGGCGTGGGGCGCCGTCCTCGCCGGGGCGCTCGAGCGGGCCGGCCCGCTGCTGCGCGGGGACCGGCCGCGCCACCTCGTCCTCACCCACCCGGCCGGCTGGGACGCCGGGCGCCGCGAGGTGCTGCGGCGGGCCGGGTCCGGGCTCGCCGCCGGGCTCACCCTGCTCGCGGAGCCCGTCGCGGCCGCCGCGCACGCCGCGTGGATGCGCCCGCAGGAGAGACGTCCCGGGCCGATCGCGGTGCTCGACCTCGGGGCACGCGGCGCCGACGCGTCCGTGCTCGCGCCCGACCCCGGGCGCTGCGGTGGCGCCCGGCTGCTCGCGCGGCGACGGGACGACCGCTTCGGGGGCGACGACGCCGACGAGCTGCTGCTGGGCCACCTGCTCTCGACGCTCGCCGACGAGCCGACCCCCGGGGACGCGTCGCGTGAGGATCCGGCTGCGCGACGCGACGCCGATCGGGTCCGCGAGGTCGTCGCCGCCACGACCCTCGGCGACCGGCGGCACCGTCAGGTGCTGCTCGACGACGTGCGCGCCGCGAAGGAGCAGCTCTCCGACGCCGAGCAGGCCGCGGTGCCGCTGCCCGGGCGGCTCACGGCGGCGTGGCTCTCGCGGGGTGAGCTCACCGAGGTCCTGCGTCCGTCGCTGAGGCGGGTCGTGGACCTCCTCGCGGAGACGCTCGCCGACGCCGGCACCGGCCCGGAGCACCTCGACGGCGTGTGGCTCACCGGCGGCGGTGCGCGGATCCCGCTGCTCGCGGCACTCGTGCACCGCGAGCTCGGCGTGCCCGCCACCGTGGGCCCGGAGCCGCGGCTGGTCGTGGTGCGGGGGGCGCTCGTCGTGGCCCGGGAGGACGAGGCGCTGCTCGGAGGGGCCGCCGGTGCTGCCTCGCGCCAGCGGGCGGGGGCCGCCGTCGCGGCCGGTGCGGGCCGGTCCTCGTCGTCCGCGCCCCGGTCGGCCGCCGGCCCGCTGCTCGATCCCCCGACCGTCGAGCTGCCGCCGGGGGAGCGGGCGTGGCCCCGGGCCGAGCCCGGCGTGCCCGACGCCGAGCCCACCGAGGACCTCGGCGATCCCGCGGACACCCCCGCCTGGCTCACCCCGACCTCGTCGGGGTCCCCGGCGCTGCTCCCGGTGCGCCGGGTCGACGGCGCGGAGGGGGACGACGGGAGCGACGACGCCACCGCCCCGGGCGCGGCCGTGGTCGCTCGGCCTTCCCAGGAACGGTCCCCACAGCGCCGGCTCCCCGCGCGCCGGCCGCGGTCGGCCGGCCCACCCCGCCGCCCGGTGGGTGTCGGCGCGGTCGTGATCGCGGCGCTGGCGATCCTGGCCCTGGTCACCGGGATCGTCCTGGGCGTCCGGGCCGTGAGCCGCCCGTCCGGCACGCCCACGGTGGTCGGCGGGCAGGTCTTCGTCGCCCCCGTCGGGTGGGTCACCGCCGGCGGCGACGCGGCCGCGCGCCGGGTGCTGCTCCGCCCCGCGGGCGCCCTGCAGGGCACGGACCTCGTCGCCGTCCAGGAGAACCCCTCGACGGCGCCGCCGCCCAGGACCCGGAGCGCGCCCGGGGGCAGCTGGCCGCCCAGTACGAGGCCGCACGCGCCGCCGGCGATCCCGTGTCGGGCTACGAGGCGCGCGCCGAGTTCGGCGACCGCGAGGTCGCCCGCTACCGCCAGGACCCCGCGCCGGGCGTGCGGGTCGACTGGTTCGTCGTGCTCTCGTCGCCGTCGTCGATGGTCAGCGTGGGGTGCCGGCACGGCACGGACGACGCCGAGGCGACGCGGGTCCTCGCGGTCTGCGCGCAGGTCGTCGAGACCCTCGGGCCCGCCGGCTGATCGGGTCCGCGGGTTTCACCAAACGACCACCACGGCCCGCGCCCCCTCGTCATGCTCGATCCGTCAGCAGCACGCGGGGCCGGTCGGCCCCCGGACACGGAGGGAGCCGCGGATGGCCGGGCAGTTCGGTACCGAGACCGACGTCATGCTCACCGCCTCGCAGCGGATCCAGGACATCAAGCAGGGCATGCAGGGCCACATGAGCAGCCTGCAGTCGCAGCTCGCGCCCCTGGCGGGCACGTGGCGCGGCCAGGGATCCGTCGCGTTCCAGGGGCTCATGGCGCGGTGGAACGAGGACGCGACGCGCATCAACACCGCCCTCGACGAGATCGCGGCCAAGATCGGCCAGAGCGGGCGCAACTACGCCGCCTCCGACGAGGACAACCGCCAGGCGTTCTCCCAGCTCGGTGGCACGGGCGGGTCGGGTCCGGCCCCCGGTGCGACGACGCCCGCCTCCGGCGGCGGCCTCGGCCAGTACCTCTGAGGCACCCCGACGTATCCCGACAGACGAGGACGGAGTCCCCATGAGCAGTGAGATCCGGGTGTCGTTCGGCGACATCGAGGGCGCGCAGGCCAACATCGGCCGGGGCGCGTCCGCCATCGAGCAGGAGCTGGCCGATCTGGACTCGACGATCGCCCAGCTCGCGGTGTGGGACGGCGCGGCCGCCGACTTCTACCGCCAGCGCCAGCAGCAGGTCCGCACCTCCTGGGAGGACATGAAGGGCCTGCTCGCACAGATCGGCACGCGTACCGGCACGGTCAACGCGAACTACCAGAACACCGAGAACCAGGTGAGGAACATGTTCACCTGACGGCGGCTCCGCGCGGACGACCCACGGCGAGGGGGTGGTCGCCGTCGTCGGCGGCCGCCCGCGTACTCTGGACGACTGATGCGCGGTGCATGTCCCGCGCCCGCTCGACCACACCCCGGCCCCGAGCCGACCGCCCAGCCGTCCGTGACGAGGTAGCTTCCGTGCGCACGTTCAGTCCGAAGCCCGGTGACATCGACCGCGCCTGGCACGTCATCGACGCGTCCGACGTCGTCCTCGGCCGCCTGGCCGCCCAGAGCGCCCAGCTGCTGCGGGGCAAGCACAAGCCGACGTACGCGCCGCACGTCGACACCGGCGACTTCGTCGTGATCGTGAACGCGGAGAAGATCGCCCTCACGGGCGGCAAGCGTGACGACAAGATGGTGTACCACCACAGCGGTTTCCCCGGCGGCCTGCGCTCGCGCACGATCGGCGAGGAGCTCGACCGGTTCCCGGCGCGCGTGGTCGAGAAGGCCATCAAGGGCATGCTTCCGCACAACCGCCTCGGCCGCGCCATGGGCAGCAAGCTCAAGGTGTACGCCGGTCCCGAGCACCCCCACGCCGCGCAGAAGCCGGTGCCTTACGAGATTCGACAGGTGAGCCAGTGACCAGCCCCGACGACGCGACCGACCAGCCCGAGGTCAACGACACGGACGCGGCCCAGACGCTCGCCGAAGCTGCGGACCTGCCCGAGGGTGCCGTCGGCGGCACTCCGGTGTCCGCCACGGACGAGCCCGGTACCGACGACGAGGTCCTGGCCGAGGTCGAGGTGGACGTCGAGAGCGACGGCGCCGAGACCGACGGTGCCGAGGCCGACGCCGAGACCGACGTCTTCGGTGACGCCGCGCCCGCGCCGGTGTTCGCCCAGATCGACCGCCCCATCCAGACGGTCGGCCGCCGCAAGGAGGCCATCGTCCGCGTCCGCCTCGTGTCGGGCACGGGCCGCATCGTGTGCAACGGGAAGGCCTTCGAGGAGTACTTCCCGAACAAGGTGCACCAGCAGCTCATCCGCGAGCCGCTGGTGATCACCGAGCGCACCGAGCAGTTCGACGTCTTCGCCACCCTCCACGGCGGCGGCACGTCGGGCCAGGCCGGCGCCCTGCGCCTGGGCCTCGCCCGCGCCCTCACCGAGGTCGACCCCGACGACCGTCCGGGCCTCAAGAAGGCCGGCTTCCTCACCCGCGACCCGCGGGCCACGGAGCGCAAGAAGTACGGCCTCAAGAAGGCCCGGAAGGCTCCTCAGTACTCGAAGCGCTGATGGCGCGGCTCTTCGGCACCGACGGTGTGCGGGGGCTGGCCAACGCCGACCTGTCGCCCGAGCTGGCGACGGCGGTCTCCGCGTCGGCCGCGGGCGTGCTCGCCGAGCACGCCCGGGCCGGCGGTCGTCGTGGTGCCTCGGGCAGTCGTCCCCTGGCCGTCGTGGGTCGCGACCCGCGGGCCAGCGGCGAGATGCTCGAGGCGGCGGTCACCGCCGGTCTGAGCGCCGCGGGTGCGGACGTCCTGCGCGTCGGCGTGCTGCCGACGCCCGGCGTCGCGTACCTGACCGGCGAGTTCGACGCCGACCTGGGCGTGATGATCTCTGCGTCGCACAACCCGATGCCGGACAACGGCATCAAGCTCTTCGCCGCCGGCGGGCACAAGCTGCCCGACGCCCTCGAGGACGAGATCGAGGCCCACGTCCGTGCGGGCGACGCCACGCCGCGTCCCACCGGCCACGACATCGGCCGGGTCCGCGACGTCCCCGACGCGCTCGAGCGCTACGTCGCCCACCTCGCGTCGGCGACGCCGACGCCGCTGACGGGGCTGCACGTCGTCGTCGACTGCGCGCACGGCGCCGCCTCGCAGGCCGCGCCCCGCGCGTACGCCGCGGCCGGTGCCCGCGTGACCGCGCTGCACGCGGACCCCGACGGCTGGAACATCAACGACGGCGTCGGCTCCACCCACATGGACGTCCTCACACGCGCGGTCGTGGCGGAGAGCGCCGACCTGGGGATCGCCCACGACGGCGACGCCGACCGGTGCCTCGCCGTGGCGGCCGACGGCACCGTCGTCGACGGCGACCAGATCCTCGCGATCCTCGCGCTCGACATGCACGAGCGCGGGGAGCTCGCGGCGGACACCCTCGTCGTCACGGTGATGAGCAACCTCGGCCTGCACCTCGCCATGGCCGACGCCGGGGTCGCGCTGAGGACCACGGCCGTGGGCGACCGCTACGTCCTCGAGGAGCTGCGCTCCGGGAGCTTCTCGCTCGGCGGCGAGCAGTCGGGGCACGTCGTGCTGCCGGCGCACGCCACCACCGGCGACGGCCTGCTCACGGCCCTGCGCCTCATGGCGCGCGTGGCGCACACCGGGCGCCCGCTCGGCGACCTCGCCGCGGTGATGACGCGCCTGCCCCAGGTGCTCGTCAACGTGCCCGTCGCGGACAAGGCCGCCGTGGGCGCCTCGACCGAGGTGGCCGACGCCGTCGCCGCCGCCGAGGCCGAGCTCGCCGGCCGGGGCCGGGTGCTGCTGCGCCCCTCGGGCACCGAGCAGCTCGTGCGCGTGATGGTCGAGGCGCCGACGCAGGTGGTGGCCGGCCAGGTCGCCGACCGCCTCGCGGGACTCGTCTCCAGCGTCCGCTGACGACCCTCCCGACGACACAGCGAAGTCGGCTCGCGACGCTCGGTACCGCCTCACCCACCGGGGCGGACCGGTCCCGGGTTCACGCTCATTGGCGGTCGGTCAGGCGTTAACCTGACGGCGGTCCCGCGCCCCGGCGTCATCGCCGACCGGGACGGGACGGTGTCGGTACCCCGCTCGCGCGGGCCGGACGCGGAGGACGCGGATGGACTCGATGCCGCCCACGCACGGCCCGGCCCGGCACCTGGACGACCTCGTCGAGGGCCTCGACCCCGTGAACGACGAGCACGCCGCCGAGGACGACGGCCCGCCGGCCGACCTCCCCGAGGTCGTCGAGGCCGTGACGGGCCGCGCCCGCGACCTCCACGAGCTGGCCGACCGGCTCAGCGCCGACCACGGCGAGCCCGGCCGGGCAGGCGAGGGCGGCACGCTCTCGGCCGTCGCGCTCCTGCGGGCCCACGCCGGCGCGGTCGACGACCTGGCGGAGCACCTGCTCAGCGCCGGGTCGGGCGACGACACCGGCCCCGAGGGCTCCGGACCGCGCGGGGTGCCGCGCAGCGCCGGGTGACCCGCCCCGACCGCCCGCTCCGGCTCGTCGGGGAGGCCGGCCCGGTCGACGTCGCGGGGCCCACCCGCGCCGCCCTGTTCGGCGCGGTCGACACCGCGGTCGGCGTGCTGACCACGCACCTCACCCGCTGGGCGGCCCTGCCGCCGCGCTGGCGGGGCATCCCCGCCGGCCCGGACACCGACCCGGCCACCGTGCGGCGCGCGGGCGCCGAGGCGCGCGAGCTCCCCGACCCGGCGGCGCTCGCCGCGCAGGCGGAGGCGCTGCGCGAGGCCGCGACCCAGGTGCGCCGCCAGCACGTCGACACCGCCGAGGACCTCGGGCCGCTGTGGGACACGTGGGCGGGCCCGTCCGCGGACGCCGTGCAGAAGCGGGTGTCGGCGCTGGCGCGCTCCGCACACGGCCTCGTGGGCGAGCTGGGGGACACCGCGGACGTCTTCGAGGTCGCGGCGGCCACCGTCGCGGCCGCGGTGCGCGACCTCGCGGCGGGCGCGGCCGCCGTCCGGCCCGCGGACCCCGTCGGCGGCCTGCACCCGGCCCAGGTCGACGCCCTGCTGGCCGCGGTAGGGGCCGACCCGTCGGCGGAGTCCCGCCTGCGGGCCTGGGCCGCCGACCTCGAGGAGCGCCTGCGCGTCTTCCTCGCCGCCGCCGCGCGCAGCCGTGCCGCCGGACGCGAGGCCGGCGCGCGGGTGCGCGAGCGCCTCGCGGCGGGCGGGGGCGACCCGCTCAGGCCGAGTGGACCTCGGTCCCCTTGACCGGGCCGTCGAACGCCGCCGCGTAGCGCCCGTCGCCGTTCAGGCGGTGCAGCAGGAAGCCGGTGAGCAGCGCCTTCACGAGGCTCCGCGTCGCCGGCTCGCCCTTGCCGTCGAGCAGGATGTCGCTCCAGTGCCGTCCCTCGAGCAGGCCGAGGTGGGTGGCCTTCTTGAGGATGCGCAGGGAGGACTCGCCGCCCCAGTTCTGCTCGACAAGGTCGGCGCCCGCCGCGGGCGGCGACACGAGGTCCTTGCCGAAGCCGAGGTGCATGCCGGGCAGGTGCACGGCGCGGGCGGCGTCGACCGCCGAGGGCTTCGTGTCGGTCAGGGCGATGGTGGCGACGGCCTGGACCGCGACGCCGTGACCCACCTCCCAGTACGGCTCGCCGACCGCCTGCACCTGCGTGTCGGCCGCGGGCACCGCGGCCGCGAGGACGGCCGAGCCGGCCCCCATGCCGTGCCCGGCGAGGCCGAGCTTGCCGGGGTCGACGCTCACGGCGGCGCCGCGGGCGCTGCCGCCCAGCCGCACGCCGGAGCAGACGCCGAGGGCGGTGCGCAGGTCGTGGGCGAGGGCACGGTGCGAGCCGATCGGGCTGCGCTGGGTGTCCGGGGCCGCGGCGACGATCCCCCAGCTCGCGAGGTGCCGGAGCAGCCCGAAGTAGCGGGAGGCCGGCTGCAGCCAGTCGTGCGCGAAGGCCACGGCCGGCAGGCCGGTACCCGTGGCGGGGGTGAACACCGCTCCGGGCAGGCCGACCAGCGCGAGCTCTCCGCGCAGCACGGGGTACGGGCCGGGCCGCGAGAGCTCGGCGACCACGGCCTTCGGCGCCAGGGCCTTCCCACCGATCACGCTCGCCATGGCCCGGGAACCTATCGGAGCGGGCCCGTCACGGCCCGTCGTGACCCCCCGGCAGGTCGTGCACCCGCAGGAGCCGCGAGCGGGCGCGTCTACCCTGAGGCCCGTGTGCGGGATCGTGGGATACGTCGGCTGGCGCGGAGCCCAAGAGGTCCTCGTCAATGGTCTGAGACGACTGGAGTACCGCGGGTACGACTCCGCGGGGGTCTCCGTCGTCGACGGGACGGGGTCGCTCGAGGTGCACCGGGCGGCCGGACCGCTCGACAACCTCGTCGCGGTGCTGCCCGAGGGAGGGGCGTCGGACGCGCCCAGCGGGCGGGGTGGGACCACAGGGATGGGTCACACCCGCTGGGCCACCCACGGGCCGCCGACCGACCGCAACGCCCACCCGCACCAGGACGCCACCGGCAAGGTCGCGGTCGTCCACAACGGGATCATCGAGAACTTCGCCGCGCTGCGCGCCGAGCTCGAGTCCGAGGGCGTCGAGCTGGCCAGCGACACCGACACCGAGGTGGCGGCCCACCTGGTCGCGCGCGCCTTCGAGGCCGACCCGGGCGCCGGGCTCACGGGCGCCGTGCGCGCCGTCGTGGCGCGGCTCGAGGGCGCGTTCACGCTGGTGTTCACCCACGCCGACCGGCCCGACGAGATCGTCGCCGCCCGGCGCTCCTCGCCGCTGGTGGTCGGCGTCGGCGAGGGCGAGATGTTCGTCGCCTCCGACGTCGCCGCGTTCATCGACCACACCCGCGAGGCGGTCGAGCTCGGTCAGGACCAGATCGTCACGCTGACCCGCGACGGCGCGGTCGTCACCGACTTCCACGGCGACACCGCCAAGACCCGCCCGTTCCACGTCGACTGGGACATCGCCGCCGCCGAGAAGGGCGGCCACGACTTCTTCATGCTGAAGGAGATCGAGGAGCAGCCGACGGCGCTGGCCGACACCCTGCGCGGGCACCTCGTCGACGGCCGCATCGTGCTCGACGAGCAGCGCCTCTCCGACCAGGAGCTGCGCGACATCGACAAGGTGTTCGTCGTCGCCTGCGGCACCGCCTACCACGCGGGCCTGCTCGCGAAGTACGCGATCGAGCACTGGTGCCGCATCCCCGTCGAGGTCGAGGTGGCCAGCGAGTTCCGCTACCGCGACCCCGTACTCGACCGCTCGACGCTCGTCGTCGCGATCTCCCAGTCGGGCGAGACCGCCGACACGCTGGAGGCCGTGCGCCACGCGCGCGACCAGAAGGCCCGGGTGCTGGCGATCTGCAACACCAACGGCGCCCAGATCCCCCGCGAGTCCGACGCGGTGCTCTACACCCACGCCGGCCCCGAGGTCGGTGTCGCGGCGACGAAGACGTTCACCGCGCAGGTCGTCGCCTGCTACCTCGTCGGCCTGGCGCTGGCGCAGGTGTTCGGCACGAAGTACGCCGACGAGGTCGCCCGCGAGTACGCCGAGCTCGAGTCGAGCACCGACGCCGTGGCGCGCGTGCTGCAGACGGTCGTCGAGCCCACCCGCGCGCTGGCGCGCGAGCTCTCGGCGTCGAAGGCGGTGCTCTTCCTGGGCCGCCACGTCGGCTTCCCGGTGGCCCTCGAGGGCGCGCTCAAGCTCAAGGAGCTCGCCTACATGCACGCCGAGGGGTTCGCGGCGGGCGAGCTCAAGCACGGCCCGATCGCGCTGATCGAGCAGGACCTGCCCGTCGTGGTGGTCATGCCGTCGCCCAAGGGGCGCGCGATCCTGCACCAGAAGCTGCTCTCGAACATCCGCGAGATCCAGGCCCGCGGGGCCCGGACGATCGTGGTGGCGGAGGAGGGCGACGAGACGGTGCGCCCGTTCGCCGAGCACCTCATCGAGATCCCGGCGGTGTCCACCCTGCTCCAGCCGCTCGTGGCGAGCGTGCCGCTGCAGGTCTTCGCCGCCGAGGTCGCCCGCGCCCGCGGCTACGACGTCGACAAGCCCCGCAACCTCGCGAAGTCCGTCACGGTCGAGTAGCTCCCTCCGTGAGTGATATTCACGGCTATCACCGTGAACATCGCTCACGTACGACGCAGGAGGCAACCGTGTACGGCGTCTGGACGCCCGAGCAGGTGGGTGCCGCCGAGGAGCCCGTGCTCGCGCGCACGCCCGAGGGCGCGCTCATGCGGCGGGCGGCGCACGGCGTCGCGCAGGTCGCCCTCGCCGAGCTCCGGCGCCGCACCGGCGGGGTCGCCGGGCGGCGGGTCGTCGTCCTCGCCGGCGCGGGCAACAACGGCGGCGACGGGCTCTGGGCCGGCGACGAGCTGCGCCGGCGCGGCGTCGCCGTCACCGCCGTGCTGCTGAGCCCGGACCGCGCGCACCCCGCGGGGCTGGCGGCCCTGCGCAGACAGCGCGGCCGCATCGTCACCGACGTCGAGCACGGCGTCGCCGCCGTGGGTCACGCCGACCTCGTCCTCGACGCGATCGTCGGCACCGGCGCCCGCGGGGGCCTGCGTCCCGAGGCGGCCACGCTGGTGGACGCCGCGCAGGTCGCCGGCGTCCCGATCCTCGCCGTCGACACCCCCAGCGGCGTCGACCCGCTCACCGGCGTGCCCGGCGAGCACCACGTCCGCGCCGCCGCCACGATGACGTTCGGGGCCCGCAAGCCGGTCCACGTGCTCGCCGCGCCCTCTGCGGCCCGGTGACCCTGATCGACATCGGCCTCGGCCCCGAGCTCCCGCCTGCCCCGGTCGACGTGCTCGACGCCGCCGACGTCGGCGCGCGCTGGCCGGTGCCCGGGCCCGGCGACGACAAGTACAGCCAGGGCGTCGTCGGCATCGCCGCCGGCTCCCGGACCTACCCGGGCGCCGCCGTCCTCGCCGCCGGCGCCGCGGCGCTGTCCACCAGCGGCATGGTCCGGTACGCGGGCAGCGCCGCCGACGAGGTCCGCGCCGCGTGGCCCGAGATCGTCGCCACCGACACCGTCGGCGAGGCCGGGCGCGTGCAGGCCTGGGTCGTCGGGCCGGGCCTCGGGACGGACGACGACGGCGCGCAGACCCTCGGCGACGTCCTCGACGCCGGCCTGCCGGTGCTCGCCGACGCCGACGCGGTGACGCTGCTCGCCCAGCACGCCGAGCTGCGGGAGAAGGCCGCGGGCGCCCCGGTGCTCATCACCCCGCACGCCGGGGAGTTCGTCCGCGTCGCCGAGCTCACCGACGACCGCGTCGACTCCGCCCGCCGCGCGGCCGCCGACCTCGGGGTCACCGTGCTGCTCAAGGGCAACGCCACGGTCGTCGCGGCCCCCGACGGGCGCGTGCTCGTGCACCCCGCGGGCAGCGCCTGGCTCGCCACCGCGGGCTCCGGCGACGTGCTCTCCGGGGTCGCCGGCGCCCTGCTCGCCGCCGGCCTCGAGCCCTGGTGGGCGGGCGGCTGCGCGGCGTTCGTGCACGCCCGCGCCGCCGAGATCGGGGCGGGCGCGGACGTCGGCCCCGGGTCGCCGGTCCCCGCGTCGCACG
Source organism: Actinomycetospora sp. CA-053990 (assembly GCF_050948445.1). Taxonomy (NCBI): domain Bacteria; kingdom Bacillati; phylum Actinomycetota; class Actinomycetes; order Pseudonocardiales; family Pseudonocardiaceae; genus Actinomycetospora; species Actinomycetospora sp. CA-053990. The sequence goes on along the minus strand of NZ_CP192043.1, from coordinate 5,551,780 downwards.
TCCAGGCCGCCCTGCCGACGGCGATCCGCCGGGTCCGGGGGCGTGCGCGTGACCACCACGACCGGCCGCCCCCGCGTCGAGGCCCACGTCGACCACGACGCCCTCGCGCACAACGTCGACCTGCTCGCCGGCCTCGCCCGGCGCTCCGGCGCCGCCACGATGGCCGTGGTCAAGGCCGACGGCTACGGCCACGGCGCCGTGGACGTCGCGCGCACGGCGCTGGCGAGCGGCGCCACCTGGCTCGGCGTCTGCACCCTCGGCGAGGCCGCCGAGCTGCGCGCCGCCGGCATCGACGCCCCGGTGCTCTCCTGGCTGCACCTGCCCGACGAGGACTTCGCCCCCGCGGTGGCCGACCGCGTCGACCTCGGGGTCTCCTCGCGCGCGGAGCTCGACGGCGTCGTCGCCGGGGCGCGCCGTGCCGGCCGGCCCGCCCGCGTGCACCTCAAGATCGATACCGGGCTGAGCCGCAACGGCTGCCCGCCCGACGCCTGGGCCGAGCTGCTCGACGCCACCGAGGACGCGCGGGTCAGGGGCGAGGTCGAGGTCGCCGCCGTCTGGTCGCACCTCGCGCACGCCGACGCCCCCGCCCACCCGACGATCGACGTCCAGGCCGCCCGTCTCGACGAGGCCTGGCGGGCGGCGACGGCGCGCCTCGGCGGGCCCGCCCCGTGGCGGCACCTGGCCAACTCCGCGGCCACCCTCACCCGCCCCGACCTGCACCTCGACCTCGTCCGGCCCGGCATCGCCGTCTACGGCCTCGACCCGCTCGAGGCGCCGGACCATCACGGACTGCGCCCGGTCATGACGTTCCGCACCCGGGTCGCGCTGGTCAAACGGATCGCCGCCGGGGAAGGTGTCTCGTACGGTCACGAATGGGTCGCTCCCAGCGACCGGGTACTCGCACTGGTCCCCACGGGGTACGCCGACGGGGTGCCCCGACGGCTCGGAGGGACGATGACGGTGCAGCTGGCCGGTCGGCGCCGACCGGTCGTCGGGCGCGTGTGCATGGACCAGGTCGTGGTCGACCTGGGGCCGGCCGCCGAGGCCGCCGACGCGGTCGTCACCGCGGGCGACGAGGTCGTCCTGTTCGGCCCCGGCGACGCGGGCGAGCCGACGGCCGCCGAGTGGGCGCGCTGGCTCGACACGATCCACTACGAGGTCGTCACGGGCGTCGGCTGCCGTCCCCGCGTCACCCGGACCTCCGGGCCCCGCGCATGAGCGACGACGGGCGCCACGACCACCGCGTCTCGCCGGGCGGCGTCGCAGGGGCCGTGGCCGGCGCGGTGCTGGGCGGCGCCGCCGCCGCGGGCGCGGTCGGCGCCGGCCGGGCCCGCAACCGCATCCTGCGCCAGCGGGCGCGCCTCTCCGAGGAGGAGAAGGCCCATCCCTCGAAGCTCGGCATGCTCCCGCCGGGCCGGGAGTCGTCCGTGGCCGCGGACGACGGTGTGCGGCTCTCGGTGGAGGAGGTCGACCCGGTCACCCCGGGCGCGAAGGCCGAGCTGACCGTCGTGCTCGTCCACGGGTTCGCCCTCGACCGCAAGTGCTGGCACTTCCAGCGCCGCATGCTCTCCGAGCTCACCGAGCCCGCGGTGCGCACCGTGCTCTACGACCAGCGCCGCCACGGACGCTCCGGCCAGGCCGGCGCGCGCTCGTGCACGATCGCCCAGCTCGGCGCCGACCTCGACGCGATCCTGCGCTCCGTCGTCCCCGAGGGCCCGATCGTGCTGGTCGGGCACTCCATGGGCGGCATGACGATCATGGCGCTGGCCGAGCGGAACCCGAAGCTGTTCAAGGAGCGCGTCGCGGGCGTGGCGCTGGTCTGCACCTCGGCGGGCGACGTCATGGCCGGCGGGCTCAAGCAGGCCGTGCTGTCGCACCGCAACCCGACGGTCAACGTGCTGGGCCGGGTGGCGCACTGGCAGCCCGCCTTCGCCGACCGCGTGCGGCGGGCCGCCGGCAACGTCATCTGGGCGTTCGTGCAGGGCCTGTCGTTCGGCGACCGCTCCACCGACCCGGCGCTGGTGAACCTGGTCGACCAGACGATCGCGGCCACCCCGCTCGACGCGCTCACCTCGTTCGCCAACACGCTCTCCACGCACAACCGCCGCGCGGCGCTCGCGGGGCTGTCGCAGTGCGAGGTGCTGGTCGCGGGCGGGACGCTGGACCGGATGATCCCGTACGAGCACTCCGAGCTGATCGCCGCGGAGATGCCGCACGCCGAGCTCCTGCCCCTCGAGGGCGCCGGGCACATGGCGATGCTCGAGCAGCCCGGCGAGTTCGACGCCGCCCTGCTCGAGCTCCTGCGCCGCTGCACCCACCGCACCCAGGTCCTGCGCCGCCTGCGGCCGGGACGAGCCGCGTCGGCCGACCGACCGCGCCGGGGGCTGCGCCGACCCCGGCGACGGGCGTGACCCGCCCGGGAGCCGTGGGGGCGGGACGTCGCGTCGTCCTGCCCACGGCCGCGGACACGACGGCCCTCGGGCACGACCTGGGCACGCGGCTGCAGCCCGGCGACCTCGTCGTGCTCGCGGGCCCGCTCGGGGCCGGCAAGACGTGCCTGGCCGCCGGTATCGGCGAGGGCCTCGGCGTCGAGGGCCCGGTGACGTCCCCGACCTTCGTCATCGCCCGCGAGCACCCGCCGCTGCCCGATGCCCTGGGCGGCCGCGGGGTCGTGCTCGTCCACGTCGACGCCTACCGGCTCGGGGTCGGGACGAGCGGCGATCCGGACCCCCGCGACGTCGCCGCCCAGCTCGACGACCTCGACCTCGACACCGACCTCACCCGCGCCGCGGTGGTGATCGAGTGGGGTGAGGGCGTCGCCGAGCACCTCGCCGCCGAGCACCTGACGGTCCGGCTCGACCGCACCGGGACGCCCGACGCGCCGGAGGCCCGGGTCGCCGTGCTCGAGGGCCCCGCCCGCCTCGTCGGCGGCGGCGACCCCGGCTCGTAGGGTCTCGGGCGTGCTCGTCCTGGCCCTCGACACCGCCACCGCCCGCATCACCGCGGGCGTGGTCGAGCTGCATCCCGACGGGCCCCCGTCACCCTCGCCGCCCGCGACGGCGTCGGCGCCCGCGCCCACGCCGAGCTCCTCGCCCCGGCCGTCCGCGACGCGCTGGCCGAGGCCGGACGCACCCGCGGCGACCTCGACGCCGTCGTCGCCGGACTCGGCCCCGGACCGTTCACGGGCCTGCGCGTCGGGCTCGTCACCGCGGCGGCGATGGGCGACGCCCTCGGCATCCCGGTGCACGGCGTCGGCACCCACGACGCGATGGCCGCAGGCCTGCCGGGCCGCGTCCGGTCCGAAGGGTCCGGCTCCCCTATCGGCGTGCTCCCCCCGACGCTTCGCGTCCTGGTCGTCACCGACGCCCGCCGCCGCGAGGTCTACTGGAGCCTCGTGGTCGACGGGGTCCGCACCCACGGCCCCGAGGTCGTCGCCCCGGCCGTGCTCGCCGAGCGCCTGGAGACCGACCTCGGCCCGGTGGACCGGATCGTGGGCGACGCCGCCGGCCAGATCGGTGCCGAGGTCGAGCTGCCCGGCCCCACGCCCGCCGGGCTGGTCGACGTCGCCGCGGGCGCCCTGCGGGCGGGGACGACGCCCGCCCGCTGGCGCCGCTCTACCTGCGCCGCCCCGACGCGGTCCCGCCCGGCGCGCCGAAGACCGTCACGCGCGCATGACCAGCACCGACGTCGTCGTCGACGCCCTGACCCCCGACGACGCCGACCGGTGCGCGCAGCTCGAGGCCGTCCTGTTCCCCGGCGACGACCCGTGGAGCGCGCGGGCGTTCCGCGACGAGCTGCGCGCGGGCCACGTCTACCTCGCCGCCCGCAGCGCCGGGGAGCTCGTCGGCTACGGCGGCATCGCGCTGCTCCCGGCGCGGCTCGGTCAGCACGCCGAGGCCGAGATCCACACGATCGGGGTGGACCCCGGCCACCAGGGACGGGGCATCGGGCGCGCGGTGCTCGACGGCCTGCTCGCGGCCGCCGACCGCATCGCTGCGACCACGTACCTGGAGGTGCGCACCGACAACGAGGCCGCGCAGCACCTCTACCGCGTCACCGGCTTCGAGGTCGTCGGCACCCGCCGCCGTTACTACTCCTCGGGTGCGGACGCGTACACGATGAAGCGCCCGCGACATGACCGGCCGGGCGGCGACCCGCCCGCGTCAGACCCTCGTTGATGACCTGGCACTCTCGGGGATAGAGTGCCAACAGCACGGCGTCGGAGCCGCCCCGGCACCCGCGACGACGGGTCGGACCACCGGCGCCGTGGAGATCGTTTCCGGCGTATAACGCTCCGACCCCAGACAGGTGGAGGTCACCGACGTGGCCAGCGTGAACATCAAGCCGCTCGAGGACAAGCTCGTGGTGCAGGCCAGCGAGGCCGAGACCACGACCGCGTCCGGCATCGTCATCCCGGACACGGCGAAGGAGAAGCCCCAGGAGGGCAAGGTCCTGGCCGTGGGCCCGGGCCGCGTGGACGACAACGGGAACCGCATCCCGCTCGACGTCGCGGTGGGTGACGTCGTCGTGTTCTCGAAGTACGGCGGCACCGAGATCAAGTACAACGGCGAGGACTACCTGATCCTCTCCTCGCGCGACGTGCTGGCGGTCGTCAACTAACGACGCCGCTCCACAGAGCACAGCGATGCCGCCCCGGTGGCCCCGGACGGGGTGACCGGGGCGGCGTCGTCTCGCGTCACGAAAGGTAGGTCAGTGCCCAAGCAGATCACGTTCGACGAGACCGCCCGCCGCGCCCTGGAGCGCGGCGTCGACCAGCTGGCCGGTGCGGTCGTGGTGACCCTCGGACCGCGGGGGCGTCACGTCGTGCTGGAGAAGAAGTTCGGTGGTCCGACGATCACCAACGACGGCGTCACCATCGCCCGCGAGATCGAGCTCGAGAACCCCTTCGAGAACCTCGGTGCGCAGCTGGCGAAGAACGTCGCCACCAAGACCAACGACGTCGCCGGCGACGGCACCACGACGGCCACGGTCCTCGCCCAGGCGCTGGTCGCCGAGGGCCTGCGCAACCTCGCGGCGGGTGCCAACCCCACCTCGCTGGGTGCCGGCATGGTCGCCGCCACCGAGAAGGTCACCGAGGTGCTGCGCTCGCGCGCCACCCCGGTCGACGGCCGCCAGGGCATCGCCGCCGTCGGCGCGGTCGCGTCCCGCGACCAGACCATCGGTGACCTCATCGGCGAGGCCATGGAGAAGGTCGGCGAGGACGGTGTCATCACCGTCGAGGAGGCCTCGACGCTGGCGACCGAGCTGGAGATCACCGAAGGTCTGCAGTTCGACAAGGGCTACATCTCGCCCTACTTCGTCACCGACAACGACTCGATGGAAGCGGTCCTCGAGGACGCCCAGGTCCTGCTGAACCGGGACAAGATCAGCGCGATCCAGGACCTCCTCCCGCTGCTGGAGAAGGTCGTCGAGTCGGGCAAGCCGCTCCTGATCATCGCCGAGGACGTCGAGGCCGAGGCGCTCTCGACCCTCGTGGTGAACTCGATCCGCAAGACGGTCAAGGTCGCCGCGGTCAAGGCGCCGTTCTTCGGCGACCGCCGCAAGGCGTTCATGGACGACCTCGCCGCCGCGCTCGGCGCGACGGTGGTCAACCCCGAGACCGGCACGAAGCTGTCCGACGCCGGTCCCGAGGTGCTCGGCAGCGTGCGCCGCGCGGTGATCACCAAGGACACCACCACCTTCATCGAGGGTGGCGGCTCCAAGGAGGCCGTGGACGCGCGCATCTCCCAGATCCGGCGCGAGATCGGCGAGACCGACTCCGACTGGGACCGCGAGAAGCTCCAGGAGCGGCTCGCCAAGCTCCACGGGGGTGTCGCGGTCATCAAGGTCGGCGCGGCCACCGAGACCGAGATGAAGGAGCGCAAGCACCGCATCGAGGACGCGATCGCCGCCACGCGCGCGGCGGTCGAGGAGGGCATCGTCCCCGGCGGCGGCAGCGCGCTGCTGCACGCCTCGGCCGAGCTCGCCGACGGCCTCGGTCGCACCGGCGACGAGGCCACGGGCGTGGCCCTGGTGCGCCGGGCGCTCTCGGCGCCGCTGCGGGCCATCGCCCGCAACGCGGGGCTCGAGGGCTCGGTCGTCGCCGCGCACGTCGCCGAGGCGGGCTGGGGCACCGGCTACGACGCCGCGGCCGGCACCTACGGCGACCTGATGGCGACCGGGATCATCGACCCGGTCAAGGTGACGCGCTCCGCGCTGGAGAACGCCACCTCCATCGCGCGCATGGTCCTGACCACGGAGAGTGCTGTCGTGGACAAGCCCGCCGACGAGGAGCCCGCCGCCGCGGGCGGTGGCCACGGCCACGGTCACGGGCACGGCCACTAGTTCAGCCGCGCCGGATGCGGCTGTCGCGCTCCGGTGGTCAGTGAGCCGGAGATGACACACGTAGGGCCCCACCGCAACTTGCGGTGGGGCCCGTCGTGTGTGTGAAGGGTCCTCCGAACGGCTCAGCCGCTCGTGAGACGCCGCGGACGCCCGGTGGCGACCGCGACCCTCTCGGACTCCGACATGCCGCCCCAGATGCCGTAGGGCTCGCCGGCGGCGATGGCGTGCCGGCGGCACGGCTCGACCACCGGGCAGTCGCGGCACACCGCCTTCGCCCGGCGCTCGCGGTGCGCACGGGCGGGGCCGCGCTCACCGTCGGGGTGGAAGAAGAACGCGCTGTCCATGCCTCGGCAGGAACCGAGTCGCTGCCAGTCCCAGATGTCGGCATTGGGTCCCGGAAGCCGGCGGACGTCCGCCATGAGCCACCTCCTACGCGAGGACCCGTGGGTCCGGCTGCACCGCACGTCCGCACGGGGGTCGGTGTGGTCCGCCTCCGTGCCGGTCGCGCTCCCGGTGGCCCCGTCACTGACCGTGCCCACGACGGCGCGGACCGCGACCACCGATGAGGACCCTATGGCGGTTGCGCGCGACCGGACAAGAGCTTGCGACGTGCGCCATCCCTCACGATGAACGGTCGCCTACATGCAGGGGTGCTTGCCGAACCGGCTCCGATCCGTGATCATCCTCCGCACGCGGAGTACACGGGAGGTCGCCGGACGGTCGTATCCGGTGGATCTCCGGTCGTCACCGTAAGGTCGCTGGCACGTTGGACAGGGGGAGGGTCGTCACGCTCGTCCGGTCCGACCGGGCGGAGTCGGAGGCCGTGGAGGCCCTCGGCCCCATCGAGGCGTGGACAGCCCTGCGCCCGTCGTGAGGAGAGCGCATGGACCGGCACGTCGAGCGCGGACTCGACCGCGGACGCGAGCCGGGGCCGACGCGCCCCGGCGAAAAGAGCGCCGACGGCGGGTCAAGCTCGTCGCTCCGGACGCCGATGGGGGAGAGTGCTCGCTCATCGGCTGCTGCGTCCGTGCAGAAAGGAGCTCCCGTGACCACGGTGCTGATCTGCGACGATCGTCGCAGCGTCCGTGAAGGCCTCACGAGGGTGATGTCCGCGGTCCCGGGGGTCCACCGCATCGACTGCGTCGCCCACGGCGACGAGCTGCTCACGCGGTTCTCGCGGCAGACCGTCGACGTCGTGCTCGTCGGCACCCAGCGCGCGGTGCCCACGGGCGTCGAGGCCACGCGCCGCCTGGTGGCCGCCCACCCGCAGGCCAACGTCATCGTCTTCGGTGCTCCCGACGACTCCGGCAGCATCGCCGCGGCGATCGCCGGCGGCGCCCGCGGCTACCTGCGCTGGGACGCCTCGCGTCCCGAGCTCGTCGCCGCGCTGGCCCACACCCTCGCGAGCACCTCGGTGCCCGCCCCGCGCACCCCGGCCGACTCCGGCGTCCAGCTCACCGAGCGGGAGCTGCAGGTGCTGCGCGGCATGGCCCAGGGCAAGAGCAACGGCCAGATCGGCCGCGAGCTCTACCTCTCCGAGGACACCGTCAAGACCCACGCCCGCCGGCTGTTCCGCAAGCTGGGCGTCCGTGACCGCGCGCAGGCCGTGGCACACGGCTTCCGACGGGGCCTGGTCTCCTGACCGCATACCGGAACGACGGACGTTCGGGGGGTGCCGGCGACGTGACCCGAGGGATGCACGCCGACGACGTCCCGACGCCGGTGATCGGGATCCCCCGCGCGGTGCACCGTGCGGCGGATCGGTGGCGGGGCCCGGATCGGGCGAACGCCGCACCACCCGCTTCCTGGGCCGCGCAGGGCCCGCAGACCGCCCGCTACGCTGATCCGACCAACCCGTCGTCCGGTCACCTCACCTCGGCCGGGACGCCGGTCCGTCCGGCGGTGGACCCCGTGTCGGCATCACGGCCGATGCGCCCGGTGCCACCGCCCCGCGTAACACCGGGGCCACGCGCAGCGATGAGCGAAGCAGGGAACGACCTCGAGGGTCTGGTGGCCGCCGCCAACGACGGCGACCGCTCGGCTCTCAACCGCGTTCTCGCGATCATCCGGCCGTTGGTCGTGCGGTACTGCCGTGCGCGCATCGGCCGGCAGGAACGGTCGGCGGTCTCCGCCGACGACGTGGCCCAGGAGGTGTGTCTCGCCGTGCTGACAGCGCTGCCGGGCTACCGCGACCAGGGCCGCCCGTTCCTCGCGTTCGTCTACGGGATCGCCGCCCACAAGGTGGTCGACGCCCACCGTTCGGTCGCCCGCAGTCGCTCCGAGCCCGTGGAGGAGCTCCCCGAGGAGCTCGATCCCCGGGACGGCCCCGAGCAGCGGGCACTCAACGGAGCGTTGTCCGTCCAGATGGGTCAACTGCTCGACACGCTTCCCCCCAAACAGAGGGAAATCCTCGTGTTGCGTGTCGTCGTTGGATTGTCAGCGGAGGAGACCGCGGAAGCGGTCGAATCCACTCCCGGCGCTGTGCGGGTGGCACAGCACCGGGCCCTGTCGAAGCTGCGGACCGCCGTGTCCGCGATCTCGGAAGAGGTGAGTTGAGTGGGCGGCCACCGGGCGTCGGGCGGGTCTGAGGGTGACCTCGTCGACGGCCCCGTCGACCTCGCAGCGGTCCGGGCGGACGACGCCCTGATCGACGCGCTCGCCGGCGGTGCCGGCGGAGGGGCCGACGGCTACGGATTCGGCGGCTCCGACGACGACGACCGTCTCGCGGCGATCCTCGCCGCGTGGCGGGCGGACATCGAGGCCGACCCGATGCCGGAGCTCGTGTCCCTGGACGAGGCGGCCGAGGCCGTCGCCGCCGGGCACGAGTCGCGCGACCGGTTGCGCTCACGCGGCCGTCGACGCATGCCGTTCGCGATCGCCGCCGTGGCGGCCGCCGTCGCCTGTGCGGGGCTCACGGTCGCGGTCCACGGTGCGATGCCGGGCGACACGCTCTGGGGCGTCTCCAAGGTCTTCTTCTCCGAGCGCGCCCAGGGTGTCGAGCGCGTCGAGGAGGTCCGCAACCGCATCGAGGCCGCCAACGGCGCCCTGGCGCGGGGCGACACCACGGCGGCCCGCAACGAGCTGGCCCAGGCCAACATCGCGATCCCGCAGGTGGCGCCCGAGCAGCGGGCCCCGCTGGTGCAGGAGCGCGACCGGGTGCAGAGCTCGATCGAGTCCGACCCGTCGCCCTCGTCCCGCGAGCCCGCAGGCTCCGAGCCGAGCACGGCGCCGTCGTCGGGCGGGAGCTCCACCGCGGACGACCCGGCGACGCCGAGCCCCGCGGAGCCGGCTCCGGTCACGCCCGAGGACGCCTCCCCGACGCCCGCCGACCCGGCGGACCCGGCGTCCCCCGACACCCGCGGCGCCGACGACCCGCCGCCGTCGACCACCACCAACGGGCTGTCCTCCAGCCCCGGTGCGACGTCCACCACGGGCTGACCACCCCGAACGCCGAACGGCCCGGCCCCCGCGAGGGGACCGGGCCGTTCGTGCGTGAGGAGGGGGAGGGCTACTCCGCGAGCGTCGCGTCCGCGAACCCGCGGCAGTACTCCCAGGTGACGTAGGACGCGGGGTCCGGGTCGAACGGGGGCTCGTGCGGGCGCATGTGGCCCTCGTCGAGGAGCTGCTGGAGGCTCGCCCGCAGGAGGTCCCAGTCGTGGTAGTGCTGCTCGGAGCAGTCCTCGCAGTCGACCACGACGCCGCGGACGCCACGGGGCGCGAGCAGCGCCTCGAACACGGCGAGGTCACCGAGGTCGGCCACCACCTCGTCGCGCTCGGCGTCGTCGAGGGGCGCGTCGTCGGCGGCGTCGGCGTCCGGCCCCCCGAGCGCGCGGGCGGGGTCCGCGGGATCTCCCGCGAACGGGTCGGGCGGCAACGCTTCGTACGGCACGACCAGCAATTTACCCGTCCCGCGGCGCGCGTCACGCGGCGGCGGTCCGCGCGCCCGGGGGACCGGTCGGCGGCGCGACTACGATTGAGGACATGGTGTTGACCGAGCCCGGGTTGCCCGAGAAGTTCGCGTTGCTCGGCCTGACCTTCGACGACGTCATGCTCCTGCCGGCCGAGTCCGACGTGGTGCCCTCCGAGGCCGACACGTCCGCGCGGCTGACCCGCCGGGTCACCCTGCGCGTCCCGCTCGTGAGCTCGGCGATGGACACGGTCACCGAGTCGCGGATGGCCATCGCGATGGCCCGCCAGGGCGGCATGGGCGTGCTCCACCGCAACCTGCCGGCGGAGGCGCAGGCGGCGCAGGTCGAGGTCGTCAAGCGGTCCGAGGCCGGCATGGTCACCGACCCGGTGACCTGCTCGCCCGAGGACACCCTCGCCGAGGTCGATGCGCTCTGCGCAAAGTTCCGGATCTCGGGGCTGCCCGTGGTCGACGAGTCCGGCCGTCTCGTCGGCATCATCACCAACCGCGACATGCGCTTCGAGGTCGACCACTCGCGTCGCGTCCGCGAGGTCATGACCTCCGAGGACCTCGTCACCGCGCAGGTGGGCGTGACGGCCGAGGCCGCGCTCGGCCTGCTGCGCCGACGCAAGATCGAGAAGCTCCCGCTCGTCGACGGCGCCGGGATCCTGCGCGGGCTGATCACGGTCAAGGACTTCGTCAAGACCGAGCAGTACCCGATGGCCACCAAGGACCCCGACGGCCGCCTGCTCTGCGGCGCGGCGGTCGGTGTCGGCGACGACGCCTGGTCGCGCTCGATGGCGCTGGTCGACGCGGGCGTGGACGTCCTCGTCGTCGACACCGCGCACGGGCACTCCCGCGCGGTCACCGCGATGGTCGCGAAGCTCAAGCAGGAGCTCGGCGAGCGCGTCGAGGTCGTGGGCGGCAACGTCGCCACCCGCGCGGGCGCCCAGGCGCTCGTCGACGCGGGGGCGGACGCCATCAAGGTCGGCGTGGGGCCGGGCTCGATCTGCACGACGCGCGTCATCGCCGGGGTCGGCGTCCCGCAGATCACCGCGATCCACGAGGCCGCGGCGGCCGCGTCGCCGGCCGGCGTGCCGGTGATCGGCGACGGCGGGCTGCAGTCGTCCGGCGACATCGCGAAGGCGCTCGCCTCCGGCGCGAGCACGGTGATGCTCGGGTCGCTGCTGGCCGGCACCGCGGAGACCCCGGGCGACCTCGTCCTGCTCGACGGCAAGCAGTTCAAGACCTACCGCGGCATGGGCTCGCTGGGGGCGATGCAGACCCGGGGGCGGCAGGGCTCCTACTCCAAGGACCGCTACTTCCAGGACGACGTGCTCTCCGACGACAAGCTGGTGCCCGAGGGGATCGAGGGACGCGTACCCTTCCGGGGGCCGCTGGCCCAGGTGGCCCATCAGCTCGTCGGCGGACTGCGGGCGGCCATGGGCTACACGGGCTCGCGGACCACGGAGGAGCTGCAGCGGGCGCACATGGTGCGCATCACCGCCGCCGGGCTCGCCGAGTCGCACCCGCACCACGTCACCATGACCGCCGAGGCGCCGAACTACGGCGCGCGCTAGCCAGGAAGGACCTCCCGCGTGCGCGAGCAGGTCGAGATCGGTCGGGGCCGCAGCGCCCAGCGCAGCTACGTGTTCGACGATCTCGACATCGTCCCGTCGCGCCGGACGCGCTCGTCGTCGGCGGTGTCGACGGCCTGGCAGCTCGACGCCTACCGCTTCGAGCTCCCGCTGCTGACGCACCCGACGGACGCCGTGGTCTCCCCGGCCACCGCCGCCGAGGTCGGCCGGCTCGGGGGGCTCGGCGTCCTCAACGCCGAGGGCCTGTGGGCACGGCACCCGGAGACGGAGAAGGCGCTGGCCGAGGTGGTCGGCCGCGCGGCCACCGACCCCGCCGACGCGGTCGCCGAGCTGCAGCGCCTGCACGCCGCGCCGGTGCAGCCCGCGCTGCTCACCGAGGCGCTCGAGCGCATCCGGGGCGGTGGCGCCACCGTCGCGGCGCGCGTGAGCCCGCAGCACGCCCGGGAGCTCACGCCGACCCTGCTGGCCGCGGGCGTCGAGGTGCTCGTGGTGCAGGGCACGATCATCTCCGCCGAGCACGTGGGGGGCGAGGACGACGGCGCCGAGGGCCCGCTCGACCTCGAGGACTTCATCGAGGGACTCGACATCCCCGTCGTCGCGGGCGGGGTCGCCGACTACCGCACCGCCATGCACCTCATGCGCACCGGCGCCGCCGGCGTCATCGTCGGCTACGGGCAGAGCGCGGCGACGTCCACCGACGCCGTGCTGGGCATCGGGGTGCCGATGGCCACCGCGCTCGTCGAGACGGCCGCCGCGCGGCGCGACTACCTCGACGAGACCGGCGGGCGCTACGTCCACGTCATCGCCGACGGCGCGGTGGGCACGTCCGGCGACCTCGCCAAGGCCATCGCCTGCGGGGCGGACGCGGTGATGCTCGGCGAGCAGCTCGCCGCGGCCGAGGAGGCCCCGGGCGCGGGCTGGTACTGGACGGCGTCGGCCGCGCACCCGTCGCTGCCCCGCAGCGGGATCACGCGCGTGCCCACCGTCGCGCCCGACCTGGCCACCGTGCTGACCGGGCCCGCCCGCTCCGGCGCGGGCACGATGAACCTCTTCGGCGCCCTCCGCCGCGCGATGGCCAAGACCGGCTACTCGGACCTCAAGGAGTTCCAGCGCGTCGGGCTGTCCGTCCGCCGCTGACCGCGTGACCACGCAGGGCGATCATGCGGTCTCCCACGGAAGTGGGCCTGGACAGGCGACGACGGGTGCGCTCAGGTCGCCCTCATGACCGCGCACCCGGAGGCCCCGTGGCCGCGGCGTGCGACGTCGGCTCCCGTGTTCGTCGGGCGCCGCGGCCCGCTGGCGCTGGTCGACGAGGCCTGGGACGAGGCGCGCGCCGGGCGACCGGGCGTCGTGTGGGTGGAGGGCGAGGCCGGCGCCGGCAAGAGCGCGGTCCTCGCGCGCGCCGTCGCCGGGCGCCGGGCGTCCGCCGTCCTCACCGCCACCGGCGACGCCGCGGAGACCGGGCTCGCGCACGGGCTGCTCGACCAGCTCCTGGCCGACCTCCCGCCGGCCCTGCTGGACCGCTTCCCGCTGCTGCGCCCCGACCGCGACCCGCGGGCCGACCCGCTGGCCGTGGGCGCCGACCTGCTCGGTGCGCTGGGGGCCCTGCCGGACGACCAGCCGGGCGAGGACCCCGTGCTGCTGGTGCTCGACGACCTGCAGTGGGCCGACCCCGCCTCGGTGCGGGTGCTGGTGTTCACGCTGCGACGGCTGCGCCACGACCGGGTCCTCGTGCTGGCGGGCGTGCGGGTCGCCGGGTCCGGGCCCGACGCGCGGGAAGCCGCCTCGGAGGACGCCTGGTGGGAGCGCCTCCCGGCCGCGGGACGGGCGATCCGCCGCGTGCGCCTCGAGGGTCTCGAGCCCGCGGAGCTCTCCGAGCTCGCCGCCGCCGTCGGTCGTCCGCTGGGCTCCACCGGCGCAGCGGAGCGGCTGTGGCGCCACACCCGGGGCCACCCGCTGCACGCGCGGACGCTCCTCGAGGAACTGCCGCCCGAGGTGCTCGCGGGCAGCGCCGACGCGCTGCCCGCGCCGCGCAGCCTCTCGTCGGTGGTGCTCGTGCGCCTCGCCCGTGCGGCGCCGGCCACGGAGGCGCTGGTGGTCGCGACGTCGGTGCTCGGTGAGAGTGCCCCGCTCGCCCTCGCCGCCGCCGTCGCGGGCCTCGACGACCCCGCCGCCGCGCTCGACGAGGCGGTCGGGATGGGCCTGGTCGAGGAGCTCCCCGGCGGGCCGACGGTCCGGATCGGGTTCGTGCACCCCTCGTGCGGGCCGCGATCCGCGGGGACCTGCCGCCGATGCGCCGGCGCGCCCTGCACGCGGCGTCGGCGGGCCTCCTCTCGGGCCGCGCCGCGCTGGACCACCGGGTCGCCGCGGCCGCCGGCCCGATCCGGAGCTCGCCGCCGAGCTCGAGGACCTGGTCGGCGAGCCGGGCGCGGCGCTCGCCGGCTCCGAAGCGGCCGACCTGCTGCGCGCGGCCGCCGACCTCAGCACCGACCCGGACGACCGCGAGCGCCGGCTGCTCGCGGCGGCGTCCCGGCTGCTCGCCGACGGTGAGGTCGCGCGGGCGGTGGCCCTGGAGGGCGCGGTCGAGGGCTGCCGGCCATCGCCCTGGCGCACCGCGGTGCTCGGTCAGCTGGCGCTCGTCACCGGGCGGTTCGGCGTGGCCCGCGAGCGACTGGAGGCGGCGCTGGCGACGGGCGCGCCGGGGGACGGACGGCCGGGCGACCGGGCGCGTGCCGGGGCCGCGGCCCACCTCGCGGTGCTGCACCTGCTGCGCGGCGACCCGGCGCGGGCGATGGAGACCGCCGGCGTCGCGCTCGCCCACCCCGCCCGCGGCGACGACGTCCGCCTCCCGGCGGGGCTGGCGCTGATCCTGGGGCTCGCGGTCGCGGGGCGCGGCGACGACGCCCTGGCGGTACTCGACCGCGCCGGGGGCGACGACGGGCGCGCGCCACCGGTCGACGCGCTGACCCTGCGCGGGATGCTCGCGACGCTCGGCGGCGACGACGCGACCGCGTCGCTGCACCTCGACGAGGCGGTCCACCGCGCGCGGGCGGGCGAGCCGGTGCGCGCGCTGGCCCTCGCCCTGGCCTTCCGCCCCGCGGTCGCGGACCGGATCGGGGTCCCCGACGGCGTGGTCGAGGGCTTCGAGCTGGCGATCACGCTCGCCCGCGACGGGGGACGGCGCTGCCCGGCGCGCTCGCGCACACGTTCGCGGCGGAGGCGCTGGCGATCCGGGGACGCGGGGACGAGGCGCGCACCCACCTCGCGGCGGCGACGACCCTCGGCCCGCACTGGTGGGGCGTCGATCTGTGCGCCGCGGTCGCGGAGGCAGTGCTCGCCGAGGTCGAGGACGATCCCCGGGCCGTGCTGCGGGCGCTCGCGCCGGCGCAGGAGCCGACGGTGCGGGCGGCGGCCGACGGCCTCGGCGTGCTCGCCCCGCGGGTGCTCGAGGTCGAGGCGCTGCTGACCCTGGGCCGGGTCGGCGAGGCCACGGCGGCGCTCGACGACCTCGCCCGCGCGCGGCCGGCCGGTACGCCGTCGACGTCGCGCGGCTGCGGGTCCGGCTCGGCGCGCCCTGGCGCTCGGTGGCCGAGGCGGGCGTCGCCGACGTCGTCGCCCTGCACGCGGTGGCCCGCCTGGAGACCGAGATCGGGCGCCGCCTGCTCGCCGCCGGCGAGCGCCGGGCCGGCGTCGACCTCCTGCGCGGCGCCCGCGACACCCTCGCCCGCCTCGGTGCCGCCCCGTGGTGCGCGCGGGCCGAGGAGCTGCTGCACGCCGCCGGGCTCACGCCGGCGCCCACCAGCAGCGATCCCGGCGCGCTCGGGCTGACCCCGCACGAGGAGGCCGTCGTCGCCCTCGTCGCGCGGGGGCTGACGAACCGCGAGGTCGGGCGCGACCTCTACATCACCCCGCGCACGGTCGCGTACCACCTCAGCAACGTCTACGCGAAGCTCGGCGTGACCTCCCGGCGCGAGCTGCGCACACGACTGGAAGCCCGACTGGAAGGTCCGGCCGGGGCGTCCGTCCCCTCCTCGCCGCACGCTCGACGGTGACGAGCGGAGAGGAGGCGGGCGTGCACCTGACCGTCGATCTCCTCCGCACCCCCGACGGGCGCCTGGAGGGCACCGTGATCACCGAGACCGGCCGGGAACAGGCGTTCTCCGGCACGCTCGACCTGCTGCGGGTCCTCGAGGACCTGCAGGCCGAGCCCGTGCAGGACGAGCGGTGAAGCCCGCGACGCCGCGGCTCGCCGCCGTGATGGGCCTCGTCTTCTCGGGCCTGTTCATCGCGGCCCTCGTGGTGGTGAACGGCGTGCCGCACCTCGGCGCCCCCGACGCCGCCTACGGGACGTTCTACGACGGGGCCGGCAACACCGTCGTCACCGCCGTGGCCCTCTACCTCGTGCCGCTGGCCGGGATCGCGTTCCTCTGGTTCGTCGTCGCCCTGCGCTCCGTGCTCGACACGCTGGCACCGGCGCCCTCGGCGATGGCGAGCGGTCTCAACCTGCTGTCGGGGGTCCTGTTCGTCGCCCTGCTCTTCGCGGGCACCGCCGCTCTCGCCACGCCGGTGTTCGTGACGACCATCGGCGGCGGCCCGCCGCTGTCCCCCGAGGCCGCGCGCGCCCTGTCCGGGCTCGGCTACGGCCTGGTCTTCGTGTTCTCCGTGCGCGGTGCGGGCATGTTCGCGCTGACGACGACGACGTTGCTGCGCAGCGCGGGCGTCATGCCCCGCGGCGCGGCGATCGCCGGCTACGTGCTCGCGACCTGGCTGCTGATCACCGCGACCGACCACCCCGCGAGCCTGCTGGTCCTCCCGGCCTGGGTACTGCTCGTCGCCGTCGTGCTCCTGCGCCACGACCGCGCGGCCCGCAGCGCACCCGAGTCCCCCGCCGTCCCCGCCCCGCGCTGACCCTCCAGGAGCGAGCCATGACCACCCCCACCTCGAGCGCGGCGGCCCCGGCCCGGCCGCTGTCGGACATCCCGGGACCGAAGCCGCTGCCCGTCGTCGGCAACATGCGCGACGTCGACACGCACCGGCTGGTCCAGAGCATCATGGAGCTGTCCGACGAGTACGGCCCGATCTTCCAGCTCCACACTCCCGGCGGCGTCACGTACGTCGTCTCGGGTCTCGACATGGTCCAGGACCTCTGCGACGACACCCGCTTCGACAAGCTCGTCGGCACCGGCCAGCGCGAGATCCGCAAGACCCACATGAGCGCGGGGCTCTTCACCGCCGACACCGTCGACCCTCTGTGGAAGTCCGCCCACGACATCCTGCTCCCGAGCTTCTCGACGTGGGCGATGAAGGGCTACGTCGAGCCGATGGTCGACATCGCCGAGCAGATGATGCTCAAGTGGGAGCGGCTCAACCCCGACGAGCCGATCGACGTCGCCGGCGACATGACCCGGCTGACGCTCGACACCATCGCGCTCTGCGGGTTCGGGTATCGCTTCAACTCCTTCTACCGCGACTCCCAGCACCCGTTCGTCGAGGCGATGATGGAGTCGCTCTCCGAGAGCCTCAAACGCCAGCAGATGCTCCCGGTCCAGGTGAAGCTCCGCCGGGGCGCCCAACGGCGGTTCCTGGCGAACGCGAAGTACATGGACGAGACGATCGACACGATCGTCAAGGAGCGGCGTGCGTCCGGCGAGCCCGGCAACGACCTGCTCGGGCACATGCTCGTCGGCACGGACAAGCAGGGGAACACGCTGCCCGACCACAACATCGTGGCGCAGTGCGGCACGTTCCTCATCGCCGGCCACGAGACGACCAGCGGGCTCCTGTCGTTCGCGATCGCCTACCTGCTCAAGCACCCCGAGGTCGTGGCCCGGGCGCAGGAGGAGGTCGACCGCGTGCTGGGCACCGACCCCGGCGCGTCCCCGACCGGCGCGCAGATCAACCAGCTCGGCTACGTCCGGCAGATCCTCGACGAGACCCTGCGGCTCTGGCCCACCGCGCCCGCGTTCACCCGCCAGGCCAGGAAACCGGGCGAGACCGTCGGCGGATACGGCCCCTTCGACCCGGGAACGGGGATCGTGGCGCTCACCCCGATGCTGCACCGACTCCCGGAGGTCTGGGGCTCCGACGCTCGGGAGTTCAACCCGGACCACATGTCCGACGAACGGCGCGACGCCCTGCCCCCCAACGCCTACCGGCCGTTCGGCTCGGGCCAGCGGGCGTGCATCGGGCGGCAGTTCGCCCTGCAGGAGGCGACCCTCGTGCTCGGGATGCTCCTGCAGCGCTTCGAACTCATCGACCACGCGAACTACCAGCTGAAGATCAAGGAGACGCTGACCGTGAAGCCGGAGGGCCTCACGATCACCGTGCGGCCCCGGGAGGGCCGGACGTGGGGGTCGACGGTCCGGCCGGCGGTCAGCGTCCCCGAACCGCGGTCGGCGTCCCTCCCGGTCGCCCCCGTCGACCGGCACGGCACGCCGCTGCTCGTGCTGTTCGGCTCCAACCTCGGCGCCGCCGAGGACCTCGCCACCCGCATCGCCCGCGACGCGGGCGACCGCGGCTACACCGCCCGCACCGCCGCGCTCGACGAGGCCGTCGGCGAGCTGCCGAGCGAGGGCGCCGTGGTCGTCGTGACGTCGTCGTACAACGGGGAGCCACCGGACAACGCGGGGAAGTTCTGCGCCTGGCTGGACGGTTCGGCGTCCTCGGCCACGGGCGTGAAGTACACGGTCTTCGGGTGCGGCAACCGGGACTGGGCCGCGACGTACCAGGCCGTGCCGATGCGCGTCGACCGCGGACTCGAGGCACGGGGAGCCACCCGCGTGTACCCGCGCGGCGAGGGTGACGCCCGCGGCGACTTCGACGCGCAGTTCGAGGACTGGTACGCCGGGCTCTGGGACGGCCTCGGCGCCGCCCTGGGCCTGGACGCCTCGACGACGGCGACGGCCGGCGCCGGACCGCGCCTGTCCGTGACGCTCGAGCAGCGGCGGACCGCGAGCCCGGTGCTGCAGTCCTACCGGGGCCAGGCGGCCACGGTGCGGGTGAACCGCGAGCTCACCGCCCGGGCCGGGACACCCGGTGGCCGCTCGGTGCGCCACCTCGAGATCGCGCTGCCCGCCGGCGCGACCTACGCGACCGGCGACCACCTCGGGGTGCTGCCCCGCAACCCGATCGGGCTGGTCAACCGCGTCATCGCCCGCTTCGGGCTCGACGGGGGCCAGTTCGTCACGCTCACGGCGAACGGCAGCGCGCCGACCCACCTCCCTGTCGGCGAGCCCTATCCGCTGCTCGGCATCCTCGTGGGCTGCGTGGAGCTGCAGGACGTCGCGAGCCGCGCGGGCCTCACGGCGATGGCCGCGGCGATGCCCGAGGGGGCGGCGCGCGACGAGCTCGCGGGCCTGGCGGCGAGCGACGACGACGCGAAGGCGCGCTACCGGGAGCAGATCGCCAAGCCGCGGCGCACGCTGGTCGAGCTGCTCGAGGCCCACCCGGAGTGCGACCTGCCGTTCGCGACGTTCCTCGACCTGCTGCCCCCGCTGCGCCCGCGGTTCTACTCGATCTCGTCGTCGCCGCAGACGGCGTCGGAGGTCGCGCTGACCGTCGGGGTGCTCGAGGGCCCGGCGCGGGCGGGCGACGGCGCGACGTTCCGGGGCGTGTGCTCCGGGCACCTGGGCGACGTCCCCGAGGGCGGCACGGTGTTCACCTTCGTGCGCTCGCCGAGCATCAGCTTCCGGCCCCCGGAGAACCCGCACGTCCCGATGATCATGGTGGGCGCGGGGACGGGGATGGCCCCGTTCCGCGGGTTCCTCCAGGAGCGCGAGTCGCTGCGGGCGCGCGGCGTCCCGATCGCGCGCTCGCTGCTGTTCCTCGGCTGCCGCGACCCCGAGGACGACCTGCTCTACGCCGACGAGCTCGCGGCCTACGAGAAGGCGGGCGTGGCGACGCTGTTCCCGGCGTACTCGCGGGTGCCGGGCTCGCCGTACCGCTACGTCCAGCACGCGCTCGAGGGCGCCGCCGACGAGGTGTGGGCGGCGATGCAGGAGGACGCCGTGGTCTACGTGTGCGGCAACGCCTCGACCATGGCGCCGGGCGTGCGCGCGGCCCTGGTCGCGGTGTTCCGCGCGAAGACCGGCGCGGGCGAGGCCGACGGCGAGGCCTGGCTCGCGGGCCTGCGGGCGTCGAACCGCTACCTCGAGGACATCTGGGGCGAGACCGCGGTGGTGTAGGCGCGGGGTGCCACCTCGGCGAGATCGCGCGAAGGGCACCATCGGCCGCTTAGAGCGGCCGACGGTGCCCTTCGCGCCGATCCGGGCGCGCCCTAGGTGCCCTTCACGTTCACGATCTGCCGCAGGGTGTGCCGCACCTCGACGAGGTCGGCGGCGTCGGCCATGACCACGTCGACGTCCTTGTACGCCGCGGGGATCTCGTCCAGGAACGCCTCGGTGTCCCGGAACTCGATCCCGGCCATGGCCTCCCGCAGCTGGTCGTGCGTGAAGGTCTTCCGGGCCGCGGTCCGCGAGTACGCCCGGCCCGCCCCGTGGGGCGAGCTGTGCAGCGACGCGGGTTCGCCCTTGCCGGCCACCACGTAGGACGCGGTGCCCATCGACCCCGGGATCAGCCCGGCCCGGCCCGCCGAGGCGTCGATGGCGCCCTTCCGGGAGACCCAGACCTGCTCGCCGAAGTGCGCCTCGGACTCGGTGTAGTTGTGGTGACAGGAGATCCGCTCCTGCTCCACCACCTCGGTGCCGACGAACTCCGAGGTCTGCCGCACCACCCGGTCCATCATCTCCTCGCGGTTGAGCAGCGCGAAGTGCTGGGCCCACCGCAGCTCGCGGATGTAGGTCCAGAACTCCTCGGTGTCCTCCGTGAGGTAGGCGAGATCCGGATCGGGCAGGTCGACGCCGGCGCAGGCCTCCCGCGCCACGGCCGTGTGCCGCTGGGCGATCTTGTTGCCCACGCCCCGGGATCCGGAGTGCAGGAACAGCCACACCCGGTCGGCCTCGTCGACGGTGACCTCGATGAAGTGGTTGCCGCTGCCCAGCGTGCCGAGCTGCGCCTCCCACCCCTTCTTGTCTCCCGACGGGTCGAACCCGGCCTCCTCGGCGAGGTGCGTGAGCTCCTCGACCCGCGGCACGGAGGTCGCCACGACCTTCCGGTTGTGGTGCCCGGCCCCGAGCGGGATCGCCCGCTCGATCGACTCCCGCAGTGGCGCGAGCGATCCCTTCGCCCGCAGCTCCCCGACGTCGAACTGGGTCCGGACGGCCGCCATCCCGCAGCCGATGTCCACGCCCACGGCCGCCGGCATGATCGCCCGGAGGGTCGGGATCACCGAGCCGACGGTCGCGCCCCGGCCGAGGTGCGCGTCGGGCATGAGCGCGACGTGCGGGTGGATGAACGGCATCGCCGCGGTCCGCTCGGCCTGCTCCCGTGTGCGCGCATCGAGGATCGACGCCCAGTTGACCAAACGCTCGCTGACCTTCTGCACTGTGCTGTCTCCTCTCCGCGGCTCGGGTGCCGGCGGTCGGGGAGGGACGCTAGTCAGGACGATCGTCGCGGCGCCGCCTGTTTTCAGGCGACCCCGAGCTCCGCGGACATGGCGGCGGTGGCCTCCAGCAGCGCCGCGGTGACGTCGCGCAGGACGTCCTCCGACGCCGCGCGCTCGGGCAGGGCCAGGGCGACGACGAGCGGGAGGGAGTCGCCGGTGGTGAGCACCGGCGCGGCGACCGAGGCGATGCCCGGGATGACGCCGCCCGAGGTCCGGGCGTATCCCAGGCGCCGGACCTCCTCGACGACGGCGTCGACCTCGCGCGTGGAGCCGGCGCCGGTGTCGGCCTCCTGGGCGCGCAGGACGGGCTCGGTGAGCGAGCGGGGCAGGTGGGCGAGGTAGACCCGGCCCACCGACGACGTCAGCATCGGCATCGTCGCGCCCACGCGCACGGTGATCGGGAGGGCGTAGGCGCCGTAGTCCCACCGCACGATGACCGGTCCGTGGTCGCCCCACACCGCGAGGTTGACCGCGTGGCCGGTCCGGTCGCGCAGGCCCGGGATGTACTGCGAGACCAGCCCGACCTCGTCCATGCGCCGCAGCGACTCGGCGCCGAGGCGGCGCAACGCCGGACCCATGTCGTAGAGCCCGGAGCTGCGCGACTGCGCCACCATCCCCGCACGCCCCAGGCTCACGAGGTAGCGGTGCGCCTTGCTCGCGCCCATCCCGCTGGCGTGCGCGATCTGCGTGAGGCTCATCGGCCCGCCGCCGCGCTCGAGGGCGTCCAGCACCGTCATCGCGATCTCGACCGACTGGATGCCCTGGCGGGAGGCGCTCGACGGTCCCTGCGGTTCGGGGTCGTCGTCCTGCGCGCCGGCGGAGGCCACGCCGAGGAGCGTAGTCACGGTCTCAGGCGGTGACCCGGTCCGTGTCCGGCGCCGCCGCGCGGGACCGGATCGCCGGGACCGCCAGCGCCAGCAGCGCCCCGACGATCCCGGGGACGGCGAACAGGTAGAAGTTCCACGCCACGCCGAGCCCGGAGGACAGGATCGCCGCACCGACGAGCGGGCCGGCGATCGCGCCGAGGCGCCCGATCGACAGCGCCCAGCCGATCGCCCGGCCCCGCAGCTCCGGCGGGTGGTGGCCGACGATGTAGGCGTTGGTGAGCACCTGCGAGCCGATGAGCCCGAGCCCGCCGACGAACATGAGCAGGAACAGCACGCCGAGCGCGGGGCGGGCGCTCATCACCAGCAGGCTCGCGGCGCCGGCGAGGAACGCGACGGCCACGACGGGCTTGATGCCGACACGGTCGGCGATGCGCCCGCCGAGGACCATGCCGACACCGGCGCCGACCCACAGGGCCGCGGTCTGCAGCAGCGAGGAGCCGAGCGAGTAGCCGGCGGTCTGCATGATCGTCGGGAGCCAGGTGCTGATGCCGAACACGAGCAGCAGGCCGCAGAACGACATCGCCCAGAACAGCAGCGTCGCGCCCCGCACCCCGGGGGCGAGCAGCGGGCGCAGGCCCAGGAGGTCACCCCGGGCGACGGCGCCGCCCGACTCCTCGTGCACCGGGCTCTCGGGCAGCATCCGGATCGCGAGCGGGATCAGCACGAACGCCGGGGCGGCGCCGATGACGTAGATCCAGCGCCAGCTCCCGCCGGTCAGCAGGGCGGCGCCCAGCAGCGGGGCGAGCAGTGCGCCTGCGGCGTACCCGGACATCATGATGCCGACGTTGCGGGCCCGGCGTTCCGCCGCGGAGAGGTCGGCGACGTAGGCCGTCACCGTCGGCAGCACGATGCCGAGCCCGACGCCGACGGCGAGGCGCGCGGCCCCGAACAGGGCGAACGTCGGCGCGATCGCGCACACGAGCATGCCCAGGGAGAACAGGCCCGCGCCGCCGATCAGCAGCCGCCGGCTGCCGGCCCGGCGGATGGTGGCCGCGCAGATCGCGGCACCGAGCAGCATCCCGATGGCCACCAGCGCGCCGACGGTGCCGGCGGCGGCCTTGTCGGCGCCGAAGCCCCGGTCGGCGAGCAGGGACGGGACGGTCACGCCGTAGCAGGCGAGGTCGTAGCCCTCGAGCGCGGCGAAGCCGGCCGAGAGGACCAGGACGAGGCGCTCGGTGGCGCGTGCGGGTGGGGCGGTCATCGGGGCTCCTGGCGTCGTCGGCGAGGGTGGGTGCGGGCTGGTGCTGCTGGTCAGTGCTGGAGGGCCGGGCTGGGCACGCCGAGCGCCGCGACGAGCTCGCGGGCCAGGGCGTCCGTGGTGTCGGCGTCGGTCGCGGTGCCGAAGACGTAGAGGTCGGGACGGACGGCGGCCGCGACGACACCGAGGGACGCGAGCCAGTCCAGGTGGGTGCCGTCGGTGTCCAGGAGGCCGTCGCCGACCGGCGTTCCCCCGGCGTGCAGCGCGACGACACGGACGCCTGCCTCGGCGAGGGCGGCGGCGGTGTCCTCGTCGAGGACGACGCTGCGGGCGTCGAGCAGCAGGTGGGGCCCGGATCCGACGACCTGGTCGAGCCGGTCGCGCACCGTGCCGTCGTCGACGACGCCCTGCACCGCGAGCTCGCCCCGCCCGGGCCCCGATGCCGTCGCCAGCAGGCCGTCCACCAGCCCGGGGAAGCGGATGGTGTCGGGCTTCTGGTGCGCCGCCCGGCGCCCGAGCAGGACGCGGTCGCGCTCGGCGGCGCGCTCCGGGTCGCGCACGGTCTGCTGGCGCCCGAGCTCGATGCCCTTCTCGATCACCGCGCGGACGTGGGGCTCGCGCTCCTGCTGGTAGGTGTCGAGGACGTCGTCGGTGAGCCGGCCCCGCAGGACGGCGTCGAGCTTGAACGCGATGTTCTGGGCGTCGCGGATCCCCGAGCACATGCCCTGCCCGAGGAACGGCGGCATCTGGTGCGCGGCGTCGCCGGCGAGCAGGACGCGCCCGACCCGCCACCGGTCGGTGACCAGGGATCGGAACGTGTAGGTGGCGACGCGGATGAGCTCGGCGTCGTCGCGGGAGAGCCAGCGGGTGGTGCGCGCCCACACCTTCTCGGGGTCGCGCTCGACGTCGAAGTCCTCGACCGAGTCGAGCATGTAGCTGAAGCGGTGGTGCGCCGGGCCGAGCGAGATGATCGAGGTGGGGCCGGCGGGGTCGCCGACCTGCCGCGCGGTGGGCACGGTGTGCGCCGCGGCGGCGTCGCGGAAGCGGAAGTCGCAGACCATCCAGGGCTCGGAGAACCCGTAGTCCTCCATCGTCAGCCCGAGCGCGGAGCGCACGAAGCTGTTGCCGCCGTCGCAGGCGATGACCCAGCGGGCCCGGACCCGGCGGGGCTCGCGGCCCCCGACCTGCAGCTCGACGTGGTCGCCGTGGTCGGCCAGGCCCACGACCGGGCCGTCGAAGCGGACGTCGACGCCGGCCTCACGGGCGCGCCGGTCGAGCGCGTCCTCCAGCTCGGGCTGGTACATCATGTACCACTCCGCCCAGCCGGAGCGCCCGGTCGCGGCGAAGTCGTGCTCGATGAGCAGCTCGCCCGCGGCATTGCGCCACTCGTAGTTCCGCTGCACGTGCAGCTTCGGCAGCAGCTCCTCCGCGACGCCGAGACGGGCCAGCGTCCGCATCGTCTCGTCGTCGAAGATCGCCGCCCGGGGCAGGTTGTAGAGCCCGGCGTAGCGCTCCAGCACGACGACGTGGTGCCCGGCGGCGCCCAGCAGCGCGGCCGTCGCCATCCCCACGGGGCCGTAGCCCACGACGGCCACGTCGACGGTCTCGGGCGTCTCGATCATGCGTGCTCCTCCGGTGAGGTTTGACACCGACGAACGGTAGGATTCATCATTGAGGAAGTCAATGCGCGATGGTGAATCACAGGAGCGGGGTCAGGATGCGGACGATCGGGCTGGAAGAGCACTTCGTCACCGAGGAGCTCGCCGGGTACGGCGCGGGCACGGCGACGATCGCGGAACCCCACGTGTGGGCGGAGATGTCGCGCCGGCTGCTCGACCTCACCGGGGCGCGGCTCGAGCGCATGGACGCCGCCGGGCTCGACGTCCAGGTGCTCTCGCTGAACTCGCCGGGCCTGCAGGCCGAGCCGGACGCCGCGACGGCCGTCTCGCGCGCCACCGCCGTCAACGACCTGCTCGCCGCGACGATCGAGGCCCACCCGACGCGGTTCGCGGGCTTCGCCGCGCTGCCGCTGCAGGACCCGCAGGCGGCGGCGAAGGAGCTCGAGCGCTCGGTGACGCAGCTCGGCCTGCGCGGCGCGCTGGTCAACGCCCACACCCAGGGCCGCTACCTCGACGACCCCGAGCTGCGCGTCGTCTGGGAGTACGCGGCGGGTCTCGACGTCCCGCTCTACCTGCACCCGGCGAACGGCGTCGACGCGGCGGACGTCCTGTCCGGGCACCCCGAGCTCATCGGCCCGATGTGGAGCTGGGGCACCGACACCGCCTCGCACGCCCTGCGCCTGATCTTCTCCGGCGTGTTCGACGACTTCCCCGAGGCGAAGCTGCTGCTCGGGCACATGGGCGAGGCCCTGCCGTTCGTGCTCTGGCGCCTGGACTCCCGCTGGGACTTCCACGCCCACCACGGCATCGAGCTGGCCCGTGGGCGCCCCTCGGAGTACCTGCGGCACAACCTCTACATCACGACCAGCGGCGTCTGCTCCGCCGCGCCGCTGATCTGCTCGCTCCTCGCGCTGGGGTCCGACCACATCCTCTTCGGCACCGACTACCCCTTCGAGGAGATGGACGTCGCCACCGAGTTCCTGCGTAGCGCGCCCATCAGCGAGGCCGACCGCGCCAAGATCGCGCACGGCAACGCCGAGCGGCTGCTGCGGCTGTGAGCGCCGGTCTCACGGACGAGGTGCTCGCGAGCTTCGCGTCCACGCCCGACGAGCGTCTGCGCACGATCCTGGAGCGCGTCGTCGTGCACCTCCACGAGCTCGTGCGCGAGGTGGAGCCCACCGTGGCCGAGTGGGAGGCCGCGATCGGCTTCCTCACCGACGTGGGCGCCCAGTGTGACGACACCCGCCAGGAGTTCATCCTGCTCTCCGACGTGCTCGGGGTGTCGTCGCTGGTGGAGACGCTCAACGGCTCTCCTGAAGGCACCGAGAGCACCGTCCTCGGCCCGTTCCACATGACGGCGTCCCCGGCGCGCGTGCTCGGGGACAGCATCGACGACGTCGGCGGCGGCCGGCGCGCGTTGGTCACCGGCCGGGTGCTCGACCCGTCCGGGCGGGCCGTGCCCGGCGCGGAGATCGACGTCTGGCAGTGCACCGAGGACGGCTCCTACGACGTCCAGCAGCCGGACCTGCAGCCGGCGGGCAACGGGCGCGGGCTCTTCCACGCCGACGACGACGGCCGTTTCCGGTTCCGGACCGTCGTCCCGGGGCACTACCCGATCCCCACCGACGGGCCCGTCGGCGCGCTGCTGGGCGCGACCCGACGCCACCCCTACCGGCCTGCGCACGTGCACCTGCTCGTCTCGGCGCCGGGGTTCGAGACGCTGACGACGCACCTGTTCGTGAAGGGCAGCCCGTACCTCGAGCAGGACGCGGTGTTCGCGGTGAAGTCCGACCTGATCGTCGATTTCGTGGAGGTGGACGCGGACGCCGAGGGGCTCGACCGGCCGTATCGCCACGCCGACGTGGACGTCGTCCTCGTCCGCACGGACGTAGGTTGACGGGTATGCGCTTCGTCCACGACGCCCTGCCGATGCGCGTGGTCTTCGGCCCCGGCCGCCTCGCCGAGCTGGGCGACGAGGTGGAGCGCCTCGGGCTGACCCGGGTGGTGGTGCTCGGCACGCCCGAGCAGGAGGCGACGCTGCAGCGGGCCGCCGACGGGCTCGGCGGGCGCGCCGCGGGCGTCTTCGCGGGCGCGCGCCAGCACGTGCCCGTCGAGGTGGCCGGAGCGGCCGCCGACCGGGCCCGGGAGCTCGGCGCGGACGGCTGCGTGGTGGTCGGGGGCGGATCGTCGGTCGGGCTGGGCAAGGCCGTCGCGCTGCGCCACGGCCTGCCGGTCGTCGCCGTGCCGACCACCTACGCCGGCTCGGAGATGACCCCGATCTGGGGGCTCACCGAGGACGGGGTCAAGCGCACCGGTCGCGACCGCTCGGTGCTGCCGCGGTCGGTCGTCTACGACCCCGAGCTGACCGTCTCCCTGCCCGTCGGGCTCTCGGTGACGAGCGGGCTCAACGCCGTGGCCCACGCCGTCGAGGCGCTGTGGGCGCCGGACGGCACGCCGATCACCGCCGTCATGGCCGAGGAGGGTGCGCGGGCGCTGCTGTCCGCGCTGCCGTCGATCGTCTCCGCACCCGGCGACCTCGAGGCGCGGGGCGAGGCGCTGCAGGGCGCGTGGCTCTGCGGGGCGGTCCTCGGCGCGACGACGATGTCGTTGCACCACAAGCTCTGCCACGTCCTGGGCGGCTCGTTCGACCTGCCCCACGCGGAGACGCACGCCGTGGTGCTCCCGCACGTCGTCGCCCACAACGGCCCGGGCGCGCCCGCCGCCATGGCGGCTCTGGGCCGGGCGCTGGGGGTCACCGGCGATCCGGACACGGTCACGAAGGCCCTGGCCGCGCGGGCCCGCGACCTCGGCGCCCCGACCTCCCTGGCGGCCCTCGGCATGCCCGCCGACGGGCTGCCCCGCGTCGTGGAGCAGGTGCTCGCCGCGCCCTACGCGAACCCCGCCCCGGTGACGCGGGAGAGCCTCACGGCGCTGCTCGAGGCGGCGTTCTAGCGGCCGGCGTCACCGGAGTCGGCTGCGCAGGGTGGCGACCCCGGGTCCGTCGAGGTCGTCGAGGTGGGCGGCGCGCCCGGCCATGACCATGACGAGCGCCAGCGTCGGACCGGTGACCAGGGGACCGTCGCCGGCGGCGAACGGGCCGTCGGTGGCCTCGAGGCGCAGGCCGTCGCTGACCGTCTTCCCGGCGACCGTGAAGTCGCGGCCCGCGACGAACTCGGCGACCGCGGTGGTCGTCTCCACCGGCGGCGTGCGCACGAGCCCGAGCGGGCGGCGGATGTCCTCGCCGTGGATGACGACCTCGCCGAGCCACGCCGCCTTCGGGCCCCACGTCGACGTCGTGCTGTCCCGCACCGCCCGGAAGCGCGCGAGGGTCTCGGCGGGTGTGGCGCCGCGGTGCTCGGCGAGGCGGCGGTCGTTGTGCCGGTCGAAGTCGAACCGCGCACCCAGGACGCTGCGCACCCAGCGCCACGGCCCGATGCTCGCGGCGGCGGTGAGGTGGGCGACGGTCTCCTCGACCGTCCACCGGTCGGACAGCGACGTCGTCGCCCACTGCCCGTCGGTGAGCCCGGCGAGGTCGTCGGCGAGCGCGGCCCGCTCGACGTGGGTGGCGGCGTAGACGGTGCTCGGGTCGGCCACGGGCATGAGGGTCCCTTCCTCGGCGGATGCGTCCGGAGGTGGACGGCCGCCGTGCCGCGAACTCATCGATGCTCCGCACTCACGAAGCCGAAGGCCATCGCCAGGTGGGCGTCGAGGGTGGCGACGGCGTGGTCGGCGCTGACGTGGCCGCCCAGGACGTGGACCGCCAGCCCCTCGACGAGGGAGAGCAGGCCGGTGGCGGCCTGCTCGGGGTCCAGGGCGCTCCGTCCCCCGGACCGGATCTGCTCCGCGATCATGGCGCGCATCCCCCGGGTGTCCTCGCGCAACCGGGTCGCCACGGCGGGGCGGCTCGCGGCGTAGGCGTGGAAGGCGATCGCGACCCGGCCCTCGAGCGCGCGGTCGTCGTCGACCGGCAGGAGCTGGACGAGCAGGGCGCGCACGAGTGCCCGTGGCCCGTCGTGCGTGGTCGGGTCGGCCTCGAGACGGGCCTGGACGCGGGCCGAGACGACGTCCAGCGCGAAGACCATCATCTCGTCCTTGGTGCGGAAGTAGTGCTGCACCATCCCCGCGGTGACCCCGGCCTCGGCCGCGACGTGGCGAAGGCTCACGTCCATGAGCCCGCGGGTGGCGGCGACGCGGAGCAGGGCGTCGGCGAGCAGCGTCCGGCGCTGGTGGGGGTCGACCTGCTTCGGCACGGCGTCACCTTGCCACATTGCAGTTGTATCGTCATCCTTCACGTTGCATCCGCAATGTGAAGGAGGAGTCGTGGAGCAGACGCTGCCGCTCGACCGCCCGGACCCGATCCGACCGCCGGCGTACGACCGGACGGCCGGGCCGGTGACCCGTGTCGTCCGCGCCGACGGGCGCCGCGCGTGGCTCGTCACGTCCTACGACCTGGTCGCGGCCGGGCTTGCCGACCGGCGTCTCGGGCTCGTGCCGCCCGGGGTCCCCGTCGACGAGCGGGCGTCGTTGTTCCAGGACGGGCCGGCGCACGCCCGGCTGCGCCGCCTCGTCGCCCGGGCGTTCACGCCGCGCCGGATCGCCGAGCTGGCGCCGCGGGTGACCGCGCTCGCCGAGGCCCACGTCGCGGCGCTCGTGGACGCCGACGGCCCGGTCGACCTGGTCGACGTGCTGTCGACGCCCCTGGCCGTCGGGAGTCTCGGGATGCTGCTCGGCGTCGACCTGGCCGAGCACCCCGAGTTCCGGGGCCTGGTCGAGGACGCCCTGCGCGCCGACCCGATGGCCGCCGCGGGCGACCCGGCCCTGCTCGCCGAGGCCGAGCGGGCGTGGGGCGCGCTGACCGCGTTCACCGCCCGGCTCGTCGCGGCCGCGCGCGAGGACCCCGGCGAGGATCTCCTCGGTGCCCTCGTCGCGGTGGACGACGCCGCCGACGGGCGCCTGGGCGACGGTGAGCTGGTCGCCCTCGTCAGCGCGCTGCTGGCGGCCGGGGTGATCACGGTGCGGGGTGGGCTCGCGGTCGCCGTGCTCCACCTGCTGCGCACCGACGCCCTGGCCGGGTTCGCCGAGCGCGCCGACGTCGAGGGCGTCGTCGACGAGCTCGTCCGGCGCCTGGGCGTCGAGGTCTTCCCGCGCTGGGCCCAGGAGGACCTGGAGCTCGGCGGCGTCGCGATCGCGGCGGGCGACGAGGTGCTCCTGCGCATCGAGGCGGCGAACCACGACCCGGCCCGCTTCGACGACCCCGGGGCGCTGTGTCCCGGGCGGCGCGGCCCGCACCTGGGCTTCGGGCGCGGCCCGCACCACTGCCCGGGCGCGGCGCTGGCCCGCCTGGAGATCACCGCGGCGCTGACGGCCCTCTCCCGTCGGGCGCCGAATCTGCGCCTGGCCGTCCCGCTCGCCGAGGTGCCCTGGCACCGCGGCGAGGTGGACGCGGGACCCCTCGCGCTGATGCTCCGCACGTGAGTGATCCGGGTCGTCATGACGACCCGGATCACTCACGTAGCCGCAGGCCCTCAGACGAGCTCGGAGTCCCGCACCTTCTGGAAGCCGCGGGCCATCCGGCGCTTGGCGGGCGGGATGCGGTCGACCAGGCGCATCCCCGTGCGCTGGGCCAGCACCGAGAGCGGGCCGATCACCGGGCGCCGGGCGGTGCCGTTGTCGTTCATGAACTCCAGCGACTCGCGCACGGCGAGCGACGAGTACCGGCGCATGAGGTCCTCGTACTCGCCGACCGCTTCGACGAGCCCGAGCTCCCCGTCCCGCACGCGCACGAGCCGGTCGCGCAGCTCGCGGGCGTCGCGCAGTGCGGTGTTGGCGCCGGCCCCGCGGCCCGGGGTCATGGTGTGGATCGCGTCGCCGATCATCGTCACGGTGCTCGGGGTCCACGCAGGGACCGGGTCGGCGGTGCGGATGCTCAGCGCGACCGCCGCGCCGGGGTCCGAGGTGGCGATCAGGTCGAGCCAGCGGGGGTCCCAGCCCGCGGACAGCTCGCCGGCGAGGGCGACGAGGTCGGCGCCCTCGCGCTCGAGCACGTCGGGCGGCGCGAGCGTGCGGGACGTCGTGATCGCCCAGGACACGTAGTCGGTGGTGTTGTCGAAGCGCAGGCCGGGCCATCCCGTCAGCCCTTCGTCGTTGGAGCCCGGACCGTCGACGCTGCCCCACGGCATCCGCATCACGTGCGTGATCCCGAACTGGCCGCGCCGGTCGAAGTACATCCCGAAGCCGTTCTGCACCGCCTCGGGCAGCAGGGCCTCGCTGCGCTCGGTGAGCAGCGTCTTGCCCCCGATCCCGACCAGCCCGGTCTCGGTGTGCGTCGCGTGCGGGAGGTACTGGCGCCGTACCGGCGAGCCCGCGCCGTCGGCGCCGACCAGCAGGTCGCCGGTGTCGGAGCTGCCGTCGTCGAAGTGCGCGGTCACGCGCCCGTCGGGGTCCTGGGAGTAGTGCGTGAAGCGACGATCGAAGCTGATGACGTCCTCCATGCCCGTGAACAGGACCTGGCGCAGGGTCATCCGGCTGACGTTGTGCTCGCGGTCTTCGGGCTCGTCGCCGGTGTGCGGGAACTCGTCGAAGCTCATCGTGATCAACGTCCGGTACCGCTCGGTGAGCATCGCGAGGGTCTCGTAGGGCGCGGCCGTGGTGGCGACGAACGTCGCGAACAGCTCGGGGTCGAGGCAGGCCTTGAGGGCCCGCGCGCCGTTCGGCGAGATGCCGACGCGGTAGCCGTGCAGGCCGCTCGTCCGGGTGCGGTCGCGCTCGTGCACGGCGACGTCGATGCCGGCGCGGCGCAGGCCGTGCGCGAGGCACATGCCGCCGGTCCCACCGCCGATGATGATCACCTTCATGGTCGGTCCTCCCCGCCGGGGTCCGCCCGGCGTGCGATGTCGGTGAGGGCGGCGCGGTCCCAGGTGAGGGCGCCGGAGCGGAGGTCGCCGAGCAGGGCGGCGATCCAGGCGACGTCGGTCTCGAGGTGCGCGATCGCGTACTCGGCCTCGACGACGACGATGCGCGGCAGGAAGTCGGGCGCCGTGGCGAGGTCGTGGCGCACCCGCTCGAGCTCGCTGCGCCGGTCGGACAGGCGCAGGGCCAGCGCGTCCGCGGCGACCTCGGGGTCGAGCAGCGGCAGGTAGGCCAGCGCGGCCGTGAACTCGGCGAACTCGTGGCGCGGCGCCGTGAGCATGTCGAGGGTCCAGGTGATCGCCAGCTCGCGGCCGGCGTCGGTGGCCGCGTAGACGGTGCGCTCGGGGCGCGTCGCCTCCCGCTCGGTGGCCCGGGCGACGAGCAGGTCGTCGCGCACGAGGCGGTCGATCGTCTTGTAGAGCTGCGAGCGCTGGCCGACGTTGACCACCTGGTCCTTGCCGCGCTCCCGCAGGAGCTGCTGCATCCGGTACGGGTGCATGGGCTCCTCGGCGGCGAGGGCGAGGACGGCGAGGGCGAGTCCGGAGCGCTGAGTCATGGTAGCGGGGACACTAGTGTCATCGACACTAAGACAGCAAGGGTCCGGTCGTCGTCGGTCGTCGGGCACGATGGAGACCGTGACCGGCAGTGGTGACCGACCCGTCCTCGTCGTCGACTACGGCGCTCAGTACGCGCAGCTCATCGCCCGGCGGGTGCGTGAGGCGCAGGTGTACTCGGAGGTCGTGCCGCACACGACGGCCGTCGACGACATGCTCGCCAAGGACCCGGCGGCGATCGTGCTCTCCGGCGGGCCCGCGAGCGTCTACGCCGACGGGGCGCCGGGCGTCGACCCGGCGCTGTTCGACGCCGGGGTGCCGGTGTTCGGCATCTGCTACGGCTTCCAGCTCATGGCCGGCGCGCTCGGCGGGGTCGTCGAGCACACCGGCGCGCGGGAGTACGGGCGCACCGAGCTGTCGGTGACCGAGCCCGGGCGCCTGCACGACGACCTGCCCGACGCGCACCCGGTGTGGATGAGCCACGGCGACGGCGTGACGAAGGCGCCCGAGGGCTTCACGGTCACCGCGTCGTCGCCCGGCGCGCCGGTCGCGGCGTTCGAGGACGTGGCGCGCCGGTTCGCCGGCGTCCAGTACCACCCGGAGGTCGGACACTCGCCGCACGGCCAGGAGGTGCTGCGCCGCTTCCTGCGCGACGTCGCGGGCGTCGACGCCGACTGGAACACCGCGAACATCATCGCCGAGACCGTCGACGCGATCCGCGCGCAGATCGGCCCCGACGGCCGCGCCGTCTGCGGCCTGAGCGGCGGCGTCGACTCCGCGGTGGCCGCGGCGCTGGTGCAGCGGGCGATCGGCGATCGCCTCACCTGCGTGTTCGTCGACCACGGCCTGCTGCGCGAGGGGGAGCGCGGCCAGGTCGAGCGCGACTTCGTCGCCGCGACGGGCGTCGACCTCGTCACCGTCGACGCCGCGGAGACGTTCCTGCGCGAGCTCGACGGCGTCGTCGACCCGGAGGAGAAGCGCAAGATCATCGGACGGGAGTTCATCCGGTCCTTCGAGGGCGCGGCGCGCGAGGTGGCCGAGGGCAAGGGCGCGGACTTCCTGGTCCAGGGCACGCTCTACCCCGACGTCGTCGAGTCCGGCGGCGGTTCGGGCGCTGCCACCATCAAGTCGCACCACAACGTCGGCGGCCTGCCCGACGACCTGCAGTTCTCGCTGGTCGAGCCGCTGCGCGCGCTGTTCAAGGACGAGGTGCGCAAGGTCGGCGCCGAGCTGGGCCTGCCCGAGACGATCGTGCGTCGCCAGCCGTTCCCCGGCCCGGGCCTCGCGATCCGGATCATCGGGGCCGTCGACGCCGAGCGGCTCGCCACCCTGCGCCGCGCCGACGCGATCGCCCGCGAGGAGCTGACCTCGGCGGGCCTCGACGAGGTGATCTGGCAGTGCCCGGTGGTCCTGCTCGCCGACGTGCGCTCGGTGGGTGTGCAGGGTGACGGACGCACCTACGGGCACCCGGTGGTGCTGCGTCCCGTCTCCAGCGAGGATGCGATGACCGCCGACTGGACCCGCCTGCCCTACGACGTGCTCGAACGCATCTCCACCCGGATCACCAACGAGTGCGCCGAGATCAACCGCGTGGTCCTGGACGTGACGAGCAAGCCGCCGGGGACGATCGAATGGGAGTGACCCACTAGTGGCCGAGACGATCTTCAGCGAGATGTCCCGGCTGGCGCTCGAGCACGACGCGATCAACCTCGGCCAGGGCTTCCCGGACACCCCGGGCCCGCACGAGGTCGTCGACGCCGCCGTCGCCGCCATGCACAAGGGGTGGAACCAGTACCCGCCGGCGGTCGGCATCGCGTCGCTGCGCACGGCGATCGCGGAGCACCAGCGCCGCTGGTACGGCCTCGACGTCGCGGCCGACGGCGGCGTGGTGGTCTGCTCCGGCGCGTCCGAGGCGCTCTCGTCGGCCATGACCGCGCTGCTGCGTCCCGGCGACGAGGTGATCGCGCTCGAGCCGTACTACGACCTCTACGGCGCGACCGCGGCGCTGCTCGGCGCGACGCTCGTGCCCGTCCGGATCCACGCGCCCCACTACGCGCTGGACGCCGACGCGCTGCGGGCGGCGGTGACCGAGCGGACGACGATGATCGTGCTCAACACCCCGCACAACCCCACCGGCGCGGTGCTCTCCCGCGACGAGCTGCAGGCGATCGCGGACGTCGCGCTCGAGCACGACCTGATCGTGCTGTCCGACGAGGTCTACGAGCACCTGGTGTTCGACGACAACGTGCACGTCCCGATCGCGACGCTCCCGGGGATGTTCGAGCGCACGATCACCGTCGGCTCGGGCGGCAAGACGTTCTCGGTCACCGGCTGGAAGATCGGCTGGGCGACCGGGCCCGCCGACCTCGTGGCGAAGGTGCTCGGGGTCAAGCAGTGGTTCTCCTTCGCCGCGGGCACGCCGCTGCAGCACGGCATCGTCGCGGGGCTCGAGCTGCCCGACAGCCGTCTCGCGGCCCTGGGCGCCGAACTCGGACGCAAGCGCGACCTCCTCACCGACGGCCTGCGCGAGCTGGGCCTCGAGGTGTTCCACTCGAAGGCGACGTACTTCGTCACCGCCGACGTCGCACCCCTCGGGGTCACCGACTCGCTGGATTTCTGCCGCTCGCTGCCCGAGCGCGTCGGCGTCGCGGCCGTGCCGAACCAGGTCTTCCACGCCTCGCCCGAGGGCGTCGAGACCCAGGTCCGCTTCGCGTGCTGCAAGCGCGACGAGATCCTCGCCGACGCGCTCCTGAGGCTGCGCAAGCTCTGAGCTCCGTGCCAGCGGCGGACCGTCGCTGACGTTGAGTGTCCGTATTCTTCCGTCGATCACTCGCGACCGGTCACCACGCCGGGCGCAGCGGCCCCGGGGTGACGACGCGGCGCAGCATCGCGTGCAGCGCGCCCAGCGACGCCCGCGGCAGCACCTCGTTCCAGCCGGCGACGACGTCGGCGGCCGCCGCCTCCGCCGCGCGGGTGCACGCCTCGCCCGCCTCGGTCAGCCGCAGCAGCCGCGCGCGGGCGTCACGCGGATCGGGCTCGCGCACGACGTAGCCGCGCTCGACGAGCCCCGCGACCAGCTGGCTCGCGGCCTGCTTCGTCGTCCCCAGGTGCTCGGCGAGGTCGACCACCGTGGTGTCCGCCGCCGCGATGCGGGCGAACGCGAAGCCGTGGGCGGGGCGCAGGTCGTCGTACCCGCGGGCCGTCATGCCTTCCTGGATGCCGTCGACCACCTCGGTGGCGGCGCGCAGCACGAGCATGGCGAGGTCGGTGGCAGCGCGGTCGTCCACGCCCGCACCTTGACACACCGGTCAAGCAGACTGACCATATGGTCAATCACATTGACTACATCGAGGAGTTCCGATGCCCGTCCTCCGCCCTGCCGACGCCGTCCGCCACGAGGTGCACGGCGCGTCCTTCCACGCCCTCGTCGCCCCGTCGCGCGGCAGTGCCGAGCTCTGTGCCTGGCGTCTGGAGGTCCCGCCGGGTCAGGTCGGCGCGCCGCACCGGCCGAGCCGCGAGGAGGTGCTGCTGGTGCTCGACGGCGACCTCGTCGTGGTCCTCGACGGCCACCCCGAGACGGTCGTCGCCGGCGACGTCGTCCTCGTCCCGGCGCGCGCCGAGCTGCGCGTCGACGGTGGGACGACGACGGCGTCGGTCTGGGTCACCACCTCGCCCGGGCTGGAGGCGGAGCTCGCCGACGGGTCGCGGCTCACGCCTCCCTGGGCGCGGTAGGCCGGCCGCCCTCGAACGACAGCTCGCCCTCGGGCACGTAGAGCCGCGGCGCCACCATCCCGCTCACCACGGTGATCAGCGCGATCCCCACCAGCAGGAGCCCCGGCGCCCACGAGCCCCCGCCGGCCGCCGCGAGCACCGCGGTGGCGACGAGGGGGACGAAGCCGGACACG
This sequence comes from Actinomycetospora sp. CA-053990, assembly GCF_050948445.1. Taxonomy (NCBI): domain Bacteria; kingdom Bacillati; phylum Actinomycetota; class Actinomycetes; order Pseudonocardiales; family Pseudonocardiaceae; genus Actinomycetospora; species Actinomycetospora sp. CA-053990. The sequence continues at coordinate 5,515,356 of NZ_CP192043.1, read as the reverse complement.
ATCCCCGCGAGGTTGGCGGCGAGGGCGATGCCGCTGTAGCGCAGGCGGGCCGGGAAGAGCCGGGCGAGCAGGTCGCCGGAGACCGCGTACGGGATCGAGAGCATCGCGACCCCGAGGGTCACACCGAAGACGACCGCCGCGGCGTTGCGGGTGTCGAGCAGCCAGAACATCGGCAGCGCGACGACGGCGGAGGCGATACCCCCGACCACCGTCACCCGCGCCGCCCCGAAGCGTTCCGCGAGCCGCCCGCCCAGGACGAGCACGCCGATCTCCACCACGGCGGCGACGAGCGTCGCGCCCAGCGCCAGCGGCCGCGGCAGGTCGAGGTCGCCGGTGGCGTAGCTGATGACGAACGTGGTCGCGAGGTAGAAGCCGCCGACCCCGAGCAGCGCGGACCCGGCGCCGACGAGCAGGCCCGGCCACGCGCCGGTGATCACCTCGCGGACGGGGGCGGAGGCGCGGGCGTCCTCGGCGAGCAGGCGGTCGAACAGCGGCGACTCCTCGACGCGCCGGCGCAGCCACAGGGCCACGGCGACCAGCGGGAACGCCGCGAGGAACGGGAGCCGCCAGCCCCAGGAGTCGAAGTCCTCGGGCGGCAGCAGCGCCACGAGCAGGAACGCGCCGGAGGAGAGCAGCGTGCCGACGGGCGAGCCGATCTGCGGCATCGCCGCGTACCGCCCGCGCTTCTCCGGTGGGGCGTGCTCGACGGCGAGGGTGATCGCGCCGCCCCACTCCCCGCCGACCGCGACGCCCTGCAGCAGCCGCAGCAGGGTGAGCAGTACCGGCGCCGCGATGCCGATGTCGGCGAAGTCGGGCAGCAGGCCGACGAGCCCGGTGACGATGCCGATCATGACGACGGTGATCAGCAGGCACGCGCGCCGCCCGATGCGGTCGCCGAGGTGGCCGAAGATGATCCCGCCGAGCGGTCGAGCGGCGAACCCGACGGCGAAGGAGGCGAACGCGGCGAGGGTCGCGACCACGGCGTCGTCGGTGGCGAAGAACAGCCGGTTGAACACCAGGGACGCGGCGGTGCCGTAGAGGAAGAAGTCGTACCACTCCAGCGCGGTGCCGACGAAGGCGCCGACGGCGACGCGGCGGGCGTCGGCAGGGGTGGGGGCGGGTGCGGTGTCGCTCATGAGGGATCTCCGTCGGGCGGCAGCCCCAGGGCGCCCGCGCCGTGCGTGGCGCGTCCGCCCCGGAGGGTGGCGACGACCTCGATGTCGCCGATGCGGTCGGTGTCGACACGGGTGATGTCCTCGCCGAGGACGACGAGGTCGGCGGCGAGGCCGGGCGCGAGCCGCCCGCGGACGTCCTCGTCACCGGCGATCCAGGCGGCGTCCACGGTGTAGGCGCGCAGCGCGGTCTCGACGTCGACGGCCTCGTCGGCGCCCAGCGTCCGTCCCGTCGCGGTGCGCCGCTGCACCATCGACTGCATCCCGCGCAGGGGGTGCCCGTCGGCGACGCACGGCCGGTCCGAGCTCGCCGGCACCCGCAGCCCGGCGCGCAGGAACGAGGCGTGGCGGTAGAGCAGGCCGGCGCGGTCGTCGCCGACGGCGGCGGCCATCGAGTCGCCGATCTCGTAGAGGAACCGGGCCTGCGGGATCGGTGTGACGCCGAGGGCGGCCAGGCGCGCGAGGGCGGCGTCGTCGACGACCCCGGCGTGCTCGAGGCGGTGCCGGGGCGGGCGCACGCCGGGCCAGGGCCGGTCGGCGGCCGCGGCGAACGCGTCGAGGGCGGCGTCCACGGCCCGGTCGCCGATGGCGTGCGCCGCGACGGTCCAGCCGCCGGCGACGGCCTCGACGAGGGCGTCGTGCAGGTCCTCGGGGTCGGCGCCGAGGTAGCCGGCGTGGTCGCGATCGGCGTAGGGCTCCCGCATCGCCGCGGTCCGCGAGCTCAGGGCGCCGTCGAAGAAGATCTTCATCGGGCCGATGCGCAGGTCCAGGTCCCCGAGACCCGGCCGCAGGCCCAGGTCGAGACTGCGGCCCGGGCCACCGGGGACGTCGTGCAGGACGGAGGTCTCGGGCATGAGGTCGACGCGCACGGCGAGGTCCCCGCGCTCGCGGGCGAGCTGGTAGGCGGCCAGCTCGCGCGGCGAGCGCCCGATCCACCCGCCGGCGATCCCGGCCTCGGTGACGTGGGTGAGGCCCTCCCGGGCGAACACGGCGGTGGCACGCGCGATCGCATCGGCCAGATCCGCCACGCCGTAGGGCCGCAGGAGGTCGCCGGCCAGGGCCTGTGCGGCCTCGAGCAGGACGCCGGTGGGATCGCCGGCCGGATCGTCGGCAGGGTCGCGGACGACCACGCCACCGGCGGGGACGACGGCCCGCCCGTCCAGCACCCCGGCCCGCGCCAGCACCTCCGTGGAGACCGCGCAGACGTGCGCGGAGCGGTGCTTGAGCCACACCGGCCGCCCGCCCCCGGCGCGGTCGAGCGCGCGCCGGTCCGGCGAGCCGCCGAGCGCGACGTCGTCGTAGCCGCTGCCGACGACGAACGCGTCGGGCGGGAGCTCCGCGGCGCGCGCGGCGACCGCGTCGTAGACGGCGTCGAGGTCGCGCAGCCCGCCGAGCGGGATCTCGGCGAGCGACTGCCCGAACCAGGCCGTGTGCTGGTGGGCGTCGTCGAACCCGGGCACCACCGTCGCACCCCCGACACTCGCGACGCGGCGCGCGCGCACCCCGGCCGGGAGCTCGTCGTCCTCCAGCACGGCGAGGACACGCCCGTGGTGCACCGCGATGGCCCGCCCGCGCGGGCGGGCGTCGTCGAGGGTCACGACGTCGGCGTCGCGCAGCAGCAGGTCGATCTCCAGGTCGCGGGCCACGGCTCTCCTCACCCCAGGTGGTGCAGGCGGGTCAGGGGCAGATCGACCGCGTGGTGCAGCGGCACCTCGCGGCCGTCGACCCGCACCGGGGCCGGCTCGCCGGGGATCTCGACGTCCGGTGACGCGGTGTTGAACAGCATGTCCGCGGCACCGAGGCCCCGGCTGCCCGCGATCGCGGTGTAGCGCGGCCCGACCGGCAGGGCGGCGCGCGCGGTCGGGTCCTCGAGGCACGCGGCGGCGACGAACTGGTGGGACAGGCGGGCGGGCGCGCCCCCGCGGGCCCCGTGGAAGCCGCGCATCCGGCGGGGCTGACCGAGCCGCGTGGAGCCCGACCCCGACCCGGCCGCACCCCAGGCGACGAACCCGGACTTGATCACGAGTTCGGGCACCGCCCCGAACCAGGCGGGCGACCAGAGCACGATGTCGGCGACCCGGCCGGCCCGGAGCGAGCCGACGTGCCCGGCGAGCCCGTGCGCGACCACCGGGTTGTGCGTGAGCTTGGCGAGGTAGCGCAGGACCCGCACGTTGTTCGCGACGTCCGGGCCGGTCTCGCCGGCGAGGTGGGCCTGCACGTGGGCGAGCTGCCAGGTGCGGCGCACGGTCTCGCCGATCCGGCCCATGCCGAGCGCGTCCGAGTTGATGATCGAGATGGCGCCGTCGTCGTGCAGCCGGTTCTCCGCCGCGATGGCGTGCTCGCGGATGCGGCTCGCGGCGATGGTCCGGTCGCTGGGCAGGTCGGGGTGCCCGCGGTGCACGGTCATCGTCATCGGGCCCAGCTCGCGGACGGTGGCGGCGGTGAGCGGGAGGGTGGGCGTGGTCGAGGACGTCAGGACGGAGTCCCGGCCGACGATGCGCAGCAGGTCGGGATGCCCGCCGCCGCCCTCGACGTGATACGCGTGCACGGTCCGCCCGCCCACGGCGTCGAGCGTGTCGTCCAGGAAGCCCGACTCGTTCAGCGTGTCGGTGTGCAGGGCGACGGGGAGGTCGGCCTGCTCGGCGACGCCCAGGCAGGTGTCGACGGCGTCCGGGCCGGCGCCCCAGTCCTCGTGGACCTTGAAGCCGCCCGCCCCGGCGAGCACCGCCCGCTCCAGGAGCTCGGCCGAGCCGGACGACCCGCGGGCGAGGAACGCGGCGTTGACCGGCGCGCCGGTCCAGGAGGCCATCAGCGTGTGCAGGTTGGGTGCGGGGTTGGCGCCGACGTCCCAGACGCCGCCGATGCCCATCCCCACCAGCGTCGTCACCCCGACCGACAGCGCGGCCGGGACGAGGTCGGCGTTGGAGAGGTGGACGTGGGAGTCGACGGCACCCGGCGTCGCGATCAGGCCCTCGCCCGGCACCATCGCGGTGTGGGCGTCGACGACGAGCTCGACGCCGTCCTGGACGTCCGGGTTGCCGGCGCGGCCCACCCCGACGATGCGGCCGTCGGCGATGCCGATCGAGGTCTTGCGGATCCCGAGGACGGGGTCGAGCAGCAGGACGCCCAGCACGACCATGTCGAGGGCGCTGTCGCGGGGCGCGCGGTCGGTGACCAGCGCGCCCTGCCGGGCGGTCTTGCCGCAGCCGCCGAGCATCTCCTCGCCGGGCTCGGTGTCGTCGGCGTCCACCTCCACCCACAGGTCGGTGTCGCCGAGGCGCACGCGGTCGCCGGTCGTCGGGCCGTAGAGCCGGGCGTACTCGGCGCGGTCGAGGGAGCTCATCGGGCGGCACCTCCCAGGCGCACGGCCGTCGCCGCCCGCGTCGTCCCGGCCTCCACCCGCAGCGCCGTCCCGGCGGCGATGTCGAGGCGCAGGCGCGCGGGGTCGGCGCTGTCGTCGCTGTCGTCGACCTCGACGCGGAGGCGGCGGTTGAGCCGGTCGAGCGGGACGTGCGAGGTGACCCAGACCGGCTGGTCGCCGTCGTTGTGCAGGCGGACGCCGCAGCGGGCCCGGCCCGGGGCGAGCTCGACGGTCCCGGCGGCGGGGCGGACGGCGCCGGGGCCCCCGGTTGTCGGCGGCCCGAACGGCCGGTCGACGTGCACGAGGGTCGTGCCGTGCGGGAAGAGCGCCTCGACCTGCACCGACGGCACGGTCGTGGCGACGCCCTCGAGCACCTGGTCGGGTCCGACGATCTCGTGCGCCCGCCGGACGACGTCGTCGAGGTCGTGACCGTCCCAGGCCAGCTCGCAGACCTCGTCGCACACCAGCGCGACCGCCTCGGACGCCCCGAGCCGGGCGCCGCGCGCGAGGCGGCGGCGGGCGAGCTCGGCCGCGCTGTGCAACAGCACCCTCTCCTGCTCGCGGGGGGTGAGGTGCACGGCGGCCTCTCCGGTGACGGTCTCGGGTGATGAGCGTTCGAGCGTGCCCGGATCGTCTCTCGCGCGGAAGGCGTCCTCGTCGCGTCCCGCGCGCCCTAGGTTGGGCAGATGCACAACGAGCGTCGCTGGCGGGATCTCGTGGAGCGCGTGCGCGACGACGCGGACGCACTGCGGGTCGCCTTCGTCGACCGGGTCCGCACCGTCCCGGCCTACGGGCGGGGCCTCGTCCCCGCCGAGCGGCTCGACACCGACGCCGACGACACGTTCGCCTACCTGCTCGGCCGCCTCGCGGGGCGCTCCGTGCCCGACCGGCTGGCCGAGGTGGGGCCCGCGATCGGCCGGGACCGCGCGCGCCGCGGGGTGCCCCTCGACGACCTGCTCACCGCGGTCCGCCAGGACTTCGGGGTGCTGTGGGAGGCGCTGCGCGCGCGGGCGACGCCGGACGAGGCGGCGCTGCTGGTCGAGCGCGTCCAGACCGTGTGGACCGTCGTCGAGGACTACTCGTCGCGCATCCGGCTCGCGTACCTGGAGGAGGAGGCGGTGCTCGCCCGGGAGCGCCAGGGTGAGCGCACGGCGCTCATCGGCGCCCTCCTCGCGGCCGACGACCCCGCGCCGGAGGATGTCCGGCGCGCCGCGATCGCGCTGGGGCTCGACGCCGGGGACGACGTCCTCGTCGCCGCGGCCGCCGGCGAGGACGCGGCCGCGCTCCGGCGGGCGGGGGACCGCCTGGCCGCCGGTGGGCGCCCGGTGCACGTGCAGCCGACCGGCCGGCACAGCGTGCTGCTCGCGCGCTGGGAGGGGCCGGACGGCGCGCCCGTGCGGGCGGCCCTGGACGGCGTGCGCTGCGGGGTGGGGCCGACGGCGCACGGGCTCGGGGACGTCCCGCGGCGTGCCCGGCTCGCGGGCGAGCTCGCCGACGTCACGGCGGGCGGGCCCGCCGAGCCCCGCACCCTCGCCTCGGCCTGGCTCCCGCTCGCCGCGGCCCGTCTCGGGGACGTCGGGCCCGACCTCGTGGTGGGCGAGCTCGGCGGCCTGGCCGACATCCCCGCGGCGGAGCGGGAACGGCTCGTCGCGACGCTGCGCCGGTTCGCCGTCGACGGCGCGGTGGCCGACACCGCCGCGTCGCTGTTCTGCCACCGCAACACCGTGCTCAACCGCCTGCGCCGCGTCGCCGGGCTCACCGGCCGGGACCCGACGGTTCCCGCAGACGCCGCGGTCCTGCTGCTGGCACTCGCCTGCGTCGAGATATCTCCACGATCGAGAGGTATCGTCGTGGAATGAGCGATGTCGTGGTGGTCGGCGGCGGTCCTGCCGGAGTGCTCCTGACCTACCTGCTCGCCCGGGGCGGGGCGTCGGTGACGCTGTTGGAGTCCCGCCACGACTTCGCGCGCCGCTTCCGGGGCGACACGCTCGCGCCCGGGGTGCTCGAGTACCTCGACGGGCTCGGGCTGGCCGAACCGCTGCTCGCCGAGGTGCCGCACACCCGCTCCGACGCCTTCCGCTGGCACACGGCGTCGCGCACCTGGACGCTCGTCGACTACCGCGGCGCGAGCACGCGCTTCCCGTTCTACGCGCTGATCCCGCAGGCCGAGTTCCTGCCGTGGCTCGCCGCCCGGGCCCGCGCGCACGGGGCGACGGTGCACATGGGGGCGCGGTTCTCGTCGCTGCGCCACGACGCCGACGGGCGCGTGAGCGGCGTCGAGTACACGGTCGACGCCGCGAAGCACCACCTCGACGCGGCGCTGGTCGTCGGCGCCGACGGGCGGAACTCCAAGGTCCGGGCGACCTCCGGGCTCGCGGCCACCGAGCTGGGCGCGAGCCTCGACATCCTCTGGCACGCCCTGCCGCGCCGCGACGACGACCCGTCGTACTCGGGGCTCGACCTGTTCGGCACGCCCACCGGCAGCGTCGCGCTGCTCGACCAGGGCGGCGACTGGCAGCTCGGGTGGACGATCCGCGCCGGGACGCTCGCCGAGGTCCGCGCCCGCGGGGTGTCCGCGCTGCGGGACGCCGCCGTCGACGCCCTGCCGTGGCTCGCCGGGCGCCTCGACGACCTGGGCGACGTCGCCGACCTGACCCTGCTCCCCGTGCGCATCACCACCGTCGAGCGCTGGACGCGGCCCGGGCTGGTGCTGCTCGGCGACGCCGCGCACGTGGTCTCGCCTGTGGGGGGCAACGGGATCAACCTCGCGCTCGCCGACGCGGCCGACCTCGCCAACCGTCTCGTCGGTCCCCTGCGCCGGACCCCGCCGTCGCCGCGCCAGCTCGACGACGCCGCGGCGGGGCTCGAGGCGGCGCGCCGCCCGGCCGTCGAGCGCGAGCAGCGGGCCCAGGTGCGCACGGAGCGTTCCGCGGCCGAGCGCATCGGCAGCGGCGACCCCGGCCCGCCGCCGGTGCTGCGCGCGCTGTCGCGCCTGCCGGGCTTCCCGCGGCTCGCGGGGCGGCGCAACCGCGTCGACGTGCCGGCGCCGGTGCCCGTGATCGCGGCCGGCGCGCCCTGACGAAGCGGATTTCCTGTCGTTGAGTGCCAGCGTGGACGCAGGGCTTGCACTCAGGCCAGCAGCGGGGCCAGCTCCGCCGCGTGCTCGCGGAGGAGCGACAGCAGCTCGGTGTTGGGCGCCGCGACGCGGTCGGCGGGGCCGGTGAGGGCGAGGCCCGCGACGAGGCGGCCGTCGCCCGGCGCGCGGATCGCGACGGCGAGGCAGCCGAGGGCGGCGTGGAACTCCCCGCACTGGCGGGCGAGGCCGGTGCGCGCGACCTCGACGAGCGCGGCCTTGAGCTCGTCGCGGTCCACCACCGTCCGCGGGGTCAGGCGGGCGAGCGGGCCGTCGGGGAGCTCGTCGTGCTCGGCGAGCAGCAGGCGCCCGAGCCCGTTGGCGTGCGGGTGGCGGGCGAGCTCGTCGGCGTCGGTCGGCGGGTGGTCGGGGTCGGGATCGACGAACAGGAACCGGTGCCGGTCGTAGGCGACGAGGTGGGCGCCCCAGCGGACGCGCTCGCGCAGCCGGCGCATCACGTCGCGCGCGGCGGTCGGCGCGGACAGGGGCGCGGGCGCGAGGTTCGCGATGCGCCGCCCGAGCGCGAAGCCGCCGAGGTCGGGCAGCCGCACGAGGTACTCCTCGGCGACGAGCAGGTTGAGCAGCCGGTAGGTCGTGGCGGGAGGGATCCGCAGCGCGGCGGAGATCTCCTTCGCGGTGACGCCGACCCCGGCCGCGGCGACCTCCTCGAGGATGAGCAGCGCGCTGCGCACCGCCTGGGGCTGCCGCCCGCTGATCGGCGAGGTCACCGGGGTCCCGCGGCGAGGACGTCGGCGGTGGTGGTCTCGTCGTACACACCCATCCCCTGCAGAGCCGGCCCGCGGCGCCGGCGCAGCACGAACCAGCCCCCGACGCCGAGGACGAGCAGGCCCGCCAGGGTGATCAGCAGGCCGGTGCTCGCGTGGACCACCACCACGACCACGGTGGCGACGAGCGCGGCCGACGCGAGCACCGAGACCACGACGACCCCGCCGGTGAGCTCGCCGATGCGGGCGAGGAACCGGGGCGCGGCGAGGCAGACCAGCAGGTAGGCGGCGAGGAATCCGAGGGTGGCCACCGCGACCAGGCCGCCGAAGACCGTCGCGGGCGCGACCCCGGCGGCGGTGCCGACCACCACCACGGCCGCCGGCACCGGCACCGTGACCCACACGGCGACGGCCGGGGTCAGGTGGCGACGGTGGGTGCGCCCGAGCGCCGCGGGCGCCACGCCCTCTCGGGCCAGCGAGAACAGCACGCGCACCAACGTGTTCAGCGCGGCCAGGGCACACGCGCCGAAGGAGGCCACGATGCCGACGTCCATGAGGACCGAGGCCCAGCTGAGGTCGCCGACGGTCGCCGGGACGCCCGACGTCGGGCTCGTGGCGCGGCCCGCGCCGCCGGGCGTGGCCAGCTGCACGAGCGTCGCCACCAGGTAGAGCACGGCGGCGACGGCGGCCGTGGCGGTGATCGCCCGGGGGATCGACGCGAACGGCCTGCGGGCCTCGACGCCCAGCGACGCCGCGCTGTCGAACCCGATGAACGCGGCCAGCGCGGGCAGGACGCCGACCGCGATGCCGCCCAGCCCGAATCCCTCCAGCCCCGACCCGTCCATCGGGGCCGGCGGCGGACCGGGTGCCGTGGTCAGGGCGAGCGCGACGAGCACCACGAGGATCAGGCCGATCGACACGGCCTCGATCACCAGCATCACCCGCCCGGCCAGACGCACACCCCGGACCGCGCACACCGCCACGGTGACCGCGAGGACGACGACGAGCGCGACGCCGGCGCCGGCCGCGAGCGCGTCGCCGCCCCCCGCGAGCCGGGCCACGAGCGCGCCGCCGTACCAGGAGGCGCCGGCGAACGTGACGGCGACGAGCATCCCGTACCCCACGACCATCGCGACCGCGCACGCGTAGGCGCCGCCGGGGCCGAGCCCCTGCGCGGTGAAGCTGTAGAGCCCGCCGGCCGCGGCCATCCGTCGCGCGAAGACCGTGATGCACGCGGCGACGAGCCCGACGAGGACGGCGGCGATCGCGAACGACCAGAGCGCCCCGTTGCCGGCGGCGGCGATGACGAGCAGCGGGGTCGAGGCCATCGCGCCGGCCGGGGCGGTGGTGGCCACGGACTGGGCGAAGACCCCCGGCGGGCGCAGGGAGCGGCGGCGCAGCCCGGCCACCGGCGAGCGCGACCGCAGCACGGGGATGCGCGTCACGGCGGACCTCCGGGCGTCGGCACGCCCGTCACCGTAGGGCCGGAGCCCCGCCACGGCGACGAACTCGTCCTCCGAACGAGAAACGGTCTGCCGCGATTCTCATTCGGACGGGCTCGCGCGAATGGCCGATCTCCGTTCGGAGAACGGCCGAAGGTCACGACGCGGATTCGTGGGATTCCGGATCTCCCCGGGCCCCGTGCAGCTCAACGAGGGGTTGACCCCGCGGGAACGCCTCCGCAAACGTGACCCGCGACATTCTCGTCGGCCCCTTTCCTCCGATTCCCGGGAGTCGCCATGGCCGCGCCCACCGAATCCGCGCCCGCGCCCGCCTCACGCCTGTCCGGCACCCTCGGGGTCGGTTCCATCGTCTTCATGGTCGTCGCGGCGGCCGCCCCGCTGACCGTCATCGCGGGCACCATCCCGCTGGGGGTCGGGGCCGGGAACGGCGCCGCCTTCCCCGCCACCTTCGTGCTGTGCGCGGTGGTGCTCCTGCTGTTCGCCGTCGGCTTCTGTGCGATGAGCCCGCACGTCCCCGACGCCGGCGCCTTCTTCACCTACGTGCGCCACGGTCTCGGGCGCCCGCTCGGGATGGGCGCGGCGTTCCTCGCCCTGGCCACGTACACCGCCGTCCAGCTCGCGGTCCTCGGGTACATCGGCGCCGCCATCGACGAGCTGGTCACCAGCTACGGCGGCCCGAGCATCCCCTGGTACGTGTGGACGATCGCGGTGATCCTCATCGTCGCCGTGCTCGGCTACCGCCACATCGAGCTCTCGAGCCGCGTGCTCGGTGTGCTGCTCCTCGCCGAGATCGCGATCGTCGTCGTGCTCGACGTCGTGGTGGTCGGCCAGGGCGGCGGCCCCGAGGGGCTGTCGACGGCCGTCTTCGATCCCGGCCAGATCGCCTCCGGCGCGGTCGGCATCGCGATCATGTTCGCGATCGCGAGCTTCATCGGCTTCGAGGCCACCGCGGTGTTCCGCGACGAGGCCCGCGACCCGCAGCGCACGATCCCGCGCGCCACCTACCTCGCGCTCGTCATCATCGGCATCTTCTACGCGGTCTCGAGCTGGGCCATCGTCTCCGCCTGGGGCGACGAGGCCGCCGTCGCCGAGGCCGGCGCGAACCCCGGCACCTTCCTCGTCTCCACCACGACCAACTGGCTCGGCCCGATCGGCGGGCACATCGTGACGATCCTGCTGGTGACCAGCCTGTTCGCCGCGATCCTGGCGTTCCACAACGTCGCCGCGCGCTACTGGTTCGCCCTCGGCCAGAACCGCGCGTTCCCGGAGGCCTGCGGCCGCACCCATGAGCGCCACGGGTCCCCGCACATCGCCTCCCTCGCGCAGAGCGGGCTGGCGCTGGTGTTCGTCGTGATCTTCGCGGTCGCCGGCCTGGACCCGGTCGCCCAGGTCTTCGCCTGGATGGCGGGCACCGCGACGCTCGGCGTCCTCGTCCTCATGGTGATGACGTGCCTCGCCGTCCTCGTGTACTTCGCCCGGAGTGGGGCCGATCGGCGGATGTGGCACACGCGCATCGCACCGACCCTGGGACTGCTGGGGCTGCTCGTCTGCCTCGTGCTCACGATCGGCAACTTCGCGACGCTGATCGGCGGGTCCACGGGGCTGGCGCTGGGCATCGGTGCCGTGCTCGTCGTCGTCACCCTCGTGGGCGTCGTCGTCGGCGCGCGGGGCCCCGCGGCTCCCGACGGTCCCGCCGACCTGACGCCGCCCGTCCTGCCGCGCGAGAACGCCTGATGGCCCGCCCTCCCGTCACCCGCACCGAGACCCGCACCGTCACCCGCACCGACAAGGAGTGGACCCCGTGACCGCCACCGCCCCCGCGAACATCGACACCGGCGCCGCCACCCACCCGCTCGACCTGGCCACGACCGAGGAGTTCCGGGCCGTCCGCGAGGTGCTCGCCGACGCCGGGCTGCTCGGCGACTCCGTCCGCTACTGCTTCGCCGGGCTCGAGGAGCCCGAGAAGGCGGCCGTCCTCGCCCACAACGACGGCGACCGCGTCGACCGTCGCTTCCGCGTCCTGCTGCTCGACATGAGCGGCGGGCCCTCGCGCGACGTCGTCGTCTCGGCGTCCCGCGGCGAGATCGACTCGGCGGTCGAGCTCGACCCCGCCACCAGCGGCCAGCTCCCGATCATCGACTCCGAGTTCGAGATCATGGAAGAGATCGTCCTGGCCTCGACCGAGTGGTGCGACGCGCTGCGGCGCCGTGGCATCGACCCGGCGACGGTCCGCGCCGTGCCGCTCTCGGCCGGGGCCTACTACCCGGAGGAGACCGGGCGCCGCATGGCGCGGGTGCTCGGGTTCCGCCAGGACCACGAGAAGGACTCGCCCTGGGCCCACCCCGTCGACGGTGTCGTCGCCTACGTCGACCTCGTCGCCCGCGAGGTCTCCCGCGTGGTCGACCACGCGCCGCTGCCGGTGCCCGACGAGCCGGGCAACTTCGACGACCCCGAGCAGGTCGGGCCGCAGCGCACGACCCTCAAGCCCATCGAGATCACCCAGCCCGAGGGCGTCAGCTTCACCCTCGAGGGCAACCGGCTCCAGTGGGAGGGCTGGGACCTGCGCATCGGCTTCAACGAGCGCGAGGGCCTGACCCTGCACCAGATCGGCATCCACGGCCGGCCCGTGGTCTACCGGGCGTCGATCGCCGAGATGGTGGTGCCCTACGCCGACCCGTCGCCCGTGCGGTTCTGGCAGAACTACTTCGACGCCGGCGAGTACATGTTCGCCCGCTACGCGAACTCCCTCGAGCTCGGGTGCGACTGCCTCGGCGAGATCCGGTACATGGACGTGGTGGTGGCCGACGACGACGGGTCGCCGCGCACGATCACCAACGCGATCTGCCTGCACGAGGAGGACTACGGGATCCTCTGGAAGCACTCCGACCTGTTCACCAACGCGTCGGAGACCCGCAGGCAGCGCCGCATGGTGATCTCGTTCTTCACCACGATCGGCAACTACGACTACGGCTTCTACTGGTACCTCTACCTCGACGGCACGATCGCGTGCGAGTCGAAGCTGACCGGGATCCCGTTCACCTCGGCCTACCCGTCCGAGGGGCACCCGTACGCCACGCAGGTGGCGCCCGGGCTGGGCCTGCCCTACCACCAGCACCTGTTCTCGGCCCGTCTGGACATGGCCGTCGACGGTCAGCGCAACGCCGTCGAGGAGTGCGAGGCCGTCGCCCTGCCGATGGGGGAGGACAACCCCTGGGGCAACGCCTTCACCGAGTCCCGCACGCGGCTGACGCACGAGGCCGAGGCCCAGCGCCTCGCCGACCCGGGCCGCGGGCGCACCTGGCAGGTGGTCAACCCGGAGTCGACCAACCGTCACGGTCGCCCCGTCGCGTACGCCCTGCACTCCGAGGGCAGCCCGACGCTGCTCGCCGACGACCGCTCCGTCGTCGCCGGCCGCGCCGCCTTCGCGACGAAGCACCTCTGGGTCACCGCCTACGACGCCGACGAGCGCTATCCGGCCGGCGACTACGTCAACCAGCACGCCGGCGGTGCGGGCCTGCCGACCTGGACCGCCGCCGACCGGGCCCTCGACGAGGACGGCCGGGGCGCCGACGTCGTCCTGTGGCACACGTTCGGCCTGACGCACGTGCCGCGCCCGGAGGACTGGCCGATCATGCCCGTCGACTACGCCGGCTTCCGGCTGATGCCCGTCGGGTTCTTCGACCGCAACCCCACGCTCGACGTCCCGCCGTCGTCGAACGGGCACTGTCATTCCTAGGTCCTGGCACTCCTGACCCTGCACAGCATTACTGGCTGGTATCGCTCGCTGTGCGAGCGATACCAGCCAGTAGTCGTTCTCAGGAGCGGCGGCGCAGGGTCGCCAGGAGGACGCCGAGCCCGACGCCGACGGCGACGAGCGCGAGGACCCAGCGTGGGTCGACGCTCGCGATCGTGCCGGTGAGGGCCAGGACGGCGACGAGGATCGCGGCCAGGCCGGCCACGAGGCCCAGCGGGTCGGGCCCGGGCCGGCGGGCCGGGGCCTCGCCGGCGTCGCCGCCGAGCGTGTCCACGTCCTGGTGGATCGTGTACGGCTGGTCGGGGGTGTAGGGCTGGTCGGTGAAGGTCTCACCGGTCCGGCGCTCATCCACGGCGCACCTCCACGTCTCCGCCGCCGCTGACGGCCTGCAGCTGGATGCTCGGCCCGCCGGGCCCGTCGGGTCCGAGGTCGGTCACCGGGCCGTCGACCCGGCCCAGGCATTCCGCCGTGCCGCCGCCGCTCTCGCACGTCGCGGTGACGTCGGCGTTGACCGGCACGAGCACGGTGACGTCGCCGGCACCGCTGCTCACCTCGGTCTGCACGGGCGGCGACCCCGGCGGGGTCGCGGCGAGGCCGCGCAGGTCGAGCTGGGCGTCGCCGAACGCCGTCTCATAGGCCGGGGCGACCATCCCGATCATCGGGGCCCAGGAGGCGTCGCCGAGGGTCTGGACGGAGCCCGGGGCGCCGTCGGAGTCGAAGCGGACGTCCGCGTCGTTCCACGGCCCGTTCCCGGCGCCGTTGGCGGCGGCGACCAGGACGAGCGCCAGCGGCACCGCCGCGATGATCAGTCCGCGTCCCCGGTGCAGGAAGGCGCCGACGACCAGGCCCGCGCCGATCACGGCGAGGGCGGTGCCGAGCACCGCGGTGGCGCCGAGCGGCACCAGGCCGAGCAGGCCCAGCAGGGCGACGATCCCGGCCGCGACGATCGCGGCGCCGAGGGTCACGGGCACGACCTTCGAGCGCGGCGGCTTCGGCACGGGCGGGGCGGCGGGCTCGGGCAGGTCCCAGGCGAACGGGGCCGCGCCGAGCGGATCCCACGACGGCGGCTTCGGGGCCTCCCCGGGCTCGACGGTGGGCGTCACCCCGTCGACCGCCACGGGCCGCTGCGGGTCCCGCAGGTGGCCGCGGCTGCGGTGCAGCGCGTAGAGCAGGGCGACCGCGACGACGATGCCGATCACGGTGCCGAGGTCGCCGGAGAACGCCGAGGCGACCGCGGCGATCCCGAGGAGCGTCCCGATGACGATCGCCCACACCGGCGTCTCGCGTCGCCGCCCCGTCTCGTCGACCCGCGGGAGCACGAGGATGCCGGCGAGGTAGACCAGCAGGCCCACCCCGTAGAACAGCGAGACCACGAACCCGACCCGCACCAGCGTCGGGTCGACGGCGTAGCGCCGCGCGATCGCGGCGGCGACGCCCGCGATCTTGCGGTCCTCCTTCAGCCGGGCGGGGCGCGTCGCCCACATCTCGCGGAGGGTCGCGCCGACGTCGGCACCCGCCGGCGCCCGCGACCCCTGGCCGGGACTGCTCATCGTCCTCATCCTCCTCGCCGATCGGGCCGGTGTGCGCGGCCCGTCGTTCCCCGTCGGCCCCGTGCGGGCCGGCGATGACGTCGACACTGGCCGCCGCGAGGGCCCGAAACCTCCGGGAGCCACCCCGGTCCCCACCCCGAGACGACCCCGAGGACCTCGGGGGTCGCCGCCGCCCCGCCCGGGGTCGCGCACGTGTGACGATGAGGTCGTGGACGAGACGGCCTCCGTGGAGGCGGTGGACGCGGTGAGCGAGGCGCCGGCACCCGCTGCCCCGGTGACGCCCGCGCCCTTCGTCCTCTCGCGCGTCCGCCGCCGCCGGCAGGGATCGGTGATCGCGGGCGTCACCGGCGGGGTCGCCGACCACCTGGGCGTCGACGTCCTGCGCGTGCGCCTGGTGTTCGTGCTGCTCGTGGCCGCGTCCGGCGCCGGGTTCCTCGCCTACGCCGCGCTGTGGCTGTTCTGCCCCCTCGAGCCGCGCGGCGTCCGGCGCGAGCTGCCGCCGAACGAGCGCCGCCAGGGCCTGGGGCTCGCCACGCTCGGCGTCGGGCTCGCGTTCGTGCTCTCCGCGCTGGGCGGGGAGCTCTCCGGCTGGGTGACCATCCCGCTCGGCGTGGTGCTCGCGGGCGTGGCCCTGGTGTGGCGGGAGGCCGACACCGGCACCGGGGTCGCCGCCGGCCCGACGCGTCGCGCGCGCTGGCTCGGCGGGAAGCTCGGCCTCGTGCGGGCCCTGGCGGGCGCACTGCTGGTCACCGCGGGGATCGCGGCCTTCCTGCTCGGCAACATCGACCTCGACCAGGTCCAGTTCGGCCTGCTCGCGGCCCTGGCCACCCTCGCCGGCGTCGTCGTGCTCACCGTGCCGTGGTGGCTGCGCCTGGTCCGCGAGCTCGGCACCGAGCGTACCGAGCGCATCCGCGGGCAGGCGCGCGCCGACATCGCCGCGCACCTGCACGATTCGGTGCTGCAGACCCTCGCGCTGATCCAGAAGCAGGCGGGCGAGGACGCCTCCGGCCGCGAGGTCCGCCGCCTCGCCCGCAGCCAGGAGCGCGAGCTGCGGGCCTGGCTCTACGGCCCGCCCGGCGGCGACACCGGGCACCCCGCCGCCGCGACCGACGCGACGCTGGCGGCCACCCTCGCCGCGGCCGCCGGCGAGGTCGAGGACGACTACGGGGTGCGGGTCGCGCCGGTCGTGGTGGGCGACGCCCCGCTCGACCCCGACACCGCCGCCCTGGTCGCGGCCGCCCGCGAGGCGATGGTCAACGCCGCGAAGCACGCCGGCGTCGACGAGATCGACGTCTACGCCGAGGTGGAGCCCGAGACCGTGGAGATCTTCGTGCGCGACCGCGGCTGCGGGTTCGACCCGGACGCCGTGCCCGACGACCGGCGCGGCCTGGCCGGCTCGATCAAGGACCGCATGGCCCGCCACGGCGGCAAGGTGGCGCTGCGCAGTACACCGGGCCAGGGCACGGAGGTCGGTCTCGTCCTGCCCCGTGCCCGGCGCGGGAGCCCGAGCACCGCCCCCGTCAGCGAGGAGGAGACCCGATGAGCGAGCCCGCCACGCCGGAGGACGCCGTCAGCGTCGTGATCGTCGACGACCACGCGCTCTTCCGCCGCGGGGTGCGCGCCGAGCTCGAGTCGCTGGCGCGACGCACCGTCAGCGTCGTGGGGGAGGCGGGCTCGGTCGACGAGGCCGTCGCCGTCATCGGCCACCGCCGCCCCGACGTCGTGCTGCTCGACGTGCACATGCCCGACGGCGGCGGCGCCGCGGTGCTCGCCCGCACCCGGCCGGACCACCCGGAGGTCGTGTTCCTCGCGCTGTCGGTGTCCGACGCCGCCGAGGACGTCATCTCGGTGATCCGCGCCGGCGCGCGCGGCTACGTCACCAAGACCATCTCGGGCCACGAGCTCGCCGACGCCGTCGTGCGCGTGCACGCCGGCGACGCCGTGTTCTCCCCGCGCCTCGCGGGCTTCGTGCTCGACGCCTTCGCCGACCGCCCCGGCGCGACCGGCGTCGTCGACCCCGAGCTCGACCAGCTGACCCGCCGCGAGCGCGACGTCCTGCGCCTGCTGGCCCGCGGCTGGTCGTACAAGGAGATCGCCGCCGAGCTCGTCATCTCCGTGAAGACGGTCGAGACCCACGTGTCGAGCGTGCTGCGCAAGACGCAGTCGTCCAACCGCCACGAGCTCTCGCGCTGGGCGAGCGACCGCCGGCTGGTGTAGCCGGCGGCTCAGCTGTCGTCGCTGTCGTCGTCCCCGCCGTGGCCGCCCTCGCCGTGATCGCCGCCGTCGCCACCGTGCCCGCGGCCGCCGCCGTGGTCATCGCCCCCGTGGCCGCCGTCGCCGCCGTGGTCGTCGCCGCCGCCGTGGTCCTCGGCGCGCGTGGCCGGGGGTGACGAGGTGGTGGTCGGGCCGGAGGCCTCCGCGACCGGGGCCTCGAGGCTCAGCCCGGTGGCGGCCGCCCGGGGGCTGGCCGCGTCGACGCTCTCGTCGGTGTCGATGAGCCAGCGGCCGTCGGGCCCCTGGACCATGCCGAGCTCGTGCACCTCCTGGCTGCGCTCGCGGCCCTCGGGGGCGAAGTCGAGGGTCGCCCGCACCGTGTCGGCGTCGAGCGCCGAGGCGTCGACGACCTGCACGGACGAGATCGTCGACCAGAACGCCTGGTAGTTCCCGAAGCCGCCCGTGCGGGCCTGCAGGTTCGGCCCGAGGCGCGCCCAGCCGGCGGCCTCGTTCCCGGTGACCACGCCGTAGTAGTCGCGGACCGCGCTCACCATCGCCGCCTGCGGGTCGGACTCGCCGCCGCCGACGGTGGACCCGACGGTGGCGCCCGGCGCGTCGGTGCCCGACGACGAGAGCAGGGCGACGCCGACGACCCCGCCCGCCACCAGGGCGACGAGGAGCACGATGACGGCGATGGTCGCGGTCGGCCGGCGACGCGGGCGTCGCCGCGACACCGGCGGCTCGGGGGCCGGCATGCCCTGGCGGGTGGGCGGTCCGGCCGGTGCCGGCCCGCTGCCCGGCGGGGACCCGGGACCGCCGGCGCTGCCCCAGGGGTCCGACCCGTGCCGAGCCTCGGGCACGGGGGCGGGCCGCCGGTGGGGTCCGTGGCGCCCAGGGGGACGAGGTCGGCGAGCGGGGTCTCGCTGCGTCCGCCCGCGTGCGCGATCCGCCCCAGCTCCTGGCGCGCCTGCGCGGCGGACGGGCGCTCGGCGGGGTCGTCGCGCAGCAGGCGCATGAGCAGCGCGGTCAGCGGGCCGGCCTGCTGCGGCGGGACGACCTTGCCGGCGGCCACGGAGTGCAGGAGCGCGAGCGCGTTGTCGTCGGCGCCGAACGGCGGGATGCCCTCGACCGTGGCGTAGAGCGTGGCGCCGAGGGAGAACACGTCGGACGCGGAGGTCGAGTTCTCGCCCCGGGCGACCTCGGGGGCGAGGTAGGCCGGCGTGCCGGCGAGCATCCCGGTGCGGGTCAGCGTCAGGTCGCCGGTGGCGCGTGAGATGCCGAAGTCGGTGATCTTGACGGTGCCGTCGGCCCCGAGCAGCACGTTGCCGGGCTTGACGTCGCGGTGCACGATGCCGGCCTGGTGGGCGGCGTCGAGCGCGTCCGCCACCTGGCGTCCGATCCGCGCCACCGTGCGCGGCTCGAGGGTGCCCTGCTCGCCGAGGACGGCGGCGAGGCTGCGCGACGGCAGGTACTCCATGACCAGCCACGGCTCGTCGCCCTCGATCGACGCGTCGAACACCGAGATCGCGTGCGGGTGCTGCAGGCGGGCGGCGATCCGGCCCTCGCGCAGGGTGCGCTGCCGGACCTCGTCGGCCTCCCGCTCGTCGAGGCCGGCGTGCAGGAACACCTGCTTGACGGCGACGACCCGGCCCAGACGCTCGTCGGTGCCGCGCCACACGACGCCCATCGCCCCCGCGCCGATGCGTTCCTCGAGGCGGTAGCGCCCGGCGACCACGCGGGGAGCGCTCACCGGCTGCTCCCCGTCCGTGTGTGCACGAGGGTCACAGTAGAGGTCCCGACCGGGTGACGACCACGCGCCCGGCGAGCCCCCACCGCACCCCCGCGGCGGTTCAGGAGCCGCCCAGAAGGCCGTCGACGGTGTCGCCGACGGCGTCGGTGGTGTCCTCCACGGTGTCGCTCGCGGTGTCCACCGTGTCGTCCACCGTGTCGTCCACCGCGTCGCCTGCGGAGTCGGAGACCTCGTCGACGGTGTCGGCCGTGTCGTCCACGGTGTCGTCGACCGTGTCGGTGGTGTCCTCGACCGGCTCGGAGGCGGTCTCGCCGACGACCGGGGTGTCGTCGACGGCGTCGGAGGCCGTGTCGCCGACCTCGTCGACGGTGTCGGTGACGTCGTCGGTGGCCGACGCGACCTGGTCGGTGGTCGAGTCCAGCGCGCTCGTGACGTCCTCGCCCGTCCCGTCGACGGCGTCGGTGACCGCGTCGGTCGTGGGCTCGACGACGTCCTCGGTGGTCGAGCCCAGCGTGGCCGCGGCGACCTCGCCGGTGCCCTGGACGGTCGAGGTGACGGTCGAGGCGGCGGGTGCCACGACGTCGTTGCCGACCGCCGCGGGGATGCCGCTCGCGGGCGTCGAGCCCGCCAGCACTCCACCGAAGAGTCCACCGACGCCGTCGACGACCGGTCCGACCCCGCCGACCGTGGTCTCGACGACCCCGGTGAGCCCCACGACGGTCGTCCCGGCCGTCGTGCCGGCGCCGCCGACCGTGTCCCCGAGCCCGCCGGTCACGCCCTCGACGGTGGTGCCGACGCCACCGACGGTGTCCCCGACGGTCGTGCTCAGGCCGCCCACGGTGGTGCCGACCGTCGTGGTGAGGCCGCTGACCACCGGCCCGACGGGTCCGCCGACGAGGCCGCCGACGGAGCCGCCGACGCCCCCGACCGTGCCGCCGAGGCCGTTGCCCAGGTCGCCGACGGTGTCGCCGACGCCACCCACGAGAGCGCCCGCGGTGGTGCCGACCCCGGTGACCACGCCGCCCACACCGGTGCCGACGCCGCCGATGACGCCGCCGGCCGTGTCGCCGACGCCACCGATCACACCCCCGACCCCGTCGATCACGCCGCCGACGGGACCGCCGCCGGGGGCGCCGCCTCCGCCGCCGGGCGTCCCACCGCCGCCGGGGCCGCCCCCGCCGGGAGCTCCACCGCCGCCGGGCAGCCCGGGCGCGCCGCCGCCTCCGCCGGGCGCGCCGCCGGGCGCACCACCGTTCGCTCCACCCGGCGCGCCCGCGGCGCCGCCGGGGAGCGTGCCCGTCGCACCGGCCAGGGGCCCGCCGGTGAGGCCGCGGCCCGCGAGGGCGGACCCGCCCGGGGCGCCGAGCCCCAGGCCGAGGTCGGCGACCGAGGCGCTGAGCGTCACCTGGGCCGGCGTCGCGACGCCGTTCGGGCCCAGGGCGCCGGGGACCGAGCCGGGCAGGCCGGGGCCGCCGAGGCCGGGCGGGAGCGCCACCGGGCCGCCCGTCCCCGGACCCTCCTCGATGAGCGGCGGGACGCCGGGCAGCGGCAGGCCGGCCACGCTCGCGACCGCGCCGGCGACCAGGAGGACGCCCGTGCTCGCGCCGAGCGCCCGGCTGTTCCCGCGGCCGAACACGTTGGTCCGGCGGCGCGCGGAGCGCCCGGGGGTGGGCGGGGTGGACCGCCGGAGGGCGAGGGGGGCCGGGGGCCCGTCGGTGACGATCTCGTCCGTCGGCGCCTCGGTGGCGGCGTCCATCACCGGCGGCGGGACGGTCAGCCGGGCGAGGATCTCGGTGACGGGGATGCCGGCGGTGTGGCGGGGCGCGTCGGCGCCGGACCCGCCCTCGGGGTCCCGGAACAGGTCGTGGACGGGGTGGCGCGGCACGGGGACGAGCTCGACCAGGTTCTCCTCGACCAGGTCGTCCTCGTCCGGGCCGGCGTCGTCGAGGTCCTCGAGGTCGTCTCCGTCCTCGAAGGCCACGACCTCGGGCTCGTCGTCCCCGGGGAGCGCGGGCGGGGGGACGGTGGGGACGGCGAGGAGCGAACCGGTGGTCGTGGCCGGCTCGTCGAACCAGGCGTGCCGTCCCTCGCCCTCGTGCATGTCTCCGGCTCCTCCTCCGTCGAGGACGCGCCGCCTCCGGGTTCACCGGGACGGGGGCGCGTCGTCCACTCCGTGTGAGGACATGGCTACTCGCGTGTCATCCGGGCCGGGAAGGTCTATCCAGGGGACGAAGGGCCATCGTCCGGGTCAGGGCGCCCAATGGGCGTGTCGTACCTCCTGGCGCGCTCGGCGCCGTCCACCAACCGGTCGTACACAATCGGTCGCCGCTGGGCGTTCGGGGACGACCGTTCGGCTCAGGACGACCCGGAGGCGAGCCGCTTGCGGGCGCCCTGGAACTGGTTCACCGCGACGAGACCCACGCCGCCGCCGACGAGCAGTCCGATGACGTCCAGCGGGACCCCGCCGCCGGTGAGCAGCAGGGCCACGAGGGCCCCCAGCGCCAGCCCGCCGGCGGCCGGGATGCGACCGCGCGCATCCGCGGCCAGATGTCCGGCGCCCGGGCGCTTCGATGCCACCGAGGAGAGCATCAACAGGTACCCGCCGTAGCCCAAAGAGGCGAGCAGGCCCAGCACGGTGATGATCGTGGCGATCAGGTCGATGACCGTTCCCATGACACCAGAGTGCCACTCGTCGTGTGGGGTCCGTAGTACGTCGCGGGCGTCCGTGGTGTGCAGCGCGTGCGCCCGACCCCGGGACCTCACCCGTCAGGACGCACGGGATGCGGCCGTTCGTGTGGCGAGGCGGATGCGGCCCGTCCGGTTCGCCCGCCGGACAGGGGGCCGGGGGCGGGCGTCGCGGCCCCGCCCCCGCGCCTCAGCTCCGGCCGCCGAGGCGTCCCCGGCCGAGGCGCAGCAGCAGCATGGCGAGCTCGCGGCCCTCGGTGCCGAGCCCGCGGAAGCGGGCGAGGACCTGCATCTCGCGGTTGTAGACGATGCGCGGCCCGCCGGCGGCCATGCGGGCCAGGCCGATCCGCTGGGAGATCTCCGAGCGCCGTCGCACCAGGCGCAGCAGCTCGGCGTCGATCGCGTCGATCTCCTCCCGCAGCGCGGGGATCTCCTCGGCGGTCGCCGGGGCCAACGGCGCGGGGACGTCCGGCGCCGCCTCCTCGCCGTCCTGGGACGCGGTCTCCGGCGTGACCTCGGGAGCGGGCTCCGGTGCCGGCTCGGCGTCGGACGTCGGGGCGTGCGCGGGATCGCTGGTCATGGCACTCACGGGGATCGGCCTCCAGGGGGTGTCCGGGGTGGGTGGGTCCTCCTGACCCCGGACACGAAGACGCCCCGGGGTCATCGGACTCCGGGGCGGCGTGGGTCGGGCGCGGCGGGCGCGTCAGGTGTCCACGGGCACCGGGGTGCGGTACCCGTAGAAAAATCGACGCGACTGCTCGTGCACGCGGGTCACTATGCCACCGCGTCCCGGCACCGCCAACCGTCGGCCGCGGGGCTCGGCCGCGTGGGGCTGTCGGGGGGTCCCGGTACCGTGGACCGACGATGAGCACCGGTCCCGCCACCCGCCCCCCCGCGTCCGACCCGGAGTCCGATCCCGGGTCCGGCGCGCGGTCGGGCCCGCCGGTGCGCTCGGCGGCCTCCGCCCTGTCGCGCCGCCTCGCCGCCGCGGCCGCCGGGGGCGGTGACGCCGGGGCCGGAGCCGCGGTACGCCGGGACACCGGGCGTCCCGATCCGGCGGACGATCCGCTGCTCGAGGGCATGAACCCGCCCCAGCGCGAGGCTGTGGTGCACACCGGCTCGCCGCTGCTGATCGTCGCGGGCGCGGGGTCGGGCAAGACGCGGGTCCTCACCCACCGCATCGCCTGGCAGATGCGCCACCAGGGGGTCGGGCCCGGCCAGTTCATGGCCATCACGTTCACCAACAAGGCCGCCGCCGAGATGCGCGAGCGCGTCGCCGCGCTGGTGGGCCGCCGTGCGAACGCGATGTGGGTCTCGACGTTCCACTCGATGTGCGTGCGGATCCTGCGCCGCGAGTACCGCCACCTCGGGCTGAGCTCCACGTTCTCGATCTACGACGCGGACGACTCGCGGCGGCTGGTCGCCACGGTCGCCCGCGGGCTCGATCTCGACGCCAAGAAGTACTCGCCGCGCGGCCTGCTGGCGCGCATCTCGGCGTGGAAGAACGAGCTCGTGTCGCCGATCGAGGCCGTCGACGCCGCCGCCACCGAAGCGGAGAAGCGCACCGCCGAGGTCTACACCATCTATCAGGACCGCCTGCAGCAGTCGAACTCCCTCGACTTCGACGACCTCATCGGCCGCACGGTCGACCTGCTCACCCGCTTCCCGGACGTCGCCGAGTACTACCGGCGCCGGTTCCGGCACATCCTGGTCGACGAGTACCAGGACACCAACCACGCCCAGTACATGCTGGTCAAGGCGCTGGCGGCGGGCAGCGACGACGGCTCGGTCAAGCCCGCGGAGCTGTGCGTCGTGGGCGACGCCGATCAGTCGATCTACGCCTTCCGTGGCGCCACGATCCGCAACATCGTCGAGTTCGAGCGCGACTACCCCGAGGCGCGCACGATCCTGCTCGAGCAGAACTACCGCTCCACCCAGCGCATCCTCAGCGCCGCCAACGCGGTCATCAGCCGCAACGCCGAGCGGCGGGACAAACGGCTGTGGACCGACGCGGGCGACGGCGAGCTGGTCGTCGGCTACGTGGCCGACAACGAGCACGACGAGGCCGCGTTCGTGGCCGCGGAGATCGACCGGCTCGTCGACGCCGGCGAGGTCCGCTTCGGCGAGGTCGCGGTGTTCTACCGGACCAACGGCCAGTCCCGTGTCTTCGAGGACGTGTTCATCCGCCTCGGGCTCCCGTACAAGATCGTCGGCGGCGTCCGCTTCTACGAGCGCCGCGAGGTCCGCGACGCGATGGCCTACCTCAAGGTGCTGTCCAACCCCGAGGACACGGTCTCGCTGCGCCGCATCCTCAACGTCCCGAAGCGCGGCATCGGCGACCGCGCCGAGTCGGTGGTGGCCGACGCCGCCGACCGCGAGCGCATCACGTTCGCCGCGGCCCTGCGCCGCGCCGCGGCGGGCGAGGTGCACGGGCTCGCGACGCGCTCGCAGCGCAACATCGCCGACTTCGTCGAGATGATGGACGGGCTCGCCGCCACCGTGGCGGGCGGCGCGTCGGTCGACGAGGTGCTCGACGCGATCCTCGATCAGTCGGGCTACCGCAAGGAGCTCGAGGGCTCGGAGGACCCGCAGGAGCAGTCGCGCCTCGAGAACCTCCAGGAGCTCGTGAGCGTCGCGCGCGAGTTCGTCCAAGACGCCGTCAACGCCGAGGGGCTCGAGGAGGAGCCGGCCGCGACGGCCGAGGGTGATGCCGCCGACCAGGACGACACCCCGGGCGACGGCCTGGCCGAGCCGGGCTCGCTCGAGGCGTTCCTCGAGCGGGTGTCGCTGGTCGCCGACGCCGACTCGATCCCCGACGGCGGCGACGGCGTGGTCACGCTGATGACGCTGCACACCGCGAAGGGCCTCGAGTTCCCGGTCGTGTTCGCCACCGGCTGGGAGGACGGCATCTTCCCGCACTCGCGGGCCCTGGCCGACCCGGCGGAGCTCTCCGAGGAGCGCCGCCTCGCCTACGTCGGGATCACCCGCGCCCAGCAGCGTCTCTACCTCTCGCGCGCGGTGATGCGCTCGGCGTACGGGCAGCCCCAGGCCAACCCGCCGTCGCGGTTCCTCGACGAGGTGCCCGCCGATGTGTGGGAGTGGCGGCGCGTCGAGCCCACCTTCGAGCGCTCGTCCCCGGTGGGCCGCACGCGGTTCGGCTCCGGGCGCTGGGCGAGCCCCGGGACGGACGTCAGCGGGCGCCCGTCGCGCCCGTCGCCGATGCGGCCGGACTGGAAGGAGGCGCCGACGATCTCGCTGGACGTCGGCGACCGCGTCAGCCACGACAAGTACGGCCTCGGGACGGTCACCACCGTCGACGGGGTCGGCTCGCGGGCGACGGCCACGATCGACTTCGGCTCCTCGGGCACCGTGCGTCTCATGCTCATCGGCGGCGTGCCGCTCACGAAGCTGTAGCGCCGCACCACCTCCCCGCCCGCCCGCCCTCACGCGCGCGCCCGTTCCGGCCGAAGGGCACCTTCGCGCGGCTAGAGCGGCGAGGGTCGCCCTTCGCCGGAGTCGGCGGTCGGTGATCGCGCGCGCCCGTTCCGGCCGAAGGGCACCTTCGCGCGGCTAGAGCGGCGAGGGTCGCCCTTCGCCGGAGTCGGCGGTCGGTGATCGCGCGCGCCCGTTCCGGCCGAAGGGCACCTTCGCGCGGCTAGAGCGGCGAGGGTCGCCCTTCGCCGGGACCAGGCGACGCGCCCGGAGGCCGGAGACCCCGATCCGCCTCGCCGAGCGCGGAACGACGAGGGCCCCGGAGCGCGGTGCGCTGCGGGGCCCTGGTCGTCTTACGGGGGAGCGGACTAGTCCTGTTGGGATCCCAGCGAGATGCCGCGCTCGGCGAGCCACGGCAGCGGGTTGATCTTGTTCTCGCCGCCGGTCCAGACCTCGAAGTGCAGGTGCGGGCCGGTGGAGCGGCCGCGGTTGCCGATCTCGGCGATCTCCTCGCCGGCGCGGACCTGCTGGCCCTCCCGCACGTAGGAGCGGTTCACGTGGCCGTAGACGTTGATCGTGCCGTCGTCGAGCTCGACCTTGACCCACATCCCGAAGCCGCTCGCCGGGCCGGACTCGACGACGGTGCCGTCGGCGACCGAGACGATCGGGGTGCCGATCGGACCGGCGATGTCGATGCCGCGGTGCGACGAGCCCCAGCGGGCGCCGAAGCCCGAGGTGAAGCGGCCCTCCGCCGGCTTGACGTAGTCGGGGCGGGCGGCCTCAGCGGCGGCCTGGGCCTGGGCGGCGCGCCGCTCGGCGGCCTTGCTGAGCGCGCTGACCTGGCCCGGGCCCTCGGCGGAGTCCGCCTCGCCGGAGGACGTGCCGGAGGACGCGGCGGCGGACGAGGCCGGCGCCGTGACGGGCAGGACGTTCGAGGTGGCCGCGTCGAGGCCCGTCGAGGAGGCCGCGGGCGACGACTCGGTGTCGGTCGTGGTTCCGCGGTCGGCGGCCAGCGCCAGCTCGGCGGTGGTGGGCGCCTCGTTCAGCGCGTCGAGGCCGGCGAGGCTGTGCCCCGCGGTGGCGACGGCGCCGACGGCGACCGCGGCGACGGCCAGGCGGCCGCGCAGCGGCGACGGGCCACGCCCGGCGGGCGGCGCGGGGCGCAGGCCACGGCCGGGGTCGACGTCACGGCGCTGCGGTGCCTGCTGGGGCGCCCGGCGCGGCTCACGGGGAGCTCGCGCGGGTCGGACGGCAGGGGGCGGCGGCCGTCACCCTGCGGGCCCGCGGGCCGTGCGGGGGCCGGAGCCGGGCCGGGACGGAGGCCGACGGGACGGGTGGGGAGCGGTCCCGGTGCGCGCCCACCGGTGACCAGGCCCGCGGCGTCGCCACCGCGACGCCCACCACGGGCGCCGAGCCCGGGCAGACCGCCGGCGAAGCCGCTGAGGTCGGGGAAGCGCGGGCCCGACGGTCCACCGGCCAGAGCCGGGGTGAGACCGAGGGCGAAGAGGGGCGCGGACGGCGGGCGGGGGGAGCTGTGACTCGCCAAGACCATCCTTCCCGCAGATCGGGGTCCGTCGCGGCGGCGCGGGCCGGGGAAGCCCTGGGGAACGTTCGGGGTCGTTCCGTATGCCGTTCGTGACCAGACCGTGATGAGGACGAGCGGAAGGTAGCCAGGACGTCACGCCCCGGGCAAACGACACGAGTGCCTCGAGCCGGTTGCTACGCCGTACGTGCGGGCCGGCGCGCTGAGCGGTCGTCACCGGGACGGGTGACACCGTTCGACCCGTCCGGACCTAGCGGGAACCGTTCACCCGGCGAGTGCCCGCTGGTCGCGCCCGGCGCGGAGGGGGCGTCGGGCGAGCAGCCGGCTCACGAGGTGCACGACCTCGGGGTCGATGGTCATCGACAGGTGCCCGACGTGCTCGAGCGTCACCTCGGTGACCTGCAGGTCCGGGTGCTCGAGCCGGGCGTGGGACTGCGGGATGATCAGCTGGTCCTGCTTGCTCCACACGGCGACGACGTGGGTGCGGCACCCCGGGGCCGGCTCCTCGAGCTCGCGGACGAGGTCGGAGGCGGGGCACAGCTGCTGCGGCACCCGCGTCGGCGGCAGGAAGTGCGCGATGAGGCTGCCGCGGTGCGGCGTGCCCAGGGTGACGAGCGTGTCGACGCGGGCATCGCCCCCGAGCCGCTGGACGTAGTAGCGCGCCATCAGCCCGCCCAGCGAGTGCCCGACGATGTGGACGCGGTCGGCACCGGTGCTCGCGCAGATGCGCTCGACGTGGTGCCCGAGCTCCCGCGCGGCATCGCGGATGTCGCCGGTGAACGCGGTGAGCACGCTGAAGTTGACGGCGTGCACGACGCCGAACCCCCGCCGGCGCAGCTGGCGGGCGAGGAGCGCGAAGATCGAGCGGTTGTCGACGATCCCGTGCACGAGGAGCACCGGCGTGGTCGACGCGTCCATGTCGGAGACGACGAGGCTGCGCTGGGACGGGCTCAGGGCGTCGGTGCGGTGGTGGACGAAGGTGCCCGCCGGGCGCAGGACCTCGTCGATCAGGCCCCACGGGTAGAGCGAGAGGTGCACGGCGGTGTAGGCGAGCTCGACGGCCAGCCCGCGGACGCCCGCGGGGACCCCGACCGTGCGGGCGGCGTAGGTGACGCCGCGCCACAGGGCGCCCGCCACCGATGCGAGGGGGCCCGCCTCGACCGGCTCCGTGGCCACGTCGACGGATCCGGCGGCGCTCCGCTGCGCGTCCCTCGACATGACGCCCGTCACGTCCATGAAGTGGACGTTAGGCGCTGTTCACTTGCCTGTCGCCCGGACCCGGGTCCAGACCGATCAAGATCAGTGCCCGGATCATCGGCCCGTGCGCACTCCGGAACGATCCAGCACCCTGTGGGACGCGTCCCTGTGTCCTGCGTCGCCCCGGTCACGGCGACCGGCGCCGACCAGCCTGGATAGGGTCGCCGCACATCCGTCGAATCGTGGGCGCCAGGGGCGCCGCGCGACCTCGCCCGGCCCCCGCTGACCGGCGGCGGCCGGGGAGTTGGTGAGGAGAGTTCACGAGTGGACCTGTACGAGTACCAGGCGAAGGACGTCTTCGCCGCCCACGGAGTGCCGGTGCTGCCCGGGCGCACCGTCGACACCGCCGCGGAGGCGGAGCGCGCTGCGCAGGAGATCGGCACGGCGGTGGTGGTCAAGGCGCAGGTGAAGACGGGCGGCCGGGGCAAGGCCGGCGGCGTCAAGCTGGCGAAGGACCCGGCCGAGGCCAAGGAGAAGGCCGAGGCGATCCTCGGCCTCGACATCAAGGGCCACATCGTCCACCGGGTCCTGGTCACCGAGGCCAGCGACATCGCCGAGGAGTACTACTTCTCGTTCCTCCTCGACCGGTCCAACCGCACCTTCCTGGCCATGGCGTCGGCCGAGGGCGGCATGGAGATCGAGGAGCTCGCCGTCGAGCGGCCCGAGGCGCTGGCCCGGGTGCCGATCGACGCGATCGCCGGCGTCGACCGCGCCAAGGCCGACGAGATCGTCGCCAAGGCCAAGCTGCCCGCCGAGGTCGCCGACGAGGCCGCGCAGGTCATCGTCAAGCTCTGGGAGACCTTCGTCGGCGAGGACGCCACGCTGGTCGAGGTCAACCCCCTCGTGCGCGACCCGCAGGACAAGATCATCGCGCTCGACGGCAAGGTCACCCTCGACGAGAACGCCGAGTTCCGGCACGCCGAGCACGCCGGCCTGGTCGACGAGCGCAGCCAGAACGCGCTCGAGGCCAAGGCCAAGGAGAAGGGCCTCAACTACGTCAAGCTCGACGACGGCCAGGTCGGCATCATCGGCAACGGTGCGGGCCTCGTCATGTCGACCCTCGACGTGGTCGCCTACGCCGGCGAGCAGTACGGCGGGATGAAGCCCGCCAACTTCCTCGACATCGGCGGCGGCGCGTCGGCCGAGGTCATGGCGGCCGGGCTCGACGTCATCCTCGGCGACGACGACGTGCGCAGCGTGTTCGTCAACGTCTTCGGCGGCATCACCTCGTGCGACGCGGTCGCGAACGGCATCGTCGAGGCCCTGAAGATCCTGGGTGACGACGCCGCCAAGCCGCTGGTCGTCCGCCTGGACGGCAACAACGTCGACGAGGGTCGCCGGATCCTCGCCGAGGCGAACCACCCCCTGGTCACGGTGGTGGACACCATGGACGACGCGGCCGCGAAGGCCGCCGAGCTGGCGGCGGCGGGAGCCTGAGATGTCGATCTTCCTCGATGAGAACAGCAAGGTCATCGTCCAGGGGCTCACGGGCTCCGAGGGCATGAAGCACGCGACGAAGATGCTGGCCTCCGGCACCAAGATCGTCGGCGGCGTGAACGCCCGCAAGGCCGGGACGACCGTGGAGATCACGGGCACGAACGTGCCGGTCTACGGCGGCGTCGAAGAGGCCATGAAGGAGACCGGGGCCGACGTCTCGGTGCTCTTCGTGCCGCCGAAGTTCGCCAAGGACGCCGCGGTCGAGGCCATCGACGCCGGTATCGGGCTCGCCGTCGTGATCACCGAGGGCATCCCGGTGCACGACTCCGCCTGGTTCTGGGCGCACGCCTGCGCCAACGGCAACCGCACGCGGATCATCGGCCCGAACTGCCCGGGCATCATCAGCCCCGGCAAGTCCAACGCCGGCATCATCCCGGCGAACATCACGGGCCCCGGCAAGATGGGCCTCGTGTCGAAGTCGGGCACGCTGACCTACCAGATGATGTTCGAGCTGCGGGAGATCGGCTTCTCCACGGCGATCGGCATCGGCGGTGACCCGGTGATCGGGACGACGCACATCGACGCCCTCGAGGCGTTCGAGGCGGACCCCGAGACCGAGGCCATCGTCATGATCGGCGAGATCGGTGGCGACGCCGAGGAGCGTGCAGCCGACTACGTGAAGGCCAACGTCACGAAGCCCGTCGTCGGCTACGTTGCGGGGTTCACGGCTCCCGAGGGCAAGACGATGGGCCACGCCGGCGCCATCGTCTCCGGCTCCGCGGGGACCGCGCAGGCCAAGAAGGAGGCGCTCGAGGCCGCCGGCGTCAAGGTGGGCAAGACGCCCTCCGAGACCGCCGACCTCGCGCGCTCGCTGGTCAGCCGGGGCTGAGCACCCGGCCTGGCCACCCGCTCCACCGCTGACGTCGTCGTCCCGGGAGGACACCTCATGAGCTCACCGACCCAGGGCCCGCCCCCGGGCGGCCCGTCCGGCCAGCGGCCGCAGGGCGCGTCCGGTCCCGGCTGGGGCTCCGGCGGCGGCTCGCCGTACGGCGCGTCGTCGCCGTACGGGGGGTCCTCCTGGGCCGGCGCCGGTCAGGGGCAGCCCGGTCAGGGGCAGCCCGGTCAGGGGCAGCCCGGTCAGGGGCAGCCCGGTCAGGGCCAGCCCTTCGGCGCGCCGGGTCAGGGCGGCTACGGCACCCAGCAGCAGGGCTACGGGCAGCAGCAGGGCCAGCACGCCCAGCAGGGCTGGGGTGCCGCGCCGGGGGCCGGTGGCCAGGGCCCGTCGTACCCGGCGTCCGGCGGCTTCCCGGCGGCGACCACGACGATCGCGACCACGTCGGATTCCGGCGCCTCCACGGGGCCGAACCCGTCGGCGTCGGGGGCATCCGGGGCCACGGCGTCCTCGGGTGCCGAGAAGGGCGTCGCGCTCGGCGCGGGCATCCTCGCGCTGCTCGCCTACATCCTGACCTTCTTCGGCTCCGCCGAGGCGTCGGGCGTGGCGTCGGACCTCAGCGCGGCCTTCGGGTCGCTGTTCTACCTGCCGCTGGTGCTCGCCGGCGGCCTGCTCACGGCGGCCTCGCTCCTGCCGCGCGGCCCGCAGACCCTGGTGCCGGGCGCGGTCGTGGGCGTCACCGGCGCGCTCGCCATGCTGCCGCTGCTGGCCTACGCCGACGGGCTGCTCGTCGTGCAGGTGGTGCTCGCGGTCCTCGCCGCGGTCGCCTCGGTCGTCGCCGCGCTCTTCGCCAGCGGCGTGATCAACGCGCCGGCGTCGCGTCCCGCCTCGTCCGGGTTCGGCGCGCCGGCGGGTGGCGGTGGGCCCGGTGCCCACGCCGCCGGGCCCGGTGGCCCCTGGGGCGGGGCTCCGGGCGGACCGCCGGCCGGCCCGTCCGGGTACGGCGGTCCGCAGACCGGTCCGGGGTCGGGTCAGTTCGCCAGCCCCGCGGCCCCGGTGGACCCGGTCAGGGTGGGCCCGGCCAGGGTGGGCCCGGCCAGGGAGGGCCCGGCCAGGAGGAGGCCCCGGTCAGGGTGGCCAGGCCGCGGGTCCGCCGTCGGGTCCCGTCGGCGGGGGCTACGGCGGGCCGGGCTCGCCTGCCGTCGGCTCGGCGGCGGCCACCACCCAGGTCGTCCCCGGTGCCACCGCCTCCGGGCAGGGCTCCTCCACGTCGGGCGGCGACACGTCCGGCGCCCGCTCCGACCGCGACGACGCCCCCGACGCGTCGGCGGGCAGCACCACCGTCACCCCGACCTCGGGCGCGGGGCCCACCGGCACCCCCGCCGCCGGGTTCTCCACCTACGGCTCCGGCGACGGCGGCCCGTCGTACGGCGCCGGCCCGGGCAGCTCGTCGTCCCCGGGCCCCGCCGACGGGGCCGGGTCGAACACCCCGCCGTCGGGCACGCCGCAGGCCTCGGCCACCGGCTCGTCGCCCGGGGGCGGCAGCTCCACCCCCGGCTACGGCATCCCGTCCACCGGTTGGGGCGCCCCGTCGGGCAGCCCCGGTGGACCCGTCGCGCCGCAGCCTCCCCAGGGCGAGTCCCGGGGCGCCCACGAGTCCGGCGAGGACCCGGGCCGGCCGCAGTCCTCGTCGTCCGACGACCGCCGCGGCGAGTGGGGCTCGCCGCGCTGAGTCCGGCGCGTCCCAGAGGGAGCGAGGGACGCCCTCGCAGCCCCGGACGCAGGCGTGGTGACCCTCGCTCCGCCCGCGCGGCGTGGCAGCCGGGTGCGACGAGGCCCGGCTGACAGGGTCTGGAGGCGTGACGGCGCCGACGCACGACCCACCGCGGCGTGGCCGTCGTGCCGCCGCTGCGGCACCGGCGCGGTCGACAGGGACGCCGGCGTGGCTCCCCGTGCTCGCGCGGGTGGCGCTGCTGCCGCCGGCGGTCTGTTACGGCGTCGCGGTGGTGGTCGCGGGCGTGGTCGCCGCGCTGGCCTCCGGCACCACGCCGGGCGGCGAACCCGGCCTGGGGCAGGCGCTCGCGGTCGGCATCCCGCTGTGGCTGGTCGCCCACCTCGTGCCCCTCCAGGTCACCGGCGTCCCGCTCGGCGTCCTGCCCCTGGCGCCCGCGATCCTGCTCGCCGTCCTGGTCGCCGGCGTCGCCCGGGGCGCGGTCCGGCGGCTGGGGGCGCGGCCGGGCGACTCCCGGCCCCTGCACGGCGTCCTCGTGCCCGTCGTGGCCACCGCGGCCGCGGCGCACGCCGTGATCGGGGTGCTCGCCGCCGCCCTGCTGACCCCGGAGAACGTCGTCGACGCCTCGCCAGGGCTCGCCGGCGTCACCTGCGGCGTGCTCGCGGGTCTGGCCGCGCTGGCCGGGGTCGCGGGCCCGTGCGGCGTCCTCACCCTGACCCGCCGCCTGCCGATGTGGGCGCGCCAGGGTCTGCGCGGCGGCCTCCTCGCCACTGCGGGCCTGCTCACGGCGGGCGCGGCACTGCTGCTCGCCGCCCTGCTCGCGGACGTCGCCGATGTCCGCGGCGTGTTCGTCGGCATCGCCCCCGAAGCCGGGAGCGGCGCCGGGCTGACCCTGCTCACCGCCGCCTACCTGCCCAACGCCGTCGTGGCGGCGACGGGCTGGCTGATCGGGCCCGGGGTGTCGATCGGCGCGGCGTCGGCCACGCCCACGGCGATCACCTCCGGCCTGCTGCCGCCGATCCCGCTCGCGGCCCTCCTGCCGCAGAGCCCGCCGCCGACCTGGGCCGGTCTCGCCTTCGCCGTCCCGCTCGCCGTCGGCAGCCTGGTGGGGTGGCGCCTCTCGCCGACCGCGCCCGACGCCCCGACCCGGGTCCGCTCGGTGCTCACCGCGGCCGTGACCGCCGCCGTCCTCGTCGGCCTCGCCGCCGCGCTGTCGGGCGGGCGCCTCGGCGCGGGGCCCTTCGACCCGGTCTCGGTGCCCCCGGGCCCGGTGGCGCTCGCGGTGCTCGGCTGGGTGCTCGTCCCCGGCCTCGTCGTGGCCCTGCTCGCGGTGCCGATCGGCACCAGCGGCGCCGCCGCCCGCCCGGCGCGGCGGCGCGCGAGGACCACGACGCCCACACCCCCGCCGGAGGTCGCCGTCGAGCCCGACGAGGTGACCGACGAGGTGACCGACGCCGCGGACGGGGACGTCGAGGAGGCGCCGGACGAGGAGCCCGACCCGGCCGGGACCGGCGGTGACGAGGGCGTCGGTCCTGGTGGTGGCGCCCGCGGCTAATCTGGGGGCGACATCCACGCCCGGCCCGGGAGCAGCGCTGACCACCACCGAGCAGCACCGGCTGCGACTGCCGGCGCCCGCCCGCGTCGTCGTCCTGGCCTCCGGGTCGGGGAGCCTCCTGCAGGCCCTGCTGGACGCCGGCGAGGACGAGGGGTACCCGGCGCGCGTGGTCGCCGTCGTCTCCGACCGCTCGGCCGTCGGGGCCCTCGACCGCGCGACGGCGGCGGGCATCGACACCGTCGTCGTCCCCCCGGCCGAGCACGCCGACCGCGCCGGGTGGGACGCCGCGCTGGCCGACACCGTCGCCGCCGCAGAGCCCGATCTCGTCGTGTCGGCGGGGTTCGCGCGGCTCTTGGGAACGGCGTTCCTGGCGCGGTTCGGGGGGCGCACGATCAACACCCACCCCGCCCTGCTGCCGGCGTTCCCGGGCGCGCACCCGGTGCGCGACACCGTCGCCTACGGCGTGAAGGTCACCGGCGCGACTGTGCACCTGGTCGACGCCGGGGTGGACACCGGTCCCGTCCTGGCGCAGGAGGCCGTGACCGTGGAGCCGGACGACACCGAGGACACGCTGCACGAGCGCATCAAGGTGGTGGAGCGTCGCGTGCTCGTCGAGACCGTGGCGGCGCTCGTCCGCCACGGCGCCACCGTCACCGGACGAGGAGTGAGAATTCCGTGACCGCCACCGAGTCCCAGGCCGCCGCCCGGTCGGGCACCGACGGCCGCCGCCCGATCCGCCGCGCCCTGGTCAGCGTCTTCGACAAGGCCGGCCTGCTCGACCTGGCCACCGGGCTGCACGCGGCCGGCGTCGAGATCGTCTCCACCGGGTCGACCGCGGGGCGGATCGCCGACGCGGGCGTGCCGGTCACGCGCGTCGAGGAGGTCACCGGGTTCCCGGAGTGCCTGGACGGGCGGGTCAAGACGCTGCACCCGCGGGTGCACGCTGGGCTGCTCGCCGACACCCGACTGCCCACGCACACCGAGGCGCTCGAGTCGCTGGACATCGCGCCGTTCGACCTGTTGGTGGTCAACCTCTACCCGTTCACCGCCACCGTCGCGTCCGGCGCGTCGCCCGACGACTGCGTCGAGCAGATCGACATCGGCGGCCCCGCGATGATCCGCGCGGCCGCGAAGAACCACGAGTCGGTCGCCGTCGTCACCGACCCGACGCGCTACGCCTGGGTGCTCGAGCAGGCCGCCGAGGGCGGCGTCCCGCTGTCCGACCGCCGGGCGCTCGCCGCCGAGGCGTTCCGCCACACCGCGTCCTACGACGTCGCCGTGGCGTCCTGGATGGGCAACGTGCTCGCCCCCGACGGGGAGGGTTCGCCGTTCCCGGGGTGGGTCGGCACGACCGCGCGGCGCCGCGCCGTGCTCCGGTACGGGGAGAACCCGCACCAGGCCGCCGCGCTCTACGGCGACCCGGAGAACACCTCGGGCATCGCCGGCGCGACGCAGCTGCACGGCAAGGAGATGTCGTACAACAACTACGTCGACACCGACGCCGCCTGGCGCGCCGCGCACGACCACGACGGGGTCTGCGTGGCGATCATCAAGCACGCGAACCCGTGCGGGATCGCGGTCGGCACCGACGTCGCCGAGGTGCACCGCCGGGCCCACGCCTGCGACCCGACCAGCGCGTTCGGCGGGGTCATCGCCGCCAACACCGAGGTCTCGACGGCCATGGCCGAGACGGTCTCGGAGATCTTCACCGAGGTGATCGTCGCCCCGTCCTACGCCGACGGCGCGGTGGACATCCTGGCCCGGAAGAAGAACATCCGGGTGCTCACCGCCACGTGGACGCCCTCGCCCGCCGAGCAGCGGGCGATCTCCGGCGGGCTGCTGCTCCAGCAGCGCGACGCCGTCGACGCCCCGGGCGACGACCCCGCGCACTGGACCCTGGCCTGCGGCGCGGCGGTCTCGCCGGAGCAGCTCGCCGACCTCGCGTTCGCCTGGCGCGCCTGCCGCGCGGTGAAGTCGAACGCGATCCTGCTCGCCCACGACGGCGCGACGATCGGCGTCGGCATGGGGCAGGTCAACCGCGTCGACGCCGCCAAGCTCGCCGTCGCCCGGGGCGGCGACCGCGTCGCCGGCTCCGTCGCCGCGTCCGACGCCTTCTTCCCGTTCCCGGACGGGTTCGAGGTCCTCGCCGAGGCTGGCGTCGCCGCCGTCGTCCAGCCCGGCGGCTCGGTGCGCGACGAGCTGACGATCGAGGCCGCGAACAAGGCCGGCGTGACCATGTACTTCACCGGGACCCGCCACTTCGCCCATTAGGCGGGCACGTCCCACCGCTCCCGCAGCCACGCCCCCGCCCGGGCCAGCGCCGCGGCCGCCTCGGGGTAGACGCCGACCCCGAGCTGGAAGAAGTGCTGCATCTGCGACCAGACGTCCAGGGTGACGGGGACGTCGGCCAGCGCCGCGAGGCGCGCCACAGCCAGGGAGTCGTCGAGCAGCACCTCGTGGCTGCCGACCT
Source organism: Actinomycetospora sp. CA-053990 (assembly GCF_050948445.1). Lineage (NCBI taxonomy): Bacteria > Bacillati > Actinomycetota > Actinomycetes > Pseudonocardiales > Pseudonocardiaceae > Actinomycetospora > Actinomycetospora sp. CA-053990. The sequence goes on along the minus strand of NZ_CP192043.1, from coordinate 5,479,231 downwards.
GCACGAGCAGCGCCGGCCACGCCGTCGCGACGGTCTCCGGCGCCGCGAGCACGGGGGAGGCGGCCGGGTCGGTGGCGGCGTGGCCGTCGAGGTACTCGCCCGCCATCCGCGTCAGGCTCTCGTGGCTGCACTCCAGGTCGACGTCACCGCGGGCGGCGAACGAGGCGGACGAGCAGGTCAGGTCCGCCCAGGGCGACATCAGGTACGCCGCCGCCGGGCGCGGCAGCCCGGCGCGGGCGGCGGCGAGCAGCGTCTCGAGGACGAGGCCGCCGCCGGACGACTCCCCGACGAGCACGAGGCGGTCCGCCGGGACGTGCTGCTGCTCGAGCAGCCAGCGTGCGGCCCGGACCGCGGCGTCCACGTCCTGCGGGTAGGGGTGCTCGGGCGCCAGCGGTTAGTCGAGTAGCAGGACCCGGGCGTCGAGCGCGCGGGCCAGGTGGCCGGCGAACTTGTGCCGTGACCTCGGCGAGGTGATGACGTGCCCGCCGCCGAACAGGTAGAGCACGGTGCTCGTGGGCGCGGGTCCCGACGCCTGCGCCCACACCCCGGCGACGCCGCCGTCCGCGACGGTCTCGTAGGTGATCCCCTCCGGCGTCGCGCTGAGGTCCTCGGCGTGCTCGCCCGCCGTGCGCTGGGCGGCGAGCGGGAGCTCGGCCATCCTCGGCGCCTGTCGCACCATGTCGGCGAAGCGCTGTGCCTCGGCACTGACCACGGGTCGTCCTCCTCCGGGTGCTGGCACGATGGAAGCGCTACGTGGCCCTCCGTACGGCCATGAGGAGTACGGTAAGCCGCCGTGTCCGACCCGTCATCACTGCGCGTGGATCCCGAGCTCGCGGCCCTGCGCGGGGAGCTCGACGGCATCGACGAGGCCCTGTTCGCCCTCGTGCGCGACCGGATGCGCTGCATCGAGCGCGTCGGGGCGATCAAGGCGCAGGCCGGGATGCCGGTGTTCCAGCCCGGTCGGGCGGCCGAGGTGCAGCGTCAGGCCGCGGCCCGGGCGCGGGAGCACGGCCTCGACGAGGGCTTCCTGGTGCGCCTGGCCGACATGCTCATGGAGGAGGCCATCCGGATCGAGGAGGCCGTCGTCGCTCAGGCCGGGGCGTCGAAGGACGAGCCCGCGAACTCGCCGCCCACATAGGAGTCGGTGTCGACCGGACGCCGGTCCACCTCGCCGGCGAACACCTCGGCGTCGTCCTGCGGGCGGTAGCCGATCTCGTGCGCGCCGGCGAGCGCCCACCGCCGCCGGATGTTGGCCGAGACGCCCCAGACGATGCGGAAGCCCGGGGACGGGCAGGTCAGCGACGCCTCGACCAGCCGGCCGCAGTCGTCGGGCGAGAGCCACGTCGACAGCCCTCGGGCGTCCGTGGGGCGCTCCCGGCACGTCCCGATCCGCAGCAGACGACGTCGAGGCCGTAGCGGTCGTGGTACAGGCTGCCGAGGGCCTCGCCGGCCACCTTGCTGACGCCGTAGTAGGTGTCCGGCCGGGGCGGGAGGTCGTCGGGCACGGGGTCGACGGCGGGGTGGAAGCCGGCGGCGTGGTTGCTGCTGGCGAAGACGACGCGCGGGACGCCGGCGCGCCGGGCGGCCTCGAACACGACGTAGGTGCCGTGGATGTTGGTGGCCAGGATGTGGTCCCACGCCTCCTCGCCGCTGTGCCCGCCGAGGTGGACGACGGCGTCGGCTCCCGCGCTCGCCGCGACGAGCGCGTCGAGGTCGGTGACGGAGGCGGTGACGACCTCCTCGTCGGCGCCCACGTCCTCGGGGGTGGCGATGTCGAGCAGGCGCAGGGTGCGGCCGGGGCGGGCGAGGCGTTGGCGCAGGTAGCCGCCGATCCGTCCGGCGGCTCCGGTGACGAGGACGCGCTCGGTCATGGTCCGAGCCTGCCCGGCCCGCGGCGGCGGGGCGAGCCGTGGGCCGCTGCGGCGACGAGGAGCGGACCGGACCTGTCCTCGGTGAATGCTTCGGTTTCCGAAGCTTTCCGTCGGTCGGGGTGATCCCGGCCCGCAGGGCTCGGCGGTTGTCGGGGGTGTGGGTTAGCGTTCTCCTCGTTCGAACACGTGTTCGAGGAGGCGCTCATGGGTGGTGCGTCGTCGTTGCTCGACGAGCAGGGTTCCCCGTCGCGGCGGTGGGCCGAGCTCGGGGTGGTGCGTGCCTCCGAGCTGCGGGGTCGGCGGGGCAGGACGCGAGGGTCGGCGCCGGCGGAGGAGCCGGTGGTCGAGCCGGTCGCGGAGTCGGCGGCGGAGTCGGTGGCGGCGCCCGTCAGCGGGCCGTCGCGGGTCGAGGCCGAGGGCAGCGCGGTGCTGCCGGTGATGGGCCCGCTGGCCGGGGTCCTGCCCGGGGGCGGGCTGCGGCGCGGGTCGGCGGTGGCCGTGTGCGGCTCGACGTCGCTGCTGCTCGCGCTGCTGGCCGAGGCGTCGCGGGCCGGGGCGTGGTGCGCGCTGGTGGGCCTGCCCGACCTGGGGATCCAGGCCGCCGCCGAGGCGGGGCTCGACCTGTCGCGCACGGCGCTGGTGCCGCGTCCCGGTCCCCGTCCGGCGGCGGTGGTCGCCGCCCTGGTCGACGGGGTGGACGTGGTCGTGCTCGACACCACGCTGCCGGGGGTGCGGTGGCCGGCGGGGGACCGGCAGCGGCTCGGGGCCCGGGTCCGTCAGCGGGGGCGGTGCTGGTCCCCGTGGGCGCGCCGGGGACGTGGCCGGGCGCCGAGGTCGAGCTGCGGGCCGAGGGCAGCGCGTGGGCCGGGCTCGGCGGCGACGGCACGGGACGGTTGCGCTCGCGACGCGTCCGCGTGCGCTGCGCCGCCCGCGGCCGTCCCGGCGAGCAGGAGGTGCCGGTGCTGCTGCCCGGCCCCGCCGGGGAGTGCGCGCCGGACGGCGAGCTGCCGATCGGGGCGCCGCTGACGGGTCCGCCGCGCCCGGTGCCGGACGAGCCGACGCGCATCGGGGCGGTCGGATGAGCGCGCCGGCGCGGGTCCTGGCGCTGTGGTGTCCCGACTGGCCGGTGGTGGCCGGCGCGGCCGAGGCCGGCCTGCCGCCCGCGCGGCCGGCCGCGGTCCTGGCGTCGCACCGGGTGGTGGCGTGCTCGGCGACGGCACGGGCGCAGGGGTGCGCCGGGGCTGCGCCGTCGCGAGGCCCAGGCCCGCTGCCCCGACCTCGCGGTGCTCGCCCGCGATCCCGAGCGCGACGCCCGGGGCTTCGAGCCGGTCGCCGCGGCGGTCGAGGAGCTGGCGCCCGGCGTGGAGGTGGTGCGTCCCGGGCTGGTGGCGCTCTCGGCGCGCGGGCCCACCCGGTACTTCGGCAGCGAGGAGATCGTGGCCGAGCGCCTGGTCGACCACGTCGCCGCGCGCGCCCGCGTGGAGTGCCAGGTGGGGGTGGCCGACGGGCTGTTCGCCGCCGGGCTCGCCGCGCGTCGCTCGCTGCTGGTGCCGGCGGGGGAGAGCCCGGCGTTCCTGGCGCCGCTGCCGGTCACCGAGCTCGAGCTCGAACCGGGCGTCGAGCCCGACACCGCGGGTGCCGACGACGACGCCAGCGCCGCCCGCGCGGAGCTGATCGGCCTGCTGCGCCGCCTCGGTCTCGGCACGCTGGGCGCCTTCGCCGAGCTGTCGGCCACCGACGTGGCCTCGCGCTTCGACGCGGCCGCGGTCCGGGCCCACCGGCTGGCCCGCGGGCTCGACGAGCGCCCGCCCTCCCGCCGTCGCATCCCCGACGAGCTCACCGTGGAGCTCCCGCTCGACCCCCGGTCGACCGCGTCGACGCCGCCGCCTTCGCCGCCCGCTCGCTCGCCGAACGCCTGCACGAGGCGCTGGGGCGGGCGGGGCTCGCGTGCACGCGCCTCGGGGTGCAGGCGCGCACCACCGAGGGCGACGAGCTGGCCCGCGTGTGGCGCTGCGCCGAGCCGCTGACCCCGAACGGCACCGCCGACCGCGTCCGCTGGCAGCTCGAGGGCTGGCTGTCGCGTCGAGGAGAGGGGGCGGGGCGGTCCGACGGCGGGCTCACGGTGCTGCGTCTCGTGCCGGAGGAGGTCGTCGAGGCGGGGCGGCTGCAGCTCGGCCTCTGGGGCGAGGTCGGGGTGGCCGACGAGCGCGCCGGCCGGGCGCTGGTGCGGGTCCAGGGCCTGCTGGGGCCCGAGGAGGTGCTCACCGGGGTGTCCGGTGGCGGGCGGGGGCCGGGCGAGCGGATCCGGCTGGTGCCGTGGGGCGACGAGCGCGAGACCCCGGGCGTCGATCCGCAGGCCCCCTGGCCCGGCGCGTTGACCGCGCCGTCGCCGGCCCGGGTGCCGCCCGAGCCGCTGCCGGCGCGGGTGCTCGACGCCGACGGCGCCCCGGTGCGCCGGGCCACCCGTGGTCGTCTCTCGGCGCCGCCCGCGCACGTGGCCCTCGGCACCGACCCGGCGGCACCCACCGCGCCGGTGCGGGCCTGGGGCGGCCCGTGGCCCGATCCCGGCCGCTGGTGGGACCCACGGTCCGCGCCCGGGGGCAGCGTGCGCATCCAGGTCGTGTGCGCCACCGACGCCGACGAGATCGCCGCCGGCCGCGACCCCGAGCCCGACCCGGCCGCCGACCTCGCGCCCGACCCGGTGGCGTCCGGCGCCGACGCGGTGGGACGCGCGCTGCTGCTCGTCCACCGCGGCGAGCGCTGGGCGGTGGAGGGGATCTATGACTGACGGACGCGGAGCGCCGGGGAGCCGGGACGTCGCCGAGGGAGGGATCTGACGTGGGGTGGGGCAACCCGCCGGTGAGCTGGTCGGAGATGGAGCGCCTGCTGTCGGGACGTCCCGCCGACGGGCCCAGTCTGCAAGGGCGGGGCAACGGGACGCGGAAGGCGATCCAGGGCGACGCGGCGCAGCGGAGCGCGGCCAGGAGGGACGGCGAGCCGCACGAGGGCCACATCGGCCCCTGGCCGCCGGAGGACGGGTCGGAGGACGGCTGGGTCCGCGATCCCCTGGCCTTCGACGACAGCGAGCGGATCGACGGCCCCGGCACGCTCCGCCCGCCGCGCGACGAGCAGTTCCCCGGCGACGGGGGCGACAGCCCGGCGTGGTCGCGGCACCGTACACCCTACCGGTCGCCGGCGGGGGCGCGCCCGACGGGCGTCACCGTCCCCTACGCCGAGCTGCACGCGCACTCCAACTTCAGCTTCCTCGACGGCGCGTCGCACCCCGAGGAGCTGGTCGAGGAGGCCGCGCGGCTGGGGCTGGAGGCGATCGCGCTCACCGATCACGACGGCATGTACGGCGTGGTGCGCTTCGCCGAGGCCGCGCAGGAGCTGGGGGTGCCGACGGTCTACGGCGCCGAGCTCTCGCTGGGTCTGTCCGCACCGCAGAACGGCGTGCCCGATCCCGAGGGCGACCACCTGCTGGTCCTCGCCCGCGACCCCGACGGCTACCGGGCGATCTCGCGCGCGATCACCGAGGGGCAGATGCACACCCACGGGGAGAAGGGGCGCCCGGTCTACGACGCCGAGCGGGTCGCGGCGACGCTCGGCGGGCACGTCCAGGTGCTGACGGGGTGCCGCAAGGGATCGGTGCGCCGGGCGCTGGCCGCGGAGGGGGCGGTCGGCGCCGCCCGCGAGCTCGACCGTCTCGTCGCCCTGTTCGGCGCCGAGAACATCGCGGTCGAGCTCACCGACCAGGGCCTCCCGGACGACACCGAGCGCAACGCGGCGCTGGCGGGGCTCGCCGCGGAGGCCGACCGGGGGCGCGGCCTGCGCACGGTCGCCACCACCGGCGCGCACTACGCCACCCCCGACCGCGCCCGGCTCGCGGCCGCGCTGGCGGCGGTGCGGGCGCGGCGCAGCCTCGACGACGCCGAGGGCTGGCTGCCGCCGGGGCCGGCCCACCTGCGCTCCGGGGCGGAGATGGCCGAGCGCTTCGCCCGCCACCCGCAGGCCGTCGCCCGCGCCGCGGAGCTGGGCCGCGAGTGCGCGTTCTCCCTCGACCTGCTGGCGCCCGAGCTGCCCCCGTTCGCGGTGCCCGACGGCGAGACCGAGGCGAGCTGGCTGCGCCGGCTGACGTGGATGGGGGCCGCGCTGCGCTACGGCGACCGGATGCGCTCGCCGCGGGCCTTCGAGGTGATCGAGCACGAGCTCGGGGTCATCGAGAAGCAGGGCTTCCCCGGCTACTTCCTCATCGTCGCCGACATCGTGAAGTACTGCTCCGATCATGACATCTACTGTCAGGGTCGGGGGTCGGCGGCGAACTCGGCGGTGTGCTTCGCGCTGGGCATCACCCACGTCGACGCCGTCGAGATGAACCTGCTGTTCGAGCGGTTCCTCTCCCCGGAGCGCGACGGCTACCCCGACATCGACCTCGACATCGAGTCCGACCGCCGCGAGGAGGCCATCCAGTACGTCTACGCCCGTTACGGGCGCGACCGCGCGGCGCAGGTCGCCAACGTCATCACCTACCGGCCGCGCTCGGCGGTGCGCGACGCGGCCCGCGCGCTGGGCTTCGCGCAGGGCCAGCAGGACGCGTGGAGCAAGCAGATCGACCGGTGGGGGCCGGGTGCCGAGCTGGCGGGGCAGGTGCCCGAGATGCCGGCGGCGGTCGCCTCCCTCGCCGAGCAGATCGCGGGCTTCCCCCGCCACCTGGGGATCCACTCCGGCGGCATGGTCATCTGCGACCGCCCGGTCGACCAGGTGGTGCCCGTGGAGTGGGGACGGATGCCGGGGCGCAGCGTCATCCAGTGGGACAAGGACGACGCGGCGGCGGTCGGGCTGGTCAAGATCGACCTGCTGGGCCTGGGCATGCTCTCGGTGCTGCACTACGCCGCCGACCTCGTCGCCGAGCACCACGACGTCCGCGTGAAGCTGCACGAGCTGCAGGCCACGGACGAGTTGGTCTTCGCGATGCTCGCCGAGGGCGACTCGGTGGGCGTGTTCCAGGTCGAGTCCCGGGCGCAGATGGCCACGCTGCCCCGCCTGCGGCCACGGGAGTTCTACGACCTGGTGGTCGAGGTCGCGCTCATCCGTCCGGGGCCCATCCAGGGCGGCTCGGTGCACCCCTACATCCGGCGACGCAACGGCCTGGAACGCATCGTCTACGACCACCCGCTCTGCGAGCCGGCCCTGGAGAAGACGCTCGGGGTGCCGCTGTTCCAGGAGCAGCTCATGCAGCTCGCGGTGGACGTCGCGGGCTTCTCCGCCGCCGAGGCCGACGAGCTGCGGCGCGCGCTGTCGGCCAAGCGCTCGAGCGAGCGGATCGAGCGGATGCGCGAGCGGTTCTACGAGGGGATGGCCGCCAACGGGATCACCGGGGACCTCGCGGACACGATCTTCGGCAAGACCAAGGCGTTCGCCAACTTCGGCTTCCCGGAGAGTCACTCGATCAGCTTCGCGTCGCTGGTCTACGTCAGCGCCTGGTACAAGTTCTACTACCCGGCCGCCTTCTGCGCGGCGCTGCTGCGCGCCCAGCCGATGGGCTTCTACTCGCCCCAGTCGCTCACCGCCGACGCCCGCCGCCACGGGGTGGTCGTGCTCGGCCCCGACGTCCTGGTCTCCGCGGACACCCCGGGCCTGGAGCCGCACCAGGACAGCACGGGCGGGGTCGCGGTGCGGCTCGGGCTCGCCGGGGTGCGGGGGATGGGGGACGAGGTGGCCGCCCGGATCGTGGCGGAACGGGAACGGGAGGGTGCCTACCGGGACGTCGCGGACCTCGCGCGCCGCGCCGAGCTGCCCACCGCGCAGGTCGAGGCGCTGGCCACCGCCGGGGCGCTGCGCTGCTTCGGGCTCGAGCGCCGCGAGGCGCTGTGGGCGGCCGGCGCGGCGGCGGCCGGGGTCGGCGTGGTGCGCGACGGCGTGCGTCACGACCGCCTGCCCGGCACCGCCGTGGGTCTCGAGGCGCCGGCGCTGCCGGGGATGAGCGCGGTGGAGCTCACCGTCGCCGACGTCTGGGCCACCGGCCTCACGCCCGACAGCCACCCGGTGACCCACCTGCGCAACGCGCTCGAGGAGCGCGGCGCCTACTCGGTCGGCGCGGTCGCCCGCGTGCCCGAGGGCGAGCGCATCGAGGTCGGCGGGGTGGTCACCCACCGCCAGCGGCCCGCGACCGCGGGCGGCACGACGTTCCTCAACCTCGAGGACGAGACCGGCATGCTCAACGTGGTCTGCTCGGAGGGGCTCTGGGCGCGCCACCGGGTGGTGGCCCGCACCAGCGCGGCGCTCGTGATCCGCGGCCGGGTCGAGCGCGCCCACGACGCGCCGACCGTGGTCAACCTCGTCGCCGACCGCATCGAACGTCTCGAGCTCCGCGTGCCCTCGAGCTCCCGGGACTTCCGGTGAGCCCCGCACGCAGGACGAGGGACGCCCCGACGCCGTCGCCGGCGGTCAGGGCGTCCCTCGCGGTGCGTGGGTGTGAGGCTCGGTCAGCCGCCGATGAGGGCCTTGCCCATCGGCATCGGCTTCCCGCCGGTCGCCTGCCCCATGGCGTCGAGGAACATGTAGACGCCGACCAGGGCGAAGGCGAACACCACGATGCCGCCGACGAACAGCAGGCCCGTCGAGCCGCTCGAGGTCCCCAGCAGCACCAGCAGCAGCGCCGCGTCGATGAGGACGAACAGCACGGTGAACATGGCGGGCAGGCGCAGCGAGGCCACCGTGAGGATGACGATACCGATCAGCCAGGTGAGCAGGAAGGTCTCCTGGGCGCCCGTGGCGACGGCGGTGTCGGTGGAGGTCGGCCCGAACCAGTCCTGGCCCAGCGAGGTCGCCAGCACGGCGAAGCTCAGCCAGAACCCGGTGAAGATGCCGAAGATGGCTGCCGGTGCCCCGGCCCCGATGCGCACCGACCAGACCGTGGCCACCAGCTGCCCGATCCCGGTGCACATGAACAGGATCGGGAGCAAGCCCACCAGTGCGGTGCTCGACGCTCCGGTGAAGCCGACCAGGTAGAGCCCCAGGGCCACCGAGCCGATCACGAATGTCGGGACGCCGACCAGTGCCGGGTTGGCACCGGCTGCGGCCGCCGCTTCGGCTCCGGTGTCCGGGGCCGCGTGTGCCGCGGTGGACTGCTCGTCGATGGTGGTCATCCGCACTCCTTCGTGGGTTGTCGCCCGGGACACCGTCGGCTGACCCGTCCCGTTGGTACGGGTGGGCGCACGGTGTCGCCCCGGTGCCTCACAAGTGTGAGGCGCACCACGCCCTCTACGGCACCGCCCGAACGGAGGGGTACGGCGACAGAGGGCCTCTCCGGCCGCGTCGTGAACCGATCCAGGGCAAGCTGACGACCATGGGCGCACGGCGCGGGAGCGCAACAGTGCTGCGTGAGGTCGCGCGCGGCGTGGTGGGCGGCGCGGTGGGCACCGGGGCGATGGCCCTGACCGCACGGCTGCATCGCGAGCTCCACGCCCGGCGCGACGGCATCCGTGTCGACGAGATCGAGGAGATCCTCGACTACGACGACAGCGAGCACGTCGTCATCGCCGCCTCGACGCTGCTGCAGCACGTGATCGGCTGGGCGCCGCGCTCCGCCCGGGGCCGGCAGACCCTGTTCTGGCTGGTGCACTGGGGCTACGGCTCGGCGGTCGGCGTCGGCCATGTCGCCCTCCGGCGCGTCCTCGGTCGCGAGCCCGGGCCGGGCCTGGCCTTCTTCGTCGGCTGCCAGACGATGGCCCTCGGCCTGTTCCCGGTGCTCGGCGAGACCCCACCGCCCTGGCGGTGGGAGCGCCGCCTGCTGGTGACGAGCATGGTCCAGCACGCGGTGTACGCCGGTGGCGTGGCCGCGGCGAACGCGGCGACGGCCCGTCTCGTCGACACCCGGCCCGTCGACACCTGGCTCCGTCGCAGCGCGTGGTCTCTCCGTCACTCCGGCCGGTAGGAGCCCCACCGCAGTATTACCGTCTCCTGACCGTGGCTCCCCAGCGCTCGCGGACCCTCATCGGCCTCGCCGGGGCCTTCGTCACCGGGGCGTTCATCGTCGGGCAGGCGCGGGTCAACGCCGAGCTCGGCGCCGAGCTCGGTGACGGGATCCTCGCCGCGGTCATCTCGTTCGGTCTCGGTCTGGTGCTGCTGCTGATCCTGGTGGCGCTCCTGCGCCCGGGTCGCCGGGGCCTGCGGCGCGTGGGGTCGGCGCGACGGCGCGGCACCCTGCGGTCCTGGCAGCTGCTCGGCGGTCTGGGCGGCGCGCTGCTGGTGGCCGGCCAGGGCGTCACCGCGCACGTGCTGGGCACGGCGCTCTTCACGATCGCGGTCGTCGCCGGCCAGTCCAGCGGCGGGCTCGTCGTCGACCGCGTCGGTCTCGGGCCGGCCGGACCCCAGGCCACCACGCCGCCGCGGGTCGTCGGGGCGCTGCTCATGCTCGGCGCCGTGGTGCTCTCGGTGGCCCCGTCGATCAGCTCCGACGCCCCCGTCGCCCTGGCGCTGGTCCCGCTCGCCGCCGGGCTCGCCATCGCCACCCAACAGGCGCTCAACGGCCGGGTCGCGGCGGCCGCGGGTGGTGGGGGCACCGGGACCGGCGACGAGGCCGGCGATCGGGAGCGCGACTCGTTCGTCGCCTCCGTGCTGCCCGCCGCGACGATCAACTTCGTCGTCGGCCTGGTCGCGCTCGTGCTCGCTGCGGTCGTCGCGGTGCTCGTGCTCGGCCCGCCGAACCCGCTGCCCGGCGCCTGGTACCTCTACCTCGGCGGCCCGTTCGGCGCGATCTTCATCGGGCTCGGGGCGTGGGTGGTCGGGCAGGTCGGGGTGCTGCTGCTCTCGCTCGGCGCCGTGGCGGGCCAGGTCGTCGGGGCGCTCGTCCTCGACCTCGTGCTGCCGTCGGGCGCCGGGACCCCGGGCGTGACGACGGTCCTCGGGGCACTGCTCACCCTGGTCGCGGCGGCTGTGGCCGCCGCTCCGTGGCCGCTGCGGCGGCGAGGCGACCGGGAGCGCACGGCCGACCTGCCATCATGAGGTCGTGACCGCGACCAAGCTGGACGGGAAGGCCACCCTCGCGTCGATCCTCGACGAGCTCTCCGGACGGGTCGCCGCGCTGACCGCGGCGGGTCGGACCCCGGGGCTCGCCACCGTCCTGGTGGGCGACGACCCGGGCTCGCAGTCGTACGTGCGGGCCAAGCACAACGACTGCGCGAAGGTCGGGATCACCTCGATCCGCCGCGACCTGCCCGCGGACGCGACGCAGGCCGACGTCGAGAAGGTGATCGACGAGCTCAACGCCGACCCGGCCTGCACCGGCTACATCGTCCAGCTGCCCCTGCCGAAGGGCCTCGACTCCGGCGCGGCCCTCGAGCGCATGGACCCGGACAAGGACGCCGACGGCCTGCACCCGACCAACCTCGGGCGCCTCGTGCTCCAGGAGCCGGGCCCGTTGCCGTGCACCCCGCGCGGGGTGGTCGAGCTGCTGCGCCGCTACGACGTGCCGCTGAACGGCGCGAAGGTCACCGTCCTCGGCCGCGGCGTCACCGTCGGACGGCCGCTAGGGCTGCTGCTGACCCTCCGCTCGGTCAACGCCACCGTCACCCTGTGCCACACCGGCACCAAGGACGTGGCCGCCGAGCTCCGGGCCGCCGACGTGATCGTGGCCGCGGCCGGCGTGCCCGGCCTGGTCACCGCGGACATGGTCAAGCCCGGCGCCGCGGTCCTCGACGTCGGCATCACCCGGGGCGAGAACGGCCTCGTGGGGGACGTCGCCCCGGAGGTGGCCGAGGTCGCCTCGTACCTCGCGCCCGTCCCGGGCGGGGTCGGCCCGATGACGCGGGGCATGCTCCTCACCAACGTCGTCGAGCGCGCGGAGCGCGGGACGGAGTGAGCGTGCGGTGACCGCCGTGACCCCGCGCCCGGGACGGCCGTCGGCACCCCAGCCGACGGTCCCTCCCGCGCCGCTGCCCGACGAGAGCCCCACCGAGGTGCTCCCGTCCGCGGCGGGTCGGCACGCCCGCCCGCGCACCACGCGCGCCGAGATGATCCGCAAGGTCCGCGCGCACCTGCCGTTCCTCGCGGTGATGCTCGTCGTGGGCCTCGCGTTCGGTCGCATCGCGCTGCAGCACTGGCGGGAGGGCACCACCGAGCTGGGCCTCGCCCTGCTGCTCGCCGGGGCGCTGCGCGCGAGCCTGACCCGCACGGCCGCCGGCCTGCTCGCCGTCCGCAGCCGCCGGGTGGACATCGTCACGTACGTCCTGTTCGGCCTCGTCGTGATCGCCGTGGCGCTCACGATCACCGGGGGACCGCTCGCCACACGGTGACGTCCGCCCCTCGTGGCCCGCGCGCCCGTTCCGGGTACTCGCAGCGTTGATAGCGTGCGGGCAGGTCGGACGGCGCCGGTGGTCGGCGCCCGCGAGGAGGGCATTCGAGTCGTGGCGAAGATCAAGGTAGAGGGCACCGTCGTCGAGCTCGACGGTGACGAGATGACCCGGATCATCTGGCAGTTCATCAAGGACAAGCTGATCCACCCGTACCTCGACATCGACCTCGAGTACTACGACCTCGGCATCGAGCACCGCGACGAGACCGACGACCAGGTCACGGTCGACGCGGCGCACGCCATCAAGCGCCACGGGGTCGGCGTCAAGTGCGCGACGATCACGCCGGACGAGGCGCGGGTCGAGGAGTTCGGCCTCAAGCGCATGTACCGCTCGCCCAACGGGACGATCCGCAACATCCTCGGCGGCGTCATCTTCCGCGAGCCGATCGTCTGCCAGAACATCCCGCGCTACGTGCCGTCGTGGACGAAGCCGATCGTCGTCGGCCGTCACGCGCACGGTGACCAGTACCTGGCCCAGGACTTCAAGGTGCCGGGCCCGGGCACGGTGACGATCACCTACACGCCGGAGAACGGCGAGGCCCAGGAGCACAAGGTCGCGGAGTTCCCGGTCGACGGCGGCGTCGCGATGGGCATGTACAACTTCAAGGCCTCGATCGAGGAGTTCGCGCGGGCCTCGCTGCAGTACGGGCTCGACCGCAACTACCCGGTCTACATGTCGACGAAGAACACCATCCTCAAGGCCTACGACGGCATGTTCCTCGAGACCTTCCAGGAGATCTTCGAGTCGGAGTTCAAGGCCGACTTCGAGAAGGCGGGCCTCACCTACGAGCACCGTCTGATCGACGACATGGTGGCCCAGGCCATCAAGTCCGAGGGCGGCTACGTCTGGGCCTGCAAGAACTACGACGGCGACGTGCAGTCCGACATCGTCGCGCAGGGCTTCGGCTCGCTGGGCATGATGACCTCGGTGCTCATGACCTCCGACGGCACCGTCGAGGCCGAGGCCGCCCACGGCACGGTGACGCGGCACTTCCGCAAGCACCAGCAGGGCGAGGAGACCTCGACCAACCCGATCGCGTCGATCTTCGCGTGGTCGCGGGGCCTCGCCCAGCGCGGGCGCCTCGACAAGAACGACGAGCTCGTCGAGTTCGCCCAGAAGCTCGAGGACGTCTGCGTGCAGACCATCGAGTCCGGGAAGATGACCAAGGACCTCGCGCTGCTGGTGGGTGGCGACGCGAAGTCGCTCAACACCCAGGACTTCCTAGACGCGATCGACGAGGGCCTCCAGAAGGCGATGGGCTAGAAGGCCATGGGCTAGCAGCCCGATCGGGCTCCCACCCGGGCCCCTCTCCCACCTCGGGAGAGGGGCCCGCGTGCGTCCGGACCCCCGTCCACGATCGGGGGTAACGTCCGGGTCTCGCCGGGCACCCGCACACGCCCGCACCCGGCCGCCGGAGGACTCCCATCGCTGACAGACTCGGCTCCATGGACGAGGCCCCCGCCTCCCGGGACGTCGCACGGGGGGACGCCCCGACCCGTGGGCACCTGATCGGCGAGGGACTCGCCTGGACCGCCCGCTGGAGCCTGCGCTTCCTCATCGTCGCCGCCGCGCTGACGGTCGTCACGCTGATCCTCATCGAGCTGTGGGACATCGTGTTCCCGGTGTTCCTCGGGCTCGTGATCGCGACGATCGTCGAGCCCCCGGTGACGTGGCTGCGGCGCCGCCGGGTCCCCGGTGCGCTGGCGACGGCGCTGGTGCTGATCCTGGGGCTGGCCGCGTTCGGCGGGGTCGTGGCGCTGATCGCGCCGGCCGTGGCCGGTCAGGCGCCGCAGATCGCGCAGGGCGCCGTCGGCGGCATCCAGCAGATCCAGGGCTGGCTGCAGGGACCGCCGTTCAACCTCGGCGCCAGCCAGATCGGCGGGTACGTGCAGGCCGCCGTCCAGCGCCTCCAGCAGAGTGCGGGGCAGATCGCCACCGGTGTCCTCACCGGTCTCACCACCGTGGCCAACAGCGTCATCAATGCGGTGCTCGCGCTGGTGCTCGCGTTCCTGTTCGTCAAGGACGGCCCGACGTTCCTGCCCTGGGTGCGTCGCACGGCCGGCCCGACGTCCGGGGACCACCTCGCCGAGATGGGCGCCCGCAGCTGGCTGCGCCTCGGCGGGTTCATCCGCTCGCAGGCCCTCATCGGCTTCGTCGACGCGGTCTTCATCGGCATCGGCCTGGTGGTCTTCGGCGTCCCGCTGGCGCTGCCCCTGGCGGTGCTGACGTTCTTCGGTGCGTTCATCCCGATCATCGGGGCGTTGGTGGCGGGTGCGCTCGCGGTGCTCATCGCGCTGGTGGTGCAGGGGCCGGCGACGGCGCTCGGGGTGCTGATCCTGATCCTCGTCGTCCAGCAGGTGGAGGGGAACCTGCTGCAGCCGCTGGTCCAGGGCCGCGGTCTCGGGCTCAATTCGGCGTTGGTGATCCTGGCCGTGACGGCGGGCTCGAGCCTCGCCGGCATCGCCGGGGCGTTCCTCGCCGTGCCGGTGGCGGCGGTGATCGCGGAGATCCTGCGCTACTTCGGCGAGCAGATCGACCGGCGCACGGGCGACCGCGAGCAGGGCGCCGGGGACGTCGCGGCGGGGGCTCCCGGGGACGGGTCTGCGCGGGAGAAGCCGACCTCGGTCGCGGGGACGACCACCGTGGGAGCCGACGAGGAGCCGGGCGACGCGACCGCGGACGTTCCCGGCGACGGCACCGTGCGTTCGCGCTCCCGCGCCACCGACGCCTGAGCATCCGGGCCGCGCCCGCGGGTCAGCGGGTCAGCGCCGCCCGCGGGTCCGGAGCAGCGCCACGGTCTCGCGGCGGCGCAGCCACGCCACGACCGCGACGCAGACCAGCACGACGGCGGGGACGAGGACCATCGCGCCGCCGAGCGTGGCCAGGGTGCTGATCACGGCACCGGTCATGAGGACGACGCAGCCGGTGGCGGCCAGGCCGGAGAGCCGGGGGATCAGCAGCCCGATCGCGGCGGCGAGCTCGATGACCCCGATCGTCACCGTCAGCCCCGGCCCGATCCCCATCATCGCGAACCCCTCGACGACCGTCGGGTCGAGCGAGATCTTCCCGAAGGCGGAGAACAGGTACAGGGCGGCCAGCAGGACCTGGAGCACGCCGAGCGCCCAGCGGGCCGACCGCGGGCGGGTCGTGGTCGGGGCGGCGGACGCGGTCGTGGCGCTCATCGTCATCTCCTCGGTTGGACAACCCTTCGGTTTGATATGAAAACAGGAGTGGTTGATATGGTCAAGGGTGGCGGGTCGGGTCGAGGTCGAGCGCGTAGGACTGGCCGAGCACCTCGGCGCCGAACTCGCGGTGGCGCTCCTCGCCGGTGAGCGTGAAGCCGGCGTCGAGGTAGAGACGCCGGGCGGCGGCGAGCGGCTCGTTGGTCCACAGCACGAGGCGCGCATAGCCGGCGTCGCGCGCGAAGTCGATGCAGCACGTCACGAGCTGCCGGCCGAGGCCGTGGCCGCGGGCGCCGGGGTCGACGAGCAGCAGTCGGAGACGCGCGGTGCGCTCGTCCTCGCGGACGCACAGGACGCTGCCGACGCGCCGGCCCTCGAGCTCGGCGATCCATCCGGCGTCGCGGTCCGGCCGGCCGTGCGCCGCGTGGTCGGCGACGATCCGCGCCGTCACGGCCTCGGTGGCCCAGTCGTACTCGCGGGCGTAGAGCTCCCCGTGTGCCATCAGGACCCATCCCAGGTCCCCCGGCCGGTCCATCGCCCGGATCGTGACCTCGCCCATGTCGACCTCCTCACTGAAACGACTGTTTCAGTGAAGCACACTGAGGATGTGAATTTCCTGGCGTGGAGTGCAAGCGAGGACGCAGGGCTTGCACGGTCGTGCCCGTGAACGAGCCCGAGGGGTCGGCGCGGCGGCAGGAGCTGCTCGAGGCCGCGTACGCCTGGGTGCTCGAGCACGGGTGGGCGGGGATGTCGCTGCGCCCGCTGGCCGAGGCGATCGGCTCGAGCCCTCGGGTGCTGCTGTTCCTCTTCGGCAGCAAGGACGGGCTCATCGCCGCCCTGCTCGACCGCTCGCGTGCCGACCAGCTCGCCGTCCTCGACGGCCTGCGCGACGGGCCTGCGGACCTCACGACGGTGGGCGCGCGCGTCTGGGCCTGGCTGGCGGCGCCGGGGCACCGCGCCCTGCTGCGCCTGTGGCTCGAGGCCTACACGCGGTCGGTCGGCGCCGCTCCGGACGCGCCCTGGGCGGGGTTCGCGGCCCGGACCGTCGCCGACTGGGACGCCCTGCTCGCCGCGCACCAGGACGTCGACGACCCGGCCGAGCGCGCCCTGCTGCTCGCCGTGTTGCGGGGAGCGCTGCTCGACCTGCTCGCGACCGGGGACGCCGCCCGCCTCGACGCCGCCGTGGCCGCCCACCTCGCGACCCTCTGACATACCAGCCTGGGGACCATGGTGACGTTGAACGTCAGGAAATCCCCCACGATCACGCGCGGGTCGTCAGACGACGAGGCCCACGACCGCCGCGAGGAGCGTGGCCAGACCGAGCACCAGGAACATGGCGGGGAAGCCGCCGGTGAGGCCGGCGACGGCGACCCCACCGGCCGGCGCGAGCGCGACCGCGAGCGTGACGGGCGCCGAGAAGACGCCGTTGACCCGTCCGAAGGCGCGGGTGCCCCAGCGGTCGGCGACGGTCGAGGCCTGCAGCAGGGTGTGCAGCCCGCGCCCCGCCCCGGCGACCACGGCGAGCGCGATGAGCAGCGGCGCCGGGCCCGGCACGAGGGCCAGGGCGACGACGCCGACTCCGCCGAGCGTGAACACCATCGCGATCCGCGCCCGCGGTCCCGTCCGGCGGACCAGCGGCACGAAGCCGAGCCTGCCCAGCACCTGCCCGGCGCCGGTGAGCCCGAGGGCGAGCGCGGCGAGGCCCAGGTCGAGCCCGCGGCCCTCGAGCAGCGGGACGAGGTTGATCGTCGTCGCGTAGAGCCCGAAGGCGCCGGCGGTCATGACGACCGTGACGGCGACGAAGCGGGGGCTGCGCAGGACGGCGCGGGCGTGCTCGGCGTCGGTCTGCGGCCCGTCCGTCTCGCCGTCGGCGTGATCCCGCGGGCGCCACGACGGCGTGAGCAGCAGCGCGTGCAGCGGGACGGTGACGACGGCGAGGATCCCGGCCAGCACGACGAAGGTGCCGCGCCACCCCAGCGGCCCGACGAGCGCCGCGGTGAGCGGGGCGAAGACGGTGCTGGAGAACCCCGCGACGAGGGTCAGCGTGGTCAGCGCGCGCACCCGCTGCTCGCCGTACCAGCCGGTGATCGCGGCGAACGCCGGCGGATAGAAGGTCGCCGCCTGCGCGAGGCCGGCCACCGCCCACGCCGCGTAGAAGAGCGGCAGGCTCGGGGCGGTGGCGATCGCGAGGGTGGCGAGGACGCCGATCACCGACCCCGTCGTCATCACCAGGCGCGGGCCGCGCCGGTCGATCAGCCGGCCGACGACGATCCCGGCGCCGGCCGAGACCAGGGCGCCGACCGAGAACGCCCCGGTCGCCGCGCCGATCGACCAGCCCGTGTCCGCGCTGATCGTCCCCACGAGCACCGGGAACGCGTAGTAGAGGACGCCCCAGCTGACGATCTCGGTGGCGCACAGCGCGCCGAGCGCGCGGCTCCGGGCGTCCACCCGCCCACCCTGGACCACGCCCCGCCGGCGGGCAGTCCGTGATCGACGCGGATTTCCACGCACCCAGTGCCAGCGTGGACGCAGGGCTTGCACGCCGTGTGCAGACCCACGTGCGGTCGTGGGCGTGCGGGCGGGTCGCGGCGTAGGTTCGGGACGTGGCCGATCTCGGACATCCGGCGGTGCCGCCGCCCGCGCTGGTCGAGCTGGACGAGCCGGCGGAGCCCTCGCGCGCCGAGGTGCGGGCGGCGCTCGAGCGCCTGGTGACAACAGCCCCGACCCTCGCCGACGCCACCACCGTGCTCGCGGCCCGGGGCGAGGAGCTCGAGGTCCTGCTCGCGGCTGCGGCCGCCCGCCGCGACGTGCACCTCGCGGGCGAGGGCCGGCCGGGCGTCGTCACCTACAGCCCCAAGGTCTTCGTCCCCCTGACCCGCCTGTGCCAGGACCGGTGCCACTACTGCACGTTCGCCACGGTGCCCGGGCGTCTCCCGGCGGCCTACCTCGAGCGCGACGAGGTCCTGGAGATCGCCCGCGCCGGCGCCGAGCAGGGCTGCACCGAGGTGCTGTTCACCCTCGGCGACCGTCCCGAGGCCCGCTGGGCGGCGGCCCGGGACTGGCTCGGCGCGCGGAACCTGGCCTCCACGCTCGACCACGTCCACGACAGCGCGGAGGCGGTCCTGCACGAGACCGGGCTGCTGCCGCACCTCAACCCCGGCGTCATGGACCTCCTCGAGCTCCAGCGGCTGCGGTCGGTGTCGCCGTCGATGGGGATGATGCTCGAGACCACCGCGACCCGGCTCTGGTCGCAGCCGGGCGGGGCGCACTTCGGCTCGCCCGACAAGGAGCCCGCCCTGCGCCGCCGCGTGATCGACGACGCCGGCCGCGCGCGGGTGCCGTTCACCACGGGGATCCTCGTCGGCATCGGCGAGCACCGTGCCGAGCGCGCCCAGTCGCTGCTGCTGCTCGCGGAGTCCGCGCGGCGCGGGGGGCACGTGCAGGAAGTGATCGTCCAGAACTTCCGCGCCAAGCCCGACACCGCGATGCGCGGCGAGCCCGACGCCGAGTTCGACGCGTTCGTCGCCGCCGTGGCCGTCGCGCGACTGGTGATGCCGCTCGGTGTCAGCGTCCAGGCGCCGCCGAACCTCGCCGGCGATCTGGACGACTCCGCCAGCGCGGCCCAGGACCAGGCCCTGCTGCTGCGGGCCGGCATCGACGACTGGGGCGGGGTGTCGCCTGTGACCCCGGACCACGTCAACCCCGAGCGCCCCTGGCCGGGTCTCGACGCGCTGCGCCGGGTCACGGGCGGCGCCGGGTTCACGCTCACCCCGCGGCTCACGATCTACCCGCGCTACGTGCGCGACCCGAACACCTGGCTGCACCCGGACCTCGTCGACCCCGTGATCGCCCTGGCCGACCAGCGCGGGCTCGCCCGTGAGCGCCTGCCCAGCCCCCGCCCGATGACCGCCGCCCGATGACCGCTCCCGCCCGCTCCGCGCTCGCCCGCGCGGAGAACGATCCTGCCGGGCTGTCCGACGAGGCCTACGTCGACCTGCTCGCCGCCGACGGCGAGGAGCTCGAGGCCCTGGCGGAGCTCGCCGACGAGGTGCGGCGCGAGGTGGTCGGCGACCAGCTGACGTTCGTCGCCAACCGCAACCTCGACACCGCGGTCGTCCGCGACCCCGAGCACGTCGCCGCGCTCGCCGACGAGGCCTGGGCGCTCGGGGCCACCGAGGTGTGCGTGCAGGGCCCGCTGCCGCCCGACGCCCCGGACCGCGGGCAGCTCGACCTGCTCGCGCTGATCACGGGCCGCGCGCCGCTGCACGTCCACGGTTTCCGGCCCGCCGAGGTGGCCGACGGCGCTGCCCGTCTGGGCCTCTCGCCGCGGGAGTTCCTCGAGACCGCGCGCGACGCCGGGCTCGGGTCGGTGCCGGGGACGGCGGCGCGCATCCTCGACGACGACATCCGCGCGCGGCTCACCGGCGGTACCGACATCCCCGCCGCGCGGTGGATCGAGCTGATCACCACCGCGCACGAGGTGGGCCTGAGGTCGACGGCGACGATGGTCTACGGCCACGTCGAGACCCCGGCCGACCAGGTCGCCCACCTGCGCACCCTGGCCGCCATCCAGGACCGCACCGGCGGGTTCACCGAGATGATCGCGATGCCGATCCCGCCGGAAGCCCTGCCAGCTGGGGGATTTCCTGACGTCCAACGTGAGCATGGCCCCCACGCTGACACCACCCGCGAGACCCGCGCCCTCTACGCCGTCACGCGGTTGCTGCTGCACGGCCGGATCGCGCACGTGCAGGCCGCCTGGCCCAAGTTCGGTCCGGGGCTCACCGAGGCCGTCCTGCGCGGGGGTGCCGACGACGTCGGCGGGCTGTTGCTCGACGGCGTCCTCGACCCGTCCGCCGGCGCCGAGGCGGGCCGTGCGCTGACCCTCGCCGAGGTCGAGGCGCTCGCCGCCGACCTCGGGCGCACGCCGCGCCAGCGCACCACCGTCTACGGCGACCCGCCGGCGGACCGAGTGGCGGTGCTGCGGGGAGGCACCCCGTGACCAGCGCGACGACCGACGTCGACGTCGCGATCATCGGGGCCGGCTTCGCGGGGATCGGGCTGGGGATCCGGCTCGCGCGCCGGCGCCGGGAGTCGTTCGTCATCCTCGAGCGCGCGCACGGCGTCGGCGGCACCTGGCGCGACAACCGCTACCCCGGCGTCGCCTGTGACGTCCCGTCGCACCTCTACTCGTTCTCCTTCCGCCCCAAGCCCGACTGGTCGCGGGTCTTCGCGCCGGGCGACGAGATCCACGACTACCTGCGCGAGTGCGCCCGCGACGAGGGCCTGGACCCCCATCTGCGCCTGGGTGCGGAGATGCAGCACGCGCGGTGGGACGGGACGCGGTGGCGGATCGAGACCTCGGTGGGCGCCTACCGCGCGCGGGTGCTGGCCGTGGCCGCGGGCCGCCTCTCCGAGCCGCGCATCCCCGAGATCCCCGGCCTGTCCGACTTCGCGGGGCCGGTGTTCCACTCCGCGCGCTGGGACGGGGGCGCGGACCTCGCGGGCAAGCACGTCGGCGTCGTGGGGACGGGTGCCTCGGCGGCCCAGATCGTGCCCGCGCTGGCCGGGCGGGCCGCCGGGCTCGTGGTCTTCCAGCGCACGCCGCCCTGGGTGGTGCCGCGCGGCGACCGCGCCTACACCGCGCAGGAGCGGCGCGGCTTCGCCCTCGACCCCGGCGCGGAGCGCGCGCTGCGCGACGAGCTCTTCGACGAGGCCGAGCGGGCGATCGACGCGCGCCGGCGGGTGCGCCCGGACATCGACCGGCTCCGCGACCGCGCCCTCGACCACCTCGCCACCCAGGTGCCGGACGAGGAGCTCCGCGCCCGCCTGACCCCCGACTACGAGATCGGGTGCAAGCGCATCGTCATCTCCGACGACCTCTACCCGGCGCTGGGCCGCGACGACGTCACCCTGGAGCCCAGCGCGCTCGCCCGCGTCGAGAAGTCGACGGCGATCGCGGCGTCCGGCGCCCACCACCGCGTCGACGCCCTCGTCCTCGCCACCGGCTTCTGGACGACGCGGCTGCCGTTCGCGCAGCGCATCGAGGGGCGCCACGGCCTGCTCGCGCAGCGGTGGGCCGGCGGGATGACCGCGCACGCCTCCACTGCGGTGCACGGTTTCCCCAACATGTTCGTGATCAACGGGCCGAACGCGAGCCTGGGCCACAACTCGGCCGTCTACATGATCGAGACGCAGATCGACCACGTCCTCGGCGCGCTCGACCACCTGCGGACCCGGCCCGGGACCTCGCTGGAGGTCACCGCCGAGGCCGAGGAGGCCTACACCCGCGAGATCGACGCGATGAGCGAGGACACGGTCTGGCTGCAGGGCGGGTGCGCCAGCTGGTACGTCGACGAGACCAGCGGGCGGCTGACCCTCCTCTGGCCGGGTACCGCGCGGTCGTTCCGGGCGCGCAACGGGACGTTCGACCCGGAGCCGTACGGAGGCGGCGCACCTGCGTGAACGGCGCGTGAGGGTCAACGACGCGGGGTAGTCGGTCCCCGCGCGGGCCGGTCGGTCCGCGGGGAGTCGGGGACCGCGAGAGGACGACGCGCAGCGATGACGAGCGCCGCCAGCACGACCGACAGCACGACGGGCACGGACGCGTCCGGGACGACCGAGCCGACGCAGCTGGAGAAGCTGCGCGCGAAGTACCCCTGGCTCGACCACCTGATCCGTGCCGCCACCCGGTACACCGAGAAGCACGGTGACCACTACGCCGCGGCGATCACGTTCTTCTCGATCCTCGCTCTCGTCCCGCTGCTCATGGTCGCGTTCGCGGCCGCGGCGTTCGTGCTGGCGAACAACCAGGCGCTGCTGTCCGAGATCCAGAACGCCATCACGGCCGCGGTGCCGCCGGGGCTCGGCGACCTGCTGAACTCCGTCATCGACCAGGCCATCGCCCAGCGCAACGCGGTCGGCATCATCGGTCTGCTCGGCGCCCTGTTCTCCGGGCTCGGGTGGATGAGCAACCTGCGCGAGGCCCTCTCCGAGCAGTGGGACCAGCGCGGCGAGCCCCCGTCGATCGTCAAGCGCTACGGCAGCGACCTGCTCGCCATGATCGGGCTCGGGCTCGCGTTCGGGCTCTCGTTCGCCATCACGGGCGTCGGCACCGGGCTGTCGACCACGATCCTCGAGTTCCTGGGGCTCGGCGACGAGACCTGGGCGAAGTTCCTGTTCTTCCTCGCCGGTCTGGTCGTCACCCTGGCGGCGAACTGGCTGGTGTTCCTCTGGGTCATCGCCCGCCTGCCCCGCGAGCCGGTGACGCTGCGCTCGGCCGTCCGCGCCGCCCTGTTCGCCGCGGTCGGGTTCGTGATCCTCCAGCAGATCATGACCGTCTACATCTCGAGCGTCACCAACTCGCCCGCGGGCGCCGCGTTCGGTCCGATCATCGGTCTGCTGGTGTTCGCCAACTTCGTCTCCCGCTTCATCCTCTTCGTCACCGCCTGGGCGGCCACGCTCAAGGAGAACGAGCGGGAGGAGCTGCCGGAGCCCGCGCCGGTGATCGTCCGGCCGGCCATCACCGTCGGGCGCACGCCGGGTCCCCGCGCCACCGCGGGCCTGCTCGGGGCGGGCGCCCTGCTCGGCGTGCTCGGCCTGGGCCTGGGCCGCAGCCGGCGCGACCGCGAGGGCTAGTCGGCAGCGTGGACTAGTCGGCGGGGGCCGCGGGCGGGCCCAGCCACACGCACGCGCGCAGCGCGAGCTCGACGTCGAGGCGGTCGTGGTCGGCGCTGCCCAGCGGCCGGCCCCGGACCTCGTAGGCGCGACCGACCCGGTACTTGACGGTGTTGCGGTGGACTTGGAGCCGCCGCGCCGTGGTGGCGAGGCTGCCGCCGGTGGCGAGGAAGACCTGCAGGGTCTCGCGCAGCCGGGCAGTGGCGGGCTCGGGGTCGGCGAGCGCCCCGAGCACGCGCCGCACCCACGCCCGGGCGCCCTCGGGGTCGGCGCACAGCAGCGCCACCGCGCCCACCTCGTCGAACAGGGTCACCGGCGGCGCGCCCTCGCCGGACGCCAGCGCGACGTCGCGGGCCCGCCGGGCCTGGTCGTGCGTGGTGCGGAAGCCGTCGGGGCCGGGGTGGGCGACCCGCACGCCACGCGCACCGCGTCGCCGTGCCGCGCGACGGCGCGGGCGACGACCTCGCGCGACGGGGCGGTGTCGTCGCGGCACGGGAGCCAGGCCAGCACGCTCGCGGCGTCCCACGGGACCACGAGCGGGCGGCCCGCGGCCTCGAGCGCGGTCCCGAGGTCCAGCGCGACGCGCTCGAGAGCGGCGAAGGTGCCGTCGGGCGGCTCCGGTTCCAGCCACACCACGAGGCCGAGGTGGACCGCGGAGAAGCGGTAGCCCAGCGTCGACTCGACCGCGAGCCGGTCGTCGGGGCCGGTGGGGGCCCGGCCGGCGAGGACGTCGCGCACGCGCGCCACGCGCAGGGCGTGGCGGCTGCGGCGCGTGCGGTCGCGCTCGGCCTCGTAGGCCGCCACGACGTGCTGGGTGACGTGGTCGACGTAGTCCATGACCACGAGCACGATCCGCTGCGACGCGGCCGTGGCGCCGAGCCGTCGCGCGGCCTCGGCGAACGCCCACTCCATGAGGTGGGCCTGCCCGACGCGGTAGGCCCGGATCAGCGCGTTGACGGGGACCCCGCGCTGCGCCAACCGCTCCGCGTAGGCGACGGCCGCGGCCGGCGGCTCGACGCCACGCGGGTCCAGGTCGTGGCGCAGCACGTGCAGGATCGTCTCGACGTTGCCCTCGACGCTGGCGCCGAGCAGGTCGCGCAGGGCCGGGTCGCCGCGCAGCTCGTCGATGCGGGTCGCGAGCACGTCGCTGATCGACACGCTGACCTCGGTGCGCCGCGGGGCGAGCGCGTCGGCGACCTCGGCGACGGTGGCGACCGCGTCCTCCGGCATGGGGGAGGGCTCGATCGTCACCACCCTGCACCACCACCCGCGTGCGCTCGTCGGCCCCCGACGGCCGTCCTCGGACCGTAACCGCCGGTCGGGGACCACGACCAGCACTCGTCCGGCCCAGTGGACGACCTCATGGACGACCCGGTGGGCGGGAGACGGGACGGGGACAAGGGCCACTCACGGTTTCGTCCCCGCCGCACAAGCGCGGTCCGTGTGGTCCGGGTCACGCTCGGTAGGACCCGTCCGCTCGACCCATCGGGAGACTCCGTGCCCCTCCACCCCGAGGCCCAGGCCCTGCTCGACGCGCTGGTGGCCGCAGGCATGCCGCCCATCGAGTGCATGACCGTGCCGCAGGCCCGTCAGGCCGCCGCCGGGTTCCTCGACCTGCAGCCGCCGCCCGAGGAGGTCGGCACGGTGTCGAACCGGGCCATCCCGGGCCCCGACGGTGACATCCCCGCGCGGATCTACACGCCGAGCGGCGGCGGCTCCGGGGGCGTGCTCGTCTACTTCCACGGCGGCGGCTGGGTCATCGGGGACATCGAGACCGTCGACCGGCCGTGCCGGCAGCTCGCGAACACCGGCGACGTCACCGTGGTGTCGATCGACTACCGCCTCGCGCCCGAGCACGTGCAGCCCGCGGCGTTCGACGACTGCTACGCGGCGACCGTGTGGGTGGCGGAGCACGCCGCGGAGCTCGGCGTGGACGCGTCGCGCCTCGCGGTCGGCGGCGACTCGGCCGGCGGCCACCTCGCCGCCGCGGTGAGCCTCGCCGCCCGCGACCGGGGCGGCCCGGCGATCGCGTGCCAGCTGCTCTTCTACCCGGTCGTCGACTTCGACTGGACCAGCCCCTCGATCAACGACAACGGCGAGGGCTACCTGCTCGGCCGCGCCACGATGCAGTGGTTCTGGGCGCACTACCTCGGTGCCACCGACCCGGCCGACGACCCCTACACGTTCCCGCTGCGCGCGGCCGACCTCTCGGGGCTGCCGCCGGCGTTCGTCGCCACCGCCGAGTTCGACCCGCTGCGCGACGAGGGCGAGGCCTACGCCCGCAGGCTCGAGGAAGCCGGCAACTCCGTGACCTCCAAGCGCTTCGACGGCATGATCCACGGCTTCCTCTGGACGCTCGGCGCGACGCCGTCCGCCGCCGTGGTGATCGACGACGCCGTCGCCGTGCTGCAGCCCGCCCTGAGCTCCACCATCGCCGCGTAGAGGAGGAAGCACCGTGACCATCACCGAGACCCGCCCCGCGGGCGACGCCGGGGGAACCGCCGGTGTCGAGCACGTCGACGTCCTCGTCATCGGCGCCGGCGTCTCCGGTATCGACGCCGGACACCACCTGCGTGAGCGCTTCCCCGACAAGACGTTCGCCATCCTCGAGAAGCTGCCCGGCCGGGGAGGGACGTGGTGGACCCACCGCTTCCCGGGCGCCCGCTCGGACTCCGACCTGTTCACCTACGGCTACGCCCACAAGCCGTGGCGCGGCCCGTCGATCGCGACCTCCGACGAGATCACCAACTACCTCGACGAGGTCATCGAGGAGGACGACCTCAAAGCGGTCATCCGCTACCGGCACGCGGTGACGGCGGCGAGCTGGTCGTCGCAGGAGCAGCGGTGGACCCTCGATGTCCATCGCGAGGACACGGGCGAGACCCTGCAGATGACCTGCGGCTTCCTCTGGATGTGCCAGGGCTACTACAACCACGCGGACCCCCACCGCCCCGAGTGGCCGGGGATGGAGGACTTCAAGGGCGTCATCGCCCACCCGCAGACCTGGCCGCAGGATCTCGACTGGACCGGCAAGCGCGTCGTCGTCATCGGCAGCGGGGCCACGGCGGCCACCGTGGTGCCGGCGATGGCGGAGAAGGCCGCCCACGTCACGATGCTGCAGCGCACGCCGACGTTCATCGCCGCCGTGCCGAAGACCCACGAGCTGGCGATCCAGCTGCGCGCCCTCGACATCCCGGAGGAGTGGACCCACGAGATCCTCCGCCGGGCGTACATCGAGCAGTTCAACGAGCTGACCCGGATGTGCCAGGAGACCCCGGAGGAGGCGCGCCAGTTCCTGCTGGGCGAGATGCGCCCGCTCCTGCCCGAGGGCTACGAGGTCGAGAAGCACTTCAACCCGGGCTACCGCCCGTGGCAGCAGCGGATCGCGGTGGTGCCCGACGGCGACATCTTCACCGCGATCAGCGAGGGCCGGGCCTCGGTGGTCACCGACACCATCGACACCTTCACCGAGACCGGGATCCGGACCTCGTCGGGCGAGGAGCTCGAGGCCGACATCGTCGTCTCGGCCACCGGGTTCAACCTCAGCGCGCTCGGCGACATCCCGTTCACCGTGGACGGCGACCCCGTCGACGTCTCGCAGACGGTCACCTGGCGCGGGATCATGATCTCGGGCATCCCGAACATGGCCTACGTGTTCGGCTACTTCCGGCACAGCTGGACGCTGCGGGCCGACCTCGTCAGCGACCTGATCTGCCGTCTCATGACGACGATGGAGAGCCGGGGGGCCCGTTCGGTCACCCCCACCCTGCGGCCCGAGGACGCGGACATGGAGATCCGCCCGTGGTCGGAGCCGGAGAACTTCAACTCCGGCTACGTCATGCGCTCGCAGGACAAGATGTTCAAGCAGGGCGACCGTGCGCCGTGGACACACATGCACGAGTACGCCGAGGAGCGCCACACCCTGCCCGCCGCCGACCTCGACGACGGGACGCTGCAGTACCGGTGATGCGGTACGGGTAGCTCAGCGGAACGCCGAGCGCCGGACCTTGCCCGCGTCGTCGCGCAGCGGTCCCTCCGAGCGACGCCACACCCGTGGCCGCTTGGCCGGGGACAGCCGCGCGGCGACGTGGGCGTCCAGGTCGGCGTCGGTGACCCCGTCGGCCGTGCTGTCGACCTGCACGACGGCGTGGGCCACGGAGCCCAGGTCGTCGTCGGGCGCCGGGACGACG
Source organism: Actinomycetospora sp. CA-053990 (assembly GCF_050948445.1). Taxonomy (NCBI): domain Bacteria; kingdom Bacillati; phylum Actinomycetota; class Actinomycetes; order Pseudonocardiales; family Pseudonocardiaceae; genus Actinomycetospora; species Actinomycetospora sp. CA-053990. The sequence goes on along the minus strand of NZ_CP192043.1, from coordinate 5,451,956 downwards.
ACGGCCGAGATCACCGCGGGGTGGGAGAGGATCGCCGCCTCGACCTCCGCGGGGTACACGTTCTGCCCGCCGACGACGATCATGTCGCTCGCCCGGTCGGCGAGGTAGAGGTAGCCGTCGGCGTCGAACGAGCCCATGTCGCCGAGCGACTCCCATCCGCCCGGCCGGGTGCGGGGCTCGGCACCGAGGTAGCGGTAGGTCGTGCGTCCCGGCTCGGGGCGCAGCCACAGCTCGCCGACCTCGCCCACGGCGCACGGCCGCCCGTCGTCCGGATGGCGCGCCTCGATCTCGCCGCCGGTCACGCGCCCCACCGAGCCGGGGTGCTCCAGCCACTCCGGGCCGGTGATCGTCGTGCGGGCCTGGGCCTCGGTGGCGGCGTAGCCCTCGAGCACCCGGTCGGCGCCGAGCCAGTCGATGACCGGCCGCTTCACCGCGGGCGGGCAGGGCGCGCCGATGTGGAACAGGGTGCGCAGCGCCGGCAGCTCCGGGAGGTCGGGCAGCCGGACCATTCGCCCCATCATGGTGGGCACCGCGTACATCCAGGTCGCGGCGTGCTCCGCGGCCAGCGCCACGGCCCGGGCGGCGTCGAAGCGACCCATCAGCACGACGTGGTTGCCGGTCATGAGCCCGAGCAGCGAGAACAGGTACGGCGCGTTGTGGAACAGCGGCGCCGTGCACAGGAACGTCCCGTCGGGCTCGATGCGGTAGATCGGGGCGCGGCCGGCGATCGCCGACTCGGTGGTCCCCGCCTCGCCGGCGACGATGACCTTCGGGCGCCCGGTCGACCCGCCCGACGTCGGCGCCTTCCAGGCCGGCGGCGCCGGGGCGGGCGGGGAGGGGTGCCCGGCCCGGTGGGCACGTGCCCGAGCGGCAGGACGGTGGTGCCCGCCGGCGCGACCTCCGGGTCGGTGCCGGGCGCGAGACCGACCACCACGGGCGGGCGCACGACGTCGAGCACCGCGGCGAGCTCGCCGGGCGTGAGCCGGTGCGACACCGGCTGCGGGACCGCGCCGAGCTTCCACGCCGCGATCGTCAGCGCGTAGTGCTCCGCGACGTTCGGGAGCGCGATCGAGACGAAGTCGCCGGGGGCGACCCCGTGCCCGAGGAGTTCGTGGGCCCAGCGGTCGGCGTGGGCCTCCAGCTGGGCGAAGGTCCAGCTCGAGGCGTCGTCCGTGACCGCCGGTCGGTCGGGGTGGGCGGCCGCGAGGCGCGTGAACGCCTCTCCCAGGGGCTCGGGCATGGCGCCGATCCTGCGCTCAGCGGCGCCCGGCGCGCAGGGCGAAGAGCCCGCCGACGGCGGCGACGACGGCGAGGAGCAGCACGGGCGTGCCCCAGGAGGTGGTCGCCCCGGACCCGGGGGCGGCGGCGTCGGGGTCCGGCGTGCTGGTGGTCCCCGGCTCCGCCGGCTCGGCGGGGTTCGAGTCGGTGAGGGTGCCGACGCCCCGGAGGTCGGGCAGGGCGAAGCCGTGGTCGAGCAGCGCGCTCGCCTGCTCGTACATCGGCACCGGACGCTGCTCGCCGCGCATGAGCACGACCACGAGCCGCCGGCCGTTGCGCTCGGCGGCCCCGATGAAGGTGTGCCGGGCGTCGTCGGTGAAGCCGGTCTTCCCGCCGATGTAGCCCTCGTAGCCGCTGGTCAAGAGCTTGTTGTCGTTGGCGACGACGAAGGGCGGGCTCGCACCGAACCCGGGGAACGGGATCTCCCGCGTGGCCACCGCCTGCGCGAACGGCTCCTCGCGCATCGCGACCCGGAAGATCGAGGCGAGGTCGTAGGCCGAGGTCTGCATGCCCGGCCCGTCGAGCCCGGACGGCGTCGCCGCCCGGGTGTCCAGCGCGCCCAGCCGCCGGGCGGTGGTGTTCATGAGGTCGACCGTCGCGGGGACGCTGCCGGTGAGGCGCACGGCCAGCGCGTGGGCGGCGTCGTTGCCCGACGCCATCATCATCGAGTCGAAGACCTGGCGGATCGTGTACCGACCGCCCGCGCCGATCCCGACGCGCGTGCCCTCCTGGTCGGCGTCCTCCTGGGTCCCGGTGATCGTCTCGTCGAGGGGGAGGCGCTGCGCCACGAGCAGCCCGGTGAGGGTCTTCATCAGCGACGCCGGGCGCAGCCGCGCGTGCGGGTTGCGGGCGGCGAGCACCTCACCCGAGTCGAGGTCGGCGAGGACGTAGGACACGACGCCGACCGCCGGCGCCGCCGGGGCGCCGTCCGGGACGACGTCACCGCACGTGCCCATCGCCGGTCCGCCGACGGGCGGGTCGGGGATCGGCAACGGCCTCGGCTCGGCCTGGCCGGGCTGCGGCGCCTCGGACTCGTCGACCGGGGTCCCGGCGCGGTGCCGAACTCGCAGGACGCGTCGGCAGGCACCGCCGGGGCCGCCATCGCGGCCCCGGGCAGCGCGGTCAGCCCGATCGCGACGGCCGCCGTGACCGTCGCGAGCATCCGTCGGGTGCTCATCGCGGGCGACAGTAGCCGCCGCCCTCGCGCGCTCAGTTCTCGGCGGTGGAGTTCTCGGTCGGGAGCTCGGAGCCGTTGTTCTGACCGTCGCGGATCGAGGGCTTGCGCGAGCCGCGGCGCGTGGTCGGGCGCGGCGCGGGCATCGAGCCCGAGGAGCCGCCTCCGGGGCCGAGGATGATCTCGGCGAACGTCGCCATCGCCTCGTCCAGGTGGCCGGCGTTGCGGCGCTCGGACTCCTCGTTGGCCTGGCGGACCAGGGCGACGACGGCCTCGTGGTCGGGGCGGTTGACCAGGGTGCCGTCGAGACGGTCCAGGCCGTTCTCCACCGACGTCGACAGCGCGCCGACGCGGTCGCCGAGCCCGGACTCGACGCTGTCGAGGCGCGTGCCGACCTGGTCGAGACGCTGCGTCAGGTTCTCGAGGCGCCCGGTCAGCTCGCCGACCTGCGTGGTGGTCTCGTTCCGCGTGGTCGTGGCGTCGGTGCGCGCAGCCTCGCGGGTGCCGGTGATCTCCTCGGAGACCCCGCGGGCGAGGTCGTCGAGGCGGTCGCGCAGGCCCGAGTCGACGGCGTCGACGCGCTCGCGCATCGGGCCGGTGACCGCCGAGGGGAGCCCGTCCAGGCGCATCTCGTGGCGGTCGAGCTTGTTGTCGAGGTCGTCGAGGCGCTTGTGCAGCCCCGAGATGCGGTCCTCGAGGCCGTCCATCCGGCCCGCGACGCCCTCGAAGCGGCCGCTGACGCCGTCGAGACGTCCGTCGATCTGCGCGAAGGGCGTCGCGAGCCGCTCGGCCACGCGGTCCACGAGGCCCTCGACCAGACGCGCGAGCGACGAGACCGAGGACTCCTGGGCGTCGATCTTCGCGACGGTCTCGTCGAGACGCTCGGCCAGCACGCTCATCTCGGTGCGGTCGGGCACGTCGGAGAGACGCTTGCGGATCGCGCCGAGGCCGTCCAGCGCCGCCAGCCGGCCGTGGATCTCGTCGAGCGAGTCGAAGATCTGCTGCTGTTCGCTGTCCCGGACCTCGGCCGCCCGCACCAGCATGCTGCGCATGCGGTCGAAGGACTGGGTCTGGTTGTTGTCGATCACGCGGATCCCGCTCTCTCGGAAGGTCTGGCCCGGGCCGGACCGGGGTCGGCGGACTCGAAGGGTAAACACCCCCCGGGGTGCGACCCCATCCGGGTGAGCGACCGGCATCCGGGTGTCCGCCACACGGGCACCAGGCGTGCGCTGGCGATCAGTGCTGCCGCAGCCGTCCCAGGAAACGGTCCTCGAGAGCACGCCACGCGGTGGCCTCGCGGTCGAACGGCGGCGACGGCGTCAGGCGCGTCGGGTCCGGCCGCACGACGAACGACACGAGCCACCCGAGGCTCTCCGAGGGCGCCAGGTCCTCGCGGGTGCGGGTGTCCCCGGCCCACGTCGCGGCGTCGACGATCAGCTCGACGGCGAGCTCGAGCTGCTCGGCGTCGACGACGTCGGGACCCTCGCCGAGGTCGTCGCCCAGGCCGGCGAGCACATACCGGTTCTCCGGCGCGATCTCGATCTCGAGGTCGCCGCCGGTCGCGGCGGACACGACCTCCTCCCAGGTCGAGACGCCGGCGAGGTCGTGGCCCTCCGCGCCCTCCCCGGCGATCCAGGTGCGCAGCGCGCGCGCCGAGGGGAACACGTCGATCTGGCCGCCGCTGCCGAGGAAGACGGGCTCGTCGTCGAGGTAGCACCGCAGCGTGATCACCTCGCCGTCCGACGTGGTGATCGCGATCGGGTCGATGCCGACCTCCTCCCAGAAGCCCGGCGGAGGCTCCTCGGCCTCGTCGACGAAGTCGCTGCGCAGGGACTCGCCCGCGGTGTCCTCGCGGAGCTCGTCCGGCGCGTCGGCCAGAGGTCCGGACGTGGCGGCGTCCTGCGGGTCGTCGACGACCGCGCTCGGGTCCTCGGGGTCGTTCTGCGCGTCCTCGGACGGCGCGGCGGGCTCGCCCTCGGGGTCCGCGTCCCGGTCGCCCGCCGGGGCCGGCGGCGTGGCGGTCGCGCGGAGGCGGGCGGCCAGCTCCTCGTCGACCTCGGGGCTCGAGATCATCGCGTCGAGCGCGTCGACGACCTCGTCCCAGCGCTCGTCGACCACCTCGGCGAGCTCGGCCCACAGCGCCGCGCCGTCGCGCCCGGCGAACGCCGGTGGGCCGGCGGTCAGGGCCGCGAAGGCGGGGGTCGCGTCGAGGACCTCGTGCACGACCGCGAGGTCGCAGACGTCGGCGAGCGAGCGGCACATGGCCGCGACCTCGGCGAGGTCGTCGAGGGTCCAGGTGTCGGGGTCCTCGGCGACGAGCTCCGGGACGCCGACCACGTCGTAGCGCTGCACGTCCTCCGGGGTCAGCTCGTCCACCGAGAGCTTCACGACCACGGGCCAGGCGGGGTGGTCGGAGAGGTCGTGCTCCTGGCCCGAGGACTCCGCCGTCGCGATCCAGGCCGCGAGGTCGGCGGCGTCCGCGAAGGCGAACAGCGCGTCGTCGTCGCCGAGGAAGGCCTCCCATTCCTCGCCGTCCTGGCGCCACCTCGGGGCCCACAGCGTGACGAGGTCGCCGGCGGTGAGCGCCAGCGTGATCGGGATGATGTCCTGCGCCATACCGGGCGGGCCTCCGCGAGCCGTGGAGAAGGGGGTGCGCGCGCACCCTATGACGACGCCGGTGACCTGCCCGTACCGGCGCGGTTCCCCCGGTCGGCTGACACGCTGGACGCATGGACCTCCTGCGGACGCCGGACGACCGTTTCGACGACCTGGCGGGCTTCCCGCTCGCGCCGCGCTGGGTGGAGGTGGCGAACCCCGACGGCGGGGCGGCGATCCGCGTCGCCACCTACGCGGCGGGTCCGGAGGACGCCCCGGCGGTGCTGATGCTCCACGGCGAGCCGACCTGGTCGTACCTCTACCGCCACGTGGTCGACGCCGTGGTCGGGGCCGGTCTGCGGGCGGTGGCGGTCGACATGGTCGGTTTCGGACGGTCGGACAAGCCGGCGGCGACCGCCGACCACAGCTACGCCCGCCACGTCGCCTGGATGACCGAGGTCGTCGCGGCGCTCGACCTGCGGGACGTCGTGCTGCTCGGCCAGGACTGGGGCGGGCTGATCGGGCTGCGCCTCGTCGCCGCCGAGCCCGAGCGCTACGCCGGCGTCGTCGCCTCGAACACCGGCCTGCCGACCGGCGACCACGACATGCCGGCGGTCTGGTGGCAGTTCCGCAAGGCCGTCGAGAAGGCTTCGGAGCCCGGCCGGGTCCTCGACGTCGGCCGCCTCGTCGCGTCCGGCTGTGCGCGCGGGCTCGCCGACGCCGACCGCGCGGCCTACGACGCCCCGTTCCCCGACGAGACGTTCAAGGCGGGGCCGCGGGCGATGCCGCTGCTCGTCCCGACCCGCCCGGACGACCCGGAGACCGAGCGCAACCGCGCCGCCTGGGAGTCGCTGGGCCGCTACGAGAAGCCGTTCCTCGTCGCCTTCGCCGACTCCGACCCGATCACCGGGGCGATGGGCCCGGTGCTGCGGGGCCACGTGCCCGGCGCGGCCGGGCGCGAGCACCCGACGATCACGGACGCCGGCCACTTCCTGCAGGAGGACGCGGGCGCCGAGCTCGGTCGGGTCGTCGGCGCGTTCGCGAGTGGGCTCCCGCACTAGCCTTCGCGGCCATGCCCGAGCCGCGGATCGTGCGCCACCCCCTCGTCGACGTCCGGCTGACGACCCTGCGCGACGAGACCACCGACCGGGCGTCCTTCCGCGCCGCGGTGCGGGAGCTGACCGCGATGGTGGTCTACGAGGCGATGCGGCACGCCCCGACGCGGCCCGTGGAGATCCGGACGCCGGTGACCACGACCACGGGCGCCGAGCTCGCGACGCCGACGGTGCTGGTGCCGGTGCTGCGCGCCGGGCTGGGGATGGCGGAGGCCGCCCACGCCCAGGTGCCCGGCGCGATCATGGGTTTCGTCGGCATGGCGCGCGACGAGGAGACCCTGCAGCCCACGACCTACCTGGCGTCGCTGCCGGGGAGCCTCGCCGGGCGCCCGGTGCTCGTGCTGGACCCGATGCTCGCCACCGGCGGGTCGATGGCCGGGACCATCGACCTGCTCGTCGAGCACGGGGCCGACGACGTCACCGCCGTCTGCCTGGTGGCCGCTCCCGAGGGCATCGCGCGCCTCGCGGAGGCCCACCCGGGGGTGGGGGTCGTCGCGGCCGCCGTCGACGAGCGGCTCAACGAGCACGGCTACATCGTCCCGGGCCTCGGGGACGCGGGAGACCGGCAGTTCGGGGCGATGCCCTAGCCGACGGTGGAACCGGTGGCGGGTGCGCGGACAATGAGCGTCATGAACGTTCCCGTGCTGACCGCCGTGGCGTGGCCCTACGCCAACGGCCCGCGGCACATCGGCCACGTGTCCGGGTTCGGTGTGCCCTCCGACGTCTTCTCGCGCTACCAGCGGATGGTCGGCAACCGGGTGCTCATGGTGTCGGGCACCGACGAGCACGGCACGCCGATCCAGGTGCAGGCCGACGCCGAGGGCTCGACGCCCCGCGAGCTCGTCGACAAGTACTCGCGGGTGATCCAGGACGACCTGGTCGGGCTCGGCCTGTCGTACGACCTGTTCACGCGCACGAGCACCGACAACCACCACCGCGTCACGCAGGACCTCTTCAGCGCGCTGTGGAACAACGGCTACGTCCGCACCGAGAAGACCCTCGGCGCGATCAGCCCGTCGACCGGCCGCACGCTGCCCGACCGCTACATCGAGGGCACGTGCCCGATCTGCGGTTACCCCAGCGCGCGCGGCGACCAGTGCGACAACTGCGGCAACCAGCTCGACCCCGCCGACCTGATCACCCCGCGCAGCCGGATCAACGGGGAGACCCCGCAGTTCGTCGAGACCGAGCACCTGCTGTTCGACCTGCCGGCGTTCTCGAAGTCGCTCGGGTCGTGGCTCGAGACCCGGACGCACTGGCGGCCGAACGTCCTGAACTTCAGCAAGCGCCTGGCCGACGACCTCAAGCCCCGCGCGATCAGCCGCGACCTCGACTGGGGCGTGCGCATCCCGCTGGACGGCTGGCACGACCAGCCGATGAAGCGCTTCTACGTCTGGTTCGACGCCGTGATCGGCTACCTGTCGGCGTCGGTGGAGTGGGCGCAGCGCACCGGCGACCCGGACGCGTGGAAGCAGTGGTGGTGCGACCCGGACGCGCAGTCGTTCTACTTCATGGGCAAGGACAACATCACCTTCCACTCGGTGATGTGGCCCGCGATCCTGCTCGGGCACAACGGCGAGGGCGACCGCGGCGGCGAGGTCGGGCCGTTCGGCCGTCTCAACCTGCCCACCGAGGTCGTGAGCTCCGAGTTCCTGACGATGAGCGGCTCGAAGTTCTCCACCAGCCGCGGCACCGTCATCTACGTCGGCGACTTCCTGCGCGAGTTCGGGCCCGACGCGCTGCGCTACTTCATCGCGGTCGCCGGCCCGGAGAACCAGGACAGCGACTTCACCTGGGACGAGTTCGTCCGGCGCACCAACTTCGAGCTGGCCAACGAGTGGGGCAACCTCGTCAACCGCTCGATCTCGCTGGCGTTCAAGAACGTCGGCGCGATCCCGGAGCCGACGTCCCCGGACCCGGCCGACGAGGCCCTGCTCGCGCAGTCGCGGGCCGCGTTCGACACCGTCGGCGCCCACCTCGCGCGCTCCCGGTTCAAGCAGGCGATCTCCGAGGCGATGCGGATCGTCGGCGAGGCGAACGCCTACCTGTCGCACCAGGAGCCGTGGAAGCGCAAGGACGACCCGGCCCGCCGCGACACGATCCTGCACACCGCCCTGCAGGTGGTGCAGGACGCGAACACCCTGCTCACGCCGTTCCTGCCGCACGCCGCGCAGAAGGTGCACGAGGCGCTCGGCGGCACCGGGGTGTGGGCGGAGCAGCCGCACCGCGAGGACGCGGGCGTCTCCGGCGAGCTCGGCACCAGCCACTCGGTGCTCACGGGCGACTACGCCTCCGAGCAGGCGCGCTGGGCGTCGACGCCGATCCCGGTGGGCCGGCCCCTGGCCAAGCCGACGCCGTTGTTCGCCAAGCTCGACCCGTCGCTGGGCGAGACCGGGCCGTCGTGGGCGCCCATCGCGACCGATGGGTAGCGGCGAGTCCGATCCGCCCAAGAGGGATCGCAATGTCCCGCCGCCGGTCCCCGAGCCCCTCGGGGACATCGGCGTGGTGGACGCCCACACCCACCTCGACGCCTGCGGGGCGCGGGACCCCGAGGTCCTCGCGCAGGTCCTCGACCGCGCCTCGAGCGCGGGCGTCACGGCGATGGTCACGACAGCGGACGACCTGGCCTCGGCACGCTGGGCGGCGTGGGCGGCCGACAGCGACCCGCGGGTGTTCGCGGCGGTCGGCCTGCACCCGACGCGGTCGAACGACCTCACCGACGACGCCCGGGCCGCGATCGAGGACCTGACCGCGCAGCCGCGCGTCGTGGCGGTGGGGGAGTCGGGGCTCGACGACTACTGGACGACGCGGCGCGAGGACTGTGCGCCGCTCGACGTCCAGCGCGAGGCGTTCGCGTGGCACATCGACCTCGCGAAGCGCACGGGACTGCCGCTGGTGATCCACGACCGCGACGCCCACGACGCGATCCTCGACGTCCTCGCCGCCGAGGGCGCGCCGCCGACCACGGTGTTCCACTGCTTCTCCGGCGACGTCGCGCTCGCCGAGCGCTGCGCGCAGGAGGGCTGGTACGCGTCGCTGTCGGGCACCGTGACCTTCCGGAACGCCAACGCCGCCGAGCTGCGACGAGCGGCGCTCCGGTTGCCCGCCGAGCTCGTGCTCGTCGAGACCGATGCCCCGTTCCTGACTCCGCATCCGTACCGCGGTCGGCCGAACGAGCCCTACGTCGTCCCCCACACGGTGCGAGACCTCGCGGAGCTCCGTGACGAGCCCGCGGAGCGGTTGGCCCAGATCAGCGCAGACAACGCCCGGCGGGCCTTCCGGTTGGCCGAACAGCCTCAACCTTCACTCTCCGTCGCACGAGAGAGCGCAGAGTAGGCACGCTCGTCGTCGCCGGGACGCCGTTCGGCGCAACACGGTCGTGTCGGCTTGATGGTGGCGACACCCAACTCGTTACCGTGCTGTGACTCGCCGGGATGGAACCACCCCCGAGGCCCGCGTGATGAGGACTTCCCCAGGTCCCCACCACAGGGAGGACGTCACGAGGTCGTGACGCACTCCCCAGGGCGCGGTTCCTGCCCGGAAGTACGAACGATGTGGACTCCCCCGTGTCTGTGCGCTCCCTGCTGGCCCTGAGGTCCTCCTCGCTCGTCGCGGCGGTCGACGCCCGATGAGCGCCGACACCGCGACCGCCCGCGGACGCGCGGGCTCGTACGCCGACGGCGACGACACCGCCGGCCTGCCGATCGTCTCCGACGGTCACGGCGGCTGGTACGGGTACGCCGGCGCCGACCAGGGTCACGATCAGGGCTTCGCGGCGGACGAGTACGCCCCGGACTACGGCTACGACGCCGCCCACGAGTTCGGCTACGACACCGGGTACACCGGCGAGGCCCCGGGCTGGTTCGACGACATCACCGGCCCGCTGCCGATCGCCACCGGCGACGCGGCGCCCGGCGACGGCGCGATCGCCCTGGACGACCTCGACGAGTGGAACGACCTCGAGTCGTTCACCGGCGCGCAGGACGTCGACGGGACCCTCGACGGCGCCGCCCCCGCCGGGCTCACCACGCTCGACGACCCGGAGCGCCTGACCACCGACACCAAGCGCCGCTCGAACGCGGTCAAGGGTGGCGTGGCGGTGGCCCTGCTGGCCGTCGCCGCCGGTGGCAGCACCGCGGTGGCGCTGGACAAGGAGGTCACGGTCACGGTCGACGGCGTCGACCAGGTCGTGCACACCTTCTCCGGCGACGTCGCCGGCGCGCTGGAGAGCGGCGACATCGAGCTCGGCCCGGCCGACCAGCTCGCCCCCGGCCCGAACGCCGACGTCCACGACGGCGACCACCTCGTCATCAACCGCTCGCGCGACGTCGCGCTGATGGTCGACGGCCGCCCGCAGACGATCACGACGACGGCCCGCACGGTGTCCGACGCGCTCGCGCAGCTCGGCCTCCCGACCAACAGCGTCGTCGCCTCGGCGCCGATGAACGCCGCCATCCCGGTCAACGGGATGAACCTCGACGTGCGGGTCCCCAAGACCGTCACGCTGATCGACGGCGGTGCCGCCCCCCGCCAGGTCACGACGACCGCGCTGAACGCCCCCGAGCTGCTCGCGCAGAACGGGCTGGCGCTCAGCCCGACGGACACGGTCGCGGGCGGCGACGCCCTTGCCGGCGGCTCGACGATCACCGTCACCCGCAACACGGTCAACCAGGTCACCGAGACCCGTCCGATCGCGCCGCCGATGCGCACGGTCGACGACCCGGACCTCGAAGAGGGCAAGACGCGCGTCCAGCAGGCCGGGACCGCGGGCGAAGAGGTCGTCACCTGGACGGTCAACGCCACCAACGGCACCGAGACCGGCCGCACGCAGGTCGGCGAGTCCCGCGTGACCCGCCAGGCCGTCGGCGGCGTCATGGCCCGCGGCACCAAGCCGAAGTCCTCGGCCCCCGCGGTCAGCAACGGCGCCAAGTGGGACCGGATCGCCCGCTGCGAGGCCACCGGCGACTGGTCGATCAACTCCGGCAACGGCTACTACGGCGGCCTGCAGTTCGACCGCTCGACCTGGCGCGCCTACGGCGGCACCCAGTACGCCGCGCTGCCCCACCAGGCCTCCCGCGAGGAGCAGATCGCGGTCGCCGAGCGCGTCCGCGAGGACCGCGGCGGCTACGGCGCCTGGCCGGTCTGCGGCCGCAAGTAGGCGGTCGCGCCCCCTGGGCGACAATGACCGTGTGACGAGTCCGGCGCGCCTGCTCGGGGCGGGTGACGTCCGGGCTCTCGCCACGGAGCTGGACCTGCGACCCACCAAGCGCCTGGGCCAGAACTTCGTCCACGACGCCAACACGGTGCGCCGCATCGTCCGTCTCGCCGAGATCGGTGCCGACGACGTCGTGCTCGAGGTCGGCCCGGGCCTCGGGTCGCTGACCCTCCCGCTGCTCGAGGCCGCGCGCGCCGTGGTCGCCGTCGAGATCGACCCGGTGCTCGCCGACCGGCTGCCGGCGACGGCCGCCGAGCGGGCACCCGAGAGGGACCTGCGGGTCGTCACCGCGGACGCCCTGCGCATCGCGCCCGGCGACCTCCCGCTCGCCCCGGACGTCCTGGTGGCGAACCTCCCCTACAACGTCGCCGTGCCCGTGGTGCTGAACCTGCTGGCGGCCTTCCCGGGGCTGCGCCGGGGGCTGGTCATGGTGCAGTCCGAGGTCGCCGAGCGGCTCGCGGCCCGGCCCGGCGAGCGCGCCTACGGCGCCCCGTCGGTCAAGCTCGCCTGGTACGCCGACGCGCGGCGGGCGGGCCCGGTCCCGCGCGCGGTGTTCTGGCCGGTCCCCGGCGTCGACTCGGGCCTCGTCGGGTTCACCCGCCACGATCGCCAGGACGGCGCCGACCGCGAGGACGTCTTCGCCGTGGTCGACGCGGCCTTCGCCCAGCGCCGGAAGTCGCTGCGGGCCGCCCTCGCGGGATGGGCGGGCTCGGCGCCCGCCGCGGAGGCGGTGCTGCGGGCCGCCGGGGTCGATCCGGGCGCGCGCGGGGAGGCGCTGGACGTGACCGCGTTCACCGCGATCGCCCGCGCGGGCCGGCACGCCCCGACTCCCTGAGGGCGGTCGCGCGCGGTCCGTACCCTGGACGGGTGCTCTCCGCCGTCGGACCGCCGGTCACCGTCCGCGTCCCGGCCAAGATCAACCTGCACCTGGCCGTGGGCGATCTCCGACCCGACGGCTACCACGACCTCGTCACCGTCTTCCAGGCCCTGAGCATCACCGACGAGGTGTCCGTGACCGCCGCGGTCCCCGGCGCCGTCGAGCCCGGTGTGGCGGTCTCCCCGATCGACGGGGTCGACGCCTCCGAGGTGCCCGCCGACACCACCAACCTGGCCTGGCGCGCGGTCGAGGCGCTCGCCCGTCGCGCCGATCGCACCCCCGACGTCCGCATCGGTCTGCGCAAGGCGATCCCGGTCGCGGGCGGGATGGCGGGCGGCAGCGCCGACGCCGCCGGCGCGCTGCTGGCGACCTCCTCGCTCTGGCGGCTCGACCTGGGGCGCGACGACCTCATGGAGGTCGCGGCCGAGGTCGGCTCCGACGTCGCCTTCGCCCTGCACGGCGGCACCGCGCTCGGCACCGGGCGCGGCGAGCGGCTCGTGCCGGTGCTCTCGCGCCACACGTTCCACTGGGTGGTCGCGGTCGCGGACCACGGCCTGTCCACCCCCACCGTCTTCGCCGAGCTCGATCGCCTGCGCGACCGGCCCGAGGCACCCCGGCGCGTCGGGGACGTCGAGCCCGTCCTCGAGGCGCTGGCCTCGGGCGAGGCGCGCTCGCTGGCGCTGCTGCTCGGCAACGACCTGCAGGCCGCGGCCGTGAGCCTCGACCCCGGCCTGCGCCGCACCCTGCGCGCCGGGGTCGACGCCGGCGCGCTCGCGGGCGTGGTCTCGGGGTCCGGGCCCACGTGCGTGTTCCTCTGCGCCGGTCAGGACGCCGCGGTCCGCGTGGCCGCGGAGCTCGCCGGCGCCGGCGTGTGCCGCACGGTCCGCGTCGCCCACGGCCCCGTACCGGGTGCCCGCGTCACCGACGGCGGTGGCCCTCGCCCCGCCGGCCCGCCCCCGCCCAGCTTCGACCCCGGTCCGGGCGCCTACGCCTGACCTGCCCCGCCCCGCTCTTCGCAGCGAACGCGCTGTTCGCTGCTTCTACGCGCACGAACTCCCCGTTCGCGCCCCTGGAGACTGGAAACCGTGCCCAACCTCGTCAACCTCGAGTCGGTGTCGATCGGCTTCGGGGGTCCGAAGCCCGTCCTCGACGGCGTGTCCCTCGGCGTCGACACCGGCGACCGCATCGGCGTCGTCGGCCGCAACGGCGGCGGGAAGTCGACGCTGGTGAAGGTCCTGGCCGGGACGCTGACCCCCGACGGCGGCCGCCGCAGCCCCGTCGGCGGGCTGCAGATGGCGCTCGTCAGCCAGCAGACGCAGCTGTCCGGGGCGACGGTCCGCGACGCCGTGCTCGGCGGGCCGGTCCCCGACCACGAGTGGGCCGCGGACGCCCGCAGCCGCGCGGTCGTCGAGGGCCTGCGCCCCGGCGGCGACCGGGGCCTCGACGCGTCGGTCGACGGGCTGTCGGGCGGCGAGCGCCAGCGGATCGCCCTGTGCGCGGCGCTCGTGCAGGATCTCGACCTCCTGGTGCTCGACGAGCCCACCAACCACCTCGACGTCGAGGGCATCGGCTGGCTCGCCGAGCACCTGCTCGCCCGCCGCACCGCGCTCGTCGTCGTCACCCACGACCGCTGGTTCCTCGACACCGTCGCCTCGCGCACCTGGGAGGTCGTCGACGGGCACGTCGAGCAGTACGAGGGCGGCTACGGCGACTGGATCTTCGCGCGCGCCGCGCGCGCCCGGCTCTCGGACGCCGCCGAGCAGCGCCGGCAGAACCTCGCGCGCAAGGAGCTCGCGTGGCTGCGGCGCGGGCCGCAGGCGCGCACGTCGAAGCCGAAGTACCGCGTCGAGGCGGCCGAGGCGCTCATCGCCGACGTGCCCGCCCCGCGCGACACCGTCGAGCTCGTGACGATGGCCAAGCACCGCCTCGGCCGCACGGTCGTCGAGCTGGAGGACGCCACGCTGACCGTGGGCGACCGGAAGCTCGTCGACCGCCAGACCTGGCGCATCGGTCCCGGCGACCGCATCGGCATCGTCGGGATCAACGGCTCGGGCAAGACGACGCTGCTGCGGGCCGTCGGCGGCGAGCGCGCCCTCGACGGCGGGCAGCGCATCCAGGGCACGACCGTGCGCCTCGCCCATCTCTCGCAGGACCTCGCCGACCTGCCGATGCACCGGCGCGTCCTGCAGGCCGTCGAGGACATCGCCGAGCGGGTGACGATCGGGCGCTACGAGCAGACCGCCTCCCAGCTCGCCGAGCGCTTCGGCTTCCCCGCGAACCGCCAGTGGACGCCCGTCGCCGACCTCTCCGGCGGCGAGCGCCGGCGCCTGCAGCTCGTGCGGCTGCTCATGACCGAGCCCAACGTCCTGCTGCTCGACGAGCCCACCAACGACCTCGACGTCGACACCCTCCAGCAGCTCGAGGACCTCCTCGACGGCTGGCCCGGCACGCTCGTCGTCGTCAGCCACGACCGCTACCTCACCGAGCGGGTCTGCGACCGCGCCGTCGCCCTCTTCGGCGACGGGAAGATCACCGACCTCCCGGGCGGCATCGACGAGTACCTGCGCCGCCGGGCGGGCCAGCCCGCGGCGCCGTCGATCTCCGCGTCGTCGGCGCCGGGGAGCGGGGCGCCCCGCGGCGAGGCGGAGCGCCGCGCCGCCCGCAAGGAGGCGACGCGGATCGAGCGGCGCCTGGAGAAGATCGACAGCCAGGAGAAGAAGCTGCACGAGAAGCTCGCGGCGGCGGCCACCGAGCCGGGCCGGCTCCAGGAGCTCGACGCCGAGCTCCGGGCCCTGGTCAGCGAGCGGGAGCAGCTGGAGGAGGCGTGGCTGGAGAACGCGGTCGACTGACGCGGGGACTCTCCAGAACGATCTCTCGAGAGTGCCGTCAGCGCGCCCGTGCGGTCGTCGTCGGCACGTCCGGGGCCCACGTCGCGTCCACGGGCGCGGGCCGGAGCCAGAACCTGAGGTCCACCACGACGAGGACGACGGCCACCGCGAGCCACACGACCATGTAGAGCAGGCCCTCGTGCTGGACGGCGCCCTCGGCGGCGTGGGCGATCACCACGAGCAGGACGCTGCCACCGGTGTGGTCGAACAGCCACGTGTACCAGAACGTCACCGCGACGGTGCCCACGACGATGATCGCCACGTTCGAGCGCAGGTCACCCTCGGCGAGGAACGCCAGGGGCAGGTGCCACACGGTGATCACCACGGCGAGGATCGCGGTGGTGGCGAGCGGGGAGAGCCGGGTCTGCATCCCGGGCAGGGCGAATCCCCGCCACCCCGGCTCCTCGCCGAGGGCCCCGTCGGTCGGGTTCACCACGCGGAGCAGGAACATCAGCACGACGGTGCCGGCCGAGACGGTGGCGGTGGTGCCGTCCAGCGCGAACGCGAGCAGGTGCACGGCGACCGGCACCCCGATCGCGAGCGCATACCAGTACCACCGGACGCGCCACCGCACGAGACGTCGCCCGAGCTCGACCAGGCCGGCGCGTCCCCGGCTGATCGGCGCCACGATCAGCGCGGCGATCAACGGGGCGAACGCCCCGAACGAGCCGAAGGGCACGAAGCCCCAGGCGATGACGAAGGACAGGACGAAGAACGTGACGAGGGGGTGGTTCCGGACGGCGGTCACGAGGAGCTCCTCGGGTCGGGGGTCGGGTACTCCCACGCGGCGCACTCCGGGTCCCGGGTCTTCACGTCCTCGAACAGCAGCACGGCGCGGTCGATGTACCAGGCCTTCGCGCACACGCAGAGGCACAGCCCGGCGAGGGTGAGCAGGAGGTCCAGGCGGACGAGGCCGACGACGAGGCCGGCGAGCCCGATCGTCTGCCAGACGGTCGTGATCACGGGGACCCGTGAGGTCCGGAACTGCGCGGGGAGGTCCCGTCTCGTTCCCTCGGCCAGGATGCGCTCGCCGAACACCCCCTTCGACGCCCAGTTCCGGGTGGAGCGGGGCGGGGGGAACAGCAGCGGCTCGACGACCATGAACACGAGCGCGACGGCGCCGGCGAGCACCGCCCACCAGCCGATCCACACCCGGCTCCACGCCGCGAGGGCGAGCAGCGGCAGCACGGCGAAGCGGACCCAGACGCTCCACGGGTTGGCGTGGCGCATCCACTGCTCCCCCCGGAGACCGAACAGGCCGGCGATGCGGCCCTCGGGCGTCGACGTCGTCATGGCGAGAAGGGTCCGCGCGCGCCGGGAGACCGACCAGCAGGCTGACCCTCGCGGATCGCCAGGGGTGGCCCCGTAGCCGGCGCACCCGCGACGGTGCCAGCGTCCGGAGCGTGACCGCCCGGGTGCTGATCGTCGATGACCACGCGAGCTTCCGCTCGCTCGCGCGGCGTCTGCTGGTGGCCGAGGGCTTCGACGTCGTGGGGGAGGCGGGGGACGCGGCGGACGCCTTCGTCGCGGTCCGTTCGCTCGCGCCCGACGTCGTGCTGCTGGACATCCGGCTCCCGGACCTCGACGGTTTCGGTGTGGCCGAGGTGCTCGCCGGGGACGAGGACGCGCCCGCCGTCGTGCTCGTGTCCAGCCGGTCACGCGGCGACTACGGACCGCGCGTGGACGCGAGCCCCGCGCGGGGGTTCATCGCGAAGCACGAGCTGACCGGGGACGCGCTGCGGGATGTGCTGGGAGACGGAGCGCAGCGGAGCTCGACCCGTGGACACTGCGGGTCGCCGTGAGGCGCCGGGCGGAGTGGTTCGTCGTGTCCGCGGCGGTCCTGGCCGGCGTCGGGGCCGCGGCGGCGCTCGTGCGTGGTGGCTACGAGGTCCCGCTCGAGCTGGTCGCGCCGACGCTGGTGCTCAACCTCGCGGTCGGCTGGTCGTTTGTCGGGGTCGGCCTGGTCGCCCGGCGGCGCAGGCCGGCGAGCCGGACCGGCCTGCTCATGGTGCTGCTCGGGTTCGCGTGGCTCGCCCGCTTCCTGCTCGCGGTGGACACGACGCCGGCGTTCGTCGCGGGCGTGCTGCTGAGCTCGGTGTCGCTGAGCCTGTTCGTGCACCTGCTCGTCACGTTCCCGACGGGCCGGACCACCAGCCTCGCCCAGCGCGTCCTCGTCGTCGTCGGCTACCTGCTCTCGGCCCCGTTGGACGCGGTCTTCCTCGCCCTCGGCGCGCAGCGGGGGCGGGGCGAGGGGCCGCCGCCCAACGGGCTGGTGATCGCCCCGTCGAACGGCGGGTTCACGCCCGAGCTCGTCGACCTCGTCGTGCAGGCGGTCGTGGTCGTGCTGCTGGTGGCGCTCCTGGTCTCGGTGTGGTCGCGGTGGCACGCGGCCGGGGTCGCCGAGCGCCGGGCGCTGACCCCGGGCCTGGTCGGCGGCACCGTCGTCGTCGCCACCCTGCTCGTCGAGCGCACCGCGATCCTGCTGGTCCTGCCCCCGTCGGCAGGGGTCGTGCTCGCGTGGTCCGCGCAGGTCGTCCTGGTGGTGTGGCCGGTCGCGCTGCTGCTGGGCCTGCTGCGCAGCCGGCTCGACCGCTCCGGCGTCGGCCGGCTCGTCGTCGACCTCGGGGACGGGCCTGCGGAGCCCGGGCGCCTGCGCAGCGTCGTCGCGCGGACGCTGCACGACCCGTCGGCGGAGGTGGCCTATCGGCTGCCCGGCACCGACGACTACGTCGACGCCGCGGGCGACCCGGTCGACGTCGGCCCGCGCGCCGACCGCGCCGTCGCCCACCTCGTCCGCGACGGCCGCCCGATCGCGGTGCTGCTGCACGACCCCGTGCTCACCGGCGAGCCGGACCTCGTCGAGGCCGTGGCCGCCGGGGCGGGGCTCGCGGTGGAGAACGAGCGCCTGCACGCCGAGGTCCGCCACCAGCTGCGCGAGGTGCGCGCGTCGCGGGCCCGGCTGGTGGAGGCCGCGGACGGCGCGCGCCGGGCGGTCGAGCGGGACCTGCACGACGGCGCGCAGCAGCGCCTGGTGGCCGTCGGGCTGGCGCTGCGCCTGGCCCGCGCCCGCCTCGGGGCCGGGACGACGGACGAGCTCGACGCCCTGCTCGCCGAGGCCGGCGACGAGCTCGCCGGCGCGCTCGCGGAGCTGCGGGAGCTCGCCCGCGGCATCTACCCGCCGCTGCTCACCGACGAGGGCCTCGGGCCGGCGCTGGCCTCGCTCGCGGAACGGGCGCCGCTGCCGGTGGTCCTCGGCGCGATCCCGGGGCAGCGGCCCCCGGAGGCCGTGGAGCAGGCCTGCTACTTCGTGGTCTCCGAGGCGCTGACGAACGCCGCGAAGCACGCGTCGGCGTCGCGGGTGGCGGTCGACGTGGTCGCCGACGGGACCGACCTGCGGGTGGACGTCGTCGACGACGGTGGCGGCGGCGCGGACGCCGACGGCTCCGGGCTGCGGGGTCTCGCCGACCGCGTCGCGGCGGTGGGCGGGCGGTTCGCGGTGTCGAGCCCCGCCCGCGGCGGGACCCGCG
Organism: Actinomycetospora sp. CA-053990; assembly: GCF_050948445.1. NCBI lineage: Bacteria > Bacillati > Actinomycetota > Actinomycetes > Pseudonocardiales > Pseudonocardiaceae > Actinomycetospora > Actinomycetospora sp. CA-053990. The sequence continues at coordinate 5,433,287 of NZ_CP192043.1, read as the reverse complement.
TGACGGCGACGCTGCCGTGCGGGTGATCGTCGCGGACGACGCGGCGCTGTTCCGGGGCGGTCTCGCGCGCCTGCTCGCCGACCGCGGGATCGAGGTGACGGCCGAGGTGGGCGACGCGGAGGCGCTGCTCGCGGCCGTGCGAGCCGACCCGCCGGACGCGGTGATCGTCGACATCAGGATGCCGCCGACCCACACCACCGAGGGCCTCGACGCCGCGCGCACCCTCGCGGCCGAGCACCCCGCCGTCGGGGTCCTCGTGCTCTCGGCGCACGTGGAGTCGCACTACGCCGTGGCGCTGGTCGAGTCCGACGCGGGCGGTGCGGGCTACCTGCTCAAGGAGCGCGTCGCCGACGTCGAGGAGCTCACCGACGCCCTGCGGCGCGTGGCCGCGGGCGGCGTGGTCGTCGACCCGTCGGTGGTGGCGCAGCTCGTGGGACGCCGCCGGGTGCGGAACCCGCTCGACACGCTGTCCGAGCGGGAGCGCGACGTGCTGGCGGTGATGGCCGAGGGGCGCTCGAACGCGGGCATCGGCGACCGGCTGCACCTGTCCGAGAAGACGGTGGAGGCCTACGCGCGCTCGGCGTTCACCAAGCTCGGGCTGCACGCGGCGCCGGACGACAACCGGCGGGTGCTCGCGGTGCTGGCGTACCTGCGCTCCTGAGCCGGAGGGCTCAGTGGAACCGGTTCTGCGCCGGCTCCAGGCCCTCGACGGCCAGCGCCTCGATGGCGTCGGCGGCCAGCTCGACGGAGACGTCGAGCTCCTTGCGCTCGGCCGCCGACCAGCGCTTGAGCACGTAGTCGGCGGGGTCCTGACGTCCCGGCGGCCGACCGATCCCGAAGCGCACGCGCAGGTAGTCCTTCGTGGCGAGCGACTTGGAGATCGACCGCAGCCCGTTGTGGCCGCCCTCGCCGCCTCCGCGCTTGAGGCGCACGACGCCGAACTCGAGGTCGAGGTCGTCGTGCACGACGATCACCTCGGTGGGCGGCACCGAGAAGAAGCGGGCGGCGCCGGCGACCGGGCCGCCCGAGAGGTTCATGTAGCCGCGTGGCTTCGCCAGCACGGCGCGCCGGCCGGCCAGCCGGCCCTCGGCCACGTCGGCGCCGGAGCGCTTGTGGGCCGAGAACCGGCTGCCCATCCGCCCGGCCAGGGTGTCGACGACGACGAACCCGACGTTGTGCCGGGTGCCGTCGTACTCCGGGCCGGGGTTGCCCAGCCCGACGACCAGCAGGGGGCCGTCGGGCCGGGCAGCGGGAGAGCTCACGCGGGCAGGTCAGCTCTCGTCGGCGTCGGAGGACGAGGCCTCGGCGCCCTCGCCGGAGCCGTCGCCGGAGGCGGCCTCGGAGGACTCGCCGGTCTCGGCGGCCTCGTCCTCGGACGCGTCCTCCTCGACACCCGCACCCTCGGTGTCGATCTCCTCCTCCATGGCCTCCTCGGTCGGCGCCTCGGTGACGTTGACGACGAGGATGTCGGTGTCGGTCACGAGCACGGCGCCGTCGGGCAGGCGGATGTCCCCGGCGTTGATCTGGGTACCGATCTCGGCGTCCTCGATGACGACCGGGATCTCCTCGGGGATGTCGGTCGCGTCGGCCTCGATGGTCAGCGTGTCCTCGTTCTGGAACACGAGGGTGCCCGAGGCGGCGTCGCCCATGAGGACGAGACGGACGTCGACCTGGACCTTCTCGCCGCGCCGGACGAGCACGAGGTCGACGTGCTCGAAGAAGCCCTTGATGGGGTCGCGGACGATGCTCTTGGCCAGCGCCATCGGCGGCTGACCCTCGAGGCCCGTGATGGTGAGCAGGGCGTTGCGCCCGTTCTCGCGCAGCACCGCGGCGAACTCGACGGTGTCGAAGGACAGGTGCACGGGGTCGGTGCCGTGTCCGTAGAGGACGGCGGGGACCTTGCCGGCGCGACGCGTACGGCGCGCGGCACCCTTGCCGAACTCGGTGCGGGGCTCCGCTGCGATGCGGGTGTCGGCCATGGTGCGTCTCCTGCGGTTCGTCCTGGGTCGGCGCGCCGCGCGCGGCCCACCCGGACGCCGGGGACGGCCGCACCGCGTCGATGACGGTCGGCTCTCGAGAGCGACCCTCGCCGAAGTGCGTGGTCCACGATACCGGTGGGCCCGTCGGACCCCGCTCCTAGGGTGCGTGGCCGTGGACGAACCCGCGGATCGCGCCGCGACGCGTGCCGGATACGACGCCATCGCCGAGCCCTACGCCGAGCTGTTCGGCGCCGAGCTCGCCCGCTCGGTGATGGACCGCGCCGTCGTCGGGGCGTTCGCCGAGATGGTGGGGGACGCCGACGTCCTCGACGCGGGCTGCGGGCCGGGCGAGGTGGCCGCCCACCTGCACCGGCTCGGCCCGCGGGTCCGCGGGATCGACCTCTCGCCCGCCATGGTGGCGCTCGCCCGGCGGACCCACCCCGGGATCCCGTTCGCGGTGGGCGACCTGGCCGCCCTCGACGTCGCCGACGGCGCGCTGGGCGGGGTCGTGGCCTGGTACTCGATCATCCACATCCCTCCGCCCGAGCTGCCGGCCGTGGTCCGCGGGTTCCACCGGGTCCTGCGCCCCGGCGGCCACCTCCTGCTGGGCTTCCAGATCGGGGACGACGTGTCGCACCACGACGAGGCGTTCGGGCACCGGGTCTCGCTCGACTTCCGCCGTCTGCGGCCCGACGACGTCGTGGCGCTCCTCGAGGGCGCGGGCTTCGACGTCGTCGCCCGCGTGGTGCGCGCGCCGGAGCCGGGCAGCGCCGCGTCGAGGACTCCCCAGGGCGCCGTCATCGCCCGCCGGCGGGCTCAGGGCGTCGCGACGCCCCGGTAGAGGTACGACATCGGCCCCGGGCCGCGCAGGCTCTCGTGCTCGAGGTCGGTGACGGTGAGGCCGGCATCGCGGACGAGGACGTCGATCGGCCGGGTCAGGTGGCAGCCGGCGAACAGGCGCTGCTGGAGGCCGTCGAGGCGGTGCTGCCAGCGGGCGGTCGCGGGCTCGGGCGACAGGCCGTGCTCGAGGAACAGGAACACCCCGCCGGGGCGCAGGACGCGACGCACCTCTCGCAGCGCGCGCTCGACGTCCGGGATCGTGCAGAGGGTGAAGGTGCTGACGACGGTGTCGGCGGTGGCGTCGGGCAGGTCGAGGTCCGCGCCGTCGAGGCCCACGTGCTGCACCGGGATCGTCGTTGCCGCCATCCGGCGGGCCCCGAGACGCCGGGCCACCGCCGAGGGCTCGACGGCCCGCACCGAGGTCACCGCCGCCGGGTACAGGGGGAGCGTCGGCCCGCTGCCGAAGCCGAGCTCGACGACCTCACCGCGCGCCCGCTCGACGGCCCGGGCGCGCACGGCACGCACGTCGGCGGTGCCGAGCGCGAGGTCGGTGACCCGTGGGACGACGTGCTCGCTCCACAGGCCCATGGCACCAGGCTAGGCGTTGCCGTCGAAGAGGTTCGTCACCGAACCGTCCTCGAAGACCTCCTTCACCGCGCGGGCGATGATCGGCGCGATCGACAGGACGGTCAGCGACGGGAAGCGCTTGGAGTCCGGGATCGGCAGGGTGTTCGTGACGATGACCTCGCGCGCCCCGCAGGTGGAGAGGCGCTCGACGGCCGGCCCGGAGAGCACGCCGTGGGTGGCGGCGATGACGACGTCCGTCGCCCCGTCCGCGAGCAGCGCCTCGGTGGCCTTCGCGATCGTGCCGCCGGTGTCGATCATGTCGTCGACGAGGATGCAGGTACGGCCGCTGACCTCGCCGACCACGCGGTTCGCGACGACCTCGTTGGGCTTGGTCTTGTCGCGGCTCTTGTGGATGAAGGCCAGCGGGACGCCGCCCAGCATGTCGGCCCACTTCTCGGCGACGCGCACGCGACCGGAGTCGGGGGCGACGACGGCGAGCTCGTGGTCGGCGTAGGTGTCGCGCAGGTGCTCGGCGAGGACCTTGTTGGCCAGCAGGTGGTCGACGGGACCGTCGAAGAAGCCCTGGATCTGGTCGGTGTGCAGGTCGATCGTCATGATCCGGTCCGCGCCCGCGGTCTTGAGCATGTCCGCGACGAGGCGGGCCGAGATGGGCTCGCGGCCGCGGTGCTTCTTGTCCTGGCGGGCGTAGCCGTAGAACGGCACCACGGCGGTGATCCGCTTGGCCGACGCCCGCTTCAGGGCGTCGATCATGATGAGCTGCTCCATGATCCACTGATTGATGGGATCGGTGTGGCTCTGGATCACGAACGCGTCGGAGCCGCGCACCGACTCCTCGAAGCGGACGAAGATCTCGCCGTTGGCGAAGTCGTACGCCTGCTGGGGCGTGATGGTGACGTCCAGCTCCTTGGCGATCTCCTCCGCGAGCTCCGGGTGTGCCCGCCCGGAGAAGAGCATCAGGCTCTTCTTCGGGATCGACGACATGCTCACGGTCACGGGTCCTCCTGCTCGTGGTCGTCCGAGCCGGCGGCCCGGGTGGCGGCCTTGCCGGCCTGCTCGGCGGCCTGCGCCGCTGCGGTGCCCGGGCGCTTGCGCCCGACCCAGCCCTCGACGTTGCGCTGCGGCCCCGAGGACACCGCGAGCGCGCCCGGGGGCACGTCCTCGCGGACGACGGTGCCGGCACCGGTGTACGCCCCGTCGCCGATGGTCACGGGGGCGACGAAGGTGTTGTCGGAGCCCGTGCGCACGTGGGAGCCGACGGTCGTGCGGTGCTTGGTGACGCCGTCGTAGTTGACGAACACCGAGGACGCCCCGATGTTGCTGCTCTCGCCGATGGTGGCGTCGCCGACGTAGGTGAGGTGGGGCACCTTGCTGCCCTCGCCGATGTGGGCGTTCTTGACCTCGACGAACGTGCCGATCTTCCCGCGGGCGTCGAGCTCGACGCCCGGGCGCAGGTAGGCGAAGGGCCCCACCGAGGTCTCGGGCCCGATGCGTGACGACGAGCCGTGCGTGCGCACCACGGCGGCGCGCGCACCGACGACGACGTCGGTGAGCGTGGTGTCGGGGCCGACCGTGGCGCCCTCGGCGACGGTGGTGCGCCCGTGCAGCTGCGTCCCCGGGTGCAGGGTGACGTCGCGCTCGAGGCGGACGCCGACGTCGATCCAGGTGCTCGTCGGATCGACCACCGTGACGCCTGCGCGCATCCAGCGCTCGAGCAGCCGGCGGTTGAGCTCGGCGCCGAGCGAGGCCATCTGCACCCGGTCGTTGACGCCGGCGACGAGCCACGGGTCGGCGGTCTCCACCGCGCCCGCCCCGCGCCCGGAGTCGGCGGCGATCGCGACCACGTCGGTGAGGTAGAGCTCGCCCTGGGAGTTGTGGGTGGTGAGGTGCCCGAGCGCCTCGCGCAGGAAGGCGAGGTCGAAGGCGTAGACGCCCGAGTTCACCTCGTTGATCGCGAGCTGCTCGAGCGTGGCGTCGCGGTGCTCGACGATCGCGGTGACCTGGTTGGCGTCGTCCCGGACGACCCGCCCGTAGCCGCGCGGGTCGTCGAGCTCGGCGGTCAGCAGCGTCACCGCATACCCGCCGTCGACGTGCTCGGCGAGCAGGGCGCGCATGGTGGCGGCGTCGAGCAGGGGCACGTCGCCGTAGGAGACGACGACGGTGCCCTCGAGGTCGTCGGGCAGCCGGGCGATGCCGCAGGCGACCGCGTGCCCGGTGCCGCGGCGGCGGTCCTGCACGGCGGTGACGACCTCGCGGTCGAGCTCCGCGGCCAGCCCGATCGTGTGGGTGCCGACCTGCTCGCGCTCGTGCCCCACGACCACCACGAGGTGCTCGGGGGTGGTGCCCGCGGCGGCGTGCACGGCGTGCCCGAGGAGGCTGCGGCCACCGACCGGGTGCAGCACCTTGGGGGTGGCCGAGTGCATCCGGGTGCCCTCACCGGCGGCGAGGACGACGACGGCGGTCGGGCTCGGCGGCATCGGCTCTACTGGCTCCCACTCGTGCGCGGGCCGGCCCCGGGTCCGGGGCTCGTCGCGGCCGATCCTACGACCGTCTCCTCGCGCGGGGATGGGGGCGTGCTCCCCGGGGCCCTCGGGGCGCCTCAGGGCCGGGTGCCGGACGGGGTCGCCTCGTGCACCCGGACCGCGTCCCCGCCGGCCCGTTTGACCGCGTACATCGCCGCGTCGGCCCGGGCGAGGACCTCGGTGGCGTCCTCGCCGGGACGGGCCGCGACGACACCGACGGAGAGGGTCACGACGTCGCAGCGGCGCCGGTGGGTCGAGGTCCCGCCGGCCTCGCCCCCGGTCGGCAGCGCCGCCACCGCCGCCCGCGCCCGCGCCATCGCCGCCCCGGCGTCCGCGGCCGCGGTGTCGGGGAGGACGACGACGAACTCGTCGCCGCCGTAGCGCGCGACCAGGTCCGGCGCCCGCAGCGAGGACCGCAGCGCCGCCGCCACGCCGCGCAGCACCTCGTCGCCGCGGGCGTGGGAGATCGCGTCGTTGATCTGCTTGAAGCGGTCCACGTCGATCATCACGACCGCCGGCCCGGGGCCCGCCCCGCGGAGGGCCGCGGCGGCGAGGGCCTCGTCGAGGAAGCCGTCGAGGGCGCGGCGGTTGGGCAGGCCGGTGAGCGGGTCGGCCAGCGCGAGCGCCGCGACCTGGCCGTGCTCGCGGCTGAGCCGGTCGTGCGCGAGCCGGGTCTGCAGCGACAGCACGCGCGCCTGCTGCAGGGCCCACAGCTCGGCCTCGAGGTCCGCGGTGTAGTCGCCGAGTGCGGCCTTCGCCGCGCGGTTCGGCGCGTCGCACGACAGCGCGAGCAGCGCCCGGAGCCGGGCGAGCTCCCGGGTGACCGAGAGCATCAGGCTCTGCTCGCCGCGCGGGGGACGGGCGCGCACCCCGCGAGCAGGGTCGCCGCGGCGTCCGCGTCGCCGGCCCGCTCGAGGGCGCGGGCCCGGGCGATGTGGACGAGCAGGCGGTCGTGCTGGGAGGAGGTACGGCACGCGGGCGAGGGCCAGCGCGTCGTGGCGGGCGAGGTGGCGCTCGACGGTCGTCGCCGCCGGACCCGGCGCGTGGCGGCCCAGGACGCCGGCGGCGCGCAGCAGGGGCCGCTCGACGGCGCTCGCGCCGCGCCGCAGCCCCTCGGCGGCGTCGGCGGCCGCGCGCAGCCGCTCGGCGCCCTGGCGCCCGCCGCGCTCCAGGCGCAGACCCCACGACAGGCCGACGCGGACGTGCTCGTACGCGGGGCCCGCGTGGTCGTCGGAGAGCGCGTGGGCCTGGTCGAGCAGCGTCTCCGCCAGGTCGTGCATGCCCAGGGACACCAGCGTGCCGGCCGCGAGGCGACGGGAGCCCTGCACGTTCTCCCGGTGCTCCGCGACGGTGGGGGCGTGGTCGACGAGGACGGGCTCCTCGAGGTGCGACAGCGCCGTCGACACCGCCGACAGGGCCCGGTCGTCGTCGGCGTCGAGCATGGCGCGGCGCGCCAGCAGCATGTGGGCGTCGGCGGCGAAGAGCGTCAGCCCGTGCTCGGTCACCAGCGCGAGCAGCTCGTCGACCAGCTCGTCGAGCGCGGGGCCGGAGGCGACGTGGCCGGGGTCGGCGGCGAGGACGACGCGCGCGACCAGGGTCTGGCGCAGCAGGAGCGCCCGCAGACCCGGGTCGCACGGGCCGGCGGCCGTCGCGCGCAGGACGGCCTCGAGCGTGGCCAGGCTGCCCTGCGGGTCGGGGCACGGGACACGCGTGGCCGTCAGGGTGGCGGCGCTGGCGCGGCCGACGAGCTCGGCCCGCGCGGGCACGCGGGCAGGCGGGCGCGCCGGTGCGCTGGTCGTGCTTCCCGGGAGCATCGCCACCTCCGGCGTCCCGGGACCCCCGTCGGGAGTCCTGATTCGGACGATCGGGCGAAGGGCGGCGCCGAGAGGTGGACGCAGCGCCGATCGTCGGGGGTCACTCTCCTACGTGCCGGGGAGGCGCCTGTACCCACCCCGGTGATGAGGCATCCTCGATCACCATGGCGCGCTCGTCCCCGGGGTCCGCGTGGTCGCTCGCCGACCGCGCCGCACCCCTGATCCGTGATCACCTACGCGGCCGTGCGGCCGTGCTCGCGGCCGTCGCGGCGACGGCCGTCGCCGCCCTGGCCTGGCGTTACGCGGGCGACTCGGACGGCGGGCGCACCGACCGGCAGCTCTCGGGGCTGCTCGAGATGCGGCAGGGGACGGCCCGTGCGGTCGGGCAGGGGTTCGCGACGCTCGGCGGCCCCGCGCCCGTGGTCGTGGCCCTGCTCGTGCTGGCGCCGCTCGCCTGGTGGCTGCGCGGCGGGCGCGGGCTCGCCCTCGTCCTCGCCGGCCCGCCCACGGCGATGGTGACGACGTCGCTCGTGCTCAAGCCGCTGGTCGAGCGCACGCGCGGCGACGAGCTGGCCTTCCCCAGCGGGCACGCCACCTCGGTGGGCTCGCTGGCGGTGGCCGGCGCGGTCCTGGTGCTGGGGCTGCCCACGCTGCCGCGGGCCCTGCGCCTGCTGACGGTCGGCGGGCTCGCGGTGCTCGTCGGGACGGTCGTCGCCTCACTCGTCGGGCGCGGCTACCACTACCCGACCGACACGCTCGGCGCGCTCGGCGTGGCCGTCGCCGTCGTGCTGGTGGTGGCCCTGGCCGTCGACGCCTGGGCGGACGTCGTCACCGACCCCGGCCCGGACCCACGCGCGTTCGACCCCCGCGAGCGCCCGACCGACGTCCTGCCCCCGCTCGACGCTCACCCGGACACGCCGGCGAGCTCGCGGGCCTCCTCGTCCGAGGCGGCCGCCGGGTTCGAGCCCGGCAGCGGCGCACTCCCCGGTTCCCGCAGGTAGCGCACGGCGACGAGGCCGACGACGGCCGCGAGCATCAGGTACACCGCCGGCATCACGAGCACCCCGGTGAGGGCGATGAGCCCCTCGACGATGACCGACGTCGTGCCGCCGAAGGCCGAGACCGCGATGTTGAAGATGATCGCGAGCGACCCGTAGCGCACGCCGGTGCTGAAGAGGGACGGCAGCGTCGAGGGCATGGTGGCGTTGAAGCACACCATCGTCAGTCCGAGCAGGAGCAGGCCCGCGAGCACGCCGGGGACGGCCCCGGTGCGCATCAGCAGGAAGGCCGGGACGGCGAGCACCAGGAGCATGATGCAGCCGGTGAGGATGATCGGCTTGCGGCCGACGCGGTCGGCGAGCTTGCCGAGCACGGGCACGATCGCCAGGAGCACGAGGAACAGGATGATCTGCAGGACGTGCGACGTCGTCGTCGTGAGCGTCGGCGCCCCGTACTCGCCGAGGGTCTCGGTGAGGTAGGTGGGCACGACCGTGGTGAGCGTGTAGTTGGTGACGTTGAAGACGATCACGAGGCCGGCGCACACGAGGACCGGCTTCCACCCGTGGCGCGCCGCGGCGCGGAAGAACTCGCGGAACGACTGCTGGCCCTGCTCCCCGGACTCCGAGAGCTGGGAGAACGCCGGGGTCTCCTCGAGGCGGTAGCGCAGGTAGAGCCCGATCATGCCCATCGGCAGGGCGAGGAGGAACGGGATGCGCCAGCCCCAGCTGAGCAGCTCGGGGGAGTCCTCGCCGAGGACGGCCTGGAGCACGGTGACGACGGCGGCACCGAGCAGGTAGCCGGTGATCGTGCCGAACTCCAGGAAGCTCGCCAGGAAGCCCCGGCGCCGGTCGGGCGCGTACTCGGCGACGAACGTCATCGCCCCCGCGTACTCCCCGCCGGTGGAGAAGCCCTGCAGCAGCCGGCACAGCAGCAGCAGGAGCGGCGCCGCGAGCCCGATGGAGGCGTAGGTGGGCAGGACGCCGATCCCGAAGGTCGCGGCCGCCATGAGCAGCATGGTCGTGGCCAGCGTCTTCGTCCGGCCGATGCGGTCCGCCAGCGGCCCGAAGAACAGCCCGCCGAACGGCCGGGCGAGGAACGACGCCGCGAACAGGGCCGCGGTGATGACCGGACCGCCCGTGGTGCCCGGCGGCAGGAACACCACCTGGATCGTCGTCTCCAGATAGGCGTAGACACCGAAGTCGTACCACTCGGTGACGTTGCCGATCCCTGAGGCCGTGACGGCCCGCCGGACGAGGCTCGGGGGCGTCACGGTGACGCCGTCCACGGTGTGGGGCCCCTCCGGGGCCGTGTCTCGGCTCGACATGGCCGTGCGGATACCCGGAAGGGCGGGCGTTCTCCCCTTCCCGGCGGGGTCTAGTGGGCGGCGCGGTGCGGCGCGGCGGGCGTCTTGTCCGGCGTGATCCCGGAGCCCAGGCGGGCCAGGAACGGTCGGGGGTCGGACGCGTCGAACGTGGCGAGCACCCGCGAGGACACATAGGGCCGCAGGCCGCCGAGCGGGGCGAGCCGGCCGTCGCGCCAGCGGGAGGTGAGGACGCGGGGGTCCTTGAACTCGTTGACCCAGTGCACGCCCTCGCGCCACGGGGTCTGCGTCGGCAGCACGCCCTCGACGAGGTGGCGGTAGGTCACCAGCGGGAAGTCGACACCCGCACGGACGGCCAGGCGGCCCGACATGTTCGGGCGGCCGTTGACCTCCATGAGGTAGTAGCGACCGTTGCGCTCGTCCTGCTTGAACTCGACGTTCGCGAAGCCCTCGATGCCCATCGCGGCGACGATCGCGCGGCCCGGCTCGACCACCTCGGGCACGCGGCCGCTGACGACGGCGCTGGGGTAGCCGAAGTCGGACGGCGAGAGGCGCAGCTTGCGCGACGTCATCTCGACGCGCGGCTCGCCGTCGACGACGTAGACGTTGTAGTTGACCCCGCCGGTCTCCGGGCCCGGGATGAGCTCCTGGACCATCGTGCCGATGGCGAGCGCGTGCGCCTCGCCCCAGGCGGTGCGCAGCTCGTCGGGGGTGTGCACCCGCTTCATCTTCACGCCGAAGGCGCGGTTGTAGCGGTAGCTCTCGGCGGGCTTGACCAGGCACGGGAAGCGCAACCGGCCGAGCAGCGCCTCGAGCTCGTCGTGCGAGGTCGGGGACGCGGTGCGCGGCGCCTCGACGCCGGCGCGGTCGGCGATCTCCGAGGTGATGCGCTTGTCGAGGAAGCCCTGGGCGACGCCGTCGGTGGCGCAGGCGACCGTGTGCCGCGCGGAGAGCGCCTCGTGGTGGGCGGCGACCGCCTCGAGGCTCTCGTCGGTGGTGGGCACGATCAGGCCCGGCCCGTACTCGTCGGCGAGGCGCAGCAGCGCCTCGACGTACTCGAGGGTGCGGTCGGCGGGGTCGGGCACGGTCACGCAGGCGGCGATCCGCCGGGAGTGCCGCGTCGTCTCCCGGGGCGTGGTGACGGCCGAGACGACGGGGACACCCGCTCGGCCGAGTGAGCCGACGACAGCCAGCCCTGCTTCGTACCCACCGAGTACATAGGCGGGCGTGCGGGTGAACCTCGAGGCGGTCCGATCCGGGCGCATGGGCCGAAAGAGTAGAGCGGGGTGCATTCCCCGACCGAGCGACCCGGCCCCGGGTGTCCGGACCCGGGCGGGGGCCGTCCGTTCTGCCCGCTAATCTCGTGTCGTGGCCCCGCTCCCCGGACCGCAGTTCACGGTGTTCACCGCCTCCTACAACCGCGCGCACACGCTGCCGCGGGTCTACGCGAGCCTGCAGGCGCAGACCCTGCGTGACTTCGAGTGGCTCATCGTCGACGACGGCTCCACCGACGGCACCGCCGAGCTCGTGGCGGGGTGGGCGGCGGAGGCGGACTTCCCGATCCGCTACCTGGTCCAGGACCACGGCGGCAAGCACAAGGCCGCGAACCTGGGCGCCCGCGAGGCGCACGGGGAGCTGTTCCTGCCGCTGGACTCCGACGACGAGTGCCGGCCCGAGGCGCTCGAGCGCTTCGCCGCGCACTGGGCCGGCATCCCGGAGTCGCAGCGCGCCTCGTTCTCGGCGGTCACCGCGCTCTGCGACGACCAGCACGGCGAGATCGTCGGCTCGCGCTTCCCGCACGACCCGACCGACTCCGACGCGCTCGAGATCCGCTACCGGTACCACGTGACCGGCGAGAAGTGGGGCTTCCAGACCACGGCCGTCCGCCGGGAGTTCCCGTTCCCCGAGGTCGACGGCCAGCCGAACGTGCCCGACGCGATCGTGTGGAACCGCATCTCGCGCTCCTACCGCACCCGGTTCGTCAACGAGGTGCTGCGCACCTACCACGTGGACGGCAACGACTCGATCACGCAGCAGAGCCGCTCGTCCGCGGTGTGGCGCGCGCCGGCGTTCGCGCTGCGCTGGCGCGTCACCCTCAACGAGGAGCTGGACTGGTTCCGCCACGACCCGCGCTGGTTCGTGCGCGCCGCGGCGAACTACTCGCGGTTCTCCTGGGACCAGGGACGGTCGTTCCGCGACCAGGGGCGTGATCTGACCAGCCCCAGGGCCCGCCTGCTGCACGCCGCGACGGCCCCGCTCGGCTGGATGCTGCACCGTCGCGACCGCGCCGCCGCCGCGGCCTGACGCCCGGCCCGGAGGACCTGTCCGGGCCTCAGATCCTCTGGCGGCGCCGCACCACGACGACCGCCGCGACGACGATCGCGATGAGCGCGAGCGTGCCGGCGGCGAGGCCCGTCCGCAGGCCCGAGTCGGACCCGGAGGACTCGTCGGGCGAGGCGTCGGGGCTGCCCTCGCTGGACGAGGCGCCCTGGTCGACCATCGCGGAGTCGACGGCCGCGCGGGTGCGGCCCACGGCCACGTCGTCCATGGTCAGCTGGGCGCGGTCGGTGAGGTCCTCGGAGCGGTAGAGCCCGACCTTCATGTAGTCGCCGTCGTCGTAGAGCGTGCCGTCCGGCGGGTGGAACGCCGTCACGGTGCGACGGCCCTGGGACCACACGTCGACCGTGCCGGTGCCGGGGTCCCGGGAGAACACGATCCGCACGATGATGTCGATCGGGTCGCCGGGCTGGATGCGGGCGATCGGCTGCTCGTAGCGCTCGTTCCGGTTGTCGTCGCCGCCGGTGACCATGAGCTGGCCGCTCTGGATGGCGATCGCCACCGGCGGCGAACCCTCGTCGCCGTAGTGGTGCCACTGCATGAAGATCTGGAAGCGGTCGGCGTCCACGGGGAAGTCGTCGGCCAGCTGGCCGCGGTAGCCGTAGTAGTAGACGTCGCCCTCGCGGCCGTCGGGGACCCGCGGCAGGAGCTCGCTGCGCTGCTCGCCGCCGTCGAGGGTGAACTGCAGGGCGCCGCCGTGGCCCGTCGGGGAGGAGACCTCCCGCGGGGCGCCGTCCTGCTCGTTGTAGTCGTTGCGGTTGAACGAGCCGAGCATGTCGCCGCCGGTGTCCGCCCGCCAGATCAGCGGGTTGCCCCCGGGAGGGCTCTGCTCGTCGGCGAGGGCGGGCGGCGCGACCAGCGCGACGAGCACGGCGACGATCGCGGTGGTGAGGGCGGCGGCGACTCGTCGCGCCCGGGTCCGTCCACCGTTGCTGTTGACCGTCACACCGCTCCCGGATCGCCTGTCGGATGAGCCGCGAGGGGTGCCCCGTCGCGATGGGTCACCGCACCTCCCGGCCTGCTCGACAGTACCCGGACAGGGTGAAGGCCCGGTCGGCTCGACCGCGCTCAGGAGCCGTCGTGACGTGAGCGACGCACGATCTGCAGCGGCTCCGCGTCACGCTCGTGGCGGCCGTCACGCCGTGCGTGCGCGGGGTGTCCCGGTCGCGCCTTGCCCGGGCCCCGCCCGTTGGTGTGGCCGTTGGTGTGGCCGTTGGTGTGGCCGTTGGTGTGGCCGTTGGTGTGGCCGTTGGTGTGGCCGTTGGTGTGGCCGTTGGTGTGGCCGTTGGCGTGCCCGTTCGTGTGGCCGTTCGTGTGGCCGTTCGTGTGCCCGTTCGTGTGGCCGTTCGTGTGGCCGTGGGTCGACGGCGCCACGGGGGTGATGGCGAGGCGCTCGGTGACCGCGACGGCCCAGGGCGGCGCGGTCTCGACGCCCTCGCCGGAGGCGATGAGCACGGTGGGGGCGTCGAGCGCGTTCCACCCGGGTGCGGCCGGACGCGAGGGGATCGCCTCGGTCGGGGTGCCCACGGCGGTCGGGACCGCCGCGGTGGGCACGACCTCGGGCTCCGGCTCCGGGACGGCGGCGTCGGACCCCGTCGGACGCTTCTTGGGGCGGCGCAGCGCCGACCGCACCCCGGAGGCGAGCTCGCGGCTCACCGAGGGGGCGAGGATGCGCAGCAGGCCCAGGTAGATGCCCAGGAAGACGAGGACGTCGACCATGAGCAGGCCGAGCCCGATGACGATGGAGCGCTCGTCGGAGTGGAAGAAGCCGTTCTCGAGGACGAAGGTCGCGCCCATCGCGGCGACCCCGGCGACCAGCACCGGGAGCAGGACCTTCAGGGCGTCCCCGATGCGGACGCCGGCGACCCGCATGCCGATGACGATCGCCAGCGTGCCCGCGCAGAGCGCCTCGGCCGAGGCGGCCATGCCCACGCCGAGCAGCCCGAGGGTGGGCAGCAGGATCACCAGGGCGGTGATGCTGACCACGACGCTCGTGCCGGTGACCCAGTTGAGCAGGCGGCTGCGGCCGGTGCCCTTGATGGACTCCTTGCCGATCGAGCCGAGCGCCATCCCGGGCCCGTAGCCGGCCATGCCCATGAGCACCAGGCCGGCGCCGCGCCACTGCTCGCCCAGCGCGACGACGACCAGGGGCTCGCCGATCGCGACGAGCAGCGCCCCGGCGGGCAGCGAGGTGACCCACAGCGCCGTCATCGCCCGCAGGAAGCCCCGCCGCAGCCGGCCCGCGTCCTTGGCGATGCGCGAGAACGCCGGGAAGAGCACGTAGGAGGCGATCTGGATGATCGCCGTGCCGGGGAGCGCCGCGATGCGCCGCCCGTAGCGGTACATGCCGAGCGAGGCCTCGCCGAGGACGCGGCCGGTGAGGCCCGCCTCGGCGAACTCGCGGCCCTTCTGGGCGAACTCGCTCGCGATGAGGGGGAGGGCGAACCGCGCCATCTCCCGCCAGACCGTGAAGCTGAAGTGCCCGCGGCCGGGCCACCAGCCCGCGAGCCACCAGGTGAGCACCAGGGTCACGATCTGCGAGGCGTACAGGGCGATGACGAGGCCCCAGACGCCGAATCCCAGCGCGGAGAGCGCGATCGCGGTGGCCGCGAACGTCACCGCCGTCGACGGGTTGACGATCATCCGGCGCTTGAAGTTGAAGCGCCGCTGCATCAGGCCGTCGGGCACGTTGGTCAGCGCGTGGATGGCCAGGACCGCGGCGGTGGCGGCGCAGACGGCCCCGGCCACGTCCCCGCCGAAGAAGGCCCCGATCAGCGGGGAGACGGCGAAGGCGATGCCGGACATCACGATGCCGTTGACCAGCGTCACCCAGAACACGGTGTCCGCCGCGTCCTCGAGGTCCTTCTCGCGCTGGATGAGCGCGGCGCGCAGGCCGCCCTCGGAGAACGTCACGAGGAAGTTGACGAGGATCGACCCGGCGGTGAAGGCGCCGACCTCGGCCGGGCTGAGCAGGCGGGCGACCGCCAGCGTCTGGATCAGCGAGATCGACTGCGTGACGACCAGGACGATCGCCGAGATCTTCGCCCCGCGCTGGAGGGTCTTCGAGAGCTTGTCGACCGACGGCTGTGCCGTCGCCTCGGCGGTCCTGTCCGCCGTGCCGGGCTGCTCGGGGCCGCTCATGCGGTCGGAGGGGTCACTTCTCCGGCGCCGGGTGTCGGAGGACGGCACCGGCCCGGGGACACGCCACCCGCGAGCGCGGTCGTCGGTCCGACGTACCGACGTGGGGAGCGGGGCACCACCGCAGCGTAGCGAAGGCGGACACGCAGCGCGTCCGGCGGTGCTCTCGCCCTCGGGGTTGACCCTGACGCGACGGCATCGTTTCTGCTCGACCCCACACCATCGGCCGATCGGACGAGAGGAGCCACCGTGAGCCGCTGCTCCGCCGCCAGGATTCGAACCTGGATCATCGGAACCAAAATCCGAGGTGTTGCCCTTACACCACGGCGGATCGTCGCCTGCGACGGTGACCATGGTGACACGCACGACCCGGCGACCGGCGCGCGCGGTGACCGAGTCGCCCCGCCGGAATCCCTCCTCGGGGGCCGGTCGGCCCGGAGCTCAGCGTCGGGCGCGGGCGTGACGGCGGGTGGCCACCAGCAGGAGCACGACCGCGACGAGCAGCACGCCGGCCACCCAGGTCACGGCGTCGCCGTCACGGTCGGCGGCGGTGCCCGACGGCGAGGCCGCGACGGCGGGGTCGGCCGCGGCGTCCTCGTCCTCGCCGGCCGTGACCGAGCCCGTGCCGATGGGGGCTGTGGGAGCGACCGAGGCCATCGTGCGCCCGACCCGCAGGTCGTCGACCCACAGCCGCCCGCCCTCGTCGATCGCCGTGGCCCGGTAGAGGCCGACCTTCAGGTAGTTGGAGCCGTCGAGCATCGTCCCGGCCGGCGGGCGGTGGCCCTCGAGGACGGGACGGCCGTCGCGCCAGACGTCGACGGCGCTGCGCTGCGGGTCCTGGGAGAACGCGACGCGCATCGTGACGTCGAGGCGGTCGCCGCCCCGGACCGGCCCGAGGTCCTGGAGGTTCTCGCCCTCCGTGGCCAGCAGCAGCCGGTCCTGCTTGATCTCGAGGGCGAGGGGCGGCGAGCCGGAGTCACCGGTGTGGTGCCACTGCAGGACGACCTGCCAGGCCTCGGTGTCGGTCGGGAAGTCCCGCGCCAGCCCCCCGCGGTAGGTGTAGAACCACACGTCCCCCTCGACCTGGTCGGGCACGCGGGGCTGGACCTCGCTGCGCTGGTCGCCGCCGTCGAGCCGGAACTCCAGGGCCTGGCGGCCCGGTGCCGTCGGCGAGGCGATCTGGCGGGGCGCGCCGTCCTGCTCGTTGTAGCCGTTGCGGTCGAACGCGGCGAGCACGTCGCCGGCGGCCGGGAGCTCCCAGGTCGCCCGGTCGGCGCCGGGGGCGTCGGGCGAGGCGGTGGCCACCGGGGCCACCGGGGCGACGGGGGCTCCCGCGCAGAGCAGGGCGGCGAGCAGGGCGGTGACCGCGACCGCGGAGCGGGTGGCACGGCCGGTGCGACGGCCGATGCGACCGTGCCGGGTCGCCCGGCGGGCGACGGCGTCGTGGGGCATCGGGGCGCTCCTCGTCTGGCGCGGTCGGGGCGGCGTCGGCCGGGAGGCCGATCCCGGGGTCGATCGCCGGGTCGATCGCCGGGTCGAGCGCCCGGTCGATCACTGGGTCGATCACCGGTGATCGACGGCGACACCGGGCCGAATCCGGACGAAACCGGCGAGGTGGTTCGTCCGGCGGCACCATACCGAGCAGGACAGTGCCCCTTACGGCGGTACCGACGGCGATCGGTCGGGTCCGGTCCGTCCTGTTCGTCCGGGTACACGGTGGTGTCGTCCACGGGCGGCCACCGTGACCGTCGGGAGCGCGTTCGGGGCACCCGCGCCGCCGGGGCTGCTCCGGGCGTGCGGCACGATGCCCGGCACGGTGGCGGCGCGTACCCGGGTCGGGGTTCTCGACCGTGGCCGTGCCCCGCCCGGTCCAATCCTGGGCGTCATCGGCGTGACCGCGCCGGTGGCGATTCGTTGATCCGGACGGCACCACGGTGAGGTGCCGGCGGCTCGACGGAAATTCGGGTGAACGGCCACGCAACCTCACCGCGGCCCTGGGCGTCATACGTCGAGCGGAAAGGTGTCCATGGCCGACGAGGTGCTACGAGTGGGTCCGCCCACGCGTACGACCCACGACGGGGGCGACGTGAAGCACGGACAAGCACGGATCGAGGAGCAGGCGGGGTCGTCCCAGGCGGACGGCCCGGCCGGCGTGCCCCTCGATGCTTCAACCGGGGCCTCGACCGGGACCCCGGTCGAGACCGGGATCACGCGCGGGATCGGCGGCAGGATCGACCCCAGGATCGACACCCCGATGTCCTCGGGCATCGACGCCGGAATGGAGCCCGGCGTCTTCGTCGAGCCCGCGCCGACGGCGCCGGGCTTCGTGCGCATCTGGGAGGACGAGGGCCCGGAGCAGCCCGGCAGCGTCGCGGTGGCCACGAGCTGGCAGCTGAAGTTCGCGCTCGCCGTGGCCGTCTCCGACCTCGCCACCCTCGCGATCTGCGTCGTGCTCGGCGCGTTCGTCGGCTTCGGTGAGGGCGTCGGCCCGCAGAGCTCGGACCCGTGGCTCCTCGGCGGCGCGGCGGGCGTGCTCGTCACCCTGGCGATCGTCGCCTGCCGGGCCTGGGACCCGCGCACGCTCGGCCAGGGCGCCGAGGAGTGGAGCCGTCTCATCCGCGCCTTCGTCTCGGCGGCGATCGTGCTGGGCCTCGGCGGCCTCGCGATCGAGCGCCTCGGCGTGCGGCCCTGGGTGTTCGGCGTCCTGCCCGTGGCCGGCCTGCTGGCGATGGCCGGGCGCTACATGCTGCGGCGCTGGCTGCACCAGGCGCGCAAGCGCGGCCGCGGGATGCTGCCCGTCCTCGCCGTGGGCACCGAGCAGTCGGTGCGCGACCTCGTGGAGCGCACCCGGCGCGTGCCGCACATGGGCTGGGTCGTCATCGCGGCCTGCACGCCGACCGGTCTCGGCGAGGAGGGGCAGGGCCACGTGGCGGGCGTCCCGGTCATCGGGGACCTCGACGACCTCTCCACCAGCGTCGGCAGCGGGCGCTACGGCGTCGTCGCCGTCGCGCCGACGCCGGGCTGGAGCCCCAAGCGCCTCCACCGTCTGGCGTGGGACCTCGAGGGCACCGGCTCCGAGCTCGTCGTCGACCCGGGCCTCATGGAGGTCGCCGGGCCGCGCCTGCACGTCGCGCCGGTCGACGGCCTGCCGCTGCTGCGCCTCACCGAGCCGCGCCTCTCGGGCGTGCCGCGGGTGTTCAAGCTGATGTTCGACCGCGTCACCACCGCGGCGATCCTCCTGCTGCTGACCCCGGTGTTCGCGGTCATCGCGTTCGTCGTGAAGCTCGACGGCGGGCCGGTGTTCTACCGGCAGACCCGCGTCGGGCAGCGCGGCAAGACCTTCCAGATGATCAAGTTCCGGTCGATGGTGCCGGACGCCGACAAGCTCCGCGAGGACCTCGTCGCCGGCACCAACGACGGCTCCGGACCGCTGTTCAAGCTGCGCAAGGACCCGCGGGTCACCCGCATCGGCCAGCTCCTGCGGCGCTACTCGCTCGACGAGCTGCCCCAGCTGTTCAACGTCATCGGCGGCTCGATGTCGCTGGTCGGACCCCGCCCGCCGCTCCCCGGCGAGATCGAGGTCTACACCGACGCCGCCAAGCGCAAGTTCCTCGTCCGCCCCGGCATGACCGGGCTGTGGCAGGTCAGCGGCCGCTCCGACCTCTCCTGGGAGGAGTCGGTCCGCCTGGACCTGCGGTACGTGGAGAACTGGTCGCCGGCCATGGACCTGGTGATCATGTGGAAGACGGTCTCCGCGGTGTTCCGCGGCGACGGCGCCTACTGAGATGGACCGCGTGGACAACAAGATCACCTGCCGGCTCTGCGGCTCGCCCGACCTGACGAGCTTCGTCGACCTCGGCGCCACCCCGCCGTGCGAGCTCTTCCTCACGGCGGACGCGCTCGAGGCGCCGGAGCAGACGTTCCCGCTGCACCCGCGGGTCTGCGCGTCGTGCCTGCTCGTGCAGCTGCCCCCGCTGATCGACCCCGACGAGACGTTCACCGAGTACGCGTACTTCTCGTCGTTCTCGACGTCGTGGGTGGACCACGCGCGGCGCTTCGTCACCGCGGCCACGGAGCGCGCCGGGCTCGGTCCCGACTCGCTCGTGGTCGAGGCCGCGAGCAACGACGGCTACCTGCTCCAGCACGTCGTCGCCGACGGCATGCGCGCGCTGGGCGTCGAGCCGAGCGCCAACGTCGGGCAGGCCGCCCGCGACAAGGGCGTGCCGACGCTGACGGCGTTCCTGTCCCCGGAGACCGGCGCGGCGGTCCGCGCGGAGAACGGGCCTGCGGCGCTCGTCGTCGCCAACAACGTCTACGCGCACATCCCCGACCTGGTGGGCTTCACCCAGGGCCTGCGGGCGATGGTCGCCGACGACGGCTGGGTGTCGATCGAGGTGCAGCACCTGCTCACGCTGATGCGGTACCGCCAGTTCGACACGATCTACCACGAGCACTTCCAGTACTACACGCTCGGCACGGCGCAGAAGGCGCTGCGCTCGGGCGGCCTGGAGCTCGTCGACGTCGAGCTCGTGCCCACCCACGGCGGGTCGATCCGGTGCTGGGCGCGGCCCACGGAGGTCGGTCAGGGGCCGTCGCAGGCCGTCGCCGACGTGCTCGCCGAGGAGACCGCGGCCGGCCTGGACACCGTCGAGGGCCACGCCGGGTTCGCCCGCGAGGTCTCGCGCATCCGCAACGACCTCATGCGTTTCCTGGTCGACGCCGCCGACGCCGGGAAGACCGTCGTGGGCTACGGCGCGCCGGGCAAGGGCAACACCCTGCTGAACTACTGCGGGATCCGCCCCGACCTGCTGGCGTACACGGTCGACCGGAACCCCTACAAGCACGGGCGCTACACCCCGGGGACGCGGATCCCGATCCACGAGCCCGAGCGGATCGACGCCGACCGGCCCGACCACGTGCTGGTCCTCCCGTGGAACCTGCGGGAGGAGATCACCGCGCAGCTCGCGCACGTGGCCGACTGGGGCGGGTCGCTCGTCTTCCCGATCCCCTCGCTGCAGGTGGTCGAACCCGGGTCTGGCAAGGTGCTGCGACCGTGAAGGTCGTTCTCTTCTGCGGTGGCTACGGCATGCGGATGCGCAACGGGGACTCCGACGCACCCAAGCCCATGCAGATGGTCGGGCCGCGCCCGCTCATCTGGCACGTGATGCGCTACTACGCGCACTTCGGGCACAAGGAGTTCATCCTCTGCCTGGGCTACGGGGCCCACCACGTCAAGGACTACTTCCTCGACTACCGCGAGACCGAGTCGAACGACTTCGTGCTCCGCAAGGGCGAGGTCGAGCTGCAGGGCTCCGACATCGCCGATTGGACGATCCACTTCGTCCACACCGGGCTGGAGTCGCCGATCGGCGAGCGTCTGCGCCGGGTGCGCCACCTCGTCGAGGACGAGGAGATCTTCCTCGCCAACTACGCGGACGTGCTCACCGACGCCCCGATCGACGACATGATCGAGACGTTCCGGGGCTCGGACGCCGTCGCCTCGCTGCTCGCCGTGCCCCCGCAGGCCGTCTTCCACATCGTGGACGTCGACCCGAGCGACCGGGTGAACTCGATCTACCCGGTCACCGACATGCGGATCCGGGAGAACGGGGGCTACTTCGCCCTGCGTCCCGAGGCGATCGACTACATCCCCGAGAACGGCGACCTCGTCGGCGACGCGTGCACGAGCCTCGCGAAGGAGGGCCGCCTGCTCTCCTACACCTACGACGGCTTCTGGCAGCCTGCGGACACCCTCAAGGAGCGCAACGCCCTCGAGGCCGCGTACCGGGCCGGCACGCGCCCCTGGATGGTGTGGGAGCGCGAGCCCGAGCGCACGCCGCTGGAGGGCCTCGTCGACGAGGCCCTCGGCCGCTGAGGCATGCGCACGCTGATCCCCGAGGCCCTCGACGAGCTGGTCCTGCTCGCCGCGCACTGCGACGACATCCCGCTGGGCGCGGGCGGGACGATCCTCACCCTCTGTCGTGCTCATCAGAATTTGGGCACCACCCGGCCCTTGCGCGTGCGGGCCCTCGTGCTCTCCGGCGGCGGCACGCCGCGCGAGGACGAGGAGCGCGCCGCGCTGGCGGCCTTCTGCCCCGGCGCGGACCTCGCGGTCACCGTGCGGGACATGCCCGACGGGCGCCTGCCCCACCACTGGCAGTGGGCCAAGGAGGCGCTCGAGGAGTTCCGCCGGACCTGCGAGCCCGACCTCGTGCTCGCCGGGCACCGGGGCGACGACCACCAGGACCACCGCGGCCTCGCCCGCCTCGTCCCGACGGTCTTCCGTGACCACCTGGCGCTGGGTTACGAGATCCTCAAAGCCGAGCCCGACCTCGCCCAGCCGCCCCTGCTCTGGCCCCTGGACCCCGAGGTCGTCGCGGAGAAGAGCCGCCTGCTCCACGAGCACTACCCGTCCCAGGTCTCCCGCGCCTGGTTCGACGACGAGGCCTTCTCGGGCCTCGCCCGCATCCGCGGGGTGCAGGCCGGGGTGCGCTACGCGGAGGGCTTCCACCTGACGCGGGCGCTGCTCGGGCCCCCCGTACCGTCACGCTGACGCACTCAGCCACGATCAGTGCACGAAGGAAGGACGCCCGCCATGCGCGTGCTGCTCACCGGTCACCAGGGCTACCTCGGGACGCTGATGGCCCCGATGCTCACCGAGGCGGGGCACGAGGTCACCGGGCTCGACTCCGGCCTCTACGCCGACTGCGTCCTCGGTGAGCTCCCGGCGCCCGAGCCGCCCGCGCTGGCCGTGGACCTGCGCGACGTCACCGCCGAGCAGCTGCGCGGGTTCGACGCCGTCGTGCACCTCGCCGCGCTGTCGAACGACCCGCTGGGGGCGCTCGCGCCCGAGCACACGTACGACATCAACCACCACGCCTCGACGCGCCTCGCCCGCCTGGCGAAGGACGCCGGCGTCTCGCGTTTCGTCTACGCCTCCACGTGCTCGGTGTACGGGGCGTCGGGCACCGAGGACGTCCTCGACGAGGAGGCGCCGATGAGGCCGGTGACCCCCTACGCCGAGTCGAAGGTGCGCGTCGAGGCCGACCTCGTCGACATGGCCGACGACGACTTCGTACCGGTGTCGATGCGCAACGCCACGGCGTTCGGCTTCTCCCCGCGGCTGCGCGCCGACATCGTGCTCAACAACCTCGTCGGCCACGCCCTGCTGTCCGACCGCATCCTCGTGATGAGCGACGGCACGCCCTGGCGGCCGCTGGCGCACGCCCGCGACATCGGCGGCGCGGTGGTCGCAGCGCTCGCCGCACCGGCCGACGTCGTGCGCGCGCAGGCGTTCAACGTGGGGTCGACCGAGAACAACGTGCAGGTCCGCGACATCGCCGACGCCGTGAAGGTCGCGGTGCCCGAGGCCGAGCTGGTGATCACCGGCGAGACCGGCGGCGACCCGCGCTCCTACCGGGTCGACTTCGCGAAGATCGGCAAGTTCCTGCCGGACTTCCGCGCCGAGTGGTCGGTGGCCGACGGCGCCGAGGAGCTCATCCGCGAGTACCGCGCCCGCGGCCTCACGCAGGAGGCCTTCGACCGGCGCTTCACCCGCCTCGCGGTCCTGAAGGACCGCCAGGCCGCCGGCACCCTCGACGGCTCCCTGCGCCCCTCCTGACCCTAGGCGCGGAGCAGGGCGCGCAGGTCGGCCCAGGAGCCGGCGGTGCGGTCGCGCTCCGAGATCGCGGTGACGGGCTCCGGCCAGGCGATCGCGAGCTCGGGGTCGTCGTGCGCGACGGCGAGGTCCTCGCCGGGGGCGTGCGGACGGTCGATGCGGTAGCAGACGTCCGCGACCTCGGTGAGCGCCTGGAACCCGTGCAGGAGGCCCGGGGGCACGTAGAGGTGCCAGAAGTCCTCGTCGTCGAGCCGGAACGTCTCCACCCGCCCGAACGTCGACGACCCGGGCCGGGCGTCGACGAGGACGTCGAGCACCGCGCCGTGCGCCGCGCGCACCAGCTTGGCCTCGCCGGCGCCCCGTCGCCCGTGCATGCCGCGCACCGTGCCGTAGCGCGAGCGCGACTGGCTGTCCTGGGCCGCCGGGCCCAGATCGATGCCGTGCTCCGCGGCGATCGCGGTGTCGAACGTGCGGGTGAACAGCCCCCGGTCGTCGCGGTGGGGCGTCGGGACGAACACCCGGACGCCGTCGATGCCTGCCGTGCGAACCTCCACCCGCCGACCCTCCCATCCCGCCCCCGACGACCTCCGGGAGGATCCCGCCGTGGAATCCGACACCCTCACCTGCCGCTGGTGCTCCGGCTCCGACGGCACGGTCGTGCTCGACCTCGGCGACCAGCCCGCCTCCGACCACTTCCCTGCCCTCGACGACCTGGGCCCGGACGCCGTGCACCCCCTGCGGATGTGGCTGTGCGCGACGTGTGGGCTCGCGCAGCTCGCCGAGGACCCGACGACCCCGGAGGAGCCGCGCGGCGCCGAGCCGGACGCCCTGGTCGCCCAGGCCCGGGACGCCGTCGCGCGCGTCGAGGCGGCCGGGCTCCTGCCCAGCGGCGGCGGGTCCGTCACCGAGTTCGGCAGCCCGCACGGCGGCTCCTGGCTCGACCTGCTCGCGGCCACCGGCCTCGAGGAGGCCACGGCGCAGGACGGCCCGGCCGACGTCGTCATCGACTGCTTCGGGCTCATGCACGCCGCGGACCAGCGCGCGGGCCTGCTCGAGCGCGCCCACGCGACCGCGCCGGGCGGTGTGCTGCTGCTGCAGTTCCACACGCTGGCCGCGATCGTGGCCGACGGCGGCTGGAACGCCCTGCGCCACGGGCACTTCGCGTACTACGCCACGCCGGTGCTGGCGGGGATGCTCGACGAGCTCGGCTTCGACGTCACCCACGGGTTCCTGTTCGACCTCTACGGCGGCACGGTGCTGCTGGCCGCCCGGCGCCGGGGCGCGGACGGGACCCGGGACGAGGCGTCGGTGGCGTCGCTCGTCGAGCGCGAGGCGGCCCTCGGCGTCACCGACCCGACCGTGGTGGCGGGTCTCGAGGACGCGGCCCGGCGCAGCGCCGAGGAGCTGCGCACCCACCTCGAGGGCTCCCGCGACGCCGGGCGTGCGGTCATGGGCTACGCGGCGGCGTCGCGTGCGGTCCCCCTGCTCAACCGCGCCGGGATCGGGCCGGACCTGCTCCCGGCGGTGGCCGACGCCTCGCCCGGCAAGCAGGGCCGCCGCCTGCCCGGGGTGGGCGTCCCGATCGTGGCGCCGGAGGCGGTCGCCGAGCGCCGCCCGGACGAGGTCGTGCTCTTCGTCACCGACATGCTCGCCGAGATGCGCCGCCGGATGCCGGAGGTCGAGGCCGGCGGCGGCCGGTGGGTGATCGTCGACCCGACCGTGCGGGTGGTGCCGCCCGCCCGGTGACGGGTCGGGTCAGGCCGGGCTCGTCGTGGCCGCGAAGAGCCCGGCCCACTGGCGCCCGACGGCCTCCCAGCGGTAGTGCTCGTCCACCAGCCGGTGGGCGTCCTCGCGCAACGCCCGGGCGTGCTCGGGGTCCTTGAGCACCTCGCGCACCGCGTCGGCGAAGGCGTCGGGCGTCTCGGCGGTGCGCAGGTGCACCCCGTCGCGCACCTCGGGCAGCGCCTCGACGCCGAGCGGGGTGGAGACGACGGCGATGCCGAGGCCGAACGCCTCGAGCACCTTGTTCTTCAGGCCGCTGCCCGTGCGCATCGGGTTGATCATCACCGGGTAGGGCGCCACGGCGCTGCGCAGGTCCTCGACGTAACCGGTGAGGACGACCAGGGGGTCCTGGGCCGCGATCTCCGCCAGCCACGACGGGGCGTTGGGCCCGACGATGCACAGCTCGACGCCCTCGTCGCGCAGGTAGGGCGCCCAGACCTCGTGCACGAAGAACCAGAGGGCGTCGCGGTTGGGCGCGAACCCGAGGTTGCCCCAGAACACGACGCCGTGGCGGTCGCCGGGTGCGGGGAGCGGGGTCAGGAAGGCCTCGTCGACGCCGTTGGGCACGGTCGCGATCGACTCCCGGCGCCCGCGCCGCAGCCGCTCGATGGCGCGGGTGTCCGGGAGGCTGATCGTCGCGACGACGTCGAAGCGGTCGGGCAGGCGCGACTCGGTGGCCCTCTTGCGGCGCAGGGCGAGCTTGTCCATCCAGCGCTGGAGGCCCTGGGAGGGCTGGGTGCTCGCGGCGAGGGCCCGCTCGGTGGTGAGCACCCCGCTGTCGCAGACGTCCAGCACCACCGACACGCCCTGGAGGGTCGCGGCCAGCTCGGCGAGCGCGACGCCGAAGACGACGACGTGGGTGATCCCGCGCTCGGCCACGATCTCGCGCAACCGGTCGCGGGCCGCGGCGAACCGGCCGGGCCGGGAGAGCTGCATGTAGTGGTCGTTGGACCGGCGCAGGTAGCGGCGGGGGCGCTCGCGGCCGGGCGGGAACGCGGAGAGCACCTCGACCGAGGCGAAGAGCGGGTCCACCGCGAGCCCGGTCGGACCGGAGCCCCGGTCCTCCTCCAGCGGGATCACGGCGAGGTGGGCCTCACCCGGGAGGTGGGCGCAGAGGTTCGCGACGCGCAGGTCGTAGCCGCTCTGTCGCGACTCGATCCGGCGCGAGGCCAGGACCAGGATCCTCATCGCACCGTCCGCCGGCGCGACCAGCGCGCCCGCCAGTCGCGCGCGCGCAGGCGGGCGACGCGTGCCTGCAGGCCGCGCTTGAGCGGGTGGACCGCCGACAGCGCGCCGGGGGCCACCCTGAGGGCGACCACCAGGGCGCCCGTGCGGGCGGACGGGCGCTGCGCGTGGGCCTCCCCGACGTGCCGGCGCGCCGCCGCGGCGTCCCCTGCGAGAACGCGACCCGCGCCCGCCGGATCGCCTGCTGGTAGGTTAGGCGCCGCAGGACGCGATCGAGCGCCTCGCGCGCGTCGGGGTCGGCGGCGGCGTCCGCGGCGCGGCGCAGCACGAGCTCCCGCTGGCGCTCGAACTCCTCGGTGGCCTCCGGGTCCAGCGGACGGCTCTCCGAGCCCCGCTCGAGGCGGAAGAGGCCCAGCCGGTCGCCGATGAGCCGCACGTCGTGGCCGGCGAGGATCGCGCGCAGCCAGAACTCGAGGTCGTGCACCACCGGCGCGTCGGTGTCGTGCCCCATCCCGCCGAGCGCGTCCCAGACCTCGCGGCGGATCGGCGCGCTGTAGTACGGGCAGGGGCCGTCGATGATGTCGGCAACCCCGAGGCGCACCGCGCCCTCGGGCGCCTCCGCGAGGCCCGCCGTCTGCAGGTAGGTGCGCGCCAGCAGCTGCTGGCCGGGATCGACGAACTGCACGGCGTCGCAGGTGACCGCCGCGACCCCCGGGTCCGCGTCGAGCACCTCGCCGGTGCGCGCGCAGAAGTCGGGCGTGACGGCGTCGTCGGCGTTGAGCACGACGAGGTAGCGGCCCGTGGCGTGCTCCGCGGCCGCGCGGACGCCGCCCACCGCCCCCTTGTTCTCCTGGCGGACGAGGTGGACGCGGGCATCATCGCGGTGGGCCTCGACGACGGCGGCGACCGCGTCGTCGTTGCCGTTGTCGACGACGACGAGCTCCCAGTCGCCCCGCGTCTGCGCGAGCACGGCGTCGATGGTGCGGCCGAGGGTGTCCGCCGCCTTGTAGGCGGTGGTGAGGAAGCTGAACGCCGGCGGGCCGTCCGGCACGTGCGAGCCCGCAGCGCGGTCCGGGCCGCCGCCGTCGGAGCTGGTGGTCACCCGGTGAACGCTACCGCCGCCCCCCGGTCGCCCGTTCGGCCGCCCGGGGGCCTACGCATACGCCCCGGGTTCCCCGTTCCGGTGACAGTCGGGCCCCGAACGTGGAGAACGGGATGTTCTACCCGTGTTTCACTGGAGTCACAGCAGTCCCATCGTGCACTCAGACCTCATCAGCCCGTGTAATTGTGGTCGGCAGCGACGAGTGGTCGTCTAGATACGACGAACGGACGCCATGACTAGTCCGGTCGCGCTAAGCGGCAGGCGTTCGACGGTCGACGGTCTGGAGGGGTACGCGTGGCGAGGATCGGCACCGGTGGCAGCACGTCGCAGCACGACGGCGGGAGGGGTGAGCGGCAGGTCGCCCGGGGCGCCCGGACGGGTGTGTGCCGGACCGGCCGGGTGGTGGCCGCGGTCGCGCTCGCCCTCGCGGTCTCCGCGACCGATGCGGCGAGCGGTTGGGCCGAGGAGCCGACGCCCCCGACCGACTCGAGCACCCCGTCGGCTTCGAGCACCCCGTCGACCAGCCCGTCGCCCACCCCGTCGACCTCGAGCACCCCGTCGACCCCGGGCACCCCGTCGGCCGAGGTCGACGTGGACACCGGGCTCGGCGTGGACGTCGGCGCCACCCTCGACGGCGGTGCGATGGACAGCACGCGCGGCGCGGTACCGGTCGGTCGCCGGGCACTCTTCACCGGCGACTGGGAGACCGGCGACTTCAGCCAGTGGGAGGTCTGCCAGTCGAAGCTGGTCAACGGACGCTGCTCCACGGTCGGGCGCGGCAACGCGAACATGGCGATCGTCGACGCCCCCGGCGCGCGGCAGGGGCAGCACGCGGCGCGGTTCACGGTGCGTCCGGGCGACGTGCCGAACTTCGGGGGCGGCGAGCGCAGCGAGGTCCAGTCGAGCGCGGCGGGTGCCCTCGTGCACGAGGGCGACGAGCGCTTCTACGAGTGGTCCGTGCAGTACCCGGAGAACATGCCCGACGTCTCGGGCCGCTACTTCATCATCCTGCAGTGGCACAGCTCGTCGGGGTCGCCGCCGCTCGCGATCGACCTCAGCCGGGGCTCCGTCGACATCGGCGGTGACGGCGTGAAGTCGGCGCCGCGACGCACGATCGGTCCGATCCGCCGCGGCCAGTGGGTCGACTACGTCCTGCACGTGAAGTTCTCCCGGAACGCGGGCTCCGGCTTCGTCGAGGCCTGGGAGAACGGCAAGCAGACGGTGCAGCGCACCAACCGGGCGACGATGGTCGACGGCGAGAACTACCTCAAGCAGGGCATCTACCGCGGCTCGAACTCCGAGGGCACGGTCGCCCTGACCATGGACGGCCTCCGGGTGACGGCGCCGTGAGGGGCGCGCGGTTCCTGACGACCGCCCTGGTCGCCGTGCTCGGGGTCCTCGGCGGCCCCCTGCTCGCGCCCGCGTCCTCGACGGCGCTCGCCGCCGGGTCCGGACCCGTGCGTGACCTCTACCGCCAGCCGTTCTCGTGGGACTCCCCATGGAATCTGCCGCTGGCCGAGTCGGCGCGGTTCGTGCCCTTCGACAGCGGCGCCGACCGCATCTACCTCGACATCGAGGACATCTCCGTCGACCCCTCCTTCCCTGTGAAGACCCTCGACGCCGACGGCCGCGACGTGCCGGTGCACACCGACCCGGAGCTCACCGCCGACGGCTCGTGGAACCACTGCTCGACGTTCCTCGTCGACGACGGCTCGCGGCGCACCGTGGTGCAGGGCCAGCCGCTGAAGCTCGAGGCGGGCGGCGACCCGTCGTTCGAGTTCGGGTGGCCCGAGGTGTCGCTGACCTCGACCGGGCTGCCCGGGTGCCACGGCGGGTCCGGGCTCTCGGGGCTCGGGGGCAGCGTCCGCGTCGGCGAGGTGTCCGGCGCGGCACCCATCCGTCACGCGCTGAAGATCAGCCTGAACTGCAAGCGGACCTGCAGCACCGCCGGCGGCGGGTTCCGCTGGCCCGCGACGAAGGCCGACGGGTACTTCGAGGACCAGTATGGCGGGACGCTCGACGGGGTGCGGATGGGATCGCTGCTGGCCGTCCCGCCCGACACCGACATCGCGGGCCTGCGCGACCCCGACGTCCGCAAGATCGCCGAGGCCATGCGCACCTACGGCGCCTACGTCGTCGACGACACCTCCGGTCAGAGCACGAACTCGCTGTCGGTGCAGGCCGGCGCCGAGAAGGAGCTGCCGAACATCGACTCCGACGAGATGAAGGAGCTGTTCGGGATGCTCGACCTCGTCGACAACAACACCGCCACGACCCCGGGCGGTGGTCCGCTGGGCAGCCCGCGCCGCGCGGCGTGCGCGGGCCCGTTCGCCGACGGCACCGGCGGCGCGCCGCCGGGGTGCTGAGCCGGCGGGTGGGTGGTCAGGACCCGTCGGGTGGCGGGTCCTTGCGGCCCTGGCGCCGGGTCACCACCGACACGAGGCGCCGGGAGCGCCCTCCGTGGCCGTTGCCGTTCCCGTTCGCCTTCCCCGGCGGCGCGGCCGGGGCGGGCTCGACGGCCGTGGTCGGGGCGTCGAGCGGGGACACCGGCTCGCTCAGGGCGGTGGTCGGGGCGTCGAGGAGCGGGCCGTGGGGCGGTGCGCTGGGCGCCCCGTTGCCGGCGGCACCGGGGGCGGCGCCCCGACGGGGACGGGGGCCGCGGCGGTGGGCCGGGACGCGGGGCCGGGCGCCGGACGGGGACGTGGTCGGTGACGTCGTCGACCATGAACGGCAGGCGCAGGACGACGGTCGGCGCGTCGAGCAGGTCGCGGCGCCAGCCCTCGATGGCGTCCTCGGCGTCCGGCTCGGCGGCCTCGGCGCCCTCGGTGTCGTCGTCGCCCTTCGACTTCCCCCGGCTGCGGACGGCCGCGAGGACCTCGCGCACGGAGGCCGGGGCGATGAGGAGCAGCACGCCCAGGAAGATCCCGAGCAGCAGGAGCGTCTCGCCGGCGAGCGCGAGCAGGCCCAGCAGGATCGGCAGCTGGTCGGCGTTGACCACCGTCTGCTCGAGGAAGCCGACGGCCACCCCGGCCACGACCGCCGCGATCGTCGGCGGGATGAGCAGGCTCAGGAGCTCGCGCCACGTCACGTTCGCGAGGTCGCGCGCGAGCACGAGGCTGACGAACCCGCCGACCGCCGCGTCGATCGAGACCGCGATGCCGACGCCGAGCAGGCCGTACGGCAGCAGGAGGACGAGGCCGCCGACGCCGAGGACGACCGAGAGCCCGGTGAGGATGTGGATGCGGCGGCTCTTGCCCGCGCCCTTGATCGACTCCATCCCGATCGCGCTCATGGCCGCGCCGGGCCCGTAGCCCGCCATCGCGGCGACGAACAGGCCGGCGGGCCGCCACTGTTCGCCGAGCAGGACCACGATCATCGGCTGGCCGAGGGCGATGAGCACCGCGGAGAACGGGATCGTCGCGATCCACAGCGCGCGCAGGCTGCGCAGGAACCCGTCGTGGAACCGCTTGGCGTCGGAGGCGATGCGCGAGAACGCCGGGAACAGCACGTACGACGCGACCTGGATGATCGCCGTCCCGGGCAGCACGCCGATGCGCCGGCCGTAGCGGTACTGACCGGCGCCGCCCTCGCCCAGACCGCGCCCGATGAGCGTCGACTGGACGAGCTCGCGGGACTTGTCGGTGAGGTTCGAGACGATGAGCGGGAACGAGAACCCGGCCAGCTCGCGCCACACCCGGTAGCTGGGGCGGGTCTTCCCGGGTCGCCACTTGCACATCACCCAGCACGAGATCAGCGTCGCGAGCTGGGAGGCGTAGAGCCCGATCACCATGGCCCAGACGCCGAGCCCCGCCAGCGCGAAGGCCACGGTGACCACCGCGAACGTGCCCGCGGTCAGCGGGTCGACGATGAGGCGGCGCTTGAAGTTGAAGCGCCGCTGCAGCAGCGCCTCGGGCACGTTGACCAGCGAGTGGATGAGCAGCGTGCCGCAGGTGGCCGCGCAGACCAGGCCGACCATCTCGCTGGAGAAGAACATCCCCAGCAGCGGGGCCGCGGCGAGCGCGGCGCCGGACATGAGCACGCCGGTGATCAGGCTCGCCCAGAAGGCCGTCTCCGTCGCCTTCTCGACGTCCTCCTCGCGCTGGATGAGCGCCGCCCGCATCCCGCCGTCGGCGATGGTTACCGCGAAGTTGGCGAGCAGGGTGCCGAGCGTGAAGATGCCGATCTCCGCCGGCGTCAGCAGCCGGGCGACGACGACGGTCTGCCCCAGGGAGATGAGCTGGGTGAACACCAGCGCGATCGCGGCGAACTGGGCGCCCCGGCGCAGTCGTCCGCCGAGGCCGTCGAGCGACGGGTTGTGCTCGTCGGGCTCGTTCACCTCGGGGGTGGAGCCACCCTCGGAGAGCGGGTCCGACGTGGCCTCGGGCATCGCCTCGGCGATGTCCGGCTCGGCGTGCTCCTGCGAGCGGTGGTCACGCGAGCCGGGGTCGCGCTCGGGACCCCGCTCGGGGTGGCCGTCGCTGTCCGGAGGCTGCGTCATGGACCTGTCATCGCCGTCGTGACCCCGGGACCGGACGATCCCGCGGCGCCGCGCCCGGCACGGACGTGGCACCTCATCGTATCGGGGCCGGGAGGACGCTCCCGGATCCCGCGGTGTGCCCCGCGCCCGTCAGGGGGCACCGACGACCGTCTCCCGCGGGCCCGAGGTGCCGCTCCAGCGCACGCGGACCGTGCCGTCGGGGCCGGTCTCGATCGCCGGGGCGTCGACGTCCCCGGCGGCGCCCGCGGCCAGGAGGGTGGCGACGATCACGGGGCCGTCGTCCGGGCTGACCTGCGCGCCGACGAACCAGCACGGCCGGCGGGCCTCGAGGCGGTCGGACCACCAGCCCAGCTCGCCGGCCCCCTCGTCGCCCCCGTACAGCCGCCAGCCGGTCAGCGGCGCCGTCGCGGCGGTGGCGATCCGCAGGACCGGCCGGCCGTCGCGGCGGGCCACGACGGTGTGGTCGTCGGTGTGGTCGTCGGTGTGGTCGTCGGCTCTGTCGTCGACCGTGAGGTCGGGGTGCAGGGGCCAGGTGGTGCGGGCGGGACTCGGACCGCTGAGGACGTCCACCACGAGCACCACGTCGTCGTCCGGCGGGGCGTCGACGACGCGGCGGTGGGTCACCGGGGTGGCCAGGCGCCGGTAGCCGTCGTGCTCGGCGTCGACACGGCCGGCGGGCAGGTCGACGCCGTGGACGCGGACCGTCGCGTGCTCGGTCCAGAGGAACGGTCCGCCCATCACCGACTGGTCGGCGTCGTCGACGGCGACCGTGGCGTGCGCGCGGGTGCTGCGATGCGCGGTGCGCCACTCCGGGTGGGCGAAGTAGCTGCCGGTGCCCGGGTCGCCGACCAGGTCGTGGCCGTCGACGGCGAGCCCGACGGCCAGCGCGTCGGCGTGCCCGTGGGCCGCGATCGCCAGGTAGCCGAGCGGGCCGATGTCGACGGTCACCCGGCGGTGCCCCGCGCGCAGGATCGCCAGCCCGCCGTCGGGGGCGTACGCGGACCCGGGCTCCCAGGCGAGGTCGGCGCCGGACTCCGCTCCCAGGCGGGTCGCGATCCACGCCGAGGTGAGGTCGGTCGTGCCCGCGCGGCGGGCGGCCGGGAGGCCCGTGAGGGCGGCGGCGAGCGCGAGGTGCGGGCGGACCTCGCGGGTCGGGGCCGGGTCGAGGCGCAGCGCGAAGCCCTCGTCGTCGTCCCCCGTGCGCGGGGTGGGGTCGCCGGTGCCGACGAGGTCGGCGAGGTGCGCCGCCGACCGCCCGAGCGCCGCGAGCAGCGTCCCGTCCGCCGGCGCCGGGACGTGCGCGGGACGCAGGCGGCGCAGCAGCGCCACGACGGCGAGCAGCTCGGCGGTGAAGACCTGGTAGCCGACGGCCTGCTCGGCGCCCACGCCGTCGGGAAGGATCTGGCGGTCGGCCTCGACGGCGAGGGCGGCGACGGCGTCGCGCTCCCAGCGGGCCGACGCGGCGAGCTCCGGCAGCAGGATCGCCACCGTCGCGAGGCCGGCGAGCTCGCCGACGAGGTGGTTGTTCGCCGAGCTGTGCTTCGAGCGGTCGCGCCAGCAGCGCCGCGCGCCGGCCGCGAGCATGCGCACCGCCCGCGCGTAGCGCCCCGGGGTCAGCGCCGGGTGGTCGGCGAGGCCCTGGAGCGCGACGAGCACCGAGATCGCCCGCACGCCCACCTCGAACGCCCCGCGCCAGGCGATGCCGCGCCCGGGCGGGTTGGCGGTGATCCACGCGTCGAGCTGGTCGAGGGCCTCGGTGCCGTAGCGCTCGTCGCCGGTCAGGAGCCAGGCCTCGGCGAGCCAGGGGAGGTGCTGGAGCCGGTTGAGCTCCCAGATCCACTTGGGGTCGCCGTGCCCGGCGCGGTGGTTGATCGCGTGCGACGGCAGGTCGGGCCAGTGCACGCCCGAGAGCGGGTCGTACGACCAGTCGATCGGGCCCGGGTAGTGGGCCTCGGGGTGCGCGAAGAACGTGAACCGGTGCTCGAGGACGCGGTCGGCCGCGGCGAGCAGCTCCTTGACCGCCTCGGGCTGCGCGGCGGCGACGGCGGTCGCGGTGTCGCGGTCGAGCAGGACGGGACGCCCGGTGCCGGCCCGGAAGTCGTCGAGCATGGCCGCCCAGTCGGGGTCGGCGTCTCCCTCCCGACGGGTCGAGCTCCGCTGCGCTCCGTCTCCCAGCAGCGTGGCGTCATCGGGCTCGCGGTCCCCGGTGACCCGCCGGGCGGCCGTCGCGCCGACCGTCAGCGCACGGTCCGCGACCTCGCGCGGGCCCATCGACTGCAGCCGCCGGGCGTACCAGGTGAGCTTGGCCGGGGCGAGTGAGCGCAAACCGGGCATGGGGAAACGGTAGGCGGAGCCCCGAACGTGGCCCCGTCGGGGCCCCGAGCGGCGTGATCAACGGGGAGTTCGCGCGCGTAGAAGCAGCGAACCGCGCGTTCGCTCCGAGACCCCGCTAGCGCCGAGCCACCGACTCGACCATCTCGGTGAACGCCGCGGCGGTGTTCTCGACGGTGAACTCGGCGCGGGCGCGCGCCTGCGCGCGACGCCCGAGCTCGGCGCGCAGCGCGGGGTCGTCGGCGAGCCGCGCGAGGCGCTCGGCGAGCCCCTCGGCGTCGCCGGAGGGGACGAGGAAGCCGTCGACGCCCTCGGTGACCTGGTCGCGCAGCGCGCCGACGTCGGTGGCCACCACCGGCAGCCCGGCGGTCATCGCCTCGATCACCGAGATCGGGACGCCCTCGTGCACCGAGGACAGCGCGAACACGTCGCCGGCCGCGAGCAGCCGCGGGACGTCGCGGCGCAGCCCGAGGAACGTCACCGACTTCTCCAGACCCCGGTCCGCGACGAGCGCCTCGAGCTCCTCGCGCCGCCTGCCGTCGCCGACGACGACCAGCCGGAGGTTCGGGCGGTCGGCGCGGGCGATCGCGTCGACCATGACGTCGTGCGCCTTCTGCCGGCTCAGCCGCGCCACCATGAGCACCACGACGTCGTCGTCGGCCACGCCCAGCTCGGCGCGCACCTCGGCGCGGCGCCCCGGCGGCACGGGCTCGGGCGCCGGGATCCCGTTGGGGACGACGTACTCGCGCGCCCGGCTGCGCCAGGAGGCGCCCACGCCCTCCTCCTCGTGCAGGTAGCGGCCCTGGCTGGGGGCGAGCAGTGCCAGCCCCGAGCTCAGGAACAGCGTCTCGACGACGTACCGCGGCAGGACGCGGGAGCCGACACGGGTGAGGTCCATGTCGTGGGCGGCGACGACCGAGCGAGCGCCGGCCAGGACCGCCGCGATCCGCGCGAGCGTCAGCGCCGCCCGATGGTGGTGCGAGACGACGACGACGTCGGTGCGGCGGCGCCGGAAGTGGGCGACGAGCCGGGGGATGCGGCCGAGCCCCGCGCGATCGAACTGGCCACCGCGGGGCAGCGTCGTCACCCCGTCGGAGACCTCCCGGAAGTCGTCGGCCAGCGGGCCGGCCTCGCGCAGGCAGACGACGTCGGTGACGACCCGGCGCGGGTCGAGGTGGCCGAACGTGTTGCGCAGGACGATCTCGGCGCCGCCGACCGCGGCGACGTCGAGGACGAGGGTGACCCTGACCGGGCCGGCCTCAGCGCCCGGTCGCGAGGGCATCGGTCTCCCGGACGGGTCGGCCGGCGGTCTCCTCGATGACGGCCTGCGCGCGGTCGATCGAGCGCTGCAGGGTGAACTCCTCGCGCACCCGGCGGCGGCCCGCGAGCCCCATGGCCCGGGCGCGGGCCGGGTCGCCCAGCACGTCGAGGAACGCGGCGGCCAGCGCCTCGGGGTCCTCGCGGGGCACGACGCGGCCGGTGACGCCGTCCTCGATCATCTCGGGCACCCCGCCGACGGCGGTGCACACCGCCGGCAGCGAGGCGCTCATCGCCTCGAGCACCGACATCGGGAAGCACTCGACGGTCTTGCTGCTGAGCGTGAAGACGTCGAACACCCGCAGCAGGCGTGGCACGTCGTCGCGGTGGCCCAGGAACAGCACCCGCTCGCGGAGGCCGAGCTCGTCGACCAGGGCCTCGAGGCGCGGGCGCTCGCGACCGTCGCCGGCCAGCAGGAGCTTCACGTCGGCCCGGGCGTCGGCCACCCCCCGGAAGGCCCGCAGCAGCGTCGCCTGGTCCTTCTCCGGGCGCATGACCGCCGCGGTGCCGATCACCAGCTCGTCGTCGGCGATGCCCAGCTCGTGCGCGAGCGCGGTGTCGCGGCCGGAGGCCTCCGGCGTCGTGAACCCGAGCTGCGTGCCGTTGTGCACGATGCGGACCTTGTCGGCGTCGTGGCCGAGCTCGCCGGTGATGTAGGGCGTCTGGGCGTGGGCGACGCCGTAGACGGCGTCGGTGACCTTGGCCAGCACCCGGTCGACGGTGCGGCGCAGGCGGCTGTGCGGGACGACGTCGCCGCAGTTGTGCACCCACACCGCGAGGCGCGGCACCCCGGCCAGCACGCCGGCGATGCGCCCGAGGGTCTCGGCGTTGAAGCCGCGCAGGATCACGACGTCGGGACGCTCGCGGCGCAGGTGGCGCACGAGGTCGACGAGCAGGCCGGGGATGTTGCGCTTGCCGCGGTGCAGCTCGACGGTGGGGAGGCCGGCGTCCCGGACGGTGGCCAGGTCGGTGCCCGGGCCGCCCTGCTGCTGGAGGCAGAGCAGCGAGCCGGCGAAACGCTCGGGGTCGAACCCCGTGAGCAGCGTGGCGACGTGGCGCTCGGCCCCGCCGACGGCCATGTGCGGGACGACGAAGAGGACCCGCAGCGGGCCCTCCGTCTGGACCGGACGTCGGGGCCGTCTCACTGCGCGACCGTT
This sequence comes from Actinomycetospora sp. CA-053990, assembly GCF_050948445.1. Lineage (NCBI taxonomy): Bacteria > Bacillati > Actinomycetota > Actinomycetes > Pseudonocardiales > Pseudonocardiaceae > Actinomycetospora > Actinomycetospora sp. CA-053990. The sequence continues at coordinate 5,396,762 of NZ_CP192043.1, read as the reverse complement.
CCGTCGATCATGTATCCGAGCGTAGCGAGGGGGACGACACGGGCCCCCGAGCCCTCTGTCCGCGCCCGGACAGGACCTCGTGATAGATGCCCTCGATGCGTGCCGCCACGGCGTCGGCGGCGAACTCGGACCGTGCTCGGGCCGCACCGGCCTCGCCCAGCGCGCGCCGGCGGCCCTCGTCGGCGAGCAGGTCGCCGAGCGCGTCGGCCAGCGCCCCCGCGTCGTGCGAGGGCACGAGCAGCCCCTCGACGCCGTCGGAGACGATCTCGGGGATCCCGCCGACCCGGGTCGCGAGCACCGCGAGCCCCCGCGACATGGCCTCGAGCACCACCATCGGCTGGCCCTCGTTCTCCGAGGGCAGCGCGAGGACGTCGGCGTCGGCGAGCAGCGCGTCCACCTGGGCGGTCGAGAGCCAGTCGTGCACGGTGACCGAGTCGGCCACGCCCAGCTCGCGGGCCGTCGTGCGCGCCCGCTCGTGCTCGCCGTCGCCGGCCATCGTGAGGTGGCCGCTGCCCGGGCCGACCTTGGCCCAGGCCTCGAGCAGCGCGAACGCGCCCTTCTTGTCCCAGATGCGCCCGAGGAACACGACGTGCGGTGCCGCGCCCGCGGGCCGCCGGGTGACCGGGGAGATCGGGACGGGGTTGGGCAGCGAGGTGAGGCGGGCGTCCGGGGCGATCGCGGCGAGCCGGCTGCGCATCAGCTCGCCGAGCGCGATCACCACGTCGGCGCGCGTCAGCGTCGCGGCGATGACCCGGCGCAGCGGCGCGGGCGCGCGGTCGTGGAAGAGGTGGAAGCGCCCCGAGTGCACGTGCAGCACCACCGGCACCCGCAGCAGGTACGCGAGCCAGGCCAGCGCGGCCTTGCGCACGAAGCTGCCGGCGGACGACATGTGGATGTGCACCAGGTCGGGTCGACGCAGCACCATCTCGGCCGCGTAGCGCACGAGGCCGCGGGCGAAGGTCAGCGCCTTGGTGGCCGACGAGCCGTCGCGGTGCGTGGCGACGTGCCGGACGCCCCACCGCTCCCAGAGCCCGGTCGCCGACAGCGTCCGCACACAGGTGGCGATGCCGCCCTGGGTGGTCGTGCTGGTGGAGACCCAGAGGGTGCGCGGGGGACGTCCCGTCACGGGGCCCCCACGAGGCCACCGCGCCCCCGGGTGGTGCCGCCGGACGTGCCGGCCTCGTCCCGCGGGTGGGCGTCGTACCAGGCCGAGACCTCGTCGGGGGTCATGCCGCCGGGCAGTCCGCCCCCGGCCGCGCCCGGGCGGGCGGTGAACCGGTCGGCGTTGAAGCGGTCGAGCTGGCCCACGACCATGCCGGCGTAGAGGAACGGGATCATGCTGGCGAAGTCGAGGACGCGCAGGTCGACGGTGATGCCGTTGACCACCAGGACCGTCATCGCCATCCCGCCGACCAGGGCCAGCGGGGCGCCGAGGAACGTGTCGCGCGGCAGGTCGTGCATGGCCCGCCACAGCGCCCAGAACACCGTCACGAGGATCGCGAGCCACATGAGCAGGCCCGGGATGCCGAGCTCGGCGCCGATCCCCAGCTCGTTCTCGTGCGAGATGATGCCGAGCCCACGGTTCCAGTCGATCTCCTGCGACCACGTGACGTGCTCGTAGGTGTTGTAGACCTGGAAGCGGCCGATGCCGATGCCGACGAACGGGTGCTCACCGATCGCGCGCAGCGAAGTGGCCATGATGTTGAGCCGGTCGTAGACCTCGTTGGACGACCCGACACCGCCGGCCGACCGGTCGCTCGAGAAGAACGTCGACGCGTTGGCCCCGACGGCCGCGAGCCCGAGCAGGCCCGAGACGACGAAGGCGCGGCGCCACCCGGCGGCGAAGACGATGCCGAGCCCGACCACGACGACCAGCGCGAGCAGCGCGGCGCGGGTGTGGGTGAGGTAGACCGAGTAGGCGAGGATCCCGGAGAGGACCCACAGGCCCCGGCGCATCCACTTCGTGGTGTCCGGGCGCGAGGCCAGGAACAGGCAGACCACGAACGCGATGACCAGGATCATCCCGTTGACGACGGGCTGGTTGAACACCCCGTTCGCGCGGCCCTTCCAGTTCGGCGAGTCGACGATGTACGACGGCCAGACCAGCGACTTCGGCCCGTGGAACTGCAGGATGCTGACCCACGCCGAGTAGGCGCCCATCGCGACCGTGGTCCACAGCAGGTAGCGCACGGAGCGCTCGTCGTCGAGGACGCTCTTGGCGACGATGTAGACCACGATCGGCAGCAGGACGCCGCTGAAGATCCAGCGCCAGACGTCCACGGACGCACCGGTGACCGGGTCGATCGCCTCGTACTCGTGCGGCAGCCACATCGAGAGGACGTTCCAGACGACGTAGACCGTCATCAGCCACTCGATGACCCCGAGCCGGGGCATCTGCTTGGAGCGCTGGGCCACGGCGAGGGCGAGGGCCAGCACCATCGCGTAGAACGCCGGGGTCAGGGCCTCCATCGAGACGAACTCCTTCTGCGCGGTGCGCAGGAAGCTCGAGACGAACACCAGCAGCAGCGCCAGCAGCGGGTTGCTCAGGGCCAGCAGGCCCACCCCGGCCCCGACGGCCAGCGCCGCCAGCAGGATGCCGACGTCGTCCGGCGCCGCGAACGCGAGCCCGAGGACGCCGACGACCGTGATGGCGCCGACGACCAGGTCACGGCGGGACGAGGCGCGGAAGCGCCCCGGGAGCAGGCTCACTTCTCCGTGCGCAGCGTGACCGTGGGGGCGGAGAGCCCGCCGGCCTGCTGCGCGCTCGGGGCCGCGCTGTCCGTGCCCTTGGCGGGGGCACCGTCCTTCGAGGACGGTGAGCCGCCGTTGCCGTTCGGGGTCGCGCCGGAGGACGAGGCGCTCGAGGAGAACCGCGCCGTGCCGACGCGCTTGGCGCCGGGGGGCGAGCTCGGCGACGCCGACGCGCTCCCGGCCTTCGGGCCGGACGACGTGGCCGGCTTCGGCGCCGAGGTGGACGGCCGCGCGGACGCGGAGGGCTGCCCGTTCTGCGGGGCGCCCTGCTGGCCGCCGGCGGGCTGGGGGCCCTTCGGCTGCGGGCCGGCGCCGACGCCGGGCTTCGGGCTCGGCGAGGGCTTGACGCCCGAGCCGCGGCGGGTGTGCACGCTGACGCCGGGCGCGCCCTCGGGACCCGACGGCGCGGGCTGGCCGGGAGCGCCACCGGGGGCCGGCTTGGCGGGAGCCGCCGACGCGGACGGCGACGACGCGCCGCCGGCCGAGGGGCCCGTGCCGCCGGCCGGGGGCTTCGTGCCGCCCTGGGGGCCGCCGGAGCGGTCGCCGGGCTGGCCGCCCGGGCCGGAACCGGGCTGGCCGCCCGGGGAGGGCTTCGCGGCCGGGGACGGCTTCGCACCGGAGGCGGACGTGCCACCCGCCGGCTTGTCGTCCCGGCGCTCCTCGCGCCGCGGCGAGGGACGGTCGACGGGGGCGCCGTTGGAGCCCTTCGGGGCCGGGTTCCCAGCGCCCGCGGGACCGCCGGAGCCGCCGGTCGCGCTGCGCACCGCGGTGCCGTTGGTGGGCTTCGCGGCGCCGTTCACGGGGGCGCCGTTGGTGCCCTCCGGACCGCCCGAGGCCGAGCCGGCCGCGGCACCCGCCGCCGCTCCGGCGGCGCCGGCGCCCATCGCGGCGCGGGCCTCCTCGAGCTTCTCGCGGGAGATCGGGGCCGTGCGGTCGGCCGGCGGGACCTGGGCCGGGCGCCCGGGACCGGGCTGGCCGGCGGGCACGCCCGGACCACCGGCGCCACCGGGGCCACCGGCGGGCGCCGGGCGGGCCTGCGGCGCCGACGGGCCGGCCGGCAGGCGCACCGGCGACCAGGAGCGCTCGGCGAGGAAGCCGGGGTCGACGAGCTGGCTCGGGTTGCGGACGAGCACGACGCCGAGGGCCGTGCCGCCGGCCTGGGCCAGCGCCTCGAGCGCCGCGGAGGCGTCGCGGGAGCGGGTCTCGCCCTCCTCGACCACCAGCAGCGAGCGATCGGCGGCGGAGCAGACGACCTGGCCCTCGACGGACTGCACCGGCGGGGCGTCGATGATCACCAGGTCGGCGAGCATCGAGCCCTGCTGGAGCAGGCGCGAGACGTGCGAGCGGGAGAACAGCGCGAACAGGTCGTCGCGCTTGCTGCCCCGCGGGGACACCAGCAGCGCGCGGCCGTTGGAGAACACCTTGCCGTCGAGACGGCTGTCGCCGCGCTCGGCGAGGAAGTCGGCCACACCGGACATCGAGGCGAGCTCCGACGAGCCGCCGGCGTCGCTCTCGAAGTCGGCCTGGACCAGCAGCGTCGTCTGGCCCTGCAGCGCGCGCAGGCCGGCGAGCGCGACGGCGACCCGGGTCTTCGAGGCGCGCGTCGTGGTGGGGCCGGTGATCGCGAGCGAGCCCGGCACGGGCATGCCGTGCGCGTTGGTGAGGCCCATCAGCGCGCGGAGCATCTCGTTGCGGGCGTTCTCACCCGACTTGCGCTTGCCGCCGACGGCCGCGAGGACCTGGAGGCCGAGGCGGTCGCGGACCTCGTTCGGGGTCACGATGCGGTTCTCGAAGCGGCCCAGGGCCATGGCCAGCAGGGCGCCGAGGAGCAGGCCACCGACCAGGGCGGCGGCGGCGTTGCGGCCCGCGTTCGTGGGGTTGGCGACGACACCGGCGTTGAGCTGCAGGTCCTGCAGCTGGTTGGTGCTCTGGCCCTGGAGGTCGCTGATCTGGCGCTGGAGCGTGCTCACCTGGCTCTGGTTGCCGGCGCCCTGGGCGGCGGCGAGCTGCTGGTTGAGCTCCGCGAGCTGCTGGGCCTGCGCGTCGCCGCCGAGGCTGGAGTTGACGTCGTCGCGCAGGGCGACGGCCATCTTCGTCGCGGCGTCGGAGGCGACCTCGGGGCTGTCCGCGACGGCCTCGATGTAGACGATCGGGCTGGCGGCGGCGATGCGGGCGTTGAGGCCCACCGAGGAGTCGACACCGGCGGTCTGGCGCAGCTGCTGCTGCGACGACGCCTGGTTGAAGTAGTCGGCGTAGCCCTGGGCGAGGACGGTGTCCTGCTCGGGCGCGCGGTCCTGCGAGACGATCGTCAGCGCCGACCGGCCCGTGTAGGTCGATCCCTGCAGGAGCGAGGCCCCCAGCGAACCGGCCGCTGCCACGATGCCGATGACCAGGATCAGCACCCACCGGCGACGGATGCGATCCCACTGGATCTGGAGCGGGCTCATGACGTGCCTTTCCTCGGGTCCTCGGCGTGTCGCTCGGAGCGGCTACCTGCCGGCATCCTAATGTCGAGCGTCGGAGTCTCAGACGTGCTTCGCCCGTCGGAGCGCCTTCGCGCGGGGTCGGCGGCGTGGTTCATGCTCAGCGACCTCGCGTGGCCGATTCGTACGCGGCCAGCAGTTCCTTCTCGGAGTTCGTCCACGAGAGCGGCCCGGAAACCCGTTCCACGCCGATCTCGCCCATCGCCGCGCGGCGACGGGGGTCGTCGAGCAGCTCGGACACCAGGCCCGCGAACTCGCCGACGTCGTTGGGGCGGGCGTAGACCGCCGCCTCGCCCGCCGAGACCCGTGCCTCGACCAGGTCGAACGACACCACGGGCCGCCCCATCGCCATGTACTCCATGATCTTGTTCATGGTGGACACGTCGTTGAGCGGATTGCGCGGGTCGGGGGCCAGGCACACCGACGCCGTGGACAGGTGCCGCAGCACGTCCTCGTCGGAGATGCGCCCGGTGAACGTGACGCGGTCGTCGAGCCCGTAGGCGTGCGACAGCGCGACGACGTCGTCGAACGCGTCGCCGGTGCCCATGAAGACCGCGTGCCAGTCGTCGCGGCGCTCGGCGAGGTCGGCCAGCGCGCGGATCGCGTAGTCGACGCCGTCCTGCGGGCCCATGACGCCGAGGTAGCAGAGCAGGTGCTCGCGACCGCGGGCCAGCGCCGGCTCGGCGTCGCGCAGCCGGAACCGCTCGACGGCCGGGGCGCTGCGGACGACGAAGGTGTCCTCGACCGGCACCCGGCCGCGTCCGGTGGCCACGGCGCGGTAGCTCTCGTTGGTGGCGATGACGGTGTCCGCCGTGCGGTAGGTGCCCCACTCCAGCAGGCGCATCGCCCAGTACATCGAGTCGCGCTTCTCGCGGAAGCGCGAGAGGTAGAGCTCCGGCACGAGGTCGTGCTGGTCGAAGATGATGCGGGCGCCGCGGGCCTTCGCGCGCAGCGCGGGGAGGAACAGCAGGTCCGGCGGGTTGCACAGGTGGACCACGTCGACCGGCGCGCGCTTCTGGATGCGCTTGATCAGCCGGTTGGTGTGCCAGAGGGCGGTGCCGTACTCCTTGAGGTAGCCCTGCGGCCCCCCGGTGGCGGCCACGAGGGGGTAGCGGTGGATCCGGACGCCGTCGATGACGACCTCGGTCTCGGTGTCCCGCTTCGTCCCGAGCGGGCAGATCACCTCGACCTCCCAGCCGTGGCCGGTGAGGGTCTGGCACTCCTGCCAGACCCGCCGGTCGAACGGGACCGAGAGGTTCTCGACGACGATCAGGGCTCTACCAGGCAAGGCCGACATATCCCTCCTGTTGGCGACGCGCCGCCGCGTCCGGGAGCCGGACGAGGTCGATCACGGGCACGGGGGTGCCGTGGCCGAGCGCGGTGCGGACGTCGTCGTCCGCCTTCCCGACGACGAGCACCTCCGCGTGGTCGGTGACCTCGGCGACGGTGTCGACGAGGAGGTCGCGCAGGTGGGGCAGGTGGGCCTCGATGAACGCGCGGTTGGCCCCGAGCAGCGCCGACTCGACGACGGCGGGGTCGTAGATGCGCAGGTCGTAGCCCTTGCCGAGCATCCGCTCGCAGAGCTCGACCAGCGGGCTCTCGCGCAGGTCGTCGGTGCCGCCCTTGAACGCGAGGCCGAACACGCCGACCCGGCGCTTGCCGGTGGCCGCGACGTGCTCGAACGCGCGCTGGATGTGCTCGTCGTTGGACGGCAGCACGTTCTCGAGGATCGGCACCCGGACGTCGTGGCGGCGCGCGGCGTGCACCAGCCCGCGCAGGTCCTTGGGCAGGCACGAGCCGCCGAACGCGAAGCCCGGGCGCAGGTACGCCGGGCTGATGTTCAGCTTCGTGTCCGACAGGAAGATCTCCATGACGTCGTGGGAGTCGACGCCGAGCTCGCGGGCCAGCGCGCCGATCTCGTTCGCGAACCCGATCTTGAGCCCGTGGAACGTGTTGTCGACGTACTTCGTCATCTCCGCCACCGGCGGCTCGACCCGGAACTCCGGGGCCCCGAGGCCGGCGTAGAGGGAGAGCACGGCGTCGCCGCTGGCCGGGTCGAGCTCGCCGACCACGGTCTTGGGCGGGTCGTAGAAGTCCTTGACGCTCGAGCCCTCGCGCAGGAACTCGGGGTTCACCGCGACGCCGAAGTCCTGGCCGGCGATGAGGCCCGAGGCCTCCTCGAGCAGCGGCACGAGGACGCCCAGGCAGGTGCCGGGCAGCATCGTCGAGCGGAAGACCACGGTGTGGCGGCCCGCGCTGTCGTCGCGCGTGGCGAGCGCGCTGCCGATCTCCTGCGCGGCGCGCTGCAGATAGGTGGTGTCGAGGCTGCCGTTGGGCGCCGAGGGCGTGCCGACGCAGATCAGCGAGAGGTCGGTGCCGTGGATGGCGGCGGCGACGTCGTCGGTGACCGTCAGGCGCCCGGAGGCGACGACCTCGCTGATGATGTCGCCGATGCGCTCCTCCACCACGGGGGTGCGGCCTTCGCCGATCATCGCGAGCTTGGCGGGGTTGACGTCGACACCGACGACGTCGTGGCCCTCCGAGGCGAGGCAGGCGGCGCTGACCGTGCCCACGTAGCCGAGACCGAAGACACTGACCTTCATCGCAGGGGGTCCTCGCAGAAGGGTCGGGGTCGCGGCGGGCCGTTGGGGAGCGGATCCGCGCGCCGGGGCCGTTCCACGGTACCGAGGCGTTTCCGGGCCACCGCCGTCGGGCAGTGGACCCGGTCCCGACGCCGAATCTCCGCTCACCGTTCCTGAAGACGTGCGGGAGGGCCGGAGGTTGAGTCGCGGGTCGGCCCCGATGGGGGAACCGGAGCGCCCGTTAGCCTCGGGAACGTGAGCCGTGACGTCGAGATCCTCGCCGACCCCGCCGACGAGCCGGGTCTGGTCGACGAGTGGCGCGCCCTGGCCGAGGCCGCGGGGAACGCGTTCACGACGCCCGAGTGGTACGGCGCCTACGCCCGCCACTACGGCGCCGACGCCCCGCCGTTCGTGGTCCGCGTGCGCGACGCCGACGGCGCACTGGCGGGTCTGCTGCCCCTGTGCCGTTCGGGGCGCACCGTGCGCTTCGCGGGCGCCAACGTGGGCGACCGTTTCGCCCCCGTGGCGGTCGCCGGACGTGAGGCCGAGGTCGCCCGCGCCGCGGCGGGCGCGCTGGGGCGCGAGGCCGTCGTGCTGCACAACGTCGACGCCGGCGCCCCGTGGGTCGGCGCGCTGGGCGAGGGACTGCGCGGGCGGGTCGCGGCGACCCGGCTGCGGGGCAGCGTCATGCCCTTCGTCCCGCTGACCGGTCACACGTGGGACACGTTCCTCGGCGCGCGCAGCCGCAACTTCCGCAGCCAGGTCCGCCGCAAGGAGCGGGCGCTGGTCGACGGCGAGGGCGCGAAGTTCCGCGCGACGGCCGTGCCGGGCGAGGTCCGCGCGGACGTCGCCGAGTTCTTCCGCCTGCACAACTCGCGCTGGGACGAGCGCGAGGGCGGCTCGACGATCACGAGCCCGACGGTGCACGCGTTCCACGAGGACTTCGCGGCCGCGGCGCTGGAGCGCGGCTGGTTGCGGATGTCGTTCCTCGAGGTGGAGGGCACGGCGGTCGCGGCGCTCTACGCCTGGCGCATCGGCGGGCGCTACGCCTACTTCCAGGCCGGCTTCGACACCGCGTGGGCGGACAAGAGCGTCGGCCTGGTGCTCATGGCGCACACGGTCCGCGAGGCCATCGAGGAGGGCGCCGACGAGTACGACCTGCTGCTCGGCGACGAGACCTACAAGGCCCGCTTCGCCACCGACGAGCGCGCGGTCGAGACCCTCGTCGTCGCCGGCGCCCTCGACCCGACGCGTCTGCTGGCACAGGTCGACGCCGGCGTGCGCCGCGCCACCGACGGCCTGTCCCCGGAGCTGCGCGCGCGCCTGCGCGACCTCGCCAAGCCCGTCCTCGCCCGCATGCCGGGGACGCGCTCGCGCTGAGCACCCGCCGGGTGCAAGCCCTGCGTCCACGCTTGCACTGGGTGCGAGGAAAGCCGCTTCGTCGGCGTGCTCCGGGGGGCCGATACGCTCGGTCGCCATGAGTCGACGGCTGCTCGTGCTGGGCTGGCACAACATCGACCCGACGCCCTTCTACCCCGCCGACCCGGGCGCCGGGCGTCGCGGCTTCGAGCGCCAGCTCGCCGCGATCGACCGGCTGGGCACCGTCGTCCCGCTCTCCGAGGCCGTCGACACCCTGGCCGCGGGCGGCGAGCTGCCCCCGCGGGCCGTGGCGCTGACGTTCGACGACGGCTACGCCGACTGGCTCGACGCCGCCGTGCCCGCGCTCGACCGCCGCGGCATGCACGGCACCTTCTTCCTCGTCTCCGACATCCTCTCGGGGCGCATCGGCGCCTGGTGGGAGGAGCTCGCCGACGCGTTCGCCCGCGTCACCGCGCCGAGCCTGGAGTGGGCCGGTCGGACCCACGACCTGTCGACGCCGGCGGCCCGGCGCGCCACACAGGACGCCCTGAAGGACGAGCTCAAGCTCGTCGACCGCGCCACGCGCGTCGAGGCCGTCGCCCGCATCGCCGAGCGCATCGCCCCGCCGCTGTCCACCCAGGCGCCACGTCCGCCGATGTTCCTCGACTGGGACGGCGCGCGGGCGCTCGCGGCCACCGGGCACGGCATCGGGTCGCACACCGTCACCCACCCGATCCTCTCCCGCGAGGACGAGGGCACCCAGCGCCACGAACTCACCGCGTCGCGCCGCGCCCTCGAGGAGGGCCTGGGGCAGACCGTCGACCTGCTCGCCTACCCCAACGGCAACGCCGGCGACTACGACGACCGGACGATGTCCGTGGCGCGCGGTGCGGGCTACCGCGCGGCCATCACCACCCGTCCGGGTCTCGTCGGGCCGAACGAGCCGCCGTTCGCGATGCACCGGATCGTGCTCACGCCGCTCACCGACGTCGGCGAGCTGTTCGGCAAGGTCGCCCGCAAGGGCACGGGCCTCGCTCGCAAGATCACCGACCGTGCGGTCAGGAGCCTGACGCCGACGAGCTGAGGCGCGCCTCCCAGGCCGAGGTGACGATGTCCTCGAGGTCGTGACGGGCGCGCCACCCGAGGCGGCCGGCGATGCGCGAGACGTCGGCGACCACGGCCGCCGGGTCGCCCGGGCGCCGCTCCGCGACCACCGGGTCGACGGGGCGGCCGGCGACGCGGCCCACCGTGGCCATGACCTCGAGCACCGAGAACCCCCGCCCGACGCCGACGTTGAGCGTCTCGGCGCACGGCTCGTCGAGCAGGGCGGTCGCGGCGACGTGGGCGTCGGCGAGGTCGTCGACGTGCACGAAGTCGCGCACGCAGCTGCCGTCGGGGGTGTCGTAGTCGGTGCCGAAGACGGTCGGCGCCCCGCCGCGCGCGACGGCGTCGAGCGCGATCGGCACGAGGTTCGCCTGCCCCCGGTCGGCGAGGCGCGCGTCGCGGGCGCCCGCGACGTTGAAGTAGCGCAGCGCGACGTAGCGCAGCCCGGTGGCGCGGTGCACGTCGGCGAGCAGCCACTCGCCGGCGAGCTTGGTGGTGCCGTACGGGTTCACCGGCTCGCACGGGTCGTCCTCGGCCACCGCGGCGCCCGTCGTCGCGCCGTAGACCGCGGCGCTCGACGAGTACACGAAGCGCTCCACACCGGCGCGCCCGCAGGCCGCGAGGACGCTGCGCAGCCCCTCCACGTTCTCGCGCCAGTAGTACAGCGGGTGCGCGACCGACTCGGGCACGCTCTTGCGCGCCGCGAAGTGCAGGACACCGTCGAGGCGGTGCTCGGTGAGCGTCGCGGCGACCGTGTCCTCGTCGAGCACGCTCGCACGCACGAGGGGGACGTCGTCGTCGACGCGCTCGGTGAGCCCGGTGGAGAGGTCGTCGAGCACCACCACGTCGTCGCCCCGTGCCCGCAGCGCCCGCACGGTGTGCGCGCCGATGTAGCCGGCGCCGCCGGTGACGAGCCAGCGGCCCGTCCCCGTCACCGCCGTCATCGGATCCGGCGGGGGTCGGCGGTGGAGCGCAGCGCCGGCGCGACGGGACGGCCGTCGAGCACCGCGTCGGCGCCGAGCTCGAGCGCGCGCTCGTAGGCGGGCAGCGCCCCGGCGACGGCGTTGACGGTCTGCTCGACGTCGGCGTCGGTGTGGGCCGCCGAGATGACGAGCGACTGCCCGAGGACGCCGCGGCGCAGCAGCTCGCCGAGGAACACCGTCCGCATCTCCTGCGACGGCCGGCCCGAGGCGTCACGGGTGCGGAAGACGAGGCAGGCGGGGTGCCCGACGACGTCGACGAACTCGCCGAGCCCGGCCGCGGCGACGACCTCGTTGCACGCCTCGGCGAGCGTCGTGCCCTGACGGCGCATCGTGGCCACCGGGTCCTCGCGGCGGTAGGCCTCGACGACGGCGCGGAACGCGGTGAGCCCGGCCGTCTCGGGGCCGTGGGTGGTGGAGAGCAGGAAGACGCGGTCGGCGTCGGTGCGCAGCCCGCCGAGCTCCATGAGCTCCCGGCGCCCGGCCAGCGCCGAGACCGGGAAGCCGTTGCCCATCGCCTTGCCCCACGTCGACAGGTCGGGGGTGACGCCGTAGACGGCCTGCGCGCCGCTCGCCGACCAGCGGAACCCGGTGATCATCTCGTCGAAGACGAGCACCGTGCCCTCGGCCGTGCACATCTCGCGCACGCCCTCGAGGAAGCCGGGCGCGGGCTCGTGCAGCGCGGTCGCGGCCTCCATGAACACCGCGGCGATGCGGCCGGGGTGGGCGTCGAAGAGCGCGCGCAGCGTGCCGAGGTCGTTGTAGGTGAAGCCGACGGTGCCCGCGCGGACCGCGTCGGGGATGCCGGCGTTCATCGGGGTGTTGCCGATGAACCAGTCGTCGGTGGAGAAGAACGGCTGGTCGGCGACGGCCACCGTCTCGCGCCCGGTGGCGGCACGGGCGAGCTTGAGAGCCGCGGTCGTGGCGTCGGAGCCGTTCTTGGCGAACTTCACCATGTCCGCGCCCGAGACGAGGCCCAGGAAGTCCTCGGCGGCGTCGACCTCGAGCCGGCTGGGGCGCGAGAAGCTCAGCCCCCGGTCGAGCACCTCGCGCACCGCCGCGTTCACGGGCTCGTAGGCGTGCCCGAGCGTCACCGACCGCAGGCCCATGCCGTACTCGACGTAGGCGTTGCCGTCGACGTCCCAGACCCGTGCGCCCCGGCCGCGCTCGATGATCGGCGTCATGTGCTCGGGGTACTGGTCGGACCCGCGGGCGTAGGTGTGGGCGCCGCCCGGGACGAGGTCGTGCAGTCGCGCCTGGAGGCGGGACGACTCGGCGAACACGGGCTGCGGACCGTCGACGGTCCCGGGATCGGTCGGTGACGACGACACGGACGTCATGGGCCTCAGCTTCCCTGGTGCGACGTGGGGACGATCGACGGGGGTCGCGCGGCGTCGTCGGCGCGGGGCCCCGGTGCACGGACGTCCGACGTCACGCGGGCGTTGCTCCGGCAGGAGGAGCGACGTCCACGGACGGGCCGTCCTCCCATCTTGCGCTGCGCCCCGTCACGACCGTCCGCGGGGCCGCCACCGGATCGGCCGAACCCCCGTCCCCCGGGCAGGACGGGCGTTCGGCGACCTCCACACTGGTCCGCATGGCAGCACCGGCCGCACCTCCCGGAGCAACATCATCCGGGCCGAACGGGCGCCACGCGCGGCTCGAGGACGGGCCCGCGGGGCCGCCCGGCCGCTCCCGCCGTCGCCTCGCGACCTCCCCCGTCCACCGGGGCCCGTGGCCCTACGTCGCGACGCCGGATGCACCCGCCGCGCCGGCCCCCGGCGGACCGGCCCCCGGCGGACCGGCCCCCGGCGGACCGGCCCCCGACGCAGCGAACGGGTATCTCGCTGCTTCTAGGCGCTCGAAGTCCCCGTTGATCACCTTGGCGCCGGCGCCGCCGGCCACCACGACGGTCCTGCCCGGGTCGCCCGCCGCGCCGACCGCGCACACCGGCGTCCCGGGGCTCGCGCCGGTCGCCGCCACGGTCGCCCCGGTCGCCCCGCGGGGTCTCGTGGTGCCGCCGACCGTGCCGCCGCCGGACGCGCCGACGTCGGTCACCCCGACGTCGGTCACCCCGGCATCCGCCGCGCCGCGTGCCCTCGTCCCCGTCGGGGGCCGGCCGTCCCGCCGCCCGCACCCGGCGCGCACGGCCCGCGACCCCCGCGTCGCCCGCCGATCCGTCGCGGCCGCGCGCCGGGGACGCCCGTCGCCGCCTCCCGTCCGGTCTGGGGCCCGCCGCAGCCCGCGCGCTGACCTGCGCGGCGGGCGAGGGGCACGCCGCGCAGGTCGGACGTGCCCCGGCGGCCGGGGCGCCGCGGCTGGCAGAGTCGTGCCGGTGGGCGAGATCGACGTGACGGCGTTCGTCGCCGATCTCGTCCCCGCGATGACGCGCCGGGTGCCCTACCGCCCGCCCGACGAGGACGAGTGCGTAGCGATCGAGGCGCTGGCCGCCGCGCTGGGCCGGGGCGAGACCGCCGACGTCGCGGCGCTGGGTCTCGAGGCCACGGTTTCCGGGAACACGCTCGTGCTCGCCTCCGACCCGACGAGCGAGCGCGCGTGGCTCGTCGTCGTCCTCCGTCCGGGCGTGGTGCCGGACGTCGTCGTCGAGGTGCCGCACCCGAACGCCGACCTCGACACCGAGCTCGTCGGGCTCGCCCTGCGCGACCGCCGTGCCGGTGCCCTCCTGCTCCAGGCCGGGGCGCACCGCATCGCCGGCGCGCCGCCCGAGGCGACCGACCGCGTCGACTGCCCGGCCGACGTGTCGTCCCGTGCCGATGCCCCCTTCTCCCGGGTGGCGTCGGTCCTCACCGCGCGGGGGTTGCCGCAGATCCAGCTGCACGGGTTCGCGGACCGCGACGGCGTCGACGTCGTGCTCTCCCCGGGGGCTGCCGCGGGCGGGCCGCTGCTGGACGCCGTGGAGGCGCGGCTGCGGGCGGCGGGGGAGCGTGTGGGCACGGGGAGGACCCGCGCTGGGCCGACCTCCTGGGGCGCCGCAACGTCCAGGGCCTCGACGCCGCGTCGTGCGGTGCGGCGTTCGTGCACCTGGAGCTGTCCCGGTCGCTGCGCCGCGACCCGGTCCGGCGCGAGGCCGTGGCCGCGGCGCTCGCCGGCGCGCTGGACGACATCCTCGGCGTGTCGCCGAAGTGAGCCTGTGGCGATCCTGGCGTTGAGTGCCAGCGTGGACGCAGGGCTTGCATGTCGGGGCGCCTCGAGCCACCCCGGAATGCAACACGGGGCCGGCCGGGAAGGCCCGGCCGGCCCCGTGCGTCACGGCGTTCGTGCCGCGCGATCCGTCAGCGACGGATGCGGAAGATGCCCCAGCTGAGCTGGCCGCTCTTGCCGCCGTTCACCCAGTTCTTCAGGCCCGTCTTCATGTTCGAGATGTACTCGTCGGAGATGGCGCCCTCGAACTTCGGCTCCGCCGCCTCGAGCTCGGAGAGCACGCGCCCGTAGTGGGTCGTGAGCTGGTCCGTGTGGTCCTCGAAGGTGAAGTCGTTGAAGCCGTGCTTCGCGAACTCCTCGCGGTAGAACCCCGGCGACCCGAGGGTGTCGAGGTGCAGGCGCGCGAGGATCGGCGCGAGCGCCGAGGTGTCCGCGTTGTCGTCGGCCATCGGGTCGGTGAAGACGACCTGACCGCCCGGCACGAGCACGCGGTTGATCTCGGCGACGACCTCACGGCGCTCGCCGGAGTGCAGGAACGCGTCCTGCGACCAGACGAGGTCGTAGTAGTTGTCCTGCACCGGCATGCTCTCGAACGACCCGTCGACGACGTCGACGAGGTGGTCGAGACCCTGCGAGCGGTTCTTCTCGCGGTTCCGGTCGTTCTCGACCTCGGAGAGGTTCAGGCAGGTCACGTGGCAGCCGTAGGTCCTGGCCAGCCAGCGCGCCGATCCGCCGTAGCCCGCGCCCATGTCGAGGATGCGGGTCTCCGCGGTGATGTTCATGCCCTCGGCCATCCGCTCCACCGTCCGCTGCGAGGCGGGGGCGATGGGCTCGTCGGGGCTGTTGTAGAGCCCGACGTGGATGTCCTCGCCGCCCCACACCTCGTGGTAGAAGGTGTCGGCGTCGGTCGAGTTGTAGTAGTCCCGCGCGGTGTGGACCGCGGTCGAGTAGTTCTCGGTCAATTCATCGTCCGGTCGGTAGGTCTTCTCCGCGACATGGATCCAGAAGTCGGGGCTCTCGGTCCCGTAGGTCTCCTGGAAGTCGCCGTACGAATCGATCTTCTGGAACCCGACCTCACGCATGAGCCGGCGCACGTAGTCCTTGCGCAGCGGGAACATGTTGAGGTGGTACACCGAACCGTCGTCGTGGAACGTGTACCGGAAACGGGCGAGCCCGTCGTCGATGTACTCGGGCTCCGCGGTCACGGTGTCGCCGCAGTAGAAGAACTTGTGCTTCGACGAGAAGCCGTTGTCCAGGATCTCGTCGTAATTGCGCTGATCGAGGATCAGGACGCCGTCGTGCTTGAGCATCGCGTAGAACTCGGCCAGCGCCTTGCGGCGGTCCCGTTCGTTGAACAGGTGGGTGAACGAGTTCCCCAGGCAGATGATGGCGTCGTACTCACCGTGGACGTCGCGGTTGAGCCAGCGCCAGTCGGCCTGGACCACGCGCAGGACGTGCCCGTGCTGGCGACCGTTCTGGAAGGCCTTCGCAAGCATCTCCGCGCTGCCGTCGGCGGAGACCGTCTCGAAACCCGCCTTCAGGAGCTGGACCGAGTTGAAGCCGGTGCCCGTCGCGACGTCGAGAACCTTCTCGACTCCCCGGGCACTGAGCTGGTCGATGAAGAACGACCCCTCGCTGGCGGCGCGACCCTCCCAGCCGATGTAGTCGTCCCACTTGTCCACGAACCCTTTGACGTATTCCTCTTGGTAATGGTTCGTGTCTCGGACCTCGTTCGGGTTCTCCCCGAACTCCTGATGAACATCGGCCTCGGTGTAGGTCTCCTCGAGGCCAGCCGCGGTGTCGGGGCTCCGGTCTGCGGCTGTGGTCATGTGTCCTCCGGACGTCGGTGACGCTTCCGGGGAGACGACGCTAGGCAGGCAGGCGCCGAGTCGGAAGCACCAGCAAGGCCGTACGGTCGGCAGAATCGATTCAGCGCGACGTCACACTCTGGGTCGAAAGGCGCCATCGACGCTGCTCCGACCGGGTGCGCGCGCCGGGGGATCTCCGTGACCACATCGTACTGTGACGGCAGCCACGTTTCCCCGGGAATGCGGGGGAGCCGGGGTGTCGACCGTCTGTCACCGGACGGTCACCCGGAGGGCTCGACGATCACCGTGCGGTTGGCGCTGGCGGGTCCCGGCAGCTGACGGCCGCCGGGGCCCACGTCGTTGACGTAGCCGGGGAAGCGGCTGCCCACCCCCCGCGTGGAGATGCGGTCCGCCGGTGCCCCGAGCTCGACGAGCAGGGCCTTGACCGCCTCCGCGCGCCGGGTCGACAGGTCGACCTGGCCGGCCTCGGTGCCCGCGCGCGCACTGGTGCCCGTGAGCGCGATCCGTCGCGACGGCGATTCCGTCAGGAACTGCGCGAACGGCGTGAGGACGGCGCGCGCGGCATTCCGGTCGCGGAACTCGGCGGTGTCCGGCTGGAATCCGACGGAATTGTCGTCCGGGAGCGCGGTGGTCTGTCCCGGCGTGATCGTCGGCGGCGGCGGGACGTCGACGACGCTCACCGCAGGCGCGTCGCTCGGGGCGTCGCCGCCGCGCGGTTCGTCGACGACCGCGACGCACGAGGCGCCGCCCGCGGTGGCGATCGCCGTCCACAGCGCGACCAGCGAGGAGCGCTGGGCGGGGCTCAGCGCCGGCTGGGGCTCGGCGACGTCGCCGAGGCCCGCGAGGACGACCGTCTCGCCCTGCAGCCCCGGCAGCGCGTTGTTCGCGCGCAGGGCCTCGACGGTCTCGGCGGGCGGCGCGTCGAGGAGCCCGCGCTGGCGGAAGTCGAGCGGGGCGACCGTCGAGAGCCCGGAGTCGACGAGCACGACCGTGCCGGGCCGGTTGCCGCCGGCGGAGCGCCCCGCGAGGTCGAGCGCGGTGAGCACGTCGACCTCCGGGGTCTGCGCCCGCAGGCCCGTGACCGCCTCGCCGAACCCGTTGAGGAACTGGTTGCGGTCGTCCTCGGCGGCGATGCCGTTGCCGGCGTCGCTGGAGAACGTCTCGCTGCCCGCGGACACGGGCCGGCCGTCGACGTTCACCAGCGTGATGCGGGGCTCGTAGCCCTCGTCGACGGCGCGGGTGAGCACCGAGACCGTGGCGTCCTGGACGGCCTGCGGCAGTCCCGGCTCCGGGCTGTTCGAGCGGCCGGAGACCGCGAACGCCAGGGGGCCGACCGGTACCGGGCAGGACAGCGCGCTCCCGCCCCCGCCGGAGAACCCGCCGCCGGCGGCGTCCTCACCGCTCGAGCAGCCGGCGGCCAGCGCCGCGGCCAGCAGAACGGACAGCAGGCCGGCAGTGCGGCTCGTCAACGATGGTCTCCGTTCGGGCTGGGCTCGGGGACGGTCGGGGTGAACGGGCGCATCTCCGGCGGCGCCTCCTCGCCGGGCACGACCTCGTTGGCCGGGGTGAACAGCGGGTAGAACGCCGAGCCGGTGAGCCCGTCGGTGACCGACGGGTTGCCCTTCTTCGAGGCCATGAGGGTGCGGGCGTAGTTCTGCAGCTCGAGCATCTCGGCGACCACCTGCTGGCGCGCCGCGCGCCAGCGCTGGTCCTCGCGCTCGCGCTCGTTCTCCTGCTGGCGCAGCGCCTCGCGGGCACGCTCCAGCTCGGCGCGGCTCGCCCGTTCCTTCTCGGTCGCGTCCTGCATGCGGCGCTCGGCGCGGCGCAGGGCGCCCGCGACCGGGTTGAACGACAGGAACGTCGCCACCATCGCGGCGATCCCGCTGGCGAGGAACAGGGCACCGAAGAGCATCGCGGGCAGCAGGGCCGTCAGCTCGATGCCCGACGAGGAGCCGCCGAAGCCGCCGCCGGACCCGCCCGAGCCGAAGCCACCCCCGGAGCCGCCCGACCCGAAGCCCCCACCGGACCCGGAGCCGAAGCCACCGGACGAGGAGCTGCTCGGGGTCATGAGCCGCGTGTAGAACGCGCTGACGCCCAGCAGGAGCCAGGTCAGCGCCGCCAGCACGGTGAGGGTGACCGACGCGCGCGGGTCGCCGCAGCGCCGCCGCGCCAGCCCCTGGCCGACGAGGTGCGCGAGCCCCACGGCCGCGGCCGCGAACCCGACCGTGCCGAGCACGATGAGCAGCGGCGAGCCGCGGAACACGCGGGCGAGCACGACGTAGAACGCCGCGATGTCGCCGCCGATGGCGAGCAGGATGATCGTCAGCGAGAGGTAGTCCTCCCGCGAGCGGTTGATCATCAGCGTGGCGTCGCGGTACGAGCGCGGCCGCGCGCCGCCGAGGTCCCCGCTGCGATCACCCCGCGAGCGGCCGAAGCGCGCGCGGAGACCGCCGTCGGCGCTCATCGGCCCGACCTGTCGGCCCTGTCGGCACGGTCGTCGGTCATCGGGTCTCCACGGTCGGGGGAGGACGGCGCAGTGTAGGTCGACGGGTGGGTCGACGGGTCGCTCGGCCCGCGCCCGGACGGCCGACGCGGGAGGGGCCCGGTCGGCGGATCGGCCGGGGGCACGAAGAAGTCCTCGGTGCGGTCCCCGGCCCGGTCCGCGTGCCGCCCCGTGTCACGACGGGCGGGCGGCCGGTCGTCGTCACCGCCGACCGGCTCGGTGAGCCGCTCGCGGGCCTCGTCGTAGTCGCGCCGGGCGATCCCGAGCGCGCGGCGGTCGCGCTCGTGCGCGGCCTCGGCGTCCGCCAGCTGCTGGCGCGCACCACCGACGAGGCGGTCGATGACGGCCTGGTGGTCGGCGTGCTGGGAGTCGATGCGCGAGAGCCAGCCCGACGCCCAGGACGCGATCAGCGGGTCGAGCGCGCCGCCGGTGCCCTCGTCGACGCCCTCGAGCAGCTCGGCGACGAGCGTGCGCACGCGCCCGCGTGCCGCCCCGATGTCGGGGGAGGCCTGGTTCGGGTAGGGCATGGGCCCGACACGGTCGGCGGCGTAGACCTGGGCGAAGCGGCGCTCCTCCGGCGACGCGGCCGCGAAGCTCACCCCGGGCAGGTGCGAGAGCGGCGCGCTCGACGATCCCTGCTGGGGGCCCGACGGAGGCGTCGGTGTCGGGGGACGGGCGGTCTCGCTGCGGCGCCCGGGCCAGAACCTGCGGGTGGCCATGGCTACTCCTGGTGGGTCGGGGCGCCGGACCCGGTGGCGGTCTCGGGGGCGGTCTCGGGGGCACGGCGGGCGGCGGGTGCGGTGGCGGTGCCCCACGGCGGGGTCGCGCCGTGCGGTGACGACGCCGGGACGGGGCCCGTGTCCCCGGCACCCGCGGCACCCGGGTCGGCCGTCTCGGCGGCGACGACCCACCCGGGGACGACGGGGTGCTGGGCGGCCAGCGCGGGGCCGATGCGGTCGCCGGCCGGGTGCCGGCGGACGAGGTGGCGCTCGTACGCGCTGACCCGCCGCATGACCTGTGCGTGCAGCCGCCGGACGCGGGTGGCGCCGACGAGCTCGCACGCGCGGATCGAGCTGCCGAGGCGTGCGAACTCCACGCGCATCTGCGTGAGCTGGGAGTGCAGCCGCGCGCCCTCGTCGACGAGGGGCCGCCGGGTGGCCTCGTGCTCGCGGCCGCGGCGGGCGGCGACGACGTCGTCGGCGGTCTCGCCCTCGCCGCCGCGGCGCACGGCGAGCTGGTCGGTGTCGAGGAGCACCGGCAACGCGTCGAGGCGTGCGCGGGCCCGGGCCAGCGCCTCCTCGGTCTCCGGGAGGCGTGCGGCGAGGGTCGCCCGGGTCTGGTGCATCGGGGACACCTCGAGGTCGACGCGCAGCCGCTCGCGGTGGACCCGGGCCAGGAACATCTGGTGGAACTCCTCGAGCGCCGGCGTGCCGACCGGGCGTCCCGGCTCGAGGCTCGGCAGCCCGGCGCGGGCATCGGCGCGGGCCTGCCACCAGTCGCGGGCCCGGGCGATCCAGCCGTAACGGGGCAGCGGGGAACCCGTCGCGGAGGGGGACGGCCCGTCCGGCCCTGCGGGCCTGGTCATCGGGAGCTCGTCCGGGGCTGCCGTTCCACCTGGCGGGTTCCTCCTGCGTCGGCCCGGGGTCGCACCGGTTGCGTCCGTCGAGTCTAGGCCGCCGCCCGATGCCTTCGGCACGTGAGCGATATCGGCCGTCCCGACGACCCAGATCACTCACGTGCCGGAGGCATCGGGGAACTCGCGAGGGTCCGACGACGACCGGTACGACGATGGCCACGATCCCGTCCCCACCCACCGATGTCCTCCCCGTCGTCGGGGCGCACCATCAGGGGGTGGACGTCTCCGACACGCGGGCGGGTGAGGACGCCACCGTCTCTCTGCGCGGTGTCGGCGGCGTGCTGCTCGTCGGCGGCCTGGTCGGCGCAGTCGTCTCGCTGCTGCTCCTGCTCGACAAGCTCGCGCTGCTCGCCGACCCCACGTTCGTCCCGTCGTGCAGCATCGATCCGGTGCTGTCCTGCGGCACGATCATGCGCACGGCGCAGGCGTCGGTGCTCGGCTTCCCGAACCCCGTCATCGGGCTCGCGACGTTCCCCGTCGCCGCGGCCCTGGGCGCCCTGGTGCTCGGCGGGGCCGTGCTGCCGCGCTGGGCCTGGTGGGGCCTGCAGGCGGGCACGACCGCCGGGATGCTGTTCGTGCACTGGCTGATCGTGCAGAGCCTCGTGGTCATCGGTGCGCTGTGCCCGTGGTGCATGGTCGCGTGGGTCGCGGTCATCGCGATGTTCTGGTGCGTCACCGTCGAGAACCTGCGCGCGGGCCGGCTCGGCGGCGCGCCGGCCTCGCTGCGCGGTCACGGCTGGGGGCTCGCCGCCTGGTACCTCGTGATCGTCGTCGCGATCGTCGCGACGTTCCCCGCGTGGGCGGCGGGGCTGGTGGGGCTGTGACGGCCCCGCCCGTCGCGTCCACCGTCGTCGACCTCGAGATCGGCGGCATGTCCTGCGCGGCCTGCGCGGCCCGGATCGAGCGCCGGCTCAACCGCCTCGACGGGGTCGAGGCCAGCGTCGACTACGCCGGCGAGGGCGCCCGGGTCGTGCTCGCGTCGCCGGACGTCACGACGGCCACGGTCGTCGAGACCGTCGGGAAGCTCGGCTACACGGCGCGGCCGGCGCGCCCGGTCGCCTCGGAGGATGAGCCGTCCGACGACGCGGAGCTGCGGGACCTCTGGCGTCGCCTCGTGGTCGCCGCCGCGCTCTTCGTCCCGGTGGCCGACCTGGCGCTGGCGATGGCCGCGGTGCCCTCGCTGCGCTTCCCCGGCTGGCCGTGGGTGCTCGCCGCGCTCGCCGCGCCGGTGGTCGTCTGGTCGGCGTGGCCGCTGCACCGGCGCGCGCTGGCCGGACTGCGCCAGGGCACCACGTCGATGGACACGCTGGTCTCGCTCGGGATCATCGCGGCGACCGTGTGGTCGCTGGTCGCCGTCGTGCGGGGCGCGGGGCCGGCCCCCGGCGCGAGCACCTGGGACCTGCTGCTGCACCCCAGCGGCCCCGTCTACCTCGAGGTCGCGGCGGGGGTGACGACCTTCGTCCTCGCCGGCCGCTACGTCGAGCGCCGGGCCCGTCGCGCCTCCGGCGACGCGCTGGCGGCGCTCGCCCGGCTCGCCGCGCGCGACGTCACGGTGCTCGACGACGACGGCAGCGAGCGTCGCGTGCCGGTGGGCGAGCTCGGCGTGGGCGACCGGTTCGTGGTCCGGCCCGGCGAGAAGGTCGCGGCCGACGGGCGGGTGGTGTCCGGGCGCTCGGCGGTGGACCGCAGCATGCTCACCGGGGAGCCGGTGCCGTCCGAGGCGGAGGTCGGCGACCCCGTGGTCGGCGGCACGGTCGCGGTGTCCGGGCGGCTGGTGGTCGAGGCGACCGCGGTCGGCGAGGCGACCGCGCTGGCCGGGATGGTGCGCCTGGTGCGGGACGCCCGCGCCGACAAGGCCGACGTCCAGCGCCTCGTCGACCGGATCTCGGCGTGGTTCGTGCCGGCGGTGGTAGTGCTGTCGGTCGCGACCGGGCTCGGGTGGTGGTTCCTCGGCGCCGACTGGTTCTCGCCCGCGCTCGCCGTGCTCGTGATCGCCTGCCCGTGCGCGCTGGGCCTGGCGACGCCGATGGCCATGGTCGTGGCGTCGGGGCGCGGCGCCCGGCGCGGCATCTTCCTCAAGGGCCACCACGCGCTCGAGACGAGCCGCCGCGTCGACACCGTGGTGCTCGACAAGACCGGGACGCTGACGACGGGCCGGATGGCGGTGGTGGCGGTGCGGGGCCCCGAGGTCGTCCTGGCGCGCGCCGCCGCCGTCGAGCGGGGCTCGGAGCACGCGATCGCGACGGCGGTCGTGGCGCACCACCCGGGGGAGGTGCCCGCACCGGTCGACTTCGTCGCCCTGCCCGGGCTCGGCGCGCGGGCGGTCGTGGACGGGGTGGAGGTGACCGTCGGGCGACCCGACCTGTTCGACGCCGGGGTGCCCGAGGACCTGCGCGCCGACTGGGAGGCCGCCGAGGAGGCGGGGCACACCGTGGTCGCGGTCGGGTGGGACGACGTCGTGCGGGGCGCGGTCGTGCTCGCCGACGACGTGAAGCCCAGCGCGGCCCCGGCCGTCGCGGCCCTGCGCGCCGCCGGCCTGCACCCGGTGCTGCTCACCGGCGACCACGAGCGCGCCGCCCGCACGGTGGCCACGGCCGTCGGGATCGACGACGTCGTCGCCGGCGTGCTGCCCGAGGGCAAGCTCGCCGTGCTCGCGGAGCGCCGCGCGGCGGGTGCGGTCGTGGCGATGGTCGGCGACGGGATCAACGACGGCCCGGCCCTCGCCGCCGCCGACCTGGGGCTCGCCGTCGGCACGGGCACCGACGTCGCGCTCGAGGCCGCCGACGTGATCCTCGTGCGCGACGACCTCACCGCCGTCCCCGAGGCGCTCGCCCTCGCCCGCGCCACCCACCTCACGATCCGCGTGAACCTCGCCTGGGCCTTCGGCTACAACGTCGCCGCGATCCCGCTGGCCGTCGCCGGCCTGCTCAACCCCCTGCTCGCCGGCCTGGCCATGGCGCTGTCGTCCCTGCTCGTCGTCTCCTCGAGCCTGCGCCTGCGCTGAGTCGCCCTCCGCCCTGCGCTGCGATGATCAGGGGCACCTGGTGTGCGCCGTGGGCGCGCACTCCGTGGATGACGCGCCCCTGATCACCGATCGGAGCGCGCCGTCAGCCGCCCAGCACCTGGTCGAGCTCGGTCGAGCCCTGCTGCTGGAGCTTCCCGTCGACGACGATGGTCGGGGTGCCGAAGCTGCCCTGGCGCTGGAGGGCGGGGTCGTTGGACGCCTGCTCGAAGTTCTGGGCGATCTCGCCGGCGTGGCGGTTGCTCGTCACGCACTCGGCGTAGCCCGGCCCGGCGCCGGCGCGCTGGCCGAGGTCGACGAGCTGGGCGGTGTCGTACCCGCGGCCGCCCTCGGGCGGCTGGGCGGCGTAGAGGCTCGCGTGGACGGCGGGGAAGGCCCCGTTCTCGGCCGCGCAGATGATCGCGTTGCCGCCCGCCGAGGAGTAGCCGGGCGGGTTCGAGCGCTGCTCGAGCAGGTTCACGAGGTGGTAGCGGACCTGCACGCGCCCGGCCGCGATCGCCTGGGTGATCGGCTCGCCCGCCCGCTGCTCGAAGGACTGGCAGGCGGGGCAGAGCGCGTCCTCGTAGAGGTCGATGGTGTGGGGTGCCGGCCCGCCGGCGGTCACGACACCGCCCTCGACGATCGTCGGGTAGGAGGCCGCGACCGGGGTGACCGGGATCGCCTGACCCGAGGCGTCCGAGGAGCCGCCTGCGGAGAACAGCACGCCCCCGAAGACGACGGCCGCGACCAGCACCACGGCGACGATCCCGACGATCAACGGCGTTCGGGACGTCGTGCGCTTCGGCGGTGCAGGGCGCTTCGGGCGCGTGGCCATCCGGGGGTTCCTCCTCGTATCGGGGGCGCCGACCCTCGCGGCGCTCGTCCTGCCGGTCGCGCCGCGGGGCCCGTCGGTTCCCGGCGGGTCGTGACGGTCGCTCAGCGGCCGCGGGCGAGGTCGGCGAGCATCGCGTTCCACGCCGCGAGCTCGGCGTCGCCGTCGCGGTCGGCGTGCCGGTCGCGGCGGGTCGCGTCGCGCTGGTCGGCGCGCGACCACTGTACGAGCAGCGCGAGGACCACCACGAGCAGCGGGACCTCGCCCGACGCCCAGGCGATGCCGCCGCCGAGGTGCTGGTCGGCGAGCAGGTCCGGCACCCACGGCAGGGCGAGCTGGCGGAAGAACTGCTCGCCGATCACGGTGCCGGCGCCCATCAGCGCGACGCCGAAGAACGCGTGGAACGGCATCGCCGCGAGCAGCAGCGCCAGCCGACCGAGGTGCGGCACCGGCCGGGGCGCGCGGTCGACGCCGATGATCGGCCAGAAGAAGAGCACGCCGGTGAGCAGGAAGTGGGCGAACATCAGCTGGTGCGCCCAGTGGTAGGGCAGCGCCAGCGCGTAGAGCGGCGAGAAGTACAGCGCGTAGAACGAGCCGACGAACAGCGCGAGCGACACCAGCGGGTGGGTGAGCACCCGCGCGAGCGGGGCGTCGAGCAGCGACAGGAGCCACACGCGGGGCCCGTCGGGCGTCGCGGGCAGGGCGCGCAGCGCGAGCGTCACCGGACCGCCGAGCACCAGCAGGACCGGGACCAGCATCGACAGCAGCATGTGGACGCCCATGTGCGCGCTGAACGTCGCCATCGCGTGGGAGCCGAGCCCCGAGCTCGTCGCCCAGAGCAGGAGCGCGCACCCGGCGAGCCACGCGGCGCTCCGCTCGGGCGGCCAGGCGTCGCCGCGGCGACGGAGCCGCCACGCACCGGCGAGGTACGTCCCCGCGAGGACGAGCGCCACCACCGCCCACAGCAGGTTCAGCCGCCCGGGTCCGAGCAGGCCGAGCACGGTGGGGGCGTCGAGCGAGTAGCCGAGCAGCGTGTCCTGGATCGTCGTCGGGGCCGCGAGGGCCGGGGCCGGTTCGGCGGCGAGCAGGGCAGCGACGCCGGCGGCGGCGGTGAGGAGCACGAGCGCCCGTCGTCGCGCCACGAGGGCGACGACGAGCAGCACCAGCAGGACGAGCGCGAGCGGGCCGTGGACGCCGGTGAGCCAGCCCCCGCGCACGAGGACCACCTCGACGACGACGGTGCCCGCGACCGCGACGCCGGCGGCGACCAGCACCACCGGGCGCGCGCGGTCGGGTCCGGGCGCGAGGACCTCGAGAGCGAGCAGGCCGAACCACACCGCGCCCGCGACGGCCGCCAGCGCGGCGGCGTCGGTGGCGACGTCGTGCCCGGCGCCGGCGCTCGCGACCTGCCCGGTGACCACCGGGGCGACGACGGCGAGCGCGGCGAGCGGCAGCGCGCCCACCGCCGTGCGCCACGACAGCGTCACGCGGCAGAGCACCCACACCACCGCCGCGAGGACCGCGGCGACGAGGAAGCCGGTGGGCTCCTCGAGCGCGCCGGCGGCGGTGAGGAACGCGTCCGGGGCCGCGAGCACGTGGGCGTCGCCCCCGGTGCCGCCGAGCACGGTGAGCGCGGCCGCGGCCAGGGCACCGGCCGCCCACACGCCGGCGGCGGCGCCGGCCCGGCGCACCGCGCGGTAGCCGTGCGCGCCGAGCGCCCGTCCACCGCCCGTGGTCGGCCGCGCGATGACGGCCCCGAGCAGGCCGCCCAGGCACGCACCGCCCGCCAGCAGCACGACGAGGCGGGCGAGCGGCGTCGCCACCTGCACCACGGTCGGCGGGGCGGTGACGCCCAGCGCGGCGTACGGCGCCCCACCCCGTGTGAGGGCCACGGCGACCACCCCGGCGACCACCGCGCCCACCACCACGGCAGCGAGGGCGCCCCTCGCTCCGGCAACCCCGAGTTCAGGCGCGCCCGGTTCACGCGACGTCGGACTCACGCTCCCAGGGCGTCGGCGCGGGCCGGGTGGGGCCGTCGTCGGGGACCACGCCGCGACCACCCGGCCGCCACCACCGCGCCCCCGGGCTCGGGCCCGTCCCGGGGCGCGGCCCGGAGCGCACGACGGCGAGCCCGAGCAGGAAGCCGGCGACGAGCACGAGGTGCGACACCACACGGCCGGGCTCCACGCGTCCCGCGACCAGGTCGAGGCCGCTGAGCACCGCCAGCACCGCGATGAAGGCGCCCAGCACCGGCAGCAGCCCCGCGAGGTGCCGGGTGAACAGCGCGCCGAGGAGGAACGCGACGCCGAGCGCGAGGTTCCACGCCGCCGTCTCGTGCGTCGCGTGCGCCATGCCCGCGCCGAGCACCATCAGCGGATCGGTCATCGCGTGGGCGTGCGTCGCGGCACCGAGCAGCGAGACGAGCCCGAGCACCGCCTGCGCCAGCCCGACGGCGGCGAGCCCGGCCCGCGCGGACACCCGGCGCCACCGCACCGAGGCCGCGGGGCGGCGCCGACGACGCGGTCGACCAGGTCGGGCCCCGCCCCGACCGCCGCCGTGCGCGCGTGCCGCGTCACGAGCGCGGCGTCCCGCTGCCAGGACCGGCAGGCGGGGCAGCCGTCGAGGTGCGCGTCGATCCGGGCCTGCTCGGCGGCGTCGGCCTCGCCGTCGAGGGCGGCCGACATCGCCTCCCGGCACCCGTCGCAGTCCATGGCGTGCTGGTCGCCGCGACCCGCGCGGTAGTTCCCGGGGTTCCTGGAGTTCCCGGCCACCCTCACCCGGAGCGGTGCGGCCGCTCGGCGGGACGGTCGGCGAGCGCGTCGACGAGGTCGGCCCGGGCCCGCGCGACGCGGGAACGGATCGTGCCGATCGGGCACCGGCACACCGCGGCGGCCTCCTCGTACGACAGCCCGATCACCTGGGTGAGCACGAACGCCTCGCGACGGTCGGGGTCGAGCGCGTCGACGGCGTGGCGCACCGCGACCGACTCCGCGAGGTCACCGCGCGGGGCACGCCCCACCGGGCGGTCGTCCTCGGCCAGCGGCGCCGGGCTCACCGGACGGCGGGAGCGGCGGCGCAGGTGGTCGGCGGCGACGCGGCGCGCGACCGAGAGCAGCCAGCTGCGGGCGGGCGCGTCGCCCCGGTACCGGCGCAGCGAGCCCAGGGCCCGCTCGTAGGTCTCCTGGGTCAGCTCCTCGGCGACCGACGGGTCGGCCAGGTGCACGAGCAGGCGCCACACCTGGTGCTGCGTCGCCGCGACGAACTCCCCGGCGGCGCCGCGATCGCCGTCCCGGGCGCGCAGCGCCAGCGCGGTGATCCTCGCGTCGTCCACCGGAGCTCCTCGTCGTGTGCCACCGTCGGGCCACCCGCCGTCCGCGTCGTCGCAGGGGGTCCCGGAGTTCCCGGGCGTGACCGTGTCGACAAACGGGGCTCGGCGTCACGCCGACGGTGCCTACCGTGCTGCCGCTGACGGTAGGCGCTCCACCGGATCGTGCTCGCTGAGCCCTGCGGAGGCGGTCACCTGAGAAGGAACGGGTGGTCTCCTGAGAACGCTCGGCCGTCCGGGCACACCGGCCCGGTGCGGTGGGGCGAGCGGTATGCCACCGGACCGCACCGCCGTACCGTCGCCGCTGGTCACGGACAGCCCACGCCCTGGAGGACCGCCATGACGGACCACGACCCGCTGCTGGCGGGCCTGCAGCACGTCGCCACGTTCTGCGGGCAGTGCTCCTGCGGGTGCCCCGAGCTCTACGTCGACCCCGACGCCGGCGACGAGCGCCGTGTGGTGATCACCGACGACTTCGGCCAGCGCATCCAGATGAGCCTCGCGCAGCTCGCCGTGATCGTCGACGACGCCCGCAACGGGGTCCTCGACGGCCTCCTCGCGGACGCGCCGTGAACCTCCCCTCGCCCCTCGCGGGGCTGCTCGCCACCCTGCTGCTGGCCGCCGCGGCCCTCTGCGCGGTGAGCCTGTGGCGTCGGCGCGCCCGTCACGAGCGCGCGGCGGCGGCCGCCGAGGCCAACCACGTCGTCATGGGCCTCGGGATGGCGGCGATGGTGCTGCCCGCGACCGCGGACCTCGTGCCCCCGGCGGCCGGCGCCGTCGCCTTCGGCGCGGTCGGTGTCGTGTGGGCGGCCCGCCTGCTGGCGCTGCGCCACCGGGGCGGCCGCTGGGGTCGCCGGTCGGCGGCGACCGCTGCGGCGCGCACCCGACGCACCTGCTGCTGAGCAACGCGGCGATGGCCGTGATGTACGTGATCATGGTGCCGACCGGCGGGATGGCCGGCATGGACCACGGCGCCGGGCACGCCGGGCACGGCGCGTCGGCGGCCTCGACGCCGCTCGCGCTCAGCGCCGTCGCCACCGCGCTCGCGCTCTACCTGGTCGTCCACACCGTCGCGACGGTCGCCGTGCTCGTGCGCCTGCGCGCCCCGGCCACCGTGACGGTCGGCGGCGGGACCGGTGGCGCGACGGTTGGCGGTGCCGGCTTCGGGAGTGCCCTCGGTCGGGCCGTCGACACTCCCGCCGTCCAGCTCGGCTGCCAGGCCGTCACCGGGGCCGCGATGGCCCTGATGCTCCTCGTGCACTAGCTCCCCGACGACACCCCGAGAGGCTCCCCCCGTGACCGTCGACGAGCAGCCGGCGCCCCCGAGCCCGGCCGCCGCCCCGACCCGTGCGGGCACCTGGTCGCTGCTGCGGCCCCTGGTGCTGCGCATCCACTTCTGGGCGGGCGTGCTCGTCGGGCCGTTCCTGCTGGTCGCCGCCCTGACGGGGCTGGTGTACACGCTGATGCCGGCACTCGAGCCCGTCGTCTACCGCGACGAGCTGACCGTGCCGCCCTCGGACACCCAGGTCCCGCTCGCCGACCAGGTCCGCGTCGGCATGGACGCCCTGCCCGGCACCGAGCTGCGTGCCGTGCGCCCCGGTGCGACCCCCACCGACACCACCCAGGTGATCGCGAACGATCCCCGCCTGCCCGAGTCCTTCTACCGCACCGCGTTCGTCGACCCGCACACCGGCGACCTGCGCGGCGTGCTCGAGACGTACGGCTCCGGGCAGGCGATGCCGCTGCGCGCCTGGGTCGACCAGCTGCACCGCAACCTGCACCTCGGCGACGCCGGCCGGCTCTACACCGAGCTCGCGGCCTCCTGGCTGTGGGTGCTCGTGCTGGCCGGGCTGACGCTGTGGATCGGGCTGGTCCGGCGCCGGCGCAAGGAGCGGGCGAGCGCGCTGCTCGTGCCCCGCACCTCGGGCGGCCGCCGGGCCCGGCTGCTCTCGTGGCACGCCGTCGTCGGGCTGTGGGCGGCGGCCGGGCTGCTGTTCCTGTCGGCCACCGGGCTGACGTGGTCGACCTACGCCGGCGAGAACATCAGCACGCTGCGCGCCCAGCTCTCCTGGGAGACCCCGGAGCCCGAGACCGCGCTGACCGGCACCGTCGCCGTGGCGCCGGAGGCGGGCGAGCACGCGGGCCACGGCGGCACGGCGATGACGACGCCGACCACGGCCACGCCCGCGTCGTTCGACGTCGCCGCCCGCGCCGCCGCGGACGCCGGGCTCGACGGGCCGCTCGACATCACCCCGGGCGGCGAGGGCGCGGCCACGACCGTCAGCCAGATCGACCGCACCTGGCCCCAGCGCCTCGACGCGATCGCCGTCGACCCCGACACCGGGCAGGTCACCGACGTCGTGCGCGGTGACGACTGGCCGCTCGCGGCGAAGCTCGCCCGCTGGGGCATCGACGCGCACATGGGCCTGCTGTTCGGGGTGGCGAACCAGGTCGTCCTCGCGGCCCTCGCCACCGGCCTCGCTTGCATGATCGTCTGGGGCTACGTCCTGTGGTGGCGCCGCGGGCCGGGCCGGCGGCCCGGTCACGTGCCCGCCGACGGCGTCCTGCGGTCCCTGCCGCGAGGGCTCTACGCGGCGGTGGTCGTCGTGACGATCGCGGTGGGCGTCGCCGTCCCACTGCTCGGCGCGAGCCTGCTGGCGTTCCTGCTGATCGAGACGCTGCTGGATCGGCGCCGCACGGCGCTCCCGGAGGAGCGTCAGAACGCGTAGCGGTGCAGGCGCATCGCCTCGCGCAGGACCGGGACGGCGTCGAACCCGCGGTAGAGCCAGTGCCGCAGCCCGACCGTGTCCGCGGTGGCGAGCGCGGAGACGGTGACGTCGTCGCGCTCGCGCAGCCGCGGGTGGCGGGCCGTCAGCTCGGCGCCGTCGAAGCCCCAGGCGAAGCGGGTGTCGACGCCCAGCAGCCCGAACGCGGCGTTCGAGACCGGCAACGTCCAGCCGGCGACGGCGTCGAACGCGACCTCCCCGGACGTGCACCGGGCGAGCAGCCGGTCGAGCACGTCGTGGACGTCCGACGGGGTGAGGTACATGAACAGGCCCTCGGCCAGGGCGAGCGTCGGGCGGTCGGCGTCCACACGCTCCCACCAGCCCGGGTCGGTCACGGAGGCGCTGACCGTCTCCATGTGTCCGGGGTCCTCGGGCAGGTCGTACACCCGGCGGCGCAGGTCGGCGACGCGCGGCACGTCGACGTCGATCCAGCGCGAGCCTGCCGGGCGCGCGACGCGCAGCGGGCGGCTGTCCAGCCCGCACCCGAGGTGCAGCACCTGGCCGTCGGGGTGCTCGCCGAGGAACGCGACCGTCCACTCGTCGAGGCGCCGCGCCCGGGAGCAGATCGTCGCGGTGTCCGAGCTGAACCAGCGCAGGGCACCGGGGTCGTGCTGCACCCGGGCCAGGACCTCGCCGGCGAACCGGTCGCCCAGCACCGGGTGGGCCGAGCGGGCGTCCCGGTCGCGCAGGTAGAGCGTGATCAACATGGTCGTCTCCGACCCGCGGAGGTCGACCGACTCGGGCGACATGCGGGCACCCTCGCAGCTCCCCTCCCGGCAGCGCAGCCCGACGGGCGGACCACGCCCTCGTGCCCGGAGCGTGATCTGGCAGCGTGTGCTGCGGATTCGTCGGCGAGAACCTAGGGGGAAGCCGTGTTCACGCGTCGGGTGGCGGTGGTGGGGACGGGCTATGTCGGTCTGACGACGGGGGCGTGTCTGGCGTCGTTGGGGCACCAGGTGGTGTGCGCGGACATCGACACCGCGAAGGTGGAGCGGTTGCGCCGCGGCGTGGTGGACATCGTGGAGCCGGGCCTGTCGGAGCTGGTGACCGAGCAGGTGTCGGCGGGCCGGCTGTCGTTCGTGGTGGGCGCGTCGTCGGCGGTGGCGGCGCACACCGACGGGCTGGACGCCGAGGTGGTGTTCCTGTGCCTGCCGACGCCGATGGGTGTGGGCGGGGTCGCGGACCTGCGCGCGGTGGAGGCGGTGATCGAGGAGACCCGCGAGCTGCTGGCGCCGGGCACGGTGGTGGTGAACAAGTCGACGGTGCCGGTGGGGACGGCGGCGCGGACCGCGGAGCTGCTCGACCGCGCGGACGTGTCGGTGGTGTCGAACCCGGAGTTCCTGCGTGAGGGCTCGGCGGTGCACGACTTCCTGAACCCGGACCGGATCGTGGTCGGGTGTGACGCGGCGGAGGCCGCGGAGCGGGTGGCGGCGCTGTACGCGCGGCTGGGGGCGCCGACGGTGCTCACCGACGCGGCGTCGGCGGAGCTGATGAAGTACGCGGCGAACTGTTTCCTGGCGATGAAGCTGTCGTACGTCAACGCGATGGCCGAGCTGTGCGAGCGGGTCGGGGCCGACATCGGTGACGTCACCGAGGGCATCGGCTACGACCGCCGGATCGGGCAGGCGTTCCTGTCGCCGGGTCCGGGGTGGGGCGGGTCGTGCCTGCCGAAGGACACGCACGCGTTGTTGCAGGTGGCGGACGCGGCGGACTTCGAGTTCCGGCTGCTGCGCGCGACGATCGACACGAACACCCGGCAGCGTCAGCGGGTGGTGGACAAGGTCCGGCTGGCGGTGACCGGGAAGCGCACGGGGTCGCTGACGCGGGTGCGGCTGGGTCTGCTGGGGCTGACGTTCAAGGCGGGCACCGACGACCTGCGGGACTCGCCGGCCCTGGCGATCGCGGCGTTGCTGCGTCAGGCCGGGGCGGACCTGGTGGGCTACGACCCGGCGCTGGTGCCCGACCCGGGGAACCCGGACAAGGTGGTGCGCGACGAGGTCGAGGGCGTGCCGCTGGTGGCCGACCCGCTGGAGGCCGCCCAGGGCGCGGAGGCGGTGGTGGTGCTCACCGAGTGGCCGGTGTTCCGGACGCTGGACTGGACCGCGATGGCCGGGGTGATGAAGCAACCGGTGGTCATCGACACCCGCAACCTCGTCGACCCCGCCACCCTGCGCCGCGCCGGCCTGACCGGCATCGGGATCGGCCGCCGGGACGCCTGATCGCCTCGCCTGCCGGGGCACCCCGGGGGCCGGGGGTGGTCTGCGCACCGACCCCCGCCTACCGTGGGTGGACGTTGGGGGCGGCCGCGCGGGCCGCGTGCCGAGTCTCATCGGAGAGGCGAGCCATGCGCTGCGAGATCGCGGTCGACATCGACACCTGCCCGGACCACGTCTGGGCCGTGCTCACCGACGTGACGCGCTGGCCGCGGTGGACCACGGCGGTCCGTGACGCGAGGCTCGTCGGTGGCGGCGCCCTCACGCTCCACGGCGTGGTGCGCCTGCGCGCCCCGCGCCTGCCCGAGCGCGTCTGGCGCGTGTCCGAGTTCCACCCCGTCGGCGCCGCATCACGCTGAGCGACGAGGGCGTCGGCGCCCGCGCGAGCGTGCGTTTCGCCCTCGCCGCCCCCGACGGCGACGGCGCCCGCACCCGCGTCACGGTGGTCCACGAGCGCGCCGGCTGGGTCGGCGGCACGGTCGCGTGGATCACCGGGCGCACGATCGAGGCGCACCTGCAGACCCTCGCCGGGGATCTGAAGAAGCACTGCGAGACCCGTCGTCGCGCCGGCGACGCGGCGCGGGTCACCAGCACGGTGTCCTGACGCCCCACCTGGGCGGACGTGCGCCGACGTGACGTCGGCGGCGTCGGGGGAGGACGGCGCCCTTCCGGGGTACGCACGGTTCATGACGGCCACCCCCACGACACCTGTGCCGGCCCCGGAGCTCTCCCTCGGCACCTCCGCCTGGATCCCCGGGCCGCGCCAGGTGCTGCGCGAGGCCCTCATGCTGACCCGCCTCCCGCGCGGCGTCGCGGGCGTCCTCTGGCGCTGTGTGCGCCCGGACGTCGCGGTGCACGTCCTCGAGGAGATCGGCGACCACCGGGACCTGCCGCCGCGCATGACCGACGCCACCGACCGCGACCAGCCCCTCGAGGCGGGGTACGGGCCGGCGCTGCACCGCGAGTTCCGGGTGCGTGTCGTCGGTGCCCAGCGGGGCGCGGTCGAGCTCGTCGACGCCCTCGCCCGCAACATGAACCGCGCGGTCGTGCCCGGGGTCGCCCGCTTCGACTACGTCGCGGCGAGCGGGGCGATGGCGGTCGGCGAGGAGCTCGTCGTGCGCATGCCCGGGCCCTGGGACGGGCCGGTGCGGGTGCTGCGCCGCGACCCGACGTCGTTCCTGCTGGGGACGCTGGCCGGGCACCTCGAGGCCGGTCAGATCAAGTTCGCGGCCCGCGACCTCGTCGACGGCGACCTCGAGTTCGCGATCACGACCTGGGCCCGCGCGGGCGACCCCGTCGCCGACGTGCTCTACAGCCGCCTCGGGCTGGCCAAGCAGATCCAGTACCTGCTGTGGGTCGAGTTCTGCGTGCGTGCCGCCGCCCTGGCCGGTGGGCGCACCCCGGGCGGTGTGACGGTGCGGACCCGGACCGTCGCGTGGCCCGACGAGTCTCCGCACGAGAATTCTTCGCAGACGGTGTAACGACCCGTCGACCCGACACGACATCCCGGGTGCCCCGTGCGGCCACCGGACCCCCGACCCGGTGGCCCACGGGGCTTTTCGTTTCCGGGTCGTCTCCGGGCCCCTCACCGGTCCGTGAGCGACTCCCCTCCCTCTCGTGTGACTCATGATCACGCAGGGACACGCGGGGTCGATGTGACACGGGTCGGTCCCTCGGTGGACGTACCCTCGTCCGCGTGGACGACGACGCGAGGGTGACGACGGCGATCGTCGGACTCCTCATCGCGTTCTGCGCCGTGCTCCTCGCCAAGTGGCTCGCGGTGGTCGCCCTCGCCGGGCTCCTGCTCGTGGTGGTCCTGCGCTTCGCGCTGCTCCGGGTGGTCCGCTCGGTGCGCGGTCGGCGCGCCCCCGCCGGGCTCGCGGTCGTCGAGCCCGACCGCGGCCCCGTCACCGGGCCCCACCGCGTGGTCGTGCCGATGCCCGACTGCTCGTGGTGCGGGCTCGTCGGCGGGCACCGCGACCTGCGCGGTGAGCCCGTGCGCCCCCGGCACGCCCACGCGATGCCGGCGCCGGCGCGGCACGCGTCCTAGAGCCGGGCCTCCTCGAGCCGGGCCTCTAGAGCCGGAGGTGCACGAGCAGGGCCCGGTGGTCCGAGCCCGGCACGTCGAGCACCGTCACGTCGCGGGCCCGAGGGCCGCCGCTGGTCAGCACGTGGTCGATCTGCGCGCCGACGGCCCGGGGCCACCCCGCGTTCCAGGTCGAGGTCAGGCTCTCGCCCCGCTCGGTGGCGGCGTCGGCGCACCCCTGGGTGCCGGAGCGGAAGGCGGAATGGTCCGGGGTGGCGTTGAAGTCGCCGACGACGAGCGAGCCCCCGCCCGGACGGGAGCACCAGCGCGCCAGCAGCTCGAGCTCGCCGGGCCAGTAGCCGATCCACCCCGGCACGATCGAGACGACGTGCACCGCGCCGAGGCGCACCGGGCCGAGGATCCCGCCGGTGACCTCGGCCCACGGGTAGCGGGTGTCCGTCGGGGTGCCGGGCGCGTCGGAGATCGTCCGGGCGGTGACGTCGCCGGCGCGCGGTGACGCGAGGACGACGATGCCCCGGACGTCGGCGGCGCGCACCGGGACGTTGGTCCACGACCGGTACCCGGGCACCAGGGCCGCGATCCGCGTCCGGAAGCGCTCGCCGGCCTCGGGCAGCACGACGAGGTCGGGTCGCTCCCGGCGGATCACCTCGGCGAGGGCGTCGACGTCGGCGTGACCCTCGAAGGCGTTGAACGACAGCACGGTCAGCGGGGTGCCGCCGGGCGGGGGCGGCTCGTCGGCGATCGCGCGGGGGACGACGAACGCGGCGGCCAGCGCGACGATCACCGCCACCCCGGCGAGTCCGACGGCGCCGGCCCGCCGCCGTCGGGGCCGCCGATGGGGCCGACAGCGGCGCACCACCAGCGCGAGCACCACGCCCGCCGCCGCGAGCACCGTGAGCAGGGGCCGCAGGGCCGCGAACACGGCGAACGGCAGGTGGCGGTCCAGACCGACCAGGTCGGGCAGGAGCACCAGGGCGGCGAGCACGACCGGGACGACCGCGAGACCGACCGTCGTCGTCGCGCGGCGCCACCCGCCCCGCGGCGCACCGCGCACTGGCTCGGGGCGTCCCCGCACCAGGTCGGGGACGCGGCTGGGCACCGCGCCAGGTTAGGGGCGCGGGTGCCGGTCGCGCGTGAGGCCAGGCTGGAGCTAGTCCCTCGCGCGCGGCCCGATGCCGCCGACCCCCGCGGCGTCCCGCCCGATCTTGAGGTCGGTGACGATGATCGAGCCGCCCTCGCGGATGGCCTGCGCGCGGTACATGCCCATCTTCAGGTAGGCCGCGTGCGTGCTCATCGTCCCGTCGCGCGGGCTCCAGTTCGTGACACCGGTGGGCCGACCGTCCCGCCACACCGTCACCGAGCCCTCGCTCGGGTCCTGCGCGAACGTGATCTTCATCGTGAGGTCGATCCGCTGCCCCGGCGACACCGGTCCGATCGCCTGCATGTCGTCGCCCTCGCTGACCATGTACAGCTGGCCGCGGGTGACCTGGAGCGCGAGCGGCGGCGACCCGTTGGGCGACGTGTGGTGCCACTGCAGGATGACCTGCCAGTTGCCCGTGTCCGTGGGGAAGTCGTCGGAGAGCTGCGCGGTGTAGCGGACGAACTGCTGGTCGCCGTCGACCGGCTCGGTGCCCGGGCCCTGCGGCAGCACCTCGCTGCGCTTGCCGCCGGGCCCGAGGGAGAACTGCCAGGCCTGACGGTCCGGGTCGTCCGGGTTCTCGACGATCCGCGGGCGGGGTCCGTTCTCGACCAGCCCGTCGTTGGCGCTGTTGTCGAACAGATCGGAGAACGCCCCGGACGCGGCGTCGAACAGGGCGCCGATCACGGGCTGCGGCCCCTCGCTGGTCGGGGTGGTGGACACCGCGGGCGGCGTCACGGGCACCACGGGCAGGGCCGACGACGACGAGGCGTCCGGGCTGCTGGGCACGACCGGGGCGAACAGGCCCGCGGGCGCCGCCGACGACGGGGCCGCCTCCAGCGGGGCGGACGTCGACACCGGCGAGCCGGGCGTGGTCAGCGCGAAGAGCGCGGCCACCCCGCCACCGCCGATCAGGCCGATCGTGGCGCGCAGGGGAGGCCCCGGCGGCGCGCGGACGGCGCAGCGGTCTCACTCGCGCCGTCCTGGCCTGCGGCCGTGGTCGGCGTCGCGGTCGTGGTCGGCGCGGCGGTGGCGACCCGGGAGGTCGGGGCGGCGTGGCGACCGCTGGGGGCCCGATCGCGGTGACGGTGTCGGGGACGGACCGGGCCTGCGTGGCGTCGATCGCGGCGTGCCGGCCGGTGGACGTCGGCGAGGTCAGCGCGGTCACCGAGGTCACCGAGGTCGATGCGGGGGCCGCGGTCGCGGCGACGTGGGTGGTCGGGGCCTCGGCGGGGTCGACCTGCGCCGTGGGTGCGTCGGCGATCGGAGGGAGCGCGATCGGGGGGATCGCGATCGGGGGGATCGCGATCGGGGTCGTGGGGTCGTCGTCGCCGGCGGGGCCGGGAGCCGCGTCGACGTCACGGTGGGCGGCGCGGTGACGTGTTGCGCCGGTCGTCGGCGCCACGAACGGCGCAGTGCCGGGAGCACGCCGGTGACGCGGGCGGCCGTCGTCGTCGGTGCGGTCACTGCCGCCACCGGGCACGCTGCCGGGCACGCGGAGGCCGCGGTGAGCGCGGCGGTTGCGTGGTCCGCGTCGGCCGTCGCCGGGCGAGGGGTCGGCGTGGGTCACCACGTCGGTCATCGAGGGCGTCTCCCGGGTCGGTCCGGGCGGGCGTCTCGCGCCCACCCCGCGGCCGTGCGGATCGTGCTCATGTGCGAACAGATTGTCACCCGACCGAGGCCTCAAGGTGCTTCCGAGCGTGTCCTTGGGCCGAACGGCGTGCCCCTCGCGGCGGATGGCTGCTCCATCCTGCCTGCACGCCTCCGCCACACGCGGTCGGCCGACCCCCGGGCTTCGGACCGCGCAGATCTCGGTCCGGTCACGGGGCGGTGTCGGCCCGGCGTCGACGACCGGTCCGACGGACGGCGTCGGCGTCGCAGCGTCCTCACGCCGACCCGGGCCGCAGCCCGTTCGGCGCGTGTCCCGGGCGGGTCGTCGCCGTGGATCCGCCCGATCCGCCGGAGATGAGGGGTTCGCGGTCGGCGTCACCGCTCGCCGTGCTCCGAACGGGTGAGTGGCGCGGCCGGTCGTCGCGCCCCGACGGCGCGTGGGCGGCGCTCTCCTCAGGCTCTCTCAGGTTCGCGGTGCGTGCCCGGCCGATTCCCTAGCGTTCCCGGCGATGAACACGACGACCACACCGGAGCGCCCCGCCACGGGGTCGGGTCCAGGCACCACGAGAGGTCCCCGCGGCCGTGACGGTGCCGGCCTGCTGCGGATCGGGCTCCACCTGATGCTGGCGGCCCTGCCGCTGCTGGCGATCTCCGCCCACGTGTTCGGCGTCATCAGGATGCAGGACTCCGCACCGATCCTCGTCATCCCCCTGGCCGCCGGGATCGTCGCCCTCACCGTGCTCGCGCCGCACCAGGGCGACCGCGTCATCGCGCAGGGCATGCTCTGGGGTGTCGTGGGCTGCGCGATCTACGACGGCTTCCGGCTCACCACCGTCCACGTCTTCGGCTGGTGGGCCGACTTCATCCCCACCATGGGCACCTGGATCACGGGCGACCCGAACGACATGACCTCCGGCGCCGTCGTCGGCTACCTCTGGCGCTACATCGGCGACGGCGGCGGCATCGGCATCACGTTCTTCGCGGTCGCGTCCGCCCTCGGCCTGCAGAAGTGCTCGCGCCGCACGGCAGTGCTCGCCGCGGTCGCCTTCTCGGTCTTCCCCGTGTGGGCCGGCCTGATCGCCACCGTGTGGATCGCGCCGCAGGGCCAGACGATGATGTTCCCGGTCACGGCGACGACACTGACGCTCTCGCTCGTCGGCCACCTGATCTTCGGCTGGATCATGGGCCTCGGCTTCCATCGCTCCCGGGCGGTGCGCGAGTCCTGGCCCTGGGAGCCGCTCACCGGCAGCATGCCGGCCCTCCCGGCCGGCAGCGCCCGGACGGCCCGCCCGGCCCTCCTGCCCTCGCCGCGGACGCCGCACACGCCGCCGGCCGGGCAGGCGATCGACCCCGACACCTGGGAGCTCTGGCGCCAGCGCCTCGAGGAGAACTCCCGCGCCCGGCGCACCCGCAGCCTGCACTGACCTCGTCACACCCCGCTGTCACATCCCCCTCTGGCCCCGCTCCCCAGCGCCGCCCCGGCCCCGGCCCGCTCCTCGCGGGTCGGGGCCGTCGCGGTTCACCCGGAAGCGATACTGACCCGGTGGCGCGACGCTCCGGGGTGCTGGCCGTCCTCGTGCTCCTGCTCGCGCTCGTCGCGGGATGCGGCAGCGAGGACCCGCTCACCGAGGTCCGCGACGCGGTCGGCCGGACCTACGAGCAACGCACCGCGCGGGTGGCGTTCACGTCCCGCACCGGCCCGCCGGGCACGCCCGGCACCGAGGTGACGGGCAGCGGCGTCGCGGACCTCGTCGCGCGCAGCGCCGACACGACCGTCACGGTGCCCCTGCTCGGCGGTGGGACCCGGGTCCTGCTGGTCGGTGGGCAGCTCTACGCCCAGGTGCCGCCGGCGATCGCGCTCCTGGTCCCCGGTGGACGGCCGTGGGCGTCGATCGCCCTCGACCGGCTGGCGGCCGCGACGCTCGGCGGCCCGCTGCCGCAGCTCGCGGGGACGCCGACCGACCCGTTGCAGCAGGTGGCCGCCCTCCAGGGCGTCACCGAGGCCCGTCTCGTGGGGCCGGAGCCGGTGGACGGGACGCCCACGACGCACTACGCCGCGACCGTGGACCTGCTCGTCACCCCGGCGGCGGCGGACCCGGCGCAGCGACCGGCGATCGACCGCCTCGTCGCGCAGATCGGCACGAACCGTCTGCCGACCGACTGCTGGGTCGACGAGCAGGGACTGCTGCGCCGCATCGCCCAGACCACCACGGCCCCCGAGCGCCCGGGCCGTCCCGCGACCTCGACCGCGGTCACCGTGGACCTCACCGAGCACGGCCTGCCGGTCACCGTGGCGCCACCGCCCGCCGACCAGGTCACCGACATCGGGGCGCTCCTGCCGGCGGGCTGACCCGGGCGCGAGCGTCGCAGGCGGACAGCAAGCGGCCCCGGTGACGTTTCGGGGACGTCACCGGGGCCGCGGGCTGTGCGGCGTCCTGGATCAGGACGCGGCGGGCACCATGGCCGGGATGTCGGTGACCGTGGGCGCCTGGGTGGCCGAGGAGGCGGTGCCCTCGGACTGCTCGGACTCCTCGGACTGCTCGGACTGCTCCGAGGTGGCCTGGGACTCCTCGGAGGTGGCCTGCTCGGTGGCCTCCGAGGTGGCCTCGTCCTCCTCCTCCTCGCCGCCGGCGGACGGCAGCTGGCCGAGGATCTCGCTGGCCGGCGGGCAGGCCGCGTCGTGCACCGGCGCGACGGCCTCGTTGCCGGCCTCGAGGGCCTGGGCGGTGGCGTTGCCCGTGGCGCCGTTGACGGTGGCGTCGAGCTGCTCGTTCGCCGGGTCGACGATCGGGATCTCGCAGTCGTTCTGGTGCTCGCCGGAGTGCTCGGCCTCGCCGTGCGAGCTCTCGTGGCCGTGGGACGAGGGCGCCTCGCCGGCGAACGCCATCCCGGTGCCGCCGCCGATCAGGGCGAAGGCGGCGGTGGCGGTGAACAGCCCGCGACCGGCGACGGTCGTCATCGAGCCGGTGCGGCGAGCAGAGTGCATGCCCATACGGAAGAACCCCTCGCGTCAGGTGGGAAGCGGTGGACGGCGCGCGGGGGCGAGCCCCGGGTGCCTCGGGGAACGTGACGCTGCGTTCCCCGAGGCGGACAACGAGGGATGTCACGACTCGATAACGGTCGTGTCGCGGACTCACTCGGACGAGGGACAACCGCGGCGCGACATGTCTCCACGGCCGGTGGAGGTCCCCGTCAGGGGAGCCGAGTCACCCACAGGCTCACCGCGCCGGCGTTGGAGAGGTAGCCGGTCCACGCGTCGTTGGCGAAGGCGTAGAGGTAGCCGCCGCGTCCCACGACGAGCTCGCGCCCGCCGGTGGGCCCGATCGGCAGGGTCGTGCCCTCCCGCACCG
Organism: Actinomycetospora sp. CA-053990; assembly: GCF_050948445.1. Taxonomy (NCBI): domain Bacteria; kingdom Bacillati; phylum Actinomycetota; class Actinomycetes; order Pseudonocardiales; family Pseudonocardiaceae; genus Actinomycetospora; species Actinomycetospora sp. CA-053990. The sequence continues at coordinate 5,356,073 of NZ_CP192043.1, read as the reverse complement.
TGCCGTCGACGTCGACGACGTCGTCGGCCACGGTGACGACGAGCTCGAGCCACCGCGCCTCGGGGACCCGCCGGCTGCCGACGACGTCGCTGCGCGGGTTGCCGGTGACGCGCTCGATCAGCCGGCGGGCCCCGTCGAGCACCGTCCCCACCGCGTACGCGGGCCACGACGTGACCGGCCAGGGGGACGCCCCGGTCCCCGGGGAGGTGACGAGGTGGTCGCGCCAGCGCCCGGAGACCGCGAGCGCGTACCGCCCCGGCACCACGTAGAGCCCGGTCTCCACCCACGGCTCGGCGGCCTCCACCGTGACCTCGGCCGTCTCGCCGGGCTCCAGCACGCGTCCGGGGCGGTAGGGCGGGACGAGGTCGTCCTGGACACGACAGTGCCGGCGAGCCACCGCGGACGCGTGGACGTCCGGCGCGCCCTCGACGATCCGCGGGACGGCGCGCGGGCGGGGGCTCAGCACGCGCCAAACCCCGTCGACGCCGTCGTCGAGGTCCGCGCACGGCCGGCCCTGCGGGAGCGGCGGCACGTCGTCGCGCCAGCGGGGGTGACCGTGGCGTCGAGCTCCTCGACCATCCAGCGCAGCGCCCCGTCGGACAGCCCGGTCTCGGGCTTGCCGCCGCCGACGTCGCCGTGCCCGCCGGGGAACCAGACCTGGGCGAAGGACGCGTGCCGCCCGGGCGGCGGCGTCGGCCACGCCGAGGGCACGTACGGCCCGCGTCGCTCGTCGGCCGCCAGGCCCTGGCGGGCGTGCCGGACGTCCGGGGCCAGCTCGAGGTCGTGGAACGCGACGCCGGCCCGGCCCGTCAGGCCCGAGAGCAGCCCGAAGGTGCGCGGGATCCCCAGCGCGCCGACCGTGTCCCACACGCCGAGGAACGCGACGGGGGCCGTGTCGTCGGGGCCGAAGCCGGGGTGGAACGCGATCCCGGCGCCGGACAGGTCGCCCTTGGCCCGGTAGCCCTCGGTGAACACACGCGCGACGACCGCGGTGCGCGTCGCGTCGTCCTGGTCGGGGGAGAAGGCCACCAGCCCGCACTGCGCGAGCATCCCCACGGTGCTGCGCACGGTGAACGCCCCGCGGCTGAAGCCGAGGAGCACGAGCTCGTCGCCGGGCCGGAACGTCTCGGCCAGCCAGCGGTAGACCTCGCGGACGTGCTCGCCGAGGTCCGTCCCGAGGGCCCCGTCGAGCACCCGGCGGAGCGGCCCGCCGTCGGTGCCGACGCCCGGGAAGTAGCGCGGCAGTTGATCGTCGGCGGTCGCGAGCCGTGCGTGGAGGCGGGCGACGTTGGTGTCGTCGGTGGCGGTGTTCCAGGTGCCGTCGCAGGAGACGACGAGACGCCGCGGCACGCTCACCCGATCAGTGTGGTGCCTCGTTGATCATCCTGCGAGGCGATCACTCGGCGAGGGCGCCCGCGAGCACGGTCTCGAGCAGGTCGGCGAGCTCGGTGGCGAGGTCGAACGGCGCGGGTTCGACGTCGATCCAGCGGATCACGGCCGAGAAGTAGCCGAGCGCCAGCATCCGGCCGACCTGGTCGGCGCTGGCGTGCGGGCGCAGCGCGACGCCCGAGTCGATGACGAACTCGGCGAGGTCGCGGACGAGGGGGTGGGTCACCAGCCAGTCGGTGTGACGCAGCCGCGGGGGCATGAGGGCGACCGTCTCGCGCCGGGTCTCGACGTTGAGGTCGGCCAGCGCCGAGAGGTAACGGCCGAGGACCTCGCGCAGCGGCAGCGGGGCCGCGGGGTCGTGGGCGAACGACGAGGCCGCGCGCTCGCGCCGTCGCAGGGCCCACTCGTCGAGGAACGCCATCTTGCGGGGGAAGTGGTTGAACACCGTCGTCCGCGAGAGGCCGGAGCGGGCGGCGACGTCGTTCATCGACGTCTCGTCGAAGCCCTTCTCGACGATCAGCGCCACCGCGGCCTCGAAGACGCGGTCGTGGCGCTCGTGCCGCTTGCGGGTGCGTCGGGGCATCTCCGCGGTCTCCATCGCGCCCAGTAGAGCACGTGCCCCGGCCCGGCATCCGCACCTCACGGGCCGTGCGGGAAGCTGGTCACCGGCAGCGAGCGGGCTGCCGCAGGGTGTGACGGGGTGAGGGCGAGGGGGAACGGGAGTGGCGGGTCTCGAGACCGTCGATCGCGCGCCGGGCACGACCCGCAGCGCGCGGCGTCCCGAGATCGAAGGGCTGCGGGGTCTCGCCGCCGTCCTCGTCGTCGTCTACCACGTCTGGATCGGGCGCGTCTCCGGCGGCGTCGACGTCTTCTTCCTGCTCTCGGGCTTCTTCATCCTCGGGATGACCGCGCGCAGCGCGATCCGGGGCGAGAAGGTCGCGCTCGCCACCACCTGGACCCGGCTGTTCTGGCGGCTCGTCCCCACCGCCGGGCTGGTCCTGGCCGTGAGCACGGTGGTCGCGGCGGTGCTGCTGCCGGCCTCGACGTGGTCGCGCAACCTGCACGAGCTGCTGGCCTCGGCGTTCTTCGTCGAGAACTGGCGCCTGGCGCTGGACTCGGTCGACTACTACGCCGACAACGGCGCCGCGAGCGTCGCCCAGCATTTCTGGTCGCTGTCGATCCAGGCGCAGTTCTACCTGCTGGCGCCGCTGCTGGTGCTCGCCGTGGCGCGGTGGGCACGGTTCCGTGGCGCCGACGTGCAGGCCGCGCTGCTCGCGGCCCTCGCCGCGGTCACGCTCGCGTCCTTCGCCCACTCGGTGATCGCCACGTCGTCCGACCAGGCCTTCGCCTACTTCGACGCCCGCACGCGCATCTGGGAGTTCGCGCTCGGCGGCGTCCTCGCCCTGGTGATCGACCGGGTGCGGCTGGGGAAGGTCGCCCGCGCCGTGCTCGGCTGGGTCGGTGTCGCGGGCCTGGTGACGTGCGGCGCGGTCCTCGACGTCGGCGCCGCCTTCCCCGGCTTCCTCGCGCTGTGGCCGGTGCTGTCCGCGGTCGCGATCATCGTGGCGGGCCGCGCCGGGGGCGCCGACCGGCTGCTCTCCACGCGCGCCGCCCAGTACCTGGGCACGATCAGCTTCCCGCTCTACCTGTGGCACTGGCCCGTGCTCGTCGTGTTCCTGGTGCTCGCCGGGCTCCCGACCGCGGGGCCGGTCGGCGGCCTGGTGGTCGTGGCGGTGTCCGTGGCCCTCGCGATCACCACCCACCACCTGCTCGAGGAGCCGCTGCGCGGGGTGTCGCTCGCGCGGCTGGGCCGGGTGCGGGGGCCGGCGCTCGTGGCCGCGTGCCTGGTCCCGGCTCTGGTCGCGCTCGGTCTGTGGTCGGCGGTGGCGGCGGCCGGTGCCGGCGCGCCGGTGGCCCTCGGCGACCCCTCCCACCCAGGCGCCCTGGCCCTGAGTTCCGGGGCACTCGCCGCGGACCACGTCGTCGACGGCGACCCCGCCGCGCCGGTGGAGCCGTCGCTGGCGCGGCTGCAGGACGACTGGGCGGACTACCGCGCCGGGTGCGCCCCGGTGGCCGACCACCCCGTGCTCGAGGAGTGCGTGCCGATCCGCGCCGAGGGCGAGCCGCAGCGCCGGGTCACCCTCGTCGGCGACTCCCACATGCAGCAGATCCTCCCGGCCCTCGAGCCGCTGGCGCGGGAGCAGCAGTGGGAGGTGCACACGCTCGTCCGCGCGCGCTGCCCGTTCTCGACGGCCTCGGAGACCGACCCGGGCGACGCCTCGTGCCTCGAGTGGAACGAGGCCGCGATCGAGCACCTCGCCGCCGCGCCGCCGGACGCGGTGGTCGTCAGCGCGTCACGCGACGTCCGGCAGGGGCTCACCGAGCAGACCCCGGAGGGCTTCGTGGCCGCCTGGCAGCGCCTCGACGCCGCCGGCGTCCCCGTCGTCGCGGTGCGCGACAACCCGCGCTTCGACCACCGCCCCGCGGAGTGCCTCGAGGCGCTCGGCCGCGGTGCCCCCGACTGCGAGATCCCCCGCGGCGAGCTCCTGGCCGCGGACCCGCCGTACGCGCTCCTCGACGGCGTGCCGGACAACGTCGGGTTCCTCGACCTCAGCGACGAGATCTGCACCCCGACGACCTGCCCGCCCGAGATCGGCAACGTGCTCGTCTACCTCGACGACAACCACCTCACGGCGTCCTACAGCCGCACGCTCTCCACGGCCGTGGGTCAGCGGCTGCCCGGGCTCCTGGGCTGGTGAGCCCGGCGGTCAGCCGCTCGGCTCCTCGCCCGAGCCGGCCAGGCCCTGCTCGTCGGGCTCGAGGTCGATGTCGAAGGCCGGCTCGACCTCCTCGGGGGCGGCGTCGGGCGCCGTGTCCGGGTTCTTCTCGTCGGGCTTCTTCTCGGTGGGGACCTTCGGGTCGCTGCTCATCACCGGGCTGCGTACCCCCGTCCCACCCCCGCGACGCCCGCTCCCGTGTCACGGGCGCGTGACGGCGCGGAGGTTGCGTCCGGGGTGGGAGACGAGGTCCGTGACGTTGCCGACGGGCGCCGGCCGCCAACCTCCACGGGGGGACAGCCGTCTGGATCCATGAGTGCCGGGGCGTTCCCGGCGCTCTCGAAGAGGAGAGACGGATGTTCGTCATCGTGGCCGTGGTCGTCATCGGCGTGTTCTTCGTGACCGGTGCCCTGCTGGGCGTCAGCGTCGCGCAGAACCAGGCGTCGGACCGTGCTCGTCGCACCGCCCGCGACCGGCACATCTCGGCGATCCGCACCGACGCGCTCATCACGCAGGCCTGAGGGCCCGGCCTCGGAACATTCCGCCCCACCGCCCACGTCGAAGCGGCGTGGACTTCGACGCGGGACACCCGGTGGCGCAGGACGTGCCCGCCGACGAGCCCACCGACCTCTTCACCGACCTCGACGGTGACGGGCTGGTCGACGTCACCGCGGTGGACACCGACGGCGACGGCGTGCTCGACCTGGCGTGGAGCGACGCGGACGGCGACCGGCTGGTCACCGACGACGAGGTCCACCCGGTGACCGACGGCGGCTGGTCGACCGACTGGTACCGCCACGAGGACAACTTCCGGGACGGGGCCCTGCCCGCCGACGCCTCGGCGGCCCGCGAGGACCAGGGCATGCACGGCGACCCCGAGCAGGCCTCCTCGTACTGGTACGCGCAGTCGGTCAACGGCTACTGCGTGCCGGCGGCGGTCGCGCAGGTCGTGGGCGAGTGGCAGGGCACCAACGTCGGCGAGGGCGAGGTCGTGGCCCGCGCGGTCGAGCACGGCTGGCTCACCACCACCGACACGAACGGGGACGGGGCCCCGGACGACGCGTCGGGCATGACGTCGTCGGAGGGCGAGGCGCTGCTCGAGAGCTACGGCATCCCCGCCACCACCACGCACGGGAGCCTGAAGGACCTCGAGCTCCTGCTCGACCGGGACCGCGACATCATCGCCTACGTCGACTCCGACGAGGTCTGGTACGGCGCGGAGGACGACACCTCGGACGGCGGCTCCGACGCCAACCACGCCGTCGTGGTGACGGGGATCGACGACGAGAACGTCTACCTCGCCGACCCCGGCGACCCGAGCGGCGCGATCTCGGTGGTGCCGCGGGAGACGTTCGAGGACGCCTGGTCGGACTCCGGCCACGAGATGCTCGTGACCGACATCGCGCCGCCGCAGACCGCGCCCGCCGACAACGCCCCGGAGCACCAGCTCCCACCCGAGGGCCACCCGGCCGCGACGTCCGGCACTCCTCCGGCCGACGTCTCGAAGCCGGCGATCGGCGACGGCCGCGGCCTGCTCTCGGTGGGCTCGACCGGGGTGGTGTTCCTGCCGATCGTGCTGCGCGACGTCGCGGTCGCGACGGCCGGCGTCTCCGCCCTGCTCGCCGCCGCCGGCATCGTCCGCCGTCGCCCCCCACGTGAGCGAAGTTCCCGGCTATAGCCGGGAACTTCGCTCACGGGTCAGGAGCCGCAGGCCGTGGCGACGGTCTGGGCGACGCGGGTGGTGACCGTGCCGTAGTCCTCGGTGGAGCCGTCGCGCAGCCAGCCGAGGATGTCGTCCGAGCCGGCGACGAAGGCGTCGTGCTCGGGCGAGGTGGCGCCGTAGGTCGCGGCGAGCGCGTCCCCACTGGCGTCGACGACCCCGGTCCACCCGTCGCTCGGCGTCTGCCCGAGCGAGGTGACGGTGTCGTCCAGGGCGTCGGCGACGACCGTGGCGCACTGGTGGGCGACGGTCGGGGAGACGGGGGCGCTCGCGGGGCTGGGGGCGCTCGCGGCCGTGGTGGACACGGCGTCGACGAGCGACGGGAGCTGCGAGCCGATCCCGATCAGCGCGATCGCGGCACCCGCGACGGCGACGGCCAGCGGGGCGCGGGTGCCGGGGCGAGCGGTGCGTGGCGCCGTGCGGACGGCGCGGGCGGGGTGGGCGGCCACCGCGCCGTGGGGCGGGGTGGGCACGCCGGTGACCGGGTGCGGGCGGTAGGCCGTCGGCGCGGGGTAGCCGAGCCCGGCGGGCGGGGCGTCCTGCGGCACGAAGCGGTGGGCGGGCGCCGGGACGGGGCCCGGGACCACGGCCAGCGTCACGAGGGTGTCCTCCCGCCGGTGGTGCTGCCCCATGATCGACCCCCGAACGGCCTAGCGTTCCAGCGGCCGGTCGGACGCTGTGTGTCCGGTTGTCGGAGCGACCGCGAGAACCGTTAGCCCTCAGGAGCCCGGATCGGGCGGGTCCACCGGATGGGGTGAACGTGGTCACCCGGGACGCCCAGCAGCTGGTCAGGGGAACATGACGCACCCTGTCAGGAACGGGTCCTAGCGTCGGCGGCATGTCCACGACACTCGCCATGATCAATCTCGACGGCCCCGACCCGCGGGCGCAGGCCACCTTCTACGGCGCCCTGCTCGGCTGGGACGTCGTCCACGCCGAGGACGAGTACGCGATGATCTCGGGCGAGGGTGCGCCGATCGGCTTCGGCCGCGTTCCGGGCTGGGTCGCGCCGCCGTGGCCCGACCCCGAGGGCACCAAGCGCTACCACCTCGACCTCGCGGTGGACGACCTCGACGCCGCGATCGACCGGGCCCGCGAGCTCGGGGCCTCGCTGCCCGACGACCAGCCGGGCGAGCGGTGGCGGGTCCTCCTCGACCCCGTCGGCCACCCCTTCTGCCTCTGCCCGAGGTAGCGCCCGAGGGCAGGCGGCCACCCCCACGGTGCTTACGTCGAGTGGTCCACTCGCACGACGTCACGCGCCCTTCACGTCCCTAGGCTTGCCGGGCACAGGGCCGGGGGCGGGGGACCCCGGGCGACGTGGGGGCGACGACGTGCAGATCAGGGTGGTCCGTCCGGACGAGCTCGGCGCGTCCGACCTCGAGAGCTGGCGCGCGTTCCAGGGCTCCGGGGCGACGGCGCACCCGTTCCTCGCGCCGGAGTTCGTGCTGGCCGTGGGGCGGGTGCGCCCGCAGCTGCGCGTCGCGGTGCTGGAGGAGTCGGCCGGCAGCGTCGGGTTCTTCCCCTTCGAGCGCGGGCCGCTGGGCTACGGCACCCCGCCGGCACCCGGGCTCACCGACGCGCACGGGCTGGTGCACGCCCCGGACATCGAGTGGGATCCGCAGCAGCTCCTGCGGGCGTGCGGGCTCTCGGTGTGGGAGTTCGACCACCTCGTCGACGGTCAGAAACCGTTCGAGCGCTTCCAGTCGCTGCGCGTCCCGTCGCCGGTGATGGACCTCGGCGGCGGCTACGCGGCGTTCCGGGCGCACGTGCGCTCGCGGTCGAAGTCGTTCCTCTCCGAGCTGGAGCGCAAGGGTCGGGCGCTCGGGCGCGCCCACGGCGCGGTGACGTTCACGCTCGGCACCGCGGACCGCGACGGGTTGCGCCAGATCATGGAATGGAAATCGCAGCAGTACCAGCGCACCGGACGCAGTGACCGGTTCCGCGTCCCCTGGATCCGCGAGCTGCTCGAGTCGCTGCTGGACACGCGCACCGAGTCGTTCGCCGGCACGCTCTCGGTGCTCCGGGCCGGTGACACCCCGGTCGCCGGGCACTTCGGCCTGCGCAGCGGATCGTCGCTCGCCGGCTGGTTCCCGGCGTTCGACCTCGGGTTCCGCCAGTACTCCCCGGGCCTGCTGCACCACCTCATGCTCGCCGAGCACGCCGCGGCCGACGGCATCGTCGAGATCGACATGGGGCGCGGCGCCAAGGGCTACAAGGACTGCTTCCGCAGCCGTGACCTGATCGTCGCCGAGGGCCGGATCGTGCGCCGTGGCCCGTCCGCCGCGATGCACTGGGCGCGCCGCGAGCCGGTGCGGCGGCTGCGCAACCGGGTGCTCGACGACCCGCGCCTCTACGCCGCCGCCGACAGGGTCCTCAAGAGGGCCGCCTCGGTGCGCACGAGGGTCGTGCGCTCCTGAGACGTGGTCACACGGTGTACGGCAGCGCGACGATCCCGTGGTCGAACGACGACCGCAGCGGCTCCGCCGGACCGGCCGTGCGCAGGTGGGGCAGGCGCGCGAGCACCGCCCGGAACAGGGCTCCCAGCTCGCGGCGGGCGAGGTGGGCGCCGAGGCAGAGGTGCGCGCCGGGCCCGCCGAAGCCGACGTGCGGGTTGGGACGGCGCCCGACGTCGAAGGCGTCGGGGGCGTCGAAGACGGTCTCGTCCCGGTTGGCCGAGCCGTAGAACAGCACCACCTTGGATCCGGCCGGCAGCGGATGGCCGCGCAGCTCGTGGTCGCGGGTCAGCGTGCGCCGGAACTGGATGATCGGCGAGCACATCCGCACGATCTCCTCGATCGCGGTGCCCATCAGCGTGTCCGGATCGGCCGCGAGCCGCTCGCGCTGCCCCGGATTCTCGGAGAGCAGCACCAGCCCGTGCGACGCGGCGTTGCGCACGGTCTCGTTGCCCGCGACGAGGAGCAGGTCGAAGAACGATCCCAGCTCCCGCAGCGAGAGCCGCTCTCCGTCGACGTCGGCGGTGACCAGCGCGGACAGGATGTCGTCGCCCGGGTCGCGGCGGCGCTGCCTCCCGAGGCCCACGACGAATCGGCGGAGGTCGACGATCGCCCGCAGGTTCCCCAGCAGCAGCCGGGCCGTGGCGAGGCGGTGCATCTCCCCGCGCACCCCGGAGTACTCGGTCATGACGTCGATGCGCGAGAGGACGTACCCGCGTCGCTCGCGCGGGATCCCGAGCATCGAGCAGATCACGTGGATCGGCAGCTCGCGGGCCGCGTCGGCCACGAAGTCGCCCGAGCCCCGGCGCTCCAGCCGGCTGACGATCTCGTCGACGATCTCCCCGATCTCGAGGTCGAGGGCCTCGAGACGGCGGGGTGCGAACGCGCGGGACACGATCCGGCGCAGGCGCGCGTGCCGGGGGTCGTCCATGTTCACCAGGGGTCGGCCGAACACCATCGGGAGCCAGGGCGGCGGCTCGGGGCTCACCGCCGCGGGCTCGCTGGAGAACACGTCGGTGTGGCGGCTGGCCTCGAGCACGTCGGCGTGGCGCACCAGCGCGTGGAACCCGCCGCCGGGGCGGAGCAACGGCACCCGCGGCTCGGCGAAGAACACCGGACGGTCGAGGGCCCGCAGGTGCGCGAAGGCGGCGAGCCGCGCGGACTCGGGAGCCGCCCAGAACGCGAGGTCGGTGAGGTCGGGGAGGGTGGCGGCGTCGGCGTGCACCGTCAGCCGGCCCGGGAGGGCAGCGCCCGGCCGACCAGGAGGTCGTGACGCACGGCGAGCGAGGCGGCCTCCAGCCGCGAGTGCACCCCGAGCTTCGAGAGCATCGACTGCACGTGGCTGCGGACCGTCAGGGTGGCGATGCCGAGGCGGCGCTCCATCTCGCGGGTGCTCACGCCCTCGACGAGCAGGGCGAGGCACTCGACCTCGCGCTCGGTCAGCAACGACACCAGCCGCCGCGCGCGGGCCCCGGCCGGGTCCTGGTCCACCGGCGCGCGCGGGGCGCTGATCACGATCTCGCCGGCGGCCACCCGCCGCAGCGCCCGCAGCAGCGACTCGATCCCGTGACTGCGGTGCAGGTAGGCGCGGGCGCCGGCGGCCAGGGCGGCGTCGACCGAGGAGCGGAGGTCGTCGGAGGTGAGCACCAGGACCGCGGAGCGCCCGCCACCGGCGTCGCGCAGCGCGCGGACGAACACGGCGACGTCGCGGTCGGCGTCGGCGAGGTGGTCGGCGATCACCAGGTCCGGCCGGGCGGCCGCCACGACGGCGACCAGCTCGTCCCGGGAGGCCGGGCCGAGCGTCACGGCGTGCCCGTGCGCGGTGAGCGTCGTCCCGAGCAGATCGGTGAGCAGCGTCCCGCGCCCACCTACGACCACATCCATCGTTCCCCCCGGAGGAACATCCCTCGGCGTCCCAGCACGCCGGCGGTGTGTTCAGCGTGACCACCCGGTCGAGGGCACGTCAAGCACGGGGAGTGACGGCATCCGGGTGCCTTTCCCGGGCTGTGTAGGACGTTCGGGGTAGGAGCGGAGCCTGTGTGGTCGTACCGTCGCGGAGGTTGCTTGACGGCCCGTCACAGAACGGTTCCGTTTCGGATTGCGGACGGTTTCTCCTGCATCTTGAGGACGACTGTGGCGCACGTCATCCCTAACGTCCTCGGATCGTGCGTCCCGTCCAGGTGCTCGTCGTCGCGGACCGGCTGCTGCACGACCTGCTCGTCGCGCGGTGGTCCGGTGAACCGTCGCTGACCGTCGTCGTGCCCGCGCGCGCCGACGAGGCCTGGGACGAGCTCGCGGCCCGGCGGGCCGACGTCGTCGTGCTCGACCTGGCCGTTCGCCCGTCGCGGTGGGAGCGCGCCGTGGAGCTCCTCCGCGAGCGTCCGGTCGGGCCGCGCGTGGTGGTGCTCGCGGAGCCGGGCGACGACGACAGCGCGTGCGACGCGGCGCGGGCCGGTGTCTCGGGCTGGCTGCCGTCCGGGTCGTCGGTGGAGGACCTCACCGAGACGGTCCGCCTCGTGCACGCCGGCCACGGCATCTACCCGTCGCGGCTCCTCGCCACCGTCCTCGACGGGATGCGCCACGACGTCGCGGAGGCCCGGCGCCCGACCGGGCGGCTCAGCGCGCTCACCGAGCGGGAGGTCGAGGTGCTGCGCGCCCTCGTCGAGGGGCTCTCGGCCCGCGACATCGCCGACCATCTCGACGTCGCCGTCAACACCGTCCGGACGCACACCCACCGGATCTTCCGGAAGCTCGGCGTGCACGGCCGGCTCGAGGCGGTCCGCATCGCCCGCGCCGAGAGGCTCGCCCCGCTCGCGGAGGTCGCGGAGCACGCGGGCGTGACGGCGAGCTCGCCCCCGTCGCGGCCGGTGCGGCTGGTCCGGGAGCAGGAGGAGGAGGTGGGCCGGATCGTCGATCCCTGATGAATTCGTACTAGCTCGCCTGCTCCTCCGAAGCGATCCGGGGCCGCGAGCCGAGTCGTAACGTCCCTCGTCCAGGGAATTCGCCTCCCTTCCGATGGAGGAACGTTGACCGTCCAGCGCAACGGGGACGTGGGGGAGGGACGCCGCGTGCCCGTCGTCCCGCCGCCCCTCACCGTGTTCCCCGAGGTCCCGGTCGCGCGGGTCGTGGCACGGCCGGCCGCGACCCGTCCGAACAAGGTCTCGCTGGTGGTCCCGGCCATGAACGAGGCCACCAACATCTCCTGGGTCCTCGCCCAGGTCCCCAGCTGCGTCGACGAGGTGGTGCTCGTCGACGGGCACTCGCGCGACGCGACGGTGATGCTCGCGAAGTCGGCCCGACCGGACATCCAGATCGTCGAGCAGTCCGGGCAGGGCAAGGGCGACGCGCTGCGCGAGGGCTTCCTGGCGGCCACCGGCGAGCACATCGTCATGATCGACGCCGACGGCAGCATGGCCCCCGAGGAGATCCCGCACTTCCTGCACTTCCTCGACAACGGCTACGACTTCGTCAAGGGCTCCCGCTTCATGGGCGGGGGCGGGTCCCGCGACATCACGCGGCTGCGCCGCGGAGGGAACCGCGTGCTCGTCGGCATGGTCAACCGGATGCACGACACGTTCCTGACCGACCTCTGCTACGGCTACGTGGCCTTCCACCGGCGGTGCCTGCCCTACCTCGACCTCACCCGGCCCGGTTTCGAGGTCGAGACGTCGCTGACGGTCTCCGCACTGCGGGCCGGCCTGCGCATCGCCGAGGTGCCCAGCATGGAGATGCCGCGGCGCTACGGACGGTCGAACCTCCACGTCGTCCGCGACGGCACGCGCGTGCTGCGCACCCTGCTGCGCGAGCACGACCGCGGGCCCAGCGGCCTCGCCGTCCAGCGTCTGCGCCGCCTCGTCCACCAGCGCGACGAGGCCCGCCGCGCCCTCGACCCCACCGTCCTGACGGACCCCGGGGAGGTCCTGACGTGACGTCGGGCGCTGTCCCCCGGCGCCCGACCCGGCGGGTGCGTCACGTCGCGAGCCTCGCCGGCGCCGTGCTCGCACTCGCGGCGGGCTGGTGGGTCGCCGTCGTCCTCGACGCCCGGTCCGCGCCGGCGGTCACGGCCGTGCTCCTCGTGGTGCCCGTGCTCGCCGTCCTGGTGCCCACCCACCGTCTCGAACCGGTGGCGCGGGTGGTGCTCGCCGTGGGCTGGGTCCTCGCGCTCGACACCGTGGTGGCGCAGGTGATGCTCGCCTTCGGCGTGTGGGACGTCGGTGTCGGCGTCCTGGTGGTGACGGGGATCAGCGTCGCGGTGTGGGTGGGCGTCGAGCTGGCCACCCGGCGCGGCGACCGGGCCACGGAGGACCGGGCTGCGGAGGACCGGGCCGAGGGGGACCGGGCCGAGGGGGACCGGGCCGCGGGGTCGGCGGTCGAGGTGGGCCCGTGAACGTCGACGTCGTCCGTCCCGACGAGCTCGGCGAGGCCGAGCTCGGGCGGTGGCGCGCGTTCCAGGCGGCGACGCCGTCGCTGCACAGCCCGTTCCTGTCCCCGGAGTTCACCCGGATCGTGGGCGGGGTCCGGCCACGGACGCGGGTGGGCGTGCTCCGTGAGCACGACGAGATCGTGGGCTTCTTCCCGTTCGAGCGCGCGAGCCTGGGGCGCGGGCTGCCCGTCGCGCCGGGCCTCACCGACGCCCAGGGCCTCGTCCACGCCCCCGGCGTCGGCTGGGACGCCGTCGCCCTGCTCCGCGGTTGCGGCATCACCGTGTGGGAGTTCGACCACCTCGTCGCCGGCCAGCGCCCGTTCGCCGCCTACGAGGAGCTGCGCGCGGCGTCCCCGACGATCGACCTCGCCGACGGCTACGACCACTACCGCGGGATCCTCCAGGGACGCTCCCCGTCGTTCCTGCGGGACCTCGAGAAGAAGTACGCGAGGTTGGGGCGCCAGATCGGCCCCGTCACCGCCGTCCTCGACGAGCGCGATCCCGATGCGCTCGCCACCCTCACCGCCTGGAAGTCGGCGCAGTACCGCCGCACCGGACGGTCGGACCGCTTCGCCCACCGGTGGATCGTCGAGCTCGTCGAACGCCTCCTCCATGAGCGCAGCGACACGTTCGGTGGGCTGCTGACCATGCTCTACGCCGACGGTGCGCCAGTGGCCGGACACCTCGGGCTGCGGCAGGGATCGGTGATCGCCGCCTGGTTCCCGGCCTACGACACGGCGTTCCGGCGCTATTCCCCGGGCCTGCTCCAGCACCTGGCGATGGCCCACGAGGCGGCCGCCGACGGCGTCGAGGTCATCGATCTCGGTCGCGGCGACAAGACCTACAAGGACGAGCTGAAGACCCGGGAGATCCTCGTCGCCGAGGGGCGGGTGATCCGCGCGGTGCCCTCGGCCGCGGTCAACTGGCTGCGCCGGGCCCCCGTCCGGCGCCTGCGCCGCACCGTGCTGGCGAACCCGCGCCTCTACAGCGCCGCGGACCAGGTCCTGCGTGCCGCCGCCCGCACCCGCGACGCGCTCGGGCGCCGGGTGCGGAAGGAGGTCGACCCGCGATGAGCCGCACGGTCTCGGTGGTCATCTGCGCCTACACCGACGAACGCTGGGACGACGTGCTCGCCGCGGTGTCGTCGGTGGCCGACCGCCAGAGCGTCGCGCCGCACGAGGTGATCGTCGTGGTGGACCACAACCCGGCCCTGCGGGATCGCCTGGAGGACGCGCTCCCGGGCGCGGTGGTGGTCGCGAACGCGCAGGTCCGCGGCCTGTCCGGGGCGAAGAACACCGGCGTCGCGGCGTCGACGGGGGAGGTCGTCGCGTTCCTCGACGACGATGCCGTCGCCGGGACCGAGTGGGTGCGGACGTTCGCCGAGGGCTACGACGACCCGGCCGTGCTCGGGGTCGGCGGCCTCACCCTGCCGCGCTGGACGACCGACCGGCCGGTCTGGTTCCCCGAGGAGTTCGACTGGGTGGTCGGCTGCACGTTCGTCGGCCGCGAGGTGGGTGCCGTGCGCAACCTGCTGGGCGGCAACGCGTCGTTCCGCCGCGAGGCGTTCGACATCGCCGGCGGGTTCCCGACCCACATCGGGCGCACCGCCGCCCGCGCGCGCCCGCTCGGCTGCGAGGAGACCGAGTTCTGCATCCGGCTCGCGTCCCACCGGCCGGGCGCGCGCTTCGTGTACGACCCGCGGGCGGTGATCTGGCACCGGGTGCCGGCGGTGCGCGAGGGCTTCCGCTACTTCCGCGCGCGCTGCTACGCCGAGGGCCTGTCGAAGGCGCTGGTCGCGCGCAGCGTCGGCGCCACGGCCGCCCTCGCCGCCGAGCGCAGCTACGCGGCGGTGACGCTGCGCCGGGGTGTGGTCCGCGGCGTCGCGCAGGCCTGGCGTGGTGACCGCGGCGGGCTGGCGCGCGCCGGCGCCATCACCGCCGGGCTGCTCACCACCACGGCCGGCTACGCCGTGGGCACGCTGGCGCGGAGCGCGCCGTGACCGTCCCCGTGCTCATGTACCACTCGGTCGCCGCCGACCCGGCCGACGCGGTCCGTGGGCTGTCGGTGCACCCCGACCGGTTCGCCGCGCAGCTCGACCTCCTCGCCGCCGAGGGCTTCACCACGCTCACGGTCGGCGAGCTCGCGGCCGTGCGGCGCGGCGAGGTGGCGGCCCCCGAGCGTCCGGTCGTGCTGACCTTCGACGACGGGTACGCCGACTTCCACCGCGAGGCGCTCCCGCGGCTCGTGCGCGCCCGCGCGCGGGCGACCGTCTTCGTCACCACCGGGTGGCTCGACGACGCGGGCGCCGAGGCCGCCGGCGAGCCGCTGGACCGGATGCTCTCGTGGTCACAGGTCGGCGAGTGCGACGCGGCCGGCGTCGAGATCGGCGCGCACAGCCACAGCCACGCCCAGCTCGACCAGCTGCCGGACGCCGCCCTGCGCGACGAGCTCTCCCGCAGCCGGCGTCTCCTCGAGGAGCGGCTCGGGCACGAGGTCCCGCACCTGGCCTACCCCTTCGGCTACTCCAGCGCGCGGGTGCGCCGGGCCGTGGCCGACGCCGGGTACCGGCTCGCGGCGGCCGTCGGCAACCTCGCGGCTGCGCCGGGCTCCGACGGCTACGCGCTGCCGCGCCTCACCGTCGCGCGGGACACCGACCTCGACACCTTCGGGCGCGTGGTCCGCGGGGAGCAGCACGCCCGGATCTACTGGAAGCAGCGCACCCTCACCGCCGGGTACCTCGTCGTGCGCCGCGGGCGCTCGGCGCTGGCGGCGGTCTCGTCCGGGCGACGTCCCTCGTGACGGCGGGATCCGTGGACGCCCGTGCCGCGGCGCTGACGACCGGGGCGGCCGTCCCGAGGGGCTCGTGGCGCACCCGCCTGCGTGACCACCTCACCGACCCGTTCTCCCGGAACTCCTACGCGCTGATCGTCAACACCGGGATGACCGGGCTGCTCGGGCTCGTCTACTGGTTCCTCGCCGCCCGCCTCTACACGCCCGAGGACGTCGGCCGCGCCTCGGCGCTGATCTCCGCCATGACCCTGCTCGCGGCCATCGTCGGGATCAACATCACCGGCACCCTCAGCCGGTTCCTGCCCCGCAGCGGGCCCCGTACGACCCGTCTCGTGCTGGCCAGCTACGGGCTGAGCTCGCTGGCGGTGGCGGCCCTGGCGGGCGGGTTCGTCCTGACGCTGGGCTGGTGGGGGCCCTCGTTCAGCCTGCTGGCCAGCCCGTGGGCGGCGGTCGGGTTCGTCGGCGTCGCGGTGGCCGCGAACATCTTCACCGTGCAGGACGGCGTGCTCGTCGGCATGCGCGGCGCGGGATGGGTGGCGCTGGAGAACACCCTGTTCGGCCTGCTCAAGGCCGGTCTGCTGATCCTGCTGGCGGCTACGCTGCCCGCCACCGGCGTCTACGTCGCGTGGATCGTCCCGATGATCCTGCTCTGCATCCCGGTCAACGTCCTCGTCTTCGCCCGGCGCGCACCCCGCCACGCGCGCGAGACCGCCGGGACCGTCACCACCGGCAGCGACATCCGCGGGTTCCTCGCCGGAGACTTCGTCGGGGCGCTGTTCGGGTTCGGCGCGATCTACCTGATCCCGGTCGTGGTGGCCGCGGCCCTGCCGCCGTCGACGTTCGCGGTGTTCTACATCGCCTGGATGATGGCCGCGGTCCTCAACCTGGTGCCGAACAACCTCGCGCAGACGCTCACCGTCGAGGGCGTCTTCGACGCCGACCGCCTCGCGCGGTACGCGCGCTCCGCGCTCGTGCGCTCGATCGCGCTGCTCGGCGCGGCCGCGGCAGCGCTGCTCGTGGTGGCCCGCCCCGTGCTCGAGGTCCTCGGGCCGGAGTACGCCGCGGCCGCGCCGCTGCTGCAGCTGCTCGCGCTCGCGGCGATGGGCCGCGCGGTGATGGAGGTCTGGCTCGGGGTCCTGCGTGCCCAGGGGAGGGCCCGGTCGATCGTGCGCTGGCAGGTCGTCTCCGGGACCGTCGTCGTCGGCACCGTGGTCGTGGGCCTGTTCGTCGGCGGCGGGACGCTCGGGATGCCGATCGACCAGGTGACCGGGGTGGGCGTGCTCGTGCTGGTCAGCCAGGCGGCGGTGGCGCTCGCGGTGCTTCCCAGCCTGCTGCGGGTGATCACCGTGAAGGCTCGTCCCACGCCCGCCCCCACGCCCACGGCCGCCGGCGAGGTCCGCGTCCCCTCGCCGCGGCCACGGCCGGTGCCGCTCATCGTGCCCGACCCGGCGACCCGCTCGTCACTCGTGACCGTCCACGTGCGCCCGCGCGCGGCCGCCCCGGCACCGACCCCGCCGCCCGAGCCGCCCCCCGAGCCGACGCCCGCCTCCGCCCCCGTGCCTCCGGAACCTCCGCTCTCGCGCCGGCGGCGCCTCCTGGCCGCGGTCCTGCCCGTCGTCCCCGCGATCCTGGTGGCCGAGGCGAGCCTGCTGTCGGTGGTGCTCATCGTCGTGCCGCTGCGCCGCGTCGACCTCACCGGGCTGACCGGGTGGGGCCTGGTGTCGGTGCTCCCGGTGGCGACGGTGATCGGGGTGGCGTGTCTGCTGCTCAGCGTCGTCGTCGCCCTCGCGCTCGCCCGCGAGCACCGGGTCCTGCTCACCGGGCAGCTCGTCGCGGTGTGCGGCGTGCTGCACGGCATCACCGCGCTGCTCGAGCCGCTGCCCCGCTTCCCCACGTCGTACGTGCACCTGGGGTTCGTCGACTTCATCTCGTTGTCGGGCACCGTCGCCCCCGACCTCGACGCGCGTTTCAGCTGGCCCGGCTTCTTCGCCCTCGTGTCGTTCGTGTCCGACGGGGTCCCCCCGGACGCGCTGCTCCCGCTGGTGCGCGTGACGCCGCTGCTGTCGAACCTGCTCTACCTGCTCGCGCTGTGGCTGATCCTGCGCACGCTGCGGGTGAGCTGGCGCGGCAAGTGGTTCGCGGCCCTGCTGTTCACCGTCCTGCAGTGGATCGGGCAGGACTACTTCTCGCCGCAGGGCTACACGTTCCTGCTGTACCTGATCTTCATCGGCATCCTGCTGACGTGGTTCCGGCCGATGGGCCGCGAGGCCCTCCCGGCCGGCCGGCCCGCGTGGCTCGCGGGCGTGGCGCGCCGCACGCCGTCGTGGCTGCGACGCGCCGGCAGCCGGGGACGGCAGCTCGTCGGCCGGGTGATCGGGACCCCGACGATGCCGGGCGAGCACGCCGCGCGGCCGTCCTCGTCGGCGACGCGCATCGCCCTGCTGGGGATGCTCCTGGTGCTCTTCGCGGCGGCCACGGTGAGCCACCAGCTCACCCCGTTCGTCATGGTCATCGCGGCGGGGGCGCTGGCGCTCGCGCGCCGCTCCACGCTGCGCGGGCTGCCGGTGCTGCTCGGGGTGCTGCTGGTGGCCTGGGTGAGCCTCATGACCGCGTCCTTCTGGACGGGCCACCTGCCCGACGTCCTCGGCGGGGTCGGCGACGTCTCCGGCAACGTCGCCACCAGCATCACCGCCCGCACCGGGGGCGACCCGGCGCACGCGGTCGTGGTGCTCGTGCGCGTGGCCCTGTTCGGCGTGCTGGCGATCGGGTCGCTCGTCGGCCTGCTGCGGCGCCGTCACCGCGGGGTGGACGACCGCGTCGTCGCGTTGCTGCTCGCGGTGCCGTTCCTCGCGGTGCTCGTGCAGAACTACGGCGGGGAGATCGGGCTCCGGGTGTACATGTTCGCCCTGCCCGGGGCGTGCGTGCTGATCGCGCTCGCGTTCTTCCCGGAGACCGCGCGCGGGGCCGGGTTCCGCGAGGCGTTCGGCTCGGTGTGGCGCTACGTGGCCGCCGGCCTGGTGGTGCTGGTGCTCGGCGCGGCCTACGGGGTCGCCGCCTACGGCAACGAGTCCTTCGAGCGCGTCTCGCCGGGGGAGATGGCGGCCGTGCAGTGGGTGTACGACCGCCCCGGCAACGCGCAGATCCTCTTCGTCACCGACTCCCTCGACTCCGGGGCCACCCCGATGATGCCGATCGGCTACACCGATCCGGTCGGCGTCGGGCCGCGCTCGATGCTCGCGCCGCTGGACCCGCGGACCACCGACCCCGTCGTCGAGCAGCTCGTCTACTGGGGCGGCAGCACCTACTTCATGACCTCGCGGGCCGAGGAGCAGTACCTCGAGGTCAGCGCCGGCTACCCGCAGGGCTGGGGCGAGCGGTTCCGCGCGGCCCTGGCGGCCGACCCCCGGCTGCAGAAGGTGGTCGACACCGGCGACGCCCAGATCTACGTCCCGCGCAACGACCAGGCGTTCGACCCGATCAACCGCACCCCGGAGAACCTCGGCGTGCGCATCGGGGCGACGCCGTGGACGCCGGTCGGGGTGACGATCCTGATCGGGCTGGTCGTCGTGCTGCTGACGCTGCAGGTCCGGGCGCTGCGCCGCCCCGGGCGGGCCGCGCTGCGGGGGTGGGTCGTCACCTGGGGGCTGCTGCTCCTGGCCTTCGGGGCCGTGGTGATCGAGAGGCTGCTGGCGCTGACGTGACCCTCAGGCCCCCGACGGGACCCACCGGACCTCGTACGGCGCGAGCTCGACGTCGGCGCCGTCGAGCGCGGCCGTCGCGGGGGCGTCGCTCGTGTTGACCAGCACCGTGGCCCGGGGGCCGCGGGCGCCGAAGACGGGGGCCGCGACGCCGGGGTCGCCCACCGGGGCGCCCGGGGGAAACTGGCGGGCGAACTCCTGCAGCGTCGTCAGGAACGGCTCGGGCCGGCCGTCCGCGGTCCAGAGTCCCGTCGGCGAGGAGGCGTTGCGCGCGGCGTTCCAGTAGAACGACGTGTCGACCCCGGTGCGGGCGAACTCGACGAGCCCGGCCGTGCGCTGGGCCAGGCGCTTCTCCGGCGCCCAGCGCGCCGCGTCCGGCTCGACGTACCACTCGGCCCACCACAGCGGCAGTGACGTGCGCCCGTGGATCCACTGGTTGACAGCCGCGATCTTCGTCAGCGCCGTGACGTCGTCGGGGGCGCCCTCCTCGGTGGTGGTGTGCCCGTCGACGACGACGAAGTCGGCGCCGTTCTTGCGCTCGTTCCACGTGTCGAAGGCGTCGAGGATCCGCTGGTCGACCAGCCCCCACGGCCCGGTGAGCTCGGAGGGCCCGGTGTCGACGCCCGGCGGAGGCGCGGTCATCTC
This sequence comes from Actinomycetospora sp. CA-053990, assembly GCF_050948445.1. Taxonomy (NCBI): domain Bacteria; kingdom Bacillati; phylum Actinomycetota; class Actinomycetes; order Pseudonocardiales; family Pseudonocardiaceae; genus Actinomycetospora; species Actinomycetospora sp. CA-053990. The sequence goes on along the minus strand of NZ_CP192043.1, from coordinate 5,336,178 downwards.
GATGTACGGGCCGCCGACCTGGTTGCCGGGGTCGACCTCCTTCAGCGCGTCGTAGACGAGGTTGTAGAGCTCGGTGTACGCCTCCCCGTCCCAGGTCTTGGTGCGCTCGTTGAAGAAGCCCTTGAACTCGTTCCACACCTGGAAGTGGCGGACGTCGGGGTAGCGGCGGGAGATCTCGGCGGCCAGGTCGGCGAAGTCCTGGTAGTGCTCGGGCTCGGGGGCCACCTCGAGCCGGCTCCAGTCGGTGCTGCCCTCGGCGCCGCCCTTCATCCAGTCCGGCGCGCAGCACAGGGTGATCACCGGGGTGCCGCCGCTGCGGCGGATGAAGTCGATGCGGGCGTCGAGGCTCGCGAAGTCGTACTCCCCGGGCGACGGCTCGGGGTTGCCCACGCCGAACCCCATGATGTGCTGCGCCTGGGGCATCGGCTGCGCCGCGAGGACGGCGGCGATCTGCTGCGTGGCCTGCGGGTTGCCGTCGACGGCGCTGAACTGGGTGTGGGTGAAGCCCACGCCGAGGCTGTTCGACGGCGCGGCCGACGCCCGGGGCGTGCCGGCGTCGCACCCCGCCACCATCAGCAGGGCCGCCACCGCCGTCAGGGCCGCGAGCCCTCGCGCCCACCGGTCGCGCTCGGAACGCATCTGGCCCCCCACACCCCCACACGGCGATCACCGGGCGCCCAGACTAGTCCTCCGGACGGTGGGGAAGTGGTGAGAATCTCAACGACGGCGTTGCGCGAGCCCCGCGAGGTAGGCGGCCTGGCCGGCGTGCTGGATGTCGTCGTCGACGACGCTCACCAGCCGCACCCCGCGGGTCACCGGCGGATCCCAGCGGTCGTCGATGACCTCGTCGAGGTCCTCCCCGCGCAGGGCCCGCAGGTAGGCGACGGTGCGCTCGTGCACGGCGTCGAGGTAGCCGGTGAGCAGGGCGGGGTCGTCGACGCGGACGGACGCGACCTGCTCGCTGGTGTGGCCGTAGCCGATCGAGGCGTCGTCGAGGGGCAGGTCGAAGCGGCGCGCCCAGCCGTCGGCGGTGTACACCTGCTCGGTGCCGGCGAGGTCGGCCACGTGGTCGTCCTGCACCCGGGTCAGGTGCCACACCAGCCAGGCGATCGGGTTCGCCTCGTCGTCGGGGCGCCACACCATGTCGGCGGCGGTGAGCCCGTCGACCGCCCGGGTGGCGTCGCTGCGGGCGCGCCCGAAGGCGTCGACCAGCACGTCGATGGCATCCACGGCTCCTCCTCCTCCCGCCTCAGCGCACCGAGGCGAAGACGACGACGTTGTCCCGGTAGGACAGGGTGTCCTCGTCGAACGGGCCGCCACACGTGAGCAGCCGCAGCTGGGGTGTCGTCGACGGACCGTAGATCCGGTCCGAGGGCAGCGTGTCCTTCGGGTAGTACTCGACGCTGTCGACCGAGAACCGCGCGTTCTCGCCGTCCGAGCGCGGCACCTCGATCATGTCGCCCGGCCGCAGGCGGTCCAGCTGGGCGAAGACGGCCGGCCCGCGCCGGGTGTCGACGTGGCCCGCGAACACGGCGGGTCCGGGGTCGCCGGGCACCGCGCTCGAGGTGTACCAACCGACCTGGCCGAAGTCGGTCGGCACCTGCAGGGCGCCGCGGTAGTCGATCCGCAGGTCGGCGATGTTCAGCGCCGCCAGCCCGACCGACGGGATCTGCATCCCGGTGGGACGCAGACCCTCGGGCGCCGCGAGTGCGGCCGCCAGCGGCATCCGGGGCGCGGGCGGGACGTCGGGCTCCTCGGAGAACCAGCTCTCGACCCAGGCGCCGACGGCGCTGATCGTGCCGAGCCCGGTCGGGGCGGCCAGGCCACCGAGGCCGGCCCCGGTGCCGCCGCGCGGAACCGGGGGACGCGCGGCGGCGTCGGCAGCGGGGTCTCGGGGTCGGGGGTCGGGCGGGGCGTCGGCGTCGCCGGCCCGGTGGGCGCCTCCGACGTGGGCTCGGTGCCGGGGCCGGGCACGCCGGCGACGGTCGCGGCGTCCGGCACGGCCTCGACGATCAGCTGGCCGTCCGGCTCGCGCCCCACGAACAGCGTCGTCACGCCACCGTCGGACAGCGGCACCGTCTCGGTGGTCGTGGACCCCAGGCGGGACCGGACGTCGACCTCCCACGTCCGCGCGGGCACCGTGGCGTACGGGGTGGTCGAGCCGTAGAAGAGGTCGCGCCCGAGCGGCGGGCCGCCGGTGAGGTCGATGTCCAGCGCGCCGACCCCGTTCGCGCCCTGCACGACGCGGACCTGGGTCGATCCGGCCGCGGCCGGGGCGGTCTGGTCGTCGAGCACCTGCAGCTCCGGGCTGCCCGACGTCGCCGAGTCGACGAACGCCGCGGTCTGGGCGGTGCCGGCGGGCACGTCGACGGACACCCGCACCGCCGGCGGGCTCGTGGGGCTCGCGCCGGCCGGGCGGGCCGTGAGGGTGTACGTCCCGGCGGGCTCGGTGAGGTACGGCGAGGTGCCCCGATAGGCCACGCCCGGGGCGACGAGCGTCTCGGGCAGGTCCGGGCCGGCGACGTACATGTCGACCGCCGGGGTCACGGGCGACAGGTGCGCGACGCGCAGCATGCCGGTCGAGCTGTCGGCCGTGGCGGACGTGACGCCGAGGGTCACGGTCGCGGCCGCCACGGCGACGAGCACCGCGGCGAGCGCGACCCACACCAGGGGCCGGCGCCAGGGCGGGCGCCGCGCGGGGGACGGGGCTGCGTCGATCGACGGGGCGTCGGTCGGCGGGGTGTCGGGCTGGTCCTGCGCTCCGGTCACGGGGGGAGCTCCTCGGCGGCGGGGGGACGGCGGGGGACGAACGGGGGAGCGCGACGATCAGGGAGCGGGCCGACACCAACGGCGAGCGCGGAGCGTGTCCGGCCACTCACCCCACGGCACGCGGTCACCCTAGTGGGTCAGTACCCCCGAACGGAGCACTACCCGGGACGAGGAGTTCCGGGATCCGGGCGTCCGTCCTGCTCTGGGCGAACACCGCCCCGGGCGGCGCTCGCGGGGATCACGCTGGAGCCATGAGCTCCAGCCTGTACGTGGCCCTGCGCAGCGGTCACGAGCACACCGTGACCGGTCTCGACGACGACGAGGCGGCCGCGCTGCGGGCGCGCATCGTCGCCCACCTCGACGCCCGCGAGTCCCACCCGACGCTCGACCTCGGCGACGGCACCACCCTGCGCACCGACGCCGTCGTGATGACGCGCGTGCACGACGAGGGGCCGCGCACCGGCTTCGTGGGTGAGGCGCGCCTGCGGTGAGGCGTGCGCGTCAGGCCGTACGGCGGGGCACGGGCACGCGGGCGAGTCCCGTCGCGCGCCGGGCGAGGTAGGCGGCGACGCGGCGCCGGGCGGTGCTCGACGCCGGGCGCCCGGCGCCGAGGTCGTCGAGCACGATGTCGAAGAGCGTCGGCAGCACAGGGTCGTCCCAGTCACGCCCGGCGAGGTCGGTCAGCGTCGGGACGTCGAGGCCCGTGCCCACCCACGCGATGGCGAGCTCCACGATCTCCGCGGTGTCCCAGGGCTTGCCGATCACCTGAGCGGCCCGCGCCTCCGGAGGCGTCATCCCCCGCAGGGAGCGCAGCGCCGCGAGCCCGGCCAGGAGCTCGGCCGTCCGCTCGGCCCGTCCGCGCTCCTGCGTCGTCCGCCGTTCGGCGGTGATCGTGCTCGACATCATTTCCCCCACCATTGCTCAGCGTGAGATGGCGCCCCACCGATCTCACTCGCTCAGGCTAGCGCGGTGTGGACCTGCCGCCTACCCGGCACCTTCCGTGATCATGGTCGTGCTGTGAACCGTGGGTTGACAGGAAGGGCATCCTCGATGCTGTGAACCTGGAGTTGTCAGTGGAGCGGGCCGTCGTGGAGGCGGCCGGACGGGTGGACGTCGCCGACCCGGGCGGCAAGCCCGACGACCGCGGGGGCGAGCGGGCCGCGCGTCACCGGGCGGTCGCCGAGCTGCAGGCGGCGCTGACGGTGGAGGCCGCGGTGCGGGCGGCGGCGGCCGACGCGGTCGAGGGACGGGCGGAGGCCGCGGTGTGGCTCGGCGCCAGCCTCGCCGACCTCGCCGCCGTCACCGGACGCACCCGCCAGGCGGCGCGCAAGCGCTGGCCGGGCCTGGGTGACGTGTCCCGGCGCCGGCGGTTCCTCGGCTACCACGTCGACGACGTCCTCTGGGCCGCGCGCCTGGTGCTCGACGCCGCCGACGACCTCGAGGGCGTCGACGCGACCACGCGTGCGGCGCTCGCGGACGCCGTCGCCGAGGCGGAGCGGGCGTTCCGGGGCGAGCCCGCCGACGCGGCCACCGACACTGCCGCCGACACTGCCGTCGACGTCGCCCCCGCCGTCGCCCGCTGGCAGGCGTTCGACCGTCTCGTCGACCGCCACCTGCGCGACCTCCTGGCCGGCGTCCCCGACGAGCCGGCCGACCCCACCGCGGGCTTCGCCGCCCACGGCGCGCGCGGCGTCCTGCGCTACTACGACCACGCCGTGCACGAGGGGGTCGAGACCGGCGACTGAGATGCTTCGGAAACCGAAGCATCTCCGTCGGCGCGGCGTGTCGTCGCCGATTCCGCCGGACGGGCGGCGGTCGCGCGCGGCGCGGCCGCCGAGGGCACGGCGCGTGACCGGCGTCCCCCACGCCCGTCACAAGGGTCGCGGGGTGATCGCGGTGGTGGCCCGACGGTGTGACCACGGGTGCGGGCCGGGACCCGGACGTGCGCGGACGACGCCGCGGAGATTGGCGCGGGGTGCCGGGACGCGCTAGAGACCTCGGGTCATGGGGATCTCCACGCCCATCCACGACGCGCTGGCCGAGGCCCTCGACGCCCTCCGGGGTCTCGACGTCTCGTTCGACCGCCCGGTGGATGCGACGAGCACGGACACCGAGCACGACGCGGGCGACCGTGACGACCTGCCGGCGCCGACCGTCGCCGGGGACGCCGAGCGCATCGTCGCGCTGGCCTGGGCGGAGGCCGCGGACCGGGGCCACGGCGCGTTCGGGACCGGGCACCTGCTGCTCGCCCTGGTGCGCGCCGAGGGCCCGGAGCGCGAGCTCCTCGCGGACGCGGGGGTGACGGCGTCGACGGTGGGGGCGGCGATGGCGCTGGTCGCCTCGGCCTCGCTGTCCGAGCCCGTGGACGAGGGCGGCGACGACGTGCCCGTGGCGGGGCCTGCGGTCGCCGAGGTGCTCGCGGCCGGGGCGAGCGACGGCGTCGTCAGGGCCGCGGGCCTGCTCACGGCGCTGCTCGCGCGGCCGTGGGGCCAGGCGGCGGAGATGCTCGCCGCGCTCGGCGTCGACACCGACGAGCTCACCGACGCGCTCGCCGGCCTGGGCGAGCGCCCCGAGCCCGCGCCCCGTCCGATGCCCCGCGACCCGAGCGGGCTGCTGTCCTCGGCCTGGCGGCGGCCCGCAGAGAGCGTGACGGCAGGGGGCGTGACGGCAGAGGCGTGACGATCTCGGCGCGGGCAGGCACGATCCGGGCATGGCGAAGCCCAGCTGGATCCGTGCCGAGGACGGCGACCTCTACCGCGCGTCGGAGGTCGTCGCGGTCAAGACGACGCCGCATCCCAACGGCGGGTTCATGGTGGCCGTCGAGACCGAGCGCCACGACAACATCGACGTCACCGGCCACCTGGACGACGTCGACGCCGCCGCGAAGGGCCGCGACGCGCTCGCCCATCTCCTCTCGCACGTCGAGAAGGGCACCGTGATCAGCTACGGGTCGGGGCGCTTCGAGGTCGGCGACCTCCACTGAGAATGATTACTGAGCCGGGTCAGGGACGCGGCCCGTACGCGTCGAGGAAGCGGTCGCGGAAGGTGTCCATCCGCCACGCGGGCGCGCCCGGGTCCGGGGTGAGCCCGTCGGACCAGCCCCAGTCGTCCACGGCGGCGAGCACGGCCGGATCGCGGCTGACGATCGAGATCGGGACGTCCCGGTTCGCCGTCGGCCCGGTGACCACGGGCGAGGGCTGGTGGTCGCCGAGGACGACGAGCACGGGCGCGCGGTCGGGACGCGCCGTGGCGTGGCGCTCGGCCCAGTCGTAGAGCGTCGAGAGCGTGTACTCGATCGACCGCCGGTAGTCGTCGCGGACCTCGGCCGAGTTCGTCGTGAAGATCGATTGGAACGAGTGCTGCGGCTCCTCGGGGCCGAAGACGCTGCCGTCGCCGACCGCGTCCCACGGCACGGTGCGCGGCAGCGGCGCCCAGGGCCCGTGGCTCGAGGTCAGGACGAGCTCGGCCATCGTCGGGGGCGCCCCGGGGCCGCGCTCGAGGCGGTCGAACGCGGAGAACAGGTACTGGTCGGGCATCGGCGACCAGCTGAAGCGCGGGCCCCGGTAGCCGAGGTCGTCGTGGGTGTAGGCGCGGTCGAGCCCGAAGAACGCCGCCTCCGGCCAGGGGCCCGTGGTGCCCGGCTGGACGGTGACGGTGCGCCAGCCGGCCTCGTGGAAGGCGCGCGAGAGCGTGAGGCGGCTCGACGACGTCAGGTCGGTGTGGCGCTGCTCCCCGTCGATCCACAGCCCCGAGAGCAGCGTGGCGTGCGCGAGCCAGCTGCCGCCGCCGGCGACGGGGGAGGTCAGCACGCCCGTGCGTGCGCCGTACCCGACGGCGCCGAGGCGCCGCTCGCCGTCGGCGACCACCGCACGGACGGGCCCCGCCATCGCGGGGTCGTCGAGGGCGGAGAGGCCGTAGCTCTCGACGACGGCGACCACGACGTCGCGCCCGCGCAGCGCGGTGAGCAGGCGGTCGCCGGGCACGTCGCGGTAGGCGTCGACCGAGGCCTCGCGCTCGAACGCCTGCTGGTCGCGCACGCCGTCCCCGATCGCGACGGCCCGGTCGACGGCGCGGATCGAGACGTCGCGCGAGGCCACGGGTACGCCGGGCAGGAGCTGCGCCGAGAGCGTCCAGGCCACCATCCAGGCCACCGCGAGCACCCCGGCGAGCCGCAGCGCGCCGGAACGGTGGTCGGCGGCGATCCGCGCGAGCCGGGCCACCGCGCCGCCCGTACCGACGAGCAGCGCGACCCCGAGCAGCGCCACGAGCACCGCCACGACGACGCCGACCACGGGACCGGACGTCTCGGCGACGAAGTCGTAGGCGTTGGTGAGCAGCACCGCGTCGCGCGCCGGGTCGAACGGGCGCGCGATCGCCACGGAGAAGCCGAGGTCGAAGAGCGTCAGCACCAGCATCAGGCCGAGCACGACGCCGGCGATCCACGCGGCCACGAGCCGCGCCCAGCGGGGCAGGAGGACGGCCACGACGAGCGCGACGAGGACCTCGAACGGGATGCGGAGGCCGGACTGCGGCACGAGGCGCGCGATGTCCCCGGGGGTGAGCAGCGCGACGAGCACCAGGAGCGCGGCCAGCGCCGTCACCACCGCGGCGAGGCCGCGACGGACGCGCACGGGGTGGGTGTCGGCGCTGCGCCAGAGCCGGACGACGTCGCGGCCGAACGACCACAGGAGCGCCAGGAGGGCGACCCCGACGAGGACCTGTGCGGCCACGAGGGGCAGCAGCTGCGAGGCCGCGACGACCAGCACGATGCCCTGCGCCGCCGCCACGACCTTGCCGGAGAACTTCGTCTCGAGCTCCCCGCCGAGCCACGGGAGCACGACGCCCGCGGCGACGAACAGGTAGCGCGCGAGCCCGATGAGCAGCACCCACGACCCGAGCTGGCCCGCGACGTGCCACGACAGCACCAGCAGCAGGAACGCGTCGAGCTCCATGTCGAAGCGCGCGCCGAACTCCGAGGTCACGTTGCGGCGCCGGGCGACCTGGCCGTCGACCCCGTCGAGCAGCAGCGCCACGGCCGCGAGCACCACGAGCGCGGGCGTCGACACCGGGTCGGCGACCAGCGCGGTGACGCCCACGACGAGCACCCCGCGGGCCAGCGTCACCCGTCCCGCAGGCCCCAGGGCCGGCACGCCGGCACCGACGAGCACCGCGAGGAGCGCCGCGGCCGCCGCCGCCCCGACGACGAGGCCGAACGGGCCGAGCCCGAACCCCTCGGCGAGCACCCCGAGCAGGCCCGCACTCGCCAGCGCGCCGCCGAGGAGCTCGACGGTCAGGATCGCGGACGGGCCGTGCTCGCTCTGCACGCGTGCCAGCATGGCGGCCCCGTGATCGTCGCGGGGTGAGGAGGGTCGTCGATGACCGGCACGACACGGGCGTTCCGGGTCGAATCACCCGGGCGGGCGAGCATCGTCGAGGTCCCGCTGCCCGATCCGGGTCCCGACGACGTGGTCGTGCGCACCCTGCACTCCGCCGTGAGCCGTGGCACCGAGACGCTGGTGTTCCGCGGCGAGGTGCCCCCGAGCCAGTACGAGCGCATGCGCGCGCCCTTCCAGGCCGGCGACTTCCCGGGCCCCGTGATCTACGGCTACCTCGCGGTGGGCGTCGTCGAGTCGGGGCCGGGTGCCGGGCGCACCGTGTTCTGCCTGCACCCCCACCAGGAGCGCTTCGTCGTGCCGGCGTCGATGGTGGTCGAGGTGCCCGACGGCGTCCCGCCCGGGCGTGCGGTGCTGGGCGGCACCGTCGAGACCGCGGTCAACGCCCTCTGGGACGCCGCGCCGCGCGTGGGCGACCGCATCGCCGTCGTCGGCGCCGGGATGGTCGGGGCGTCGGTGGCGGGGGTGCTCGCGACGTTCCCGGGGTGCGCGTCGAGCTCGTCGACGTCGACGGGTCCCGGCGCGCGGTCGCCGACGCGCTGGGCGTCGGGTTCGCGACGCCGGACGCCGCGGCGGGGGAGTGCGACCTCGTGCTGCACGCCAGCGCCACCGAGGCCGGGCTCGCCCGGTCCCTGGAGCTCCTCGGCGACGAGGGCGAGGTGATCGAGATGTCCTGGTACGGCGAGCGCGCGCCCCGCGTGCCACTGGGCGAGGCCTTCCACTCGCGACGCCTGACGATCCGCGCGAGCCAGGTGGGGAAGGTCGCCCCGGCCCGCCGCCCCCGGTGGAGTCTGAGTGATCGCCTCGGGCTCGCCCTGCGCCTGCTCGCCGACGCGCGCTTCGATGCGCTGATCACCGACACCTGCGCGTTCGACGAGCTGCCCGACGTCCTCGCGGCCCTGGCGTCCGGTGAGCGCCCGGGCCTGGGGGTGCGGGTCTCGTACTGAGGTAGCAGCGAACCCTATCGGCGTGCTGAGTTGGATGTTCGCCGAGCTTCTATGCGAACGAACTCCCCGTTCGTAGGCTGCGGTCCATGCCGCGCTACGAGTTCCGCTGCCGGACCTGCGCGTCGACCTTCGAGGTCGACCGGCCGATGAGCGCGGCGAGCGACCCCGCCCCCTGCCCCACCGGTCACGACGACACGGTGAAGCTGCTGAACACCGTCGGCCTCGGCGGCAAGGCCCGGACGGCCCAGCCGACCGGGACGCCGCGGGCCATGGCCTCGCCCCCCGGCGGCGGCGGCGGTGGCGGCTGCTGCGGCGGGGGTTGCGGCAGCTAGTCGCCCCCGGCCCGGCGGGAGTGACGCGTCGGCGACGGTGCGTCGAGCGTCGTCACCGGTTCGGCCCAACCCCGGTCCGTTTGACGACATCGACGTTGCCTACAGTCACGTAGCCAGGTTCCCTGTGTCGGTGAGCACCAGGCAGGGCGGCGTCATCGCTACCCTCCGTCGTTCCGTCCTCGGGAGACCGTCATGTCCGTGACCACCTCGTCGGCACCCGCCACGGGTCGCGTCGCCCGACCCGTGCGCGTGGTCTCTCGCATCCCGGACGCGCCGGCGCCGGAGGTCCGTTCCCTGCCGGTCGCCGCGCCGTCGTCGCCCGACGCCTCCTGGCGCGCACGCCTGCTCGGCGACCTCTGGCTCTTCCTCACCGTGCTCGCCGTGGGCGTGACCGTCGCGGTGGTCGCCGCGCTGATCTGAGCGGGCTGATCTGATGGGGCGCGTACCCGTCGACGAGGAGTCCGCATGTTCGCCGTCACCGTCCGCGACCACATCATGATCGCTCACAGCTTCACCGGGGCGGTGTTCGGACCGGCGCAGGCACTGCACGGCGCGACGTTCGTCGTCGACGCGACGTTCCGGCGGGCCGAGCTCGACGCCGACAACATCGTCGTCGACATCGGCCGGGCCACCGAGGAGCTGCACACGGCCCTCGCGGACCTCACCTACCGCAACCTCGACGAGCACCCCGACTTCGCGGGCGTCAACACCACCACCGAGTACCTCGCGAAGGTCATCGCCGAGCGCCTCGCCGACCGGGCGCGCGACGGGAGCCTCGGCGACGGCGGCCGGAGCCTCGCGGGGATCACCGTGACGCTGCACGAGTCCCACGTGGCGTCGGCCGGCTACGAGCTGACGCTCTCGTAGACGCATCGGCGACTCAGGGCCGGATCTGCACCTCGTCGCCGATGTCGAGGGCCGCGAACACCGCGCGGGCGTCCTCGACCTCGAGGTGGATGCACCCGTGCGACGTGCCGGCCGTGTCGCCGCTGTGGAACGCCCGGCCCTCGTCGTCGAAGAAGATCGAGTACGGCATCGGCGCGTCCCGGTTCTCCTGGCTGACGTGGTGGCGCTCCTTGCGCTGCACCGTCGTCGTCCCGGTGGGCGTCGGGTCCGCGGGCGAGCCGGACGTGATCGTCATGGCGTCACCGGTGGCGACGCCGTCGTCGGCGAGCCACGCCTTGTTCTGGCTGAGGTCGACGCAGACGTCGGCCGTGTCGGTGCAGGGGACGGCGTCACCCTGACCCACGGTCGTCGGGGTGGGAGCGGCGGGTGCGGCGGGTGCGGCCAGCGCGAGGGGTGAGGCCCCCACGGCGCTGACGGCGGCCAGTCCGATCGGTGCGAGGACCGCTCGCGCGGTGCGGGCACGGTCGGACGTCCGGCGGTGCCGGGCCATCGGGGACTCCAAGTCGTCGGGGGCGACGGTCGGCCGTGGTGGATCGGCGGGGACCGTCTCACGACGGCGTCCCGGGCGATCGTCATGGGGGAGCCCACGGCGTCGGTCGCCTGCCGGGTAACCCGCACCAGGACGGTCGACGCATCGGCGGCGCGCTTTCCGCCCACTCGATCGGGTGACGAGCGCGCGCTCACGTCCGCCTCAGACGGTCGGCGGATGATGGACCTCCGTGCGGAGATCGGTGGCCCTCGGATCGCGGCTCCTGGGGATCGGGGTGATCGGCGGCCTGCTGCTCGCCGGCCTCGCCTACCCCGTCGTCGGCGGGCTCGGGCACCTCGCGGGGCAGGCCATCGGCGGTGTGGAGGCGACGACGCCCGGCGTGCTGACCGGGCAGATGCCCTCGGTCACGACGATCACCGACGACGCCGGCGCGCCGATCGCCTACCTCTACGACCAGGACCGCCAGGTCGTGGCGTCGGACCGGATCTCGACGGCCATGAAGGCGGCGATCGTCGCGATCGAGGACCGCCGCTTCTTCGTGGAGTCCGGGCTCGACGCCCGCGGCGTGGTGCGGGCGCTCGTCAACAACAGCACCGGCGGCGCGACCCAGGGCGCCTCGACGCTCACCGAGCAGTACGTCAAGAACTACGACGAGTACGTCGCGGCGCGGACACCCGCGCAGCAGCTCCGGGCGACGGCGCCGGACCTCGGTCGGAAGGTCCGCGAGGCCGAGGTCGCCGAGCAGCTCGACCACGGCGTGCCCAAGGACCAGATCCTCACCTGGTACCTCGACGTCGTCTCGTTCGGGAACCAGGCCTTCGGGGTCCAGGCCGCCGCCCGGACCTACTTCGACACGACGGCGGACCGCCTCACCGTGCCGCAGGCCGCGCTCCTGGCCGGGATGGTGCAGAGCCCGGCCCAGGACGACCCGGTGCGCCACCCCGCGGCCGCGGTGGCCCGGCGCAACGTGGTGATCGATCAGATGGCGCAGCAGGGCGACATCACCCCCGCGCAGGCCGCCGAGGCCGCCGCGGCGCCCCTCGGTGTCGATCCTGCGCTGCACGGCCCCACGGAGGGCTGCCTCGGCGCGGGCGATGCGGGGTTCTTCTGCTCGTACGTCCTCGACGACCTCGCCCGCAGCGGGATCAGCGCCGACGAGCTGCGCCGCGGCGGCTACACCGTGCACACGACGATGAACCGCGCCGCCACGGAGCAGGCCAAGGCGGCCGTCGACGCCGAGGTGCCCCCGACCCAGCCGCACGTCGCCGACGTGCTCTCGATCGTCGCGCCGGGAGCGGACGCCCACCGTGTCACCGCGATGGTCGCCAACCGCGGCTACGGGCTCGACGCGTCGCAGCAGCAGACCACATACGACCTGCCCGGCACACCCGAGAACCTCGGGGCGGGGTCGGTCTACAAGATCTTCACGTCGTCCGCGTACCTCGCGCAGGGCGGGGGGATCGACACCGTCATCCCGGTGCCCGGCAACGGCTACGCCTCGCCGCTGACCCCGGGCTTCGTCGTGTCCAACGACGGCGACTACCCGCCGCAGATGACCCTGCAGGACGCCCTCGCGCAGTCGCCGAACACCGCCTTCGTCAAGCTCGAGGAGACCACCGGGATCGCGCCGGTGGTCGACATGGCGGTCCGGCTGGGGATGCGGTCGCTCGCCGAGTCGCCCGGACCGGGGCTGCCGTCGATCGCGGACACGGTCACGGCGCAGAACCAGGCGTCGTTCACGCTCGGCGTCGCGCCGACCAGCTCGCTCGAGCTCGCCAACGTCGGCGCGACGCTCGCGAGCCACGGCGTCTGGTGCCCGCCCAGCCCCGTCACATCGGTGACGGACGCGGCCGGCGCGCCGGTGCCGGTGCACCGGGCGGGATGCGAGCAGGCGGTGCCGGGACCCCTGGCGGACACCGAGATGACCGGACTGTCGAAGGACGACCAGCCCGGCGGGACCTCGGCCGCCGCCGCGACCGCGGCCGGCTGGAACCGGCCGACCGCCGCGAAGACCGGCACCACCCAGACCTCGGAGTCGGGCGCGTTCGTCGCCGCGACACCGTCGCTCGCGGCGGCGGCGATCACGTTCGACGACTCGTCGTCGCCGCGCCCGATCTGCACCGGCGCGCCCCCGACGTCGTGCGCGACGGGCAACCTCTTCGGCGGGACCACACCGGCCCAGACCTGGTACCGCGCCATGACGCCGATCCTCGGGAACAGTCCGGTCCAGCCGTTGCCCACGCCCGACCCGCGGTTCGTCACCGGCGGGCGGCTGACGACGATCCCGTCGGTGATCGGCGATCTCGCCGACCAGGCGACGGCGGCGCTGCGGAACGCCGGCTTCGCGGTCGCGACGACGACCGTCGACAGCCGCGCGCCGGCGGGGACGGTCGTGGGGGAGAACCCGCTCGGCGGGGGTGTCGAGGGGCAGACGGTGACGGTGACGACCTCGTCGGGCCGCCCCACCCCGCCGCCGGGTCCGCCGCAGTGAGGTGGGGCTGCGCCCCATGTGAGCACTTTCGCGTGCTCCAGCACGCGAAAGTGCTCACATGCGCGGAGCGCACCCCGCGATGTCGGCGACGTGGTGGACGCCCTCGTGGGCGGCCTGGCGCAGCAGCCACCGGGCGGTCCGCTCCTCGTGGGGCAGCCGGGTGACGGTCCGGTCCCAGCCGGCGACGTCGTAGCGCGCGACCTCGTCGAGCAGGCCGGGCGTCACGAGGTCGAGCTCGTCGAGCACCGCCGCGACGTCGTGGCGGTCGTAGCGGAAGCGGCGCACACGCAGGTCGTTGTAGACCGGCTCCAGGGCCGGCCGGTCCTCGGTCCGCGCCCGGTGCAGCCGGATCGTGAAGGCCATCGCCACGTCGCGCAGGTGACACACGTACTCCGCGACCGACCACACGTCCTCGCGCGGCCGGCCGTGACGCCGGTCCGGCGGGATCGCCGTCACCGCGGCCCGCACGCGGTCCGGCACCGACGCCGCGACCGCCGCCGCCTCTTCGAGCGACACCTCGGCGAAGCGCCAGCCGCAGGGCGCGCACACGTGGTCCTCGGCGGCCAGGGGCGGGAGAGCGGACGGATCGGCCACACCGGCACCGTAGGCGCCCCCGGCACGGAATCCTGGGCCCCGTGACGCTCACGGTCGTGCGGCCTCCCGCGGACCCCGCCCTCGTCAGCGGGGGTGACGTCTACGACGCGCGGGTCGTCGAGGGGCTGCGGGCCGACGGCGCGGCCGTGCGCGACGTCCAGGTCGCGGGCGCCTGGCCTCGACCGGACGACGCGGCGCGCCGGGAGCTCGACGCGGTGCTCGCCGACGGCGATGGCCCGGTGCTGCTCGACGGTCTGGTGGCGTGCGGGGTGCCGGAGATCGTCGTCCCGCACGCCGCGCGCCGTCCGCTCGCGGTGCTCGTGCACCTGCCCCTCGGCGAGGAGGCGCCCGACCTCGACGCCGGCGAGGGCGCGGTACTGCGCGCCGCCGGGACCGTGGTGGCGACGAGTCCCTGGGCGGCGCGGCGGCTCCACGAGCGGCACGGCCTCGCCGACGTCGTCGTCGCCGTCCCCGGCGTCGACCCCGCCCCGCTCGCCGCCGGGACCGACGGCGTGCACCGCCTGCTCTGCCTCGGCGCCGTCACGCCCACCAAGGGGCAGGACCTGCTCGTCGAGGCGCTGGCCGCGCTACCGGAGCACCCGTGGACCCTCGACCTCGTCGGCCCCACCCGGCGCGCCCCCGCCTTCGTCGCCGACCTGCGTGCCAGCATCGCCCGGCACGGTCTGGGCGACCGGATCCGTCACCCCGGGCCCCTCTCGGGCGTTGCACTGGACAGGACCTGGGACGCCACCGATCTCCTCGTCGCGCCCTCGCGGGTCGAGACGTACGGGATGGTGGTGACCGAGGCGCTCGCGCGGGGCATCCCCGTGATGGCGAGCGACACCGGCGGACTGCCCGAGACCCTCAACGGGGCCGGAATCTTAGTTTCCGCTGAGGATGTTCCCGCACTCGTCGCAGGACTACACCGCTGGTTCGCCGATGAGGCGCATCGCAATGGGCGACGGATCTCAGCGAGATCTCGGCATTGCACTCTTTCGACGTGGACGCAGACCTCGCGACGGGTGCAGCAGGCGCTGGCGGATCTGCGCGCCCCGAGCTGAGCGGGGAGCTCCCCGGCCCCCGCCACCCCGCCCCGGGCCACTCCCGGCCCGGAGCCCCCGCGGCGCCCGACTGGCTCGCCCTGCGCGAGCCCGCCGACGCCGAGGCCCGCGCGATCGACCTCGTCGAGGACCTCCGCGCGGGTCACCCCGCCGTCGGCCGGATCCTCGACCTCGGCTCCGGCACCGGGTCGATGGCGCGCTGGCTCGCGCCCCGCCTGCCCGGCCCGCAGCACTGGGTGCTCGCCGACCGCGACCCCGACCTGCTCGTCCACGCCGCCGCGAACCTCCCCGACCGGGCCCGCGACGGCTCGCCCGTGACCGCCGAGACCCGCGCGGTCGACGTCACCACGCTCACCGCCGACGACCTCGCCGGGATCGACCTCGTCACTGCGTCGGCCCTGCTCGACGTGCTCACCGCCGAGGAGGTCGAGGCCGTCGCCGCCGCGTGCGTCGGCGCCGGGTGCGCGGCGCTGCTGACGCTCAGCGTCGTCGGCCAGGTCCGCCTCGAGCCCGCGGAGGCACGCGACGTCCCCATGGCCGCGGCCTTCGACGCCCACCAGCAGCGGGTCGTCGACGGCCGCCGGCTGCTCGGCCCCTCCGCCCCGGCCGTCGCGGAACGGGCCTTCGCCCGCCGCGGCGCTCACGTCGTCTCCCGGGTCAGCCCCTGGCAGCTCGGGCTCGACGACGTCGATCTCGCCGTCGCTTGGCTGCACGGCTGGGTGTCGGCGGCCGTGGCGCAGGACCCCGACCTCGCGCGGCACGCCGACGCCTATCTCGACCGACGCCTCGAGGCCGCCGAGCAGGGCCGGCTGCGCGTCCACGTCGGCCACCTCGACCTGCTGGCCCTGCCCTGACCCCACTGCCCCCACTGACCCGACCCCGCACGACCCCGGACCACCCGCTCCCCAGCTCCCCACTGGACTGATTCGACGTGCCGCTCCCTGCGCCCGTGACCTGCTCGCCCCCACTCCCGACCCGGACAGCGACGACCGACGTCCCCTCGCCCCGCAGCAGCCCCGAGAACGCTGCCCCTCATTCTCCGAAGGCGATCCCCGTGCCCCGCCGGATGTCTAGCCTCGGCACGGTGATCCGGCTCGTCGTCGGCCTCGGCCTCCCCGTCCTGCTCGTCGTGCGCCTGGGCGCCGGTGGCGTGGTCGAGGCGCTCGCCGGGATCTCCGGGCCCGTGGTCGCCGCCGCGCTCCTGCTCGGCGCGCTCACCACCGTCGCCGGTGCCGCCCGCTGGTGCGTCGTCGCCCGCGGCGTCGGGCTGACGCTGCCGCTGGGCGAGGCGACCGCCGACGCGTACCGCGCGACGCTGCTCAACTCGCTGCTGCCCGCCGGCGTGCTCGGCGACGTGCACCGCGCCGTGCGCCACCACCGACCCGGCGACGGGCGCGGCGCGCGGGCCGTGGTGATCGAGCGCGTCGCCGGCCAGGTGGTGGTCGTCGCCGTCGGCGCCGCCGTGCTGTTCGCCCAGCCCGCCGTGGTGCACGCCGTCGTCGGCCCCGGGCTCGGCTTCGTCGCGGCCGGCGTCGTCCTCCTCGTCGCCGGCGTCGTCGGCTGGCTCTGGACCGCGCGGCGCGCGGCGCGGTGGCGCGTCGGGTTCGTCGCGGCGATGCGCGACGTCCGCGAGGGCCTCGGCCGCTGGCGCACCGCGCCCGCCGTCGTCCTGCTGTCGCTGGTGGCGCTCGCCGGGCTGCTCGCGCTGTTCGTCGTCGCCGCCCGCACCGCCGGGGTCACCGCACCCCTCGGCCAGCTGCTCCCGCTCGTCACCGTGGCGCTCCTGGCGATGTCGGTGCCCCTGACGGTCGGCGGCTGGGGCCCGCGGGAGGCGGTCGCGGCCGTCGCCTTCGCCGCCGTCGGCCTCGCCCCGGGCGAGGGGCTCGCGACGGCCGTCGTCTACGGCGTCCTCGCCCTGATCTCGTGCGCCCCGGGCGCCCTGGTGCTGCTCGCGGACGCTGCCCGTCGCCCGAATGCGCGCCGGACGGCCGCTCCGGCGGCACTACCGTGGCGTAGGTGCTCACCCTCGTCCGCCATGGTCAGAGTGAGGCCAACGCCCGCGGGCTGATGTGCGGGCGGGCCGACCCGCCGCTCACCGAGACCGGACGGCGGCAGGCCCGCGCCCTCGCCGCGGGGCTCCCGCGGCCCACGCGCCTGGTCACCAGCCCGCTCGTCCGGGCCCGCGAGACCGCGGCACTCCTCGGCGCCGAGGTCCCGGTGGAGGTCGACACGCGGTGGACCGAGATGGACTACGGCGAGCTCGACGGCCAGCCCATGACGGCCCTGGACGGCGACGCCTGGCAGGCCTGGCGCTCCGACCCGGAGCACGTGCCGGCGGGCGGCGAGTCGCTCGTGGCGGTGCGGGACCGCGTGGCCGCCGCGTGCGTCGACCTCGCGGCGGAGGCGGCGGAGGGCGAGGTGGTGGTGGTCAGCCACGTCTCGCCCATCAAGGCGGCGATCAGCTGGGCCCTCGGGGTCGGCATCGAGATCGCGTGGCGGATGTTCCTCGTCGACGCCGCGGTGTGCCGCATCGACACCAGCGGGTCGGTGCCGCTGCTGCTGGCCGTCAACGACGCGGGTCCCCTCTACGCGGGGACGGAGCACGCGGGGACGGAGCACGCGGGCACGGGGCTGCCGGCCTGACGGTCCGGGCGGGTCAGCCCCGCGAGTGCCGGCCCCGCACCGTGACCGGCACCAGGGTCGTCGCGGCGGTGCGCAGGCGACCGAGGTAATCCGCGGCGCTCAGGGCGACCGGGCGGATCAGCACGACGGGGTCGCCGGTGCCGCGGCCGGGCTGCTGCGGAGCCGAGTGCTTGGACATGGGACCCCCCGAGGGTGCTGAGCCGGCTCCCCGCCGGCGCTCGATCCATTGTCGTCTGATCGACACGGATCGTTAGCTCGATCACGGCAACCGGCTCGATCTGTCCCCTGATCGGGTGACATCAGTGGTCGGGGAGCGAACCCTCCGTTCGAGTGCGCGTCTCACCCCGGGTGGTGGTCGCTCGGACGAGAGCGATCGGCGACCATGGCCGATTCCCCAATGGTGAGGACTTCGCTGTGCAGGACAACTCGAGCGCCGGCACGACGCTCACGCGCTACGCCCGGTTCGCCAGGACGACGCTGGAGTCGGGGACCTTCATCCCGACGATGCGCTCCGTCGGCAAGCGGGCGCTGTCGACGTCACACTCCTACGGGCTCAAGCGGGACCTCGCGGTCCCGCACGAGACGCCCGTCGCGAAGATCCCGATCTCGGTGCGCGCCATGCGCGACGACGACGTCGAGCACATCCTCGACACCCACGCCGAGGTCGACACCGCCGAGCGCTGGGAGCGGCAGACCCGCGGTCGCCTCCTGGACCAGGGCATCGGGAGCCCCTACGTCGCGGTCAACTCCGACGACGAGCCCTGCTACGTGCAGTGGCTGTTCTCCGCCGAGGACAACGACGACGTGCAGTCGTTCTTCCACGGCATCTTCCCCGTGCTCGGCCCCGACGAGGCGCTGCTCGAGGGCGCGTTCACGCCGGTGCGCCACCAGGGCAAGCGGATCATGAGCGCCGGCATGTCGCTGATCGCGGAGAAGGCCACCGACCTCGGGGCGCGCTACGTCGTCACCTTCGTCGGCACCGACAACATCGCGAGCCTCAAGGGCTGCGAGCGGGCGGGCTTCCTGCCCTACGTCGACCGCGTCGAGAAGAGGCTCGCGGGCCGGCGGCGCATGGAGTTCCACGAGATGGACGCCGCCGGCGTCGAGCGCGCGCGGGTGCTCAAGCCCTAGCGACCGGTGTGGTGGCCGACGTCCCGGCGCCCCTGCGGGGTGCCGGGACGCTCAGCTCGTCACAAGGTGGAACGACTCGCGGCCGGGTCTCGCGCCAGGCCCGCACCTTCTGCTGGTCGAGCGTGCCGTGTCGCGCCATGTCGACGACGGGCGCGAGCGCCCATCCCAGTGCCGCCCCGACCAGGAGCCCGGCGGCCACCGCCGTTCCCCGTCCGCGCTTCGCCATCGTCGGCACTCCCCCCGGAGACCTCGCACACCACGTGCTGTGAGCATCGTGGGGGAGGGCGTCGCCCCGCGGGGCGGACGAGACCGAACTGTGAGGCCCGGACGGCGACCGAGCGCCGTCAGCGCTGCGCGGCCCAGGTCCGCTCGTCGACGGTGCCGTGGACGGCCATGCTCGCCCAGGGGGCGATCAGCCACGCCGCCGCACCGGCCGTCGCGCCGGCCACGGCCGTCAGGATCATCGTCATCGCAGGCAACCCCCGTCGTCCTCGAACGTCTCGCTGCTCTGTCGGCGGGCCCGGGGCCGTCGTTACGCGCCGCGCGAGGGAATGCGGAAGACCCACCCGGCCGGGTCTCGTCGGCATACTGGCGCCGTGATCGACTCGGGCCGGGCGTGGTCGCGCCGCGGGGCGCTGAGGCTCGCCGCCGCCACCGGGTTGGTGGCCGCGGCCGCGCCGGCGGCCTGCGCGGGCGCCGCCGCCCCGCCCGTCCCCGGCATCCCGGGCGACGTGCCCACGCCGGGCGGGGCCCCGTTGCGGCAGGGGCCGGTCGTCGACGTCCGGGCCCTCGGCGCCCGGGGCGACGGGCGCGCCGACGACGCCGCGGCCTTCCGGGCAGCGCTGCAGCAGGCGTCCGCCGGGCCGAGCACCGTCGCGGTGCCCGCCGGGACCTACCGGCTCGTGCTGGGCGAGCCCCTGCGCGTGCCGCCCGGCGTGGTCGTCGCGGGGGAGCCGGGCCGGTCGTTCCTGCGGCCGGAGCCGGGGCCGGGTCTGCGCGACGCCCTGGTCGGGCTGCTCGTCGACGCGCCGGGGGTGACGCTCGACGGGCTCGTCCTCGAGCGCCTCGTGGACGTCGACACCGTGCTCGTGCGCCTCGGCCGGGCCGATGGGTTCCGGCTGTCGCGCTCGGCGCTCGTGGGACACACCGACGCCCTGACGACGTTCGCCCACGGCCTGCAGTTCGGTACGGCCGACGGCACGAGCACCGACCTCGCGATCACCGACACCGCCGTCGCGACGACCACCTATGGGCTCTACCAAGCGAATCAGTCGCGCGCGGTGACCCAGCGGACGGTGGTCCGGGGCAGCTCGTTCGTGCGCAACGCCAACACCGACCTCGAGTTCAACAGCCCCTTCGGCTCGTTCCGCGACGTGCGCGTGGAGGGCTGCACCTTCCGCGACAACGACTCCCCGGGCTTCGCGGTCGGCATCGCCTACTGCGCCGACGTCGTGGTGCGCGGCTGCACGGTGGAGCGCTACCGGATGGAGGCCGTGCACGTCGAGGACTTCTCCACCGACGTGCTCGTCGAGGGCAACACCTTCACGGCCTGCGGGCTCCAGGAGTTCGCCCACGTGCAGATCATCGCCGGCGCCCGTCGCGTGACCGTCCGCGCCAACCGCCACGACGCGACGATGAACACGCGGCCGATCCCGCTGGTCGGGGCGCTGCCGGGAGGCGAGGGCCTGACCGCGGGTGGTCGGCCGCTGGACCCGCCGACCGAGGTCGTCGTCGCGGACAACGTGATGCGCTGCGGCGCCGGGATCCGTGCCGTGGCGTTCGACGGCGTGCCCGCCGGCGCGATCACCGGCAACCGCGTCGACGGACCGGACGTCGCCGACACCTTCGCGCTCCGCGGTACCGGCACCGTCGTCGTGGCCGGCAACGTCCTCAACGGCGTCGCCACGTGAGTGTTCCGGGTCGCCGGAACACTCACGTGCGCGCAGCGCCACCTGAGGCGATCTTGGCGGCGGTGAGGACATCGTCGGCGGAGCGCTCGGGGGAGGCCGAGTCGGTGGGCACGTCCGTCGCCCACCCGGTCCACGCCCGGCGCGAGCCCTCGAGTCCCCGGGCCAGGCCGTCGACGTCCGGCGGCACGATCCAGGCGCCGTCGACGTCGCGGAGGTTGTCGGCGATCCCGGCCTTCTCGGACACCACCACCTGCAGTCCGGCGACGCGCGCCTCCAGCGGCGTGAAGCCGTAGACCTCCTCGAGCGAGGGCAGGACGAGGGTCTGTGCTGTCGCCAGGATCGCCACCACGCCGTCCTCGTCGAGGAAGCCGCGGAAGCGCACGCGGTCGGCCACGCCCAGGTCCCACGCCGACTGCCGCAGGGCCGGGAGCTCCGCCCCGTCACCGACGACGTCGAGCTCCGGGCGGCCGTCGAGGCGAGCGAACGCCTCGATCAGCGCGCCCACGTTCTTCCGCGCGATGAGCTGGCCGACGTAGACGTAGCGGTGCGCCTCCGCGCCGGGTCCGGTCGTCTCGCCGGCGCGCGCCCGCAGCTCGCGCGGTCGGTCGCCGAACAGCCCGAGGTCGACCGAGTTGACCGACTCGACGATGCGCTCCGGGGCGACGCCGGACGCGATCGAGGCCTCGCGCGCGGCGGGGCCGGGGACGACCACCGCGCCGGCGTGCGTGAACAGCCACCGCCGGACGCCGTCGACGGGCCCGCTCGAGAAGCGGCGGCTGGTCAGCGTGCTCTCGGAGAAGATCACGTAGGGAACGCCGCGGCGGACCGCGCGCACCATCGTCCAGGCGCTGGCCAGCTGCGCCCATGTCGGGATCACGATCACGTCGGCGTCGAGCACGGGGCGCGTGGCGCCCGGCCGCAGGATCGCCTGGTACGAGTCGAGGCTCGCCAGCGGGCCCTTCCGGGGGATCTGCCAGCAGGGCACGAGGGCCGACGCGTATCCGGGGTGGGGCCGGTAGCGGAAGTGCCGCTCCGGCTCCTCCTCGAAGAGGACGTGCACCGTCAGGTCGCTGCGCCGCGCGAGCTCCGCGAAGAGCGGTTCGCGATAAGGAGCCTGCGCGTCGGTGAGCCACGCGATCTCCATCAACACCTCACCTCACGGGCCGCCAGCGTGCGTAACGTAGCCACGGCAGTCGGCGTCCGTCAGGTTGGAGCAATATGCATCACGTTCGGCCTACTGCGGTGCTCGAGTTGGCGCCGGACGGCCACCGTCTGCAGTACGTGCGTCACCTGGTCGAGGCGCTCCCGCGCGGCGAACGGATCCTCATCGTGTCTCCGTGGGTCGCCGCCTCCTCGGAGTTCGCCCATCACCTGGGCCGCACCGAGACGGAGACGGTGGTCGTGAGTGCCGACGACCACGACGTCGCCCTGCGCGAGGCCCTGACCACCGCGACCGATCGCGGGGTCGGCCACCTCGTCGTCCCCGACGGCGACAAGGCGGTCCGCCCTCTGTTGCGGGCGGTGGTGCGGGGTGCGCTCGGCCGCGCCCGCCCGCGCCGGCCCCGCATCACGCTGCTGCTCATGCGCACCGCCCTGCCGGGCGGGCCCGAGCGCGCGACCCTCGGCATGGTGCTCAAGCCGGCGCTCGTGGCGGCGTTGCGCCGGCTGCCCGGGGTGCGGGTGCACTTCCTCACCGACGCCTTCGGCGTCGTCACCCGGCGGCCCGGCTTCCCCGGGGTGACCCCGGTCCGTGATCCGGTCACGCCGCCGACCGAGCCCCTCGATCCGCCGAGGACCGGTGACCGCGTGCGCGTCGGCATCCTCGGGGTGATCAGCGCCCGCAAGCACGTGCCGGTGCTCCTGCGTGCGTGCGTCGAGCGCCCGGAGGTCGACGTCGTCCTCGCCGGACGCTGCGAGCCCGACGTGCGGGAGGTCCTCGCCACCCATCCCGACGCGGCGCAGCTGCGCGCCGAGGGCCGCCTGGCCGTCGACGACCGTCTCCTCGACGACGCCGAGTTCGACGCCGCGCTGCGCTCGCTGGACGTCGCCGCCGTCCTGCACGACAACGATGCCCCGAGCGGCATCGTCGCCGAGTCCTGCGCCCGGGGCGTCCCGGTGCTCGGGCCCGATCGGGGGTGGATCGCGACGGTCCTGGACACCACCGGCTGCGGGGTGAAGGCCCGTGTCGACGACCCGGCCGACGTGGCCGGCGCCCTCGTCCGCCTGCTCGCCGACCGTGAGGAGTACATGGCCGCTGCCCGCAAGGCCGGGGCCGACCTCGGCACGGAGGACTTCGTCGGCGGGCTACTCGGCGACCGAGAGTGAGATCCGCAACCCTGCTCGAGGACGCCGTTGACCCGATCGATACCCTCCTGACTACGCTGAACGGACGAGCGAGCCTCGACGAGCCAGGGGGACGAGGATGACGGCGCGGACGCGGACCCTGTGGGGCTCGCTGACCGCGCCGACCCTCCCTGCGCTGGTGCCCGCCGGGCTGGTCCTGCTGACGCTCCCGCTGCTGCGTCCCGGCGTGTTCGGCGAGTTCACCGCGCTGGCCGGGTGTGCCCTCGCCGTGCTGGCCGGCGTCGCCGCGCTGCTGCGCCGGGAGCGGGTGCCCGCCCGCCCCGTCCCGGCGGTCCCGCTGGTCGTCGGCGTGCTGGCCGTCGCCTACCTGTGGATGGTCGGGCACGGCGCGACGGCCTTCGCCCCGGACCGCGTCCGCGACCTCTTCCAGGACTTCGTGCTGACGATCGGTTCGCTGGTCGCGTTCGCCGTCGTGCTGGCCGACCCGCGGACGCGGCGTGCGGTGGGGCGCGGCTTCGTGATCGTCGTCGTCCTGGTGTGCGCCTCGTGGGTCGTCACCGCGCTGGTCTGGGCGGTCGCCGGCCTGGGGGCCGGGCAGATCGCGTCCGTGCCCGTCGGCGCGGTCGGGCCACAACCGGTGTACTTCCCGTTCACGATCAGCTACTCGACCTCCGAGGTCTTCGGGATCGACGTGCCCCGGCTGACGGGGTTCGGCCGCGAGTCGGGCTGGATGGCCATGTCCTGCGCCGCGGCATGGTTCCTCGCCGACGCCGTCGGCTACCGCGCGCGCTGGGTGAAGGTGCTCCTCCTCGCGGGGCTCGCCGGCACGCTGTCCACCGCCGGCTTCGGCGTCTTCGTCGTCGTGCTCGCCCTCGACCTGTTCCTGCGCCCGCGCGGCGGCGTCGCCCTGCGCGGATTCCTGCGCCAGATCGGCGGGCTGGGCGCGATCGCGGGCGCCGCCTGGGTGGCGCTCTACGCGCCCGTGCTCGGGCTGAGCGCGAAGCAGACGTCGAACGAGACCTCGCTCGCCGAGCGCCAGGACGCCACCGCCGCGGGTGTCCGCGCGCTGAGCGAGTCGCCGTGGGGCGGGCTCGGCACGGAGAAGCAGGCGGGCATCAACCTCATCGCCGACGTCGCCGTCAACGGCCTGCCTTTCGTCGTCCTGGTCTCGCTGGCGGTCCTCGTCCCCGCGTTCGTCGCCCCGGGGCGGGGTGCGGAGCCCGTCGGCCGGGCGGTGCCCGTCGCCCTCGTCGTCTTCCTGACGCTCCTGCTCTCCCAGCCCGCGGCCGCGTCGACCTGGGCGTTCGCGCTCGTCGCCGTCGCCTGTGCGGCCGAGGGCCTCACCGCCGCCGAACGCGCCGAGGCCGGCGCACCCGCCCTCGCTCGATGGCACCGCTGGTGGGTCGGCCGCCCGGCCACCAGCGCCCCCGATCACGCCCCGCCCATCCCGCCCGAACCCGTGGCGGCCCTCGGAGGAGACCGACCATGAGCGCCCGCGAGTACTGGACCGTCCTGCGCGAGGACCGGAAGCTCATCGCCGGTGTGCTGGTGCTGTGCCTGCTCGGCGCGGTGCTGCTCGACCTCCTCCTGCCCCGGACGTACACGTCGTCCGCCGTGTTCTACGTGGCGTCGGCGCAGCAGGAGTCGTCGTCCACGGACGCCTACTCGGGCGCCCAGCTCTCCACCGAGCGCGTGAAGTCCTACACCGAACTGCTGCAGGGGCAGCGGGTCGCGATCGACGCGTCCGCACTGCTCGGCGGCAGTCCGACCCCCGACGAGATCCAGGGCGCGATCAGCGCGAGCTCGGTCACCGAGACCGTGGTGCTGTCCCTCGACGTCACCGAGCGCTCTCCCGACCAGGCCCGGCTCGTGGCCGGCGCGGTGGCCACGGCGTTCACGCGCCTGGTCGGCACCATCGAGTCGACCGGGGGAGCGGTGAACCGGCCGATCGCCACGGCGGAGGTGATCCTCCCGCCGACCACGCCCGACGAGCCGTCCGGTCCGCGGACGACGATCCTCTTCGCGGTCGCGCTGCTCGTGGGCCTCGTCGTCGGTATCGGCGTGGCGCTGGCCCGCCGGGCCCTGCGGGACGCGATCGACTCCTCGGAGACGCTCAGCGAGCGGCTCGGCGCGCCCGTGCTCGGCACCGTCCCCGCCCTGCGCCGCCCCCCGAAGCACCCCGCGCTGCTCTCCGAGCCGTCGGTCGGCGCCGGTGGCCGCCGGGCCCGCCGCCAGCGCGCCCGCGCCGAGTCCTACCGCCGGACCCGCGCGAGCCTGCGCTCGGTGGCCGGCGAGCGCCGCTGCCTCGTGCTCACCGGTACCGGGTCCGACCAGGGCACCTCGACGACGGCCGTCGACCTCGCCGTGGCGTTCGCCGCGTCCGGCGATTCGGTGGTGCTTGTCGACGCCGACCTGCGCAGCCCGTCGCTCGCCACCACGCTGTCCCTCGACGGGCAGGTGGGGCTCCGCGAGGTCCTCGAGCAGCGCCTCGAGCCCGGGGCGGCGATCCAGCGCTGGTCGCGGGGTGGCTTCGACGTCGTCACCGCCGGTTCGCCCGGGTCGCGTCCGAGCGAGCTCGTCGTCGGCCCGCGCCTGGTGTCCCTGCTGCAGACGCTGCGCGAGCGCTACGACCACGTGCTCGTCGACACCCCGCCGGTCACCGACGCCGCGGACGCCGTCGACATCGCCCGGTACGCCGACGGCGTGGTGCTCGTCTGCCGCCGCGGCAGCACGCGTCCCGACGACGTCGACGTCGCGGCCTCCGCGCTCGGCCTCGCGGGCGCCGTCGTGCTCGGCGCGGTCCTGACGTGGGCCGTCGACGTCCGCGACGCCCTCGGCGGCCGCCGTCCCGTGCTGGCCCTGCCCGCCGGGCCGTCGAGCACCCCGGCGCCGGCGGCGGAGCCCGCCCCGGTGGTCGAGGAGACGATCCCCGAGCCCGTGCCGGAGACCGCGCCCGAGCCCACCCCGGAGCCCGCTCCGAAGCCCAAGCGGCCGCGCCGGACCACCGCGACCACCTCCGACGCCGAGGGCCCACCGGCCGCGCCGAAGCGTCCGTCCCGCGCCCGCTCGACCACCAGCCGGACCCGCACCACGGGATCGACGACCGCGTCGACCACAGGGCCGAGCACCGGCGAGGACGCGACGGGCGACGCAGCGCCGACCGACCACCCCACGGTCCGCGTCCGCAGCCGCAACACGGCCACCGAGCCCGCTGCCGACGGCGGCACGCCGCCCAAGAAGACGCCCGCCAAGCGCACCACGGCGAAGCGCGCCGCCGCGGCGCCCCCGCCGACCACGGAGCCGACTCCAGCCGCTGACGGCACGACCGGCGAGAACGCGGACGACCCGCCGACGACCGAGACCCCGGCGCCGCGCCCCCGCCGCCGCGCCACGCGGGCCACGACCACGGCCGGCCCTGCCGAGGACAGCACCACCACGGGAGGCGAGGTCGCCTCCGCGGGCGCGCCGAGCGGCAGCAACGGTCACACCACGGCGGTGCCGTCCACGAACGGCCACACCCCGCCGGGATCGAACGGGTCCGGTGCCGGAAGCTGATCCCTCGCAGGACCGGCGCGCCCCAGCCCGGAGCTCAACCCGTCACGACCCGAGGGCGGCCGTCTCGGCGTCGGTCATGAGGTGGGCGAGCTGTTCGGGCATGGTCTGGGCCTTCCACCCGAGCTCGCGCTGGGCCTTGGACGCGTCCCCGATCAGCGCGTCGACCTCGGTGGGCCGCAGGTAGGTCTCGTCGAACTTGACGTGGCGCTCCCAGTCGAGCCCGACGCGGTCGAAGCAGTACTGGGTGAACTCGCGGACCGTGGTCGCGGTGCCGGTGGCCAGGACGTAGTCGGTGGCCTGGTCGGCCTGCAGCATCCGCCACATGCCCTCGACGTACTCCTCGGCGTACCCCCAGTCCCGGACCGCGTCGAGGTTGCCGAGGTAGACGTTCTCCTCGACCCCGGCGGCGATGCGGGCGGCGGCGCGGGCGATCTTGCGGGTCACGAACGTCTCCCCACGCCGCGGGGACTCGTGGTTGAACAGGATCCCGTTCACGGCGAACAGGCCGTGGGCCTCGCGGTAGTTCCGCGCCATCCAGTACCCGTAGACCTTCGCCGCCCCATAGGGCGAGCGCGGGTAGAACGGGGTGTCCTCGTTCTGCGGGGGCGGGGTCGCGCCGAACATCTCCGAGCTCGACGCCTGGTAATACCTCGTGTCGACCCCGACCATCCGGATCGCCTCGAGCAGCCGGGTGGTGCCGACCCCGGTGGTGTTGCCGGTGTACTCCGGCTCGTCGAACGACACCCGCACATGCGACTGCGCCGCCAGGTGATAGACCTCGTCGGGACGGATCTTCTCGATCAACGTCACCAACCGGCTCGAGTCGGTCAGGTCCCCGTAGTGCAGCACCAGCCGCTGATCGGTCTCGTGCGGATCCTGGTAGAGGTGATCGATCCGGCCGGTGTTGAAGGTCGAGGAGCGACGGATGATCCCGTGCACCTGATAGCCCTTAGAGATCAACAACTCGGTCAGGTACGACCCGTCCTGCCCCGTGATCCCCGTGATCAACGCCCGCTTCACCGCTGCGCCCCCTGCTGGTCGAGGAACCACTGATAGGTCGAGGCCAGGCCCTCGGCGAGCCCGATGGTCGGCTTCCAGCCCAGCGACTGCAGGCGCGAGACGTCGAGCAGCTTGCGCGGCGTGCCGTCGGGCCGGGAGGTGTCGTAGACGATGTCGCCGGTGAAGCCGACGGTGTCGGCGACGAGCGAGGCGAGGTCGGCGATCGGGACGTCCTCGCCGACGCCCACGTTGATCGGCGACGGGTCGTCGTAGTGCTCGAGCAGGTGCAGGCACGCGGCCGCGAGGTCGTCGGTGTGGAGGAACTCGCGGCGCGGCGTCCCGGTGCCCCAGACCGTCACGGTCGGCGCCCCGGACACGCGGGCCTCGTGGAACTTGCGCATGAGCGCGGGCAGCACGTGCGATTTCTCGAGGTCGAAGTTGTCGCCCGGCCCGTAGAGGTTCGTGGGCATCGCGGAGATCCAGGATCGGCCGTACTCGCGGCGGTAGGACTGCACGCCCATGATCCCGGCGATCTTCGCGATCGCGTACGCGTCGTTGGTGGGCTCGAGCGCGCCGGTGAGCAGCGAGTCCTCGCGGATCGGCTGGTCGGCGAACTTCGGGTAGATGCACGACGAGCCGAGCAGCAGCAGGCGCCCGACGCCGACGCGGTGCGCGGCGTCGAGCAGGTTGGCCTGGATGCGCAGGTTGTCGTGGAGGAACTCGACGGGCTCGGCCGCGTTCGCCGCGATCCCCCCGACGCGCGCGGCGGCGTCGACCACGACGGCCGGCCGGGTCTCGTCGAGGAAGCGGGCGGTGGCGTCGGCGTCGCGCAGGTCGACCTGCGCCGAGCGCACGCCGACGACGTCGGTGAAGCCCGCGGCCCGCAGGTGGCGCGCGACGGCGGAGCCGACGAGCCCCGACGAGCCGGCGACGAACACGCGCGCATCGCGAGGCAGCGGCCGGCCGATCTGCCAGCCGGCGAGCGGGTCGGTCATGTCGATTCCCCCTGGTGCGTCCGGGAGGCGGCGAGGCCCTCCACCCAGCGCTGGTAGTCACGGTGTGCGGCGGCGGCGCCGAGGTGCTCCTGCGCATAGGCACGGCCGGCGCTGGCCAGGGCCTCGGCGCGGGCGGGATCCTCGGCGATCCGACGCACGGCGTCGAGCAGATCCTGCGGCCGGCCGGGATCCACGCGCACGCCGCCCCCCGATCGACGGAGCTCGGCGGCGGCCGCGCTGCGGTCCCACGACGCCGCCACGACGGGACGGGCCGCGCTGAAGTACGACGTGAGCTTGCTGGGCACCGACATCTCGGCGACGGTCGTGGCCTCGTTGACCAGCAGGACGTCGGCGGCGGCGAGGGCGTCCGAGAAGTGGTCGCCGGGCAGCGGGTCGCGGAACTCCAGCCGGCCCACGCCGGCACCGTGGCGCTCGAGGGCCGCGCGCTGGTTGCCGTCCCCGAGCAGGACGAAGCGCACGGGTGCCGCGGTCTCGTCGGCGAGCCGCGCCGTGTCGACGACGTTCTCCAGGCCCTGCTTGAGGCCCATGTTGCCGGCGTGCAGGACGATCACCTCGTCGTCGCGCCAGCCGAGTGCCCGGCGCGTGGTGGCCCTGTCGGTGGCCCCGGTCCCGACGTGCGACCAGTTGCGGATCGTCGTCACCCGATCCCTCTTGACGCCGAGCGCGGCGAGGCCGTCCGCGAACTGCTCGTGCACCACCGCCACCCCGTCGGCCCGTGAGAGCAGCCAGCCCTCGAGCCTCGCGGCCGCCTGCCCGGCGCCGGCGGAGGCGATACCGGTCTCGGTGAGCGCCCGGCTGTAGAGGTCCTGGGTGACGACGCCGAGCGCCGTCCGCCCGCGCCTCTTCCAGCGCAGGCCGGCGAGCACGGTGAGCAGCACCGGGCTGATGGCGATCACGACGTCGGGGCGCCGGGCACCCTGTCGTCCGATCGACGCCGCATGGGCGGTGAAGGTGGCGTCCATGACCGCGCGTCGCAGCGCGCTCGGCTCGCGGGGCACCGGATGCCGGACGCGGGTGATCGGCACGCCGCCGCCGTCGGTCTCGCGGTGGCGGAGCCCCTCGTACCCGTCGTGCACGACCCACTGCGGGTAGTGCGGGTAGCCGGTGACGACCCGGACGCGGTGCCCGGCGGCGGCCAGGGCGGCCACCATGCCGGCCGTGTAGGGCGCGTTGCCCGTGTGCTCGGGCGGGTAGTGCATGCCGAGCACGAGAACGTCCAAGGTGCCGGAGCCTCGCCGGTCGGTCAGCACTCTGTGTAGCTCCGATACGTCCAGACAGTGGACATGTCCGCTCTCACGGCCCAGCGAATTGACCCCCCGTTACGACGCTCGGCACCATAGTCGGGTGGAAGGCGAGGTCGGTGTCAAGAGTGAGCACCAACGCATGGACCAACGTTCGGAGGTGTCCGTGCGGCCGTCCGCCTCGATCTGCATCCCGCTCTTCCAGAAGGTCGACTACATCGGTCGCACCATCGAGAGCGCCCTCGCCCAGACCTTCACGGATTTCGAGCTCGTCGTCCTCGACAACGCGTGCACGGACGGCTCGTCGGCCGTGGTGGAGTCCTACGACGACCCCCGGCTCCGCGTCTACCGGCACACCGAGACCGTGCCGATGATCGCCAACTTCGCCGCGGCGGTCGCCGCCACGCGCGCCCCGCTGGTGAAGGTGCTCATGGCCGACGACCTCATCGAGCCCGACGCGCTCGCGCGCCAGGTGGCCGTCCTGGAGGCAGAGCCCGAGGTGGCGATCGTGTCGAGCCGGCACCACCTCGTCGACGACCACGACCGCATCATCGCCCGCGACCGCACCCTCCGGACGCCGGACCTCGTGGGGCGTCAGGGCCGGGCGTCGGTCGTGCGCCGTGTCGTGCGCCACGGCGGCAACCCGCTCGGCGGACCCGGCAACATGCTCTTCCGGCGCTCGGCGTTCGAGCAGGTCGGGGGCTTCCCGACCGACGCCCCGTTCGTGCTCGACGTGGCGCTGGCGGTCCGGCTGACCACCGTCGGGGACTTCTACGGGCTGCCCGAGACGCTCTCCCGGTTCCGGCTGGCGTCGGGCTCGGAGAGCGCGGCGGCCCGGCGGCGGAACCTGCGGGCGCAGCGCGCGTTCGTGCGCGGGCTGCGACGCGACCACGCCGACGTGGTGCGCCCCGGCGATGTCGTCCGGGGCCTCGCGCGGTGGCCGCTGACATGGTTGCGGCACCACGTGATCATGTCGGCGTCCACCGATCCCGACAGCCGCGCGCACCGCGCCGCGGCCCGGGTGCTCGCGCCCCGGGCGAGACGATCGTCATAGTGACTTCGCCAGGCGTACAGCCCTGAGCAGGAAGTTCTCACACAGCGCGATCGGGTGACTACGCCGCCAGGCCCAGCACAATGTCACCGATCTGACTAGTGGCTTCACCCATTGGTGGATCTGCCCGTAGATTGCCGTTCGCTCAATCGGGTGATGATCCACGGTTCCCCCCGGCCGCCGGACACCCCGTGTGACGCGAGGACGGTGGCGTGGTGAGTCCGGTGGCTGCAGGAGCGACCGACGTCGGCTCCCGGAGCGAGGCGCAGGACGAGGAGGCCCCGCAGCCATCCGCAACGGTGACGACGTACGACGCTCCGAGCCCGCTCGCCGAGGCGCGCCCCCTCTTCGGTTTCCGGTCGGCCGTGCACTGGCAGGCCTGGATGCTGGTGCTCCCGGTCGACGCGGTGCTCCTGGCGGCGCCGGTGCTCTGGCTCCCGCAGTACGCGAAGGCCGTGCTCGCGATGACGGCCATCGCGCTGGCCCTGCTCTCCGGCGGGGGGCGCTATCGCGCGCGCCTGCACCTCTCGGTGCTCGACGAGATCCCGGGCGTCATCGGTCGTCTGCTGGTGGCCGTGGCCCTCGTGGCGTCGGTGTTCGCGCTGCGCCACGACGGGCAGGGCGTCGAGACGTTCCTGCTCATCGTCCTGCCGGGTCTGGGTCTCGTGGTGCTCGGGCGGGTGGCGACCACGCGGTTCATCCTCGCCGCCCGGACGCGCGGGGTGGTCGCGCACCGGACGCTCGTGGTCGGCGGCGGCACGCTCGCGGCGGACGTCATCGAGCTGCTCCAGCGCCACCCGCGCTACGGCCTGTCGGTGGCCGGCCACCTCGACGACGGGGACGACCCGGCGGCGTCGGCGTTCGCCCCGCACGTCGGTGCGCTGGCCGATCTCGAGCGGATCGTGGCCGAGAACGGCATCGAGGTGGTGCTCGTCGCGGGCGGCGAGTTCGACGAGGCCGAGCTGCTCGACCGCGTGCGCAGCCCCGAGTGCGCCGGCTGCGACCTGCTGATCGTCCCCCGGCTGCCCGCCTTCGTGACGCAGACGGGCACCGGCGACCACATCGGCTCCGTGCCGATCATGCGCATCCGCACGCCTCCGCTCGACGGCGTCAGCTGGACGCTCAAGCGTGTCTTCGACGTCGTCGTGAGCGCGGCGGTGCTGGTCCTGCTCGCCCCGATGATGGCGATCTGCGCGCTGGCGGTCCGCCTCGAGGGCGGGCCCGACGTGATCTTCCGCCAGGCGCGGGTGGGACGTGACGGCAAGCTCTTCGAGTGCCTGAAGTTCCGGTCGATGCGGCCGGCGGACGAGGGCGAGTCCGCCACGCGGTGGTCGGTCGTCGGCGACGAGCGCGTCGGTCCGGTCGGGCGGGTCCTGCGCCGCACCTCGCTCGACGAGCTCCCACAGCTGTGGAACATCCTGCGCGGCGACATGACCCTCGTCGGGCCCCGCCCGGAGCGCCCGCACTTCGTCGAGAAGTTCTCCTCCGAGCTGCCGCGCTACGGCCACCGCCACCGGGTCCCGTCGGGGCTGACGGGTCTCGCCCAGGTGAGCGGCCTGCGCGGCGCCGACACCCCGATCTCCGACCGCGCGCGATTCGACAACTTCTACATCGAGAACTGGTCGCTCTGGCTCGACGCCAAGGTCCTGCTGCGGACCATCAACGAGGTGCTCTTCGCCCGTGGCCGGTGATCGATCCGGTCCGGATCTACAGGATGGTGCGATGCCCGAGTCGACGGTCTCCGGTCGTGGCCCCGCGGCCGCACGGATGCTCGTCGGTCGCGTCGGCGGCGTCGCCGGGTCGCTCGTGGCCGGACAGGTCCTCCTCGGCCTGACCTACGTCTTCGCGGCCCGGGCGATCACCCCGGAAGCCCTCGGGATCGTGGCGACGTGCTTCGCCATCTCGGTCGTCTCGGCGACTGTGTTCGACCTCGGCCTCATGACCTACCTCGTCCGCGAGTCCGCCGGGGGTCGCCTCGACGTGGCCGCAGCCCGCGCGGTGCACCGGTCGAAACGGCGGGTGCTGCTCCCCCTGGCGCTGGTCAGCGCGGGTGCGGGCGTCGTGATCGCCCCGGACCTCGCGACCGGTCTCGTGCTCGGCGCCGTGGCCCCGCTGGTCTGGGAGGCGCAGTCCGCCAACGCCCTCCTCCGCGCCCAGGAGCGCTTCGCCCAGGCCGCCACGGCGCAGCTCCTCGGCCGCCTCGGCGGGCTGATCGTCGTCGTGGTGCTCCTCCTGGCCGGTGTCACCGAGCTGGCGCTGCCGATCGGGCTCGCGTCGAGCTTCGCGATCGAGGCCGTCGTGGACCGGCTGTTCCTCGGGCGGCCCTCCGCCGGCCGCGCCCCGTGGGGCGAGCTGGCCCGGGCCCAACGGTGGTCGGTGTCGTTCGGATTGGCGGCCCTGGCCTCGATCGGTCAGCAGCTCGACACCCCGTTCGTCGCCCTCGGCGGCGGCCCGGCCGCGGCCGGCATCTACGCCGGCGCGGGCCGGTTGCTCGGGCCGCTGCTGTTCCTCTCGTCGGCCCTGGCCCTGGTGGGCCTGCCCTGGCTGGCCCGTGCCGGGGACGACGAGGCCGGCCTGCGCGTCGAGGAACGCCGCATCGGCCGGGTGACCGCCGGCATCTGTCTCGCCCCGCTGCTCGCGGCTGTCGTCGGACCGCCGCTGATCCCCCTGATCCTCGGCGCGCAGTACGAGGCGTCGGGAGGGACGTTCGCCGTCCTGGCCGTCGGCGCGGCGGTGTCGACGGTCAACCAGGGCCTTGCGCTCGTCCTGCAGAACCGCGGCCACCAGGGCGTCGTCGCCCGCGCGGTCGCGATCGGGCTGGCCCTGGGCCTGGTGTCGACCTACGCGCTCGCCGTCGTCGGCGGACCCGTGTGGGCGGCCGCGGGCTTCGTCGTCAGCCAGCTCTGGATCGTCGTCCACCTCGGCGTGCGTGCGCACGTCGTCCGCCGGCACCCGCCGGCCCGGGAACCCGCCGGAAAGGCCCGTCGATGACCCTCGCCGACACCACCAAGTCCCTGTTCCGACGCGTCGGCGTCGACGTGGCCCGGTACCGCCCGACGGAGCGGCGTCGGCAGGCGCTGATCGCGGCGTCCGGTGCCCGGACCGTGCTCGACGTCGGCGCCAACGCCGGTCAGTACGCCACGGCCCTGCGCCGGTGGGGGTTCGACGGCCACATCGTCTCGTTCGAGCCCCTGCCCGCGGCGTTCGCCGAGCTGCAGGCGGCCGCCCTGGACGACATCCGGTGGGCGTGCGTGCCCGTCGCGGCCTCGGACACCTCGGGGTCGGCGAGCCTGAACGTCGCGGGCAACTCCGCGAGCTCGAGCCTGCACACGATGGCCGAGGCGCACGAGCACGCGGCTCCCGGCGCGGCGATGGTGGGCGTGGCCGACGTCGACCTCGTCCGCCTGGACGAGGTCGACGAGATCGGAGCGGTGCCCGGTCCGCTGATGCTCAAGCTCGACGTCCAGGGCCACGAGCTCTCGGTCCTCGAGGGCGCCCGCGGTCTCCTCGACCGGGTCGTGCTCATCGAGGCGGAGCTCAGCGTCCGCGAGCTCTACGACGGCGCGCCCGTGATGCGCGAGGTGCTCGACGTCCTCGCGGGCCTCGGCTTCGAGCTCGTCGGGCTCGAACCCGGCTTCCACGACCCCCACGACGGGACGATCCTGCAGTTCGACGGCTTCTTCCGGCGGTCACCGAGCGCCGACGGGTCCGTCCGATGACGACGCGGGTGGCGCGGCCGCGTCGGGCCCGACGCGCGGGCATCGCGGTGACGACCATGGTCCTGCCGGCCTACCACCAGCACCTCCTCGAGGTCCTCGCCGAGTGGGACGCCGACATCGCCTTCCACCACGGGGACGTCTACTTCACGACGGGCGTCGACACCGAGATCGACTCGGCCCTGTCCACCCCGACCGGGACCAACAGGTTCTTCCTGGGGCGGCGGCTGGCCTGGCAGTCCGGGGCGGTGCGGGTCGCGGTGCCCGCACCCGTGGCCATCGTCGACATCAATCCCCGGGTCCTCAGCGCCTGGTGCATCATCCTGATCCGGGCCGTGCTGCGGCGTCCCACCGTCGGGTGGGGCCACGCGAATCCCCGTCACGGTCCCTCCGGCCCGACGATGCTGCTGCGCCGGGTGATGCAGGCCGCGTGCTCGGGGCTCGTGATGTACACGCGCTCCGAGGCCGCGGAGATGCGCCGGATATTCCCCCGTAAGCACATCGTCGTCGCCGCGAACTCGCTGTATCCGGAACGGCTGATGCGGCCTGCGAACGACCGGCGAGGGACCGACATCGTGGCGATCGGCCGGCTCGTCGCGGAGAAGAAGCCGCTGCTCGCGATCGACGCGCTGGCGGCGGCGCAGGACGCGTTGCCCCCGGACTGCACGCTCCACGTCGTCGGCGAGGGTCCGCTCGCCGACGACCTCGCCCGGGCGGCGCGGGAGAAGGGCCTCGAGTCGCGGGTCGTCCTGCACGGCAAGGTGTTCGACGTCGCCGAGCTCTCCGCGATCTTCGCCCGCTCGGCGGTCCTCCTGGCCACCGGGTACGTCGGTCTCAACGCGGTCCAGGCGCTCGGGTTCGGGACCCCCGTCGTGTATCCCGACGACGAGCCGCACGCCCCCGAGCTGGAGGCGCTGCACGAGGGGAACAGCATCGCGTTCACCGCCGGCGACGCCGAGTCGTGCGGGCGAGCGCTGGTCGCGGCCCTCGGACGCGCCCGGGACGGCGGTTGGTCGCCCGAGACCATCGCCGAGGAGGCTCGGCATGCGTACTCGAACGAGGCCATGGCGCGGGCCCTGCTCGACGCGGGGGAGCGGCGACGGCGCTGACGGCCGTCTACGACGACGGGCGCTGCAGGAGCAGGTAGCCGTACTGGTGGTCGAGGACGCCCTCGGGCACCAGCGTCATCGCGAGGGGTCGCAGGCCGATCGCGTCCATCGCGGTCCAGAAGTGGTCGAGGCGGTAGCTGGTCATGCTCGCGGTCTGGTGGCGGTAGCTGCGTCGCGGGGACCGGGTCTCGGCGCGCCCGATGCTGTACTTGATCTGCACGAAGGCCAAGGCCCCGGGCCGCAGCAGGTCGGCGGCCAGGCGCATCAGGCGCAGCCCGTACTCCGGGCTCGGGACGAGCTCGAGCACGTAGAGGCAGACGAACAGGTCGACGGTCCCGGCGGGCACGTCGTCGAGCACCAGCTCCGGGCGGGCGACGTCGGCGACGATCTCGGTGACCGGTGTGTCGCAGCGTTCCGCGACCACGCGAGCGGCCTCCGCCGGAGAGGCGGGATTGATGTTGAGCGCGATGAAGCGCTCCGCCCGCGGAGCGAAGCTCACCGCGTTGGCCCCGCCGCCGACGCCCCACTCCAGGACGCACCCGAGGTCCGGACGACCGCCGACCGTGCCGGCGAGCCGGTCGAACAGGGCCAGGTGATCGGTGCCGATCGCCGCGAAGCGGGCCTCGTCGATGAACCGCCCGCCGCGCCAGTGGGAGTCGTCGAGCCAGCGGGGGGCGTCGCGGTCGGCCCAGTAGCCGGCGGCGTCGGTCATCAGGCGTTGCTCGCTGTGGTGCCTCCCGAACGCACCCAGCACCGTGTCGCTCAGCCGGACCGCCCGGCGCTGAGCGCCGGCGAGGACGCGGCTCGCGTCGACGACACCCATGCTTCCCCCACGTGGAGCGCGACAGAGCGTGCACCCACGACGCAGTGTTCACCCATCTGGGAGGCGTCCGGCAAGGGAATGCGCCGAGCAGTTACGGACGGTGTCGGAATCGTCCTGCGGTGTCGCAAAATCGGCGCACCTCAGGTGCGTTGCATCAGCACGTACCCGTAGTGCTGGTCGAGCGCGCTCTCGGGCACCAGCGTCATGCCCACCGGCCGCAGGCCCATGTCGTCCATCGCGGTCCAGAAGTGGTCGAGGCGGTAGGTCGTCATGTTCGCGTTGTGGAAGCGGTAGTTGCGTCGTGGCGACCAGGTGTCGGTGGCGCCGGTGCTGTACTTGATCTGGACGAAGGCCAGGGCGCCGGGACGCAGCATCGCGGCCGCGAGGCGCATCAGGCGCAGGCCGTACTCCGGGCTCGGGACGAGCTCGAGCACGTAGAGACAGAGGAAGAGGTCGACGCTCCCGGCGGGCACGTCGTCGAGCACGGCGTCCGGCGCCGCGACGTCGACCACGACCTCGGTGACCGGCGTGTGGCTGTGGTCCTTGATGACGCGTGCGGCCTCGGCGGTGGAGTGGGGATTGATGTCGAGCGCGACGAAGCTCTCCGCCCGCGGCGCGAACCGCACCGCGTTGGCGCCGCCCCCGACACCCCACTCCAGCACCCGGCCGAGATGCGGGCGTCCGCCGACCATGGCGGCGAGCTGGTCGAAGAGCGCGAGGTGGTCGGTGCCGATCTGGTCGAACCGGCCCTCGTCGATCCGTCGCCCGCCACACCAGTGGGAGTCGTCGAGCCAGCGCGGGTCGCTGCGATCGGCCCAGTAGTCCGCGGCGTCGGCGATCAGCCGTTCCTCGCTGTGGTGCACCCCGAGCGCGCTCATCACCTGCTCGCTCTTCTCGCGGGTCCTGTCATTCAGTCGATGGAGCCGACGCCGGACCCGCGAGAGCACGCTCCGATGCGCGGTCTGTGTGGTGACCCCCATCGGGGGACAGTGACAGTTCTCCGATCCGATCGACTACTCATCGCACTCGTCGGGACCAAAGGGTTACGACGAACGGGGAGAAGGAAGGCGCTCGTCCTCGACGACGTCACGCTGTGGTGGTCATCGCCCCCCGAGCGACGGCTCCTGCTCGATGCGGCACAGCTCGTCGCGCCCGAAGACCTGCCAGAGCATCCGCGGAGTGACGAGGCCGTGGGGGAGCGGGGCGTCGGGGTCGGGCAGGCCCGGCATCGGGCGGGGGTCGGGCAGGGCCTCCGGGACGCGGGGCTCCTCGCCCGGGTCGGCCTCCTCGTCTCCGCGCACCCAGGAGCGCACGCGGTCGACCATCCCGTCGAGCAGGTCGCCGATCGCCTTGCCGCCGGACTGGGCGATGGCCGTGGAGGCGTCGACGACGAAGTCCCAGTCGTCGGAGGACAGGAGGGCGAGCATGGTCGCGGCGGACCGGTCGTCGGCGTCCTCGAGGTCGTCGACACGGTGCTGCAGACGCTCCATCACGGTCGAGGCCCAGTCCGGCTCCGCGATGTCCCGGCGCAGGCCCCGTGCCGGGGGCGGGGTGAACTCGGCGCGGGTGAAGGGTCGTCCGTAGGCGGTGGCCACGAACTCGGCGCAGTAGAAGCTCGGTGATGTCGAGGTGGCCGCCCAGGAGGTCGCGACGTCACAGCAGGCGCGGTAGAGGCGGTCGCTGAGGTCGCGGTCGGTCGCCCAGAGCTCGACCGACCGCAGGCCGGCGGCGACGTTGACGAGCTTGAGGAACGAGAAGGCGCCTTCCTTGCCCGGCGTCGGCTCGAAGTGATCGAGGTAGTCGAGGGCCTGCTCGCGCAGGGCGTCCGGCATCGCGATGGTGTAGAGATCGCGGCTCGGCCAGAACTCCTCGAACCTGTCCCACCGGATGCCGCCGACGTCGTACCGGAGGTTGTCGGCCAGGGCGCTGGCGATGCCGTTCGCCGGGCCGTCGCGCCGGGGGCGTCCGTCCTCGTCGATGCTCACGGCGATCCCGGAGTGCGAGAGCACGGTGCCGTCGAAGCGCTCCATGAGTTGGCCGAGCGCCTCACCGGGTATCTGTGTGACCAGGAGTAAGTCTCCGGGCTGGACCTCGTCCTTGCTTCTGACCTCGAAGGACGTAATGTCCTCTGTCTCCGTCACTGTGAGTGTCCCTGGGGGTTCGATGTCACCGTCGTCGTCCTCGGATGTCCGTATCCGTGTGCTCGGCGAGGTCGCCATCGAGGGCGCGTCGGGCGAGATCGGACGGCCGGGGCGGCGGCTGCGCACCCTCCTGGCCCTGATCGCCGCGGCGTGCCGAGGCACCGTGGCGGTGCCGGCGTTGATCGACGAGATCTGGGCCGAAGACCTCCCCGAGCGGCCCGACGGTGCGCTGCAGGTGCTGGTCAGCCGGCTCCGGCGCGAGGCCCCGGACGAGGGGACGCGGCTGCCGATCGTCCCGATCGGCGAGACCTACCGGCTCGACCTGCCCCGCGACGCCGTCGACCTGCACCGCTTCCACGACGACGCCGCCGCGGCCCTCGCCGCGGACGCCTCGCGCGACACCGTGCTCGAGTGCGGCGCACGGGCGCTCGTGACGTGGCGCGGCGAGCCGTTCGCCGGGACGCCGGTGGGCCAGCGCCTCGAGGTCGAGCGCGTCCGTGCCGTCGACCGCCGCCTGCGCCTCGTCGAGCGGATGGGCGCCACCCTGCTCGACCTCGACCGCCCGGAGGAGGCCGTCGACCTCGTCGTCGCCGACCTCACCGCCGACCGCTCGCGCGAGCGCCTCGCCGTCATCGCCGCGTCCGGCCTGCACCGGCAGGGCCGCACGAGCGAGGCCCTCGAGATCCTCACGGCCACGCGCCGGGCGCTGCGCGACGACTACGACGTCGAGCCGGGCGCCGAGATCGAGGACCTCACCCTCCGGCTGCTCGCCCCCACCCCGGCCCGCCAGCCGCGACCCACGCTCGTCGGCCGCGAGGAGGAGCTCGCCGCCGTCCGCGCGCTGCTCGAGGCCCCCGAGGTGGGCGCGATCCGCCTGATCACCGGCGAGGCCGGCATCGGCAAGACTGCGCTGCTGCGTGCCGCCCGCCGCGAGGCCTGGATGCGCGGGGCGGCCGTCGGCGGCGGCTCGTGCGACGTCGACGCGCCGCCCTGGACCGCGTGGGCCGAGGCGCTCGCCGACCTCGGCGTCCCCCCGGTCACTCCGGGGAGCCCGCCCTGGGCGCGCGCTGCTCGACCGGCTCACCGCCCGGCCCGGCCCGGTGCTGCTGACCCTCGACGACCTGCACCTCGCCGACTCCGCGACGCTCGCCGCCCTGCGCGGCCTCGCCCGCCTCGGCCTGCCCGCCGGGGTGGCGCTGCTCGTCGCCGCCC
Organism: Actinomycetospora sp. CA-053990; assembly: GCF_050948445.1. Taxonomy (NCBI): domain Bacteria; kingdom Bacillati; phylum Actinomycetota; class Actinomycetes; order Pseudonocardiales; family Pseudonocardiaceae; genus Actinomycetospora; species Actinomycetospora sp. CA-053990. The sequence continues at coordinate 5,296,344 of NZ_CP192043.1, read as the reverse complement.
GCGAGCCCGACGCGCAGGCCCACCCGATCTGGGGCGGGACGCACGCCGAGCTCGCGTTGCTGGAGTGCGTCAGCGACGTACGCCTGAGCGAGCTCGATTCCGCCGCGGTGCGCCGGCTGGTCGTCCGGCACCTGCCCGGGCTCGCGCCCGACGGCGCCGCACGCGTCGCCGAGGCCCTGTACGAGCGCACCCGCGGGCACGCCCTGCACGTCTCCGCGGTGATCGAGTCGCTCTCCGGCCTCGATGCCCCGGACGGCGAGAAGGCGGTCGACGAGCTCGCCACCGTCATCCCCGCGCGCCTGCGCCCCCTGCTCGACCACCAGCTCGCCGGTCTCGAGCCCGACGCCCGCGACGCCCTCGAGGGCCTGGCCGTGCTCGCCCCGCTCTCGCTCGCCGACCTCGGCACCCTGCTCGACGTCGCCCCGCGGGCTCTGTCGAAGCAGCTCCGCAGCGCCGTCGACCGCGGTCTGCTCGCCGCCACGACCGACGGCTTCGCCTTCCGGCACGCCCTGACCCGCGACGCCGTGCTCGACGCCGTCCCGCCGGCGAGCGCGCAGGCGCTGCACCACGCCCGCTACCGCGTCCTCGTCACCGAGAGCCGGCCGGAACCGTTCACCCTGCTGCGTCACGCCGTCGGCGCCGGCCCGCTCCTGCCGACCCTCGAGCTCGGCGACGCCCGTCTCGGGGCCGGCATCGCGGCGTACCGCCAGGGCGCGATGGAGGAAGCCCTCGTCCAGCTCGACGCGGTGCTCGACTCGTCGCGACCCAGCTCGGTGACGCTGCACCGCGGTCTCGTGCTCGAGGCGCTCGGCCGACACGACGAGGCTGACGAGGTGCTCGACGAGGTCGTCGAGCAGGCCGCACTCAGCGCCGAGCAGGGCCTTGCCGCGACGGACACAGGCGAGGTCGACGACGCGGTGGTCGCCGCCGTCGGGCACGACGCCATGGGCATCAGCGTCGCCGGGCGACCCCGGCGCGCCCGACGACTGCGCCGGGCCCGGTCGCTGCCGCTGTCGAAGCGGCAGCGCGCCGAGGTGCTGCGCAGCCTGATCCTGGAGGAGGAGCAGCTCCACGGGGACGTCGACGACCCCACGGCGCTGCCCGAGCTGCTGGAGCTCGCCGCGACGGGGTTCGGCGACCCGGGCCTGCTCGCCGGCATCCGCGTCCTCGAGGCCAACCACCTCGTCGACGCGCCCGTCCCGGCCGCCCAGCGGCTCGCGGTCTGCGAGCAGGCCGCCGCTCTTGCCGACAGCGAGGGCGAAGACGCGCTGTGGTTCGAGGCCGAGGAGCTGCGCATCGCCGCGCTGCTGGCCACCGGCCGGCAGGACGCGGCCGTCGCGGCACGGCGCGACCTCGAGCCGCTCGCCGTCGACCGTCACCGGCCGCGGACGATGTGGATGGTCTCGCTGCTCGACGCCGGCCTCACCCTGGCCCGCGGCGACACCGACGAGGCCGACGCCGCCGCGCTCGCCGCCCTGCACCGCGGCCAGGAACTCGGGCTGCCCGACGCCGTCGGCGCCTACGGGGTGCACCTGCTGGTGCGCCACCTGCTCGGCCGCACCCTGCCCTCGCTCCAGGGTCTGCCCGCCGGAGCGGCCGCCATGTACCCGCTGGTCGCGGCGTGGTCGGCCGCCGCCGCGGTGGACGCCGCGGTCGGCGAGGACCTCGACCAGGCTGCCTCCCACCTCGCCGACTGGCACCGCAAGCGCGAGGGGCGCGAGGGTCGGCTCTTCGACCGGCCCGGCCTCTGCCTCGCCGCCTGCGCGGCGTTCGCGCTGGGCGACGTCCCCACCGCCGAGGTCGTCCGCCGCGACCTGCCCCCGACCCCGGGGCGCTGGTCGTCGTGGGCATCGGCTCGGCCACCTTCGGCCCGCTCGCGCTCTACCAGGGCCTCGCCGCCGCCGTCCTCGGCGACCGCACGGAGGCCCGCAAGCTCCTCGGCCAGGCCGCGACCATCGCCGACGGCCTCGGCTGGGCCCCCTGGGCCGACGCCGCCCGCGGCTTCGTCCGCTACGTCAAGCCGGGGCAGGGGCGTCCGGCGGGTGGTCCCCCCACCCCGCCGGACGCCCGCCCGCTCGGACTGCTCCCGCCGCCCTGACGTACCCCCCTCGTCAGGCCGGGACGGGTCGCAGCCCGTGGCCCCGGGCTCGGTCCGGCGGCGCGACGCGATTGACATCGCACCGCTCCCTCCTGCCACCGGCCCGTGACGCAGAGCAGACACGGTTCCGCTTTCACCGACCTTTCGCCGTGAAGGCGACGTGATGTCAGCTGCTGGCCCGGATGGAGCAGTGGAGTGCGCAGGGTTGGACGCCGACGCCGATGCGAGCGCGGCGGAAGCACGACGCGCGAGCCCCAGCTGGGTGAACGTTCGGTCGGTAGGCCGCAGATCGTTGCCGTCCGGAACGTTACGCAACGGTGGTGCGATCCAGACCACACAGAGCTGAACGGGTGAACGCACGTCATCAAACAGCGCGTGTCGTTGCGACACGCCGGGGAACGGCCGCAGTGCGTGTGTAACGACCCTGGCTCGGTCACGCGATAGCGGCACAAGAACGCGGGCCGGTTCACACACAGCCGATGCCGCGGGGTCAGAGGGGCGGATGGTCGTTCACCATCCGTGACATCCGGGGGGATCACAGTGAGCAGTGGAATCGGACTGACGGAATCGATTGAGTACTCGGTCCCGCGTCCTCGCGCCGCCGCCGATCCCGCGGCCTCCGTCACCGTCCGCCCGAGCTCGCGGCGCTGGCAGCGCCGGCTCACCCGGATCGTCGTCGCGACCGACCTCACGGTCATCGCCCTCGTCTCGGCCCTCGCCACGATCATCGGCGATTGGGGCCTCGGGCCCTCCACGCAGTTCAACGCCGTCGCCGCCGCTCTCGTGCTCGCCGGCCTCGTCGGCTACCGGGCCTGGGACCGCGGGGTCCTCGGCCAGGGCGCCGACGAGTTCAACCGCGTGCTCCGCGGCACCGCCGTCGCGGCCGTCCTCCTGGCCCTCGCCGGGATGGCCCTCAAGGTCGAGCAGGTCCGCCCCTGGATCTTCGGGGTCATCCCCGCCACCGGCGCCGGCCTGCTGCTCGGCCGCTACGCCGTGCGCCGCGTGCTGCACCGCGCCCGCCGCGACGCCCGCTGCATGTCCTCGGTGCTGGTCGTCGGCTCCGAGGCGGCGGTCGCGGACCTCGTCGCCCGCACCCGCCGCGTCCCGCACCACGGCTGGACCGTCACCGCGGCCTGCACCTCCACCGGCGCCGGCGAGATCGCCGGTGTGCCGGTGGTCGGCGACCTCGACGACGTCGCCCGCCACGTGCACGAGCTCGGCATCGAGGTCGTCGCGGTCGCCCCGACGCCCGGCTGGACGCCGAAGCGCCTGCACAGCCTCGCCTGGGACCTCGAGGGCGCCGGCGTCGAGCTGGTGGTCGACCCGGGTCTCATGGAGATCACCGGCCCCCGCCTGCACGTCGCCCCGGTCGACGGTCTGCCGCTGCTGCGCCTCACCGAGCCCCGCTGGGGCGGCCCGGCCCGCATGGCCAAGAACCTCTTCGACCGCACCGCCGCTGCCGCGCTGGTCCTGATCCTCGCCCCGGTGTTCCTCGCCCTCGCGGTGCTCATCCGTCGGGACGGCGGCCCGGTGTTCTACCGCCAGGAGCGCGTCGGACGCGCCGGCCAGACGTTCCGAATGATCAAGTTCCGCTCGATGGTCGTGAACGCGGACCAGCAGGTCGCCCAGCTCGCCACCGCCAACGAGGGCGCCGGCCCGCTGTTCAAGATGAAGCGCGACCCGCGCATCACCCGCATCGGCGGGGTGCTGCGCCGCTTCTCGATCGACGAGCTCCCCCAGCTGTTCAACGTGATCGGCGGCTCGATGTCGCTGGTCGGTCCCCGCCCCGCCCTCCAGCGCGAGGTGGCCACGTACACCGAGGACGCGCTGCGCAAGCTCTGCGTCCGCCCGGGCCTCACCGGCCTCTGGCAGGTCAGCGGCCGCTCGGACCTCACCTGGGAAGAGTCGGTCCGTCTCGACCTGCGCTACGTCGAGAACTGGTCCGCTGCCCTCGACATCTCGATCCTCTGGAAGACGGTCGGCGCGGTCTTCCGCGGCCGCGGCGCCTACTAGGCGCCCTTCTCAGCTCCTCGCACCTCCTTTCCCTAGCACCCCCTTGCCATCTACAGGAGAAACGACCATGACGAAGGCCCTCCGCGTCCTGATCCTCGGTCTCAACTACGCCCCGGAGCCCACCGGGATCGCGCCCTACACGACGGGCATGGCCCACTTCCTCGCCGAGGCCGGCCACGACGTCCACGTCATCACCGGGTTGCCGCACTACCCCCACTGGGAGATCGCGGAGGGCTACCGCGGCCGCCGCATCCACGAGGAGGACGGCAAGGTCCGCATCACGCGGGTCTCGCACCCGGTCCCCGCGGTTCCGACCGGCAAGAGCCGCATCAAGATGGAGGCGGTCTTCGCTCTGCAGGCCGCGGCCGTCGCTGGTCCCCGCCCCGACGTCGTGCTCGCCGTCAGCCCCGCGCTTCTCACCGTCGCCGCCGCCCTGCGGTGGCGCACCCCGGGCCGCACCGCGGTCGGCGTCATCACCCAGGACCTCTACAGCCGGGCGATCGCCGAGACCGGCGCCCTCGGCGGCAGGGGCGCGAAGGCCGCGGAGCGGCTCGAGCGTGCACTGCTCCGCCGGGCCGACGGCGTCATCGCCATTCACGAGAGCTTCCGCCGCTCGCTGGTGGACCTCGGCATCGACGACGACCGGATCACGACGATCCGCAACTGGACGCACATCAAGGGCGTCGTCGGCGACACCCAGAAGCTCCGCCACCGCCTCGGCTGGCGCGACGGCGAGATCATCGCCCTGCACGCCGGCAACATGGGCGCCAAGCAGGGCCTGGAGAACGTCGTCGAGGCCGCCCGCGCCGCCGACCGTGACGGCCTCCCGATGCGCTTCGTCCTGCTGGGTGCCGGCAACCAGCGCGCGTACCTCGAGGAGCTCGGCGCCGGTATCGAGCGCCTGCAGTTCATCGACCCGCTGCCCGGCGACGAGTTCCAGACCGCCATGGCCGCCGCGGACGTCCTCCTCCTCAACGAGCGGCCCGAGGTCGCCGAGATGTGCGTCCCCAGCAAGCTCACCTCCTACTTCGCCTCCGGCCGCCCGGTCGTCGCCGCGACCAGCTCGAAGAGCGCGGCCACCAGCGAGGTCATCGCGTCGGGTGGTGGCCGGCTGGTCGCGCCGGGGCAGCCCGAGGCCCTCCTCCAGGTCGTCATGGAGGTCGGAGCCGACAAGGAGGAGGCGCTGGCCATGGGCCTCCGCGGTCAGCTCTTCGCCCGCGACGCCCTCGCCGAGGGCGCCGCCCGCACCGCCTACGTCACCTGGGTCGAGCAGCTCGCCGGCGCGCGTCGTGCGGCAGTGCTTCCCATGGCTGCTCCGGCGACGGAGGAGCCCGCTGTTCCGGCACCCCGTCGCGCGTTCACCTCTCGTTCGCGTCGACTCGGCGCGAAGGCGGTTTGAGTCGGCGACGCTCGTCCGGTTGCGCCTAAACGATTAGTCCGTTCAGCCTCTTCACGTGGGCTGAATGCGCTACTACATTCGACCCCTCGTTACCGTCGGCAGAGCTCTAGTTACTCTGCTCTCGCCGACTCCGGGGGGACCATGATTAGAGAGTGCGGACGATCATGAGCATTCGTTGGAAGCTTGAGATCCTGCGGATGCGGATGGTGAAGGTTGGCAGGCTCGCGACCCGACCATCTTATTGGAGCGACCTTCGGAAGGGCGTGTTCCCAGGGCTAGAGCACCTGCAGGTCCCCTTCCTCAGGCACTATGACTACGTCGTTGACGCAGGAGCATCCCGAGGTCAGTTCGCCTCGTTCGCAAAGAATCAGTGGCCAAACTCCCGCTTATTCTGCTTCGAGCCGCAGCCACTGTGCGCGGCGACTGCTCGGGCGGTCGTCGGCAACCGTGGCGAGGTGCACGAGGTCGCTCTGAGCGACAAGGACGGCGACGAGGAACTCATAGTTTCCGGCCGAGAGGATTCGTCGTCACTCCTCCCGGTCGGCGAGCTGGCGGAGCAGGTCGCGAACGCGGGTGAGGTCGACCGATTCTCGGTGCCGGTACACCGTCTCGATGGACACACTGCGGAGTTCGGCCTGGGGATCGGTCTGTTGAAGATCGACGTCCAGGGGCTGGAGTTGGAGGTTCTGAAGGGGCTCGGACAACAAATTCGAAGGTTCGCGGACATCTACCTCGAGTGTTCATTCAGGCATCTCTACGAGGGCCAGGCTCTGGGCACCGAGATCATCGCCTACCTCTCCTCCTATGACTTTCAGCTGGTCGCGATCGAGAATCCTGCCCGTGGAGAGAATCACGAGATCCTCCAAGCCGATCTGCTCTTCAGACGAAGCGGCGAGTCAGGTGACGATTCCGGCGCCGCCGAGAATCCGAGTGTCGTGCAAGAAGAGATGGCCAAGTGGGGGGCGCAGTGAAGCGGGCGTTGATCACGGGGATCACGGGGCAGGACGGGTCGTACCTGACCGAGTTGTTGATCTCGAAGGGTTATCAGGTGCACGGGATCATCCGTCGCTCCTCGACGTTCAACACCGGCCGGATCGATCACCTGTACCAGGATCCGCACGAGACCGATCAGCGGCTGGTGCTGCACTACGGGGACCTGACCGACAGCTCGCGGTTGGTGACGTTGATCGAGAAGATCCGTCCCGACGAGGTGTACCACCTGGCGGCGCAGTCGCATGTGCGGGTGTCGTTCGACGAGCCGGAGTACACCGGCAACACCACCGGCGTCGGCACCACCCGGCTGCTCGAGGCGATCCGGATGGTCGGGGTCGACACCCGCTACTACCAGGCGTCGAGCTCGGAGATGTTCGGGGCGACCCCGCCCCCGCAGGACGAGGACACCCCGTTCTACCCGCGCTCGCCCTATGGGGCGGCGAAGGTCTACGGCTACTGGATGGCCAGGAACTACCGCGAGGCCCACGGCCTGTTCGCCGTGAACGGGATCCTGTTCAACCACGAGTCCCCCCGCCGCGGCGAGACGTTCGTGACCCGCAAGATCGCCCGCGCCGCCGCCCGCATCGCCGCCGGGGTCGAGGAGAACGTCTACCTGGGCAACCTCGACGCGGTCCGGGATTGGGGGTACGCCGAGGAGTACGTCGAGGGCATGTGGCGGATGCTCCAGGCCGACCAGGCCACCGACTACGTGCTGGCCACCGGGACGGCGACCACGGTGCGGGAGTTCACCCAGTACTGCTTCGACCGCGTCGGGCTCGACTGGGAGAAACACGTCCGCTTCGACGAGACCTACCTGCGGCCCACCGAGGTCGACGCGCTGATCGGGGACGCCTCCAAGGCCCAGACCGAACTCGGGTGGAAAGCCCAGACCATGCCCGAACAGCTCGCCCACCTCATGACCGACGCCGAACGTCATTCATTGGGCATCTAGTTGTTCACGCGTCGGGTGGCGGTGGTGGGGACGGGCTATGTCGGTCTGACGACGGGGGCGTGTCTGGCGTCGTTGGGGCACCAGGTGGTGTGCGCGGACATCGACACCGCGAAGGTGGAGCGGTTGCGCCGCGGCGTGGTGGACATCGTGGAGCCGGGCCTGTCGGAGCTGGTGACCGAGCAGGTGTCGGCGGGCCGGCTGTCGTTCGTGGTGGGCGCGTCGTCGGCGGTGGCGGCGCACACCGACGGGCTGGACGCCGAGGTGGTGTTCCTGTGCCTGCCGACGCCGATGGGTGTGGGCGGGGTCGCGGACCTGCGCGCGGTGGAGGCGGTGATCGAGGAGACCCGCGAGCTGCTGGCGCCGGGCACGGTGGTGGTGAACAAGTCGACGGTGCCGGTGGGGACGGCGGCGCGGACCGCGGAGCTGCTCGACCGCGCGGACGTGTCGGTGGTGTCGAACCCGGAGTTCCTGCGTGAGGGCTCGGCGGTGCACGACTTCCTGAACCCGGACCGGATCGTGGTCGGGTGTGACGCGGCGGAGGCCGCGGAGCGGGTGGCGGCGCTGTACGCGCGGCTGGGGGCGCCGACGGTGCTCACCGACGCGGCGTCGGCGGAGCTGATGAAGTACGCGGCGAACTGTTTCCTGGCGATGAAGCTGTCGTATGTCAACGCGATGGCCGAGCTGTGCGAGCGGGTCGGGGCCGACATCGGTGACGTCACCGAGGGCATCGGCTACGACCGCCGGATCGGGCAGGCGTTCCTGTCGCCGGGTCCGGGGTGGGGCGGGTCGTGCCTGCCGAAGGACACGCACGCGTTGTTGCAGGTGGCGGACGCGGCGGACTTCGAGTTCCGGCTGCTGCGCGCGACGATCGACACGAACACCCGGCAGCGTCAGCGGGTGGTGGACAAGGTCCGGCTGGCGGTGACCGGGAAGCGCACGGGGTCGCTGACGCGGGTGCGGCTGGGTCTGCTGGGGCTGACGTTCAAGGCGGGCACCGACGACCTGCGGGACTCGCCGGCCCTGGCGATCGCGGCGTTGCTGCGTCAGGCCGGGGCGGACCTGGTGGGCTACGACCCGGCGCTGGTGGCCGACCCGGGGAACCCGGACAAGGTGGTGCGCGACGAGGTCGAGGGCGTGCCGCTGGTGGCCGACCCGCTGGAGGCCGCCCAGGGCGCGGAGGCGGTGGTGGTGCTCACCGAGTGGCCGGTGTTCCGGACGCTGGACTGGACCGCGATGGCCGGGGTGATGAAGCAGCCGGTGGTCATCGACACCCGCAACCTCGTCGACCCCGCCACCCTGCGCCGCGCCGGCCTGACCGGCATCGGGATCGGCCGCCGGGACGCGAGTCACCCTTCGGTCGTGAACCTCTCGTCGGCGGACAGCTGATGATTGACTACGCAGTAATCTTTGCGATCTGTTCGCTCGTAGTTGGCGCTGCGGCTTGGTTGCTCGCGACACGGTTGCGCCTTGGGCCAGTATTGTCGCCATTCTCTATCGCCCTCTTGGTCCTAGTTTCGATCTTCGGAGTTCGGCCTCTTCTTCTCTCGGCGACGGGAGACTCGGCGTTCTACGGACACGATGTTCTGAAAGGTTTCGCGTACTCGGCAGGCGTCGGACTCGTCGGGATATCCGCGCTATGCGCGGGATACTATGTCGCGAACGAAGTGCAAGCCAACTCCACTGAGCGAATGACTCGCGCTAACGGCGAAAGTGATGACGCGAAATCATTATATGACCGCATCGACTTCGTTCTTGCCGCGAAACTGGGCCTAGCAACCGTCCTTGTCTGGCTGGCCGCACAGCTCTACGTCGGTGGAGGCATTGACTACCTAGGGACCCTTTTTGCGGGTCGTTCCAGTGAGAATGCCGAAACTCAGGCGGGCATTCCTAGTATAGTTTCGGCGCTTCCGGTCGTAGCGGCGATCAGCGTAGCGTTCTTGAGAATTCGCAAGGAGCGCAACGCAAAGTTGAATCGGGCAGAGACTAGATGGTTCTGGATCGTCGTGATTGCCGCTGTCGTCCCGCCTACCGCGCTGGGGTCTCGACGATTTCTAATTCCTACCATCATTGCTTCCGCTTGCGCCGTTGGATGGAGTTCCTGGAGCGCTCGAATTCGGGTACGCTATTTCGTGCTTGGCGCTGCTGGCTTCATCGTTCTGAGCGCGATTCCATATGTCCGCAGCGCGGGCGCGAGGACGACCGAGTCCACGTCCTTCGTGGAAGCACTTCTGACCTATTTCCAAACGGAAGGCGTGTTTGGCGCGCTCTCGCAATACTTCGTATCCTATGACACCGAGATGTTCGACTACATCGCACTGCTACATATTAATCTCCTTAACGGATTTCCCTACGGTGTAGGACGGGCTTCGGTCGGAGAGTTCGTGCTGAATCCCCTACCTGCCAGTGTCTCGCCCACCCTATGGAGTGACCAACTCCTTATCTACAACTTTGGTGGGCCGTGCACGCAGCCGTACTGTCCGGTCCTCTCGACAGTGGGAGTGCTGGCTGCCGACGGCGGAGTCCTACTAGTGGCGGCTGGGATGCTCCTACTTGGAGCGCTCATGGCCAGACCAACGCATTATCTGGAGCGCGGATCCCTGAGGGCGGTCTCGTATTTCTGCTTCTGGGTCTTCGTTCCTGCTTCGATACGTGGAAACACGCCCCTCATCCTCTCAATAGGACTCCAAGTCGTAGTTCTCGTGCTGTTGGGATACTGGGCGTTGTCGTTCAGTTCTCGCCGCACGGGCCAGTTCCCAAGGGCCTCGGGAGTGTCCAACCACGGCCACACCTTGGATACTAGTCGGCGACGTGCGGTCCGGTGAGGCTCGCGATGCTGAGAGGGGCCAAATTAGGACCTGCGGCGACCCTAACCGCGACCCGTCTGGCGGCGACCGCCGTACAAGCCGGCACGCTAGTGCTTATAGCCAGGGTTGCCGGTCCGGTGGAATTCGCTACGTTCGCGGCCCTATTCGGCGCTTTGCAGGTGCTGCAAGCAGTAATAGACGGAGGAGCGACGGGATACACGTTAGCTAACCACTGGCGTGGAGAGGCAGTTACGCAGGCCTTTCGAATAAGTTCGCTATTCGGCCTCGCCGTGTCAACCCTGGTAGTGCTAGCCATTTCATTTGTGGCCTTCCAGGACAATAGCGCAGTACTTTGGGCGCTCGCTCCGCTAGGAATCTGGTTGGCGATCGAGCGTGCTTGTGAGACTCGCGCGACGCTCTTAATCGCCCGAGGGCGTTTTCGACCGGTCGCGGCGAGCCTTCTCCTTCGCCGCGCAGGCGTTGGTTGCACAATGCTGATCTCAATTTCAGTGCCACAATTATGGGCATGGCTATTTTCCCTTAGCTCGATCGCATTCGGTGCGGCGTCGTTCCTGGTAATCGCAAGTTCCATTCCGTTCCAGAAGGTTGCCTTAAGCGGAGTCGTCAGAGATCGAGCCCGAGCTATGAGGCCCTTCTGGTCTGCGAGCGTTTCACAGCAGATTCGACAGCTTGACGTAACGATTCTAGCCTTCATCAATCCGGCCGCCGCAATCAGCTTCGCACCTGCCAGTCGTCTGGGGACCCCCTTACGACTACTGCCCGTCGCATATTCCCAGATCTTGCTGTCCACCATGGCACGTGACCGACGGGGAGTTCGCAGGAACGAATTAGCAAGCTGCCTTGTATTTGCGGTATGCGTGTACGCTCCGCTTGCCGCCACCGCGTGGATTTGGGTACCTTTCCTCTTAGGCTCCGACTACGAAAGCTCGTCGGCCCCAATCGCCATCTTCATACTTGGTCTAATCCCATTTTCAGTGGCCAGTGTCTTGAATTCAAGTACTCAGGCGACGGGCCGGGCAGCGTATGCGGCCATGTCGGGATGGGCGGGTGGGATATCAACTCTGGCTTTCGTCTTTACGCTTGGCGTGAATTTTGGCGCAACGGGCGCTGCGATCGCCAACTGTCTAGGTGCGGTAGTGCAGGGTCTCATTCTCGCAATTCGAGAGAAGAGGCGACAGATTTCTGGTGAGAACGATGACATAGGTTCTCAGGGTAGGGACACCGAGAGCGAGGTAGATCATTTATGACAGAGCCAGCGAATGTGGCTGTTGTGCAGATGGCGATGGGCGCATACCGTCAAGGTTTCATCACGTACCTTGAGGAGCAAGGCACCTCCATCGAATTCTTCGTAGGTGACCAACATTTCGGTCAGGTGCTGCGAACTGAAGTCAACTCAGGTCTGGTTAGGAGAACCGGCCAGAATCTTTTTCTCGCGCGTCGTCGAATCGGCTACCAGCCAGTCAAGCTACGCCTCGTCCTGAAGTACCCGCAGGTGGTGGTGGAGCTAAATCCTCGGAACATCACAACGTGGGCAATCTTGATTTCTAGGCTCGTGCTAGGACGTCCTTCCCACGGCTGGGGTCACGTCGACCCCCGTGGGCATCGAGGTGTCGCAACGCTCCAGCTTAGGCGAACCATGCAGAAGATGTGCTCGAGCTTGATCACCTACACCGAAGCAGAGAGAGAAAGGGCGAAGGAGCTGTTTCCGAAGAAACCTATTCGTGTTGCCGCGAACGCGCTCTATCGGGCCAAGGATATGACGGAGGTGACTCAGGGGGGACTGGACGTTGTATGGATTGGCCGTGTTGTGGAAGAGAAGAAGCCGCTCTTGGCCATCGACTCGTGGCGAGAGTTCGTCCGAGCACGAGGGACTTCCAGTCGGCTTCTTGTGGTGGGAGATGGCCCGTTGCTCGAAGCGATGAAGGAGCGCGCCAGAACTGCCGGAGTGCGGGAATCAGTTGAGTTCTTTGGTCGTGTAAATGATTCTGACGTCTTGAGGAAGATATTTGGACGCTGCAGGCTCATGCTCGCGACAGGCTACGTAGGCCTCAACGTGACACAGGGCCTCGGCTTCGGATTGCCGGTCGTCTACCCAGAGCAAGAGCCGCACGCGCCGGAAATCGAGGCGCTCGATCCGGATAACAGTCTCACTTTTGCAAGCGAGAACGCAGAGTCTTGCGCGCATGCGGTCCAGGCTGCGTTCGCGTCGGACTGGCACGCATCTGAGATCGCTGCGGCGGCGAGGAAGCGGTACTCCGTCGAAGCGATGGCAACGCCATTCCTCGACCTGGCGCGCGGAGGCGCAAAGTGAACGATGTTGATCGCCGGGTTGGGGGCGTGTCCAAGACAGTGAGAGGTGCCGTTCGAAGGATGCGGAACGCGCGGCTCCGTGCACTCGCTGCTGGCGAGATCTCTATCGGTAGCGATGTCGCCGTTGGCAAGAGAGCGCAAGTGTCAGCTCCTGACTTCTTTAGCGTGAGGGATCGCGTTCGGATCGGTCAAGACTTCTTGTGCGAAGTGAATGCGGATATCTCCTCCGATGTTCTGATTTCTAGTCGCGTAAGTTTCATCGGCAACGATCATTCGCTTGAGGACGTCGGCACGATATTCGATTCCAGTCGGTTGCCATCCGCGACGGTACGACTTCTGGGCGACAACCTGATCGGACACGGCACCGTTATACTCGGGAATGTCGTCATTGGACGGGGGGCGATCGTAGGGGCTGGCAGTCTTGTGACTGGCGATCTACCGGACGGTTGGATTTGCTACGGGCGACCTGCGAAGCCGCAGAAGCCGAGGGCGAGTTCGGCTAGCGCTAATCTCGGGCGAGGGGGTGCGATATGAACACCGATCGAACTATCAAAGTAGTGCGGGAACGTTGGAAGCTTGTAGCTGCTGGCGTTCTAGTGGGGCTTGTGGGGGCGCTCTTGTATGCAACCCTGACTCCACGCCAGTATTCGGCGACCGTGACCATGTATGTGTCAGCCTCCGATGTAAGCAATGCGACAACCGCCTACCAAGGTGGGCTCTTATCCGAGCAACGCGTCACCTCATATGTTCAATTGCTAACCGGAGGTCGGATCGCTGATGAGGTCTCCCGCCAGCTCAACTTAGGAGGTTCGCCTGAGGAGCTCTCCAACCAGATATCGGCAGCGGCACTGCCTGACTCCGTAATCTTGACGGCCTCGGTCCTAGACCGCGACCCGATACGCGCTGCGATGATTGCGAATGCGGTAGGCGACAGTTTCACTCGACTGGTTGCCGAACTGGAGCAGCCGCAGAATCGTTCTCAGCCGCCGAGCGTTTCGGCTCGTGTTGTTCAACCAGCAGCCGTTCCTTTCAACCCGGTTGCGCCCCAACCAGCTGTGGGTATTGGAACGGGTCTCTTGCTGGGCTTGGTGGTCGGATTGGGTGTTGCGTTCTTCCTTGATAGCAGGGATAAGACCGTAAAGTCGGACGATGAGCTGACAGCCCTGCTTGAGACGCCCACCTTAACTGTTGTTCCACTAGAAAAGGAAGATGGATCGCGGGCCGGCAGCTTGAGTTCGGTACGCCGAGTTGCCGCAGAATCGTATCGACGCCTCCGTGCGAATCTGCAGTTCATCCCGTTCAAGGTCAGCGGCGGGAGGGCGCTAGTAGTCACGAGCACTCTCAGTGGAGAGGGAAAGACTACGACAGTTGTGCAGTTGGGGATCGCTATGGGAGAGGCTGGCCGACGGGTTGTCGTAGTAGACGGCGATCTTCGCAAGCCGGCGCTGGCAGAGCGATTGAACGTAGACCAACTTGTCGGGTTGACCTCAATCTTGACGGGCCGGGCAGCCACGCGCGAGGTGATCGCACACTCCCGGCACGAAAATCTCTGGGTGATCCCCTCGGGCCCGGTGCCACCAAACCCCAGCGAACTGCTCGGGACCGAGAAGATGGCTGCGCTGCTGGAAGAACTGTGCCTCAGCTTCGATTATGTTCTCGTTGATTCACCACCTATCGGTCCCGTCGTCGACGCAGCCGTCACGGCGAACCTAAGCGATGGAGTTCTGCTTGTCGCGAGGCATGGATATGTGCAGCAGGAGCAGTTGGTCGCGTCTAGGGATTCGATCTCCGCTGCTTCTGGCAGATTACTCGGTACGATTTTCACGATGGTTCCTGTAGCCAAGGCCACGTATGGCGCCTACTACTCGTACGGGGCCGCTGAGGGCCAAGTCGTGGAGCGAGCTGCGTCTATCGACGACTCGGGGACAACGACTGACACGATCTCCCGTCGTCCCTCGCCCGCTCCCCGCCGGTAACTAGCGGAGAAGAACGGTGACTCTGGGTTCGAGACGGGCGCGGCTCAAGATATTGAGCCTGGCGGCGATTGTTGTTGCTGTCGGAACTTGGGCAGTTCTTCTCTTTGTCATGCCGTCGCGAGGTTCGGGCTCTAATCTTAGCGACGTTTGCCTGAAGGCAAGTGCCGAGGCGACAGCGCTCTCGTCGGCCGTTCCACTTACCGAGGGTACCCGCACAGTTGTAGCACTAGGTGACTCGTATACAGCGGTTTCGAGGTCTGCGGGTTGGGTCCCAGTGCTGGGCATGAGTCGCCGCTGGACCGCGTACGCCGAGGGGTTTGGTGGGTCGGGGTTTGTTAACCCGGGCCCGTGCCGGAATATGGCTTTTGCCCAACGCATCGGTTCCGTACTGGATCACCGACCCGACGTAGTCATTGTTCAAGGCGGAATGAACGACGTTGGTGTGTCAGAGGACGAACTACGTGCGGCGGCCGATCAGGTCTTGGCGGGACTACACCGAGTGCCAGTGGTGGTTGTTGTCGGACCGCCAGCCGCTCCCGCTCGAGCGACGGGAACGGCGGGCGTTGATAGGGTCCTGGCTGAAGTATGCGCGACCGCTGGCCGAACGTACATCTCAACGCAGAACTGGCCCCTTCAGTTTCGCGCAGACAACATACACCTAACAACGCCGGGCTATGTAGACTTCGGGCGACGGGTGGCCTCTTCGGTGCCCGAGCCATTTCGCTAGATTCGTGAGTTGCTCTTCTGCCCCTCGGATTTGTCGCGAAGGTCTATATGAGGTCCTCTGGTCTTTACGCTCGTGCGCTTCGTTGCAGCGTCGTCTTTAATTACAGGTCTCGGCATTGATTCCGGGGAGATGTTCTCTTGTATTTCGGGGCGAGCGGACACGCATTGGCGAACTGGATTCGCTATTGACACCGAACCACAGATCGTTACGGTCACTATGGTCCAAAGTACAGAGGCTGTCGTCGACGCCGACCTACCGGTTGACCGCGTCCAAGAGGTTGTAAGTCCCGGACGTGCTGGAGTGTGCCATTGCGTTACCTGCTGCTCATCAGCGAGCGCCGAGCGTTTACTGTCGCCGCATGCGAACGAAACCGACTGCGAGTAGCCCGTAACGCTGGTGCCGCATAGGCGGTAGCCCGGCCGCCGTCGAAGTGTTGTGCACCCGCTGGTCAGTTCACGCGGGCGTTGCTGGTGGCCCGAGGGACGTCGGTGCACTCAGGAGCGTCTGTCACGGCGGCGAAGACGGCCAAGTCAATGACCGCGAAGTGGTCGATACGCATACGCGTGAGCCTGCTCAACAGTGGAGACGAGCAGTGGGGGGCCGCCGAAGGAGTAGGCGGCGTTGATCTCCGGAACGCTGCCACCCGCCGTTCACCGCCGCCCGCGACCAGCATCCAGGTCCCGCGTGATTCCTGGGTCGACGTCCATTGCCGCTGGCGACTTTGCGTCTCGAGCTCGTCGGGCCGTCTGGCTTGCGCTATGTGCCGGCTGGGGATGGATCGGTGTCGGCGAATTCGCGACCGGCCTGGTTGCCGAAGTGCTGGGTGAGGGCGAAGGGCCCGCGCAGTGATCGAGCGGCTTCCTGTCGCTGGTGTAACGACTCCCCGCATCCTCCAGCGACCCGTTGTCGACGGCTCAGTTGCCGTCAATCAATACGGGGGCGGGGCATGACCACCATCGACGCGGCTGACGCCACCTGCCGCGGCTGCGCGGCGCCCTGGCGACCCGGTGCGCGCTTCTGCCCGCACTGCGGCAACCAGGCTCCACCCGGGCCGCCGGCTCCGCGCCGGACTGCCCCGCAGGTCGCCGTGCCCACGCAGGGATGGCCCGGACCGCCCGGACCGCCCGGACCTCACAGGCCGCCGCCGGCTCCGCCCCACCCGCCGTGGGCGCCGCCGTTCCCGACGGTCGGCCCGGCACCGGAGCCTGAGCCGCGCCGGTCGAACCGTGGCCTGATCGTCGTGGCCTGCGTGCTCGCGCTCGTCGCCGTCGTCCTCGGCACCTTCCTCGTCTTAGGCATGCCGTGGTCGGCCGGAGCCGGGACGACCACAGCCGGCGGCCCGGCACCCGCGTCCCACTCCCGTGCCGGCCCTGCCCGCGGACCCCGCGCAGGCCCTGGAGACGCAGCGGGGTGCCGACGCCGGGGCGGCCGAGTCGCTCGTCGGCTCATGGGCGCCGCAGCTCTCGGCGAAGAAGCCGGGCCTCGTCGTCGACGGGCAGACCTACGACGCGGCCACGATCCTCACCGACCACCAGCGCCTGCGCGGGCAGCAGCCCGACGCGATCCTGGTGTGGTCGGGCGACTTCACGAGCTTCCGCAGCCGCGACTTCTGGATCACGCTGGCCAACCGGCCGTTCTCGACCTCCGACGCCGTCAACGCCTGGTGCCAGAGCGCCGGCTTCGGGCCGGACGACTGCTACGCGAAGCGTCTGTCGCACACCGGCGGGTATGCGGAGAACACGGCGATGCGGACCGGCGCCGGCACGACGGGCGGCGGCACCACCGGTGGGAGCCCGGCGGCCGGTGCGACGCCGGTGCTCGGCGACGCTGCTGACTCCTCGCTGTCGGGGGTCGGCTCGAGAATCGAACACATGAGCGAACGAGAGCTGGGGGTGGTCGAGCGGGAGGCGCTCGAGCGCGCCCGCCTCGGCGAGATCGCCCGCCGGCGGGAGGCGTTCGCCCGTCTCGAGCAGGTCGCCGAGCTCGAGCAGCTGGGGGTGGCGGAGCGGTCGGGGATCGCACCACGGCACGGCTGCTGCAGGAGATGTGGCAGCTCGCGCCGTTCGTGGCGAAGCGGCTGGTCGCGGAGGCCGCGGACCTCGGTCCACGCACGTCGATCGCGGGGGAGCAGCTACCGGCGCGGTTGCCGTGCACATCCGCCGTGGCGGCCGCGGGCGAGATCCGCGTCCGACGCCATCCGCCGGGCGCTCAACGTCCGCGACGGAGGCTGTGCGTTCCCCGGGTGCTCGCGACGGCCCCGTCGCTGCCAGGCACATCACGTCGATCACTGGCTCGACGGCGGCGACACCGCGCTGGACAACATGTGCCTGCTCTGTCGCTTCCACCACCAACTGATCCACCACGGTCACTGGTCCGTGCAGATCATCGACGGTCGGCCGTGGTTCACCCCGCCCGAGTTCCTCGATCCCGAGCGACAACCCCGACCCGGCGGGCGACCCCGCGTCCCACCATGATCCCGCCGATCAGGGCTCGGGGTGGCGCTTGTTGCCGAGGGCGTCGCCGAAGTCGTCGAACGGCTTGCCGGCGCCGTAGTACGTGGGTGAACTACCACTGCGGTCGACGGACACACCGGTGAGCGTGTTCGTGTTCATGTCGGTGTTGGTCTGGTTGATCAGGGCCTGCGTGGCGAGGACCTGGGGGTGTGTCGACGCCGGCATCGTCTGGTTGCCGCTGAAGGTCACCGACTCGGTGGGCGGCGCGACGATGCCGGAGTAGCTGACGTGGGTCGCGTTGCCGGCGGCGTCGAACGAGGTCGGGGTGAAGACCCCGGGGGTGAGGATGCGGGCGCCGTCGGACGAGCCGATCGTCTCGCCGGGGACGCCGAAGTGGTCGGGCAGGGCGACGAGCGGAGCCCCCGCCGACGCGGCTGCCGGGGTGGCCGACGTGCTGGTGGTGGTGGCGACCTGCTCGGGAACCGAGGGATCGGACAGGGACGGGTCGCCCAGCGAGGGATGGGTGACGGCCGAAGCGCAGTGGTCCCCGGACCCGCCGTCGTCCCCGGCGGTCCCGGTGCTCGCGGCGACGTCCGGGGCCTCGGAGTCGCCGCAACCGCCGGAGTCGTCGGAATCCTCGGAGGCCTCGTCCCAGGACGCGTCGTCGTAGGAGTCGGTGCCGGACCCGGAGCCGGTGGCGGACGAGTCGTCGTCGGTGTCGACGGCGACATCGCCGTCGTCGACCTCGACGCTGTCGCTGCCGGTGTCCTCGAAATCGGTGGATGCGCAGTCCATGGTGTCCCCCCGGATCAGGTGGTTGCGGGTGTCGGTGCGGTGGTCTGGGTGCGGGCCGTCTCGACGACCCGGTGCAGCGCCGCGGCGTCGCGGCGCAGGCCCTCGAGAGCAGTGAGGGCCTCGTCGGTGAGCCGGCGCTGCCGCTCGCGCTCCTCGGCGGTGCGGGTGAGCAGGGCCGACGAGCGCTTGACGGCCTCGTCGAGCTCGCGACGGCGGGCGGTCAGCAGGTCGTGCACCACGCTCTCGAGGCCGAACTGGACGTCCACGAGGTGCTTGGTGAACTCCCGCTGGGTGTGCGCGCGGGCGTCGGCGATCGTGCGGGACGCGAGGCGTTGCGCGGCGCGGTGCTCGCGCATGCGGTCCATGGCGCGGCGGCGCATCGCGATCCCCGCGACGCCGATGGCGGCGCCGAGACCGAGTCCGACGGGCCCCAGCAGCGGGCTGAGCAGGGCGAGCATCCGGTCGGCGCCGAACGCCATGCCGGCCGCCGCGCCGTAGGAGCCGAGAGCGCCCGCGAGCCCGCGCTGGGACGGGTCGTCGTCCGCGTCCGGCCGCCGCGTCGGGTCGCGCTGGAGGAAGGGCAGCTCCAGCTCGGGGCGGGTGAGCTCGACGCCGTGCTCGGCGACGATCGCCTCCACCCGGTCTCGCACCAGCACCACCGCGTCGAGCCAGAGCACGCGGACCGCGTCGTCGAGCTCGCGCCCGATGGTCTCCGCGCGCTGGGCGGACCACGTCTCGAGCGAGTCGGCGATGTCCCGATCGGTGCGCGTCGCCGAGGCCGCGAGGTGGGCCTCGAGGTCGAGCTGCAGACGTCGGAAGGCGTGGGCCAGCTCCTGGCGCCACCGCGACCCGGCATCGGTGAGGCGACGCAGGCGGGCCCGTTCGTCCTCGACGGCGGCGGCCGCGGCGGGGTCGTCGGCAGGTGGCCGCGCGGCGCGGACCGCCGCGGTGACGCGGTTGGTGGTCACCAGCGCGAGCTGGACGACGTTGCCGAGGCGGACGACCTCGAGGTCGGCGCCCACGCGGGCGAGCTCCGCGACGAGGGCGTCGCCACCGCTCTCGGCGGCCACCCGGTCGGCGAGGGCGTCGCGCCCCCGCCGTCGGGGCGTCCGAGGCTGCGGCCATCAGCCGGCCGGAGACGGGGACGAAGGGCGCACGGGCGAAGCGCGGCGCGTGGGTCGCGATCAGGGCGCGGTCGTCGTCGAGCACCCGTCGCCACTCCCGGTGCAGGTCCAGCTTCGTCAGCACGAACACGACGTGACCGACGCGCTGGGTGGCCTCGCCGAGGAAGGCGAGCTCGGGGGCGGTCAGCGGCCGTCCGGGGTCGACGACGAGGACGAGGGCGTCGGCCAGGGCGAGCGCGGCGAGGGTGACGTCCGCGTGCCGGGCGACGACGCTGTCGACGCCCGGGGTGTCGACGAGCTCCAGGCCGCCCGCGAGCAGCGGGGCCGGGATCTCGATCTCGACCGCCGACACGTCGAGGGCGTTGCCGGGGTTGTGGCGCTCCGAGGCGTAGCGCTCGACGTCGGCCAGGTCGATCGCGATCGGCTCGGTGCCGGCGACGTGCACGCGGGCGCGCTCGACGTCGCCGTGTCGGACCGCGATGTGCACCCCGGTGGCCACGTCGCTGTCCACCGGCACCAGCCCGGGCCGGTCGAGCACCGCATTGACGAGCGCGCTCTTGCCGCGCTTGGTGGCGCCGGCGACGACGACCCGGGCGGTGGCACCCGGCGGGCGGGCGCACTCGGCGAGCAGCGGGGCGACGATTCCGCTGACCTCGGCCGCCGTCGCCACCCGCTGCAGGCCCGTGACCAGCGCGCCGAGGCCGGTGCGCAGCGTCGCGGCGGTGGTCACCGTGTCGTCGGCGGGCACGGACGCGGCCGTCACGACGCGCCTCCGACCGTCTCCCACATCGCCGTGTACGAGTCGCGCACGACCTCCGCCGCGCGTCGCGCCGCCTGGTTCGTGCCGGGCGCGTTCCCGAAGCGCAGCCACCGCGTCGCGCCGTCGAGCGCGCGGCGGGCGAGGACGTCGCGCCCCACCGCCCCCTCGAGCGGGTCGACGCCCAGACGCCCGGGGACGTCGGTGCCGACGGCGAGGTGGTGCAGGTCGGCGGCGAGGGCCTCGGGCAGCTCGAGCTCGCCGCGGCTCCAGCGCGCGAACACGTCGCGCTCGCGCAGGTGCTGCAGGGCGGTGTCCTCGCGGGCCTCCTCGATCGCGTCCCGCATCGACGGCGTCGCCCCGACGACGTAGACGAGGCGTTCGAGCGCGACGAGGGCGCGGTGGGCGGCGATCGCGTCGGCCTGCGCCGTGAAGAGTCGCCGGACCGTGTCGTGCAGCGCGTCGACGCCCGACGCGGCGTGCAACTGCTTCGTGAGCGCGTGCGCGCCCTGGTGGCCCTGGTCGAGCCAGCCGAGGCACAGCTGCACCCCGTGCAGGCCGAGCAGATCGAGCAGGCGGACGCGTTCGGCCTCGCCGACCCCCACGTCGGGGGTGGTCGTGAAGAGGTCCGCGGAGAGCATGAGCAGCTCGCGGTCGTCGGGCGGCAGCAGGGCGAGGCGGCGCAGCGCGTCGGCGACGTCCTCGGTGACCAGCGCGGCGTCCGCGGCCTCGGCGAGCAGCCCGATCACCGGCAGGACGCCGGCCGCGACGCCCTGGAGCTGGTCGCCGTAGTGGGTGGCCAGCGCGACCGCCGCCGGCCACGGGTCCTCGGCCTCGCCGTCGAGGGTGTCGGCCTTGCTCACGACGGCGAGCACGGTGGCGGGGGAGAAGCCGGACGCGGCGACCGTGCGGCCCATCGCGTCGGCCAGCGCGCGCAGGCGGCGGTCGTCGTCGCGGGTCAGCTGCGGGACGAGGAACAGCACGGCGTCCGCGACCGACAGCGCGTGGCGCGAGGCGCCGTCGAGGCCGAGGAACGCGTCGGTGCGGGCACCGGCGTCCGCGGTGAGCGAATCCAGCCCCGGGGTGTCGATGACGGTGAGGCCCGCGAGCGCCGCGTTGCACAGCACGACCTCGACGGCGTCGATCTCCTCCGGCGCCGCCCCGAGGTCGGCGGGCAGGAAGCCGTCGGGGGCGAACGCGCGGGTCCACGAGCGGCCGTCGCGCGCGTGGACGACGACCTGTTCCTGGTGGCCGTAGGAGAACCACGTCACCGCGCGCGTGCACTCTGAGGCGTCCACGCGCGCGACCCGCTGCCCGAGCAGGGCGTTGACCAGCGTCGACTTCCCGGACTTCACCCGGCCGACGACGGCCAGGCGCAGCGGCCGGCCGAGCTCGCGACGGACGTCGGCGATCGCGCCGTGGATGTGGGGTGGCAGGCCCCGGGCGAGCAGCTCGTCGCACGTGCGCGCGAGCCGCGCCGAGGCCGAGATCTGGGCGGTCACGGCCGGGTTCCTAGTAGCCGGAGCCGAGGGGGGTCCCGAGACCGTCGTCCGCGTACTCCGCGGGGAAGCCCGGGTTGGTGAGCGGCTCCTCCTCCATCTCCGAGGTCGTGGTCTCGGAGGTCTTCGGTTTCGTCGTCGTCGGGCGCTCGGACGTCGGACGCGGTGTCGTGGTGGTCGTGCGCCGGGCGGCCGTGGTCGGGTCCGCCTCCGCCGTCGTCGTGGTGGTGACCGGGGCCGGCGCGACCACGGGCGCGGGGGCCGGCACGGTGGCGGCGGCGGGCACCGGGGTCTCCTGCGACGCCAGCGACGGCGCCACGAACGCCACCCCGCCGCCGACGAGCGCGGCGGTGAGCGCGGCCACCGCGACCGGAAGCATCCAGCGCGGACGGCTCCGGCTCGGGGCGGGTGGGGTGCTCGACGCCGCGGCCATCGCGACCGTCGGCGTGCCGACCGGCGGCGTCGTCGGGGCGTCCCGGTAGACCGTCGTGGGAGAGACCGTCGTCGGCTCGGGCGCCATCTCGGGCACCGCCACGCCGGACTCGCGGACGAGGCGCGCCGCACCCAGGACGACCACCGACTTGGGGTCGTCGAAGGTGGCCGGGAGGTCGCCGAAGCGCTCGGAGACGAGGCGGCTGACCAGCGGCGTGCGGCTGGCACCACCGACGAGGTAGATCGCGGCGACGTCCGACGGCTCGACGTCGCACCGCTCGATCGTCGCGGCGAGCTCGTCCACGGTGTCGCGCAGCGGTGCGGTGACCAGCGCCTCGAACTCGGGGCGGGTGATCCGCAGGTCCGACCCGGCGGCCGCCACGTGCATCGTGAAGTACTGCTGGCGGGAGAGGGCCTCCTTGGCCCGGCGAGCGTCGCGGCGCACCTCGGCGGCCTGGCGGCGGCCGGCGGGCGTCTCGCCCGTCGTCATCTCGTCCCACAGCTCGGGGTGGCTCTGGGCCAGGCGCGAGCCGACGAGGCCGTAGAGCAGGTCGTCGAGCCGCTCGCCGCCGAGGTCGGCGTTGCCGCCCGGTTCCCCGGCGAGGTCGAAGCCGGTGTCGGTACGACGGAGGACGGCGGTGTCGAAGGTGCCGCCGCCGAGGTCGTACACCGCGACGAGGTCGCCGTCGACGATCCGCTCGTCGAGGTAGTGCATGGCCGCCGCGACCGGCTCGGGCACGAGGACCGGGTCCGGCAGGCCGACCGCGGTGGCCGCGGCGGCCAGCTCGGCGACCCGCGTGCTGCTCCACCGCACCGGGTGGGTCAGGACCAGCTTCGCCGGGGCCTCGCCGTTGCGCCGTCGCATCCCCTCGTCGGCGATCGCGCGCAGGAGCGCCCCGACCGCGCGCGCCACCGGGATCGGTTGCCCGTCGAGCACCAGGTGCTTGGTGCGGCCGAGGGAGCGCTTCGGGTTGCGCTCGACGCGATCGGGCGCCCAGCCCGCCTCGTCGCCGGAGGCGAGCCCGACGACGAGCTCGCCCTCGTCGTCCAGCGCCACGGCCGACGGGATCTTCGCCGAACCGTCCAGCTCGATGATCGTCACGGTGTCGCCGACGACCATCGCGGCCGTCGTGAACGTCGTGCCGAAATCAACAGCGAGTGACCATTCAGTCACAGTTCCCGCCGATGCGTCGCCTTACTTACTCCTATCGGGTGTGTGGCGCGAGCGTTACGTTGCGCCGCAAGGTGACGTGGAGTGAAAGGTCAGTGGCCGACGAGGGTGCTGTGCTCGTCGAGGCGACGGGTCGGGGCCTCGAGGCAGGCGCGGCGGAACTCCTCGCGCTCGTCGACCTCGCGGCGGGCCCGCTCGAGCTCGGCCCGCTCGTCGCGGGCGTCCTCTCGGAGACGGCTCTCGGCCTCGACGGCCTCCGCGCGGGCGAGCTCGGCCTCCTGGAGGCGGGCGCGGACGGCGCGCAGGCGCGCGAGGAGTTCTCGGAGCCTGTCGGGGGCTCCGGGGGCCGTGCGCGCGGTGTGGACGCGCTCGGCGAGGCGGCGCTCGAACGTCTGCAGGGCGGTGACCTGCCCGTCGAGGTGACGTCGGCGTGCGACGACGGCGTCGAGGCGCGTCGATCGGTTCCACATTTCGGTGCTCATCGGTCCGTTCACCTCGGTTCCCGTCGGGTCAGTTGTCCGGGAATCGACGTCGTGGTGACTGGTTGTTACGTCCGGTTCGGTCACGATCAGGCCAACCGGCGGTGCGCCAAGACGGCGAAGGTGTTCGGCGTCCGCAGCCGGTCGCCGACGGTCTGGGCCAGCGAGGAGGGCGTCGACCAGTAGCGCTGGACCTCGACGTCGGCGAAGTCCTCGCGCAGCCGGTCGGCGATGGCCTGCTCGTCGACGCCCTGGCGCACGACGTGGTACTCGGACATGTCCGAGACCTGGGACTCGTCGTAGTGGCCGCGCAGCCGGCGTCCGATGGTGGCGAAGCCGCGGCGGTAGTCGCCCTGCCCGACGCGCCAGCTGTAGAAGGCGACGAGGCTGGCGAGCAGGGTCCGGCGGGGGAGCCGGGGGTAGTAGAGCGGGTCCTGGAACGCGAGCAGCGCCCCGCCTTCGCGGATGTGGGTGACGGCGGCGTCGATGTTGGCCAGGTAGTCGGGGATGTGGTGCAGCACCGCGGTGTAGACGACGGCGTCGACCTGACCGACGGCGGTGAAGTCGCCGTCGGGGTCGTGGAGCACCTCGACCGAGGGGTTGTGGCGGAACCTCGCGTCGAGGGTGGCGGCGCTGGGCGCGCTCATCTCGGTGACCACGACCTCGGCGCCGGTGGCCAGGATCGTCTCGGAGAACGTGCCGTGGCCGGCGCCCACCTCGAGCACCCGCGGCCGTCGACCGAGCCGTTCGGTGAGCTCGTTGAGCGTCGCGGTGAGGGTCGTGCGGATGCGGGCGTTGAGCCGGGCGTGCTGCAGGTGGGGCGACCACGACGGAGGATGTCGTCGTGGTCGGCGCCGTGCGCTGCTTCCTGCAGCGCCGCCATCGTGACGGTCACGGGATGTCCTCCTCGGTGGAGCTGTCGGAGCGTCACGAGAGAACCACACGCGAAGACCCATTCGGGCTAGTTCACTCCTTCGTGTGACGCGACAAGACGTATCAATCGGAGGTCGTGGTAACGATGAGTGGTTGATCGGGCTTCACGAGGAAGCCCCGCCGACCGCCGGTCGGTGACTCGGGGGGTCAGCCATGAACGGTGTGGAGTCAGCACGAGAGACCGCGGAGCGGGCGCCGGTCTTCGTCGACGCGAGCGGACGCCGGCGTCGCGGCGTCACGGTGCTCGGCTACCTCGGCGCCTCGGCCTGCACCGCCTACCTCGCGGCCTTCGGTATCACGGTCAGCACGCACGCCGGCGTCATCGACGCGTCCGGCGTCGCCCTGGCGCCGTCGCCGTCGATCGACGACGAGGGTGGCGACGAGTTCGACGACGTCCCCGGGGACGTCGTCGTCCCGGCCAGCGCGACCGGACGCCACGGCGTCACCGACGCCGCGGTCACCACGCCCACGTCGCAGAAGAGCACCTCGCGGCACGCGTCGCCAACCGGCGGGCGCCATGCCGCCACTCCGCACGTCAGCACGCCGGTCCACCGCGCGGCGGCACCGGTGGTCCCCCTCCGGGTCGTCCGCGGACCCGCATCGGCCGGTGGCGGTACCGCGCCCGCCAGCTCCCCGCGACCCACGACCCCGCACGGCGGCAGCGTGCCGGGGACGCCGCAGTCCACGCCCGACACGTCGCCGACCACCGGTGGCTCGGGCGGGAGCTCTTCGTCGGGCGGCGCGGGCCCGACGACGGGCACCGGCACGTCGGGGAACACCGGCAACGGGGGAACGGCCGCGGGCAGCGGCACGACCACCGACACCACCACCGACACGACGACCGACACCACGACCCCGAGCGGCTCCGGATCCGGGACGCCCGCCGTGCTCGACATCGGCCCCCTCACCACCTCGATCGGAGCCTGACCGTGGCGAGCCACCGCTCCTCAGGTCCCCGCGCCCGGGCCGTCCCGCCGGCGCGCCACCCGCACCGCGCCGCGGCCACCGGCCGCGGATGGAAGCGCCTCGCGCCCCGGCCCGGCGTGCTGTTCATCGTGGTCGCCCTGCTGATGTTCAGCTGCCTGCTGCTGGTCCACGGGCTCGCCCGCTCGCAGGTCGGCGTCGACGCCACCGGCGCGGTGCCGACCGAGGAGGCCCACGACGAGGTCCCGCCGGCGATCACCGACGGCGGACCGGTCGTCGACGCCCGCGGCGCCACCCCGGTGAGCGCCCGCATGCCGGCGAAGACGATCTCGCTGACGTTCGACGACGGCCCGGACCCGGTGTGGACCCCGCAGGTCCTCGAGGTCCTGCGCCGCCACCAGGTCCCCGCGACGTTCTTCGTCGTCGGCTCGATGGCCGCCCAGCACCCGCAGCTGCTCCGCGACATCCGCGACGCCGGGTCGGAGGTCGGGCTCCACACCTTCACCCACCCCGACCTCTCCGCGGCGTCGGACGTGCGCATCGACCGCGAGCTCACCGAGACCCAGCTCGTGCTGGCCGGGGCCCTGGGCGAGTCGAGCTACCTGTTGCGCCCGCCCTACTCCTCGACCGCCGACGCGGTGGACAATGACGCTCTGCGCTCGTTCCGGACCGCCGGCACCGACGGCTACGTCACCGTCCTGTCGGACACCGACAGCGAGGACTGGCAGCGTCCCGGCGTCGACGCGATCGTCGCCAACTCGATCCCCGCGAACGGCGCGGGCGGGGTCGTCCTGCTGCACGACGCCGGCGGCGACCGGTCCCAGACCGTCGCGGCCCTCGACCGGCTCATCCCGCAGCTGCAGGCGCAGGGCTACCGCTTCACCACCCCGGAGACCGCCGTGGGTCTGCCCGCGGACAACCGTCCGGTCTCGACGGTCCACCACCTGCTGGGTGCGACGCTGATCGGGCTGGTCGCCGTGGCCGGCGTCGTCGTCGACGCGCTGACCTGGCTGCTGCTCGTCGTCGGCGTGCTCGTCGTGCTCCGGCTGGTGCTCATGCTCGTCGTCGCCGTCCGGCACCACCGGCAGCGGCACCGTCCCGACTTCTCGTGGGGACCGCGGGTGCCTGGACTGAACCCTGGGCCCGTCTCGGTGATCGTGCCGGCCTACAACGAGAAGGAGAACATCGCGGCCACCGTGCGCTCGCTCGTGGCGAGCGAGCACCCCGTCGAGGTGCTGGTCGTCGACGACGGCAGCACCGACGGGACGGCCGAGATCGTCGAGGCGCTCCGACTGCCGAACGTGCGGGTGATCCGGCAGGCCAACGGCGGGAAGCCCGCCGCGCTCAACGCCGGCATCGCCCACGCCCGCCACCAGCTCATCGTCATGATCGACGGCGACACGGTGTTCGAGCCGGCGACGGTCGGGAGCCTGGTGGCGCCGTTCGCGGACCCGTCGGTCGGCGCGGTCGCCGGCAACGCCAAGGTCGCCAGCCGTCGCGGGCTCATCTCGCGCTGGCAGCACATCGAGTACGTCATGGGCTTCAACGTCGACCGCCGCGTCTACGACGTCCTGCGCTGCATGCCCACCATCCCGGGGGCCGTCGGCGCGTTCCGGCGCTCGGTGCTGCTGGAGGTCGGCGGGGTCAGCGACGACACGCTCGCCGAGGACACCGACCTCACCATGGCGATCTGCCGCAGCGGCTGGCGCGTGGTCTACGAGGAGTCGGCGCGGGCCTGGACCGAGGCGCCCGCGACCCTCGGCCAGCTCTGGCGCCAGCGCTACCGGTGGAGCTACGGGACGATGCAGTCGATGTGGAAGCACCGCCGCGCGGTGCTCGAGACCGGCGCGTCCGGTCGCTTCGGCCGGGCCGGCCTGGGGCACCTCGCGGTGTTCCAGGTGCTGCTGCCGCTGCTCGCGCCGCTGGTGGACATCTTCCTGATCTACGGGCTGCTCTTCCTCGACCCGGTGACGACGCTGATCGCGTGGTCGTCGGTGCAGGCGATCCAGCTCGTCGCCGCGGTGATCGCCTTCCGGCTCGAGCGGGAGCCGCTGCGCGTGCTCTGGCTCCTGCCGCTGCAGCAGATCGTCTACCGGCAGCTGATGTACGCGGTGCTGATCCGGTCGATGGTCACGGCCGCCGGCGGCATCCGGCTGGGGTGGCAGAAGCTGCGCCGCGTCGGGGGGCTGGAGGACCTGCTGCCGGCCGCGCCGGAGCCGGGGACGACGGAGATCCCGCGTGAGCGGCTCGTGGTGCTCAGCCGGCGCTGACCAGGCCCTAGGCCGGGATGTCGAACCGCCCGCCGGCGAACGTCCAGGCGATCGGCGTGGCCAGGTCGAACCGCTGCTGCTGCAGCAGGGTCTCCAGGGTGTCGACGCGGGGGATCGACTCCCGCCAGACCTCGGTGGTCTCCTCGTCGACCGGGTTCTCCAGGTCGGCGCGGCGGACCGCGAGGAACGTCGCCAGCCACGCGGCGTCGTCGGTGGCCCGGCCCCGTTTCCGCTCGGTCTGCGCGAGCAGCGCGTCGAGGCCGTCCGGGGAGCCGAGGCCGTGCTGGACGGCCGTGTCGAGGATGACGAGCTGGCCCAGCGCGCTGGTCAGGCCGACCCGCGCGGCCCGGTCCACGGCGGGGCGGAAGTACAGCTCGTCGTAGACGGCGTCCTGCGCGGCGTTGAGCCGCGGGTCGGTGCGGGACGTCGTGCTCCAGGCGTCCTCGAAGCCGTTGAGGCCCTTGGTGCTGGAGCCGTCGCCGCCGTCCTGCACCTTCGCGTCGATGGCCCGCAGCGCCGGGAGGTACCGGCTCACGGGGGTGTTGTTGCCCGCCGCCGCGGCGTAGCGCTGCACCACCAGCAGGAGGTCGTGCGTGCCGCTGGTGAACCCGGCACGGCCCGCGGTGATGCCGCGACCGTCGTCGAGGCGGTGGGCCGCGGCGTAGGGCAGCTCGATCGTCGAGTTCTCGAACGTGCTGATGACCGCCTCGGCGACGCGTCGGCGGTCCGGGTCGGCGAGGCCCGGGAGGCGCTCGGGGTGGCCGGCGGCGGCGTCCGGGGCTCCGCACCCGCTGGTGACGGCCCACCCCGTCAGCCCGGCGAGGACCAGGAAGCCGCGTCGGTTCACCGGCGCGACGGTAGGCCATCCCGCGCAGCGGGCGACTCATCGGACCTCGGCACGCTAGAACGGTGGCTCGTCGTCGTAGGTGCTGCGGGTCGGGGTGGTGGCCGTGGGGCGGGGCTTGTTGGTGAGTTTCCGGAACCAGTCGGGGTCGATGTCGTCGTGGGTGTCGTCGGTCCAGCCGTCGTCGGGCAGGGGCCGGGGCGCGGCGGCGGGACGGGGCGCGGGGAGCGGCTCGGTGATGGGTTTGGGGTGGCTGGTGTAGGTGATGCCGGCGCGGGTGCGGATGACGAAGCGCCCGGGGCTGGGTTGGCGGACGGTCCATGGGGCGTGGTGTTTGGCGCGGTGGTCGTGGGTGCACCAGGC
Organism: Actinomycetospora sp. CA-053990; assembly: GCF_050948445.1. Taxonomy (NCBI): domain Bacteria; kingdom Bacillati; phylum Actinomycetota; class Actinomycetes; order Pseudonocardiales; family Pseudonocardiaceae; genus Actinomycetospora; species Actinomycetospora sp. CA-053990. The sequence continues at coordinate 5,267,007 of NZ_CP192043.1, read as the reverse complement.
GCCGAGGTTCCACGAGGAGGTGGGCCCGCCCGAGGCGTGGGCGAGGGTGTGGTCGAGGTCGGCCTTGTGGGCGGGGCGCCGGCACCAGGGCGCGACGCAGTGCCGGTCGCGGACCCGGATCCAGCGGTCGAGCTCGGCGCCGGGACGCCGCCTGGCCCGGTCGTCGGGTCCGGCGTGGCGGTCCGGAGGCGCGCCGGGGCGCCCGAGGTCGGCGAGGCGCTGCTGCAGTTCCCGCAGCAGCGGTGCCCGGTCGGGGTGGTCGTCGGGGTCGAGGGCGGCCAGCAGCGTCGTCGGGACCTGGAGTTCGACGATCGAGGCCCGGCCTCCCCGCGCCCGATGCCGGCCGCGGGGACCGGGTGGTCGGTGGGGTCGGTGTCGGGCGAGCAGGACGTGCTGGAGGCGGCCCTGGTCGTCGGTGAGCACGACGCGCCATTCGCCGTCGCGGTGGCGCAGGGCGAGGGTGCGGGCGTCGTCGGCGAGGACGGCCCCGTAGCCGGGGACGCTGCCGGGGTGCTCGTCGAGCCCGAGGGCGGTGCTCAGCCGCAGCCGCACCTCCACGGTGCCCTCCCGGAGGCGCCCGGGACGACGTTCGACCACATCGAGCGGCCCGAGCAGCTCTGATGTCGCGGGGAGGTCGAGGACGCCCTGCTCCGACGGTGAACGCGGCGCGGGCACGGTCGAGACGAGGTCGTCGTCAGCCGGCCCGGGGTCGTCGGTGGCGCGCGGTGCACCGCCGGACCGGAACGGGCCGTTGTCGTCGGGGCCGTTGTCGTCGGGCCCCTCGTCCGGGCCGTCATCCCCGAGGCCGTCGTCGCCGGTGTCATCGGGACCGTCGTGGGGGTCGTCTGCGGTGTTCTGGGCGTGGTGTTCGGCGGCGAGCAGCAGGGCGATGGTGTGGTCGTCCATGCCGGCGGTGGAGCCGTCGAGCAGCCGCAGCCCGACCTGCAGGCGCAGCTGGTTGATCGGGATCAGCACCCCGAGATGGCGGACCGTGGCGGCGAGCGCGTCGATACGGGCTTGGGAGGCGATGCCGTCGGGGGCGGGCGCGTCGCAGAACGACAGGTTCGCGGTCCCCGACGGGTTCGCCGACAGGATCACCCGCGCCCGGGCCTCAGCCCGCTTCCGGCGCCGCTCCGCCCACTCCGGATCCAACGCCGTCGCGACCTGCTCGATCCGCTCGATCAACGCGGCGACCGGCAGCTCCGGCGCCTCGGGCAGCACGACCCGGCACACCTCGTGCGCGTGGTCGTCGCCCAGGTCGCGGGTCTGATCGCAGACCGTGCGGGCCTTCGGCTCGTCGAGCCACCCGGCATACAGGGCGTCGCCGACCTCGGGCAGCCGCTCGGCGAGGTCGTCGGCCAGGTCGAGCTTGCGGCTCGACATGGTGCGCGACCAGCCCAGCAGGGCCGAGACCTCGTCGCCGGAGAACTCGTCCGAGGACGTCAGCCGCTCGGTGCGACCGGCCTGGGCGCGCCCCAGGTGATGGAGGCCTTCGAGCAGCTCGGCGGTCGCCCGGTTCTGCAACCGCCACCGCCCCCGCACATAGGCGGCCAGATCCTCACCGGTCAACGCGGCCGGCGACAGGCGCTCCAGAGCAGCGGCCAGCTCCGCGCCGGGCGCGAGAGCATCCAGCCCGGCCACCAGGCCGACCCGGACATCCTGGACGATACTCACGGAAAGAACGCTAGCTCCGACCCCCGACAGTGACGGCCCACCGAAGGCTCTCCCGAGCCCCGGCGAGCATCACGAAAAGATAACGATCCCCTGCTCGGGTGCGGTATCGGCAACGACCCACTCCGGGACCGGGCCCGAGCGCGCGAGACCCTCCGCCGATACGGAGCGCGACCGGTGTTGGCTGTGCCCCACACCGAGGACAGGAGAGCGCGATGCGTCGGAACCGAACCGTCTCGTTGGGGACCATCCTCTATCTGATCATCGGTGTGGTGGTCGCCCTGTCGAACGGCTACGGGATCACCGATCTGTCCTCGCTCCTGTCCTTCCTCCTGGCGCTGTTCCTGTGGCCGCTCGTGCTGCTGGGCATCGATCTGCACCTCAGCCTCGGGATGTGACATCCCGCGGCGCGGTCGCGCGGAGCGTCAGCGACGTCCGGCGTCGCTCCCGCGGGCCGTCGACCGCGTGCAGCGGGCGACCGTCCTCGATCCCGCCCAGTCCGGGTCCACGGAGCAGCACGAGGCTGCCGGCGTCCGCGTCGTACGCCTCCGCGGTGGTGCCCTCGCGGTCGGTGCAGTGGCGCAGCGTCGCCGACCCCTCGAGCGTGAGGATCGCGACGAGGTAGCGGTGGCGTCGCCCGTCGAGGTGCGTCGAGATGCCCGCGCTCCCGGGCGCGTAGCGCTGGACGGTCACCTCGTCGGGCTGCCACTCGGGCACGTGCGGAGCGGTCGCCGCGACCACGGCCCGGTGCAGGGCGTGCACGGCGGGACGGGTGGTGATCTCGTCGCCGACCATGACGAGGTGCTCGCCCTGCTGGCGCACGCGGTGCGGTCCTTCCACCGCGGGCAGGGCGACGTAGCGCTCGGCGTCGAGCTCGGCGAGGACGTCCCGGCGCAGCGCCTCGGAGAGCGCCCCGGGCTCGTGGGCCACGCCGTCGCGGGCGACGCGGTGCAGCGCCGGGCCGAGGTCCCGGGTGAGCGAGTCGGTCATGCCGCCGGGATACCCGGCCCGCCCGGCTCCGGCGGCGCCCCCTCTCGCCGCCGGAGCCGGGAACACGGAGCCCGGTGCCACGACGCCCCCCGACGTCGAGCCCCCCACACGTCCCCCCGAACGTGCGCACCGCGCTCCGCGGCCCTGCTGGACGTCACCCCGCCACGTGCACCAGCACCAGCGGGACGTCGTCCGGATCGTGGAACACGAGGTAGGCGTAGGGCGCCGGCTCGTCGACGTCGACGACGCCGCCGTGGGTCACCCCGAGCCCGTCGAGCCAGCACGCCCAGGTGTCGAGCTGCGAGCGCGACGCCACCGAGAAGGCGGTGTGCGACGCCGGCCGCCCCTGGCCGGCGCGCTGCAGCCGGATCGCGACCCCGGAGTCGGGATCGGACAGCAGCACGCCGTCGATCTCCTCGTCCTCCGGGCACCGCGTCCCGGCGTGGGTCAGCCCGAGGACGCGCTCGTACCACGCCGCGCTGGCGTCGAGGTCGCGGACGAGGGGGGCGTAGTGGTGGAAGCCCGTGAACGCCGGTCGTTCGCTCGTCGACGCGTTCACCGCCACCCCTCCTCCGTGTACTCCTCGTGTTCGCGGTTGATCCTGTCGAGTGATCGTTGAGCGCGGTACTAGGGAGGTCCCTCCGTGTCCCGACGGCGCGTGAACTCCGCCGCCAGCTCGGTGCGCGAGCGGACGCCGAGCTTGCGATAGACCCTGGTCAGGTGGGCCTCGACCGTCTTCCGGGAGACGAAGAGGGCGGCGGACACCTCGACGTTGCTGAGGCCCTCGGCGACGCCTCGGGCGATCTGGAACTCCTGCGGGGTCAGGATCTCGAGGGAGACCGTGTCGTCGGCGGCCTCGACGGACGCCCGGTGCCCCGTGGCCGCGAGCTCGTTGCGGGTCCGCTCGGTCCACGGGTGCGCGCCCAGCCCGGCGAACGCCGCCTCCGCCTCGAGCAGCAGCGGGCGCGCCGCCCCCGGACGTCGCCACCGCCGGCGCATCTCGGCGTGCGCGAGGGTCGTCCGGGCCTTCTCGTACGGGGCCGCGAACCGCTCGTGCGCCCGCTGGGCCGCGGCGAACCAGCGCTCGGCGGTGTCGGGGTCGTCGGCGAGCAGCCCGCGGCCGCGCGCCGCGATCGCCTCCGCGTACGCCGACCCGGTGCGCTCGGCGTTCGCGGCGACCCACGCCACCGCGGCCTCGGCCGCCGTCCGGTCGCCGGCGCGAGCCGTGGCGTCGACGAGGTCGCCGGCGAAGGGGACCGCGGGCAGGCACCGTGCGCCGTGCTCGTCGAACTGGCGGCGCGCCCGCTCGAGGTGGGCCGTCGCGGCGGCGACGTCGCCCGCGGCGAGGGCGCCGGCGCCCAGGGCTCCCGTCGCGTAGCTGAGGAGGCTCTCGACACCGAGCGGCGCCGCGAGCCGCATCGCCTCGTCGGCGTGCGCCCGGCAGGACTCGGCGTCGCCGCGGACGGCCTCGATCCGCGCCAGGAGGGACAGGCCGAAGGCCTTGCTGCTCGCCTGCCCCAGCTCGTCGGCCCACGCGACGCACTCCGTGACGTCCGCGTAGGCGCTCGGCCACCGACCCGCCCACCAGTCGACCTCGGCCCGCACCGCGAGGGAGTACGCGAGGACCAACGGCGCCCCGGCCTGCCGGGCCGTCGTCGCCACGGGCTCGACGAGACGTCGGCCCTCGTCGAACCGTTCGAGGTACACGGCGGCCTGAGCGCCAGTGGCGAGGGCCGGGGCGTCCCACAGCAGGTCGGCCCCATCGGCGCGCCGGAGCAGCTCGTCGAGCAGGGGGTGCGCCTCCTCCCGCCGCCCCACCAGGACGTAGGTGTGGCACAGGTCGGCGAGGGTCACGATGTCGCCGACGTCGAGGGCCCGCGCCTGATCGGCCACGGTCTCGGTCTCGCGCAGGCGCGCCATCATCGTCAGGGGCATCACCGTCTCGCCGTAGAGGCGCGCGGCGCGTTGCGGGTCGTGCGGCAGGACCGCGTCCGCCGTCCGGAGGGCCTGGTCCACCGCGCGCGCCGGGTCCAGCCAGCTCAACGTCCGGGTGCGGACGACCTCGACGTCGGCGGCGAAGCGGACGTCGTCCCGCTCGGACAGTGCCCGCTCGCACCAGCGGACCGCCTCCGCCCCGCCCCCCGACATCGACGCATCGGAGGCGGCGGCGAGCAGGCGCTCGGCACGCAGTCCCGGGTCGGCGGTGAAGTCCGCGGCGCGCGCCCAGGTGCGGGCGGCGGCGAGCAGACCGGCGCGCTGCCGGGCGGTGTGCGCCGCGTCCGCGAGACGCTGCGCGAGCTCGTCGTCCGGCGGCTCGCCCGCCTCGGCGAGGTACCAGACGGCGAGGTCCGGTGGGGCGTGCCGGGCGAGACCGTCCAGCACCCGGCGCCGCAGGGCCTGCGACGTCCGCGCCGCGATCAGAGGGCGGAGCAGGCCGTGGCGCAGGCACACCTCCTCGCCGTCGCGCTGGGCGAGCCGGCGGCGCTCGGCGGGCGCCAGATCCTCGCCCCCGATGCCCAGGTCGCGAAACACCGGCTCGAGCTGCACGCGGCACGGGGTCCGGCTGTGCGCGAGCACCGCGAGTGCGGTCCGGCTCGCCTCCGGCAGGGCGTCGATCGCCGCGGACCACGTGCGCTCGAGCGCCGAGCCGGGGGGCAGGGCGGGCATCGCGGCGTCGTCGGGGACGAGGAGATCGGGGCCGGCGGCGCGGGCGATCTCGACGACGGCGAGCGGATTGCCGGCGCACCGCTCCACGATCGTCTCCACCACGCGGGGCGACGCCCGCACGGGCAGCGCCGCCACCAGTGCACGGCTCTCGTCGGGGGACAGCGGACCGAGCTCGATCGTCGGCAGCCGCCAGACCCCGGGGTCGACGGGCACCTCGGACCGCACCGACAGGAGCAGGGCGATCCGCTCGGGCCCGAGACGCCGGGCCACGAACATCAGCACCTGCTGGGACGGTGCGTCGATCCACGGGAAGTCGTCGACGACGAGCAGCAGCGGCTCGGCGTCAGCGGCCGAGGCGAAGGTGCCCAGCGCGGCCGCGCACACGGCGAGCGGGCTGCCGACGGTGCCGGCGCGCAGCGCGAGGGCGATCTCGAGCGCCTCGCGCTGGACGTCCGGGAGCCCCTCGACGTGCTCGAGGAGCGGCATCAGCAGGTCGGCGACCGCGGCGAACGGGAGCACCGCCTCGCTCTCGACCCCCGCGGTGCGCAGGACCCGGCGCGACGACGTCCCGACGACCTCGTCGAGGAGCGTCGACTTCCCGCTGCCCGGTTCGCCGGCGAGGACGGTGACCGTGCCGTCGGTGCGCCGCGGGTCGGCCGCGGCGGCGAGCAGTGCCCGTTCGCGCGCGCGACCGACGACCTCGGTCGGCGGTCGGTCGGTCACGCGCACGCTCCCCCCACGTGATGGGGGGCCATTCTCGCGTGGGGGCGGACCATCCAGCAGTGCCGTTCGGTGCCACAACTATCCGGCGAAGTGGAAGGCCTGGCCGGCGAATGTCCAGTCGAGGGGCGTCGCCAGATCGAAGCGCTCCTCCTCGAGCAGCGTCTCCAGGGTGTCCACCCGCGGGACCGACCTCCGCCAGACCTCGGCGGTCTCCGCGTCGGCCGGGTCGAGCAGGTGGGCGCGGCGCACCTCCAGGAACTCCGCCAGCCACCCGGACCGGTCCGGCTGCTCCGTGCCGCCGTGGGCCTCGGTGGTCTCGTCGATCATCGTGACCAGGCCGTCCGGATCGGTCCCGGTGCCGTGCTGGACCGCCGAGTCCAGGAGGACCAGCTGCCCCAGGGCGGAGGTCATGCCGATCCTGCGCGCCTGCGCCATGGCCGGTTCGAAGTACAGCCGCCGGTAGACGTCATCCTGGGCCCGGTTGAGCCGGGGGTCGGTCTGCGACGCCTGCCGCCACGCGGCGGGGAACCCCTCGAGACCCGTCGTGTCGCCCCCGTCGCCTCCGGCGGTCACAGCGGCGTCGATGGCGGTCAGGGCCGGCACGTATCCGGTCAACGGCGTCTGTTCCCCGCCGGCCGACTCCTCGTAGCGCCGTACGACCAGCAGCAGGTCGTGCGTGCCGCTGGTGAAGCCCGCCCGCCCCGCCGTGATGCCCCGCCCGTCGCCGATGTCCTGGGCCGACGCGTAGGGCAGCGTCGTGGAGGAGTTCTCGAAGGAGCTGGTGACGGCCTCCGCGGTGCGGAGGCGGGCCGGGTCGGCGAGGTCGGTGACGCCGGGGATGTCCGCCGAGGCATCACCCGCCGGGGCACCCCCCGCCGAGGCACTCCCCGCTGGCCCGGGCTGCTGACACCCCGCGAGGGCCGCGCCGCCGACCAGCCCGCCGCCCACCAGTCCACTGAGGACCAGGAAGCTGCGCCGGTTCATCGGTTCATCGTCGCTGCAGGGCCGCCCTCTCGGTCAACGGTTCCGGGTCCTCGACGACCGATCCGGGGGTGGGCGACGCCTGCTGCGCCGGCTCGGTCTCCGCGGCGTTGCGCGCCAGGAGGGTGTCGAGCCCGCCGAGCCTGCGGAGCTTCTGCCAGCCCAGCCGGATGCCCGCCAGCGCGGTGATCGTCGACCGGATGAGGACGGCGTACATGACCTGCCGGTAGACGATCTGCTGCAGCGGCAGCGCCCACAGCACCCCCATCGGCTCGCGCTCGAGACGGAAGGCGATGACCGCCGCGACGAACTGGACGGCGAGCACCGCGCCCCAGAGCGCGAGCGTGGTCCACGGGTCGAGGAAGACCAGTCCGTAGATCAGGAAGATGTCGATCAGCGGCGAGAGCAGCGGAAGCATCACCTGGAAGATCGCGAGGTGGGCGAGGCCCCGCCGCCCGAACCGGCCGGCGGCACCCCCCTCGACCACCGCGTGGCGGTGCTTCCACATCGACTGCATCGTCCCGTAGCTCCAGCGGTAGCGCTGACGCCACAGCTGGCCCAGGCTCGCCGGCGCCTCGGTCCAGGCCCGGGCGTGCTCCTGGTAGACGACCCACCAGCCGCGTCGGCAGATCGCCATGGTCAGGTCGGTGTCCTCGGCCAGCGTGTCCTCGCTGACCCCGCTGACGTCGAGCAGGATCTCGCGCCGGAACGCCCCGACCGCGCCCGGGATCGTCGGCATGCAGTGCCCGAGGTCGAAGACGCGGCGGTCGACGTTGAACCCCATGACGTACTCGATGTGCTGCCAGCGCCCGAGGAGCCCCCGGCGGGAGGCGACCTTTGCGTTGCCGGCCACCGCCCCGACCGTCGGGTCCGCAAACGGCTCGACGAGGCGGGCGATGGTGTCGGGGGCGAAGATCGTGTCCCCGTCGATCATCACCACGAGCTCGTGGCGGGCGTGCGCGATCCCGTTGTTGAGCGCGGAGGCCTTGCCGCCGTTGCTCTGGCGCAGCACGCGGACCCCGGGGAGCCCGAGTGCCTCGACGATGTCCGCAGTCCCGTCCGTCGACCCGTCGTCGACCACGATCACCTCGACCGGGTGCGTCGAGGCCACGAGCGACCGCACCGTCGACGCGATGTTCGCGCTCTCGTTGTAGGCGGGCACGATCACCGACGCCGGCTCGGTGACGGGCGGGCCCCACGAGAAGTCGCGCCGATTCCGACGATGCTTGTGCCGGACAGCGATGACGAGCATCAGGGCGAGCCGGAGGAGGATCAGCACCCCGACGACGACCAGCGCCCACGTGAGTCCCTGGACGACGGCACCGGCGGCGCCCACCGCCGCGAGGACCGTCTGCCCCAGCACCCGGTCCGCGACGGGTGCGGGCTGGTTGTTGGGCGGGAGGCCGAGCGCGACCGTCGGCGTCGTGAACCGGAACCCCTGCTGCTGCAGCGTGGGGATGAGCCGGTCCAGAGCGGCCACCGTCTGGCTGCGGTCACCACCGGCGTCGTGCATGAGCACCACGCCGCCGACGCCCGGAGCCGGGGTGCTGTTCTGGACGATGGCGTCGACCCCCGGCCGTTGCCAGTCCCGGCTGTCCACGTCGGACAGCACCGTCGTGTAGCCCATCGACTCGGTGAGCTGGAACGAGGCGAGGTCGAGGTCGTCCACCGCGCCGGCCGTCGAGGAGAACGGCGGCCGGATCAGGTAGCTCGTCTCGCCGGTCGCCCCGTTGACGACGAGCTGCGTCTCGGTGAGCTCACGGTCGACCCGCATCCACGACGAGGTGGACAGGTCGGGATGGGTGAAGGTGTGCAGACCGACCTCCGATCCGGCTGTACGGATGTCCTGCAGCAGCCACGGGTAGCGGGCCGCCTCCGAGCCGACCACGAAGAACGTGGCCGGGACGTTGTGCCGCCGCAGGACCTCGAGGACGGCCGGTGTCCACCGGGGGTCGGGGCCGTCGTCGAACGTCAGCACGATGGTGTTCGCCGGGATGTGGACGCTGTGCGGGGTGGGCGAGGACGCGTCCATGACGGGCCCGCCTTCGGAGACCGTCGCCGGGACGTGCGTCGACGTGTCCGAGCCCTCGTGCGCGTGCGGGAAGGCGTCGTTCTCGATCTGCCCGTTCACCATGCCGTTGACCATCAGCAGGCAGATGAACGTGATGAGCGCGGGGATCGCCAGGAAGAGGCCGAGACGGGGGAGCGGCAGGTGGAGGCGCCGCCGATCCCCCCGCCTCTCTCCCCGCCTCGTCGGACGACGCGGGAAGCGAAGGCTCACGACGAACCGCTGCCCGTGCTCACCGTGTCGGGCTGCTCCTCGGAGCTCGACCCGCTGTTGTCCGAACCGCTGTCGTTCGAACCGCTGTCGTTCGATCCGGAGGAGCCCTCGCCGGCCGACGCCTCGGGCTCGCTGCCGCTGCCGCTGTCGGAGCCGCCGGTGTTGTCGGAGCCGCTGCTGCCGGTGTTGTCGGAGCCGCTGCCGGTCTCGGAGCCGCTGCCGGACCCGGAGCCGCTGCCGGACCCGGAGCCGCTGCCGGTCGAAGGCTCGGTGGTCGAGCCGGCACCCGAGCCGCCGCCCGAGCCGCTGCTGGACCCGCCGGTGCTCCCGGAGCCGCTCGGCTCCGTGGGGCCCGAGTCCGTGGGGCCCGAGTCCGTGGGCCCCGGGTCGGGGTCGGGCGTGCCGCCGGGGTCGACGAGACCTCCGGGGTCGATGACACCGCCGGGGCCGACGACGCCACCGGGGTCGATGACGCCGCCGGGGTCGATGACACCGCCGGGGCCGACGACGCCACCGGGGTCGACGACGCCACCAGGATCGATGACGCCGCCGGGGTCGGTGATGCCGCCGGGGTCGGTGATGCCGCCCGGGTCGGTGGGCGTCGTGTCGGTGGGCACGGGGGTGATCGGGCCGGGGTCGGTCGGGGACACCGGGGTCTCGCCCACCGGGTCGGTGGGGGCCGCGGGGCCAGGGTCGGGCTGGGTGGGGGCGCCGGTCGCCGGGGCGGTCGGGGCGGGGACGACCTCGCCGGCCGCCGGGGGCGTCACCGGCGCGGCGGGGGACGCGCCGGGCTCTGCGACGGCCGCGGCCGCCGGCGGGGCGAGCGTCCCGGGGACGGGGGCGATGAGCGACGCGGCGGGAGCGGTGACCGAGGCCGCCGGCGGGATCACCAGGGCCGCCGTCCCGCCCGGGATCGCCGCCGGGAACGCGGGGGTCGCCGGCAGCGCCACCAGGACGGGCCCGGACGCCGGGACCGCGTCCGGCCACAGGTCGAGGAGCGACGCGGCGCCGTCGCGGAGCTGCTCGAAGACGTCGCCGGGCGCGTCGGTGATCATCTCCAGGACGGTGTCCGAGCCGACGCCGGTCCGCTCCGCCGACAAGGTCATCCCGACGGCGGCGACGTAGGCGGTGCACGCGGTGGCGGCGAGGAAGCCGATCGCACGCATGCCCCGTCGCCGACGTCCGGTGAGGTCGACGAAGACCGGGTGCGGCTCCGCTGCGACGGGGATGAGCGGGTTCTGCGATTCCGTGAACACCGGGTTCTGTGACTCCGCGAGCTCCGGGCGCGCGTCCGTCTCGGTCATCCGGTCGATCAACTCAGTCATGGTGGTTCCCCCATCGATGGACATTGGAAATCACGCCCGGAAACCGCCGAGCGTCTCGGTGTACGCGTGGGGCGCCTGCGCGACGCCGCTGCAGTCGCTGCGCGCCTCCGGCGCGCCGGGGCAGCCCCCGTTGTCCCGCGCCGCGGACCAGAAGCCGAGGAAGCCGAGCCCCCGTGTCTCGGCGTGGTCGCGGATCGCGGCGGCGTCGTCGAGCGTCGTGGTCATGTCCATGTCGTTCCGGCCGATCATGACCGTGGCGCCGAACCGCCCGGCCACGTCGGCCGGGTCGCTCCCCGGCTCGAGGGCGCCGACCTGACCGAGGGCGACGTCGAGCGCCCCGGTCATCGCCGAGAGCCAGGACCCCTCCGGCGAGAAGTTCATGAGCATGACGTTCACCCGCGCCTCCAGGCCGGCCTCCTGACCCGCCCGGACGATCGCCATGCCCTCGGGGGTGATCCCGGTGACCTGGTCCTCCACCTGCACCGTGAGCGTGACCTCGGTGCCCCGGCTGCGCTGCAGGTCGGCGAGGGCCGCGGCCACGGTCGCCTCCGGGATGTCGCCCTCGACGTCGACGTCCAGGCGGTTCGTGCCGACGGCGTCGAGCGCCGAGGCGTACGCCGCCGCGAGGGCCGCGGCGTCGGGGCACGCGGTCTCCAGGTAGGGCCCCTGCGCCCCGCCCGAGGCGAGGGTCAGGGCGCCGCCCCGGGCCCTCAGGCCGTTGACGACCCCGGCGACGGCCGGGTCGTCGAGCGGGATGGTGCCGCCCCAGGAGGGCGTGCACTCCCCGTCGTTCGCGAGGACGAAAGCGAGGACGGCGTCGCCCGGGCCGCTCGGCCCCACGAGGGAACCCGGGTCGGCGGGGAGCGCCCCGGTGACGTCCACGTACGGCGCGACCTGGCGCGGTGCTGGACTCCACGGCGCGGGACTCCACGGCGCGGCGGCCGTCGGACCGGACGACGTCACGACCGCGGCCACGAGGGCGGCCGCCAGCACCACCCCGCCCACCACCAGGGACCACCGCTTCCCGCTCAGGACCGCCGTCATTCGACGGTCACCGACTTGGCGAGGTTCCGGGGCCGGTCGACGTCGTAGCCCAGGAGACGGGTGAGCCCGCGCGCGAAGTGCTGGAGCGCGACGACGGACTCGAGCGGTCCCCACGGAGGTTCGACCGCGGGGGCGTTCACCGGGAGGTCGGCGTCCTCACCGGGGCCGACGGTGATCAGGCGGGCGCCACGGGTGGTCATCTCCCGCGTGTTGACCGCCAGGCGATCGTGCGGACGGGCCTGCACCGCGATCACCGGGGTCCCCTCCTGGATCAGCGCCAGGGGCCCGTGCTTGAGCTCGCCCGCGGGCAGGGCCTCGACCCAGCGGTACGCGAGCTCCTTGAGCTTGAGCGCGCCCTCGAGGGCGTAGGGCACCCCGGTGCCTCGCGAGACGTAGATGAAGGCGGGTTCGTCGGCGAGGTCGTGGGTGAGCCGCTCGACCGCCGGCGCCGCGAGCCGGTGCGTCGCGTCCATGTGCTCCGGTGCGGCCCGGAGCTGGGCCTCGAGCCCCGCGACGTCCTCCGCCGACAGCCGCCCGAGCGCGGCCCCCAGCGCCACGGCCAGCGCTGCGCCGGCGAGGACCTGGTTGGTGAACGACTTCGTGGCCGCGACCCCGCGTTCGGGACCGCACGCGAGGTCGAGCACCGAGTCCGCCCGGCGCGCGAGCGTGGACCGCGGGTTGTTGGTGACGGCGAGCACGGGGTCGGTCCAGTGCTCGAGGGCTGTGAGGACGTCCGCCGTCTCGCCGGACTGCGAGAACGCCACGGTGAGGACGTCCGGGTCCTCGACGGGAGGCGGGGGTTCGCTGGCGACGACGACGTACGCCGGGATGCGCGCGACCGATCCGAGCACCCCGGCGGTGACGTGCGCGGCGTACGACGAGCTGCCGCACGCGACGAGGCGGAGCCGGGTGCGCGCCGGGACCCCGAGCTCCCGGAGCAGGAGCCCACCGGCGAGCCTCCCCGAGAGGCTGTCGACGAGGCGGGCGGCGGCTGCCGGCTGGTCGTCGATCTCCTTGGCGGTGAAGTCCTCCGCGTCCCCCATGTCGGCCAGGGGCTCGACGGGAGCGGCCGGGCGGCCGGCCCGGGGCGTGGCGAGGGCCTGCCCGCGGTGGTACCAGGCCTGCTCCGTCCCGAGGACGACCACGTCGCCGTCGTCGAGCTCCCGCACCGTGTGGGTCCCGACGGCGAACCCCAGCAGGTCCGACGACGCCATCGCGAACCGCTCGGCGTCGCCGACGAGCAGCGGACTGCGGTGGCGGGTCAGGACGACCGCGTCGAGTCCGCGGACGGTGACCCCGAGCGCCCAGCTCCCGCGCAGGCGAGCGGTGGCCTGCTCGACGGCCCGCACCACGTCGTCCGCCGACGGGGCCGCGACGCTGCCGGCGAGGAAGGGCGGTTGCGGCAGGAACTGCTCGACGAGGTGGGCGATCAGCTCGGTGTCCACCTCGGTGGTGAGCACGTGGCCGGCCGCGACCAGCTCGGCCTGCAGCTCGGAGACGTTGTCCAGGGTGCCGTTGTGCACCACCGCCACCGAGCCCGAGCAGTCGACGTGCGGGTGGGCGTTGACCGCCGTGGGCGCGCCGTGCGTGGCCCAGCGGGTGTGCCCCACCCCCGCGGTGCTGCGTTCGCCGGGCGGGACGAGCGCGGTCAGTGCCGGGATGCGGCCGCTCGTGCGGTGCACGGCGAGCGTCCGCCCGTCCCCGGGATTGAGCGCGATCCCGACCGAGTCGTATCCCCGGTACTCCATCTTCGCGAGACCGTCGAGCAGTGCCGGCAGCGCCGGCTCGAGGCCGCGAAAAGCAACGATTCCACACATGTGACGACCCCCCAGATCATCGATCGAGACGCGAGCGCACACACCGAGAAAACGCAGGGCGTCCCGTTCTCAGGACGTGCCGGTGCGCTTGTTCGGGACGCTCAGGAAGATCGTTCGGAGATGAACGGTGCAGCGGGGTCCAGGCTGCAGGTCTTCCCGATCATCGCGTCTCTGGTGTCGGCGTCGCAGCATCGGTGCGACGCCCGTTTGTCGTTGTCCGGACCGTGTGACCTCCCACGCGGCGCGTGGATGTCAGCCCGATTGATCGACGAATAACCCCCGCATGCAATCCCCCCGAATGGCAGCAGTGCCGATGGCGTTTCGGCCCTTGCTTCCTACCAGGGTGTTCGGGACGTTGCACACCAGGAGTGACCGAAGTTGGGCTCTTCGGCCTAGCGAAAGGGCTGCGATGTTGCCGCAAGGGTGAAGCCGTGACCACGCATCGTGAATCATGAGAGTCCGGATGATCAGTCACGAGGCTGTGGAATTCGGAGCGAGAGCGCTCGGCGACCTCTACGAAATGACTCGCTGTCACTGGCTCGTCGCTCAGAGGCGGTGGAGAGGTCGATCTGCACGATTCGTCGCAGTATCGTGACAGCGGTCAGCTGTGACGATTCCCGGGCCCGCCTATTCTCGGTGCACGGTCACCTGGGGTGATCAGGTGGGGACGGTGGTCTCACATCGTTCTCGGACAGGCGTGGGGGCCGCCGTGTCGGTGCTGGGGTGGGTGCTGGTCGTCGTGGGCGTCTGGCTGCTCGCGTCCGTGGCGGCCGCCCTCGTCCTCGCCCGCCTCATCCGCGCGAACGGCGTCTCCGCCCTCGACGTGCTCCCCGAACGGCACCGGCGGGAGCCGGACCCGTTGACGGTGCCGTCGGAGGAGAGAGACCCGGACCGGGAGCCGGCGGACAGCGACCTCCCCGCCCCCCGGTCCGGCGCCCACGACGAGGTCGAGGCTGCCGAGCGCCGCCGGCCGTCGGAGTAGCGGCTACTCGAGCACCAGCCGCACGATCGCCACGAGCCCGACGACGACGATCACGGCACGCAGGACGGTGGGAGACAGGCGCCGGCCGATCTTCGCGCCCAGCAGGCCACCGATCGTCGAGCTCACGGCGAGGATCGCGACGACGGGCCAGCTGATCGGGGCGACGACGGCGTAGACGGCGCCCGCGACGACGTTCACGACGGCCGCGAGCACGTTCTTGTAGCCGTTCAGGCGCTGCAGCGGCTCGGTGAGCATCAGTCCCATGACGCCGACGAGCAGAATTCCCTGAGCTGCCGTGAAGTACCCGCCGTAGACGCCGACGAGGAAGATCAGCGGGTAGAGCGGCCAGGTGCGGCGGGTGGCGGCGGGCTTCTCCTTGAGGCGGCGGGTCAGCAGCGGCTGGATCACGACGAGCACCAGCGCGAGCCCGACGAGGAACGGCACGATCGTCTCGAACGCGTCCTCGGGCAGGGAGAGCAGCAGGGCCGTGCCGCCGAGCGCCCCGAGCGCCGACATCACCGACCACAGGATGAGCTGCCGCCGCGCCCCGACGATCTCGCCGCGGTAGCCGTACGCGCCGGTGATGCTGCCCGGGACCAGACCGATCGCGTTCGACGTCGTGGCCGTCACCGGCGGATAGCCCAGGGCGACGAGGACCGGGAACGTCACCAGGGTCCCGGACCCGACGACCGTGTTGATCGTCCCCGCCCACACGCCGGCGACGGCGATGATCAGGCCGTGCCACCAGGTCACCCGCGGACCTTAGGACCGATGGGCGGGTGCCGCCGGGTGCCGGGGCGGTGACGATCCCGTGAGGGTCCCGGCCTTGACGCGACGGCGTGCCGCTCTCTCAGGGCGCGTCCCTCCGGCCTTATGGACCGGGTCGGCGCCGTCCGAGAGCGTGCACGGTGAACCCGGCGCGGCCGAGGACGTCGGAGTCGAGGATGTTGCGGGTGTCGACGACGACCGGCTGCGCCACGAGCTGGGCCAGGTCCGACCAGGCGAGCGTGCGGAACTCCGGCCACTCGGTGAGCACGACGAGGGCATCGGCGTTCTTCGCGAGGACGGCCGGATCGTCGACGACCTCGATGCCGGCCAGCTCCGGTGCCTCCGAGTCCGGCGAGACCGCCGGGTCGTATCCGACCAGCTCGGCCCCGGCCTGCCGCAGCAGGGCGGCGACGGCGATGGCGGGGGAGTCGCGCAGGTCGTCGGTCCCCGCCTTGAAGGTGAGGCCGAGCAGGCCGATGCGGGTGCGCGACAGCGACCCCGTTCGTGACCCGGTCACGGCCAGCCGGACCTTGTCGACCATCCGCTGGCGCTGCCGGAGGTTGGTCTCGATCGACGCGCGCAGCAGGCGGAACTCGAAGTCGAAGACGTCGGCGACCTGGAGCAACGCGTGGGTGTCCTTGGGAAGCCACGATCCGCCCCACCCGGGGCCGGGGGTGAGGAAAGACTGGCCGATGCGGTGGTCGTAGCCCATTCCCTCGGTGACGTCGTCGATGTCGGCGGCGACCCGCTCACAGAGCTCGGCGAGGGCGTTGACGTAGGACAGTTTCACGGCGAGGAAGCAGTTGGCCGCGTACTTCACGAGTTCGGCGCTCACCGCGTCCGTCAGCACCGTCGGTGCTCCGAGCCGGGTGTAGAGCGCCGCCACCCGTTCCGCGGCATCCTGGTTGTCGCTCCCGACGACGATGCGGTCGGGGTCGAGGAAGTCGCGCACGGCCGAGCCCTCGCGCAGGAAGCCCGGGTTGCTCACCACCGCGACGTCGTCGCGGCCGATGAGCTCGGCGGTCCGACGTGCGGTGCCGACGGGCACCGTCGACTTGTTGACCACGACGGTGCCGGGCGGCAGTTTGTCCCGGACCTCCTCGACGACGCTCTCGACGGCGGTGAGGTCGGCGACCCCGCCCACCCCCATCGGCGTGGGCAGGCACAGGAACACCAGCTCGACGGAGCCGGCCGGGCTGGTGAGCGCCGCGTCGGCACCCACCACGAACGACAGTCGCCCCGCAGCGAGGCCGGCGGTGACGAGGTCCGCGAGATCCGGCTCCAGCGGGTCGACCTCGCCCCGACGCAGCGCCTCGACCTTGGCCTCGTCGATGTCCGCGCACACCACGGTGTGGCCCAGGGAGGCCAGGCAGGCGCCGGTGGTCAGACCGACATAGCCGGTGCCGACGACCGCCACACGTCGAGCGAACATCCCTCACTCCTGGGTCCATCAGGCAAGACGGTGAGATGGT
Source organism: Actinomycetospora sp. CA-053990 (assembly GCF_050948445.1). Classification (NCBI taxonomy): domain Bacteria; kingdom Bacillati; phylum Actinomycetota; class Actinomycetes; order Pseudonocardiales; family Pseudonocardiaceae; genus Actinomycetospora; species Actinomycetospora sp. CA-053990. The sequence goes on along the minus strand of NZ_CP192043.1, from coordinate 5,250,286 downwards.
CGCAGCGCGAGCGTCCCGTGTCGGTCGTCAAGAGTGACGATTGGCGTGGGAGCGCAGCTGGGGCGATCGACAAGCCCTCAATTCTGACGATTCACGTGCCCTGCACCACCTGAGACCGTAGTCCGGTTCACGACTCGATGGGCTGCCTGGAGGTCTTTCCGTGACAAGCCCCGTGCTTTCGCTTGTCATGCCCACTCGGAACCGTCCTGAGTTGCTCGAACGGGCGTTGCGCTCGCTCGTCACCGCCATGGCCCCGGTGGCCGAACACGTCGAGGTCACGGTCTCCGACGGCTCGGACACCGATGCAAGCGGGCGCGTGGTGGAGCGTCTGCTCACGGACTGGCCGGGCGGGCACACCTACGCCTGGAACCGTCCGGCTCTGACGCTGATCGAGAACATGAACCTGGCGGCTGAGCTGGCGAGCGGCGAGTGGGTCCAGCAGCTCGACGACGATGATCTCATGCTGCCCACATCCGGACAGCTCATGATCGACAACCTCCGTCGCGTGCCTCCTCGCGAGCAGGTCGTGATGTTCGGGGCGCACATCGTGGACGTCGACGGCGTCAAACGGCGCGAGCAGACCTTCGAACGTGAGCAGTACCTGCCGCCCGCAGCGGCGCTGCGACGGCTCCTCCGCAACTCGTCATTCGTGCGAGAACCGATGGTCGTCGTACGCAAGACCGCACTCGTCGAGGCGGGCATGTTCGAGCCCGAGGTGGGCGACCCCGCCGACACGGACATGTGGGTCAGGCTGTTCTCTCGCTACGGCGCGCGGTGCATGCCCGTCACCACCTGCGCCTACACGATCCACGAGGCTGCGGCAACCATGGGCATGTGGAACCCGCGCACGATCGATGTGCTCGGCGGCATCTTCGACCGGGCCGTCGCCACCGGCGTCGTCCCCGAGCGCGAGGTGCGTCGCTGGGAGGCCGACTTCATGCATCAGTTCATCCTGGCCGGTGCCTATCGCCGGCTGCGGAAGGGGCGGCTTGCCGACGCCAGAGACGTGCTTCGGCTGTTCCGGCTCTCGAGGGTCAGGGCGCTCGGCCCGTCGCTCAAGTGGCTGCCGGTCCGGCTCGCGTTCACGAGCGCGGCCGCCATCCCGCTTCGGACAACCTAGCGTCGCTCGGGGACGAGGGAGGAGCGCCACAGGTGCTGTCGGACGTGCGGGAGCTCGACAACGACCAGCAGGTCGAGGTGGACGTCTGCATCATCGGGGCCGGTCCGGCGGGGATCGCCATCGCCCGCGAGCTGATCGGCGACGACACCGAGGTCTGGCTGCTGGAGAGTGGCGGCAGGGACGCAGAACGCCGCGCGCAGCGCTTGAACCGAGGCCAGAGCGAAGGCCATCCGATCCATCGGCTGCACCAGTCGCGGGTACGGGCCTTCGGCGGGACGAGCAGGCACTGGTTCACGCCCGACGACGACAGCTGGGCCGCTCGGCCACTCGACCCGGTCGACTTCGAGGTCCGGCCCGGGATTCGCTACTCCGGCTGGCCGTTCGACCGCGCGCATCTGGAGCCGTACTACGTCCAGGCTCAGGAGCTGTGCCGGCTCGGCCCGTTCGACTACGACGTCCGTCGCTGGGCCGATCAGGACCGGACGCCGCCCCTGCCACTCCTCCCAGGCACGGTCGAGAGCACGGTGTTCCAGCGCGGAATCGACGATTTCGACGGGTACTACGAGGAGCTCGTCCGCGCTCCGAACGTGACGCTGCTGCTCCACGCCTCGGTGGTCGACCTGGGCACCGCCCGTGATCCCTGCCAGGTCGACCGGGTCGAGCTGCGGCGCGAGGACGGCTCACGATGCTTCGTGCAGGCCCGGATGGTTGTGCTGGCAGCGGGCGGGATCGAGAACCCGCGCCTGCTGTTGCAGAGCCGCCAGGTCCATCCCGCTGGGCTCGGCAACGATCACGACCTGGTCGGGCGGTTCTTCGCCGAACGCATGTCCGCCCGCACCGGGTACATCCTCCCAGCCTCTCCGGAGCTGTTAGCCAAGGCCGGCCTCTACGCCGTCCATGAGCCGGCCCCCGGGGTGCGGGTGCAAGGGGCCTTGCGGGTCACGGACGCCGTGCAGCAGAAACGACAGCTCCTCAACTGCGCGTTCTTCCCGCTGCCCCGGAACCTCTCCATGATGAACGAGGCGGTCCGATCGCTCGCGACCCTGGCCAAGGCCCGGCGCCGCCGCCCGTTGCCGGCGGGGATCGGCGGTCACCTCCGCAACGTCGTCGCCGGTGTCGGGGACCTCGGGGCCTTCGCCCGGGAGCGCCTGCTCACGCCCGACGACGCCCGCGGCGTCCTCGCTCTGCGCGCCCAGGGCGAGCAGGCACCCGACCCGGACTCCCGGGTGACCCTCGGCACCCGGCGCGACAGGTTCGGCCTGCCCGTCGCTCGCGTCGACTGGCGACCGGCCGAGTCGGATCGCGCCTCGATCCGAGCGTCGCAGGAAGCCGTCGACGAGGCATTGCGGGGAGCGGGGCTCGGCCAGGTCGAGCTCCTGCTGGGTGACGAGCATCCACCGACCCTGTTCGAGGGCAACTTCCACCACCTCGGCGCGACACGGATGCACACCGACCCTGCCCAGGGGGTGGTCGACGCCGACTGCCGGGTGCACGGCATCCGAAACCTCTATGTCGCGGGCAGCTCGGTGTTTCCGACCTACGGATGCTCCAATCCGACGCTCACGGTCGTAGCGTTGGCTCTGCGGTTGGCCGACCATCTGAAGAAGCGGCTGGCCGAGATCCGCGTTCACCCCGATGCATCTTGATGACCCCGCCCCCAGGTCGGGTCGTGACCGGAGGGGGCGCTGGGCGCTGCTCGCGGGGAGCCTGGTACTCGGCCTGGTCGCCGTCGTCACGATCACGGCCGGCTCGCTCATTACATCGCCACGTCCCCCCCAGGCGCCCCCGGGCGCGTCGGCACCGCCGTCCGCGTCGTCGTGCCTCACCGGAGGCGATGTGCCGATCGGCGTCGGAGACGACGCCCAGAGAGTTGTGAATGCACATCCAGCCGGCACCACCTACCTCGTTAAAGCAGGCGTCCACCTGCAGAACTTCAGTGTCCGACCGAAGTCCGGTGACACCTTCTGCGGGGAGCCTGACGCGGTCCTGGACGGTGGACGGCGCCTGGAGATGGCGTTCTCCGGCGGGGGCAGCAACGTGACGCTCGAGTCGATGGTGGTACGCGACTACAACCCCGGCAAACTCGGCGGCGCCATCCAGCCGGACCCGCGGGCCAGTGGCTGGTTGGTCCGCAGTGTCTCGTCGCTGCACAACGCCGGGGCCGGCCTGCTGGTCGCCGACGGCATGCGGATCCTTGGCGGCCACTACAACGACAACGACCAGTTCGGGATCGCCGGCAACGCCGCGACCGGGATCCTCCTGGACGGCGTGGACGATGACGTCAACACCATGGACGGGCCTGAATTGGCCCAAAACCATGCCTTGCTCGCCGACTGCGACTGGGGGGCCGGCGGCATGAAGTGGGACGTGGGCGCGGTCATCGTCCGCAACGCTTACGTGCACGACAACGATTGCAAAGGAATCTGGGCCGACATCAACGCCCACGACGTGCTCATCGAGCACAATCTGGTCGAACGAAACCGGGGGGAGGGCATTCTCTACGAGATCAGTCAGGACGCCGTCATCCGCTACAACCACGTCTATCACAATGGCTTGCAGGCCAAGGGCTGGTACTGGGACGGGGGTATCACGGTGGCCTCGAGTTCGAACATCGAGGTCTACGGCAACCGTCTGTCCGGCAACTACAACGGGATCACAGGGACTCAGCAGGACCGGCCGGACTCGACCCCGCCGGACCACCTGCTCGCCGGCGTCCACGTCCACGACAACATGATCTGCGCCACTGGTGGAGGGGGGTACCCCACCGGCGTCGTAGCCGGCAACGGCGCCGACCTCGCTGACCGGGACATCGCCTTCACTGCGAACACCATCCAGGCCGCCGCCTGCGAGGAATCGGGATGACGGTGGATCAAGCAACCAGCAAGAGTTGAGGAGTCGAACCGAGTCTGCTCATCAGATGGCCAATCGTTCGAGCTTGTGACAGAAAGGGGTCCGTGAAGTATGCGCCTCGCCACTGACGCACCGTTGCTGATCATCGCGTTCAATCGTCCGGAGAAGACTCGGCTGGTGTTCGACGCCGTCCGGGCCGCAGCACCCAAGAGGCTGTACCTCGCCGCCGACGGGCCCCGCGTCGACGTCCCTTCCGACGTCGATCGCTGCGACCGGACCCGCCGCGTGCTCGAAGACGTCACCTGGTCCTGCGAGGTGCAACGGCTCTACCAGACGGACAACCTGGGGTGCAAGCGTGGTGTCGGCGCCGCGATCGACTGGTTCCTCACCCACGAGGAGCGTGGAATCATTCTCGAGGACGACTGCATCCCCACCCCCGACTTCTTCCCGTTCTGCGCCGAGCTGCTCGAGCGTTATCACGACGACCCCGCGGTCATGATGATCGGCGGGCACAACCCGCTCGGGACGTGGGACTCGACCGAGGGCAGTTACGTCTTCACTCGGACGGCTCCGATATGGGGATGGGCGACGTGGCGAAGGGCGTGGAGTCGATACGATCCGGCGTTGTCGAGGTGGGCGGAACCGCAGGCGCATGCTCTGGTCCGGTCGAGGATGCCGTTCACGGAGTACCACATCACGCGCCAGAGGTTCGACAGCGTCCACGAAGGCCGGGTCGACACCTGGGACTTCGGCTGGGCCTTCGCGATCCTGATCAACCGCGGCGTCTCCGTGATCCCGGGCGTCAACCTCGTCGCCAACATCGGATTCGACCAGGAGGCCACCCACACCAGACGCCTGGCGCGTGGCGAGAGCGCCGTGCCGACCCACCCTATCGACTGGCCCCTGCGGCCTCCGCAGTCGACGACCCCGGACAGCAGGTTCGAACGAGCGTTGTTCAAGAACCGATTCCCGCTCGGACGGCGAGTGGTCGCCACGTTGCCACCACGCGCTCGGGACTGGGTGCGCGCGGCCGCACACTGCGCGGCTGCTCTCGTCGGGCCGCGACGATCCGGAGTCTCGACGCCACATGAGATGCACGTCCACGAGACAGGGGAGCTCGGTGAGCGGAGTGCGACGGCTGCCTCCGATGTCGACGACTGCGGCCGCGACATTCCCCCGGGTCAGGCACGTGACGCCATGACCTCGTTGCGCCGCAGTAGCCAGCAGCGAAAAATTCGGAAAGATAGGAGTTCGAGCCCATGAGTGACGGCATCAAGATGCAGCATGAACGGGCAAATCGTCTCCACGGCGATTCGACCGAAGGGCTCTGGGACTATCACTATACGCGCGATCCCCTGATCAGGTATCTCCGTGACCGTCGTCTGCACCGCGCGTTGACGGAACTCGACAATCGCGGGCGGCTCGACGTCGCGACGCAGTCCGTGCTCCTGGTGTGCGCCGGCGTCGGTGGCGAAGGAACGTTCCTCGCCAACCAAGGCTTTGTTGATGTCACTGTGTCCGATCTGTCAGAAAAGGCGTTGGGACTCTGCCGCCGCTTCGACAAGCGTTTGAAGACGAGATTTCTCAACGCCGAGCAGATGTCGGAGATCGAGGACGGTGGCTACGACGTGGTTCTGGTCCAGGACGGGCTGCACCACCTCCCGCGTCCGATCTCGGGGTTCACCGAGATGCTGCGCGTGGCCAGCAACGCAGTCGTCGTGATCGAGCCGCACACCGGACTCGTCGCGAGGGCGATCGGGAAGACGTGGGAAATCGACGGGGAAGCAGTGAATTACGTCTTCCGCTGGAATCGAAACATCCTCGAACAGGCTACGCGTAGTTATCTTCTCCGAAACGATGCGGAAGTGATCTCATGTCGCTTCTTCGATCACAATCTCGTGGTCAATCGCCTGGTGTCGAAGCTCCGTCTCCCTCGCAGGCTCCAGCTCCTCGCGGCGAGATGCGTTTACCGGCTGCTTGATCTCGTCGCGCCGATGGGCAACATGATGGTCGGCATCGTTCTTAAGCCCTCAGGGCCTTCTCCTCAGCGGCTCGTGGGACACTAGGGACTCTCGACGGTCATCGACCGAAATCATCCACGGTAGGTGCCGCGCTCATTGCGTCGACTGGTTGCTGCGGACGGCAGGTCGACTGGTTGCTGCGGACGGCAGATGCCTCATCACTGCTTGTGACGGACTGCATCGAAGAGGCGGGACAACGCCCTCCAGCCGAGAATCGTCGCCGTCCCAACGACGTAACCGGCAAGTAGGCCGGTCAGGTTGTCGAACACGTCCGCGCTCTGGCATTCGCGCCCGAACGGAGCCTCGAAGAACTGAACCCCTTCGATCAGGAACGGCAGCGCCGCGGACCACAAGAGCGCCTTCCACCGGTGTCGCGCGATCGCGCTGACCACTGCGCCCAGCGGCACGAAGAGGAGAACGTTGAGACTGACGTCGTTGAGGGTGCCGAGTTGGTCGATCGGTGGCGGGCCGATGCGGGACAGGTCGCACCACGCCATCGTCCGGTCCGGATCGTCGATGCCGCCGATACTCGGCGTCATCGTGGCCGAGAGGATGACACCCACCCAGAAAACGAGCGCGTAGCCGACCGCTCGTCCGCATGCCAGCTTTTGGGCCACGGAGCGGCCGATCAAGATGCTCAACAGAGCTGAGATCGCCACCCCGGGTGGGAACAAGACGAAGTTCGACATGGTGGACCCTCTGGACATCGAGGCCGGGCTCGAAGCTCGATCGACGACTCCGTGCCGTGGTGGTCAGCCCGAATGACCTCAGGACACTCTGGCGAAGATCGCGTCCACCTGGAGCATCCGCCCGCTTCGCTCATCGTAGAAGGCGGGATCGAACCAGATGGGTTCGAATCCCAGGCCGGCCAGGTACTGGATCATCTCGGCCGCGAGCGGGCTGCCCTCGTACAGCCGTACCAGCGACAGCTCCAGCTCGAGCAGGGCAGCATGGCCGAGGGCGACGGTCGCGCCATCGAGCACCCGCCGTTCGTAGCCCTGCACATCGAGCTTGATGCCGAGCACTTCGGACGGCCTCGGGATCAGCACGTTGTCGAGCCTTGCCGTCTCGACCTGCTCCGAGCGCACGTATGCGGAGCGCGGGTCCCCCTCCAGGTGACGAGGCAGCATTGCGAGCGCCGAGCTGCTGACCTCGTTGCCCGCGACGTGCATCGTGAGGGTGCCGGAGCGGTCGCCGAGGGCCAGCCGATGGCAATGCCACAGCGGATCGTCTTTCGCCCTCGCCTCGAGAATCTCGTACGGGTCGCGCAGCGGCTCGAACGACTCGATCCGACCGGGATAGCCGCCCCTCCGTGCGTCAAGAGCGTACGTCCCGACGTGTGCGCCCACGTCGACCAGGACGGTGACCCCGGCATCAGCGACGAACCGGGCGCGCCGGGCCGGCGTGGACTTGCTCAGCCGAGTCAGGGAGAGGTCGTAGCCGGCCAGGATCTTCCTTGCCACGGCCCGCGCGCGTGCTCGCACGTCCGCCCACCTTTCCTGCAAGCGCCACCGCCAGGCCCGTGAGAATTCCCTGCTCGGGCCCTGGCGTCCAGGTCATGAACCAGATGAGTTGCATAGTCAGCATGGCGGGGAAGAGCTCGGGTGCGAGCAATCCGCCACGGAAGGGAGCCCACCACAGCCTGCGCAGCACGCCGACGGTCAGGCCGAGCAGAGCGATCAAGCCAACCGCGCCTGTGCGCAAGAGGGTGTTGAAGTAGAAGTTGTGCGCTTCGGAGTTCAATTCCGCCCCGTCGATCCTCCGCTCGAACCCGGTGCCCATCGGCTGGCCGATGAACCAGTGGACCGGGTCCGGCCACCAGGACTGCAGAAGGAGCTCCCAGCCCTGGAACCGCCACTCGAGCGTGTCGGAGTGCACCGCTGGTCGGGCCAGTGCCTCGTCCGGCGCGCCGAAGCCGGCGATCGCCAGGTAGAGGGAGACCGCCGCGATCGTTGCCGAGACCACCCCCACAACCGTGCGATGACGGAGTCTCATCCCGCTGCGGTACGCCTGAAAGGCCATCACGGCCACGCCCGCGATCAGCGTCAGCCAGACCGTCCGCCGGTTGAGCAGCACGACGAACAGCAGCAGCACTCCGGCCAGCCACCTCAGCCGCGTGGCGCGCTTGCCACGCAGCGGCCAAAAAGCCGCCGTGAGGATGAGGCCGTGCGCCAGCAGGAAAGTGTACGGGCCGTTGATGACCTTGAGCTCGGCGTCGTTCCCGAACTTCTCGAGTGGTACCCCGAGAGAAATCCCGCCGAAGACGTCGAGCCAGCGCACGCATACCAGCGCCACCATCGCAACGCTCGCGACCAACCACAGCCTGCCGATGCGGTCGAACAACTTCGCCGACGGAGGAAAGGTCGCGAAGTAGACGACCCCGCTGACGTAGGGAAAGAACAGCCGGAACTCGGCGACGCCCTTCTGTACGCCGAAGTCGACGGCACCGAGGGCGGTGGAGATCAGCAGCAGTAGGACGAACAGCATCAGCCAGCGCTGTGGGGTGCTGAAGCGGGTGATGCGCAGGAGCCTGGCCAGCCCGGCGATGAGCACGAGCGTGAAGGCCACGTCGTGAACCATGATCCGCGTCCCACCGGGCAGCGTCAGGGCGGGCACCTGATCGACCAGGGCCGCCTGCACCAGGGTCATGGCCAGCACGACGGTCGCCCCGATGGTCGGGCGCTCGATCAGCTTGTCGATGGCGAGCACACCGAGCCAGACCGCGGCGCCGGCCGCGAGTCCGATGCCGATGAGCGTGATCATGACTCGCGCGCCTGACTCACGGCCGATGCCACCGGGCCGACCATGGCCGTGGCAAGGCGGCGACGAAGGCCGCCCTGCCGACCGAGCATCCCGGCGTCGTCCAACCGCCTGGCGAGCTCTGCCCGGGCCTCGCGCATGGGGCCAAGCCGCAGGCACAGCGCGAGCGCCACAGCCCCCGCCACCACCTCGGCCGCGAACACCACGACGGTCGGTGCCCAGGCGAGGAAGGCCTGCCTGATCCCGGCGACGAACAGCGCCACCGCCACGCTGCCGAGCACAGCGGGCATCAGGGCCCGGGCGACATCGGGCAGGCGCAGGGCCAGGATCCGTCGCATCAGGGCCAGGTAGGCGAGCAGCCGCGCGAACTCGCCGATGGCGACCGAGGCCGCGAACAGCCACAGCTGGCCGGCTCCTGCGCTCAACAGGAGCAGGGTCCCGAGCACGGCTAGTTGGACGCCCTGAGCGGCGAGGGAACGGTTCAGCTCGGCGCGTGCCTCGGCCACCGCCCTCGACAGCTTGGAGAGCACGGCAAAGCCGGCGCCGAAGGCGAACCAGGGCACGAGCCCGACAGCCAGCCCCCATTGTGAGCCGAGCACGGTCCGGACCAGTTCCGTTGCCGCGACCGACATCCCGGCACAGACCGGGAAGAGGATCACGGCGACCACGGTCAGGCCGCTCAGATATACCCGACGCAGCCGGCCGAGGTCCTCCTGGATCCGACTCAGGCTGGAGAACACCACGTTCGTCGAGGCCTGGGCGACGTGGTAACCGATCGGGTTGAAGGCCAAGGAGTAACCCCGGTTGTACTGGCCGAGCACCGCGCTGGGGAAGACACGGGCGACGACGAGCGTGTCCAGGTTGCTGCACAGGTAATCGATGAGGTGCGTGCCCGAGAGCCGGGCGCCGTAGCCGCACACGCCGGCGTAGGGGCCCCAGGTGACGACGGGGCGGATCGGGTGGCGCAGCTTGGCGTACTGCCAGACGGCCTGTGAGGCGTTGGAGACGAGGACGCCGGCGACCAAGCTCCACACCCCGGCGCCGGCGGCCGCCAGAGACACACCGACCACCAGATACCCGAGCATGTACGTACCCGTGGTGATGATCGACAGCTCGCGGAAGCGGAGCTGCCTGATGAAGAGCCCCATCCCCGTCATCGACCAGCCCTCGAAGACGAACCCGACGCCGAGCACCCGCATGACGTGCGTCAGCGCCGGCATGTGAAAGGCCGCGGCGAACAGCGGGGCGACCACCCACGTGAGCGCACAGCAGCCGAGGCCGAGCACGATGCCCGCGGTCGAGGCCGCGCGCACGTCGGTGTCGGTCAGCTCCGGCTTCTGGACGATCGCGGAGGCCAGGCCCATCCGAGCGAAGTAGTCCATGAACCACACGACGAGGGTGGCCAGCGCGTAGACCCCGAAAGTGGCCGGATCGAGCAGGCGGGAGATGACGGCGGTGTAGGCAAGGATGGCGACCACGAGCGTCGCCTGACCCATGTAGGACCATCGCAGGCCGGACGCTGTCCGGGCTGTCAGGTGGGCGTCTTCCGGAATACGGTCCGGTTGCCGATCACGGTCTGGCATGCCCACCCGTCCGCCTCACCGAACGCCGGAGACGGTCGAGCGGATGTGGGCCCGCTGCAGGACGAGGCTGAGCCCCCTACGCAGGTAGGGGCTCAGCCAGTAGAACAGCCACAGTCGGCCCGCCCAGCGGCGGGTGAAGACGAGCCACGGTCCTGGCGCCAGTTCCTTCACCGACCACAGGCGGCGCAGTTCGTCCCTCAACGGCTGCACGTCCGTCCGGCGCACCGGGTGCGAAGCGCACACGCCGACCGTCCCGGGAGCGATCCAGACCTCGCAGCCGGCGGTGCCCGCCCGTAGCCCGTAGTCCAGGTCACCCATCTGCTGGACGTAGGCGGGGTCGATGTTGCCGATCCGTTGGACCACCGTTCGAGGGACCAGCACTGTATTCCCGTTCATCGTCTCGCAACGTCGCGGTTCGCTGGCCGGCTCCACCAGTGTCCAGCTCGTACGGCGCCGGCGGGAGAGGCGCATCTGGCCGCCGTAAGTGAGTTCGCCGGTCTCCGGATGCCGAGTCGTTCCGACCACGATGACGGGGTCGTGGCCACCCTTACTGAGGTGCTGCTCGGTCTGCAGGAGCAGTGCGAGGACGCCGTCGTCGACGAGCATGGTGTCGTCGTTCATCCACAGGTAGTAGTCGTAGTCGCCCGCCATGGCCTCGTCCAGCGCGCGCCGCATACCGCCGTTCCAATACAAGTGGCCGTTGCCCCGGAGCAATCGGACTTCAGGATGGCTTTGCGCCACCGCCTCGGCCGTGCCGTCACTGCTGGCGTCGTCCACGACGAACACGTCGAGAGTGCCACCCGGCACCCCCTGGTTGCGCAGGGAGTCCAGGCACTCCAGCGTCAAGGCCCGACGATTGTGCACCGCCATCACAGCGGCGATACGAATGTCAGCCACGCCTCTCCCCGTCCCGATTCGATGTGGCGAGCGCACGCTCAGCGGAGGTCAGCCAGCCGATGCCTTTTGTGGAACTCGTTCCTCTGGGCGGCCGCGCCGTAGAAGGCCCCAGCTGAGTCCGCGGCGGCCGGTACGTCTGCCGACATCGGCACGTTGTGGAGACCCGTGGTTGAGCAAGTAGCCGATCAATGGGGTGTCGGTCAAGGCAAGTCGATCGCGGGCGCGCCGGAGGTCGGCCAGCGACGTGCCCCGGCTGACCACCAGGAGAACGGCGTCGGCCTGATCGCTGATCGTGACGGCCTCCGACACATCGAGCAGGGACGGAGTGTCGATCAGAACCAGGTCGGTGTGCTCACTCGCCGAAATGATCAGCTTGCCGAAGGCCGTTGAGCGGAAGAAGACGGCCGGGTGCTGTCCATTCTGCTCGCTCGGCCCGATCTGCAGCACCGCGTCGCTGAGCTCGACTGTCGTGCTGCCTTGGCCGCCGAGGGCGACCTCCTCGGTGAACGCCGCACACTTGTCACCGTCACGAGTCACGCCGAGGACTTTGAAGTGCTCGTCTTCGCAACACAGATCTGATAGCCGTCGCGTATGCTCGTCGGCGTCGACCAAGAGCACCTTGCGGCTCTCCCGCTTCACCGCGAGCGCGAGGTTGAGGACGGTCACGGTCTTCCCGTCGCCCGGCCTCGCACTCGCCACGGCGATGACCTTGCCGCCCACCCTGGCCAGCGCGCGATCCAACGAGCCCAGTACGAAGTGGTACGCCTCTGCGTCACTCGGATTCACCTCGTCCGGCGGCGACGACGGTTCACCTCTCCGGGGCAGCTGGACTCCCAGCTTCGGCATCTCGCCCAGTAACGGGATTCCGAGAATCGCAGTGGCGTCGCTCTCCGCATCCACACGGCGATCCCGCCCCGCTGCCCACCATGCCCAACCGCCGGCCCCGACCAACCCGAATGCCGCACCCAAGAGCGCGAGAAGTGCGGGCGCAGGTTCTGACGACGAGACAGGCGGGACTGCCTGCTCGAACGATTCGACGCCCGATCCGTAAAGCGCCGCCTGGGCAGCGATCTCGTCCTGGCGGACCTGCAAAGAGCCGATCAGATCGGCCACGTGCTGCGCCTTCCGCTCCAGGGAACTCGCAGCAGAACCGCTCGCCTGCGCGGCCTGCGCTCTGAGCACGTCGAACTCGGTACTTCGCTGGTTCAGTACCTGCTGCAGCTGCGCGACCGCCTCCTTCGAGTCCGCGGCCGTGCGCTCGCGGGCCACCTGCTCGTAGGCGGTGCCGACGGCGTTGGCAAGGTCGGTGGCGTCTGCGGGGTTGCCCGAAGTGGCACTGATCGTGATGGAAGCGAGGTCGGCCGAGGGCTCCACCACGACCGAGCGCCTGAGGTCGTCCGGTGTTCCGCGGCGGTTGAGGAGTTGCAGCGCCCGTTCGGCCACGGTGTCCGAGCCTGCGAGCGCGGCCTGTGTGGCCATGAAGACAGCGTGATCGCCCGACTGGGACTGGGACCCGTCCAGGGTGAGGACGGCGGGGCTGCCGGGATCGCGCAGATACAGGCTGGCCTTCGCCTCGTACCGCGCTGGAAGCAAGAGTGACAGGGCCAAGCCCGCGACGGCGGCGGATGCCGTCACGACCACGATGATCAACCGGTACCGCCACAGAGAAGCGACGAGACCCGGCCCACCGACCCAGTTGCTGTCCCTGTCGGGCCCCGACAGCGTCTCGGATGCTGCGAAATTACGATCAGCTTCCACCGAACTTCCCTTCCGGCAGGGAGGCCTCTGCTCGCATCACGCCGATGACCGCCTCAACCCGCCTGCTGGACGGTGCGCGCGCTCGACATCGCCGGCGGGCTTTGAGCGGGGATCGACATCGGACCGAGGACGAAGCTCTGGCTGCGGAACCAGTCGATCGTCCGTTGCAGTCCGTCGCGGACATCGACGGTGGGCTCCCACGCGAGAGCGGTGCGTGCCAATGTGATGTCGGGGCGGCGGACGGAGGGATCGTCCTGTGGACGGTCCACGAGGACGATCTCGGAACGCGAGCCGGTGAGGTCGATGATCAGACGCGCCAGCTCGAGGACGCTCATCTCCCCGCAGTTGCCGAGGTTGACCGGCCCCGTCAGGTCCGAGTGCAGCAACCTGACGAGGCCCTCGACGAGGTCGTCGACGTAGCACACCGACCGGGTCTGGCTCCCGTCACCGGCCACCGTCACGGGGTCGTCGCGCAACGCCTGCCCGATGAAGGTCGGGATGGCACGCCCGTCCCGGGGCCGCATCCGGGGCCCGAACGTGTTGAAGATGCGCGCGATGGTCGTGTTCACCCCGCATGCGCTGCGGTAGGCCATCGTCGTCGCCTCGGCGAACCGCTTGGCCTCGTCGTACACGCCGCGCGGACCCACCGGGTTGACGTTGCCCCAGTACGTCTCGGGCTGTGGATGGACGAGCGGGTCGCCGTACGACTCCGACGTAGAGGCCAGCAGGAACCGGGCCCGCTTGTCCTTGGCCAGGCCCAGGGAGTGCAACGTGCCGATCGAGCCCACCTTGAGGGTCTGAAGCGGCAGCTGCAGGTAATCGATGGGCGAGGCCGGGGATGCCAGGTGCAGCACCACGTCGACATTCCCGGACACATGGATGTAGTCGGTGACGTCAGCCCGGACGAGCCGGAATCGGCTGTCCTCGAGGAGGTGCTCGACGTTGGCCGAACTCCCGGTGCAGAAGTCGTCGAGGCAGACGACCTCGTAACCCTCCTGCAGGAGTCGCTCGCACAGGTGCGAGCCCAGGAAACCCGCACCCCCGGTCACGACCGCGCGTCGAAGTCTCATGAGTTGTCTCCTGCTGCTCGTGATGCGGTCAGGGATGCCGGGACCCGTTCCAGCCAGATCTCCCGCCAATAGGCGTAGACGCTGCGCGGGCAGCTGCGGTGGTAGTCGGCGGTGCAGGCGACGTCGGCCAGGACGATGCAGGGTGTCTTCATCGTCTGCATCCGGCCGGTCGACTCGTCGATGATGCGCTCGACCCGGCGCAGCACCTGGGCCGTCCGGCCGCAGTACCTGATCATCTCCCGGTCGAAGGACATTCCTCGGTTGAGGTTGTCCGAGTTGAGGGTCGCGCGGATCTCCTCGAGGGACTTGACCCGGACCCACTCGCCAGGCTGGAGGCCGAGGCTCTCGACGGGCGTCCGGTCTGCCGTGCCCCGGATGAAGGGGTAGCGCTCCCCGCCGCGGATCCGGAACCTCTCGGGCAACCTCTGGCGCGTCAGGTCCTGCATCCGGTTGAACGCGCCGACGGCGATGCCGCGGAGGACCTGACCGGGGGGCGCGTTGCCGGTGCGGACGTCCTGCACGTACTGCGTCAGATCCCACAGCGGGATGCCGACCGGCGCCGCGCGGGTCAGTTCGGTGGCCTGGCACGAGTAGACGTGCTCGTCGGACGCGGTCTCCCGCGGGCGGCACGCACCGTGGGCCACCTCGGTGAGCCGCTCCCGGGTGCAGCCGGAGCACCCCGACGACGGCGCCGCGCCGTGCGAGCTGGACCGGCTCCGGGCGGACACCTCCGGCGGCCCGTCCTCGGCCGGCCCGGAGACGAGGGTGAGCCAGGCCGTCTTCCAGAAGACCAGGCAACCCGCCTGGCAGCCCCCGTGGCCCTGGCCGTCGCACCGGACCCCGGCGAGGTGGACGGTGTCCGTCAGCCGACGCAGGCCCGTCCAGGTGGCGGTGTCGCACGTCTTGAACGCGATCTTGTCCACGACGAACCGCCGGCCGCAGAACTGCAGCATCTCCGGCATGAAGGGCAGCGAGCCGAGCTCGCCCCGCTCGTCGAGTCCGGCGAGGATCTCCTCCGCGGGCTTTACCTCCACGACGTCGCCGATGGAGAAGGTCGGCCTGACGTCCGACCGCTGGACCGTCACGCTCATCCCTGTGCTCCCCGCGTCGTGCCGGACCCGACCGTGCCGGCCGATTGGTGGATGGTCCCGGCCAGCCTCGGTGGGTGGGCCAGGATGTCCAGGACGAAGGCCGGGTTGTTCCTCAGGTAGCGGCGCCACAGCCGCCGCGGTTCCCGGCCCAGCCGGTAGGCCCATTCCAGCCCGCTGCGCTGCATCCAGCGGGGTGCCTGCGGAAGGGTTCCGGCGTGCAGGTCGAAGGCCGCTCCGACTCCGAGGAGCGCGTTGGCCCGCAGCTTCCCGACGTGGTCGGCCATCCAACGCTCCTGCTTCGGCGTGCTCAGGCCCACCCACACCAGCCGGGCTCCCGAGTGGTTGATCATCCGGACGACCTCGCCGTCCTCCTCCGCCGTGAGCGGCCGGAACGGCGACGTCCACGTGCCGGCGACCCGCAGCCCCGGCAACCTCTCGGTGACCCGGTGCGCGAGCAGCTCCGCGGTCCCTGGGCCACCCCCGTAGAAGAAGGACGACCAGCCGCGGTCGACCGCGCGAGCGAGGACGGCCGCCATCAGGTCCGGGCCGTAGACGCGGCGGACATCGCGCCGGCCGGCCCAGTGGGCCGACCACACCATCGGCATGCCGTCCGGTGTGGTCAGGCCCGAGCGGTTGTGGATCTGGAGCAACTGCGGGTCACGCCGGCACTCCATCACTCCGTGCACGCCGGTGACACAGACGTACCTGTGCTCACCGCGGTCGACCCAGCCCGACACCTCCTCGACCGCGGAGTCGAGTGTCAGGCAGCTGATGCCCACGCCGAGCACGTCGACCCGCGCAGGGCCGTCCGCCGACGACCGGCGATGGTGATCAGACTCGCTCACCGCTGGTCAGCCTCTTCTCGATCCACTGGTAGGTGGGGCGGAGCCCGTCGTGGAGAGACGTCGTCGGCTCCCATCCGAGGACCTCGCGCAGCAGTGAGTTGTCGGAGTTGCGGCCACGAACGCCCTGCGGGCCCGGGACGTGCTCCAGGCCGATGTCCCGCTTGCCTGCCACCTCGGCGACGATGTGCGCCAGTTCCGTGATCGACACCATCTCGTCGGTGCCGAGGTTGAGGGGCTTGGCGTAGTCGGACTGCATGATCCGGTAGATGCCCTCGATGCAGTCGGCGATGTAGCAGAACGAGCGGGTTTGCTCCCCGTCCCCCCAGATCTCGATCCTGCCGCCCTCCTCGGCGCGGGCGACCTTGCGGCAGATCGCCGCCGGGGCCTTCTCCCGGCCGCCGTCGTACGTGCCGTACGGGCCGTAGATGTTGTGGAACCGGACGATCCGGGTCTCCATCGGGTACTCGCCGGCGTAGTAGGAGCACAGGAGCTCGGTGAACAGCTTCTCCCAGCCGTAGGCGTCCTGCGGCTGGGCCG
Source organism: Actinomycetospora sp. CA-053990 (assembly GCF_050948445.1). Taxonomy (NCBI): domain Bacteria; kingdom Bacillati; phylum Actinomycetota; class Actinomycetes; order Pseudonocardiales; family Pseudonocardiaceae; genus Actinomycetospora; species Actinomycetospora sp. CA-053990. Next base: position 5,233,754 of record NZ_CP192043.1, on the reverse strand, counting down.
GGTAGGCGTCGCTCTCCTTGAGCGGCACCACGTCGGCTTCGGTCTGTCGGTACTCGGGGTAGATGCAGGCCGACGAGCTGTACAGGTATCGCCACACGCCGTGAACCCGCGCGGCCTCAAGCGTGTGCAGGTTGATGAGCGCGTTGTTGTGCAGGATCTCCGCGTGGTGCGAGGAGATGTAGCCCATCCCACCCATGTCCGCGGCCAGCGCGTACACCTGGTCGACGCCGTGGGTGGCCTGGAGCGCTGCGTCCCACCGGCGAAGGTCCAGGATCTCGAACTCGTCGGCGTCCACGTCGGTGTGCTCGGGGTACTTCAGGTCGACGCCGCGGACCCAGTAGCCCCTCTCCTTCAGGAAGGTCACGAGGTGGTGTCCGATGAACCCCCCCGCTCCCGTGACACACACTCGCTTCATCGCAGCCATCCTCTCGGTGCGGGTGCCGTGCTTCGGAGTTCCTGGTCGGCCGCCTGGTGCCTAATAAGCGCCACGGCCCTTCACCACCGCGAACACGGTCTTCCAGATGATCAGAGCGTCGAGCGCGAGCGACCACTGCTCGACGTAGCGCAGGTCGAGCCGGACCGACTCCTCCCAGTCCAGGTCGGAGCGGCCGTTGATCTGCCAGAGGCCGGTCAGGCCGGGCTTCACGAACAACCGCCGCCGTGCCTCGCCCTCGTAGCGCCGGTCGGTGACCGGCAGCGGCCGGGGTCCGACGAGCGACATCTGACCGCGTAGCACGTTGACCAGCTGAGGGAGCTCGTCGAGCGACGTGCGTCGCAGCCACCGCCCGACCGGCGTGATCCGCGGATCGGCGGAGATCTTGAACAGTTCCCCTGTCCCGTGCCGGTTCAGCGCGTCGAGACCGGGCCGCAGCGCCTCGGCGCCGCGGACCATCGTGCGGAACTTCCACATGCTGAACTCGCGCCCGTGCCACCCGGCCCGGGTCTGGCGGAAGATCGCCGGCCCGGGGCTGGTGAACCGGATGGCCAGCCAGAGAATGATCAGCAGCGGCAAGAGAGCGATCAGAGCGCCGAGCGCCGCAAGCCGGTCGAAGAGCGCCTTCGCCACCCGCCGCCCGCCGGCCAGTTGCGGCTCGTCGACGTGCAGCAACGGCAGCCCGCAGACCGACCGGATCGCGATCCGAGGACCTGCAACGTCGATCAACGCCGAGGCCACCAGCAGGTCAATCCCCGACCTGGCGAGGCTCCAGGACAACATCCGCAGGGCGGACCCGTCCATCTCCGGGCAGGCAAGGACGGCGACGGCGTCGGCGGAGGTCATCCGCAGCGCGAGGTCGACGTCCTCGAACCCGCCCAGTACCGGCACGCCCAGCGCGCCCAGGTCGATGGAGTCTCCCCCGCCCGGGACGCACGCCCCCACGATCCGCATCCCGTGGTGGGGATCGTGGCGCATCTGCCGGACCAGCTCGGCGCCCGCGCGCGCATGGCCCACGAGGAGGACGTCGCTCATGTAGAGCCCGCGGCGACGCTCGCGGTGCACCCACTTGCGGAGCAGGTAGCGTCCCAGCAGCGTCAGGGCCGTCGCCATCGGCAGAGCGATGAGGACGTAGCCGCGCGCGATCTCCGCCTTCGTCGCCCAGGAGGCGGTGGCGACCGACGCGATCACGATGACCGCGGCGGCGAGGACGCGACGGAACTCCTCGAACCCGACCGACAGGAAGCGGGCCTCGTAGGCACGAGCGGCCGCCATCGCCGCCAGCCACAGCAGCGGCAGACCCGCGCTGAGCGCCACGTACTCCCACTGCGGCTCCGGCACCGAGGATTCGGCCCAGCGGACGTCGTAGGCGGCCATCCCGGCCACCAGGGCGGCGACGGCGTCGATCCCGACGACGGTCCGGACGTAGCGGCGCTCCCACGCCCTCCGGGACGAGCGGACCACCAGTGGCCGGTCCGGCGCCGACCGGCCCGTGTCCGCCTTGGCGATGCCCACCTCCGGACCCCCTCTGGCCGCTCGATGAAGACCTAAGAGTCGTCGCAGCCGACGGGCGGAGTCGTCGTCAAGAATGACGATTGGAACCCCACGGCCCGGGCCTGCGACGTTTGTCTCAGCGCATTTCGAGGGCAGCCGGGTCGGGCCCGTCCGTCGTGGAGCCGGCCGTGCGGTATCACCCGAACAATGGCGACGCAGGAAAGGCTTACGTGTCATCGTGAGGCAGATGTTGCCTGCGTGCCGACGCCGGGGCAGGTCCGACAAACGGCGGGCGGCGCTCGGCGCGTGATGGGCCCTGAAGGTCGGTGTCGCCGCCTCACTCGTGGTCGTGCTCGTCGCCGCGGTCGTCTGGCACACCGAGCCGATCCGGCCGACGCTGAGCCGATGCACCGGCATGAGGTCGCGAGCCTCGCGACCGTTGCGCTCGCGGGCTCAACGATCGTGCTCTGAGACATCTCCCTTCCCCCTCGGGGACTTCTACCGGGGGGATATGGTGCCGCCGCCGACAACAACGGCGCATCGTGAAGATTGACGAAGCGGCCCGACGCGATTGCGCCTGCTCCGCGCACAGCGGGCCGGGTCACCGGGACCGCGATTCACTCAGTTCTGTGCTCGTCGACGCCTTTCCGCCGCCCAGGGTCTCCTGCGGGGCCGCTTCGTCTCGAGCGCTCGGGAGGATCGGGCAGCTGGCGCAGCAGAGCAACAGCTTCCAGCTGCGAGCTCACCTCCAGCTTCGTCAGGAGTGACCGGATCTGGGTACGGACCGTCGGCATGCTCACCACGAAGTGCTCGGCGATCGCCGCGGCCCGCATTCCTGCGGCGAGCAGCTCCAGCACTTCCCGCTCTCGGTGACTGAGCCGGGCCAGGCGTCGGGAGAGCTCACGCTCCTGCTCTTGGTAGTGACGGTGGCGTTCGAGCCACTGGTGGTGTTCAGCTGCTGACATCACCGGCGTCCCACCCGCGGCGGTGATCACCGTCCTGAGGAGCTCGGCGAACGAGCGCGACTTGGTGACCGCGCCGATCGCGCCGGCGGCGATCGCGGAGGCGGTCCCGGGCTCGTCCACACTCCCGCTGACCACCAGGACCTTCCACAGCGCCGCTCTCAGGCCGCCCACCAGGTCGGCGCCGTGGATGTAGCGCCCGTGGGCGTCCCGGGCGAGGTCGAGATCCAGCACGACGAGCCCAGCCAGGTCGGTGGCGGGCCGGCTCACGAAGTCGGCGACGTCGGCGACCGGGAGCGTCTGCGCGTCGAAGCCTTCGCTGCGCAGCGCCATGGTGAGGGTGGTGCTGAACAGCTCGTGATCGTCGATGATCCGCACGGGGTACGGCTGGTTCGGTGCGGGGTCTTCCTCGACGAGTTGATGCATCACGACACGTTCTGGAGAAGGGGCGGGTCGAGGGCAGGCGGCGCCGGGTCCGGTGCCGCCGGGAGTTCGACGACGGCGACGCATCCCGGCGCGTCCGGGTCTGCCGGGAGCACGGTGATGGTGCCGTTCTCGGCAGCGAGCAGCTGACGACAGACGTAGAGACCGAGACCGAGTCCCCCGCGGGCCCCGTCGTGCACTCCGGGCTCGAACACGGCGTCCTCGGTCCCGTGGCCGAGACCAGGTCCTTGATCGCGGACCTGGATGACGACGCGGTCCTCGCGCCGTTCCGCCGTGACCCGCACCGGACTCCCCGGTGCGTGCCGGTTCGCGTTCTCGAAGAGGTTGATGATGACCTGCGCGAGCCTCGCGGACGAGCCGAGGGCCTGTAGTCCGAGCTGCAGCTCCTGCTCGACGACCATCCCGGCCGAGCAGCGAAGCGTGATCAATCCGTGGAGGACCGGGGCCACGGCGAAGGAGCTCGTCAGGGCCTCGGCCTCGCGACCCACCGGTGTCTGCAGCAACTCGTCGAGCCGATCGAGTTCCGCGGCCACGACCGTGCTCAGCTGGACGGGGTCCGGGCAGCCGCTGCCGAGCAAGGTCGTCGCTCCGGCGAGGCCGGCCAAGCCGTTGCGCAGCTCGTGATCGCGCTCGGCGGCCCGGGCGAGCCGAGTCTCCGCCAGGCGGAGTTCCTCTTCCAACGAGTCGTGCTGGTCCTCCAGCGAGCCGAGCGCCTGCCGCGCCAGGCGAAGGGACCCGCACAGCACGAGAGCGATCGCGGCCAGATGGAGACCGGTCGAGGCCGCGGCGACGCCGACCACCGGCCAGTCGAACGCCGCCGCGTTCACGACGCGCGCCGCACCGAGCAGGGCCAGGCCTGTGCCAGCCACTGCAAGCCCTTGGTCCTGCCGATGCGCTCCTCGGCTCGCGATCGCGGCGCCCGCTCCGGTCCACACCAGCCCGAACCCCAACGGCACCGGTACGAACGCGGTCACCGACGAGACAAAGGAGGAAGAGGCCGCGGCCACCGCGGCGCCCCCGAGGACCGTCAGAGCGCCACCGATCAGCACGAGGCGGACCCGAGGGTGGGTCAGCGGAGGAGCGGCGGCCGCGGTCACGAGCAGCCCCGCCATGATGCCGTCGATGAGCACCCGTGCCGCGGCGGCGGCCGGAGTGGGATTCAGGGTTGCGACCATGGACGCCGGGACGGCGAGCAGCCCGTAGGCCCCCAGGGCCAGGCTGACCCATCCGACGTGGGGATCCGCGGTGAGGCGCGCGGCGAACACCGCGAGCATCGTGGCAGCGCCGTTGGAGCACGCCGCGAGCAGGGCGAACGCCAGTGTCGCCCCGGCTGACGGCAGCCCGTGTTCCAGGACCCAGCCCGCCAGCAGGAGGGCCACGGTGCCCGTGCCGAGGACCAGACCTCGAGGCATCCGGAGCCCGGGGCCTCCGAGAAGGGCCGCCGAGGGTGTTCTGCCCATGGCGTCCTCGCCGCTAGGCCACCACCTCTCATCGCGTCTCTGCATCGCTTTTCCCCCAGAACGGCGACGCCGGGCAGAGTGACTCTCGCCCGACCCAGTGACCACAACCCCCCCCAACGCTCTAGAGGATCCGGCCCGATGGCCGAGCCAGTACTCCGAGCGTGGCTTCAAGAGTTCGCACGCTAGCAGCGCTGAGTGATCGAAAACGAGATGCAGATGCACTTGATGTTGATGTCGGAGGTATCGAATGAACCAGAGGTCACACTTAGTTAGAGCCCACTTGGCCTAACTGGGCGGCCATTCAGGGCCGAGAGTGAAAATGCGCGGCCGCGAAAGTGTTGTCGCTGGAACGGCTCATTGTCTGACCATCGAACTCTTCGTGGTCCTGTCGAACGGCTGCGTAATCACCGACTTCTCCTCGCCCCTCTCGCTCCTGCTCGCGCTGTTCCTGTGGCCGCCCGTTCTGCCAGGCAGCGACCTGATGTGAACCCGACGCCCGGAGACGGGTGATCAGGCGCCCGTCCGGTCGCCCGACAGGCGCGCCACGACGCTGAGCAGGGCGGTCGCCTGGGGGTCATCGAGCAGCCGGCGTTCGGCGTCCACGACGGCCGGGGCGAGGCGCTCGTGCACCGTCCGCCCACGGGCGCTGATCGCGACGCGCACGCGGCGGCGATCGGTCGGGTCGGCCTCGCGGAAGACCAGGCCCAGGGCCGCCAGCCGGTCGACGACGCGGGTGAGCGTCGAGTCGTTGAGCCGCGTCCCGGCCACGAGGTCGCGCATGGCCTGGTCGCCCGCCACGGCGACGCGGTGCAGCACGAGCCACTGGTCGAGGGAGAGCCCCTCGCCGGTGGTGATCTCCTCGACGCGCCGCGTGACCTCGTCGAGGGCGTGGACGAGCGCCACGGTCAGCGAGTCGTCCTCCTGCGCCATCCGGCCCACCTCCGCCGCGTCATCGCGGGCTGTTGAGAAATTCCCAGATGGTGTGACCATAAGGGCTCTGGCCGGTCCTGCCGTCCCTCCACCTCCGGGGGCCTGATGCCGCACGACGAGTGGCGCGTCGCGATGGTCGTCCCGTTGCGGGGTCCGGCGGGCCTGTTCGCCCCCTCGTGCGAGGCGGTCACCGAGCTCGCGGTCGACGAGGTGAACGCGCACGGCGGCATCCTCGGTCGCGAGGTGGTCGCGGAGATCGTGGACGGCGGCGACCGGCCGGAGCAGGTGGCCGCCGACGTCCGGCGGCGCGTCGACGCCGGCGGCGTCCAGGCCGTCAGCGGCTGGCACATCTCCTCGGTGCGCGAGGCCCTCGTGCCCGTGCTGGCCGGGCGGGTGCCGTACGCCTACCCCTCGCTCTACGAGGGCGGGGAGTCGCGTCGCGGGGTCTTCTGCAGCGGCGAGACCCCGGACGTGCAGATCGCCCCCGCGCTGCGCTGGATGCGCGACGAGCTCGGGGTGCGACGGTGGTTCGTCGTCGGCGACGACTACGTCTGGCCGCACCTCTCGGCCCGCGCCGTCCGCGGCTTCGCCCACGAGCTGGACCTTGACATCGTCGGCGAGGCCTTCGTCGCGCTGGGCGCCATGGACGTCGAGCGGCTCGTGGACCGCGTGGAGCGCGCCCCGTGCGACGGGGTGCTGATGCTGCTCGTCGGGCAGGACGCCGTGGACGTCAACCGCGAGTTCGCCCGGCGCGGCCTCGACGACCGCCTCGTGCGGTTCAGCCCGCTGATGGAGGAGAACATGCTCCTGGCGAGCGGGGCGGACGCGACGGGGAACCTCTTCGTCGCCTCGTCGTACTTCCGCTCGATGGCGACGGCCGGCGCGCTCGACCTGCTCGGCGGCTACCTGCGCAAGCACGGGCCCGAGGCGCCGGCGCTGTCGAGCGCCGCCGAGAGCTGCTACGAGGGGCTGCACACCCTCGCCGCGATCGCCCATCGCGCGGCCACCGACCGCCTCGAGGCCTGGGACGCCGCCGTCGACGGGACGGCCTACGAGGGGCCGCGCGGCACCGTCGAGTTCCGCGGGCGCCAGGCCCGCCAGCCCGTGCACCTCGCGGTCGCGGACGGCGTCGACTTCGACGTGCTCACTGCCCTCCCCGCGGTCGCCCCTTGACGTCCTCCCCTTGACGTCACAGAGCGAAAGTACTCTCATGTGGGAACTTCTCGCTTGGTGATGATCGGAGTGCTCATGCCCGAGACCGTGTTCCGCGTGGACCAGTCCAAGTCGATGCGCGACCAGGAGGTCCCGGGGCACAACCGGTGGCACCCGGACATCCCCGCCGCCTCCTCGGTGCGGCCCGGCGACGTGTTCCGGATCGAGTGCAAGGACTGGACCGACGGCCAGGTCCGCAACGACGACTCGGCCAACGACATCCGCGACATGGTCCTCGACCACAACCACATGCTCTCCGGTCCGATCCACGTCGAGGGCGCCGAGCCGGGCGACCTGCTCGTCGTCGACTACCTCGACCTCGGCCCCGCGCGGTCCGGCACGGTCTCGGTGGGAAGCGAGCCGGGGGAGGGCTGGGGCTACACCGGCATCTTCGACATCAACAACGGCGGTGGCTTCCTCACCGAGCACTTCCCGCGCGCCGGCAAGGTCATCTGGGACTTCCAGGGCATGTACGCGACGTCGCGGCACCTGCCCGGGGTCCGGATCGCCTCCAACGTGCACGCCGGGCTCGCCGGGTGCGCGCCCTCGGCCGACCTGCTCGGCACCTGGAACCGCCGCGAGCAGCGCCTCATCGACACCGACCCGAACCGTGTCCCGCCGCTCGCCCTGCCCCCGCTGCCGAAGGACGCCCTGCTCGGGACGATGGGCGGCGCCGACCTCGAGCGCGCCTCCGCGGAGGCCGCGCGCACCGTCCCGCCGCGCGAGCACGGCGGCAACGTCGACATCAAGAACCTCTCGATCGGCTCCCGCGTCCTCTACCCCGTGTACGTGCCCGGCGCGAAGTTCTCGATCGGCGACCTGCACTTCGCCCAGGGCGACGGCGAGATCAGCTTCTGCGGCGCCATGGAGATGGGCGGCTACGCCGACGTGCACGTCGACCTGATCAAGGACGGCGTGAACAAGTACAAGGTCGACACGCCGATCTTCCAGCCGGGACGCCACGAGCCGCGCTACACCGAGTTCGTGTCGTTCATCGGCATCTCGGTGGACGAGGCCGGCGACCAGCACTACATGGACGCCACGATCGCCTACCGGCGCGCCTGCCTGAACGCCATCGAGTACCTCAAGGCTTTCGGCTACACCGGCGAGCAGGCCTACCTGATCCTGTGCGCCGCGCCGATCGAGGGCCGCGTCAGCGGGATCGTCGACATCCCCAACGCGTGCTGCTCGCTCTACCTGCCGACCGGGATCTTCGACTTCGACATCCGCCCGACCGGCGACGGACCCACGCTCGTCGACCGGGGGCAGTGCGCCACGGCGAGCTAGGGCGCTGCTCACCCGGTCGGGCGCTTCCGAGCGTCCGGCCGGGGTCAGCGGGGAGACTGCCGCGCGTGACCGAGACCGAGGCCGTCGACACCCACCTCGTGCGCTGGGGGCCGCTGCGCCTGGACGTCGAGCCCGGCGTCTACGGCACGGTCGTGCTGATGACCGTGCTGGTCGTCGCGCTCGACGACGGCATCGAGGACTTTCCCGAGGCCGCGCAGGTGATCCTGGGCCCGCTGCTGGCGACGTTCGCCGCGCACCTGTTCGCGTCGGTGCTCGCCCGCGTCGCTCGGCAGTCGGCCCCGCCGACGCGCGCGGAGCTCCGGCACCTCACGGGTCATGCGGCGCAGTACCTCGTGCTCGCCGTCGTCCCGCTGCTCGTCGTCGTGGTCGGCGCGGTGAGCGGTCTCTACGACCCCGAGGACGCCGTCGACCTCGTCTGCTGGCTGGGGCTGGCGTACCTCGTCGTGCTCGGCGGCGTCGGCGGGTGGCGGGCGAGGCGGGGCCTGCCGGGCGCGCTCGTCGGGGCGGTCGCCGCCGGCCTGCTGGGGTTCTTCGTGCTCGTCCTCCGGGTGGTGCTGGAGCACTGACGGGTCACATCGGTGACCGCCGGGGGAACGATGTGCGGCCCGTGGACGTCCTCCTTGCATGGTGTTCTCGGCACGGCGTCTGCTGCTGGCGGGCCTGCTCGTGGTCGCGGCGGTGATCTGGGTGCGCATCAACAAGCCCGTCGAGGGCGAGGTGCTGCTCGAGCTGAGCCGCCGGCACGGCGTGACCGTCGCCGACCTGCTCTCCGTGGTCATGCTCGCCATGGCCGTGGTGCTCGTCTGGCCGTCGCGGCGGCCGCGGTCGGTGCCGACCCCGGCCCCGGCGCGCCGCCCGTCCCCACCGCCCGCCCACGGCGGCCCGGGCCCCGGCCCCGTGGGTGGTCCGCAGCGCCCGGTGCCGCCGCGCGCGGCGCCACCGACGCAACGCTTCTGAGTGGAGGAACGCATGTCCTCGACACCCCAGGACGGCACGGCCCGGGTCTGGCTGATCACCGGGACGAGCAGCGGGTTCGGGCGCGCGATCGCCCGGGAGGCGCTCGCGCGCGGTCACCGCGTGGTCGCCACCGCCCGGCGGGTGGAGGACGTCGACGACCTCGCCGCGCTCGACCCGGAACGGGTGCGCACCGCCCCGCTCGACGTCACCGACCCGGCGGCCGTGCGGGCGGCGGTCGATCTGGCGGTGGCCGCCTTCGGGCGCATCGACGTCGTCGTCAACAACGCGGGCTACGGCAGCCGCGGGGCCTTCGAGGAGTTCACCGAGCAGCAGATCCGCGACCAGTTCGAGGTCAACGTGTTCGGTGCGCTCTCCGTGACGCGGGCGGTGCTGCCGGTCATGCGCGCCCAGGGGTCGGGTCACGTGATCCAGATGTCGTCGCTCGCGGGGGTGCGCTCGGCGCTCGGGGGCTCGGCGTACTCGGGCTCGAAGTTCGCGCTCGAGGGCGCGTCGGAGGGGATCGCGGTGGAGGTCGCGCCGCTGGGCATCAAGGTCACGATGATCGAGCCGGGCCCGTTCCGCACCGACTTCGCGGGCCGCTCACCGGCGCGCGCGGAGCCGATGGAGGCCTACGCGGCGATCCTCGACGAGTCGCGCGCCCGGTTCGCCGCGCTCCACGGCACCCAGCCCGGCGACCCCGAGCGCGCCGCCCGGGCCGTCCTCGACGTCACCGAGCTCGACGACCCGCCCCTGCGCCTGCCGCTCGGCCCGTCGGCGTTCGACTCCCTCCGCGCGACCCTCAACGCCCGCCTCGCCGAGCTCGACGCCGTCGAGGAGCTGGGGCGTCACACGGACTTCCCGGCGGAGACCGTGTCCTGAGGACACGGTTCCGCCCGGAACCACCGGCCCGACCGCGTCCCTTCGAGGCGGACGAGGCCGGCGTCCGGGAACCACGGCCGCTTCCGCTCCGCGGTGACGACCACCCATCGCCGTGCGACGGCGCGCGCCAGCGCGACCCACTCCGGGGTCAGCGGGGTGCCGACGGTGTGGTCGCGGGCGAGGGCGAAGCCGTGGTCGGAGGCGCGCGGGTCGGTGAACATCGGGTCGAGCAGGACGACGTCGACGTGCTCGCCGCGCGCGGCCAGGCCCGCGAGCACCTGCCGGGAGTCGCCGTGGCGGACCTGCACCGGGGCCGAGCCGGGCCGCGGGATGGCGCCGGCGAACCCCTCGGTGGCGAGGACGGCGAGGACGAGGTCGGCCTCGACGCCGAGCACCGCGCCGTCGGGTCCGACGGCCCAGGCGGCGATGAGCGCGTCGCGACCGAGGCCGAGGGTCGCGTCGAGCACGCGGTCGCCGGGGCGGAGCTCGCCGGCGCGGATCAGCGGGTCGGTGTCACCGTGACGCAGGGCCCGCAGGCGCTTGGCCGCCGTGCCCTGGTGGAACGTCAGACGCCCGCGCGCGGACTCGGCGACCCAGCCCTCCGCGGTGCACACCAGCGCGGTCGCGGCGTCCCCGCGGGCGGTCGCGACCGAGCGCCGGTTGCGGTCGACGACGGGCAGGCCCCAGGCGTCGGCCAGCCGCCGGGCCTCGGCGCACACCGCGTCCGACGGCGACTTGCTCGTCGTGACGACGACCCCGGCACCCACGAGCCCGAGCCTGCCTCCTGCCCCTCCCGGCCCGGGAGGCTGGGGTGGACCCTGGTCCTGCCGCGTCGGTCCTGGCGCGCCGGGATCGGCCGCGCGTGACACCGTGAGGCGGTGACGGCGACGGGGCGAGCAGCACGGGTCGCGGGGACGACGGCGCTGGCGCTCCTGGTCCTCGGCGGGGTCCTCGGCGGGGCCCTCGGCGGCTGCTCGACCGAGTACACGCAGGGCACCTCGTCGCCGCCCGCGCGGCCGAACACCTCGCTCGACGCCGCGCGCACCAAGCTCGGCCTCGTCCAGCAGGACCCCTGCTACACCTCGCGCGACCTGCTGCGGCAGTGGCCGGTGTGCGGTCGCTGGGAGGAGGAGGTCCGCAACGTCGCGAACGCGGCGGCGGGCGCCCGGCCCGACGACCGCGAGATCACCGACCCGTCCGCCGCGGTGGAGACCGGCCACGAGCACTTCCTCCGCGCGGGGTGCCCCGCCGGCGTCGCCCCGGCCGACCCCGCGACGTGCGTGGCCGCCGTCGGCGAGACACGGGTCGCCGTGACACGCCTCGCCACGGGCATCGCCGCCGCCCGCTGATCACCGGCCCGGCCGGTAGGGCAGGGTGCACGGCGTGGCGGAGGAGGAACGGGCGAACGCGGCGCGGGTCTACGACTACATGCTCGGAGGGGCGCACAACCTCGGCTCCGACCGGGACACCGCGCGGGCGCTGCTCGCCGACTTCCCCTGGCTGCAGCGCATCGCGTGGGAGAACCGCGGCTTCCTCGTCCGCGCGGTGCGGTTCTGCCTGGACCAGGGCATCGAGCAGTTCCTCGACCTCGGCTCCGGGGTGCCGACCGTCGGCAACGTCCACGAGATCGCCCGCGCCCGGCGGCCCGGGGCGCGCATCGCCTACGTCGACATCGAGCCGGTGGCGGTGCAGCACGCCCAGGAGCTGCTCGCCGACGTCGACGGCGTGACGGCCACCCGCGCCGACCTGCGGAGCCCCGCCGACGTGCTCGCCGCGCCGGGCGTCGCCGAGCTGCTCGACTTCTCCCGGCCCGTCGCCGTGCTCGTGGTCGCCGCGCTGCACTTCGTGGCGCCGGACGACGACATCGCCGCGGTGCTGGCGGTGTACCGGTCGGTGCTGGCGCCGGGGAGCCTGGTCGTCGTCTCGCACGGCAGCGCCGACCAGGACGACCCGGAGCTCGCCGCCGCGATGCACACGATCACCGCGGTGATGGCCGCGAGCGAGACCCCGGCCTACTCGCGGACCCGTCGGGAGCTCGCCGATCTGTTCGCCGACGACCCCGGCCTCGAGCTGCTCACGCCCGGTCTCGTCGACGTCACCGCCTGGCCGGCGCCCGAGCAGCGCGAGCCGGTCGGGGTGTACGCCGCGGTCGCCCGGGTGCCGTGAGCGAAGTTCACGGCTATAGCCGTGAACTTCGCTCACGTAGGGCCGGTCAGAGGAACGCGTCGAGGGTGATCGGCAGCGAGCGCACGCGGACGCCGGTGGCGTGGTGCGCGGCGTTGGCGATCGCGGCGGCGGCCCCGACGATGCCGATCTCCCCGATGCCCTTGGTGCCCATCGGGTTGACGTAGGGGTCGTCCTCGTCGAGCCACTCGACGTCCATCCGACCGACGTCCGCGCAGGTCGCGATGTGGTAGCCGGCGAAGTCGCGGTTGACGACGTGACCGAACCGGTCGTCGAGCACGCTCTCCTCGTGCAGGGCCGCGGAGAGCCCCATCGTCATGCCGCCGAGGAACTGCGACCGTGCCGTCAGCGGGTTGACGATCCGGCCCGCGGCGAAGACGCCGAGCATCCGCGGCACGCGGATCTCGCCGGTGTCGGCGTGCACGGCGACCTCGGTGAAGTGCGCGCCGTAGGCGTGCATCGCGTACTCGCCCACCCACGGGTTGTCCGGGGTCGTGGCGTCGGCCTCGTCGCCGTCGTCCGGGTCGTCGCCGTACTTGTCGCGGAAGCGCTCCGCGGCCTCGGTGATCGCCGCGCCCCAGGACGTGGTGCCGCTGGAGCCGCCGGCGGGCGACGCGGAACCGAAGGCGGTGTCGCCGATGGCGAGGTCGATCCGCTCGACGGGCACGTCGAGGGCGTCGGCGGCGATCGCGGTGAGCGCCGCCCACGCGCCCTGCCCGATGTCGGAGGCCGCGATCTCGACGACGTAGCGCGGCGGCCCCGCGCCGTTCCCGAGCGCCCGGACCCGCGCCTCGGACCCGGGGAACCGCACGACGGGGAACGACGCCGCGGCCACCCCGGTGCCCTGCCACCAGCCGTCGACGAGACGTGAGCGCGGCGTCGGGTCGCGGCGCTCCCAGCCGAACAGCTCCGCGCCCCGGCGCAGGCAGGCCACGAGGTTGCGGCTGGAGTAGGGGAGGCCCTCCTCGGGGTCGACCTCGGGCTCGTTGCGCACCCGCAGCGCGATCGGGTCGACGCCCAGGGCGGCGGCGAGCTCGTCCATCGCGCACTCGGCGCCGAAGCTGCCCGGGGCCTCGCCGGGGGCGCGCATGTACGTCGGGACGCCGATGTCGAGGGGCGCGACGCGGTGGGTCGTGCGCCGCGTGTCGGCCTCGTACATCCCGCGGCTGAACGCCGCCGTCGGCTCGACGAACTCCTGGATGCGGGAGCTCTGCTCGACGACGTCGTGGGTGATCGCGGTGAGCCGGCCGTCGGCGTCGGCGCCGAGCGCGACGTGCTGGATCGTCGCGGGTCGGTACCCGACGAGGTCGAACATCTGCTGGCGCGTCAGCGCGTACTTCACCGTCCGGCCCGGGACGGCCCGCGCGACGAGCGCCGTGAGCACGGTGTTCGGGTGCGTGCCGCCCTTGGACCCGAACCCGCCGCCGACGTGCGGGGCGACGACGTCCACGTCGTCCTCGGCGAGCCCGAACGCGCCCGCGAGCGCCTGCCGGGTCCAGCTGACCGCCTGGGTGGCCTCGTGCACGACGAGCCGGCCGCCCTCCCAGACGGCGACGGTCGTGTGCGGCTCCATCGGCTGGTGGTGCTCCATCGGCGTCCGGTACGTCGCGCGCACCGTCACCGCGGCCTGCGCGAGCGCCGCGTCGGGATCGCCCCGGGTGTCGTCGGACGGCGCGCCGGTGATGAGGGTGTCGGGGCTGTAGAGCCAGGGGGAGTCCTCGTCGAGCGCGGCGACGTGCGGCTCCGGCGCGTACGTCACGCGCACCAGCTCGGCGGCCTCGCGCGCCGTCTCCGACGTCGTGGCCACCACGGCGGCGACGTACTGGCCGTGCTGGTGCACCCGCGCCGACTGCAGCACGCCGTGCTCGGGGTCGATCGCGTCGGACAGGCGCGGCGCGGTGTCCGGGGTCAGCACGAGGACGACGCCGTCGAGCGCGTCCGCGGCCGACGTGTCGATCGCGGTGACCCGTCCGCGGGGGATCGCCGCCTGCACCGGGAAGAGGTAGAGCGGCTCGGCCGCCGGGTGCTCGAAGGCGTACGGGGCGCGCCCGCGGACCTTCTCCGGGCCCTCGGGACGCGGCATGGCCGTGCCCATGGCGTGCGGGGTGAGGGTCATGCGTGCTCCTCCCCACCGGTCAGCCCGCGCAGCGCGGCGGTGACGGCGGCGGTCACGAGCGGCAGCTTGAACGCGGTGCCGCCGCGCGGGCTCTCGACGGGCCGGGCGTCGACGAGCTCGGCGCGCGCCGCGGCCCGGAAGGTGTCGTCGGTGGCGGGCGCGCCGACGAGGGCCTCCTCGGCCGCGGTCGCCCGCCAGGGCTTGTGGGCGACGCCGCCGAGGGCGACGCGGGCGTCGGTGATCGTGTCGCCGACGACCTCGATCGCCGCCGCCACCGACACCAGGGCGAACGCGAACGACGCGCGGTCGCGCACCTTGTAGTACGTCGAACGCGCCGCGATCGGCGAGGGCGGCAGGTCGACCGCGGTGACGAGCTCGCCGTGGGCGAGGACGGTGTCGCGCGACGGTTCGCCGCCCGGGAGGCGGTGCAGCGCGGAGAGCGGGATCGAGCGCTCGCCCTCGGCGCCGAGCACGCGGACCTGCGCGTCGAGCACGGCCAGGGCGACGGCCATGTCCGACGGGTGGGTGGCGACGCACGCGACGTCGGCGGGCTCGTGGGTCGCGCCGAGCACCGCGTGGTGGCGCGCCCAGCCCTCCAGCGCCGAGCACCCCGAGCCGGGCTCGCGCTTGTTGCACGGCGTCGTGAGGTCCTGGAAGTAGGCGCACCGGGTGCGCTGCAGCAGGTTGCCGCCCGTGGTGGCCATGTTGCGCAGCTGGCCCGACGCGCCGGCCAGCAGGGCCTGCGCGAGCACCGGGTAGCGGGCGCGGACGCGCTCGTCGGCGGCGAGGTCGGCGTTGCGCACCCCGGCGCCGATCGACAGGCCGCCGTCGGGAGCATCGGTGATCTCCGTCGAGGTCAGGCCGGTGACGTCGACCAGCGTGCTCGGCGTGGCGAGGCCGAGGCGAAGGTGGTCGACGAGGTTGGTGCCGCCGGCGAGGAACGCCGCGTCGGGGTCGGCGGAGACGGTGGCGACGGCGCCCTGCGCGTCGTCGGGCCGCTCGTAGGCGAAGGGCTTCATCGGGCCACCTCCCGGTGGGCGACCTCGTCGACCGCGTCGACGATGTGCGCGTAGGCGCCGCAGCGGCAGAGGTTGCCGCTCATGCGCTCGGCGATCTCGGTGCGGTCGAGGTCGACCCCGGCCGTGAGGTCGGCGGAGAGATCGGGGGTGACCACGCTCGGGTGGCCGGCGGCGGCCTCCTGGAGCATGCCGACCGCGGAGCAGATCTGGCCCGGCGTGCAGTACCCGCACTGGTAGGCGTCGTGGGCGAGGAAGGCCTCCTGCAGCGGGTGCAGCTCGCCGTCGACGCCGAGCCCGTCCGCGGTGGTGACCTCGGAGCCGTCGTGGGCGACCGCGAGCGACAGGCAGGACAGGGTCCGTCGGCCGTCGAGGAGCACGGTGCAGGCACCGCACTGACCGTGGTCGCAGCCCTTCTTCGCGCTGGTGATGTCGAGGTGCTCGCGCAGGGCGTCGAGCACGGTGGTGCGGGTGTCGACGGTGAGCTCGTGGCGCCGCCCGTCGACGGTCAGGGAGAGATCGGCGTGCACCCGGGAGAGGTACCCCGTGTCCGCAGGACCACCCGCACGGGGCACCGGTCGACGGGACCGCCTCCTCGGCGCACGATGGAGGCATGGCAGAGGTCGAGATCGCCGGGGTGGGCCAGGAACAGGGCAGCGAGGACCCCGTGCTCCTGCTGCGCGAGCAGGGCGGCGCGCGCCGCTACCTCGCGATCTGGATCGGCGCGCCCGAGGCCACGGCCCTCGCGGCCGCCGAGGTCGCGGCCACCCTGCCGCGACCGTTGACCCACCGTCTGCTGCTCGACGCGGTCGAGGCGTTCGGCGCCCAGCTCGTACGGGTGCGGCTCACCGAGCTGGTCGAGGGGCAGTTCCACGCCGAGCTGGACATCAGGACGTCCGACGGCGGCACCCGCGCGGTGTCGGCGCGCGCCAGCGACGCGGTGACGCTCGCCGTGCACCAGGGCTGCCCGATCGAGGTCTCCGAGGCGGTCCTCGACGAGGCCGCCCTGCCCGCGAGCGCCGTGGCGACGGTCGGCGGCACCGAGGACGAGCCCGACGAGGCGGACCCGATCCCGGGCGCGGCGTCTCCCGACGTCGAGGACGAGGTGGAACGGCTGCGTCGCGCGCTCGCCGAGGCCACGCCCGACGACTTCAAGGCCGACGAGGAGTAGGGCGGCCCCACCGGGCGTCCCGTGCCGGCCGCCCCGTCGCAGGCGCCCGGCTCAGGCCCACCAGCGGCCGTCGGGCCCACGGAAGGCGATGGGTCCGGTCGGCGGGTCGATCGCGCGCTCGGTGGGGTCGGCCGGGACGCCGACCGTCGAGTAGGCGAGCAGCAGCAGCGCGCTGATGCCGGCGACCGCGACCCACGCCCACGAGCCGACCAGCCAGTTGCTCACGCCGTGCAGCACCGCCGCGATCGCGAGCCCCAGGCCCGCGAGGGGCGCCCACTGCGCCGGGTCACGACGGACGGCGAGGCCGAGGAGGAAGGCGGCGATGCCGGCCCACGCACCGTGGATGGCGGGGTTCGCGACGAGCCGCCACACCGTGGTGAGGGGCTCGCTCGGCACATCGAGCACGTAGAGCACCGCTTCGGCCGCGCCGAAGACGATGCCGCTGATGACCCCGAGGAACAGGACGTCGCGGGGCTCGAGCAGTCGACCTCGCGAGCGCAGGGCGAGGACGACCGCCGCCACGGGCAGCGCCTTCACGAGCTCCTCCGGGAGGCCGACGCCGAGGATGCCGGCGAAGAGGTTCTCGGTGTCCGCGTCGAGCAGCTGCTCGAGCAGGACGGCGATCGGGACCTGGGTGAACAGCGCCAGGAGCACGAGCCCGGTCGTGACGGCGGCACCCGGCGACACGGGGCGGAGCACGGTGCGCAGGAGCAGCCACCACGCGGCGGCGAAGTAGGCGGCGAAGAGGACGACGGCGGTGTCGTAGTCCCGCTCGGCCAGCCGGAGTCCCAGCGGCGGGACGACGACGAGCGCGAGCACGACCGCGACCGACCCGGTGCGCAGGGCGGGGTGGTGCCGCCAGGCGCGCCAAGGGATGAGGGTGCCGAGGTCGGGCAGCGTCGAGGCGGCGGGGCGGGGTACGACGGGTCGGTGGGCGGCGGGGCGAGGCGCGGCGTGGAGTGTCACGGCCGTCCTCACCGGACCTCGGTGTTGGCGGCCGAGGTGCCGGAGTGGGCGAGGCGCTTGGCGAAGCAGTCGTCGGCACCGAGGCCCTGCGCGCGGCACCAGGCGTTGGCCTGGTCGGCGGTGCTGAACGGCTGGGCGGCGACGACGACCCAGTAGTCGCTCTCGCGGAACACCGGCCAGTCGCCGGAGTCCACCAGGCGCACGGGGCCGTAGCGGTCGGACAGCTCGTTGTAATGACTGAGGATCGCGGTGCTGTCGTAGGTGATCCCGTCGGCGACGGTGCCGGGCCGCTTCGACGACAGCTGGGGCACCCAGGAGCCGACCAGCGACTCCACCGACGCCCGATCGGCCGCGACGCCCTCGGCGAGCAGCGCGGCGCTCGTGGCCTCCGTGTCGGTGGAGCCGGAGCGGTAGCCGCTGACCGTGTCGTCGGACGGCGCGCTCGGCACGACGGTCCGGGTGGTGGTGACGGGGGCGGGTGCCGCGACCGTGACGGTCGCCGGGCGGAGCACGAGGACGGCGACGGCGGCCAGGAGGCCGACGACGAGGAGCCCGGCGACCGCGACGGTCCAGCCCATCCACGCCGGGGTCCCGCCGGAGTGCGCCGGGGCGGCCGCCGGGACGAACGGTGCGGCGACGGGCGGGGCAGAGATGGGCGGGGCGGGCCGTACGGGCACCGGGCGGACCATCGTCGCGACGGCCGACTGCGGGACGGCACGAGAGCCGGGCTGCGGGAGGTGGGCCTGGTGCCGGGCCTGGGGCTGGGGCTGGGGCTTGTGACGGACCAGGGGCCGGCCGACGGGTCGTGCTCCGCAACGCGGGCACCCGGTGGCGGACGGTCCGAGCGGTGCGCCGCAACGGCACGTGAACATGATTGCTACCCCCCGACGGGGCCGGGCCCCCGTGGCCCGACTGACCCGGCATCGCCCGCGACCACCCCCGTCGTTACGGCCGTTCACCCCTGCGAGCTACGCCGTAACGGCGCAGCTGAGTACGACGAGTGAGGGGCAAGGCCGCGCATCCGGCGCAGCACATGGGTTCGGGGGTCCTCATGATCGACGACGCGCAGACCGTCCGGTTCCGACGCGGGGCGCTGCCCGTCATGGCTCCGCCGCGGTACGCCACGCCGCCGCGCCCCTGGGGTCCGCCGCCGGCGGGCCTGGGCGGCCCCGGGATGCCGGCGCCGATCGTGCTCCCGCCGCTGTCCACCCGCCCGGGCTGGCCCTGGGTCCTCGGCGCCGTCGCGGCCGTGGTGGTGGTCCTCGGGCTCCTCGGGTCGGTGCTCGCGCCGTCGACCACGGTGAGCGGGACCGTCACCTTCTACGCCAGCAACTCCCTCTCGCTCGGCAGCTCGTGCACCGGCCTGGGCCTCTACAGCGATCTGCGGCCGGGGCAGTCGGTGGTGGTCTACGACGACACCGGCAGTCAGGTCGGGCAGGGCACGCTCGGCTCGGGCACCGTCGTCAGCTCGTCCGGCTCCGTGTCCTACGGGTACTCCGGGTACGGGGACGCCTGCCTGTTCGACTACAGCGTCTCCGGGGTGGCGGCCTCGGACTCCTATCGCGTGGTCGTGGGTCAGCGGAACGGCGTCGTCTTCACGTCCGCGCAGGCCGAGGGCCACGCCGACATCTCGGTGGGGCGCTGAACGGACGTGCGCTAGCACCCGTCCTCGGGCGAGGCACGTACATCCTTCTGGCGTGTCGCGGCGATCCACGTGACACTCCGTGTGTGACATGGGGGCGTACGCATCGATCGGGGTCACCCTTCGGGGACGGCGCGGTACGGATGGCGGACGTGGGCCCGGAGCTCGTCGGGGTGCACGACGCCGAGGCCACGGCGCCGTACGTGGCGCGCGCGGCCGACGACCGGCTCGAGAACGTCCTCGGCGCGGACCGCCCGCTCGTGGTGGTCACCGGCGACCGGCTCGCCGGGACGTCCCGGGCCGTGCACCGCGGGCTGCGCCGGATGCTCGGGGACACCCGGTTCCTGGCGATCGCCGACCCGCACACCGTCGACCTCGCGCGGGCGCTGACGTCGGCCGCGGAGACGGCCGCGCGCTCCGGGCCGGTGGTCGTGCTCGTCGACGATGCGCCGCCCGCAGTGCTCGACCAGGTCGTCCCCGAGGTCGTCGGGCGGCTGTCCACCGACGTCCGGCTGGTGCTCACCACCCGGCGGACGTCCCTCGACGCCTTCGTCGCCGGCCCCACCCGCGCGCTGCTCGACGAGGTGCTGGTGACCATGCCCGCGGACGGGACGCCGGCGGGGGAGCAGGTGCGTCCGGTGCTGCGGGCGCGCGCGATCCTCGACCCCGTCGGGTGGTCGTCGCTGCTGCCGCTCGCCCTGCTGCGCACGGCGGTGGACTGGGAGCGCCTCCACGTCCCGGCCCCGCTGACGCCGCCGCTGCTGGCCGAGGTCGCGCCGGTGCACCTCGCCGCGCTGGGCGTGCCCGCGCCGGAGCCCGAGGAGCTGCGACGGGTGGCCCGCGACCTCGTCCGGGCCGACCACGGCGGGATGCGGCTGCTGCGCGCGACCCGACGCGACGGGCGCGTGCACCTCGCCGCCGACCGTCTCTTCTCCCACCTCGCCGACCGCGACGCGGCCGGCTGGGCCGTGCCCGAGGAGCTGGCCCGCGACCTGTGGGGCCGTCTCGGCCCGGAGGAGCGCGCCCGCACCGCACGCGTCGCGCTGGCGCGGGGAGACGACCAGGTCGCGCTGTGGCTGGCCACGCAGGTCGCGCCCGACGACCTCGATCCCGAGGCCCTCTACCGGCTCGGCGTGACGCTCGCGGAGCGCTCGGCCGCGCACACCCCCGAGCCCGGCCGCTGGGACCGCGGCGCGATCAACTGGCTCACCGCGGCGCTGGACCGCGCCGAGGGCGACCTCGTGGGTCGCGCCCACCGGATGATCCTGGCGATCGAGTCGCGGCGCGACGGCGTCGTCGACGTCCCCGCGGCGCGCGCGTCCGCCGACGACCCCGCGGAGCGGGAAGCGCCCCGCGTCCGGCTGATCCAGATGCGCGAGGTCGCGCGGGCCTGAGGGCGGCTGAGCCTGCTCAGGCCGCCACGCGGCGCAGGGAACGGTCGGCGACGGTCAGGACGGCGAACAGCACGGACGCGGCGAGCATGACGAGCGCGAGCTCGTGCATGCCCGCGGTGCCGGCGCCGTCGCGGAACACGATGCCGTTCGTCGCCGACGCCGTGATGGCGCCCAGGTAGAAGAACGTCCGCATGAGGCCGGCCGACGAGCCGAGGCGGGCCGGATCGGCCTGGTGGTAGACGGCGTTCTGGTTGGCGAGGTTGTTGAGGCCCTGCGGGATACCGGCGAGCACGGCGACGGCGAGCAGGAACCACAGGGCGCTCTGCGCGTCGACGAACAGCAGCAGGACGGCCAGCGCCACCTGCGCGAGCGCCCCGACCAGCAGCTTGCCGCGGATGCGCGGCGACCGTCCGGTGATCGACGAGACCACGATCCCGGCGGCGAACACGGGCAGCAGCACGAGCCCCGCGATCTGCGGGGAGAGCCCGCGCCCCTCCTCGAGCCACTGGGTGAAGCCGTAGAGCAGGGCGTACGACGTGACCGCCGCGAGCAGCGACCGGGCGTAGGTGGCGAGCAGCGGGAGGTTGCCGCCGAGCAGGCGCAGGTCGAGGAACGGGGCCGGCGCGCGCAGCTCCCACCACGTCAGCCCGGCCCCCGCGGCGACGCTGAGCACGGGCAGCCACCACAGGTCGGCGCGCAGGTGCGTCAGGAACACCAGCAGCGTGACGAGCGTGGCGACGAACAGGGCGATGCCGAGCGGGTCGATCGCGCGGAGCGTCTCGCCGAGGCGTGTGCGTCCCGACGGGGCACGCCGGGGTAGATACAGCGCGCCCAGGACCAGACAGGCCACGGCGAGCGGGACGTTGACCGTGAACGTCGCCCGCCAGCCGCCGACGCCGATGAGGAACCCGCCGAGCGTCGGACCGATCACCGCGACCGTCTGGGTCGACACCGCGAGCACGGTCAGGATGGTCGCCGGGCTGTCCTGCCCGGTGCGGTCGGCCTCGCCGCGGATCAGCGTCATCGCGGCCGGATAGCCCGCGCAGGTCCCCAGCCCGAGCAGGACCCGGGCCAGCACGAGCACGCCGATCGACGGGGCCAGGGCGCCGACGAGGCCGCCGACGCCGATGAGCACCGCGCCGGCGAGGAAGAGCCGTCGGGCGCCGTAGAGGTCGACGAGGCGCCCGACCACGGGCTGGCCGATCGCCGTCGCGAGGTAGAGCCCGGAGACGAGCCAGGCGGTCTGCGCCGGCTCCGCGCCCAGCGCCGCGCCGATGGGCACGAGCGCGACCGCGATCATCGACGAGTTGATCGGGTTGAGGATCGCGCCGAGCACCATGGGGGCGACGAGCCGGCGGTCGAAGTGGTCGGGGGTGGGGGCGGCTCCGGGCCGGAAGCTGTTCAGGGTGGCCGTCATCAGCGGGCGGTCACCACCCGGTCGAGCAGGCCCATGGCGGCGATGACGGTGGCGCGCTCGTCCTCGCTGAGCTGCTCGTGCAGCGTGCGCGCCAGCCACTCCTCGCCCGCGGCGCGGGTGCTGTCGAGCAGCGCCCGGCCGGCGGGGGCGACCGAGATCGTCTGCCGGCGCCCGTCGTCGGGGTCGGGCCGGCGCTCCACCAGGCCGCGCTCGGCGAGCGCGCCCACCGAGACGGCCACCGACTGCGGGCGCACACCCTCGGCGGCCGCGAGCTCGCTGGCCGTGCGCGGACCCTCGCGGTCCAGGCGGCTCAGCAGCGACGTCTGCGTCGGCGTGAGCTCGTCGGGGTCGCGCGACTCGCGCAGGCGCCGCCGCAGCCGTCCCACGGCGACGCGCACCTCGTGCGCCGCCCGCACCGCCGACGTGCTCAGCTCCCCGGTCTCCGCCACGGGGTCCAGGCTAGGTCGACAGTTTCAACTGTTCAATGTGAGCTGTTCAGTTCGTCCTGTCGATCGCCGTCCATGTCGGCATGTCCGGCGATCCGGTCGGCGAACGCCGCGCTGTCGAGCGCGACGGGCGGGTGCTCGGCGAGGAAGCGCAGCAGGCGCTCGGCGAAGGCCTCGGGCTGGTCGGCGTGCGGGAAGTGGCCCGCGCCCTCGAAGAGCGCGAGCTCGCTGCCCGGCACCAGCTCGTGGGCCCGCCTGCCGTGCGCGGCCGGGATCAACGTGTCCGCCGCGCCCCAGGCGATGAGCAACGGCAGGTCTGCGGCCAGGTCGAGGCGCGAGGTGGCCCGCACCCGCTGCCCGCCGCTGTCGATGACGCTGCGCGCGGTGTGCACGAAGGCACGGCGGTGGACGGGGTCGGCGAGCGAGGCGTACGCGCGCCCGGACTCCCACGTCGAGGGGGAGAAGCGGTGCGAGAAGCGGCCCGCGACACCGGCGAGGCGTCGCGCCGCCGACACCACGCCGGTGCCCGCGATGACGGGCAGCACCCACTCGGCGGCGGGCAGCGTCGCCGCCCGCAGGGCCGGGCTGACCTCGCGGCCCAGGCCGCCGGAGTCGATGAGCACCAGACGGCTCGTGTGCTGGGGGAACTGGAACGCGAACTGCTGGGCCACCCCGCCGCCGAGGGAGTGGCCGACGATCGTGGCGCGCTCGTAGCCCAGCGAGACCAGCAGGTCGCGCAGGCCCGTCGCGTAGCCGCCGAGCGAGTAGTCCGCCCAGGGTGCCGACGACGACCCGTGCCCCAGCAGGTCGGGCGCGATGTAGCGCCGGCGGTCGCGGCGCCGCGCCATCTGGGCCAGCAGCGGGCTCCAGGTGTGGGCGGAGCCGGCGATGCCGTGGATGAGCAGGACGAGCTCGCCGTCGCGCTCGTCGACGCCGTCGACGGGACCGGAGTCCCAGAAGGCGACCTGGTCGCCGTGCAGGGTGGCGCGGCGGCGCAGGGTGCGACGCCGCAGCGGCCGGTCGTTCGGGGCCGTGTCGGTCACGCGGGACCTCCCTCGATTCAGCACGAGGGTTCCCTGCTCGCGCAGGTCCGACCCGGTCGGGCGAGGTGAGCCGCGTCAAGCGACCCGGGTCACCCCGGGCCGAGCCGGGTCAGCCGAGTTGGGTGGACGGCCCGACCTGGCGTTCCCAGCGGTTCAGCGCCTCGACGAAGTAGTAGTCGCCGAACATGATCCCCGAGTCCTGCTGGCCCTCGGGCAGGTTCTGCGTGCCGTGGATGAGGATCGAGCGGAACGGGGTGTTCCGCGACAGGTACTCCGGCGACGACAGCGAGCGGAGCATCCCGCGCGCGGCATCGACGTCGCCGGCGGCGCGCACGGGGTCGACCTGGCTGAGCTCGAGCAGCGCGCTCGAGGCGACGGCGGCCGCCGAGGTGTCGCGCGGCTGCGGGGGCGCCTGGGGGACGTCGAAGTCCCAGTAGGGCACGCGGTCGGGCGGCAGGTGCCCGGTGAACCAGTCGGCGGTGCGGTGCGCGGTCTCGAGATAGCGCGGGTCCTGCGTGTAGCGGTAGGCCGTCGCGAAGCCGTAGATCGCCCACGCCTGCCCGCGGGCCCACGTGGAGTCGTCCTTGAAGCCCTGCATCGTGTACGTCCGCTGCAGCGCGCCGGTGCGCTGGTCGTAGCCACCGAACATCGACGTGCTGCCGTCGGGGCGCACGAGGTCGGTCATCGTGCGCTGCGCGTGCCGGTTCGCGATGTCGGTGTACTGCGGACGCCCGTTCTGCCCGGCCCAGTACAGGAGCTCCAGGTTCATCATCGCGTCGATGTTGACCTGGTACTTCTCCTCGTCGTCGCGGTCGTCCCAGACGCGGATCAGTCCGACGGTCGGGTTGAAGCGTGCAGCGAGGGTGTCCGCAGCGGCCAGCGCCGTCTGCTTGGCGGACTCGTCGCCGGTGAGCTGGTGGTCGACCGCGAAGGTCATGAACATCTTGAAGCCGAGGTCGGTGTCGTCGTGCGTCGTCTCCGACGCCAGCGGCGCCTGCCAGCGCTCGGCGCGGTCGCGCCACACCGGGTCCCGCGTGCGTTCGAAGACCCGCCAGAGCGCGGCCGGCAGGAAACCGGCGGTCCAGTCCTCGGCGTCCTTGGTCAGCCAGGTGCCGTCCGGGTTGGTGCGCACCGGGTAGGCGGGCGGCGCGAGCCCGTCGGCCGTCGCGGCCAGGCGCGCGTCCGCGAAGGTGAGGACGGGGCCGGCCGGGTCGGCGGCGGCGGCGGACGCGTCGCGGGCCGTGGCGACCGGTGTCCCGCTCGGTGCGGGCGGGGCCGTCGGCGCCGAGGGCGCGCTGCACCCGGTGACGGCGACCGCCGCGAGCGCGGCGGCCACCAACCCCTGTCGCACGGTCTTCCGGCCTGCTCCCATCGCGAACCCCCGGGTCGCCGGCCGCCGCGGACGTCACGGCGGCCGTACGGGCGCAGGACGCCAACAGCCGCCCCCACCAGCGCCGACGGGCGGCTCAGCCGGCGAGCGGCGAGCGGAGCTGGTCGTGCGCGGCGGTCCGCGGCGCCGGGATGCTCGCGACGACCGCGGCGCGACGGCGGGCGCGGACCACGGCGGCCGCGCGGTCGGCCTCGACGCGCCAACCCTCCACCGTCTGCTGGTCCTCGGTGCCCTTGCGCACCATCGACACGAGCGGCGTGACCATCCACGCACCCGCCCCCGCACCCGCGGCACCGACGACACCCACGATGGCCAGAACGCCCACGACATCCCCCGATGTATCCCCGACGCTCCCCCGATGGAACGTTCTGGATGGTTCTCGCAGCGCAGCGGTCCGTCGTTAACGGGCGTGTGCCACACCACCCGTTCGGTTGACCGTCGAACTTCCGGGCGGGCGGTCGGGAACCCGTTCGCCGTAGCGCGTGCGGAACCCGCAGGATCGTCCCGACGGCGGTGCCGTCCTGCCGATCAGCTGTCGCTCTCGTACTTGAAGGACAGGGACAGCCGCACGCGGTAGTGCGTGATCTGCCCGTTTTCGATCACGAGGTCGGACTTCTCGAGCTCCGCGATCCGGAGGTCGCGCACGGAGCTCGCCGCGGTCTGGATCGCGTTCTGCGCGGCCTTCTCCCACGACTCGGTGCTGGTCCCGATGAGCTGGGTGACGCGGTAGACGCTGTCGGACATGGGGATGGGCCTCCTCGATCGGTTCACGCTGTCACCGAGAGGAGTGCCCGCTGTGACGCAGGCCACACCTCATGCGGCGAAGCGGTACCGACTGCCGACGGAGCCGGGGACGAAGGCGTCCGGGAGCTCGGTGGCGAGGCGCATCTGTGCGCGCCAGCCCGTGCAGTGGGCCGGGACGACGGCGTCGGGGCCGAGCTCGGCGAGGGCGGCCACAGTGGGCTCGATGACGCGCTCGAAGCCCCGGCCGCTGAGGTGCAGCCCGCCGAGGAGGGCGTGCAGGTGCCCGACCCCGGTGAGGCGCAGGGCGTGGCGGGCGATGTTGACGGCGCCCGCGTGCCCGCAGCCGGTGATGACCACCAGGCCGCGGTCGCGGACGTTCACGACGAGGGCCTGGTCGTCGACGATCCACGGATCCGGCCGCCAGTCGCCGTCGGCCCGGGCCTCGTGGTGCGGCATGCCCGTCTCGAAGTCGGTGACGCGGTCGACCTCGCCCGTGACCAGCACGCACCCGTCGAGCAGGACCGACGGCACCCGGCGCTCCACGAGGGAGAAGCCCTCGCCCTCGAGCGCGCGCCGCGACAGGGTCGGCATGACGAACGGCGGCGCGCCGGGCAGGGCGAGGCGGCGCGGGGTGAAGGCGCCGGGGTGCAGCACGAGCGGGAGGTCGTGGCGCCCGAGCCAGCGCACGAGGCCCGGGAAGCCGCCGGTGTGGTCGCCGTGACCGTGGCTCAGGACGACCGCGGCGAACGCCGAGGGGTCGACGTCGAGGCGACGTCCGTTCGACGCCATGCCCTCGGGAGAGACGCCGGTGTCGAAGAGCAGGGTGTGCTCGTGGTCGCCGCGGCGCACGGTGACGACGGCGGCGAAGCCGTGCTCGGCCACCAGACCCGGCGCGGCCTCCCCGTCGACGTACTGCTCGCCGGGCACGCGACGACCGGTGCCGAGCCGGGCGCGGGTGCCCACGGCGTCGTCGGCGAGCAGCGCGTCGAAGACGTTGTCGGTCAGCACCGTGACGGTGACGTCGTCCACCGGGGCGAGCGCGATCGGGTCGACGGCGCCGCCCGGCGCGGGGCGCGGCGCCGCGAGGTGCACCTCGTCGGCACTGGCGGGCTCCCGGCACACACGGGGGAGCGTAGGCGCGTTCACGCCACGAGCGCGCGTCTCCTGCTCGGCGCGGGCGCGAGGACCGCCCCGAGGACGGCGAGGTCGTCGGCGAGCCAGCCCAGCCGGCCCCAGGCGTAGACGAGCCAGAGCGCCTCGCGCGGGTGTTCGCGCCGCCCCGGGGCGTCGGTGATCGCCATCAGGGCGCGGTCGAGGAAGTCCGACGGCAGCCCGAGGAGGGCGGCCGGGTCGGTGGCCGGATCGCGGTCCGCCTGCAGCGCCTCCGCCACCCCGCGGTACCCGTCGGCCAGCACACCCGCGTCGCGGTGGAGCGCCTCGACGAGGTCGGGCCAGGGCGAGACGGTCTCGGGCTCGGCGGGGTCGTCGAGCGCGGAGCGCGCCGCCCGCACGGCCCGGTGCACCACGCCGAGCACCGTGAACCAGTCGACGTCGTCCTCGTACCGCCCGCGGCGCTCGGCCCGGTACTGCAGGAACGTCGCCTCGAAGAGCAGCATCCGGTTGTCGGCGGACGCGAGACGCCGTGCGACCTCGTCGCGCGCGCCCACCCCGGAGAGCCAGGCCGCCATCGCGGTGATGAGGTCCGCGCTCGCGAGCAGGCACCGGGCGGCGTCCCGGCGCATCTCGCCGTGGCCGCCCGCGGGCCACACCGCCGCGCCCACCCCGATCCCGATCACCGCCCCCACGACGACGTCGAGCAGGCGCGCGCCCGCCAGCGCCGGGCCCGCGGGCGCGAGCTGGGCGAACAGGACCGCGACGAGCAAGGTGAACGACGCCTGCCCCGCGATCACCCCGAGCACCTGCCCCGCGCCCACGGCGGCGACGCACAGGACCGGGAAGAGCACGGCGTAGACCACGGTCGCCTGCCCGACGAGCGCGAGCAGGCCGGCCGCGAGCACCGCCCCCGCCGTCGTCCCGACGATGGCGGGGAGCAGGGTCGCGCGCGTCGTCATCACCGACGTCCGCATCAGCGTCAGCGTCGCCAGCAGGACCCACAGCCCGTGCGAGAGGTCGAGCTCACCCGCCACGAACCGCGCGAGCGCGAGCCCGACACCGAGGCGCACCGCGTTCTGCAGGTACACCGAGCGCGGCGAGAGGTGGGCACGAATCCGCCGCCACCACAGCAGCGGGGTGGAGGCGGTCGTCCACCACGCGAGGTCGCCCGGGGCCGGCGTCCGGGGGCGTCCCCGCGGGTCGACGACGATGCGCGCGGCCTGCACGGCGACCCGTGCCGACGACAGGATCTGCCCGACCGCGACGGCCGCCCTGGCGCGGGCGATCGCCTCCTCGCCGTCGCCCACCGTGGCGAGCGCGGCCAGGCGGCGGGCGGTGTACGACGCGCGGGCGGCGTCGACGTCCGCGACCTCCGGCGGCGGACCGTGGCCGAGCAGCGCGTCGGCGGTGCCCCGCAGGGACGCCGCGGTCGCGGCCAGCGGCGCCCGGACGTCGGGGTTGACGCACTCGGCGGGCGCGTCGCCTGCGCTCTCGGTGTCGCCGGCGACGAGCACCTCGACACGTCCCCGCACCGCCCGCAGCGCGGCCCCGAGGTGGGCGAGCCCGCGGTCCTCGGCGCCCGGACCGGTCGGGCGCTCCTCCCACGGCGTGGCGAGCAGCTTGAGGCGCCCGTCGGCGTGCTCCGCGACGGCCCGGCGGGTGGGGAGGTCGCCGACGCCGGTGGTCGCGGCGTCCACGAGGTCCGCGATCGCCCGGGCCGCGGCGGCCGCGCGGCAGGCGTAGCTCTCGATCGGCCGGGGCGGCCAGAGGACGCGGTCGGCGATCGCCAGCAGCCCCATCCCGATCGCCAGACCGATCAGGCGCCCGGGCAGCGTCTCCGGGGCGTAGGGCGGGAACGACGGCAGGATGTAGAGCAGCTGGAGGCCGCTGGCCACGCCGGCGGCACGCGGTCCGCCGGTGGGCAGGAACGCGACGACGACGCCGACCACCAGCATCCCGATCGTCGCGGCCGCCGTGCTCCCGGCGAGCAGTGTCCCGAGCGCCACCAGCACCGATCCGGCGGCGAAGCAGGCCACGAGCGTGCGCGTGCGCTCCCGCGGCGTGCCGACCACCTGGGAGAGCACCCCGAACCCGATCGCCCCGAACACGGCGTAGACCGCCATCGTCGGGCTCCCGAGGCCGTACCGGGTCAGCATGAAGGCGAGCGTCGCGACGACGGCGACGCGGCCCGCGCGCCGGCTCGCGGCGAGCCCCGGGTCGTGGCGCAGGAGCCATCGCAAGCCCCGCCGTCCGGCCATGGGGCGAGTCTGCCGTCCGCCGGGCGCGAGCACGAGGGACAGCGCGGGGGGTCGTGGTGCGTGCCGTGACATCCGGATGAAGCCAGGGCTGGACGGGGGGCCGGTCTCGGGACAAGGCTCGGCGCGTCACCGACGATCAGAGGGAGCCCGACGTGCCGACCTACCTCGTGCGTGCGCGCACCGAGACGCTGGGACCGGGACGGCGAGCGCGGCTCGCCGAGCAGCTGACCGACACGCACACCCGGGTGACGGGCGGATCCTCGTCCTCGGTCCAGGTGATCATCGAGGACCTGCAGGGTCGCGACCACTTCGTCGGGGGCCGCCTGGCGCCGGTGGGGTCGGTGTTCGTCCGCGGGCACCTGCCCGCCGGCGGCGAGGAGGCCACGACGAAGGCCCTCGCGACCGCGGTCCGCGAGGCGGTGGTCGCGGCGACGGACGTCTCCGCGGAGGTGGTGTGGGTCTACCTCTCGGAGCTCGCCGCCGAGGGGATGGTCGAGCCGTGACCTGAGCTCACGAGGGCAGCGCGCACAGGTCGGCCAGCACCGACCGGTGGTGGTCCGCCGAGCCCAGGAGCAGGGCGTCGGCGCGGGCGCGCTTGAGGAACAGGTGCGCCGGGTGCTCCCACGTGAAGCCGATGCCGCCGTGGAGCTGCAGGCCCTCCTCGGCGGCGAGCAGGGCCACCTCGGAGCAGTGCGCCCCGGCGACGGCGGCCGCGATCGGGAGGTCGGGGGAGTCGTCGGCGGCGCACCGGGCGGCGTAGCGGGCCGTGGCGCGCGCCTGGGTGATGGCCACCCAGAGGTCGGCGAGACGGTGCTTGAGGGCCTGGTACGACGCCAGCTGCCGGCCGAACTGGTGGCGGTCGCGCAGGTAGGCGACGGTGTCGGCGAGGCAGCGCTCGGCCAGCCCGAGCTGCTCGGAGGCCAGGATCGCCGCGCCGATCCGGAGTGCGCGATCGACGGCTCCGTCGACTCCGGCACCCGCGACGAGCCGGGCCGGCGCCCCGTCGAACGCGATGTCGGTGAGGCGGCGGGTCATGTCGAGCGACTCGGCGGTGGTGCGGGTGACCCCGTCGCCGTCGGCATCGACGATCGCGAGGCCCTCCGAGACCGGCACGAGCAGCACGTCGGCGGTCACCGCGTCGACGACGGCGGTGACGGTGCCCTGCAGGAGGTCGCCGGCCCCCTGCCGCTCGACCGTCGGCGGGACCGGGCGCCCCGCCCCGCGCGTGGCCCCGACGGCCAGGGCGGCGGTGCGCTCACCGGCGGCGACGGCCGCGAGGAGCTCGTCCTCGCCGGTGCCGAGCAGCAGGGCCGTCGCGACGGCGGTGCCGAGGAACGGGACGGGCGCCACGGCGCGGCCCAGCTCCTCGGCGACGACGGCGACCTCGCGCCACGAGGCGTCCGCGCCGCCGCGCTCCTCGGGCACGGGCAGGCCCGCCACGCCGATCTCCTGCGTGAGCCGCTTCCAGAGGTCGGTGTCGACCGGGTCCTCGGTGTCGGTGCGGGCGAGGACGGTGTCCCAGGGCGCCTGCTTGTCGACGAGCGCGCGCACGCTCGCCCGCAGGTCGTCCTCGATGTCGGAGTAGAGGAGGTCGCCGGTGGTGGGCGTGCCTCCGGGAACAGCGGCGCTCATCGGGGCAGGTCCTTCCACGGGACGTCCTTGTCGGCACGGGCCTCGGCGGGCAGGCCGAGCACGCGCTCGGCGATGACGTTGCGCAGGATCTCCGACGTCCCGCCCTCGATGGAGTTGGCGCGGAAGCGCAGGTAGCGCCAGCCGGCGTCACGGGACGCGTAGTCCTCGACCTCGGGTCGGCGCTCGGTGTAGTCGGCGTAGCGCAGGCCGTCCTCGCCGCGCAGCTCGAGCTCGAGGCTCGAGCACTCCTGGTTCAGACGCGCGTAGGTGATCTTGACGCCCGAGCCCTCGGGTCCCGGCTGGCCCGCGGCCTGCTGCTGGCCGAGGCGCTCCGCGGTGAGGCGGGCGGCCTCGGTCTCGACCCACAGCCGCAGCATCCGGTCGTGCAGGCCGGGGGTGTGCGCCTCGGGGTGCTCGCGCCACCGCGCGGCGAGGGACCCGACGGCGCCGCTCTCGCGCGGTAGCGTGCCGCCGCCGATCGCGACGCGCTCGTTCATCAGCGTGTACTGCGCGACGGCCCAGCCCTGTCCGACCTCGCCGAGGCGCTGGTCGTCGGGGATGCGCACGTCGGTCAGGAAGACCTCGTTGAACTCGGCCTCGCCGGTGATCTGCCGCAGCCCGCGGACCTCCACCCCGGGCGCGGTCATGTCGATCACGAAGTAGGACAGGCCCCGGTGCTTGACCGCCTCGGGGTCGGTGCGGGCGAGCAGGATGCCCCAGCGGGCGTGGTGGGCCATCGAGGTCCACACCTTCTGCCCGTTGAGCACCCACCGGTCGCCGTCCCACACCGCGCTGGTGCCGACACCCGCGAGGTCGGACCCCGCGCCGGGCTCGCTGAAGAGCTGGCACCAGATGTCCTCGCCCGTCCACAGCGACGGGAGCCAGCGCTCCTTCTGGGCGTCGTCGCCGAAGCGCAGGATCGTCGGCGCGGCCATACCGAGGCCGATGACGTTGAGGCGCGGCCGGTTCTCGGGTGACCCGGCGGCGGCGAACGCGGCGTCGACGGCGGCCTGCAGGCCGTTCTCGGCGCCGAGACCGCCCAGGCCCGCGGGGTAGTGCACCCACGCGAGGCCGGCGGCGAAGCGTTCGCGCAGGAACTCGCCGGGCTCGGTGGTCGAGGGGTCGTGGGCGGCGAGGAACTCCTCGACGCGGGCGGCCAGGGCCGTCGCGTCCAGGGAGCCCGCGTCCGGGGGGCTGCCATCAGGAGACTTGGCGGTCGCAGTCACCCCTGCACCCTGCGTCGCCGGCCGGGCCGTGTCGACCCCTCCCGGTCGTCGCCCCGCCGTCACCCGGCCGGGTGTTTCCCCGATCACCGGCGCGGCCCCGGGTGCGCCACGCGGTCACGACGTCCGCCGTGACGCCGTTCAGGGCCCCACGACCGGATCGGGTGAAGAACCGGAGATCTCGCGACACGACTCCGGCCCTCGCGCGTCGGTTCCGACCCGGAGGGCGCGATGACCCCGGATCGTGTCCGCGTGTCGGCGTTCTGTTACCCCGAATGGACGCTGTGGAGCGTCAAGTTGCGCGTTCAGTTACGGCAACCGGCTGTAGCGGCCTCGTCCGATTGCTCGATGCGACCACCAGAAGGTCGGAACCGGGAGAACACCCGCAGCGAGGGGGAGTCGATGAGCAGCGAGACGGAGGTCGTGCGGTCGGTGCACGACCGCGCGGTCACCACGCCGGGCCCGCGGCCCGTCGTGGTCGCCCCGCGCGCCGCGCGTCGTCACCGCACCGTGCTGCGGCGCGCGACGGTCGCGCTCGACGTGGCCGCCGTAGCAAGTGTCGCCGTCGCCGCGCTCGCCGTCGTCGGCGCCACCCCGACGACGCTCGGCCTCGCCGGTGCGACCGTCCTCGCCGAGCTCACGGGCCTCGCGGTCGCCCGCGCCTGGGACCCGGCGGTCCTCGGCACCGGTGAGGCCGAGTTCGCCCGCGTCGCCCGCGGCACGGTCACCGCCACGGTGACGGTCGCGCTCCTCGCGCTCGTGCTCACCGCGTCGGGCGCCGACCCGGTCGGGCACGCCTGGGCGCTGCTCGCCGTCCCCGCCGTCGGCGTCGCCGCCGCGCTCGGACGCCTCGCCCTGCGCGCGGCCGTCGCCCGGGCCCGCCGGCGGGGTCGCTGGACCTCCCCGGTGCTCGCGGTCGGCTCCCCGGCCGCCGTCGCCGACCTCGTCGCCCGCACCCGCCGCGCCCCCGCGCACGGCTGGCGGGTCGTCGCGGCCTGCACGGCCACCGGCGCCGGCCGCCTGGTCGACGCCGACATCGCCGGTGTCCCGGTCGTCGGCGACCTCGACGCCGTCGCCACCGAGGTCCACCGCACCGGCGCCGAGATCGTCGCCGTCGCGCCCTCCCCGGGCTGGACGCCGCGACGCCTCCACGAGCTCGCGTGGCGCCTCGAGGGCCTCGACGTCGACCTCGTCGTCGACCCGGGCCTCATGGAGGTCGCCGGCCCGCGGCTGCACGTCACCCCCGTCGACGGGCTGCCCCTGCTGCGGCTGCGCCCGCCGTCGTTCCGGGGCGGGCCGCAGGCGGTCAAGGCCGTGGTCGACCGCGTCGTCGCCGCGGTCGCGCTGGTCCTGCTCGCGCCGGTGTTCGCCCTGATCGCGGTGCTCGTGCGCCGCGACGGCGGCCCGGTGCTCCACCGCCAGGTCCGGATCGGCCGCGACGGCCGGCCGTTCGCGATGGTCAAGTTCCGTTCGATGGTCGTCGGCGCCGAGCGCGTCCGGCCGATCGGCGAGCACGACGGCGCCGGCCCGCTGTTCAAGCTCCGCGTCGACCCGCGCGTCACCGGGGTCGGCGCCGTGCTGCGGCGCTGGTCGCTCGACGAGCTCCCGCAGCTGGTCAACGTGCTCGGCGGCTCGATGTCGCTGGTCGGGCCGCGGCCGCCGCTGCCCGAGGAGGTGGGGCACTACGCCGAGGACGCCCGCCGGCGCCTGCTCGTGCGCCCCGGCCTGACCGGGCTCTGGCAGGTCAGCGGCCGCTCGGACCTCTCCTGGGAGGACACCGTGCGCCTGGACCTGCGCTACGTCGAGAACTGGTCGCCCGGCCTCGACCTGCTGATCCTCGCCCGCACCCTCACCGCCGTCGTCAGCGCCCGCGGCGCGTACTGAACCCGAAGGAGGCCGCCCCATGTCCGCCGCACCGCTCGAGACCGGCGCCGCGCCCCTCGACATCCTGATCGTCGGGCTCAACCACGCCCCGGAGACCACCGGGATCGCCCCGTACACCACCGGCCTGTCCCGGATGCTCGCCGCCGACGGCCACGCCGTGCACGTCGTGACCGGCATGCCGCACTACCCGCAGTGGCGGGTGGCCGACGACTACCGCGGCGCCCGCCGGGCCCGCCGCGAGCGCGACGGCGCCGTCCGCGTCACCCGCGTCCCGCACCCCGTCCCGGCCCGCCCCACCGGCGCGTCGCGCATCGGGATGGAGGCCGTGTTCGCGATGCGCTCGGCGCTCGTGCGCGGACCCCGCCCCGACGTCGTGCTCGCCGTCAGCCCCGCGCTGCTCTCGGTCGGCGCGGCGCGCTGGGTGGCCCGCACCCGCGGCGGGGGCGCCCCGGTCGGCGTCATCGTCCAGGACCTCTACGGGGCCGCCGTCGCCGAGGCCGGCGCCCTGGGCGGCCGCGGCGCCGGTGCCGTCGGCCGTCTCGAGAGCTCCCTGCTCGGCGGGGCCGACGGCATCGTCGCCGTGCACGACGTCCTGCGCGACGCGCTGCTGCGCGCGGGCCTGCCCGCGGAGCGCGTGACGACGATCCGCAACTGGACCCACCTCGAGCAGACCGATCACCGCACCGACGACGTCATCGCCGCCCGGCGTGCCCTGGGCTGGCCGCAGGGCGAGGCCGTGGTGCTGCACGCCGGCAACATCGGCGCGAAGCAGGGCCTCGACGGCGTCGTCGACGCGGCGCGGCTGGCCGACGCGCGGGGCCTGCCGTTGCGTTTCGTGCTGCTGGGCGACGGCAACCAGCGCGCCCGGCTCGTCGACGCCGCGCGGGGCGTCGAGCGCTTCACGGTGATCGACCCGCTGCCCACCGACACGTTCCGCACCGCCCTCGCGGCCGCCGACGTGCTCCTGCTGCACGAGCGGCCCGAGGTCGCCGAGATGTGCGCGCCCAGCAAGCTGACCTCCTACTTCGCCGCCGGCCGGCCCGTGCTCGCCGCGACGAACGCGACCAGCGCGGCGGCCCGCGAGGTCCGCGCCGCACACGCGGGCCCGATCGTCGCCCCCGGCGACCCGGCCGCCCTCGTCGAGGCCGCGCTCGCCCTGGTCGCCGACCCCGACGCCGCCGCCCGTCACGGCGCCGCGGCCGCCCGCTACGCCGCCGGCTCCTACACCGAGCACGAGGCGCACCGGCGGTACGGCGCCTGGGTGCGCGACCTCGCCGCGGGCCGCATCACCACCGCCCCGGACGTCGACGCCGACGTCCTCACCCTGCCCCGATCCGCCGTCAAGGAGCTGTCGTGACCACTCGCAAGACCGCCTTCATCACCGGCATCACCGGTCAGGACGGCTCGTACCTCGCCGAGCTGCTGCTGGGCAAGGGCTACGAGGTGCACGGTCTGGTGCGGCGCTCGTCGTCGTTCTCGACGGGCCGCCTGGACCACCTCTACGTCGACCCGCACGAGGACGACGTCCGCCTGTTCCTGCACTACGGCGACCTCACCGACTCCTCGCGGCTGGTCACGCTGCTCTCGCGCATCCGGCCCGACGAGGTCTACCACCTGGGCGCGCAGTCCCACGTGCGCGTGAGCTTCGACGAGCCCGAGTTCACCGGCGACACCACGGGCCTGGGCACGATCCGGCTGCTCGAGGCGATCCGCATGATCGGGCTGGAGACGCGCTTCTACCAGGCGTCGAGCTCAGAGATGTTCGGCGCGACGGCGCCGCCGCAGTCGGAGGCCACGCCGTTCCACCCGCGCTCGCCCTACGGCGCGGCCAAGGTCTACGGCTACTGGGTCGCCCGCAACTACCGCGAGGCCTACGGCATGTACGCGGTCAACGGCATCCTGTTCAACCACGAGTCCCCGCGCCGCGGCGAGACGTTCGTGACCCGCAAGATCGCCCGCGCCGCCGCGCGCATCGCGCTGGGCCTCGAGCAGCACCTGCACCTGGGCAACCTCGACGCCGTCCGCGACTGGGGCTTCGCCCCCGAGTACGTCGAGGGCATGTGGCGGATGCTGCAGGCCGAGACCCCCGACGACTACGTCCTCGCCACGGGCACCGCCTCCACCGTCGGCGACTTCGTCCGCCTCACCTTCGACCACGTCGGCCTCGACTGGACCGACCACATCCGCTTCGACGAGCGCTACCTGCGGCCCAGCGAGGTCGACGCGCTGATCGGCGACGCGAGCAAGGCCCGCGACGTCCTCGGCTGGACGGCGCGCACCCACACCCCCGAGCTCGCCCGCGTGATGGTCGACGCCGAGATGGGCGCCCTCGAGGGCCCGGTCGCCTCCCTCACGCCGCTGCCGGTGCTCGGTTTCCAGCACCACACGCCGCGCTCCCTCGCCGGCTGATCCCCCACCACCGCTGTAGAGAGACGAGAACCCGTCATGGCCGAGAACGGCGCCGGCACCTACGAGGAGATCCTCGCCGGCCTCATGGACCGCGAGGTCATCCACCGTCACGACCGCGTCCTGGTGCAGTTCGCCGGGGAGTTCGACCGCGACGTCACCCGCCGCCTCGGCCTGACGCGCTGCACGTTCACGAACCTCGCGCCGACCTCGGTGTCGAGCCGCCTGCCCGAGGCGCGCACGGCCGACGCCCACGCCATGGACGTCCCCGACCGCGGCTACGACCACGTCATCGGGCACGCAGGCCTGCACCACTGCAGCCGCCCGCACGAGGCGCTGCACGAGATGTACCGGATCGCGGCGAAGACCGTCGTGGCCGTCGAGAACCAGGACTCGCCGCTGATGCGAGCCGCGCAGCGCCTCGGCCTCGCGAACTCCTACGAGCTCGACGCCGTCGCCGACGGCGGCGGGACCACCGGAGGGGTCGACGGCACCGGCGTGCCGAACCACGTCTACCGCTGGACCCGCCGCGAGGTCGAGAAGACGATCGCGTCGTTCGACCCGGGCCGCGCGGTCCCCGTCGAGTTCCACTCCCGCTGGCTCATCGGCACCGACCGCGCGCTGACCCCGGGCATGCGCCAGGTCCTCGGCGGCGGGGGGCGCCCGAACCGCGCGGCGCTCGTCGGCGCGGTCAACCTCGCCCTCAACGGCGTCGCCCGCCGCCAGGGCAACATCTTCGGCTTCACGATCCGCAAGGACCTCGCCGCTCCGCGTCCGTGGATGGTCGTGGCCGGCCCGCAGGCCACCGCCGGGGACGAGGCCGTGGCATGAGACTCCGCATGAGACTCCGGATGAGGCTCCGTTCCCGCCGGTCCCGGCTCGTCGCCGCGGGCGTCGCGATGGTGCTGCCGTCGCGGGCGCGCCGCTGGGTGCACACCGGCCTGCTCGGCCACGAGATCGACCCCACGGCGCGCCTCGGGCGCAGCCTCGTCGACGTCGACCGCCTGGTCATGGGCCCCGGCTCGGCCATCGCCAGCTGCTCGGTGATCCGCGGCTGCGAGGAGGTGAACCTCGCCGAGGAGGCCGCCATCGGCCCGCTGGTGTGGGTCAACGCGGTGCGCCGCGACAAGCACTACTTCGTCGACCAGCCGCTGCGCCGGCCCGTGCTGCGCCTCAAGCGCGCGGCGCTCATCAGCTGCCTGCACATGATCGACTGCTGCGACCTCGTCGAGATCGGCGCCTACTCGGGCATCGCGGGATTCGGCTCGCAGATCATGACGCACACCGTCGACATCGTGCGCCTCAAGCAGGTCGCCAAGCCGGTGATCGTGGGCGACCACTCGCTGGTGTCGACGAGCTCGGTCCTGCTGCCCGGGGCGGTCATCCCGGACAACGTCATCGTCTCGGCGGGCTCGGTCGTCAAGGGGCCACTCGCCGAGGGGCACACCCTCTACGAGGGCGTTCCCGCCGTCGCCAAGCGCGCGCTGAAGCCCGAGCTCGCCTTCTTCCACCGCGCTGTCGCGGACGTCCGGTGAGCCCTGCGTCGGGGACCGTGTCGGGGACCGCCGCACGCACGTCCGCTCGCCGTCCCGTTCTCGGGGTGGCCGACCAGATCCTCAGCTCCGGCACCAACTTCCTCACCGCGTTCGTCGCCTCCTGGGCGCTGGCGCCGGCCGGGTTCGCGACGTTCGTCGTCTCGTACGCCGTGGTCACCGTCGTGCTCGCCCTGGGGCGCGCGGTGATCGGCGAGGTCCTGCTGGCCTACCTGCCGACCGTCGCGCGGGACGACCGGGCCGCGATCGTGCGGTCGTCGACGGGGGCCGCGATGGTGCTCGGCGTCGTCGGCTCCGCGGTCTGCCTGGTCGGCGGCGCCCTCGGTCACGACACCCTCTCCGGGCTGGTCTGGCTCGCGCCGTGGGTGCCGATCGCGCTCATGCAGGACGCCCGCCGGTTCGTCTTCCTCAGCCAGGGCCGGCCGGGCCACGCGCTCGCCTCCGACGGGGCCTGGGCCGCCGCGCAGGTCGTCGTGCTCGGCGTCCTGGCCCTCGGCGGGATCGGCTTCAGCGTCGCCGGGCTCGCGACGTCCTGGGGCGTCGGCGCGCTGACCGGCCTGATCGTCGCCGCGGCGATCGGGGGCGGCTCGCTGCGCCCCTGCTGCCCCCGGGCCTGGGCGCGGCGCACGCGCTCGCTGTCGGCCTGGTTCGTGCTCACCTCGGTGCTCGGGCAGTGCGAGATCTACGCCGTGCTGGTGCTCGCGGGCACGCTGCTCGCGCCCACCGACGCTGCGGGGCTCCGCGCGGTGCAGCTGCTGATCTTCCAGCCCACCGCCACGGTCGCGGCGGCGCTGCTCGTGCTCGTCACCCCGCTCGTCGCGGGGGCGGTGGCCCGCCGCGACGTCGAGGCCGCGCGTCACGCGCGGCGGTTCGCGGTGATCGCCTCGGTGGCGCTGGCCGCCGTGGTGCTGATGGTCATCCCGCTGCGCGACACCCTGCTCGACCTGCTGTTCCCGCAGTACACCGGCTACGCCGCGCTCGTCGTGCCGATCGCGCTGCAGTCGGCGTTCTGGGTGCTCGGCGTGCCGTTCCACGCCCAGCTCCGCGGCTTCCACCGCGCCCGCACGCTCTTCGGGCTGCAGGTGCTGGGCTCGACGGTCCTGGTCGGCGCCGCCACGACGGGCATGGGCCTCGGCGGCGTCGTCGCCCTCGCCTGGGGCCTCGCCGGCGCCGCGCTGCTCGTCGACCTGATCCTGCTGTGCACGACCCCCGCCCCGCGGCACGCCGGTCACGGCAACCGCGCGACAGTTCCCGCCCCCGCCGCCGCGGGCGATCTCGAGGTGGCCCGGTGACCACCCGCCTCTCCCGCCGCGCCCTCCTCGGCGGCACCGCCGCGCTGCTCCTGGCCGCGGCCTGCAGCTGCTCGACCGACGGCGACACGCCCGTCGTCCCGCCCGCACCGCGGGTCCGGACGGTGTGGCGCGACCACGCCGACGGCCCGATCCCCGCCCGCGGCGACGAGGGCGTGCCGTTCGTGCTCCGCGCGTCGGGGCCCGTCAGCGGGCCGGTGGTGCGCGCGGGCGCACTGGACGGGGAGCTCGGCGACAGCCGCAGCGCCGTCTACGTCAACCAGGACCTGGGCTCGCCCGTGACGCGGCTCGGCGCGCGGTTCGGGTTCGTCCCCGGGCCCGGCACCTCCGACGACGGGTCGCTGTGCCTCGCGGCCTGGCGCGGGGCGCTGCCCCCGGACGGCCCCGGGACGATCGAGGCGCCCGTGCACCTCGTGGCCACCCCGCGGCGCTGGATCCTCGGCGTCGCCCAGGCCTCGCAGCTCCACGAGATCGCCACCGGGAGCTTCGACCCGCCGCTGCCCACCGACGGCACCCCGCTGGTGCTCGACGTGACCCTCACCGGCGACCGCGCCGAGATCGCGCTGCCGGACGGCGCCCCCGCGACGGTGCGCGACGCGCGCATCCCGGCCCTGCCCGCGCCCGTCGCGTGCTGGGAGTTCTACCGCCACGCCCCCGGCGGGACGGCGGTCCGGCTCTACGAGACGTGGGCCGCGTGAGCGCCATCCCGTCAGCCCCGTCAGCGACATCTCCCGACTGCACCCGGAAGGACGTCCCGTGATCGTCAGCCACCTCGCCGCGATCCGCGCGCGCTGGTCGACCCTGGTGGTCTTCGCGCTGATCGGCGTCCTCGTCGGCGTCGGCGTGATCCTGCTGAGCCCGCGCGAGTACCGGTCGACCTCGACGCTCTACGTCGCGAGCGGGGCGTCCGACGCGACCAACGCCTACCAGGGCAGCCTGCTCTCGCAGGAGCGCGTGAAGTCCTACCGCGAGATCCTCGCCAGCGACCGCGTCGCCGAGCAGGTCGCCACCCGCGTCGGCGGCACCACCGCCGACGAGCTGCAGTCCGCGGTGAGCGTCACCAACCAGCCCGAGACCACCCTGCTCCTCGTCTCGGCCACCGAGCGCACCCCCGAGCGCGCCGCGCTCGTCGCCACCACCTACGGCGAGGTCCTCGGCGACGTCGTCGCCGGCATGGAACGCGCCGCCGACCCCACCGCCGGCGCCACCCCGGTGGTCTCGGTGCACACGGCGCTCGCCGCGCAGCCCGACCCGAACCCGGTGTCGCCGCGGCCCGTCGTCGACCTGGTCCTCGGGCTGGTGATGGGCCTGCTCGTCGGCGCCGCGGTCGCGGTGGCCCGGGCCGCGATGGACACCACGGTCACCGACGCGGCCGCGCTCGCCGCGCTCGCCGGTGCCCCCGACCTCGGGCAGGTCGGCCACGACCCCCGCGCCGCCGCGAACCCGCTCGCGGTGCTCGACCGGCCCGCGTCGGCCACCTCCGAGGCCTACCGCAAGCTGCGCAGCAACCTGCGCTTCGTCACCGTCGACCGCGAGGACGGCGCGGCCGTCGTCATGATCACCAGCGCGGTGCCGGGCGAGGGCAAGAGCACCACGGCCGCCAACGTCGCGCTGAGCATCGCCGACCTCGGGGGCCGCGTGCTGCTGCTCGAGGCCGACCTGCGCCGGCCCGTGCTCGCGACGATGTTCGGCCTCGAGCCCGCGGTCGGTCTCACCACGGTGCTCGCGGGCGGCACCCCGGTCGGCCAGGTCGTGCAGCGGACGGGACGCCTGGACGTCGTCGTCGCCGGCCCGGTCCCGCCGAACCCGAGCGAGCTGCTCGAGTCCCGCCGGCTCGGGGCCACCCTCGACGAGCTGCGCGGCCGCTACGACTGGGTGATCGTCGACTCCGCGCCGCTGCTGCCGGTCACCGACGGCGCGGTGCTCTCCCGGCGCTGCGACGCCGTCGTCCTGCTGGCC
The DNA here is from genome assembly GCF_050948445.1 of Actinomycetospora sp. CA-053990. NCBI lineage: Bacteria > Bacillati > Actinomycetota > Actinomycetes > Pseudonocardiales > Pseudonocardiaceae > Actinomycetospora > Actinomycetospora sp. CA-053990. The sequence goes on along the minus strand of NZ_CP192043.1, from coordinate 5,192,808 downwards.
CGCCACGGGTCCACCTCGACCGGCGCGGTCCGCCAGGCCGTCGCGACGCTGGAGACCGCCGGGGCCCACCTCGTGGGCACCGTGCTCGCGCAGGTCCCGCGCTCCGGGGCCGGCGAGGGGTACGGCTACGGCGCCTACGGGTCCTACGGGTCGGGGTCGGGGTCGGGGGCGGGGTCGGGCTCGCACCGCACCCCCGGCTCGCAGCGCACCCCGGCCCCCGCCCCGGAGCCGACGACCACCCGCATCCGGACCGAGCGGGGGCGCGCGTCGTCCCGATGACGCCACCCAGGAGCGGACCCGTGAGCGCACCCCCGAGCCCGTCGGCCTGGCCGTGCCGGAACCCTCGCGTCCCCGCGGCCGCGGCGCGCACCGCAAGGACAGCACCCGGCCCGCGCCGACGTGGCGGACGCACGGGACCGGCGCCCTCCCCGGCATCACGCCCCCGCGCTGGACGTGCCGTGACCACCACCCAGCGGGGCGCGCTGTACGGCGCCGGGGTGCTCGCCACCGCCGGGCTGACCCTCGCGGCCGTGCACTCCGGGCACGCGCTGGTGTGGCTCGCGCTGCTCGGCGTCCCGTGCGCGGTCGCCTTCGCGGTGCGCCGGCGCTTCCTCGACGGCTGGGTCTCGCCGCTGCTGCTGGTCGCGACGACCCTGCTCGCCACCGCCGGCTTCGGCGCCGCGTTCGGGCGCAGCGTCGGCGCCGCCGGCGGCGTCAGCGCGACCCTGGCGCTCGGCGACTCCGAGACGCTGCGCACCGCGCTGCTGCTCGCCGTGTCGGCGACGACGCTCTTGATCGGCGGGGCGACCGCGCTCGCGGGGCTCGGCGCCGGGCGTCGTCACACCGGCCTCGACGGGATGGCTGCGCAGGCCCTGCTGCCCGACGCCGGCGTGTTCACCGGCGAGCCGTCGACGCGCCTGCTCCTGCTCGGCGCGGCCGCGCTGCCGCTCGCGGCCACGATCGCCGTGCAGGGCCCCGAGCTCCTCTCGCGCAGCTCCTACCTGATCGGCGACGCCGGGTCCGCCGGTGGCGCGATCTCGATGCTCGGCCTCGCCGGCGTGGTCGGCTGCGGCCTCGTCCTCGGCGCCGAGCGCGGCGCCCGCCGGCTCCTCCCGGCCGCCCTCGCCCTCGGCTACGTCCTGCTGTTCTTCGCGCTCGGCAGCCGCCGCCTCGCCCTGGTCCCGCTGCTGCTCGCGGTCGGCGCGCACGTCGCGCGGCCGTCGCGGGGCACGCGGATCGGGCTCGCCGCCGCACTCGTCGCGAGCCTGCTGCTGCTGCCGATCCCGCTGTTCGTGCGGGGCGTCGGCGCGCACGGGCTGCTGCCCTACCTCGAGGCGCTGCCCGACATCGCCCAGCAGGGCGACCTGCTCGGCGGCGCCGCGGACAACCTGCTGATCTCGTTCCCGCTGATCGGCGCCACCGCCTTCCAGGTGGCCCCGCTGCCCCTGGAGTACTTCTTCGTCCAGATCAACCCGCTGCCCGGGTCGATGGCCGGCTGGTACGACATCTACCAGGGACTGCGCATCAACCAGTTCACGCCGTTCGCGGGCGCCGGCGAGCTCGGCAACTACGGCTGGGGCGTGCTGGTCGGCTTCTGGTTCGTCGTCGGGCTCTTCCTCGGCACCGTCGACCACCGGATCGCCGTGCTCCTCGAGACCGGCCGGCGCGGGGTCGCGCTGGTGCTCACCGCCCTGCCGCTCGTCTTCACCGTGTTGATCACGCAGTACAACCTGCGCTCCGCCGTGCGCCTGCTGATGTACACGGCCGTCGTCCTGCTCGCCGTCCGGGCGCTCGACGGCGCCAGGTCCCTCGCCGCCAGATCCCCCGTTGGCCGCCTCCCTCACCCCCAGAAGGCCTGACCATGCGCATCGCCGTCGTCCACAGCTTCTACTCCAGCCGCGTCCCGAGCGGCGAGAACCAGGTGGTGCTGGCCCAGGTCGAGGCCCTGCGCGCCGAGGGGCACGAGGTCGCGCTCGTCGCCCGCCACACCGACGAACGCCTGGCGCGTGCGTCGTACCCGGTGGAGGCCGCGCTGACCACGGCGACCGGGGTCGGCCCCGACCCGACGGCCGAGCTCGCCGCGTTCGTGCCCGACGTGGTGCACGTGCACAACCTCTTCCCGAACTTCGGCACCGGGTGGCTGCGCGACTGGCCCGGACGGATCGTCGCGACGCTGCACAACTTCCGGCCGATGTGCGCCAACGGCTACCTCTTCCGCGACGGCGCCCCGTGCACCGCCTGCCCGTCGGGCGACCGCTGGGGGGCGGTGCGCCACGGCTGCTTCCACGGCTCGCGCGTCGCGTCGCTGCCGCTGGCGTGGCGCGGCCGGCACGGGGTCTCGGCGGACCCGCTGCTCGCCCGCGCCGACGCGATCGTCGTCCTCTCCGAGCGCGCGCGCCGCACCTACGCCGACGCCGGCGTCGGGGCCGAGCGCCTGCACGTCGTGCCGAACTTCGTGACGGCCGGCGCGACCCCGACCACGACCGTCGGCGACCGCTGGCTCTGCATCGCCCGCCTCACCCCCGAGAAGGGTGTGCTCGAGCTCGTGCGTTCCTGGCCGACCGGCGTCGGGCTCGACATCGTGGGCGAGGGCGCGCTGCGGGCCGAGATCGAGGACGCCCTCCTCCAGGTCGGGGCCCCGGACGGCGTCCGGCTGCTCGGCGGCATGGACAACGCCGCGCTGCGCGAGGCCATGGGCGGCTACGCCGGGCTGGTCGTGCCGTCGCGGTGGTTCGAAGGGCTGCCGACGGTGTACCTCGAGGCGCTCGCCGCGGGCGTGCCCGTGCTCGCCGTCGACGGCAACAGCGCCGCCGACGACGTCGCGGCCCACGACCTCGGCGTGGTCACCAGCTCCTCGCCGACCACCGCGGAGCTGCAGGCCGGCATCGACGACGTGCTCGCCCGCGGCGAGGGCTGCGCCGCGCGGCGTCGGCGTCGTTCCGCGCGCGCTTCACCGCGCCGACCTGGGGCGCGGCGATCGCGGCGGTGTACGACGGGACCGCGGTGGCGGTGACCCCGGCGGTGACCCCGGCGGTGTCGGCCCTCCCGCTGTCGGCGTGACGGTGCCTGCCAGGGTGCACGCCGTGACCGACACCGAGGTGACGCAGTGGCTCGCCGCGCACGCGCGGCCGATCGCGGTGCCGGACGACCTGGAGGACGGCGCGGCCGTCGAGGACGGCGTCGCGGCCTGGATCGACGCCGCCGCCGACGCGCGGGTCCTCGCGCTCGGCCCCGCGGTGGTCGGCACCCGTGAGCTGGCGCAGCTCGCCCACCGGCTGATCGAGGGCCTCGTGCGCGACGCCGGCGTCCGCACCCTCGCGCTGCAGGCGAGCGACGCGGGCACCACGGTGCTCGACGCGCACCTGCGGGAGGGGACGGGGTCGGCCGGGGAGGCGCTCGAGTCGCTCGGCTCCTGGAGCTGGAACACCCGCGAGGTGCTCGAGGTCGTGCGCGGACTGTCGGGGGCGGACGTCCGGGTCGTCGGCGTGGACGCCCGCCGGCCGGCGACGGCCGTCCGGGTCGTCGGCGCCTACCTGCGGACCGTGGACCCGGACCTGCTCGCGACCGTCGCCGACGCCCTCGCCGACCTCGCGCTCGGGCACGCCGACGACACCGCGCGCGCCGCGGTCGACCGCGTGCGGGCGCGGCTCGACCAGGACGTGCCGGCGCTCGTCGCCGCCACCTCGCCCGAGCAGCGCGCCGAGGCCGTGCGGCACGCGGGGTTCCTCGCCCGCGCCGCCGAGCTCGCCGCGGCGCCGCCCGAGGGTGCGGACGCGGTGGCCGAGCGGCTGATGGCCGAGGGCGTGCTCGAGGCCCTCGACGCGGCGGGTCCCGACGGCCGGGTGGTCCTCTGGGCGCAGGCCGACCACGTCGTGGCCCGCGAGGACCCGCCGAGCGCCGGGTTCCACCTGCGCGCACGACTCGGCGACGCCTACCGCCCGCTGGTGCTCTCGGCGGGCGAGGGGAGGACGCGCGCGTTGCGCCGGCGCCTGTTCGGGGTGTCGCGCACGTCCAAGGTCCAGCGCCTGCCCGCCGCCCCGGACGGGTCGCTCGAGGCCGCGGTGCTCGCCGCAGGCCCGCGGGATTCGGTGGTCGACCTGCGCTCTCTCGACGGTGCCCCGCCGGCGGTGGCGACGTGGGCATCGGACGGGGTCACCCGGCGGTCGGTCGGTGACGAGATCTCGTCGTCGTCACCCGCGGGCGCGGTGGTGCCGTGCCGGCCGGGCACGGACCTCGACGGCATCGCCGTCGTGCGCACGGTGCACCCGGCGTGGGCGCGTTAGCTCCTGGAGTCGAGCACGGCCCGTCCGCGCGGGGAGAGCTCGTAGCCGACGGGCAGCGAGTGCGTGAGGCCGAGCGCCTTGAGCCGACGGACGTCGGTCTTGAACGGCGCGGTCTCGCGGCCGAAGGACGCCGCGAGGTCGGGGGCGCGCACGGCGGGGCGCTCGGCGATCGCCGCGAGCGTCGCCCAGGCCCACGGCCCGTGCGCGCTGCGGGCGTCCATGGCGTCGAGGCGTCGGCGGACCGCGGCGAGGTCGTCGGCGTCGGGCACGCTCGCCGCGAGCTCCGAGCGCGGGTCGGGCTCGTCGAGCTTGTGGAAGCGGACGCGGTAGAGCTCGGCGCCCGGCGCGGCGTGCTTGTCGGCCTCGGCCAGCATCGCCTCGACCGAGTCGAACCCGGCGCGTCGGGCGTCGGCATCCTGCAGGTCGCCGGGTGACACGACGTCGACCTCGTCGACCTGCAGCCGGCCGACCGGCGTGCGGTACGGCCGCCCGGGCCGGACCTGCGCGCGCTTCCAGCGCCGGAACGTCAGGTCGACCTCGCCGCGCGCGATCGGCTCGGCGAAACGCAGGGCGAAGAGCACGGGGTCAGCCGGTTCAGACGGTGGCGACGCTGCCGATGAGGATGAGCCAGAACAGGGCCCACCCGAGGATCTGCAGGTAGCCCAGCGCGAGCCCCGCGATCGCCATCCCGTGGCCGGAGTGGGTGCCGCTGCTCGTCTCGCGCCAGGCCATGTGCCCGCAGATGACGGCCGGGATGGAGGCGAGGCCGGCGGTGAAGAACCCGACGATGCCGCAGACCAGCGCCGCGATCGCCAGCCCGGACACCGGCCGGGTCGGGGGATAGGGCTGGGCGTACGGGCCGGCCCCGTAGGGCTGGGCGTACTGGTTCTGGGCGTACTGGTTCTGGCCGTACTGGTTCTGGCCGTACTGGTTGTACTGGCCCTGCCCGTACTGGCTCTGGCCGTACGGGGCCTGGCCGTAGGGCGCCTGGCCCTGGTTGCCGGAGGGGTACGGCGTGGGCGGCCCGTACGGGCTGGGGCCGTAGGCGCTCGAGGAGTACGGCTCGGAGCCGGACGAGTAGGGGTCCGACTGGTACGGGTCGCTGTAGGGCGCCAACCCGAGGGAGTCGGGCGCCGACGGCTCCGGGTGGGGCGTCGGCGGGGAGTACGGCATCGGTCCGTCCTGCGACCCCGACCCGGAGGACGGCCCGTTGCCGGGCTCGGACGACCGGTCGCGGTGCGATTCCCACGGCGAGCTCACGCTGGGCATCCTAGAGGCGACGAACGGATGACCTGATCGTTCCGGTCCGATCGGCGCGGTTCGGGCGTTCTTCCTGAACCGGCCCAGGACTGTCGGGGGTCGGTTCTAGACTCGAACACATGAGCGAAGGTGGTGCCGGGCTGGTCGAGCGGGAGGCGCTCGACGCTGCCCGCGCGGAGCAGACCGCGGCTCATCAGGCCTACTACCGGCGCCTGGAGCGGATCGCTCACCTCGACCGGCTCGGTGTGGCTCACGTGACCGGGGATCGCAGCACCTCCCGGTTGCTGCAGGAGAACTGGCGGGTCGATCCGGCGACGGCGCGACGGTGGTGCGCCGAGGCCGAGGACCTCGCTCCGCGGATGACGCTGCAGGGACAGCCGCTGCCGCCCCGGTTGCCGTACACGGCGACGGTGCTCGCGTCGGGGGAGATCTCCCCGGAGCACGTGGCGATCATCCGCCGCACCATGACGAAGATCGACAAGATGGAGCACGTCGACCCGGCCGAGGTCCCGGCCGCGGATGCGTATCTGGCGGAGAAGGCGACGCTGTTCCCGCCCGCGATCCTGCGGCGGCTCGCGGACGCGTTGTTGCGCCGGCTCGATCCCGAGGGGGCGGCGCCGGACGAGGACGCGGATCTGTTCGACGACCTGAAGATGAGCTCGGGCCCGGACGGCACGTTGGAGATGCGGATCCGGATCCACGACGCGGTCGACGCGGAGATGATCCGCGAAGGCATCGGGGTGCTGGCCACCCCGACCGGCTCGGACGACCACCGCCCGTTGGGCAATCGGCAGGCGTGCGCGTTCAAAGAGGTGTTCGCCGACGCCCTCGGACCCCACGGACTGGTCACCGACACCCGCCAGAACGAGGCCGGCACCGAGGCCGACCACGGCACTGAGCCCGACCACGGCACTGACCCTGAGTCCGACGACTCGGGAGCCGATGATGCGGGAGCTGACGACGCGGCCGCCGACGAGGCCGACACCGTCGACGCGGGCGACGACGCGCCGCTCGAGGACGCGCTGATCCCCGAGCCCCGCCGCCCCGAAGCTGAGCCGGCAGCTGCACCAGCGCCGGCACCGGAGACCACCCGCGGGCCAGGGCGGGCGCTGTTGACGATCACGATGGACCACCGCTGGCTCCAGCTCGCGACCGGACACGGCACGCTGGACTCCGGGGCGCTGTGCGACCCGGCCACCGTCCGACGGTGGGCCTGCGACGCCGACATCGTGCCGATGGTGCTGGGCTCGAAGTCCGAGCCACTCGACATCGGGCGCCGCTCGCGGCTCATCCCCGACGCGATGCGCCGGGCGCTCAACTACCGCGACGGCGGCTGCGCCTTCCCCGGCTGCCCACGCCGACCCCGCCGCTGCCACGCCCACCACATCGAGTACTGGGCCGACGGCGGCCCCACCTGCCTCGACAACCTCACGTTGCTCTGCCGACACCACCACCAAGTGATCCACCACGGGCACTGGCGGATCGACATGATCGACGGCCTCCCGTGGTTCACCCCGCCACCCTGGATCGACCCCGAACGACAACCCAGACCCGGCGGCCGGTCGGTCGCCGTCGTCTGACCCGGGCCGCGTCAGTGGGTGATCTAGGTGCCCGACCGGAACCGGATCGCGGCGAACACCGCGTCGCCCTGCGCCTGGGTGTCGATGTCGAACGTGCACGCGCGGTCGCTGCCGACCTGCGTGGTGATGACCTGGCGCTCGCCCGCCGCCGGCCCCGAGATCCCCAGGGCCGCACCGGGCGCCGCACGGGAGATCAGAACGACCAGCGTCGCCACCCCCGCCAGCACGAGGGCCGCGAGCCCCACGATCACGACCAAGGGCAGGTCGCCTCCCTGTCGCGAAGGCGCGCCGGGAGGGCTGGTGGCCGAGTACGGCACGGTGCCGGGATACGCGTTCCTGGACCGCGCCGCGCGCTGCGGGGGCACGAAGGGAGCCGGTCGGTAAGGGTGCGGCGAGCGGTCGAACGACGCCGGGGCACCCGAGGGCGGGACGCCGTAGGGCGGCGACCCGAACGGCGGCTCGGCGGCGGGGGCACCCGGGCGCCCCCCGCTCCGGCCGGGTGCGTGACCCCGATACCTGACGTGGTCCACGGTCGTCCCCCGAGACGTGCGCAGCTCTGACTCAGAGGCCCGGGACGACGAGGTCCGCGTAGCCGTCGTTGTCCGTGTCGGCCACGGCGACCGTCCCGGCCGCGCCGTAGGGCGCGCCGTCGGTGATGGCGGCGTCGCCCCAGCCGTCGGCATCGGTGTCGAGGACGACCTCGTCGACGGCGCCGTCGCGGTCGTGGTCGGAGAGCGCGAACTCGTCGTAGCCGTCGCGGTCCTCGTCGGCCGAGGCCGTCTCGGCGTAGCCGTCACCGTCGGCGTCGGTGGCCGACGTCTCGTAGTAGCCGTCGTGGTCGCTGTCGAACGAGGTCATGGTCGGCGTGCCGGCCGGGAAGGAGATCAGTCCGCCGTCCGGGCCCCAGCTGGTGCCGTCGTCGGCGGTGTCGGTGCTGTCGGCCGTACCGGGCTCGCTCATGGTGCTCTCCTCGCCGAGGTCGCGATCGCTGTCGACCCTCTGACGGCGGGAGCGGTGAGCGATGTTCCTGAGGGAACGCTGGCAGGCGCCCCTCAGCGCCGGCGGCCCCCGCGGATCGGCTCGACGCGACGCAGGAGCACGGCGGTGGCGATCGCGAACAGCACCGTGAGCCCGACGAGCGCACCGAGGTCGAGCACCCAGGTCAGGGCGTCGTGGGCCCAGAGCGGATCGTTCTCGCGGTACGGCGTGGGAAGGCCGGGGCCGCTGGGGATGCCGATGGTCGAGGCACCGAGCGCGAAGCCCCACCGGGCGGGCACGAGCCACGACAGCTGGGCGAGCACGGGGCTGCCGCCGATCTGCAGCAGCGCGCTGGACAGGATGAACTGCAGCATCGCCAGCAGCACGAGCAGCGGCATGCCGCGGTCGGCGTTGGTGATCGCCGCGGACACGGCGAGACCCAGGGCCATGCTCGCGACGGCCACGCCGACGAGGGCGACGACGATCTCGAGGGTGCCGGAGCCGAGCAGCACCGCCTCGTCCGGCGCCGGACGCCCGAGCATCCCCAGGACGCCGAGCAGGACGGCCTGCACGCCGGTGATGGCGATCAGCACGGTCAGCTTCGACGCGAGGTACGCCCCGCGGGACAGGCCGATCGCGCGTTCCCGACGGTAGATCTCGCGTTCCTTGACGACCTCGCGGATCGCTGCCGCCGACCCCATCAGCGCCGCCCCGACGACGAACACGAGCAGGAGGCTGTTCGGCGACCCGGGCGTGCCGCGTGCCTGGGCGGCCTGGGACAGGCCGGTGTCGCCCGGCAGGGCGTGCGTGAGCACCGAGAGCAGCAGCGGCAGCGCCACCATGAAGATCGTGTACTGGCGGTCGGCCAGGACGACGGCGAGGTAGCGCCGGCAGAGCACGGCGAACTGCGTGACCACCGGCTGCTGTCGGGGCGCCTGCGCGGGCGCCGTCGGGCCGAGGGCGGCGCGCCGGTGGGCGTCGGGCGCCCCGACGTAGCGGGCCCATTGCGGCGAGCGCCGGAAGCGGTCGGCCCAGTCGACGCCCTTCTCGCGGTCGAGCATCAGGAACAGGTCGGCGAAGTCGGTGACCCCGAAGTACTGCAGCGCTTCCTGCGGCGGGCCGAAGTACGCGACGGTCCCGCCGGGGGCGAGGAGCAGGAGGTGGTCGCAGACTTGGAGGTTGGCGACGTTGTGGGTGACCACGACGACGGTGCGGCCGTCGTCGGCGAGGCCGCGCAGGGTGTGCATGACGGACTTGTCGAGGCCGGGGTCGAGGCCGCTGGTGGGTTCGTCGAGGAAGAGCAGCGAGGGCCGGGTGAGGAGCTCGAGGGCCACCGAGGTGCGCTTGCGCTGACCCCCGGACAGCGAGTCGATGCGCTGCTCGGACTGGCCGGTCAGCCCGAGCTCGCCGATCACCTCGTCGATCCGGCGCTCCCGGTCGGCGGCCGACACGTCGGTGGGGAAGCGCAGCCGCGCGGCGTAGGCGAGCGCGGTCCGCACCGTGAGCTGCGGGTGCAGGATGTCGTCCTGCGGCACGAGCCCGATGCGCTGACGCAGCTCGTCGTACTCGGCGTAGAGATCGCGCCCCGCGTACTCGACGACACCCTCGTCGGCGGGCCGGAACCCGGTCAGCGCGCGCAGCAGCGTCGACTTCCCGGCACCCGACGGGCCGACCACCGCGAGCAGGCTGCGCTGGGCCAGCGAGAACCCGACGCCGGAGAGCAGCGTCTTGTCGCCCTCGCGGACGACGAGGCCGTCGGCGCGGAACCCGATGTCCCCGGTGTCGACGTGCTCCACGAGGCTGACGGCCCCGTCCCGGCCGCCCTCGAGGTGGAACAGCGCGTGCCCGATGCCCACGACCGATGTCGGACCGACGGGCGCGCGCCGCACCCGGGCGCCGTCGACGAACGTGCCGTTCGGGCTGCCGAAGTCGACGATGTCCCACCCGCCGTCGGCGCGACGCACCAGCTCGGCGTGGTGACGTGACACCAGCAGGTCGCTGACGACGACGTCGTTGTCCTCCGAGCGCCCGATCCGGACCCGGGGCACCGGGGCCGGGGCCTGACCGCCGCCGCGCGCGACGCCGGCGGTGGACAGCTGGTGCACCGCGGAGAGCCGGCCCTGGGCGGAGGAGCGCGCGGCGGCGGGGACGGAGACGGTGGCGTCGGATGCCCGCGGCGTCGTCGGCCCGGGTGGCGAGGGCACCGGTGGCGAGGGCACGGGCGGTGATGACACGGGTGGCGGGGTGAGCGTCGCGACCGAGAGCTCGGGGCCCGCCTGGGCGTCCCCGAGCCGTACGGTGACGGGCGCGCCGACCGTCAGCTCCCGGAACGGGCGGCCGCCGGCGAACGACCCGTTGCGGCTGCGGTCGACGAGCTGCCAGCCGTCCGGCGTGGACCGGATCAGCAGGTGCTCGCGCGAGACCCGGGGGCCGACGAGCTGCAGGTCCGACGCCTCGTCGCGGCCGACGACCAGCGTCTCGCCGGGACGCAGGGTGCGCCGGTGACCGGCCGCGCGGACCTCGAGCGGCGCCGGCCCGGACATGCCGGGTCGGGCACCCGCGCGCACGGGGTCGTACGCCATGGACGCGACCTTCTCCGTTCAGATGGCAGTTCGTCGGGCTGGGGCGACGTCGTCGGGCCGGCGATCAGGGCAGCAGCAGGAAGCCCATCCGACCCTGGGCGTCCACGCCCACGACGGCGCCGCCGGCCGCGAACCGATAGATGCCGGAGCGGCGCTGCGGGGGCTCCCGCAGGGCGGCGAGGAGGGCCTCACGGTTGGCCGGCTCGGCCAGCAGCGGCGCCACCCGCGCCCACGGGGCGGCGTCGAACGCGGCCGACGGGCGGTAGCGGGCCTGGACGGCCGGGAGGTCGCCGGCGCCGAGCGCGGTGTAGAGCTCCCGGGTGCCCGTCGCGACGGCGGCGGGCAGCGCGCGCCCGGCGGTGTCGGCGGTGGCCGGGGCACCGGCGGGCGGCGGGACGGCGGCCGGCGACGCCGGAGCGGCGGGCGCCGCCGGAGCGGGGGCCACGGCCTCGGGCTGCGACGCGGTGGACGGCGGCGCGGACACCAGGGTCAGGACCGCCAGCCCGGCGGCCACGACGATCGCCACCGCGAGGGCGGCGCTGGCAATCCAGGGGCCGCGCCCGGCGCCGACGGCGGGAGCGGTCACTGCCATGACGCCGCGCTCCGCGCGAGGGTCGGGTCGCTGGTCATGTCGGCCTCCTCGATCGGCCTCGGGGTCGTGGTGCCCCGGATGGCCACGCCCCGGATCGTGACGCTGCAGTATCGGGATGATCGCGGGCGGGCGTTACCGCCGGCCGGGGCAGTGTCGGACATCCCACGCGGACGCGCATCCCCTCGCCCGGCCCTCCCGGGACGGATCACAGCACCGGTCACGGGACCGCTCACGGCGCGGGCAGACGGGGCACGGTGGCGACGGCGAGGCGGGTCGCGTCGGCGCAGAGGGCGTCGGCGGGTCGTGCGCCGAACACCGTCACCTCGAGGAGCTCGACGCGCGGGGTCCCGTCCGTGGCGGTGTCGGCGCGCTGGGCGAGGGCGACGTCGCACGAGGAGCGCTGCGGGGTGACCGCGGCCTGTCGGCCGGCGACGTCCGTGGTCGGCGCGAAGGTCCGGCGACGTTCGACACCCACGTCGACGACGCCGCCCGTGCCGGTGCCCCACCGGCACGACCAGCCGCCCACACCGGCGGTGACCGCGGCCGGGTCGAGGCCCGGCACCGCGCCGAGGTCGGATCGGGTCAGCAGGCTGCAGGTGTCCACGGAGGTCAGGGCCGTCGGCGGGTCCTCGGTCGCGCGGCGCGGCAACGTCGTGCCCTGCTGGAGCGTCCGCAGCGTCGCGTCGGTCGCGGTGTCGGCCGCGGCGCAGGGATCGGCGCCCGAGCCGGCGGGAACGATCGCGTCGAGCGAGACCTGGACGCCCTCGGTGGTGACGACGGTGCGGGTGCAGGAGCCGGCCTGCGGCGCCATCCGGCGGACCAGCAGCGCCCCGACCCGCTCCTCCCGTGCGGCGCTCACGGTGGTGGCGACGGGCTCGAGGGTCGCGATCACCGCGACGTCCCCGCCGGGCGCGGCGACGTCGACGACGCAGGAGGCGGGGCTGCCGAGGTCGGGGACGACCCGGGCCTCGCCGCCGGTCCGCGCCGCGAGGGCCGCGGGGTCGACGAGACCGCAGGGGTCGACGGTGCGCGGGTCGCCGATCGCCGCGGGGACGACGCGGTCGCTCGGACCGGCCGGTGCCGCGTCGGACCCCAGCACGAGCACCGCGGCGACAGCCCCGGCGAGCAGGAGGACCACGACCGCGACGGTCAGGACGACGAGGCCCGTGCGGGTCGGGGGCCGCGTCGGGCCCGTGTCTTCCGGGCCCGGTCGCCGCGGCGGTATCCCGGGCGCGGGGGGACGAGCCGGCACTGTGGGAGAGGGACGGGGTGGGGCCACCGCGACGGGCCGCCTACCGGGGATCCCCGGCGCCGGGCGGGAAACGACCGGCACCCGCCCGTGCGGCGACACCAGGACCGGGGTCGTGGTGCGCTCGTGCGCCGGCTCCCGGCCCGTCCCGGGCTCGACGGCCACCGGGCGCGTCGGCGACCAGGCGCCGGTGGCCGTCGCCGTCGGGATCACCTCGGTGAGCCGGACCGGAGGGCCTCCGTCCCGCCGAGCTCAGTCCCGCCGAGCTCGGCGACCTCGGCGAGCTCGGCGAGCTCGCGGCGCAGGGTCGCGCCGAGGGCCCCGGGCACCTCGGGGATCGCGTGCGCCACGCGCTCGAGGACCGCGGCCAGGCGCGCGGCGAGCTCCGGCTCGCTGCCGTCCGTGCCGGCGTCCAGGAGCGTCGCGGCGAGGGCGCGGGTGTCATCGTCCTCAGCGGCCGGCCGGTCCGGCGGGCGCACCCCGGATGGCGCGCCCACCAGCCACACGGCGTCGTCCCCGCCGACCAGGACGACGTCGGCACCGACCCGGCCGTGCACGACCCGCGCCGCGTGCGCCGCCCCCAGCGCCCCGGCCAGCACGACGGCCCGCCGCAACGCCACCGCCGGCGCGACGGGGCCGTCGTCGGCGAGACCGCACACGCCGACGGGCAGGTCGTGCACCAGCCACAGCCCGCGGTCCGCGCCCGCCGCGACGTCGTCCGCCGGCGCGAGTCCGGGGTGTGACGCCGCCGCGGCACGGCGGATGTCGCGGGCGACGCGGCTCAGTGCGTCGGGAGAGGGTGGCGTGTCTCCACCGTCCGGGGCGAGCGCCACCGCCAGCACGTCGCGGTCGCGCCACTCGTCACGGGCCGCCCGGACCGTCACCCGGCCCGCACCGTCGCCCGTCAGCGACGCCCCGAGCCGGTAGTGCCCACCCGAGAGCGTCTCGCCGTCGGTCACTCGTCCGTCCAGTCCTCGCCGATCCAGTTCTTGGCCGGGCCCGTGGTGTCGGGGGCGTCAGCCGCCGAAGGTCGACTTGGCGCGGAAGCGCAGCGCCTGGAACACCTGGTTGGACTGCTCGAGGTTGCTGGTGCGGATCTCCCAGCTGTAGTTCAGGCCCTCGTAGATGCCGGTCGAGATCACGCCGGTGCTGGACTGCGCCGTGTAGAGCGGGCCCTGCTGGACGCCGCCGGCCTGCCAGACGTCGAAGTTCTCGATGCGCGGGCCGAGCGCGGCGGTGTCGTCGTACCAGGCCCGGGCCCCCGCCGCGTCCGACCACCGTGCGAAGTACACGGTGGCGCCCGGGACGACGCTCGAGTAGTCGCACGAGTAGGACTCGATGGACGTCGCGCCGCTCTGGGCCCGCAGGGGAGCCGTGGCGGGGTCCATGAGCTGGCAGTTGGAGCTCGTCACGTCCGGGAAGACCTGCGAGAGCGCGGGCTGCCCGGCCGGCGGCGTGGGCGTCGTCGGGGAGGTGGGTCCGGCCTGCGACGACGGGCCCGCGGTCGTCCCCGGGTTCGGCGCGGCGACCGGGGGCGCCGAGTCCTGGTTCAGCAGCACGACCGCACCCACCGCGACGAGCAGCAGGACCGCGGCGATGCCGGCGACGATCGCGATGATCTTGCCCTTGCCGCTCTTGGGCGGCTGCGGGGGCTGGCCGTACCACCCGGTCTGAGGGCCGCCCGGGGGCGGCGGGTACGGGCCGGTGCCGTAGCCCGGCTGCCCGTAACCCGGCTGGCCGTAGCCCTGCGTGCCACCGGGGAACCCGGGCTGGCCGCCGGTGTAGCCCTGCGTGCCGTAGCCGGGCTGCGGGCCGGACCCGACGCCGGGCTGCGGTCCCGAGCCCTGCGGCGTGCCGAACGGCGACGGTCCCTGCGTCGGGCCGCCCGGCGTCCACGGCTGGGCCTGCGGGCCGGAGCTCGGCCGGGGCCCGGGCACGTACGTGGGGGTGACGCCCTGCGGGCCCGACGACCCCTGGCCGGACGCTGCGGCAGCACCCAGGCCGGCACCCAGGCCGGCACCGGCCGCACCGGCGGCGAACGCGCCGCCGGCACCGTGGCGGGCGGTGCTGTCGTCCGGCGCTCCGGTCTCGCCCGTGGGCGCCTGGCCGCCGACGGCCTGCAGGGCGGCGTCGGCGAAGTCGCCGGCGGTCGCGTAGCGCTGGGCCGGGTCCTTGGCCATCGCCGTCGCCAGCACCGCGTCGAGCGCGGGCGGCGACCCGGGCGCGACCTCGGAGAGCCGCGGCGGGGTCTCGTTGAGGTGGTCGTACATGAGCCCGGGGCCCTCGGAGAGGAACGGCGGGCGCCCCGCGACGGCCTCGAACAGCAGGCAGCCGAGCGCGTAGACGTCGACGCGGCGGTCCATCTCGCGGCCGAGGAACAGCTCCGGGGCCATGTAGGCGAGCGTGCCGATCGCCGAGCCGGTGCCGGTGAGCGAGCTCTTGGTGTCGCCGCCCATCGCGCGGACGATGCCGAAGTCGACGAGGTAGACGAAGTCGCGGCCGCGGTGCTGGGTGATCAGCACGTTGGACGGCTTGACGTCGCGGTGGATGAGGCCGTCGTCGTGCGCGGCGTCGAGGGCGTCGGCGGTCTGGCGGACGATCTCCGCCGCGCGCCGGGGCTCGAGCCGGCCGTGGCGCTCGATCTCGTCGGCCAGGTCGAGGCCGGAGACGAGCCGCATGTCGATGTAGAGACGGCCGTCGATGGTGCCGAAGTCGTGGATCGGGATGACGTGCGGCGACGAGAGGCGCGCGGCGGTGCGCGACTCGCGACGGAAGCGCTCCTGGTAGTCGCCGTCGTCGGCGAGCCCGCCGTGCAGGCGCTTGACGGCGACGGTGCGCTGGCGGGAGGTGTCGAACGCGCGGTACACCTCGCCCATCCCGCCGCGCCCGATGCGCTCCTCGAGACGGTAGGGCCCGAACATCTCCACCGGGTCGCCGGCGGACGGCGAGGGCGAGTGGCCCGGGGCCTCGGTGCTCATGGGGCGCTCTCCTGCGTCGGGGAATCCAGGGGGACCACCCCCCCGATGAAAGTCACCGAGAGTATGCGCGATGGCCCTCGGACAGGCCAGCAGGCTCACACTTTTCGCAGAGTTTCCTTACTCGACGTGAGAACCGCACCCGTCCGGCGAACGCGCTGGCCCTCGGACGAGGGGTGGGTCAGGCCGGGACCTGCGCCGCGGGCAGGAGGCGCATCGCCGGAAGCATGCGGTGCACTCCTTCCAGCGATCGGGTGACGACGTCGAAGCTGTACGGCCGTTCGGCGTACGCGGCGGTGGCGTAGACGGCGCCGTCGGGCGAGGCGTGGGTGTGGAGCGGGCCCTGCGGCGCACCGGCGCCGTCGTGCCACTGCGTGACGCCGTCGAGCGCCGGCCCCCGGCTCGCCTGGTCGGCCTGCCACCGCCGGGCGTCGGCCGCGGTCGGCCACTCCGTGTAGTAGACGTACCCGCCCGGCACGGCCGCGCCGTAGTCACAGCGGATCACGGCCAGGGCCCGCGCGCCGGTGGACGTCACGTACTCGCCGTCGCCGGCGGGGTAGGAGGCGCAGGTGTCGGCGGGGGCAGAGGCGTCGGCAGCAGCGATGTCCGGGAACGCCGCGGCGAGCCGGCTCGTCACGGGCGCCTCGACGGGCGGCGTGGGGCCGGTGCCGTGTCGCGGCCGGCGAGCAGGGTCCACGACGCGAGCAGCGCGACGAGCACCAGCAGCACGGCGCCGAGCGCGATCCACCACGGCCGGCGTGACGGTTGGGGTGCCTCGGGGAACGGCGCGGGGGCGGCCGGGCCCGTCGGCGGCCCGGCGTGCTCGGGAGCCTGCGCCGGTGGGGTGGCCCCGCGCGGGGCGGGCACCGTGGTGAGGGGCCACGCCGCGGCTCCCGCCGGTGCCGGGACGTAGCGCACGGCCGGTGTGCCGCCCGTCTGCCCACCGGTCGGGGTGCGGTGGCGGGGCCCGTGCTCCCGCGACCGGGATCCAGGCGGGCACCCGCGGTCCGGAAGCCGGTCAGCGCGGTGTGCGCGGCGTCGGCGAGCTCACCGGCCGAGGCGTACCGATCCGCGGGCGACGGGGCGAGGGCGCGGGCGACCACCGCATCCACGGCGGCCGGCAGCCCCCGACGCCGGTCGGTGACCCGCGGTGGCTCGTCGTACCGGCGGCCCGCCGTGGTCCACGGGTCGTCGTCGGGGAAGGCCGGGCGACCGGTGAGGGCCTCGACGAGCAGGCAGCCGAGCGCGTGGACGTCGTCGGCGCGGGTGCCGCCCGGGCCGGCGACACCGAAGTCGGTGAGGTGGACGACGTCGCGCCCGCAGTGGTGCGAGAGCAGCACGTTCGACGCCGTGACGGCGCCGTGGGAGAGGCCGTCGGCGTGCGCGTCGTCCAGCGCGTCCGCCACCCGGCGCACGACGGCGGCGGCGCGCGCCGTCCCGAGCGGGCCGTGCTCGGCGAGCTCCCGCCCGAGGTCGACCCCCGCCACGAGCGCCATGTCGACGAACAGCGCGCCGTCGATCGTGCCGACGTCGTGGATCGGGATCACGTGCGGCGACGCGAGCCGGGCGGCCACGCGCGTGGTCCGGCGGACGTGCTCGGCGTAGGCCTCGTCGTCGGAGAGGTCGGGGCGCAGGCGCTTGAGGGCGACGGTGCGCTCGCGGACCGTGTCGTGGGCGCGGAACACCTCGCCCGTGCCCCCGCCGCCGAGGCGCTCCTCGAGCCGATAGGGGCCGAAGTACTCGACGTCGGTGGCGGGCCGCCGCGGCGGCAGGGTGATGCTCATCCGACCCTCCGGGCGCGCGGGTCGAGGCGGCGCAGCAGCAGCGCGGTGACGACGACGAACAGCACGGTGACCCCCGCGAGCGCGCCGAGGTCGAACAGCCAGGTGGCGGCGTCGTGGTCCCACAGGGGCTCGGCCGCGGTGTAGGGCGGCGGGACGCCCGGCCCGCTGCGCACGCCGATGGTGGAGGCGCCGAGCGCGAACCCCCAGCGGGCGGGCACGAGCCACGACAGCTGGGCGAGCACCGGGCTGTCCTGGATCTGCAGCAGGGCGCTGGACAGGATGAACTGCAGCATCGCGAGCAGCACCAGCAGCGGCATGCCGCGGTCGGCGTTGTCGATCCACGCCGACACGGCGAGCCCGACGGCCATGCTGGCGATCGTGGTGGCGGCGATCGCGACGAGGATCTCCACGCGCGGGTCGCCGAGGACGACGGCCTCGTCGGGACCCGGCCGGCCCAGCGTGCCGAGCACCCCGAGCACCAGGCCCTGCAGGCCGGTGATCACCCCAAGCACGACGACCTTGGAGAGCAGGTACGCAGCACGCGAGAGCCCGATCGCGCGCTCGCGGCGGTAGATCTCGCGTTCCTTGACCAGCTCGCGGATCGACGCCGCCGACCCCATCAGCGCGGCACCGACGATGAACACCATGAGCAGGCTCTGCGGCGCGCCCGGGACGCCGCGCAGCTGCTCGGCCAGCGACAGCCCGGTGTCGACGGGCAGGGCGTGCGACAGCGCCGCCAGCAGCAGGGGCAGGGCCACCATGAAGATCGTGTACTGGCGGTCGGCGCCGATCACCGCCAGGTAGCGCCGGGCGAGGACGCCGAACTGCGCGAGCGCCGACTGCTGGCGCGGCGGCGCGGCGGGAGCCGTCGTGGGGGCCGGGGTCGGGACCCCGTACGGGCCGGGCGCCCGTGTCGGCGGGGGCGTGCCGATGTAGCGCTCGGCGACAGCCGAGCGGCGGAACCGCTCGCCCCAGTCGGCGCCGGACTCGCGCTCGAGGAGCAGGAAGATGTCGGCGAAGTCCGGCACGCCGAAGTAGGCGAGGGCCTCCTGGGGCGGGCCGAAGTAGGCGACGGTCCCGCCGGGGGCGAGGAGCAGCAGGCGGTCGCAGACGTCGAGGTTGGCGACGTTGTGGGTGACGACGACGACGGTGCGGCCGTCGTCGGCGAGGCCGCGCAGCGTGCGCATGACGGACTTGTCCAGCCCCGGGTCGAGGCCGGACGTGGGTTCGTCGAGGAAGAGCAGCGAGGGCCGGGTGAGCAGCTCGAGGGCCACCGAGGTGCGCTTGCGCTGGCCGCCGGAGAGCGAGTCGATGCGTTGCTCGGCCTGGCCGGTGAGCCCGAGCTCGCCGATCACCTCGTCGATGCGGTGGTCGCGCTCGGCCTCCGTGGTGTCCGACGGGAAGCGCAGGCGGGCGGCGTAGGCCAGCGCCCGGCGCACCGTCAGCTGCGGGTGCAGGATGTCGTCCTGCGGCACGAGCCCGATGCGCTGGCGCAGCTCGTCGTAGTCGGCGTAGAGGTCGCGGTCGGCGTAGGTGACGGTGCCCTCGTCGGCCGGCCGGAAGCCGGTGAGCGCGCGGAGCAGCGTCGACTTCCCGGCGCCCGACGGGCCGACGACGGCGAGCAGGCTCTTCTCCTCGAGCGCGAACCCGACCCGGTCGAGCAGCGTCCGGCCCTTCGGGGTGCGGACCACCAGGTCCTCGGCGCGGAACGCGATCGCGCCGGCGTCCTCGCGCTCGACGAGCACCCCGCCCTCGGCGCCGTCGAGGTGGAACAGCGCGTGCCCGATGCCCACGAGCATCCCGGGGCGCAGCGGCACGCGGTGGATGCGCCGGCCGTCGACGTAGGTGCCGTTGGGGCTGCCGAGGTCGATCAGCTCCCAGCCGCCGGCACCGTCGGCGCGGAGCTCGGCGTGGTGGCGCGAGACCAGGAGGTCGCTGACGACGACGTCGTTGTCGGTCTCGCGGCCGATCCGGATGCGGGAGGCGGGGGTCCCGGGCGGGGCTGCCGGGGTGGCTGCCGGGGCGGGAGTGGTCGAGATGCGCGCGGTGGGCGCCGGCTCGGGGTGGCCGGCGGGGGACGCAGCAGCGGACGGAGCACCGGACGGAGCACCGGACGGAGCGGCCGACGGCAACCGGTGCACCGCGGAGAGGCGCCCCTGACGGCTCGGCCCGTCGGCACCGACGTCGTCGGGGGACGGGCCGGCGAGCGGGTCGTGCCGGGGGCGGGGCGGGGAGCCGGGCGGGGCGGGGACCGGACGGGAATCGGGCCCGGCGGGACGGGCCGAGGGTGGGACGAGGGGCGCGGCCATCGGTACCGGCGGGGCGCCGGGGTCGGCGCCGACCGCCCGGAGTGCGACCTGCACCTCGGGCCCGCCGTGCCCGAGCGCGAGCGTGAGCCGTGGCGTCGCCCCGGGCGAGAGCCGCAGCTGCTGGAGACGCTCCCCGGCGACGAACACCCCGTTGCGGCTGTGGTCGATCAGCTCCCACCCGGTGGGCAGCGGCCGCAGCTCGACGTGGATGCGGGAGACGAGGGGGTGCACCACCTGGAACCCGGCCGCCTCGTCGCGGCCGATCGTGATCGGTTGACCCGGCGGGACCACCAGCCGACGGTCACCGTGCGTGAGTTCGAGCTGCGGAGCCGTGAGCGGCCGGCCGCGGGCGGGTCGCCGTCCCGCCGCGGGCCGGGGCACGGGTTCCACGGGGTGCACGGCCGACCTCCTCACGGGCCGGCCCGAGTCCCGGCCCCTCACACGACGCTGTCACCTTCCCGGCGCAGTGGTGGGCCGAGACGGTGACAGTGTGTGTTCGCGAGCGGAGTGCCTGCCAGGGGGTTCGCGATAATCGCGCTGCAGTATCACTCGGTGTGATGAACGCGGGCCGGGTCGGTCCGGGAGGCTCTCAGGCGGGGCGCGCCATCTCCGCGGTGTCGACCCGGCGCGGCGGCACCGGACCGTCGACGGGAGCCGAGAACGGGCGCGTCAGCGGGTCGCGGCGGGCGGCGTCGTTGTCGATCCCCTGCGCACGCGCAGTGACCTGCACGGAGCTGACCTCGGCGAGTCGGCGGTTCATCCGGTCCAGGCGGGCGCGCAGGGCGGCGTCGTCGACGACCTCGCGCTGACGGGCCCGTCGGACGGCCCGGCGACGGTGGGACCCGGCGACGGCGGAGCTGGCGGTGGCGGTGCTCGAGGAGCGGCGGAACATCGTGGATCACGTCCCTGGGTGACGGGCCGACGTACTGTCACCCTTGTCATCGAGCGCCACACGGCCGTTCTTGATGCGCCGTCCGGTGGATCACGGACGGAGTACATTGCCGCCGCGCGCCGGCGCTCAGAACAGGTCGAAGAACCCGTCGTCGCCCTCGGACCCGCCGGTGCCGTCCCCGCTGCCGTCGCCGCCGTCCGTGGCCCCGCCCGAGTCGCCCGTCTCCGAACCGTCCGACCCGCTGCCCGTGTCCCCGGACGGCGCCCCGGAGGTCGGCGCCGAGCCGGAGCCCCGGGCGACGTCGACGGTGACCGTGCTGCCCCGTGGGACCGCCGTGCCGGCGCTCGGACGCATCCCGACGACCGTGCCCGCCGCCGTGCCCGCCGCGCCGTCGACCTCGCGGAAGGAGACCTCGAGCCCGATGCCCTCGAGCGTCGACTCCGCCGACTGACGGGAGCGCCCCGCGAGGTCGGGGACCTGCAGGGTGGCCCGGCGCTGGCCCACGATGAGCTCGATCGCGCCGCCGGCGGGGCGCAGCGAGCCGGGCACCGGGTCCTGGCCGACGACCTGGCCGATCTCCGTGGGGTCGGAGGTCTCGCGCTGGCGCGGCACCGGGGTGAGCACGAGGCCCGCGGCCTCGGCGGCGACGCGGGCGGCCTCGGGGCTGCGGCCCACGAGCAGCGGGACCTGGACCAGCCCGGGCCCGCGCCCGATCCGCAGGGTCACGGCGGACTCCTCGTCGACGCGCACCCCGACGTCCGGGGACGCGCCGATCACCCGGTCGACCTGCTCGGGCGGTGACGCCGTCGGCACGACGATCGGGGAGAGCCCGGCGTCGGCGAGCGCGCGGACGGCCTCGTCGCGCGAGAGGCCCACCAGGCGCGGCACCTCGCTGTCCGACGGGCTCACGATCCAGACGAGACCGAGCACGAGCAGGGCCACGAGGCCGATCACCGCCGCCCCGACCCGCCACCGCGAGCCGCCGGTCCGCGCCGCCGCGTGGGCGCCGGTGCGGGGTCCGTGGTCGAGCTCGACGGCGCCACGCCGTCGGCTCCCGCGCGTGACCTCCTGCGTCAGGCTCATCTCGCCGGTGGTCTCGACGGCCGCGCCGTGGCGCCCGGGGTCGGTGGGGTCCTCGGGGCCGGTGACGCGGTCGTACTCGGCGAGGACGGCGGGCGCGTCCGGGCGCTCGCCGGCCAGCACCCGCAGCAGGTCGGCGCGCATCTCGGCGGCGGTGGCGTAGCGGTTGTCCGGGTTCTTGGCCATCGCCTGACGGACGACCGCCTCGAGCGAGGGGTCGATCACCACGCCGGGCGGCGCGAGCGTCGCCAGCATCGGCGGGTCCTCGCGGACGTGCTGGTAGACGATCGCCACGGGGCTGTCGGCGCTGAAGGGTGGCTCGCCGGTCAGCAGTTCGAAGAGCACGCAGCCCGCGGCGTACACGTCGGCGCGGGCGTCCACCTCCTGCCCGAGCCCCTGCTCGGGGGAGAGGTACTGCGCGGTGCCGATGACCATGTCACCGGTGAGGCCCGGCCCGGTCTCGGTGAGGGCCCGGGCGATGCCGAAGTCCATCACCTTCACGACGTCGCCCGGCGTGATCATGATGTTCGCCGGCTTGACGTCGCGGTGGACGACGCCGTGCTCGTGGCTGTAGCCCAGGGCCGCGCAGACGTCCGCCATGACGGCGCAGGCGTGCTCGGGCGGCATCGGGCCGTGGGCGCGCAGCAGGTCGCGCAGCGTCGACCCGCTGACGTACTCCATGACGATGTAGGGCAGCCCGACCTGCTCGCCGGGCACCTCGCCGGTGTCGTAGACCGCGACGATCCCGGGGTGGTTGAGCCCGGCCACGTTCTGCGCCTCGCGCTCGAACCGCAGCCGGAACGACGGATCGCGGGCGAGGTCGGAGCGCAGCACCTTGATCGCGACCTCGCGCCCCAGGCGCACGTCGAGGCCCGAGTGCACGTCGGCCATCCCACCGCGGCCCAGGGTCGGGCCGAGCTGGTAGCGGCCGGCCACCACCGTCGCCTGCGACATGCGCTCCGTGCCTCCGCTCTGTCACCCACGCCTGGCCCTCGTGGCCCCGCCGCGACGGCGGGCCGCCGCGATCCGCGCCAGCATCACCCGGTCGGGTCCAACGTGCGGGGACCGGGTGGGGAACGGCGGGTCGCCCCTTCGGCGCGCGAGTTCGCCCGTTCGTCGGGTCGTGTGCCCTCAGTCGCTGCAGCTGCAGCCGTCGCAACAGCAGCCGTCGGAGCCGCAGCAGTCACAGCAGTCGCAGCTGCACTCGGTGCAGTCGCAGCAGTTCGCGCAGGGGTTGTTCCGCGGCCGGCCGCTCCACGGACCCTGGAACTCGTCGGCGCAGCAGAGCTGGCCGGTGCAGCAGAGCCCGGCGGCCGCCGCGCAGCCCGCGAGGACGCCCCGGGGCGGGCGTCCCGGCGCCCCGTCGCCAGGGTGCGGCGGCTGGTCGGTGGGCGGCTGCTCCGTTCGGACGTGCGTGCGCTGCCACGCCCGCTCGGTCTCGTGCACCAGGAGGTGGTGGGCGAGGCGCGCGTCGAGATCCGGGCCCGCCAGGTCGACGGTGGGCAGGGTCGCGGCGAGGGTCGCGACCTGGGCGCGGGCGAGGCCCCGGGTGGCCTCGACACCGGCCCCGGTCGCGTCGACGGGGTTCCACCGGCCGGCGCGACGGTCGTCGTCGAGGTCGTCCAGCGCATCGAGGAGGTGGGCGAGGCGACCGAAGGCGGCGCCCGTGACGGCCAGCGGGCCGGCGTTGTCCGGTCGCCTGGCGAGGACCGCCGTGTGCGCGAAGGCCGCCGACACGGCGTCGGCGGTCGGGGCCGTGGCCTCCTCGAGCGTCGCCGTCCCGCCGTGCTCGATCGCGTGCTGGCGCGCCGGGACCGCGAGCAGCGCCGTCGGGTCGAAGCCCGCGGGTGCGGTGGCGCGTGCCCGGTCGCTCCAGCGGTCGGCCAGCCGGCGGCCCACCGCCGCGACCGGCGCGTGCCGGAAGGCGCCCTGCCGGTCGTCGGCGTGGTCGGCGACGTGGCCGGCCGCCAGCAGCAGCGCGGCGTGCGCCGCCAGCCGGGCACCGTCGCCGGTGGCCACGGTGGCGGTGCGCATCCCGCGGGCGGGGCAGGGGCCGGCGACGCGGTCGGTCGCGGCGGTCGATCGTGCGGGGACGCGTGTCTGCGCCGACGTGAGCACCGAGACGAGCAGGGCGTCGACGTTGGTCGCGGCCCGGGCGAGCTGGCCGTGACCGTCGCGCAGGGCGAGGCAGGTGCCGCACAGGTGCGCCGCCCAGCGGCGGTGGAGCGCGGGGGAGAGGTGGTGACGACAGGGCCTCACGATGCCGAGCACGCGGGAACGGTAGTGCGGGCGACGATGTCGATCACGACGGCCGTTCGCCGCCCGGAAGGAGGCCGTTCGTCGCAATGCCCTCCACTGATCGCGTGTCACCGGTGGGGCGCCTGGGAACGGTGCCGGGGACCGCGCCACGTCCCTCGGGGCGGGTGTGCAGACGACGATCGGGGAGAACGCGTGATCTCGAGCAACAGGGCACGTCGGCTCGCGGCGCCGGCGGTGGCGGGCGCCATCGGACTCGGCATCCTGACGGGCTGCTCGCAGGCGGAGCCGCAGGGACCGCCGCCGCCGGCGCCCGGCCAGGGCCAGCCGAGCAACGCCGCGGGTCAGCCGGGCGCCCCGGGCCAGCCCGGGGCCGGTGCGCCGGGTCAGCCCGGGGCCGGCGGCGAGGCGGGCACGCAGCCCGGGCCGGCGGCGCCGGCGGCACCGGTGCGCCCGGCGGGTCGGGCTCCGACGGCTCCGGCGGCTCCGGCGGCTCCGACGGCTCCGACGGCTCCGGTGGGGGTGCCAGCCAGACCCCGTCCGGTGGTGTCGCCACCGGGGGCGGCTCGACCTCGGACGTCGAGCACGCCGGCCTCATCGGGGTCGGCGCGCTCGCGCTGGCGGGTGCCGGCGTGCTGGGTGCGACCGCCGCCCGGCGCCGCCGCGAGAACTGAGACGAGAACCGGGACGAGGCAGGACCCGACGACCCCGCACACCCCGCGGTGTGCGGGGTCGTCGCCTGCCGGGGCGCTTCGTCCGCACGAGGGGCACGTTCGGCAGGCGCGCAGCCCCGACGATCATGCGCAACGTGCCCCTCGCGCCGGGCGACGGTCCCGCCGGGCGGGGTAGAACGGCGGCCGGCGCGCCTGGCGTGACGACGCCGTGGACACGGGCCGGCGAGCAGTGGTCGAGCGGCAGGAGGCGGGCACGGTGAGCACCGGGCAGGACGACGCCGAGACCGCCGACGCCGAGACCGCCGACGCGAAGACCCCCGACGCGAAGACCCCCGACCCCGAGACCGCCGACCCCGAGACCGGCGACCCGCACGAGAGCGCCCCCGCCCGCCCCGACCCGGTCCGCCGGGCGCTCGTCGCCGGCGCGGTGGTGCTCGCGGTGCTGGGCGTCGCGCTGCTGGGGTACGCGCTCGTGGACCAGACCGGCGCGCCACCCGCCCCGTCGCCGACGCCGTCGAACGCGGCCGCCGCCGGCCCGCCACCCCCGCCCGGTCGGGCCGCCGAGGCGGGGCCGATCGCTTCGTCGTCGCCCCCGGCCAGGTTGCGGATCCCGGCGATCCGGGTGGACTCGCCGGTCGACCAGGTCGGGCTGAACCCGGACCGCACGATGGAGGTGCCCGCCGAGGGCACGCCCGGCTACGACCACGCCGCCTGGTTCCGCTACTCGGTCACCCCGGGCCGGCAGGGACCGTCGGTGATCATCGGGCACGTGGACTCGGCGGAGGCCGGTCCCTCGGTGTTCTTCGAGCTCGGGCGCCTGCGGCCGGGCGAGCGCACCGAGGTGGTGCGCGCCGACGGCGCGACGGTGACGTTCGAGGTCACCGAGATCGCGGTCTACCCGAAGGACGCCTTCCCCACCGACCGCGTCTACGGCCCGACCGCAGGCCCGGAGCTGCGGCTGATCACCTGCGGCGGCAGCTTCGACCGCGGCGCGGGCTCGTACCGCGACAACACCGTGGTCTTCGCACGCGCGGTGTCCTGATCAGACGGCGATCCGGGCGCGGAAGTGCATCGCCCGGTACGGCCAGTTCTCGTTCGTGTGCCACTGGCTGACGACGAGGTGCATCTCGTCGGGCGTGGACCCGGGCAGGATGTAGCCGCCGTAGAGCTGGGCCACGCGTCCGCAGACGTGGTCCTCCTCGCCCCACCCGCAGCCCGAGACGACCGTGAGGCGCTCGGCGGTGGTGAGGTCGGTCGTCGGCCCATCGGGCATCGGGATGAGGTCGATGCGGTAGTTCCCGGCGTCGAACGCGCACAGCCACCACATGTCCCCGACGCGGCGCAGCGAGAGCTCGCCGAACGCCCCGGGCAGCACGGGCGTCGGCGCGTTGCCCCACGCCCACGCGCCGTCCCCGAACCCCCAGCCCTCCCAGGCGGCGGCGTCGAGCAGGTGGTCGGCGGGGACGCGGTGCAGCAGCAGGCCCTTGTCCCGCTGGAAGCCCGTCGTCAGCGCGTAGACGTAGCCGTCGGGGCCGAGCTCCCAGGTGAGCATCTGGAAGTGCCCGCCGAGGTGCCCGCCCGGCCAGGACAGCCCCGTCGACTCCCAGCTCACGCCGTTGTCGCGGGAGCGGTGGATCTCCGTCCAGTGCACGTTGCCGAGGCCCTCGCAGGCCATGACGTGCAGGTACATCGTGTCCCCGACGGTGATCAGATCCGTGGGGAGCTGCGTCGTGATCCTGGTGCCGCCGATCAGCCCGCCGAAGCGGCCGCCGATCCGCGCGTTGTGCCGGTAGCTGACGACCTGGTCCGCGTAGTCGCGCGACGGGCCGGCCGCGCCCGTCCACCTCAGCCCGGAGCGCACCGAGTCCGCGTCACCGAAGAGGATCACCGGGGAGCGCCAGCCCGGGCCGCCCGCCTTCGTGCTCTCGAAGGTGTCACCGAAGACGGCGACGATCCGGCCGTCGGGTGCGGTGGCGGCCGCGCCGAGGTCGGTACCGCCGATCCCGTACTCGTCGGTGTGCCCCGGGCCGGTCAGGTCCCGCAGCTTGGTGACCTCGAGGGTGCGCATCCCCGGTGTATACCGACTCACCCGTGGGCGGGCACAGCACGTCCGAACGGGCGGCGACGGAACGGGCGCATCGGCTCGTAACGATCAGGTCTCGAGGGACGACTCCCGAGGCATCCCGCCACCTGGAGCGGCTCGAGAGAGGTCCTCGTCGTGGACACCGTGGTCGGCACCGTCGCGCTGCTCGTCGTCTTCGCGTTCACCGTCGTGGCGGCGCTGCGCCACCGGCCCGGCGTCACGCCCGGGCCGAGGCTCTCGCCCGACCTCGCGGAGGCGCTCCTCCTGCGCGCCGGCTTCCCGACGACGCCGCACAACGTCCTCGCGGTGAGCGAGCACCTCGGCACGATGTTCCTCGACCGCGGACGCGGCGACGTCGACGCGGCGCGGTGGGCCGAGGTCGTGGCCACCTGCGAGGCCGGCCGGGCGGACCTCACGGGCTGGCCGCAGCACGTGCTCGACGAGATCGCCCGGGCCCGCGGGGTGAACGACGGCGCGGCCGTGGCGCGGCTCGCCCGCCGTTGTCAGGACGCGCTGCTCGCGAGCGTCGGCACCGGGCGCGGGGTCTTCGGCGGCTCGCTGTTCGAGCCGCTGCCGCGGCCCATCGGTCGCGGCCTGAGGGACGCCCGCCAACCCGGACCCCCAGGTCAGGCCGAGACGCGGTCGTCCAGGTCGCCGCGGCGCGGGGCCGGGATCGTCGGCAGGGACCGCGGCGCGGGCACCGGCGTGAGGGCCCGCCAGCCGGCACAGGCCCGCTGGTCGAGGGTGCCGCGAGCGGTCATGACGACCGTCGGTGCGGCCAGCCAGGCGGCGGTGAGGCCGCCGAGGGCGAGCGCGATCGTCTTCATGTGGTTCCCCCCTGGGACGGCCCGCTTCGCCCGGGCCCGTGCTGTCCGGTCGGTGCCCGGCACGTGCTCACCGTAGAGCGACGGTCCGGACGTTCACTGAGCCGTACGGGTGGCTGGCGCTCAGGTTGCTCTCATCGTGAAGTGACCTGCATCACTCAGCGAGCGCGCCGGTGGAAGGGGAGACTCCGGGCCGCCCGACCCGTCCCGATCACCTTCCGGGGGCCCGCTTGACTGACCGTCCGGTCCGCATCGCCAACTGCGCCGGCTGGCTCTGGGACCGGTTCTCCGGCCTGCGCGACGCCCTGGCGGGGCCCGTCGACGTCGTCACCGGCGACTACCTCGCCGAGCCGACCCTGCGCCAGCTCGCCCTCGAGCGCGCGCAGGATCCGGCGCTGGGCTACGCGCGCAGCTTCCTGGCCCAGTTCACCGACGCGGTGGGCCTGCTGGCCGAGCGCGACGCGCGCCTGGTGGTCGACGCGGGCGGGCTCAACCCCGCGGGCCTGGCGGACGAGGTGCGCCGGGTGATCGCCGAGGCGGGCCTCGCGCTCGTCGTCGCGCACGTCGAGGGCGACGACCTGTCCGCGCGGCTCGACACCCTCGGCGCGCTCGAGCACCTGGACACCGGCGTGCCGCTCGCCGACTCCGGCCTGGAGCCGACCACCGCGAACGCCTACCTCGGCGGCTGGGGCATCGCGGCCGCGCTCGCCGGCGGCGCGGACGTCGTGATCTGCCCGCGGGTCACCGACGCCTCGCTCACGGTCGGGGTCGCGGCGTGGTGGCACCGCTGGGGTCCCGAGGACTGGGGTCCGCTGGCCGGCGCGGTGGCCGCGGCCCACGTCATCGAGTGCGGGCCGCAGGCGACCGGCGGCAACTTCTCGGGCTTCACGACGGTCCCGCGCGTCGACGACCTCGGCTACCCGGTCGCCGAGATCGCCGCCGACGGGACGGCCGTGATCACCAAGCACGAGGTCGCGGGCGGCACGGTCACCACCGACACCGTCACCGCGCAGCTGCTCTACGAGATCCAGGGCCCCACCTACCTCAACCCCGACGTCACCGTGCATCTCGACGACGTGGTCCTCACCCAGGTCGCCCCGGACCGCGTCGAGATCACCGGGGTCACCGGCTCGCCGCCGCCCCCCACCACCAAGCTCGCGATGACCGCGCCCGGCGGCTTCGAGTCCGGCGTCGCCTTCTACGCCACGGGGCTCGACCTCGAGGCGAAGGTCGCCCTGCTGCGCACGCACGTCGAGCGGATCACCGACGGCCTCGACCTGAGCCTGCTGCGCGTCGACCGCATCGGGACGCCCGTCGAGGACCCGCCCGACCAGTGGGCCGCCGCCCAGCAGATCCTCGTCACCGCGCAGTCGCGGACGAGGAGCCAGGTGGATGCGCAGCACTTCGTCGCGCCGATGACCGGGCTCTTCCTCCCCGGCTACCCCGGGCTCTACGTCAGCCCGCTCAAGGTGTGCGCGCCCGTCGTGGAGTACTGGCCCGCGCTCGTGCCGATGGACGTCCTCGACCACGTGGTCGTCACCGCCGACGGGACGCGCACGCCCGTGAAGGACACGCCGGTCCGCGCGCCGGTGACGGGTCAGCGGCCCTCGGACGACGCGCCACCGGTCCCCGACCTCGGACCGACCCGCCGCGCCCCGCTCGGCCTCGTCGCGCACGGTCGCTGCGGCGACAAGGGCGGCAACTCGAACATCGGGCTGTGGATCGGTGCCGACACGGACCCGCGCGCCTGGGACTGGCTGCGCGGCACGCTGTCGACCGAGCGCCTGCGCGCGCTGTTCCCCGACGCCGCCGACGTCGTCGTCGAGCGCCACGAGTTCCCGACGCTGCGGGCGGTGCACTTCGTCGTCCACGACGTCCTCGGCAAGGGTGCGTCGTCCAACGGGCGGCCCGACATCGCCGGCAAGGCCGTGGCCGAGTTCCTGCGGGCGCGACACGTCGCCGTGCCGGAGGCACTGTTGACGGAGCGCCCGGATGTCTGACCTGACCAGCCGTCTCCAGCACGCCTGGGACAACCCGCTCACCGGCGACGACGGCTTCGACCCGCTCGCCGAGCTCGACGACGTCCTCGCCCCGCTGGGCCTCTCGGCGGCGGACGCGGGCGGCGCGGTGACCCTCGCCGGCCGCGATCCCGTCGTTCCGAGCCCGGTGCGCGTCGGGGCGGCCGCGAGCATCGGCCTGTTGGCCAAGTCGGTCGCGGCGGCCGCGCTGCACCGCGACCGCGGTGGGCCCGGCCAGGACGTGCACGTCGACCTGCGCGCGTCACCGCACCGGCTCTGCCCGTTCTACGACCGGCGCTGGGAGCTGCTCGGCGGCTACCCCGTGGCCTCGAGCGTCGAGCAGGGCAACGCGATGGGGTTCGCGTTCTTCCGCTGCGCCGACGGGCGCTGGGTGATGCCGCAGAACATGTACCCGAACCTGCGCGAGCGGGCCCAGGAGCTGCTCGGCATCCCGCTGACGAAGGCCGCGGTCACCGAGGCGATCGGGCGGTGGGAGGCCGACGAGCTCGAGGACGCCGCCGCCGCGGCCGGCGTCGTCATGCCGCGGGTGCGGACGCTGCCGGAGATGCTGGCGGAGCGTCAGTACACCGACGTGCTGGCCGACCTGCCGCTGGTCGAGGTCACGAGGATCGGCGACAGCGACCCCGAACCGCTCCCGCCGCCCGGCGCGCAGCCGTTCTCGGGCCTGCGGGCGCTCGGGATGGGCCACGTCATCGCCGGGGCGGGCTTCGGGCGCGCGTTCGCCCTGCACGGCGCCGACGTCCTCAACCTCTGGCGTCCCGGCGAGACCGAGCACGAGACCACCTACGCGTCGGCGAACGTCGGCATGCGCTCGGCGTTCCTCGACCCGCGCCGCGACCGCGCCGAGCTCACCCGGCTGCTCGCCGGCGCGGACGTCCTCTTCCACAACCGGCGCCTGGCGTTCCTCGACGAGATCGGGCTCGCGCCGGGGCAGGCGGTGGCCGAGCGGCCGGGGCTCGTGTCGGTGACGGTGTCGCTGCACGGCCTGGAGGGACCCTGGGCGGGCCGGCCCGGTTTCGACCAGACCGCGGGCTCGGTGACCGGGATGATGATGCTCGAGGGCGGCGGGGAGGCACCGCGCCTGCCCCCGATCCTCGTCGTCAACGACTACATCGTCCCGTGGCTCGCGCAGGCCGGGGTCGTGTCCGCGCTGCGGCGCCGGGCGGTCGAGGGCGGCTCGTACCACGTGCACGTGTCGCTGACCCGCGTCGCGCTGTGGATCCTGTCGCTCGGGATCTTCGACCACGGCTGGGCGCACGCGACGGCCGGTCGCACCGAGGAGCACCGCTACCTCGACCCCGAGACATTCACCGCCGACACCGGGCTCGGCGCCTACCAGGGCGTCACCGACCAGGTGGCGATGTCGGCGACGCCCGGGCACTACGACCCGGTGCTCGT
This sequence comes from Actinomycetospora sp. CA-053990, assembly GCF_050948445.1. Taxonomy (NCBI): domain Bacteria; kingdom Bacillati; phylum Actinomycetota; class Actinomycetes; order Pseudonocardiales; family Pseudonocardiaceae; genus Actinomycetospora; species Actinomycetospora sp. CA-053990. The sequence goes on along the minus strand of NZ_CP192043.1, from coordinate 5,161,970 downwards.
GGCGCGCGGGTCGTCGGAGCGCGCGTGGCGGTGATCTCCCGCGCGGTCCTGGTCCTCCTGCTGGCCCTGCTCGCCGCGTGCGGCACGACCCCGGCCCCGCCCCCGCCCGCGACAGCGGCACCGGCGCCCTCCCCGGCCCCGGCCCCGGCCCCGGACGCGCGGTCCCGGGCGGCTCCGGAGGCGCCCGTCGTCGTCCTCGACCCCGGCCACAACGGCGGCAACGCCGAGGCCGCGGACGAGATCGCGCGCGAGGTGCCCGACGGCCGGGGCGGCACGAAGCCCTGCAACACCACCGGCACAGCGACGTCTGGCAGAGGGACCTCGGGCGGCTACGCCGAGCACGCCTTCGCCTTCGACGTCGCCCAGCGGGTCACGCGCGTGCTCACCGAGCGCGGGGTGGTCGTGCGCTCCACCCGCCCCGACGACGCCGGCGTCGGTCCCTGCGTCGACCGGCGCGCCGCGGCCGCGAACGACGCCCGGGCCGCGCTGACGGTCTCGATCCACGCCGACTCCGCTCCCGCCACCGACGACCGCGGGTTCCACGTCGCCGTCGCGGACCCCGCGCTCGCCCCCTCGCAGCGCGGGCCGTCGCTCGACCTCGCCCGGGCCCTGGTGGCGGGCCTCGAGGCCCAGGGGTTCACGCCGTCGACCTACCGCGGCGAGGGCGGGGTCGACCCGCGCCCGGACCTCGCGGGGCTCAACCTCGCGCGCGTGCCGGCCGCGCTCGTCGAGTGCGCGAACATGCGCAACCCCGGCGAGGCCGCCGTGCTCACCGATCCCGCGGGTCGGCAGCGCTACGCCGACGGCATCGCCGCGGGCATCCTGCAGACGTTGGGACGCTGAAATCTCAGGCGGCGATCTCAGGCGGCGCCCGTCGACTCCTCGTGCCAGCGCACCACGCGCACGACGACGTCGTCGAGCTCCTCGCGGTCGAGGGTCCTGCGCAGCGACTCCGCGACCTCCAGGGCGTCGAACCCGGGGTACGGGCCGTGCGCGTCGACCTCGCCGGTCTGCGGGTCGACGGCGAGCACGATGTAGCCGTCGCACTCGTCGAGCTCCGCCTGCGCGGTCAGCCAGTCCACCTGCGGTACCCGGCCGATCGGGGCGGCCTTCGCGGGGTCGGCGTCGGGACGGCCACCGGTCGGGACGGCGGTCGGCTCGGCGGGGTCCAGGCGTGCGGGACACCGGGCCTCGTTCTCCATCGGTTCTTCTCCTCCACGTTCCGGCACGAGGGGGTCCATGCCGTCCCGGTCCGGCCCCGGCGTCCGGCGCCACCGTCGGGGGACGGGAGGCGTGGGCGTGGAGCCGCTGTCACGAGTGGTGACGGGAGAATGCCCAACTCCTGATTCAAGTTTTCAACTATTCACCCGTGCGGGGGGACCGCTCGGCGACTCATCTCCCAAGCCGACGCATAGCGTGACATTCGGTGTCCGCCTCGTCACGCCCCGTTGCATACAAGCGATCTCCAGATAGATTGTTAGGCGAACTAACGTCTACTCGGGAGGCCGTCTCGTGAACCGGTACGAGCAGTGGGACATCGTGTCGAGCGTCGGCCTGACGGCCCTCGTCGTGGCGGCCGGGCGCTCGGTCGACACCCACCGTCGGGACGGCCTGATCTCCGATCCCTACGCCGAGCGCTTCGTCGCGGCCGCCGAACCCCCGACGCCGTTGCCCACGCGCCCGGTCACGCCGCGCAGCGACTCCGAGGACGAGCTCTGGCAGATGATGTCGGGCTACATGGGCGTGCGGACGCGCTTCTTCGACGAGTTCTTCGACGCCGCGGGCCGGGCCGGGGTCCGCCAGGCGGTCATCCTCGCCGCCGGGCTCGACGCGCGGGCCCAGCGCCTGGAGTGGGCGCCCGGCACCACGCTCTTCGAGGTCGACCAGCCCGCGGTGCTGGCGTTCAAGGACGAGGTGCTGGGCGAGGCGCCCGGCGGCGGCCGGCCGCGCTGCGACCGGCGCACCGTCGCGGTCGACCTGCGCGACGACTGGACCGGTGCCCTCGACGGCGCGGGCTTCGACCCGTCCGCGCCCACCGCCTGGCTCGCCGAGGGCCTGCTCCCGTACCTGCCCGCGGAGGCGCAGGAGGCGCTGCTCGGGGCCGTCGACGAGCGCTCCGCCCCGGGCTCGCGGGTCGCACTCGAGGACTTCACCGACATCGCGCGGCAGCTGCAGGACCCGGCGTTCCGGCGGGTGGCCGACGGGATCGGCGTCGACATGTCCGAGCTGCTCCACAGCGACGACCGCCCCGACCCGGGGGACCAGCTCGCGGCGCGCGGCTGGACGATCCAGCGCGTCAACGCGACGGACGTCGCGGCGGGCTGGGGCCGGACGTTCGACCCCCTGACCCAGCGGCTCAACGGGCGGGCGGACTTCGTGACCGCGACCCGCTGAGGGCTGCCCCCTCCAATCACCCGGGGTGCCGACCCGGCCACGAGCAGGGCGCGACACGTCCGTCGGACGGTTCCCGTGGGGCGCCCGGGGTGCCTATGGTCGTCGGGTCCCGACCCCGAGCGACCGGGAGACCACGATCATGAGCGACGCAGCCGACGGCACCGCCCGGCTCCACGTCCCCGACAGCGTCAGCTGGTCGGCCGTCACGGGCCGGGTGCGCGACCTCGTCGGGGAGGCCTTCGCCGACGACGGGCCCGCGAACCTCATCGACGGCGAGTGGAAGGCGGTCGGGACGCCGAGCGAGCAGACGAGCCCCGTCGACGGCTCGTCTCTGGGCACGATGCTCAAGGTCGACGCGGCGACCGCCTCGGACGCGGTGCAGCGCGCGGCCGCCACGCACCGCTCCTGGGGCGACGTCGACCTCGACGAGCGCCGGCGCCGGGTGTCGGCGTCCCTCGACGCGATGGAGAGCGCCCGCGACGACCTCGCGCTGCTGCTGGCCTGGGAGATCGGCAAGCCGTGGGCGATGGCGTGCGCCGACGTCGACCGGTGCATCTCGGGCGTGCGCTGGTACGTCGAGGAGATCGAGGGGATGCTCTCCCGCGACGTCGAGGGGGCGCCGGCGAAGCGTGCGCCGCTCGAGGGCCCGGTCTCGAACATCGCGAGCTGGAACTACCCGATGAGCGTGCAGGTGCACGCCGAGCTGGTGCAGCTGCTGGCGGGCAACGGCGTCGTGGCGAAGACGCCCACCCAGGGCGGCTGGATGACGCTGACCGTCGCCCACGCCCTGATGGCCCGCGAGGGGCTGCCCGTGACGCTGCTGGCCGGCGACGGCTCGGAGCTATCGGACGCGCTGATCCGCTCGCCCGAGATCGGGGCGCTCGCGTTCGTCGGCGGGCGGTCCAACGGCGGCCGCGTCGCCGCGCAGCTCGCCGACACCGGCAAGCGGCACATGCTCGAGCAGGAGGGCCTCAACACCTGGGGCGTCTGGGAGTTCTCCGACTGGGAGACGTTCTCGGGGATCCTCAAGAAGGGCTTCGAGTACGCCAAGCAGCGGTGCACCGCCTACCCGCGCTTCGTCGTGCAGCGCAAGCTCGTCGACCAGTTCCTCGGGACGTACCTGCCGGTGCTCGAGGGCGTCCGCTTCGGGCACCCGCTCGCGGTCGAGGAGGGCGGCGACGGGGTCGACGACCTGCCCGCCCTCGACTTCGGCCCGCTGATCTCCGCGGCGAAGGCGACCGAGCTCGACGAGAGCGTCGAGGAGGCCCTGCGCCACGGGGCCGTGCCGCTCTTCCGCGGCGACAAGGCGGGCGGGCGCTTCCTGCCCGGCCAGGACACCGCCGCCTACCACGCCCCGGTCTCGATGCTCGCCCCTCCGGGGGCGTCGCGGCTCATGCACGAGGAGCCGTTCGGGCCCGTCGACTCGATCATCGTCGTCGACACCGAGGCCGAGCTGCTCGCGCAGATGAACGCGTCGAACGGCGCGCTCGTGGCGAGCATCGCGAGCGACGACACCGAGAAGGCCGAGCGGCTCGCCGAGCAGGTCCAGGCGTTCAAGGTCGGGATCAACAAACTGCGCTCGCGCGGCGACAAGGACGAGGCGTTCGGCGGGCGCGGCGAGTCGTGGAAGGGCGCGTTCGTGGGCGGCGAGTACCTCGTCCACGCCGTCACCGAGGGCCCGCCCGGGGAGAACATCTTCGGCAACTTCCCGGGCTACCAGCGCACCCCGCCCACCTAGTGCCCCGGTAACCTCGCCGTGGCGCGCGCCCCAGGCGGCCCGCCGTCGTGACCGACGAGCCGCGGGAGGGGCCGGGAGATGGTCCTGCGAGGCCGCGTGTCGCGGGACGCCTCACCGGCGCGCATCGAGGGCGGCGCCTCGGTGCAGATGCCCGAGACCGGGGTCGGGCCGATCGTCGCGCTGCTGCGGCGCCTGTTCCTGGCCCTCGGTGCGCTCACCGCCGCCGCGCTGATCGTCTACTTCCAGCGCGACGGCTACGTCGACAACAACAACGACGACGGCATCGGCCTGATCGACGCCTTCTACTACGCGACGGTCTCGCTCTCGACCACCGGCTACGGCGACGTGGTGCCGGTGACCGAGTCCGCGCGGCTGTGGACGATCCTCGTCATCACGCCCCTGCGGCTGCTGTTCCTCATCGTCCTGGTCGGCACCACGGTCGAGCTGCTCACCGAACGGTCCCGTCAGGCGTTCCGCATCAACCGCTGGAGGTCCCGCGTGCGCAACCACGTCGTGGTCGTGGGCTACGGGACGAAGGGCCAGGCCGCGGTCACCACCCTGCGCGGGGACGGGCACGACGTCGACCACATCGTCGTCGTCGACACCGATCGCGGCCGGCTCGACGCGGCGTCCGCGCTCGGGCTGGTGACGGTGCGCGGCGACGCGACCCAGTCGTCGGTGCTGCGCACGGCCGGGCTGCCGCACGCCACGGCCCTGGTCGTCGCCACCAACCGCGACGACACGGCCGTCATGGTCACCCTGACGGCCCGCGAGATGGCGCCGAAGATCACGATCACGGCGGCGGTGCGCGAGGCCGAGAACGTGCACCTGCTGCGCCAGTCCGGCGCCGACTCCGTGGTCGTCTCCGCCGAGACCGCGGGCCGCCTGCTCGGGATGGCCACCACGACGCCGGCCGTCGTGTCGGTCGTCGAGGACCTCATCTCGCCCGAGTCGGGCCTGAGCCTGGGCGAGCGGACGGTCACCGAGAACGAGATCGGCGGCTCGCCGCGGCACATGCGCGACATCGTGCTGGGTGTCGTGCGCGACGGGACCGTGCACGCCATCGACGCCCCGGAGGTCGACGCCCTGGAGCGCGGCGACCGCCTGCTGTGCGTGCGGCGGGCGGGGCCCGACGAGTGAGCCGTTCCTAGCGGTGCACCGAGAGCAGGCACCCGGGACAGTCCGCCTGCTCCGCCCGCAGGCCGGGCACGACCTGCTCGACGGCGGCGCCGCACCGCGCGCGCAGCCCCGTCGGGTCGCCGAGCTCGCCGGAGACCACGTCGACGACGTGCTTGCGACGGTCGTCGCGGCCGGCGGCGACGAGCTCGAGGCGTCCGTCCGGGGCCGGGTCGCCGGGAGTGGGCCTGCGGGGGATGTCGGTGTCCGGCCGGTCGCCCAGAGGCGGTGGGGGCACCGAGGACGGCATGGGGTCCATGCCGCTGCTCGGTCGCCGGCCCCCGGGCCGGGCGTCGGGGTGGCCGGGGTCGGGAACGGTCATCGCTGGAGCCTCCTCCCGTCGGCGGCGCGTCGGCGCCGGCGTCGGTGCGTGCCGACCACGGTAGGCCTGCCCGCCGGGTGGTGTCGGCCCGTTCGCGGAGGGCGCAGCCGCGCGCCGACCCCGTGATCAGCAGGCGGGAAGACACGCACGGCGGGCCTTTCAGGGTGTGTTCCGGTCTGCTGATCACCCGGGACGGGCTCGCCGGGCGGGTCAGAGATCGATCGGCTCGACGCGCCCGCCGGGGTGGTGGACGGCCGCGGCGAGCACGAGGTCGGCGGCGTCGGGAACGGCGTGCTCGACGGTGACCTCGGCGACGGTCCGTCCGCGGGGCCACGCCGCGAGCGGGCGCGCGGTGTCCGGGCCGCGGCGGGGCGGGTTGATCAGCGTCGCCCCCATGTTGATGGGGGACAGGCGAACCGCCGCCGCGTGCCGCTCCAGAAGCGCGGCGGTGTCCAGCTCGAGCACGAGGTGGGCGCGGTGGCGGTAGGCGCGCGCCGCCAGGAGCCCGGCGACGCGCCTGCGCGTCGGCCACAGGTACACCCGCGCGTTGAGCATCCGGTAGAAGTCCGCGACGTCCATGCCCTCGAGGCAGCGCACGAGCTGGCCGTCGTGCAGCACACCGTTGTCGCGCAGGACCACGGGGTCGCGCCCGGGCGCGTGCAGCGTGACGGCCGCCGGGCGGCGTCCGGCGACCAGCGCCGGCGCCGCCCCGAACCGCTCGACCAGCGCGGCGGCGCTCGCCAGGCCCTCGGCGCGGATCGACGGCCACGCGCCGGGCTCGGTCATGTGGAAGAGCCGGGGATGCCGCGCCGCGAGCTCGGCGGCCGTGGTGCCCGTCGTGTTCGGGGAGCTCAGGAGCGGCGGCGCGGCAGCGGCAGTGCGGGGTCCCCGCCCTCGTCGGACGTGCTGTCGCGGGTGGGGGGCGCCGCCGCAGGCAGATCGCGCAGACCCTCGAGCACCCGCTCGAGGAGCTCGGGTCGCGGGGCGGGCACGGGGCCCAGGGCCACGCGGGCGGCCTCGCGCTCCAGGACGGCGTCGCCGGTGTCTCGATCGGGCGTCACCCGTCCGAGGGTAGGGCGCCCGTCCGTCCGGCGGGCCGGACCCCGGCATTCGCGCGGGCGACGGCAGGTGTGCCGCGACGAGCCGCCCGGAACCGCCCGTGAGCGGGCTGTCACGCTGGGCCGCACGGTGACGGCGGACACCGCGTGTCGCGTAACGGCAGCCGCTCGTCGTCCGAGGAGAACGGGAGTGAGGTCTCCACCGACGGAGGTGGCGACCCGGGGAGCAGGGATGGTCGGGGAATGAGCATCGGCAGCGTGATGGGTCCCGGGGGCCCGGGTCCGGACCAGGACGAGGAGCCCGCCCGGAAGCGGCGGGGGCTGCGCGCGCTGATCTACGGCCTCATCGCCCTGCTCGTGCTGGTGCTCCTGGCCGCGGCCGGCGTCGTGCTGGTCACCCAGCACCTCGGCTCGCAGGTCGGCCGCTATCCCTCGGTGTTCGCCCCGATCGACCCGTCGTCGCGACCCGCGGACGCCGCCGGGCAGACGTTCCTGCTGATGGGCACGGACACCCGCTCGCCCGAGGCGACCACCGGCACCGACGCCGCGCCCGACGCGGTCTTCGGCTCCACGCGCAGCGACGTGATCATGGTGGCCACCATCGCGGAGGACGGCCAGAGCGCGAGCATCATCTCGATCCCCCGTGACTCCTGGGTCGACGTCCCGGGACGCGGCAAGAACAAGATCAACGCGGCCTACGCGTTCGGCGGGCCGCCGCTGCTCATCGAGACCGTCGAGCAGCTCTCGCGCGTACACATCGACCACTTCGCGGTCATCGACTTCGCGGGCTTCGCGCAGATGACCGACGCCGTCGGCGGCATCGACGTCAACGTCGGCCAGGAGACCGAGCGCGACGGCGTCGTCGTCCCCGCCGGTCCGCAGCACCTCAACGGCGAGCAGGCCCTCGTCTACGTCCGCGAGCGCAAGAGCCTGCCCGGCGGTGACCTCGACCGCGTCCGTCGCCAGCAGGCCGCGCTGCGCGCGTTCGTGCAGAAGACGCTCTCGTCCGGGACGCTCTCCAGCCCGCCGACCGCGTACGCGGCGGTCGACACGGTCACCCGCCACGTCGGCGTGGACGACTCGCTGTCCAACACCGGGCTCGCCCAGCTCGCGTTCGGCATGCGCGACCTGCGCAACTCGTCGATCTCGTTCCTCACCGTGCCCGTCACCGGGACCGGCGACGAGGGCGGGCAGTCGGTCGTCTACCTCGATGAGGGCGCAGGCCGTGACCTGTGGTTCGCGGTCAACACCGACGCCGTGCCGCAGTGGGCCGCCGCCCGCCCGCAGGAACAACTCTCGGACACCCCGCGCTGACGTTCCCGGTTGCAGCGAACGGGTATCTCGCTGCTTCTATGCGCACGAAGTCCGCGTTGATCACCGGGATCAGGCGTGCGACGGGCGCGGGGGTGGGCGCGTGAGCTGGGACGTGGTGATCGTCGGCGGGGGCTCGGCCGGCTGTGCGCTGGCCGGGCGCCTGAGCGAGGACCCTGCCCGCCGGGTGCTGCTGCTCGAGTCGGGGGCGGCGATCATCGACGCCGCCGCGTTCCCGGCCGAGGTCCGCGACGTCGCCTCGCTCGCCGCCGCCGACCCCGACGGCCCGCACACCTGGGACGTCGGCGTCGACCTGACGCCGGAGCGGTCCACGCGGGTCGGTCGGGGACGGCTCCTGGGCGGGTCGAGCGCGGTCAACGGGGCCAACCACGTCCGCGCGACCCGGGCCGACCTCGACTCCTGGCCGGGCTGGTCGTACGACGAGACGCTGCCGTACTACATCCGCGGCGAGCACGACCAGGACGTGCGCGGGCCCCTGCACGGCGACGCAGGCCCGGTGCCGGTCGTGCGGCCGGCGGGCGAGATGCGCGCGCCCGTCACCGAGCGCTTCCTCGCGGCGGCCGCCCGGATCGGCGTGCCCACCGAACCGGACAAGAACGGCGACCAGCCGCCCGGCGCGGGCCTGGTGCCGGGCAACGTCCGCCGCGGCGTGCGGGTCAACGCGGCGATGGCCTACGTGATCCCGCACCTCGCGCGGCCCAACCTCACGGTGCGCGGCGACGTCACCGTCGCCCGGGTGCTGCTCGACGGCGACCGGGCCGTCGGCGTCGAGGCCGTGGGCGGCGAGCGCATCGAGGCCGGCGAGGTGGTGCTCTCGGCCGGCTCGGTGCTCACCCCGCAGCTGCTGGCGGTCTCGGGCATCGGCCCGCCCGACGCCCTGCGCGCCGCCGGCCTGCCGGTGCGTCACGAGCGCCCGGGCGTCGGGCAGGGCTACACCGACCACCCGAACGTCTACCTGGCCTTCACCGACGACGGCGGCCTGCACCCCGAGGCGCCCACCGCGCAGGCCGCGGTCCACCTCGACGGGGGCGACGACCCGGCCGGCGACCTCGAGATCCTGCTGTTCGCCCGCCCCTTCGCCCCGGGCGGCGCGTGCCACCTCATGTGCGCGCTCCAGGCCCCCGAGAGCCGGGGGACCATGACGTTCGGGCCCGACCCCACGGCGCCGCCCCGCCTCGAGCACCACTACCTCGCCTCGGAGCGCGACCGCGCCCGGATGCGCTGCGCGGTGCGCCGCGGGGCGACCTGCTCGCGGCCGCCGGGTTCACGCTCGGCGCGGAGCGCGGGCTCGACGACCGGGGGCTCGACGCGTGGATCCGCGCGCACCTCGGGACGTCGGCCCACCTGTGCGGCAGCGCCCGGCTCGGCCTCGCCGACGACCCCGGCGCCGTCGTCGACCCCGAGCTGCGGGTGCACGGGCTGGCGGGCCTGCGGGTGGTCGACACCTCGGTGCTGCCCACCGTGCCGCGACGGGGACCGGCCGCCACGGCCCTGGTGCTGGGCGAGCGCGCGGCCGACCTCATCGCGGGATCGCGGACCTGACGGAGGGCTGCCGCGAGGGCCGTGATCACGGTGCGGGATGACCGGTTCGTGCCGGTCAGGACGGGTGCATCCTGATCTTTCACCGGACACGGTCACAGCTGCGACACGATGGGGTGGATCAGTGTCACGTCCTGCGTGCCCGCGACGACACTTCCTGCGAGACCTCCCTCCGAGGTGATCGAGGAGAACCCGATGTCGTTCCTGCGCCGCCGTGTCGACGCCCCCGCCGCAGGCCCGGCCGATGCTCCCGCCGCTGCCCCCGCTGCCGCCGACCCGGCACCGCGCCTCTCGCGCTCCGAGCGCAAGGCGCAGAAGGCCGAGCAGGCCGCGGCCGCCGAGCTCGCCGCCCGCATCTCCCGCGCCCAGCGCCGCCTCGCCCAGGCCACCGGCCCGCTGCCCGTGGCGGCCCCGCGCCGCTCGTCGGAGGACGCGGTCCCGAGCGAGTAGTCCGCGCCGGGGTGTGCCGGGGCCGTCACGGGCGGCGCATGACACGCTGCCGCCGTGTCCCTCCGGCGCCGCCTGCTCGCCTCGGTGGCCGGGACCCTCGCGGCCGCCCTGCTGCTCGCCGGCTGCGGTGCTCCGGACGCCGGCGAGAGCGCTCCGCCGCCGGCCTTCGACCCGCCCCTCGGGTTCGCGGCACCCACCGGGACGCTGTTCGGCGGCTCCGGCTCGCGGGTGTTCGGCCGCGACGCCGACGACCTGCCGGCGGCGCTGGTCGGCACCACGATCTGGGCCACCGACGGCGGGCGCCTCGTGCACGCCGACTCCACCGGCGCCGCGATCCCGGGCCCGGCCGCGCCGCCCGACCGCTTCGTCGCGGGCCGGCCCGTCGCCACCCCGGACGGGGCCGTGCTCGTCGGCGGGGCGAGCGTGGTGCCCGGCTCGGGCACCACGCCGCCCGGCCTCTCGGTCGACCTCCTCGCGTTCGACGCGGGCACCGGCGCGCTGCGGTGGAACGCGGCGACCGTCCTGCCGTGGACGGAGCGCCCGCCGGCCGTCGCGATGACCGTCGCCGGCGTCGTCGCGGGCGTCGCCGTCCTGACCGCCAGCACCGACAGCCAGCGCACCGCCCTCGGCGTCGACCTCACGACGCAGCGCGTGCTCTGGAGCGCCGACGGGGTCGCCGTCGACGCCGTGCTCGCCGACGGTCCCGCCGGCGGCACCGCGCTCGGCGTCGCGACCGCGCCGGGCGCGAGTCGCGCCTACGCCGCGTCCGCTGTCGTCGCCCTCGACGCCGTCACCGGCCTCCGCCGCCCCGACGTCCCCAGCGGCCTCGGGGGCGAGGTCCTGCGCGCCCCGGAGATCACCCCCGCGGGCCCGGGGCTCGCCGTCGTCTCCGGGCGCACGGCGGCGACGACGCTCGCCGCGCCCTCGGCGTCGTTGCGCTTCGTCGACGCGCGGGGCGCCGAGGTGCGCACCGTCGACGTCGGCAGCTCGTACACGCCGCCGCGCTGCGTGTGGGACGAGGCGGCCACCACCGTCTGCGGCGGTGACACCCGCGTGTTCGCCGTCGACGCCACGACCGCCGCCCCGCTGTGGGAGCTGCCCGACGCCGGCGCCAACCGGGTCTCCCCACGCCTGACGACGGCCTGGCACGGCGCGGTCTACGGCACGACGGTGAACGGCCCGGTCGTGCTGGACGCGCGCACCGGCACCGACCGCGACACCCGCCCCGGTGCCGCCCCGGTGCTGGTCAACGCCTACCTCGGCCTCGGGGCGGAGGCGTCCGGGGTGGCCGGGTTCGGCGGCGGCGCGACGATCACGCCCGCGGTGCGCTGAGGGGCCCGGGGCTAGGAGATGGCAGACCGGGGTAGCCCCGGCCATGGGTGACTACGAGCACAGTGCCGACGTCCGCCGTCCTCCCGAGGAGGTCTTCGACTACCTCGCCGACGTCTCGCACCTCCCCGAGTACTTCAGCGGCCTCGAGAAGGCCTCCAGCACGGGACCCGAGGAGGTCGCCGTGACCGCGAACGTCGAGGGCGAGCGCTACGAGGGCACGGCCTGGATGCACGCCGACGCCGACGCGCGGAGCCTGCGCTGGGGTGCCGAGCACACCAGCGGCTACCACGGCGAGCTGTTCGTGACCGGGATCGGCGACGTCGAGTCCCGGGTGACGGTCACGCTGCACACCGAGCGCGCCGACGGCCCGGGCATCCGCGCCGGCCTCGAGCAGACGCTCGCCGACCTCAAGCGCATCCTCGACGGCTCCGGCACCGAGCCGGCCCGCTAGACGATCTCGGTGACGTGCACGACTGAATCGTGCGACGTGGCGACCGTCACCCTCCTCTGGCATCCTTGGTGGCTCCCGACCTCAAGGGAGCGGAACGCCCGTGCGCATCCCGTTCGTCCGTCGTCGAGCCACCACCACGGCCCCCAGGCGCAGGACCACCACCTCGCCGGCCTCCACCACCACCTCCGGACTCGCGGCGGGCACCACCCGCCGGCAGGTCCCCGGGCCGGAGGTCATGGCGGGGATGGAGTACCTGGACACCCCGAGCCGTGAGGCGGTCCGCGCGCCGGCGCCCGAGGTCGCGGTCTGCGGCATCGACCCCCAGGTCCCGGGCAGCCCGGCCGTCCCGCGGCTGCACCTCGTCGTCCCCGACGAGGGGCCCGAGGGCACGCGGCCCGACTCCGTCGAGCAGCTGCTCGCCCGGGACGGGGCGGTGCGGGTGCGTCGCCTGACCGTCGACGTGCGCGGGCTGCGCGACGTCCTCGAGAGCCGCGGGGGCTGGAACCTGCTCGCCGCGCTCGTGCGCGACCCGTCCGACAGCGTCACCAACGCCGTCTTCCGGGCAGCCATGTCGGCGCCCGACAGCGCCGGGCCGGCCGGTGCCGTGCTCGAGCCGGGCGATGTCGACGTCGAGGTGTGCGTGGTCGGCGAGGGCGACACGGTCGCGGGCCGCTGCCGTCGCGAGCTCGGCCGCGGCCGCCTCTCGCTCACCGGCTTCCTGGCCGACTCCGAGCGACTCACCCGCCGTCTCGCCGAGGCGCTGGCCCGTCCCCGCGACCGGGGCACGCGGCGCTGCTTCGAGCACGCGCTGGCCGACGTCCTCGCCGACGCTCCGCTGTCCGAGCTGCTCGGGCGCCACGGCGCCGCGCCGTACTGCACGGTGCCCGGGACGTGGGCCACCCCGCCGACGGCCGCCACCCCGGTGCCGCGGCGCTCGTCGCCGTCCGAGCAGGCCGGAGCCGCCCCGGTCCTCGAGGAGGCCGCGCCCGCGCGCTAGGTCGTGTGCACGATCAGCACGTCGGTGGGGGAGCGGCGCGAGACCTCCGCGGGCACCGACCCGAGCAGGCGCCCCGCGAAGCTCGCCAGGCCCTTGTTGCCCACCACGACGAGGTCGGCGTGGTGCAGCTCGACCTTGTCGCAGATGGCCTGCACCGGCTCGCCCTCGACGGCGACGGTGTTGACCTCCTCGGCGCCGGCGCGCCGGGCCACGTCGCGGGCGTCGCGCAGCTTCTCCTCGGCGGGGTTCGCCCCGATGATCTTGTAGGCCTCGTCGCCGAGCGCGCGCTCGGCCTCGGCCCGGTCGCGGTCGTTGCTGCGACCCGACCTCTCGTACGCACAGACGATGAGGAGCTTGGCGCCCGCGTCCGCGGCGATCTGCGCGGCCCGCGTGACGGCCGACGTGGCCGAGGAGGAGCCGTCCGTGCCCACCGCCACCAGCTTGTAGTCACCCACGGCGGCACCCTAGGACGCTCCCGAGCGTGTGCGCCGCGCGACCCGGGGTCGCCTCCCCGGAAGAGATCGGACAGACTGTGCGCGAGCGCCCGACCGGCGGACCCCGTCGGCGCGTGGTGCCGTGACCTCCGACGACGCCCGACGACGACCGACAGGCGGTGCAGCCGACGATGACCATGGCGAGCGGCTACTTCGTGCTCACCCCGATCTGGCACGAGATCGTGATCGGGCTGATCGCGTTCGGCGCGCTGTTCCTCGTCATGAGCAAGGTGCTGCTGCCCCGCCTCGAGAAGGTCTACGCCGAGCGCCACGACCGCATCGAGGGCGGCTTCGAGCGCGCCGAGCAGGCCCGCGCCGAGGCCCGCCGGGTGCAGTCCGAGTACCGCACCCGCATCGGCGAGGCCCGCGAGGAGGCCACCCGCATCCGCGATGCCGCGCGCGAGGAGGGTCAGCGCCGCAGCGACGAGGTCCTCGCGAACGCCCGCGAGGAGGCCGCCCGCCTGGTCGCGCAGGGCCGCGAGGAGCTGGCCACCCAGCGCTCGTCGGTCAGCTCGGACCTCCAGCCCGACATCTCGCGCCTCGCGCGTCGCCTCGCCGGCAGCCTCCTCGGTCGCGAGGTCGGCGAGGACGAGTACCGCCAGACCGTCGACGACTACCTCGGCGAGCGGGTCTGAGCGCGCGTCCGGTCGTCGCGGCTCGCTGAGCTGCGGAAACCGGACGAACAGGACGCCGGGCGCCTCCTGGATCACGGCCAGGTCACGATTGTGGCGTGTCGCACACGAACCGGCGTCGTGTCGGTAACGACCCGCCCGTACCGCCCCGATGTCCGCCCGACGGCACACCGGGCGGACGGGGCGGCACATGGGCGAGCGAGCAGGGCGTACCGGCGGTCGTCGAGGCGCCGCACTACTCCTGACCCTGGGCGTCCTCGCTCTGGCGTTCCTCGCCGGGGGCCTCCTGCTGGGCTCGGCGCCCGCGTCCGCCGCGGATCCCGTCCCTGCGGTGCCGGCGCCCTACGGCGGACAGCTCGACGCGCCGGACCCGGGCGGGACGTTCGACGACGAGCGCGTGCTCGAGGTCGGGATGCTCGCCCTCGGTTCGCTCAACGGCCTGGCCGTCGCCGGCGTGCTGTTCGTCAACCGCCGCGGGAGCGCGGGCTCCGCGCTGGAGACCCGGCGTGCGCTCATGGCGCGCACCGACCGCGGCGTCCCGTCGGGGCCGCGCAGCCCCGCACGACGATGGGGATGATCCACTCGCCTCGAGTCGTCGGCGTCCGGACGGACTAGTCGATGGCCCCTATCGGCCTCCGTTCGTGCTGGTCGGAGGCCTATAGGGTGAAGGAGATCCCCCGAACGGGCTGTTCCGTCGCCGGTCCGCAACGAGTCACCCTGGCGGGGACGATCCACCGGGTGACCCCTGTGTCACCGATCGACGCCAACGGGCGCCCGACGGTGACATGTCCACGCCCCTGAAGGAGCGCAGTTGTCGACCGACGCCGCGACCCCCGCGTCCCCCGCCGACGACGGCCCGGCCCCCGAGGCCCGGCCCGCCGCCGGGCCCCTCGCGGGACCGACGGCCGTGCCCGTCGACTCCTCCGGGGGACGTCTGACCGCCCGCCTGCGCGAGGCCCGCGCGCGTCTCGAGCCCGAGCGCCCGTCGATCCCGGCGCCCCGCAGCCCCGAGGGCGTCGTCCCGCCGCCGGTCTTCGGGCGCGGCGCCGGCGCACCGTCGGCCGACCTCGTCAAGGCCGTGGAGAAGCTGCTCAGCGAGCTCGCCGACCTCGAGGACGACACCCGGGCCCCGGAACGCCGCACGCTCGTGCGCGCCGTCGAGCTCGCCGCGGCCGGGATCCCCGACGAGGGCTGGTCGGCCGAGCTGCGGGTCGACGACGAGGCGCTCACCGGGGCGTCCGAGCTCGCCGCGACGCACCTGACCGCGGCGGAGGCCCTGCTCGAGCGCCTCGACCGCGAGGACCGCGGCGGCCCCGCGGTGGAGGTCGACGGCGTCGTCACCTCGCTGCGCGTCGCGAAGATGGTGCTGGACCTGGAGTCGTTCACCCGCCGTCGCTGACGCGGCGCCCGCCCGGCAGGCCGGGCATGATCGGGCCGTGGCGCGGGTGGCGGTGGTCGGAGCCGGGGGCATCGGCGGTGCGCTGGCGGCGCTGACCGCCGAGCAGGGCCACGACGTGACGGTCTGCGTGCGCACCCCGTTCGACGTCCTCACGGTCACCCGCGACGGCGTCGAGCGCACGGTGCCGGCGACCGTCGCCGTCGACCCCGCCGCGGTCGGGCCCACCGACTGGGTCCTGCTCGCCACCAAGGCCCAGGACACCGCGTCGGCCGCGGGGTGGCTCGCGGCGCTGACGGGCCCCCGCACCGTCGTCGTGGTCGCCCAGAACGGCATCGACCAGGCCGAGCGGGTCGACGGCCTGGTCCACCCCGGTGCCACCGTGCTCCCGGCGTCGGTCGTGCTCGGCGCGGAGGCCGTCGCGCCCGGGCGGGTGGTGCACCACGGCTACGGGCGGCTGACGGTGCCGGCCGGCGCGGCGGCGGACGGTCTCGCGGCGCTCTACGAGGGCTCCGACCTCGAGATCGCGCCCACGGACGACTTCACGACCGTCGCGTGGCGCAAGCTCCTGAGCAACGCCGTCGCCAACCCGGTCACCGCGCTCACCGGGCGGCGCAACGAGGTGCTGGCCGAGCCGGCGACCCGGGACCTCGTGGTCGGGCTCGCCCGCGAGGTGATGGCGGTGGGCGGCTCGGCCGGCGCCGCGCTCACCGATGCCGACATCGACGCCCTCGTCGCCCACTACGACGGGATGCCGCCGGGACTGGGCACCTCGATGCTCTACGACCGCCTCGCGGGACGCCCGCTCGAGCACGAGTACCTCACCGGGGCGGTGGTCGCGACCGGCCTCCGGACGGGGGTGCCCACGCCCCTGAACGCCGCCGTCCTGGCCCTCCTCAGGGGTGTGCGCACCGGAAACGACGCGCTACACGACACGGGCGACACGGGCGTCGCGTGATCTGACGGCTCGCGCGGAGGGCCACGGACTGCGACGATCGGACGTATGGACGGTCGGGGTGACGGGGCACCGCGGCGTTTCCGGCTCCTGTTCGTCTGCACCGGGAACATCTGCCGGTCGCCGTTCGCGCGCTTCCACACCCGCGCGCTGCTGGAGATGCGGCTCGGGCCGCGCTGGGCGTCGTGGTTCGACGTCGCCAGCGGCGGCACCGGGGCCGTCGTCGGCTCCGAGATGCACCCGCTCTCGCGCGCCCAGCTCGGGCCGCTGGCCACGCACCCCGACGTCGCCGCCTTCCGCGCCCGCCAGCTGCCGGCCCGGGACGTGGAGCTCGCCGACCTCGTCCTCACCGTCAGCCGGTCGCACCGCTCGGCCGTGCTCGAGCTGGAACCCCGCGCGCTGCGCAGCACGTTCACCGTGCGCGAGTTCGCCCGCCTGCTCGGCAGCATCGACCCCGCCGACCACGCCGCCCTGCCCGTCGACCCCCGCGAGCGCGCCCACGCCCTCGTCGCCGCGGCGCTCGCGGAGCGCGGCCAGGGCGCGCCGGTCGACTCCGAGGACGACGCGATCCCGGACCCGATCCAGGGCGCGGCGGCCGAGCACGCGGAGTCCGCGCGCCTCCTGCACGAGGCGGTGCGGCCGCTGGTCGACGCCATCGGCGCCGGCGTCCCGTGGCCGGTCCGCCGCCGGCCCGGGCCGCCGCCCGGCCAGCATCCCGGCATGGCCCCCGTCGGCCCGGTCCGCCGCCGCCGATGCCCGGCGGCCCGTTCGGTCCGCCACCGGTGATGCCGGGCGGTCCCGTCCCGGCCGGTCCCGTCCCGGCTGGACACGGCCCTGGTGGCGTGCCCCCGGGCCGCCGCCGAACGGTGCTCCGGTGGGCCGGCCTCCCGGCATGCCCTCGGTGCTGCCGCCGGGTGCGCGTGTACCGCGTCCGCCCGGGCCGGTGGACCCGCTCCCGCCCGATCCCGTCGCGGCCGGGCCGCCCGGGAACGGCACCGCGGGCGGCGGGCACCACCGGGACGGCCGACCGTCGGAGGGTCGGTCGCCCCAGGGCCCGTCGTCGCAGGAGCCGTCACCCCGGGACGGCGAGGGCGCACCGGCGCCGGCCGGTCCACGGCGGCGGCACGGCTGGGCCGACGACGACGACGAGGACCTCGAGGACGTCGGCGGTCAGGTCGGCGAGGGCAACGAGAGCGCCGACGGTGCCGACGGTGCTCCGGCGCCGGCGCACTCGAGCACCCGCGCCGGACGGTAGGGCCCGCGGCCGGCTCCCCTGCTCAGGACGGGGCGAAGGTGAACGCGCGGCGCACCCGGGCCCGCGGCCGCGCCACGGCAGGCGTCGGCGGAGCGAGCAGGGGACGCCAGGAGGTCCAGGCGTCGTGGCCACCGGAGGTCACCGGCGCGTCGTCGTCGTCGTCGGGGTCGACGGCACGATCGACGAGGTCGCGGCACGGGTCGACACAGCCCGGGGGCCGCACGACGCAGACGCGGAGGCGCTCGGAGCCGACGGTGACGTGCATGCCGGCGCGGGGCGACCGGCCGAGCTCGAGGCCCAGGTCGGAGGCCGTGGCGTCGAAGAGCACGCCGCGCGTCGACTCGAAGCTCAGGCGGCCGTGGCGCAGCCGCAGCACGCCGGGGACGTGGGTGATCTCGCGGACGATCCACGCGAGGCCGGCGAGCACGGTGCCCTCGACGGGTCCGCGCGTGTCCGCGGCGTGCCCCACGGGCGCCTGCCGCGGGGCGGGCACGTCGGCGAGCGCCGTCGACCGGGCCGGTACGGGCGGTCGGGGTGGGATGGTCATCGTCGTGACCTCCTCCCGGGATGTTGCGATGTCGTGACCTGACCTACACCCAACGCGCGAGCCCCCTCGGGTGTCATGCTCCGGCCGGGCGAGGCGTAGCGGGCAATGGGGTGATCCGAGCTCGGGCGCGTACCGTGAGCGCACCCTTCGGCCCGTGCGGGTGACACACAGCCCCTGACGGCCCCACCAGCACTGCCCTGGGTGACCACGCGCTGGCATGCTGCCGCCCCATGGGCGCAGTGGCCCGGTGCGCGGGCGGTGAGCGGGGCCCGGGAGACCGTCCGAACACGGATTGACGGTCTCCCGGACATCACGGTCAGCAGCCATCGGGGTACGGAACGCCCTCGACGACGACTTCGGGAGAACAGAGCGTGAGCAACCCCGACGAGTACCAGCAGCAGTCAGGTTTCGGGGCGACTCCGGGGGGATACAGCCAGCAGTCCGGCTTCAGTGACCCCTCGGCGGCCGCTCCCGGGTCGCAGGACCCGGTTCAGCAAGGCGGTCCGCAGGGCCAGCCCGGCCACGGCCAGCCGCAGTACGGGCAGCAGCCGGGGTACGGCGCCCAGCCCGGGTACGGCGGCCAGCCCGGGTACGGCGGCCAGCCCGGCTACGGCGCCCAGCCCGGCTACGGGGGCCAGCCGCAGTACGACCAGCAGCAGTACGGCCAGCAGCCGGGCTACGGCCAGCAGCAGTACGGCCAGCAGCAGTACGGCCAGCAGCAGTACGGCCAGCCGTTCGCCCAGCCCGACGCCGGGTACGGCCAGCAGCCCGGCTATGGCCAGCAGCAGTACGGCCAGCCCCAGTACGGCCAGGGCCAGTACGGCCAGCCCCAGTACGGCCAGCCCGGCTACGGGCAGCAGCCGGGGTACGGCGGCGTGCCGGGCGGCGACCCCACCGACGTCATCGGCTCCCGCGTCGGGCAGTACATCCTCGACGGGCTGCTCTCCGCCGTGCCGACGTTCGTCCTGCTGTTCATCGTGGCCGGGATCGCCGGGGCGTCGGCCGACCCGAACGCGGCGCTCACGATCGTCGGCATCGGCTACGTCTTCGTCGTCATCGTCGGCCTGGCGTCCGCGTTCGTCGTGCACGCGTACTGGCCGTCCACCCACCAGGGCCAGACCCCGGCGATGGGATGGCTGAACCTGCGCATCGTCCGCGAGGAGGACGGCGGCGTGCCGACCCTCGGGCAGTGCGTGATCCGGTGGCTGCTGCTCATCGTCGACGGGCTCTTCGCCGGCATCCTCGGCCTGATCGTCATGTCGACCTCGGCCCGCCACCAGCGCGTCGGCGACATGGTGGCGAAGACGCTGGTCGTCCGGGCCTGAGGCACGGAGTCCGGCACAGAACGACCACGGACGACCGGCCTGATACACCCGGGCCGGAGATGCGTCCAGCAGCGACACGGGGGAGCGTTCCGCCCCGATCGGGCACGGGACGGAGGCGTCACGGGCGCTGACAAGGCCGGCACTGCTCCGGCCGGGCGAACCTGGACCATTCGTGCCGCCAGGCGAAACGGACTCGGTCCGCAGAGCGACTTCCGGGCCACAGTCGGACGCAAGACAGTGCGTCCGACGCCGCGCCGGCCGGTCCGGCGTGACCGTACGTGACGGAGGCAGCACGACGTGAGCTCGACACATTCCCGACCCGGTGGGTGGCGACGATGAGCGCCCCGGCACGCGGTGGATACGCCGCCTGGGTCAGCTGGCTCGAGGCGTTCCGCCGCGGCGAGGACCCGTCGACCGAGGGCCTCGGCCCGGTGCGCGGGGGCTTCGGGTCGTACGTGGAGGCGCGCCTGCTGGAGCGGCTCTCGACGGCCTTCGCCGAGCGGGTGCGGCAGTGGCAGGCGTCGCTCGGCGACCGCATCGTCGCCCAGCCGCCGGACGGCCCGGTGGCCGCCTCGGCGATGCTGCGCGACGCGGTCGCCCGCCTGGAGCCGCTCGCGAAGCTGGCCGCCTCGCCGCTGGTGCCGCCGGCGCTCGGCGCCTCCATGCGCGACATGCTCACCGTCGTCCGCGAGGGCGCCCGCACCGCGCTCGAGGAGGCCTGGCGCCGCGGGCTCGAGGACGAGCACGTCGCGGGCATGCCCGCGCAGCGGCGGGTGGACCCGCCGGCGCGCCGCCCGCTCGTCGGCGGTGTGCGTCCCGGGCGCGTGCCGGAGGGCGGGGCCCGCCGGAACTGAGGCGCCGGGGTCGCCGGGAGGGACCTCAGCCGAGGCCCACGCGCGCGAGCACGCCGCGGTGGTCGCTGCCCTCGACGTCCACGATCTCGACCTCGCGGGCCGCCGGCCCGCCGGAGGTGAGCACGTGGTCGATCTGGACCCCGAGGAGCCTCGGGGCCGCCGAGGGCCACGTGCCCGTCAAGCCTTCGCCGACGTCGCTCGCCGCGTCCGTGCAGCCGTCGACGGCGTCGCGGAGCTCCGCGTGGTCGAGCGTGGCGTTGAGGTCCCCGGCGACGACCGTCGGCCGGTCGCCGGTGCACCACCGGGACAGCGCCTCGACGTCCCGCTTCCAGGCGTTGGTGTCGCCGGGCTTCGGCGACTGGGGGTGGGTCGCGACGACGCGCACCGGCTGCCCGTCGACGTCGTCGAAGTCGAGGATGAGCGAGGGGAACTCGGTGTCGCGGTTCGGCGTCGCCGTCGGACGGCCGAGCTCGCGGCGCACGAACACGGTCATCGGGCTGTCGTCGCGCCGGGCGTCGGCGGCGAAGACGCGGTAGCCGCTCGTGCCCTCCTCGCCCCCCGAGGTGTCGACGAGGGCCTGCTGGAGGCGGTCGCGCAGGGCGCCGCGGGCCTCGGGCAGGACGACGACGTCGGGGGTCCGCGAGGTGATGAGCGCGGCGAGCGCGTCCGGGTCGGCGCGGCTGAGGTAGGCGCTGGCGGTGAGGACGGTCAGCTCCGGGCCGCCGGTGGCGCCCGCTTCCGACGAGCCGATCGCGCGCGGCAGGACCATCGCGAGCCCCACCACGCCGATCAGGCCGAAGGCGGCGGCCACCGGCCACGCCCGGCGGGCCAGGAGCCCCACGAGCAGGGCGAACACCGTGATCCCGGCGGCGAGCTGCGGCCGGAAGGCGATCGTCTGGACGAACGGCGTGCGGTCGTCGATCCCGAGCAGGTCGGAGAAGGTCACGACGGCCGCGGGCACCCCGAGCACGACGGCGGCGGCGATCGCGCCGCCCCCGCGCGGGGGAGACGGGGTGTGCGGCGGGGTCGAGAGCGCTCGCGCGCCGGCTCCGTGGCGCGGCCGGGGGTCGGGGCGTCGCCGGAGGTGCGGGGTGCCGCCGGTGTGGACATCTGACGGGTCGGCGGGGGCGTCGGGCCCGGACCGCGGCCGGGGGCGGGCCGTAGGGACGGTGTGGTCCCGGCGGACCCGGTGGTCCCGGCGGCCGGCCGGGAGCGGGCGGCGGTGCCCAGCCTCCGCCGTACCCCGGACCGGCCGGTGGGCCCCCGGGCGCGGGGCGCCCGGGGTCGTTCCGACCGGTCACGCGCGGGTCACGCGCAGGAGGACGTCGTCGGAGCCGTTGTCGCTGGTCAGGTACAGGGCGCCGTCGGGACCGAGCCGTGCGCCGCGCAGGCGGCCGAACTCGCCGTCGAGCTCCGGCGGCACGGTGACCTCGACGATGCGGTTCTCGTCGGCACCGGTGCCGGGGCGCATGAAGTAGAGCTTCTCGCCCTTCTGCGCGGACACGGCGAGCAGACCCGCCATGTCTCCCCACGCCGGCCCGTCGAGGAACGCCGCGCCGCTGATCGCCTCGGTGGGGTCGCCCGAGCTCCACGCGGCGGGGACGGCGTCCGGGTAGCGGTCGAGGTCGGTCATCGGCACCGACTCGTCGTATCCGCCGGGGCTCTCGCCGCCCTGGGCCGGGTCCCAGCCGTAGTTCGAGCCGGGGATGACGACGTTCACCTCGTCGTCGATGTCGGGGCCGTGCTCGGCGCTCCAGCCACGCCCGGTGCCGGGCTGGATGGCGACGGCCTGCACGTTGCGGTGCCCGTAGCCCGAGACGAGGCGCTCCGCGGCGCTGCCGGAGGCGGCGAACGGGTTGCCCGGCGCGGGGCCGCCGGTGGCGGGGTCGATGCGCAGCACCTTGCCGCCGAGCGAGCCGCGGTCCTGCGGGATCGTGGCGCGGGCGGTGTCGCCGGTGCCGACGAGCAGCATGCCGTCGGGGGCGAAGGTGGGCCGGCACCCCGAGTGGCGCCCCGACGGGTTCACCGGCAGGCCGCCGACCAGCGGGTCCTGCACGCGGTCGGCCCGCGTCCCGTCGGGCGAGAGGCGCCAGGACACGACGCGAACGTCGACCGGTCGGCCGCCCTCCTGGTGGGTCTGGCAGGTCACGAACGACCCGGAGGTGGCGACGTCCGGCGCCGCGGCGATCCCCATGAGGCCGCCCTCGCCGCGCGCGTAGACCGAGGCGAGGTCGGCGGCGACGGGCGTGACGCGGGCCCCGGGGCCGAGGCCGGTGACGAGCGACAGCGACCCGTCCCGCTGGGTCACCAGCATCCGGTCGCCGCCGACGAACGCGACGTCCCAGGGGTTGGCGAAGTCGCCGGCCACGGTCTCGACCCGCAGCGCGGTGCCGGTCGGTCCGGCCGGCGTCGACGGCGGTGCGGCGGCCCCGGCACCGCCGCCGGACGCGGGTGCCGCGCTCGTCCGGTCCGGACCCTCACTGCACGCGGCGAGGCTCACGGCGAGGAGCGCCGTGAGGGTGAGCAGGGCCCGCGCCGGGCGTGATCGGCTGGAGGTCACGGTCACGATGATGCCGCGTGACGCGTCCGATTCCCGTGGGGGCCCGATCGGGTGAGCCCGTCGGTGGGGAATCTGGGCCGGTCGGCGGCACGGGGTCGGCGAACGGGTGGCGCTGGTCGTCGCCCCGTCGAACGAGGGCATGCCTGTTGAACACGAACGGACCGCACGGTACTTTTTGGCGCGGCGCCGCACCGTCCGTGCGATCCGGGGGGCACGCACGGAGGTCGGGTCCGTCGAGGAGTCGTCGGCCGCGGGGAGCCGGCGACTCCGACCCGAACCGGCCGGAGATCCGCCCCCGCCGGACGCGGTGGCCGTCACAGGCCATCCTGCTCGGCCGTCGGGGCGCGCACGTACCCTGGAGTCCTCCCCGGCGCGCCCGCTCCTGCGCTCGCGCCCGACGGTCCGTCGAAGGGTCCGAAGAAGCTTGTCGCCCGCCGCGTCTCCTGCCGTCTCCTCCCCGCCGTCCGTCGACGCCCACGCTGCGCCCCTGGCCGCCCTGCTGCCCGCGGCGCTCGCCGACCCCGGGCTGCAGGACGTCGTCGCGGCCGCCGGACGGGACGTCGCCGTCGAGGGCCCGACGGGGCTGCGGCCCTTCCTCGCCGCGGCGCTCGCCGCCGCGCCGGGCGAGGGCGGCGAGGTCGGCGGGGCCGGCGCCCCGGTCCTCGTGGTCACCGCCACCGAGCGCGAGGCCGAGGAGCTGACCACCGCGGTGGGCGAGCTGCTCTCCCCCGACGAGGTCGCCCTCCTGCCGAGTTGGGAGACGCTGCCCCACGAGCGGCTCTCCCCGCGCGCCGACACCGTCGGCCGCCGCGTCTCCGTGATGCGCCGGCTGGCCCACCCCGAGGCGCCGGACACCCCGGACGTCCCGCTGCGCGTCGTCGTGACCGCCACCCGCAGCCTCATCCAGCCCGTCGTGCCCGGGCTCGGCGACCTCGAGCCGGTGCGCCTGGCCGAGGGCACCGAGTACGAGCTCGAGGCGCTCACCGCCCGCCTCGTCGACCTCGCGTACGCCCGCGTCGAGATGGTGGAGAAGCGCGGCGAGTTCGCGGTGCGCGGCGGCATCGTCGACCTCTTCCCGCCCACGGCCTCGGCGCCGGTGCGCGTGGAGTTCTGGGGCGACGAGGTCTCCGAGCTGCGCTGCTTCTCCGTCGCGGACCAGCGTTCCCTGCCCGGGGACGGCCCCGACGCCCGCCCGGCCGAGGTCGTCGCCCCGCCGTGCCGCGAGCTGCTGCTCACCGACACCGTGCGCGCCCGCGCCGCGGAGCTCGCCGCCGAGCACACCAAGGACAAGGCCCTCGCCGAGCTGCTCAGCCGGGTCGCGGAGGGCATCCCGTCCGAGGGCATGGAGTCGCTGATCCCCGCCCTGCTCTCCGGGGAGGGGGAGACGCCCGAGCTCGCCCTGGTGCCCGAGCTGCTGCCCAGCGGCGGGCACGTGCTGGTCTGCCACCCCGAGCGCGTGATCACCCGCGCCGCCGATCTCGTGCGCACCGGCCAGGAGTTCCTCGAGGCGTCGTGGCTCGCGGCCGCGGACGGCGCCGACGGCCGCGCCCCGATCGACCTCGGTGCCTCGGCCTACCGCGACCTCGGCGACGTGCGCGCCGTCGCCGCGAAGGCCGGCCGGCCCTGGTGGACGCTGTCGAGCCTCGCGACCGACCCCGACGTCGAGGACGACTCCCACACCCGTGAGGGCGCGCGCGTGCTGCGGCCCGGGTTCACCGCCGTCGAGGCCTACCGCGGCGACATCGCCCGCGCGGCCGCCGACCTGCGGGGGCTGGCGGCGTCCGGCGGGATCGGCGTCGTCGTCGTGCCCGCCGCCGGCACGGCCCAGCGCGCCGCCGAGCAGCTGCGCGAGCACGAGGTGCCGGTGGTCCTCGCGGACGAGGGCCTGCTCGGCGCCCCGCAGCCCGGCGTGGTCACGATCGCGCGCGGGTCGCTGGCCGACGGCGTCACGGCCGGCGGGACGCCGCTGGTGATCGTCACCGAGTCCGACCTCACGGGCAGCCGCTCGAGCGGCGACGGCGTCGTCAAGCGGGCGCCGGTCAAGCGGCGCAACGCCGTCGACCCCCTCACGCTCCAGACGGGCGACTACGTCGTCCACGCCCAGCACGGCATCGGCAAGTTCGTCGAGATGACCCAGCGGACCACCGGCACCGGCCCGGCGCGCACCACGCGCGAGTACCTGGTGCTGGAGTACGCGAGCTCGAAGCGCGGGCAGGCGTCGGACCGGCTGTTCGTCCCCACCGACCAGCTCGACCAGGTCAGCCGCTACGTCGGCGGCGAGCTGCCGACGCTGAACAAGCTCGGCGGCTCCGACTGGTCGAAGACGAAGTCGAAGGCGCGCAAGGCGGTCCGCGACATCGCGGCGTCGCTGGTCCAGCTCTACGCGGCGCGCCAGTCCGCGCCCGGGCACGCGTTCGCGCCCGACACCCCGTGGCAGCGGGAGATGGAGGACGCGTTCCCGTTCACCGAGACGCCCGACCAGGCGTCGGCGATCGACGAGGTCAAGGCCGACATGGAGAAGGCGGTCCCGATGGACCGCGTCATCTCCGGTGACGTCGGCTACGGCAAGACCGAGATCGGGGTGCGCGCGGCGTTCAAGGCGGTGCAGGACGGCAAGCAGGTCGCGGTGCTCGTGCCGACGACGCTGCTCGCCCAGCAGCACCTGCAGACGTTCACCGACCGGATGCGCAACTTCCCGATCACGGTGAAGGGGCTCTCGCGGTTCACGCCGGCCAAGGAGGTCGACGGGATCCTCCGGGGACTCGCCGACGGCAGCGTCGACGTCGTCGTCGGCACCCACCGGCTCCTGCAGACCGGGGTGTCCTGGAAGGACCTCGGGCTGGTGATCATCGACGAGGAGCAGCGCTTCGGCGTCGAGCACAAGGAGCACATCACCGGGCTGCGCGCCCACGTCGACATGCTCTCGATGTCGGCGACGCCGATCCCGCGCACCCTGGAGATGAGCCTCGCCGGCATCCGCGAGATGTCGACGATCCTCACCCCGCCCGAGGAGCGGCACCCGACGCTGACCTACGTGGGCGCCCAGGAGCCCAAGCAGATCGCCGCCGCGATCCGGCGCGAGCTGCTGCGCGACGGGCAGGTCTTCTACATCCACAACCGCGTGCAGTCGATCGACGACGCCGCGGCCAAGCTGCGCCAGCTCGTCCCCGAGGCGCGCATCGTCACCGCGCACGGCCAGATGCCCGAGGAGCGCCTCGAGCGCACCGTCAACGAGTTCTGGGAGCGCGAGCACGACGTCCTGGTCTGTACGACGATCGTCGAGAACGGCCTGGACATCTCCAACGCCAACACCCTGATCGTCGAGCGGGCGGACACCCTGGGGCTCTCCCAGCTCCACCAGCTGCGCGGTCGCGTCGGGCGTGGTCGCGAGCGGGGCTACGCCTACTTCCTCTACCCGGCCGACCAGCCGCTCACCGAGACCGCGCACGACCGCCTCGCCACCATCGCCCAGCACTCCGAGCTGGGCGCCGGCACCGCGGTCGCGATGAAGGACCTCGAGATCCGCGGGGCGGGCAACATCCTCGGCGCCGAGCAGTCCGGGCACATCGCGGGCGTCGGGTTCGACCTCTACGTGCGCCTCGTCGGCGAGGCCGTCGAGGCGTTCAAGGCGCACACCGACGCCGCAGGCGACGGCGACGAGCCGCTGGCGGAGGTGCGCGTCGACCTCCCGATCGACGCCCACGTGCCGCACGACTACGTCGACACCGAGCGTCTGCGCCTCGACGTCTACCGCAAGATCGCCGAGGCGGGCGACGACGCGGCCCTCGACGCCGTCCGCGAGGAGCTCGTCGACCGCTACGGCGAGCCCCCGGTGCCGGTGACGAACCTGCTGGCCGTCGCCGCGTTCCGGCAGGTCTGCCGGCGCCACGGGATCACCGAGGTCGCGGGCCAGGGCAACCAGATCCGGCTCGCGCCGGTCGACCTGCCCGACTCCGCGCAGATGCGCCTCAAGCGCCTCTACCCGCGGGCCCAGTACAAGGCGGCGTCGCGCACCCTCTCGCTGCCCCGGCCCGTCGAGGGCCAGGACGGGCGGGGTCCGGTGAAGATGGGCGCCCCGGCCCTGCGCGACCTGGCCCTGCTGGCCTGGTGCGAGCAGTTGTTCACCCAGCTCTTCCCGGCGCCGGCGGCGGCCGCGGCGACCTGACGGCCCCGCGCTGGAGATCACCAGGCCGAGAAGCACCTCGAGGAGGGGTCGCGAGGTGCTTTTCCCCCTGCTGATCTCCGGTGCGCGCGGGGCACCCGGCTCCCGGGAAGGACGGGGCGGCCGGGGGCACGCGTCCGGGCGGGTGAGAAGGTGACCACCGTGCGTCGCCTGCTGCCGATCGTCACGTCGGTGCTCCTCGGTCTCGTCGTGCTGGCCGGGTGCGGGACGGGGCCGTCCCGGGTGGACGCCGCGGCCGTCGTCGGCGACCAGGTCATCACGATCGACGACATCCAGGGCCGGCTGCGCACCGCGGTGCCGGACCTGCGGGTCGCGGTGGACCAGCAGGGAGCGCAGCAGGGCATCGCGCCCGGCGCGCCGATCCCGCCGCAGCTGCTGGCCCAGGAGTCGCGCCGGCTGGTGACGGTCCGGGTGCTGCACGAGCTGATCGCCGAGCAGTCGCGTCGCGACGGGATCGTCGTGCCGCCGCAGCGGGTGGACGCGGAGCTCGCCCGGGTCGGCGGGGCGGAGGCGGCCGCGCAGGGCAGCGGCTTCGACCCCGCGACGATCCGCGAGCTCGTGGGCGACCAGGTCGCCGCCGCCGAGATCGGCCGCCGGGTCTTCGACCGCCTGGCGGTCACCATCGACTACGCCGCCACGCCGGACCGGGCGTCGGCGGAGGCCCTGGCCGCGCAGGTCGCCGCCGACCCGACGCGCGCCGACCGTCTCTTCGCCGGCGCGCCCGGCGGGGCGGGAGCGAGCGGGCTCGCGCTGCGTCCGGGCCAGAACCAGGGTGCCGAGCTCCGGTCGTCGGCCTCGTCGGTGCTCTTCGGGCTGCCCGCGGGCACCGTCGCGATCACACCGAGCGGCTCGTCGAGCTCGCAGACCGGCCAGCAGCAGGACCCGGCGCAGGGCCCGTGGACGGTCATCCACGTGCGCGAGCGCACCCTCGATGCCCCGCCGCCCGGAGCGGGTGTCACCCCGGCCGGTGCGGTCGACGAGGACACGATGTTCGGGTTCGGCCTGCGCATGCTCCAGCCGCTGGCGCTCGAGGAAGGGGTGACGGTGAGCCCCCGCTACGGCACCTGGGACCCGACGCAGCTCGACGTGGTCGAGGACCCGGCGGCCGCGGGCGTCATCACCCCGGTGCGCAGCCCGGCCCCGTGAGCACCGGCACCACCACGACCGTCGCCGTCGACCCCCGGCTCGGCGCGGTCCTGCCCACGTCGGCGGTGCGCACGGTCGCCGCGGCCGACCAGGTACGCCTGCACCCCGACCTGCCCGCCGAGCTGGCGGAGGCGTTCGCGCGCGACCTCGGCGCGGTCGGGGCGGACACGCCCCGGGCCGAGGGCGTGGTGGTCGAGCTCGTCCCGGGGACCGGGGACCGGCCCGGCGCCGCGCTCCTCGAGGCCGTGCGCGTCATGGACCGCCTGCGCTCGCCCGGCGGCTGCCCCTGGGACGCCGCGCAGACACCGGAGTCGCTGCTGCGCTACCTCGTCGAGGAGACCTACGAGCTCTACGACGCCGTCGCCGACGACGACCGCGAGGCCGTGCGGGAGGAGCTGGGCGACGTGCTGCTCCAGGTCCTCTTCCACGCGCGGATCGCCCAGGAGGACCCGAGCGCGCCGTTCGGGATCGACGAGGTGGCGCAGGAGCTCGTCGCCAAGCTGGTCGGGCGGCACCCGCACGTCTTCGGTGACGGTGAGGTGATCACCGGCGCAGCGGAGCAGCAGGTGCGCTGGGAGGAGCTCAAGGCGGTCGAGAAGCGCCGGGCGTCGGCGCTGGAGGGCGTCGCGCGCGCCCAGCCCGCGGCCGCGCTCGTCGCGAAGTACCTCTCGCGGGCCCGCCGGGCGGGTGTGCCCGACGACCTCCTGGCCGCGGCATCGGACGATCCGCTCTACGCGGACATCGCCGCCGGGCCCGCGGATCCCGAGGGGGCACTGCGGACGGCCGCCGACGAGCTCGCCCGCCGGGTCCGGGCCGCCGAGGACGCGGCGCGCGCCGCGGGGGAGGACCCCGCCGCCCTCGACGCGGAGGCCTGGGCCCGCCACTGGCCGGCCTGAGCCAGCATCAGCCCTGCGTCAGAATCCGGACAATACGGTCACGTCGTGTGATCGCTGTTTCCGACGTCTTCCCTCACGTCGCTCACCGAGGCTAGCCTCACCTCACAGTAGGTAAGGGTGAGCTGAGAGGACGCCATGCTGGGGAACGCCCTGATCGGGCTGCGCGAGGGCCTGGAGGCGTCCCTCGTGGTCAGCATCCTCGTGGCGTTCCTCGTGCGCACGGATCGTCGCCGGGAGCTGCCGAAGGTGTGGCTCGGGGTCGGGATCGCGGTGCTGATCAGCGTCGCCGTCACCCTCGGCCTGACGCTGTCGCAGCAGGCGCTGACGTTCGAGGCCCAGGAGACGCTCGGCGGCTCGCTGTCGATCGTCGCCGTCGGCTTCGTCACCTGGATGATCTTCTGGATGCGCCGGGTCGGGCGGACGATCGCCGCCGAGCTGCAGGGCGGCCTGGAGAAGGCGATCGCCATGGGGTCGCTCGCCGTCGTCCTCATGGCCGCGCTCGCCGTGGGGCGTGAGGGCCTCGAGACCGCGGTGTTCTTCTTCGCCGCGGCCCAGGCGGCCGGGGAGACCACCGGGCCGCTGATCGGGTTCCTCACGGGCATCGCGATCGCGATCGTGCTCGCCTACCTGATCTACCGCGGCGCCATCACGCTGAACCTGGGCAAGTTCTTCACCGTCACCGGTGTCCTGCTGATCTTCGTCGCGGCGGGCATCCTCGCCTACGGCGTCCACGACCTCCAGGAGGCCGGGATCCTCCCCGGGCTCAACACCCTCGCCTTCGACGTGAGCGCCGCGATCCCGGCCGACTCCTGGTACGGCGTGCTGCTCAAGGGCATCTTCAACTTCTCGCCGCAGACCACCGTGGCCGAGGCCGTGGTCTGGGTGCTCTACGTCGCGATCGTGCTGACGCTCTTCCTGCGTCCCGCCCGCAAGCCCGTCTCCGGCGCCGCGCCGCAGGCCACCTCCGAGACCACGGCCGACTCTCCCGCCTGATCTCCCCCCCGACGACCCCGCCCCATCCCGCTCGCACGACCCCGCGCGCCCCGACGCGCGCATCCCGGAGGAGAACGATGTCCCGCAGGCCCCTCGCCGCCGTCACCGGTGCGGCACTGGCGATGATCGCGCTGTCCGCGTGCACGAGCACCGCGCCCCAGGGTGGTGGCGAGGATGGGCCGATCCAGGTCACGGCGTCGGACACCACCTGCGACATCTCCGCGACCGAGGCGCCCGCAGGCAACGTCGCGTTCTCGATCCAGAACACCGGCTCGAAGGTCACGGAGTTCTACGTCTACGGCACGGGCGACCGGATCGTCGGCGAGGTCGAGAACATCGGCCCCGGCCTCTCCCGCCAGCTGCTCGTCGAGGTGCCCCAGGGCGGCCAGTACACGACCGCCTGCAAGCCGGGCATGGTCGGCGACGGCATCCGCGCGCCGTTCAACGTCACCGGCACCGTGCCCGGCTCGACCAGCCAGGACGCCGTACTCGGCGCCGCGGTCGCCGGGTACCAGCGCTACACCAACTCGCAGATCGAGGCGGGGATCGCGAAGACCCAGGAGTTCGTCGACGCGGTCAAGCGGGGCGACGTCCCCGCCGCCCAGGCGCTCTTCCCGGTGTCGCGCACCTACTGGGAGCGCATCGAGCCGGTGGCGGAGTCGTTCGGCGACATCGACCCGCGCGTCGACGGCCGCGAGGACGACGAGCGCGACCCGGGCGTCGCGTTCACCGGGTACCACCGCCTCGAGAAGGACCTGTGGGTCACGGGCCTGCAGCCGGACTCGGCGGCGATCGGCGACACGCTCATGGCCGACATGCGCGAGCTGCAGACCCGCTCCGCGACCGTCCAGCTCACCCCCGTGCAGCTGGCCAACGGCGCGAAGGAGCTCCTCGACGAGGTCGCCACCGGCAAGATCACCGGCGAGGAGGACCGCTACTCGCACACCGACCTGTGGGACTTCCGCGCCAACGTGGACGGCTCGCAGGCCGCGGTCGCCGCGCTGCGCCCGGCGCTCGACCAGCGTGACCCTGCCCTGGGCCCGGTGCTCGACGCCCGCTTCGCCGACGTCGACCGGCTCCTCGAGCAGTACCGGGCCGGTGACGGCTACGTGCTCTACACGCAGCTCACCGAGCAGGACAAGCAGCGCATGACCCAGGCGGTCGACGCCCTCGGCGAGCCCGTCAGCCAGGTCGCCGCGGTGGTGTCCGGGCAGTGAGGTCCGCAGTGAGGTCCGCAGTGACGTCCGTGACGTGGCGGCACGATCGCCGCGAGCTGACCATGGCGGCATGACGGGCCGTACCCGATGACGGGCACCACCGACGAACCCCGGCCGGGCATGTCCCGGCGCCGGCTCCTGGGATGGACCGGCGCCGGGGCGGCCCTGGCCGGGGTCGGTGCCGTGGCGGGCTACTCCGCCGCGGAGGCCGACCCGCCGCCCGACCCGTCCGGCGGCGTCGTGCCGTTCCGCGGCGTGCACCAGGCCGGGATCATCACGCCGGCGCAGGACCGGCTGCACTTCGTCGCGCTCGACCTGACCACCGTCGACCGTGCGGCGGTCATCAGCCTGCTGCGGCGGTGGACGACGGCCGCGGAGCGCATGACCGCCGGCGCCGAGGCCGCGCCCGGCGGCGCGGTGAACCGGAACCCGGAGGCCCCGCCGAGCGACACCGGCGAGGCGCTCGGCCTGCCGGCGTCCGCGCTGACGATCACCTTCGGGATCGGCGGGAGCCTGCTGGACAAGCTCGGCATCCCGCGTCCGCCGGAGCTCGCCGACCTCCCGCCGTTCCAGCTCGACACCCTCGACCCGGCGCTCTCCGGCGGCGACCTGTGCCTGCAGGCGTGCTCGAACGATCCGCAGGTCGCGGTGCACGCGGTGCGCAACCTCGTGCGCACCGGCTTCGGGACGACATCGGTGCGCTGGTCGCAGCTCGGGTTCGGGCGGACGTCGTCGACGTCCACGAGCCAGCAGACCCACCGCAACCTCTTCGGCTTCAAGGACGGCACCCACAACCTCAAGGCCGAGGACACCGCCGCGCTCGACGAGCAGGTCTGGGTGCCGCCGGCGCAGGGCCCCGCGTGGCTGACCGGCGGCACGTACCTCGTGGCACGCCGCATCCGGATGTACGTCGAGACCTGGGACCGCACCTCGCTGGCCGAGCAGGAGTCGCTCACCGGCCGCACCAAGGGGGAGGGCGCCCCCATCGGGCAGGCCCGCGAGTTCGACATCCCGAACCTGGGCCCCGGCTCCCCGATCCTCGAGGACGCGCACATCCGCCTCGCCTCGGCGCAGAACAACGGCGGCGCGCGCATCCTGCGCCGCGGCTACAACTTCGTCGACGGCAGCGACGGGCTGGGCCACCTCAACGCGGGCCTGTTCTTCCTCGCGTTCATGCAGGACCCCCGGCGCCAGTTCGTGCCGATGCAGAGCCGGCTCGCCCGCAACGACAAGATGATGGAGTACATCCGGCACACCGGGTCGGCGGTGTTCGCGGTCCCGCCGGGGCTCGGCGAGGGCGCCTACTGGGGGCAGTCGCTGCTCGAGGGGTGACGACCGGGTCGGGGGAACCCGTCACCTACCGCCCCGTAATCTCCACGGCGATGAGCGCACCCACCGACCCCTCACCGGGGTCCCGCGATCGTGCCCCGGGGCCCCGCCGGTCGACGGTGCGCAGTGGCGTGGACGAGGGCGGGACCCCGCCCCCGCCGCGGCGGAGGCTCGCGCTCATCGGCCGTCTCGGTCTCGTGGTGCTGCTGCTCCTGGCCGTCGTCGCGACGGTGGTCGTCGTGAGCCAGCGCAACCAGTTCGGGCGCGAGGACGCGGGCGCCGAGGAGATCCCGGCCCTCGAGGTCGCTCCCGCCCCCGTGCAGCTCGGCACCGTCGCGCAGCCCGACGCGCTCGCGCCGCCCACCTCGCTCGTGCCCGGCGGCGCCCCGTCGCAGGCGCCCGCGGGCGGTGCGCGCACCGTGTCCGGCTGGGCGACCGACATCGCCGGCCGCGTCGACGTCCCCGCCCGCGCCCTGCAGGCCTACGGCCAGGCCGACCTCGCGGTGAAGCAGGAACAGCCGGACTGCAACCTCTCGTGGGTCACGGTCGCGGGCCTCGCGCGCATCGAGTCCAACCACGGCCGCTACCGGGGCGCCTCGATCGCCGACAACGGCGACGTCACCCCGCGCGTCGTCGGCGTCCCCCTCGACGGCACCGGCGGCAACCGCACCATCGGGGACTCCGACGGCGGCGTCCTCGACGGCGACGCCGCGCTCGACCGCGCCGTCGGCCCGCTGCAGTTCATCCCGTCGACCTGGGCGAAGTGGCGTTCCGACGGCAACGGCGACGGCGTGGCCGACCCGAACAACATCTTCGACGCCGCCCTGGCCGCGGGCCGCTACCTCTGCGCCGGCGGCCGCGACCTCGCCACCGGCCCCGGCTGGCGGGCCGCGGTGCTGTCGTACAACAACTCCGACGAGTACGGCCGCCGCGTCTACGCCGCCGCCGACTCGTACGCCTCGGCGAGCCAGGCCTAGGGGTTGCTGCCGCCCGCTCGATCGGAGCGGACGGCGATGTTCGCGCTGACCTCGCCCAGGGCCTCCTGGTACTCGGGCCTCGGGTCCATCGCCGCGGCCATGCGCAGCTGGGTGCGGGCCTCGACGAGCCGGCTCTGACGCTGCAGCGTGCGTCCGAGGGCGAAGCGCGCGTAGTGGTCGGCCGGGTCGAGCTCGAGCACGCGCAGGAAGCCCTCCTCGGCGCGCCGGAACTGCGCGGAGGCCAGGTAGGCGCGGGCGGCCAGCAGGTGCACCGAGGCCGCCTCCGGCTCGTCGGCGAGCAGCGGGGCCAGGGCCTTGAGGGCGTCGAGCGGCCGGCGTCGCTCGAGGAGGTCCTCGGCGCGGCGGAACGCCTCCACCGCCGACACCCCCGGGGTGCCCTCCAGGTCGGCGGGGTCGTGCTGCGCAGCGGACATCCCTGCCACCGTAGGCCGCGTCCCGGCGCCGCGCGAGGGACCGATCCGCTCTCGGACGTCCCCGAGCGTGGCGTCTCGGGGAGCCCGGGCACGGCGTCTACGATGCGGACGACGTGCCGTGCCCCGGGGCGCGGCGAGGCGATACAGCGTTCATCTGAGGCGTTCGGAGGCACGGTCCGTGGCGGTCATCGAGCAGGTCGGCGCACGAGAGATCCTCGACTCGCGGGGCACACCCACGGTCGAGGTCGAGGTGGCGCTCGACGACGGCACGCTGACCCGCGCCGCCGTGCCCTCCGGGGCCTCCACCGGCGAGCACGAGGCGGTCGAGCTGCGCGACGGCGACGACTCCCGCTACCTGGGCAAGGGCGTCGAGCGCGCCGTCGCCGGGGTGCTCGACGAGATCGGGCCCGGCCTGGTCGGCATCGACGCCGCCGAGCAGCGCGTCGTCGACCAGAAGCTCATCGACCTCGACGGCACGCCGGACAAGTCGCGTCTCGGCGCCAACGCGCTGCTGGGCGTGTCGCTGGCCGTCGCCCGCGCCGCCGCCGAGTCGGCCGAGCTCGACCTCTTCCGCTACGTCGGCGGCCCGAACGCCCACGTGCTGCCGGTGCCGATGATGAACATCCTCAACGGTGGCGCCCACGCCGACTCCGGGGTGGACATCCAGGAGTTCATGATCGCGCCGATCGGCGCCGAGTCGTTCCGCGAGGCCCTGCGCTGGGGTGCGGAGGTCTACCAGGCGCTGAAGAAGGTGCTCAAGGGCAAGGGCCTCTCGACGGGCCTGGGCGACGAGGGCGGGTTCGCGCCGTCGCTGCCGCACAACCGCGAGGCGCTGGACCTCATCGTCTCCGCGATCCGCGAGGCGGGCTACACGCCCGGCCGCGACATCGTGCTGGCCCTGGACGTCGCGGCCAGCGAGTTCTTCTCCGACGGCGTGTACCGCTTCGAGGGCGAGACCCGCAGCGCCGCGCAGATGAGCTCGTACTACGGCGAGCTGCTCGACGCCTACCCGCTGGTCTCGATCGAGGACCCGCTCTCGGAGAACGACTGGGACGGCTGGACCAAGCTCACCGGCGACGTCGGCGACCGCGTCCAGATCGTCGGCGACGACCTGTTCGTCACCAACATCGAGCGTCTCGAGGAGGGCATCGAGCGCCGCGCCGCGAACGCCCTGCTGGTCAAGGTCAACCAGATCGGCACGCTCTCGGAGACCCTCGACGCCGTCGCGCTCGCCCAGCAGTACGGCTACCGCTGCATGATGAGCCACCGCTCCGGCGAGACCGAGGACACGACGATCGCGGACCTCGCGGTGGCCACCAACTGCGGCCAGATCAAGACCGGTGCGACGGCCCGCTCCGAGCGCGTCGCGAAGTACAACCAGCTGCTGCGCATCGAGGAGGCCCTCGGCGACGCCGCGCGCTACGCCGGCGACCTGGCCTTCCCGCGCTTCGACCCGGACGCCTGAGCCGGGTGGCCGCGCCCGACCGCCACGACCGCGCCGCCGACGGCCCCACGGGGTCGTCGGGCGGTGCGGGGTCGGGCGGGTCGGGATCGGGGTCGGCCGGCCGGGGTCGGGGACGCCGCACCGGGCGGGGCGCCGTGTCGTCGGGTACCCGGGGCACGTCGGGCACCCGGGGCGCGGGGGCCGCGTCGTCGTCCCGTGGGCGCACGCGGGCCCGTCAGGGGCCCCGCCGCGACCCGCAGCGCGTCGTGCGCCGTCGCCACCCGCTGCGCGTCCCCTCCGGTCCCGCGGCCGCCGCCGCACGGGCGCGCCGCGCCGCCGCCGCGACCGGGGCGCGCTGGGGCTCTCGACCG
Organism: Actinomycetospora sp. CA-053990; assembly: GCF_050948445.1. NCBI lineage: Bacteria > Bacillati > Actinomycetota > Actinomycetes > Pseudonocardiales > Pseudonocardiaceae > Actinomycetospora > Actinomycetospora sp. CA-053990. The sequence goes on along the minus strand of NZ_CP192043.1, from coordinate 5,126,173 downwards.
CCCGCCGGGCCGCCGTGCTCGCCGTCGTGGTGTGTGCGCTGGCCCTGACCGTGGCGGTGCCCCTGCGCAACTACGTGACCCAGCGCCACGAGATCGCCGCCGTGGCGGCCGAGCAGGAGCGCCTGGCCCGTGACGTCGGCACCCTGACCGACGAGCGCTCGGCGTTGCGCGACCCGGCGCACATCGAGGCGCTGGCCCGCGAGCGTCTCGGCTACGCCCGCCCGGGCGAGGTGCCCTACCGCGTCGAGCTGCCCGGCGACGCGAACGCCCCGCGCGACCCCGCGACGCCGGATCGGGGGCCGAGCTGCCGCCCGCCGAGGCCGACCTGCCCTGGTACGCCCGCGTCGCCCGCACGACCCTCGGCACGGCCCCGTGAGCCACAGCGCCCCCGACGGCGGGCCGACGCCGCACGACGTCGACGCCGTGACCGGGCAGATCGGCCGGCGTCCCCGGGGTCTGCGCCGGGTCGCGCACCGCTGCCCGTGCGGCCTGCCCGACGTCGTCGAGACCGCGCCGCGCCTCGAGGACGGCACCCCGTTCCCGACGCTCTACTACGCGACCTGCCCGCGGCTGACCTCGCGGATCGGCACGCTCGAGGCCGACGGGCTGATGCGCGAGCAGACCGAGCGCCTCGAGTCCGACCCCGACTTCGCCGCGCGCTACGCGAAGGCCCACGCGGACTACCTCGCCGAGCGCGACGCGATCGAGCCGCTGGGCACCGACGTCAGCGCCGGCGGCATGCCGACGCGCGTCAAGTGCCTGCACGTCCACGTCGCCCACACCCTGGCCCGCGGGCCGGGGGTGAACCCGTCCGGCGACGAGGCCCTCGAGCGCCTCGACGCGTGGTGGCACGCCGGACCGTGCGTCGGCCCGTCCGCCGACGGCTCGGGCGGATCCGAGACACCCCCGACGGGCTGACGTCGCGGCGCTCCACCGGGCGACGGACCCGGGGCCGATCCGTCCCGATCACCGGCACGCACCGTGGCGCGGGGATCCCGGCCGGGTGGACCCGCACCCCGGCCCGGTCACGAGCCCCCTCTCGGTTTGATAGACACGCGCGTCGCACCCCAGGATGGTCCTACCGGTTCCCCCGACCGGTGCAGTGCGACGGTGCGGACGGCCCGTCGTACGACCGGGTACCGGGCCCGCGCCGGGACGCCGCACGGCGACCCCGCAGGCCCTCCCGCAGCCCGGCCGCCGGGCGCCCCCTCCCGCCGGGGCGCCCGGCGACCGGACCGGAGGCCCGGGCCCGGGGAGATCCCGACGACCCCGCCCCCGGCGGAACGGCCTCGTCCTCAGTAGCGTCGACACCCGAGCCCGGGCGAGCGGCCCGGGGGAGCACCACGTGCAGGGGGCGTCCATGCCACGCGTCGCGGCCGTCGACTGCGGAACGAACTCGATCCGGCTGCTGGTCGCCGACGTCACCGTCCGCGAGGACGGCTCGGCCTGGCTCAAGGACGTGCACCGCGAGATGCGCATCAACCGGCTCGGCCAGGGCGTCGACGCCACCGGCCGGCTCGCGCCGGAGTCGCTGACGCGGACCCGCGAGGCGCTCGCCGCCTACTCCGAGATGCTGCGGCGCCACGGCGTCGCCGTGGGGCCCGACACCGTGCGCGTCTGCGCCACCTCGGCCACCCGGGACGCCGAGAACCGCGAGGAGTTCTTCGGCGCGGTCCGCGAGATCGTCGGGGTCGACGCCGACGTCATCACCGGCGACGAGGAGGCCCGCCTCTCGTTCGCGGGCGCGGTGGCCGACCTCGACCCGGACGAGGGCCCGTTCGTCGTCGCCGACGTCGGGGGCGGGTCCACCGAGATCGTCACCGGTACGTGGGACGCGGTGCGCGCGGACGTCACGGCGGCCCGGTCGACGGACGTGGGCTGCGTGCGGCTGACGGAGAAGTTCCTGCACGACGACCCCCCGACCGCCGAACAGATCACCGAGGCCGAGGAGTTCACCCGCGCGACGCTGGCGCCCGCGTTCGCCGAGGTGGCCGTCGCCGACGTCCAGACCTGGGTGGCCGTCGCCGGCACCGCCACGACGCTCGCCGCCGTGGGCATGGACCTGCGGACCTACGACGCCGACCGCATCCACCTCTCGCGCCTCGGGCTGGACGACGTCATCGCCACCGCGCGCCGGCTCGAGGCGATGCCCCGCGAGGAGCGCGCGGCGCTGGGCCCGATGCACCCGGGGCGGGTCGACGTCATCGGCGGTGGGTCGCTGGTGATGCGGGTGCTCGCCGAGGAGCTCGCCGAGCGCACCGACGTCACCGAGCTCGTGGTCTCCGAGCACGACATCCTCGACGGGATCGCCCGGGCGCTGGCGGCCCGGTGGTGACAGCCCGGCCGGCCGACCCGCCGGGCGTCCTGCCGCTCGCCGCGCTCGTTCTCGCCCGGCGCGTCCGGGCGCTGGTGGCCGTCACCGTCGTCCACACGATCGTCCTCGCGGTGGCCGCGTGGATCGCGGGCAACGGGCCCACCCTGCCGAGCGTGGCGGCCCTCGCCGCGCACCTCGCGATCTCGCTGGCCGCCGCCCTGCCGGTGCGCTGGCAGTTCGCGGGCGACCCCGCGGTCCGCGAGCGCCGGGCCGTGCGGGCGATGACGGTGTCGTTCGTGGTCCTCGCGGTCTACAGCGCGGTGGACGCCGTCGCCGACGCCCTGACACCCGGCCGGCCCGGGAGACGCTGGTCGGCGGACTGCTCGGCCTCGCGGCCGCGGTCGCGCTGCCGCTGCTCGTCGCCGCCGACGCGCGGACCGCCCGGGCGCAGGGCGCCGACCGCGATCCGCGCGTCCGCCCCGCCGCGCCGACCGGGCTGGTCGTGGCGCTGTGCGCCGTGCTGGTCGCGGCGTCCGGCGTCGATCTCCTCGCGAGCACGGCGGTGGCACCCTCGCTGGCCGCGCCGACCGTCTCGGCGGTCGTGGCCGTGCTCGCGGCCCGGGAGGCCTGGGGTGCCTGGCACCACTGACCCCGCTGACCCCGCTGACCCCGCACGCGTGTCCGACCTCCCGGCGCTCGACGCGGCGGTGTCGGAGTGCCGGGCCTGCCCCCGGCTGGTGGCGTGGCGGGAGGAGGTCGCGGTCACCAAGCGGGCCGCGTTCCGCGACGAGACCTACTGGGGCCGCCCGGTGCCCGGGTTCGGTGCGGTGGACGCCCGGCTGCTGATCGTGGGCCTCGCCCCCGCGGCCCACGGCGCCAACCGCACCGGGCGCATGTTCACCGGCGACCGCAGCGGCGACGTCCTCTACGCCGCGCTGCACGCCGTCGGTCTCGCCTCCCAGCCGACGTCGGTCGCGATCGGCGACGGCCTCGAGCTCTACGGCGTCCGGATCACCGCGCCCGTGCGCTGCGCCCCGCCCGAGAACAAGCCCACGCCGGACGAGCGCGACCGCTGCCGGCCGTGGCTCGCCCGCGAGCTCGCCCTGCTGCGCGACACCGTGCGCGCGGTCGTCGTGCTCGGCGGGTTCGGGTGGCAGGCGCTGCTCCCCGTGCTGGCCACCCCGGACCCCGCGGGCGGGCACCCGGGCTGGGTGGTGCCGCGTCCCCGGCCGGCCTTCGGGCACGGGGCGCACGTGACGCTCGCGCCGGCCGCACCCGGCGAGGCGGCCCCGCTCGAGGTGTTCGGGAGCTACCACGTCAGCCAGCAGAACACCTTCACCGGACGGCTCACCCCGGCGATGCTCGAGGACGTGCTCGCCGGCGCCGCCCGCGCCGCCGGCCTGGAACCGACCACCCCACAGCGACCGGAAAGCTAGGCTTCCCAGGTCGGTGAGAAGCCCACGGAGGTGACCACCGGACGTGGCGCCGCAGGTCTGTAGGTCACGCGACGGAGGAGCGTGAGCGACAGAATCGGCTTGCCGCGACTCCGAGCCCTCGTAGCCCAATCGGCAGAGGCAGGCGACTTAAAATCGCCGCAGTGTGGGTTCGAACCCCACCGAGGGCACCACCTGATCGCCGACCGGATCGTCACCCGTCTCCCCGGCTCGTCGCCTGCCCGTCACCGTCGACACCCCGGCCGGTCGACCGCGTGTCACCCGCCCGTCGCAGCGGCAGCGCGGAGAGCGGTCGGCCCGGTGCTGCGGCTCGCGGTGATCGACCGCTCGGGCGCCCGGGACGAACCGCTCGACGCCCACCCCCGGAAAGCTGCTCCGAACGGGCGAGAAGATCAGCGAGACTTCCCTGCAGGGAGGTGAGGCGCCGTGGCTGACCCGGGGGACCTGTCGGGGCGGATCCCCGCGCCGCAGGGCGCGCGTCCGCCGTGGCGCGAGCTCGAGGGGCTGCGCCCGCTGACGCTGCGGGCGTGCCGCCGCCTCATCGTCGTCGCGCCGCACCCGCGTGACGAGATCCGCGCCGCCGGCGGCCTGCTGCGCCGCCTCGCCGCGCGGCACGCCTCGGTCGACGTGCTCGCGCTCACGGACGGTCCCGGCCGCACGTGCACCCCGCCCGAGGGCATCGCGGTCCCCGATCCCGGCGACCTCGGTGCCGACGTCGTCGTGCGCCCGGACGACCTCGGCGACCCCGACACCCTCGACATGGTGCTGGCGCGCCTCGAGGGGATCGCGCCGGAGGACGGCGACGGCGAGGAGCCCGCAGGCGACCCCGAGGAGGTCGCGCTCGCCGACGCGTACCGCGCCCTGGGCGTCGCCGAGGTCCGCCGGCACCGCCTCGGGCTCCCCGACGCCGGGCTGTCGCGCTGCGAGGCCGATGTGGTCGGGGCGCTCAGCGAGATCGTCGGCTTCGTCGAGGATCCGCACGGACTGTGCGTGCTCGCCCCGTGGTCCGGGGACGGCGACGACGACCACGAGGCGGCCGGGCGCGCCGCGGAGATCGTGTGCGCCGCCTACCGCGTGCGGCTCGTGCGGTGGCTGGACCAGGCGTGGAGCTGGGCCGGGCCGGAGTCCGCCGAGGTGCCGTGGCGGCGTGCGCGCCAGCTCGCGCTGTCGGAGACGGTCCAGGCCCGTAAGCTCGCGGCCAGCGCGGCGTTCGGTGGCCGTCCCGGACGCGATCGCGAGCTGCCCGACGGCTCGGCCCCCGGTCCCCGTGAGGTCTTCCTGGTGTGAGCAGGTTCCCCCTCCTCCTCTCGGGTGCTCCGACACCCACCGTGTCCCCCGTGGCGTCACCTGTCCGGACGCTTCGGTCCGGGCCCGGACGTCTTCATGGGTGTCATCCGCCGATCGACGGCCGGTGGTGGCCGATAGGCTGCGCCAGGTGACGGGCTGGACGAAGGACGACCACGGTGAGGTGGCGACCGACTACCGCGGGTCGTCCACCGAGGTCGAGCCGGACTACGCCGCCCAGGCCCAGCAGGTGCGGGACGCCGTCGTCAACGGGGGCGGCGTCCGTGAGCCCGACCTCCCGCAGGTGCTGCACACCGCCCCGGCCGCCGTCGCGCTCATCGACCTCGGCGAGGGGCTCGTCACCTACGCCAACGACTCCGCCGCGGGACTCACCGGTGGCCGGGCGTCGCTGCCGATCGACGTCGACGCCTGGAGCGAGGCCGCCGGCCTGACCGACCTGTCCGGCCGCCCGATGCGCGACACCGCGTCGCCGCTGTCGCGGGTCGCCCAGGGCATCCCCGTCTCGGGCGAGCCGGTCGCCGTCTCCGACGCCGCACGCCGCGGCTCCGTGGCCAGCGACGAGGAGCGCGAGGAGGCCGAGGGCCGGCTGCTCTGGGTCACCGGCTTCCCGCTCTCGGAGGCGGTGAACGCCGACGAGCGCCGGCTCGCGCTGGTGGTCTTCCTCCAGCTCTCGGGCGCCGGGGCGCAGCGCCACCTCGAGATGGTGCGCGACCGCGCCGTGGTGGCGACGGAGCTGTCGTTCACGATCTCGGACCCGTCGCGCGAGCAGAACCCGCTGGTGTGGGTCAACCCGGCGTTCTCCCGGCTCACGGGCTACGAGCTCGACGAGGTCCTCGGGCGCAACTGCCGCTTCCTGCAGGGCCCGAACACCGACCCCGCCTCGATCTCGCGGATCCGCACCGCGCTGGCCGAGGAGCGCCCGATCACCGAGGTGCTGCTCAACTACCGGCGCGACGGCACGGCGTTCTGGAACCAGGTGTCGATCACCCCGGTGCTCGACGGCCAGGGTCGCGTCGTCAACTTCGTGGGCGTCCAGTCCGACGTCACCGAGCGCGTCATGGTGGAGAACGAGCGCCGTGCCGCGCTCGCCGCCGCGGAGGAGACCCGCGAGCAGCTCCGCCTGCTCACCGAGTCGACCTCGGCGATGTCCGCGAGCCTCGACACCACCGGTGTCGCCGAGGCGCTCGCCCGGATCGTCGTCCCGGCGATGGCCGACTTCTGCTGCGTCGACCTGCTCGAGGAGGCCGACGGCAACTCGTCGGTGCGCCGCGCCGCGGTCAACCACCGCGACGAGTCGAAGGTCGACGACGTCCGCGGGCTGGGCCGGTGGATCAGCCCCACCGAGGACGGGCGCGACCCCGTCGGGCAGGCGCTCGGCAGCGGCACGCCCTCCTTGCTGCCCGAGCTCCCGGTCCGTCCCGCCGGCCTCGCCGAGCAGCCCGAGCTGCTCGGGCGGTACGAGGCGCTGCGGCCGCGCTCGGCCGTCGTCGTCCCGCTGCGGGCCCGCGGACAGGTGCTCGGCGCGCTGACCCTGGGCACGGAGCTGCCCTACGGCCGTCGCTACTCCCAGCGCGACCTCTACCTGGCCGCCGACCTCGCGGCGCGCGCCGGCCTCGCGGTCGACAACGCCCGGCTCTACGCCCGCGAGCACGCCGCGGCCGAGACCCTGCAGCGCAGCCTGCTGCCCGCGGTGCCGCCGATGACGGGCATGACGGTGGCCTCGCGCTACCTCGCGGCGACGGACGGCGCCCAGGTCGGCGGCGACTGGTACGACATGCTCCCGCTGCCCGACGGCGCGGTCGGCCTCGCGGTCGGCGACGTCGTCGGCCACGACCTGCGGGCCGCGGCGGCGATGGGTGAGCTCCGCGGGGTGCTGCGCTCCTACGCCTGGGAGGGCCTCGGCCCGGCCGAGGTGGTCGACCGCTGCAACGACGTCATCAAGGGCCTCGGCATGGCCGCGATGGCCACCGCGGTCTACGCCCGGCTCGAGCGCGGGGACGGCGGCGGCTGGACGATGCGCTACGCCAACGCCGGGCACCCGCCGCCGCTGCTGCGGCGGGCCGACGGCCGGGTGGAGCTGCTCACCGGCAACCTGTCGCCGATGATCGGCGCCACGCGGGAGGTCCCCCGCGAGGAGACGGTGGTGGCCTGCGGGGCGGGGGACGTGTTCCTCCTGCACACCGACGGGCTCATCGAGGCGCCCGGCACCGACCCGGACGAGCGCACCCAGCTGATCGCCGACACCCTCGCCGCCCAGCCGCCGGACATCCCGGTCGAGGAGCTCTGCGACCGCCTGCTCGGCGTGCTCGGGGTCGACGGGCTCCGCGACGACGCGGTGCTGCTGGCCATCCGCATCGACGCCGCGGACGGGCCCGCCGCGGCCTGACGGGCTGACGCACCGCGGGGCACCCGGACGCACGACGGCCCGGCGCCGTCAGCGACGGGCCGGGCCGAGGTGTGGATCGGGGGAGTCCGCGTCAGGGACGCGGGGGCTCCTCGCCGGGCGGGGGCGGCGGCGGGCCCTGTCCCTCCGGCGGGGGCGGCTGCTCCTGGCCGCCGTGCAGGTAGTCCTTGGCCTTCTCGCCGAACTGGTCGACCTGCTGCTCGTGGCCGAACTTCTCGCCGACGGCGTCGGTACCCTTGTCGACGTAGCCGTCCGCCTTGTCCGGGTTCTTCCCGGCCCAGTCCTTGGCCTTGTCCGCCATCTTGCCGAGATCCATCCCGACACCCCTTCCTGCCGACTGCGGGGCTTCGGCCCGAGAGTGCCCCGCCCTCGCAGCATGACACCTCCCGCGGGGGCTCATACCTCCGAACGGGGACCTAGACTGGGAGCCGCCCCCCATCTCGGGCGGAAGCGGACACGGTGCGTGGTGACCGCATCCGGTAAAGTTCTGTTTACCGAGCGGGAACCGAAGCCCGCATCCCGTCGTTGCACCAGGTGGACGACAGTCCGCGGTGAACCGGCAGGCGGCATCCCGCCGTCGGAGCCGGCTTCGCGTAGGAGGAGGACGAGAGGTGCGCACCAGCAGCAACCCGGCGTTCCGCAACCTGCCCACCTCACCGGGTGGGTATGCGCGGTTCGGCTCGGCGGGTCAGGCCCCGGCCGGCATGGCCGGCGCAGGCGGCATGTTCGGCGGGGGCGGCAGCCCGATGCCGACGGCGGCGGCCGACGACCGTCCGCTCACCGTCGACGACGTCGTCCAGAAGACGGCGCTCAACGCCGTCCTCGCCATCGCCGTCGGTATCGCGAGTGCCGTGGTCGGCCTCGGGTTCATCGGGATCATCGGTGGACTCGTCGTCGGACTCGTCCTCGCCCTGATCATCATCTTCAAGCAGAGCACCAACAAGGCGCTCGTCCTGGGCTACTCCCTCGCCGAGGGTGTCGCCCTCGGATCGCTGACCGGGCTCCTCGAGAGTTCGAGCAGCCAGTACGCCGGCATCGGCTTCCAGGCGATCCTCGGTGTGCTGGGCGTCTTCATCGGCATGCTGGTCGTCTACAAGACCGGCGCCATCCGGGTGACGCCCCGCCTGACCAAGATGGTCATCGGCGCCGCCATCGGCGTCCTGATCCTCATGGTCGCGAACCTGCTGATCAGCTTCTTCGTCGACGGCGGCCTGGGCCTGCGCTCGGGCGGCCCGCTGGCGATCATCTTCAGCCTGGTCTGCATCGGCATCGGCGCCTTCATGCTGCTGCTCGACTTCGACCAGGCCGACCAGGCGGTCAAGGCCGGCGTCCCCGCGCGGTTCGCGTGGTACCTGGCCTTCGGCTTCATGACCACGCTGGTCTGGCTCTACATCGAGATCCTGCAGCTGCTGAGCTACTTCCGGCAGTAGCGCGCGACACCGACGACGACGGCCCCTCCCGAACCATCCGGGAGGGGCCGTCGCACGTCCGGGCTCAGTTCAGGCGCTCGAGCACCATCGCCATGCCCTGCCCGCCGCCGACGCACATGGTCTCGAGGCCGAGCGTGGCGTCGCGGGTGCGCAGGCCGTTGATCAGCGTCGTGGCGATGCGCGCGCCGGTCATGCCGAACGGGTGGCCGACGGCGATCGAGCCGCCGTGCACGTTGAGCTTCTCCTCGATGTCGTCGTCGGACATCCCCAGGCCCCGCGCCGAGGGGAGGACCTGGGCGGCGAAGGCCTCGTTGATCTCGACGAGGTCGACGTCGGCGATCCCGAGCCCGGCCCGGGCCAGCGCCCGCGCCGACGCCTCGATCGGGCCGAGGCCCATGATCTCGGGCGAGAGCGCGCTGACGGCGGTGGAGACGATGCGCGCGAGCGGGGTGATCCCCAGCGCCTCGGCGCGCTCCGCGGACATCACCACGAGCGCGGCGGCGCCGTCGTTGAGCGGGCAGGCGTTGCCGGCGGTGATGCGCCCGTCGGGACGGAAGACCGGCTTGAGGTCGGCGAGCGCCTCGTACGTGGTGCTCGGCCGGGGGCTGTCGTCGTGCTCCATCACCGAGCCGTCGGGCAGCGTCACCGGGGTGATCTCGCGGGCCCAGAAGCCGTTCTGCTGCCCGGCGCCCGCCCGCTGCTGCGAGCGCGCAGCGAAGCGGTCCATCTCCTCGCGCGTCACGCCCTCGGCCAGCGCGACGTTCTCCGCGGTCTGCCCCATCGCGATGTACGCGTCCGGGAGCAGGCCGTCGGCGCGCGGGTCGTGCCACTCGGTGGCGCCGGCCGCGGCCACCTCGGCCGTGCGGGCCTCGGCGTCGGCGAACAGCGGGTTGTGCGTGCCGGGCAGGTTGTCGGAGCTGCCCTTGTCGAAGCGCGAGACGGTCTCGACGCCGGCGGCGAGGAAGACGTCGCCCTCGCCGGCGCGGATGGCGTGCGCGGCCATGCGTGCGGTCTGCACCGACGACGAGCAGTACCGCGTGATCGTCGCGCCGGGCAGGGTGTCCATCCCGAGCTGGACGGCGACGATGCGCGCGAGGTTGTGGCCCTGCTCGCCGCCGGGCAGGCCGCAGCCGAGCAGGAGGTCCTCGACCTCGGTCGGGTCGAGCGCGGGCACGGCGTCGAGCGCGGCGCGCACCACCTGCGCGGTGAGGTCGTCGGGGCGCATCCCGGCCAGCGAGCCCTTGCGGGCGCGGCCGATCGGCGAGCGGACGGCGGACACGATGACGGCCTCGCGGCCTGGGGCGACCATGGCGCCGACCCTACGACCGCGCACCAGGGCGGGCTTCGCCGTCGGCGCCCGGCGAGGTGATCCGGCGCACGTCCGAGGGGGTGGGGCGCGCTCCGGGCGGCAAAGCCGGAGGATGGGTGTCATGCGCTACGCGGAGCACGTCGCGGACCTCATCGGCCACACGCCGCTGGTGCGTCTCAACCACGTCGTCCCGACGGGGCCCGACGCGCCCCTGGTGCTCGCGAAGGTCGAGTACTTCAACCCCGGCGGCAGCGTGAAGGACCGCATCGCCGAGAAGATGATCGACGCCGCCGAGGCGTCGGGCGAGCTGAAGCCGGGCGGCACCATCGTCGAGCCGACATCGGGCAACACCGGCATCGGCCTGGCGATCATCGCCCAGCAGCGCGGCTACCACTGCATCTTCGTCGTGCCCGACAAGGTGAGCGTGGCGAAGCAGGACGCGTTGCGCGCGTACGGCGCCGAGGTCGTCGTCTGTCCCGCCGCCGTGGAGCCCGAGAGCCCGGAGTCGTACTACTCGGTCTCCGACCGGCTCGCCCGCGACACCGACGGCGGCTGGAAGCCCAACCAGTACGCCAACCTCGCCAACCCGGCGTCGCACGTCGAGTCGACCGGTCCGGAGATCTGGGACCAGACCGACGGGCGCATCACGCACTTCGTCGCCGGCGTCGGCACCGGCGGCACGATCTCGGGCACCGGTCACTACCTCAAGGACGTCTCCGACGGGCGGGTGCGCATCGTCGGCGCCGACCCCGTGGGCTCGGTGTACTCCGGCGGCGACGGGCGGCCCTACCTCGTCGAGGGTGTCGGCGAGGACTTCTGGCCGACGACGTACGACCGCGGGGTCCCCGACGAGATCGTCGCCGTCCCCGACGCCGACTCCTTCCACATGACGCGGCGCCTCGCCCGCGAGGAGGCGCTGCTGGTCGGCGGCTCGTGCGGGATGGCCGTGTGCGCGGCCGCGAAGGTCGCCGCGGAGGCCGGCCCCGACGACGTCATCGTCGTGCTCCTGCCCGACGGTGGTCGCGGCTACCTGTCGACGGTGTTCAACGACGGGTGGATGTCGTCCTACGGGTTCCTCACCCCCGACACCACCGAGTGGACGGTCGGCGACATCCTGCGTCGCAAGGACGGCTCCATCCCCGACCTCGTCCACGGCCATCCCAACGAGACCGTCGCCGACGCCGTGTCGATCATGCGGGAGTTCGGCGTCTCGCAGATGCCGATCGTCAAGGCCGAGCCGCCGGTCATGGCGGCCGAGGTGCGCGGCGCCGTGACCGTGCGCGACCTGCTCGACAACCTCTTCAACAACCGGGCGTCGCTGACCGACCCCGTCGAGGACCACCTCTCGAAGCCGCTGCCGAGCCTGGGGAGCACCGAGCCGCTGTCGAAGGCGATGGAGGCGCTGCGCGGGGGCGACGGGGCGCTGGTGCTCGTGGACGGCCGTCCCGCCGGCATCGTCACCCGCGCCGACATCCTGGCGTTCCTCGCCACGGGCAGCCGTTACGACATGGGTGGGCCGGCGTGAACCCGGGGTGCCTAGGGTGGACGAGGTGAACGGTTTCTCGACCCGCGCCCTGCACGACGGCCAGGAGCCCGACCCGACCACGGGCTCGGTCGTCGTCCCCATCTTCGCGACGTCCACCTTCGCCCAGGACGGCGTCGGTGGGCTGCGCTCGGGCTACGAGTACGCGCGCACCGGCAACCCCACGCGCACCGCGCTGGAGACGACGCTGGCCTCGCTCGAGGGCGGCCGGCACGCCCGGGCGTTCGCGTCGGGCATGGCGGCCGAGGACGCGCTGCTGCGCGGCGTGCTGCGCCCCGGCGACCACGTGCTCATGCCGCTCGACGCCTACGGCGGCACCTACCGGCTGATCTCGACGGTCTACTGCGACTGGGGCGTCGAGTACACCGCGGTCGACACCGCCGACGTCGACGCCGTGCGGGCGGCGATCCGCCCGAACACCAAGATCCTCTGGTGTGAGACGCCGACCAACCCGCTGCTCGGCATCGCCGACATCGCGGCGCTCGGCGCCCTGGCCCGCGAGCACGACCTGATGCTGGTCGTCGACAACACCTTCGCCTCGCCCTACCTGCAGGCCCCGCTCACGCTCGGCGCGCACGCGGTCGTGCACTCGACGACGAAGTACCTCGGCGGGCACTCCGACGTCGTCGGCGGCGCGCTCGTCACCGACGACACCGAGCTCGACGCCACGCTCGGGCGCATGCAGAACGGCATGGGCGCGGTGCCCGGCCCGTTCGACTGCTTCCTCACCCAGCGCGGCCTCAAGACCCTCGCCGTGCGCATGGAGCGCCACAGCGACAACGCCGAGCGCGTCGCCGACGTCCTCGCCGCCCACCCGGCGGTCGTCTCGGTCCTCTACCCGGGCCGTGCCGACCACCCGGGGCACGAGGTGGCCGCCAAGCAGATGCGCCGTTTCGGGGGGATGATCTCGGCCCGCATCGCCGGCGGCGAGCAGGCCGCCCGCGACTTCTGCGCCGCGACCCGGGTGTTCACGCTCGCGGAGTCCCTGGGCGGCGTGGAGTCGCTCGTCGAGCACCCCGGCGCGATGACCCACGCCTCGGCGGCGGGCTCGCTGCTCGAGGTGCCCGCCGACCTCGTGCGCCTGTCGGTCGGGCTGGAGGACGCCGACGACCTCGTCGACGACGTCCGCCAGGCGCTCGACTCGCTGTCGTAGAGGCTGTCCTCGAGGCTCAGCCCAGGGCGTCGCCGTAGACGTGGTCGACGCTCATCGTCATGAGCACGCGGCGGTCGGCCACCATCGTCGCGCGGTAGTCGTCCCAGTCGGGGTGGTCACCGGCCGCCGCGCGGTAGTACGCGACGAGGGCCTCGACCTCCGGGCCGTGCGGGTCGGTGCCCGGGCCGACGAGCGTCACCGTCCCCTCGGCGGTGGCCCACGACCGGCCGTCGGCGCTCGTGACCTCCAGCGCGGCGCGGGGGTCGCGGCGCAGGTTCGCGGTCTTGGCGCGTCCCTCGGTCATCGAGACGGTGAGGGTGCCCGCCTCGCGGTCGTAGAACGGCATGACGGGCGAGAGCTGCGGACGGCCGTCGGCCTTGATCGTGGCGAGGACGCCCAGACGGCTCCCGGCGAGCAGGGCGCGCGGGTCGAACGGCAGGTCTGACGAAGGGGCGGTCATGCCCCGATCCTGGCCCCGCGGGCCGGGATCGTCAGCCGCTCCTACCCGCGGCGCGAGGCCGGGTCGTGCATCGAGGGGTCGGTCATCGGGTCGATGTCGCCGGGCTTCACGCAGCCCCCGACGAGGGCGATGCCGTCCGGGGTGCTGACGTAGGTGCCCGGGTCGTCGCACCCGGCGCTGCCGACGGTGCCGAAGGCCGCCACCGCGAGCAGCGCGGCGAGCAGCAGGGGCAGCGCGCGGGCCACCCGTGACGCGCGCGTGCCGTCGGCGGGCGCGCCATCCGCCGCGGCGGCGGGCGCCGCAGCCGTCGCGAGGGGAGCCGTAGGGGCGGAGGCCGACACGTCGGAGAACGTGTGGGGAGGCCGTGAGGTTCCCGGCGCCGGGCCGACCGGATCGATCGCCATGCCGTCTCACCCCCTGGAGCGGATTCCTCACGCCGCCCCCACGAGGCTACCGACGTGCGTGGCGGGCGTGAGGCGCTCGCACGATCGGGCGATCGGCGACGGGCGTTCGGCGACGACCGGTCGACGGTTCGACCGTCGCCGACGGGCCGGGGCTCGCCACCGCCCCGCCACCGCCCGTCCGCCGTTCGCCTACCGGCGGGCGGACCACCCGGACGGCGGTCGCGGCGAGGAGGCAGGATCGGTCGGCGTGGAGCTGGTCGAGCGCGCGGACGTCGAGGCCGCCCGGGTCGCGCTGACCGGGATCGTGCGCACCACCCCGGTCGCGCCCTCGCGGGTGCTCTCGGGCTTCGCCGGCGGACCCGTCTCGCTCAAGTGCGAGAACCTCCAGCGCACGGGCAGCTTCAAGATTCGCGGTGCCTACCGGCGCATCGAGCGCCTCGGGCCGGAGGGCCGCGCGCCGGGGGTCGTCGCCGCGAGCGCCGGCAACCACGCGCAGGGCGTGGCGCTGGCCGCCCGCCTGCTCGACACACGGGCCACGGTGTTCATGCCCGCCGGGGCGCCGCTGCCGAAGCTCGCCGCCACGCGGGGCTACGGCGCCGACGTGCAGCTCGTCGACACGTTCGCCGAGACGCTCGAGGCCGCGGCGGCGTTCGCCGAGCGCACCGGCGCGGTGCTGATCCACCCCTTCGACCACCCCGACATCGTCGCGGGGCAAGGCACGGTCGGGCTCGAGATCCTCGAGCAGGTGCCGGACGTCGCCACCATCGTCGTGTGCACCGGCGGTGGTGGGCTGATCTCCGGGATCGCCGCCGCCGTGGCCGACCGCGGGGTGCACGTCGTCGGCGCCCAGGCGGCGGGCCTGGCCGCCTGGCCCCCGTCGCTGGCGGCCGGGGCACCGGTGACGGTCACCGGCGCGACGATCGCGGACGGGATCGCGGTCCCGCGGCCCGGCGACGTCACGTTCGCCCACGTCGCGGCCCTGGTCGACGAGATCGTGACCGTCGACGAGGAGGCCCTCGCCCGCGGGGTCCTGCGCAGCCTCGAGCGGGAGAAGCTGCTCGTCGAGCCGGCCGGGGCGGCGGCCGTCGCCGCGATCGCGGAGTACCCCGGGCGCTGGGCGGCCCCGGTGGTGGCGGTGGTGTCCGGCGGCAACGCCGACCCGCTGATGCTCGTCGACCTCGTGCGCCGCGGCCTCGTGGCGGCCGGGCGCTACGCGTCGCTGCGCGTGCGCCTGCCCGACCGCCCCGGCTACCTCGCCGACGTGCTGCGGCGGGTGGGGGCGGCCGGGGGCAACGTCGTCGACGTCGAGCACCGCCGCCTGATGGGGTCCGGGAGGTCGCTGGGTGCGGTGGACGTGGCCCTCACGCTCGAGGCGCGGGGCCACGAGCACGCGGCGGCGATCCTGGACGACCTGGCCGGCGCCGGGTACGAGGTGGCGCCGGAGTGAGACTCAGGAGCTGTAGGGCTCCGCGGAGACCAGCGTGACCTCCATCGACCCGCCGTCGGGCAGGTCGTAGCTCACGGTCTCGCCGGCCTTGGCGCCGAGCAGCGCCGAACCGAGCGGGGAGTTGGGCGAGTAGACCTCGAGGTCGCCGTGGGCGCCCTCCTCGCGCGAGCCGAGCAGGAACGTCTCGGTGTCGTCGTCGCCCTCGAAGCGGACGGTGAGCACCGTGCCCGGGACGGCGGTGCCGCTCTCGGTGGGCGTCTCGCCGACCTTCGCGGTGTGCAGGAGCTCCTGGAGGTGGCGGATGCGGGCCTCCATCACGCCCTGCTCCTCGCGGGCGGCGTGGTAGCCGCCGTTCTCCTTGAGGTCGCCCTCCTCGCGCGCAGCGTTGATCTTCTGCGCGATCACCGGACGCTGGGCGACGAGGTCGTCGAGCTCGGCCTTCAGCCGGTCGTGGGCGTCCTGGGTCAGCCAGGTCACCTGCGTCTGCGTCTCGGTCACGGTGATCAACTCCTCGGAGGTCCGGGCCCGCGCGACGCGGGTCGGTGGCCTGTTCTCCTCACGGGCCTTGCTGGCACCGCGCCAGGGTGGACGGTGCCGCGGCCCGGGGGCCACAGACGGAAAAACACGACCCGCGGCATGCGGGCCGTGTCGCCACACGGTAACACGATGGGCGCCGCTCGGAACCCGTCCGAGGATGCCGCGCTGCGGATCGGGTGCGCGTGAAGGGCCTTGCCCACCTGCGCTTTCTCTGTCAAGAGGGGGTGGCGCGGGGTCCGCGGGCGGGGCTGTCGGGGGTGGCCGGGATGATGGGGGGCGACCGGGGTGTTGCACCACGGTGGTCACCAGAACGACGCACGAGGACGGCTCCGGACAGACGATGAGCGCACTCCCTACCGACCAGCCGCTGCGGCTGATGACGGTGCACGCCCACCCCGACGACGAGGCCAGCAAGGGCGCCGCCTCCTGTGCCCGCTACGTCGCCGAGGGCGTGGAGGTCATGGTCGTCACCTGCACGGGTGGCGAGGCCGGCAGCATCCTCAACCCGGCGATGGACACCCCCGAGGTCAACGCGGACATGCCGGGCACGCGGCGTGCCGAGATGGCGAAGGCCGCGGCGATCCTGGGTGTGTCGCACCGCTGGCTCGGTTTCGTCGACTCCGGGCTGCCCGAGGGCGACCCGAAGCCCCCGCTGCCGCCGGGCTGCTTCGCGCTCGAGCCCCTCGAGGTGCCCACCGAGGCGCTCGTGCGGGTCATGCGCGAGTTCCGGCCGCACGTCGTCGTCACCTACGACGAGAACGGCGGCTACCCGCACCCGGACCACATCCGCTGCCACGAGGTCTCGATGGCCGCGTTCGAGGCCGCGGGCGACCCGGAGCGCTTCCCGCTCGCGGGTGAGCCGTGGCAGCCGCTGAAGGTCTACTACTCGCACGGCTTCTCCAAGGCCCGCATCCAGGCCTTCCACGAGGCCCTGCTCGAGGCGGGCCTCGAGTCGCCGTGGGCGGAGTGGCTCGACCGCTGGGACGACTCGCGGCCCGACCCGGGCCAGCGGGTGACCACGCGCGTCACGTGCGCGGAGTACTTCGCAGTCCGCGACGACGCGCTGCGGGCGCACGCCACGCAGATCGACCCGAACGGCCGCTGGTTCCAGATGCCGCTGGAGCTGCAGCAGCGTGTGTGGCCCACCGAGGACTACGAGCTGGCACGCTCCCTGGTGGACACCGAGGAGACCAACGAGCAGCCCGGGGACGACCTGTTCGCGGGCGTCCGGGAGCGGGTCGGCGCATGACACCCCTCGCCGTGTGGTGGACGGTGCTGCCGCTGGCGGCGCCGCCGCCCGGCGCGCCGCCGGGGTCCGAGCGCGGCGAGGAGTTCGGCAAGACGTCGCCGATCGCGCTGGTGGTCATCCTGCTGCTCGGGCTGGCGACGGCCCTGCTCATCCGCTCGATGAACAAGCAGCTGCGCAAGGTGCCGCCGTCGTTCGACCCGGAGCCGCCCGAGTCGCGCGAGGGCGACGACGGTCCAGCGGACCCCGACGACCCGGTGGCGCCGACGGCGCCGCGCACCGACCGGACCGCGGATCCGCCGGGGACCGGTTCGTCCTGATCCCCGGCGGCTGCGAGGATCCCGTCATGGCCAACCGGCTCGCCGGCTCCACCAGCCCCTACCTGCGCCAACACGCCGACAACCCCATCGACTGGCAGCCCTGGTCGTCCGGGGCGTTCGCCGAGGCGCGCCGTCGCGAGGTGCCGGTCCTGCTCTCGGTGGGGTACGCCGCGTGCCACTGGTGCCACGTCATGGCGCACGAGTCGTTCTCCGATGCCGAGGTGGCGGCGTACGTCAACGCGCACTTCGTGGCGATCAAGGTCGATCGCGAGGAGCGCCCGGACGTCGACGCGGTCTACATGGAGGCCACCCAGGCCATGACCGGCCAGGGCGGCTGGCCGATGACCTGCTTCCTCACGCCCGACGGCGACCCGTTCCACTGCGGCACCTACTACCCGGCGAGCCCGCACGGGGGCATGCCGTCGTTCACCCAGCTGCTCGGGGCCGTGGTGCGGGCGTGGAGCGACGAGGGCGAGCGGGTGCGCGACGCCGCCCGCGCGATCACCGCGCGTCTCGCGTCGGTGTCCCGGTCGCTGCCGCCCGCCGGTGTCGACGCCGACACCCTCGCCGAGGCCGTCGTCGCGCTGACCGGCGACTTCGACGAGCAGCACGGCGGGTTCGGGGGCGCGCCGAAGTTCCCGCCGTCGGCGGTGCTGGAGTTCCTGCTGCGCCACCACGAGCGCACGGGCAGCTCCGACGCCCTCGCGATGACCGACATCACCGCCGAGGCGATGGCCCGCGGCGGGCTGTTCGACCAGCTCGCGGGCGGGTTCGCCCGCTACTCGGTCGACGCGACGTGGACCGTGCCGCACTTCGAGAAGATGCTCTACGACAACGCCCAGCTGCTGCGCGTCTACGCGCACCTGGCCCGGCTGACGGGGTCCCCGTCCGCCGCCCGTGTCACCGACATGACGGCCGCCTTCCTGCTGCGCGACCTGCGCACCGCCCAGGGCGGCTTCGCCTCGGCGCTCGACGCGGACGCCGCGGGGGAGGAGGGCTCGACCTACGTGTGGAGCCCCGCCGAGCTCGTCGAGGTCCTGGGCGCCGAGGACGGGGTGTGGGCCGCGGAGCTGCTCGGGGTCACGGCCGTCGGCACGTTCGAGCACGGCCGCTCCACGCTGCGGATGCCCGTCGATCCCGACGACCCGGGGCGCTGGCAGGCGGTCCGCCGGTCCCTGCTGGCCGCCCGTGCCGGCCGCCCGCAGCCCGAGCGCGACGACAAGGTCGTGGCCGGGTGGAACGCGCTGGCCGTCACCGCGCTGGTCGAGGCGTCGGCGGCCCTCGGGCGCAGCGAGTGGCTGGCCGCCGCGCGACGCGCGGTCGCGCTCCTGCTGCGCACCCACGTCGTCGACGGGCGGTTGCGCCGGACCTCGCGGGACGGCGAGGTCGGCGACGCCCCCGCGGTGCTCGAGGACCACGCCGCCCTCGTCGAGGCCCTGCTCGCGCTGCACCAGGCCACGGGCGAGGCGCGGTGGCTCGACGAGGCCCGGTCGCTGCTCGAGACGACGCTGACGCACTTCGCCGAGGTCGGCGAGGACGGGGCGTACACCGGCCGCTTCTGGGACACCGCCGACGACGCCGAGGCGCTCGTGACCCGCCCCCGCGAGATCACCGACGGCGCCACGCCGTGCGGGTCCTCGCTGCTGGCGGGGGCGCTGCTCACGGCCTCGGTGCTCGTCGAGCCGGAGGCCTCCGCGCGCTACCGCGAGCTCGCCGACGCCGCGGTGGACGCCGTGGGCACCCTGCTGTCCCGGCACTCGCGGTTCGCCGGCTCCTGGCTGGGCGTCGCCGAGGCCGCCGCCCACGGGCCGCTCCAGGTCGCCGTGGTGGCCGCGGACGCCCCCGGGCGTGTCCGGCTCGCCGACACCGCCCGGCGCCACGCCCCCGGCGGCTCGGTGGTCGTCGCGGGCGAGCCCGACGCCGACGGCGTGCCCCTGCTCGCCGACCGTCCCCTGGTCGACGGCGAGCCCGCCGCCTACGTCTGCCGCGGCTTCGTCTGCGACCGCCCCCGCACCGCGGCCGACGACCTCGCCGCCGCGCTCGCCCGCTGACGCGCGCCCGGGGTCTCCGGGGCCCGCGGTTTCTGCAGCGAACGCGCTGTTCGCTGCTTCTACGCGCGCGAAGTCCCCGTTGATCACGCCGTCGGGCCCGCTTCGCCACCGGCGAACACGTCGACGCACCCACTCCGGCGTTGCTGTGTAATGCTGTAAGCACAGCAAGAACGTGGAGGAGGAGCGTCATGATGGTGGGACGCGGAGGACATCGGGGCCGGCCGGGGCGCGGCGGTCCGGGACGGCGCGGCGGCGGACGGGTCCCGACGGACCTGCCCGGCACCGACGACCTCGCGGGCTGGCTCGCGGGCCGGCTCCCGGACGGATGGTTCGCGGGCACGCCGACCGTGACGGTCGACCGCGAGGAGATCCTCGTGGTCGGTGAGCTGGCGGCGCCGAACCTGGACGCGGACGCCGACGAGGCCGCGCGCGCCGCGGCGTCGCACGGGCGCATCGAGCGGTTCCGCGAGGAGACCCGCGAGGAGCGCATGGAGGTCGCGCGCCAGGCCGAGCACCGCTACGGGCGCAAGGTGGCCTGGGGCGCGCGGATCGGCGAGGTCGAGGAGCTGTTCACGACCCTCTCGGTGCCGGTGATGACGCGGCTGCGCCAGTCCGAGCGCCTGGTGCTCGACACGCTGGTCGACGCCGGCGTGGCCCGCTCGCGGTCGGACGCGCTGGCCTGGGCGGTGGCCCTGGTCGGCGAGCACGCCAGCACGTGGCTGGACGACCTGCGCGGCGCGATGAGCGCGGTCGACGAGCTGCGGACCCGCGGCCCGGTGCTCGACGACGAGGACACCGCGACGCCGGGAGCCGGCGGCGTGGACGACCGCCCGGACCCCGACGGCGGCGGCGGGGACCCGATCCCCCCGCAGGGCTAGGACCCGCGCGGCGCGCTAGCCCGCGTAGAGCACCAGCCAGATCGCCACGTAGTGGCAGGCCGCGGCGATGACCGTCGCGGCGTGGAAGAACTCGTGGAAGCCGAAGGTGTCCGGCCAGCCGACGGGGCGGCGCAGGGCGTAGAAGACGGCGCCCAGGCTGTAGAACGCCCCGCCGACGAGCAGCAGGACGAGCGCCGCCACGCCTCCGCGGTGGAGCAGGTCGGGGATCACGAAGACCGCGACCCAGCCGAGGGCCAGGTAGAACGGCACCCCGACCCACCGCGGGGCGTGCGGCCACGCGATCTTGAGGACGACGCCGCCCAGCGCGCCCGCCCACACGACGGCCAGCACGATCAGGCCGGTGCGCTCGGGCAGGGCGAGCACGGCGAACGGCGTGTAGGTGCCCGCGATGAAGACGAAGATCATCGCGTGGTCGAGGCGCTTCATGACCGTCCGCGCGCGCTCCGTGTGCCACGTCCGCCGGTGGTAGAGCGCGCTGACCCCGAACACGCCGCACACCGTCAGCGAGTAGACGGCCACGGCGACGGCCGCCTCCGCCGACACGGTCGCGCCGGCCAGGGACACCAGCACGATCCCGGCCGCGACCGCGACCACGAACGACCACAGGTGCAACCAGCCGCGCAGCCGCGGCTTGACCGGGACCAGGTCGGCATCGGGGTCGGTGACGGTCACGGGCTCCAGGATAGGGCCGGAACCTGGAGATCCAGGCCGGTGTGACGGCGTTCGCGGTGCTGTCGCGAGGCCGTCCCCGGGCCGTCACCGCTCGGTCACGGGCCTCAACGCCGCCGGGCGCACCGACTACCGTGGGCCGCCGTGACACTCCGGGACGATCTGCGCCAGGTCGCCTACTCGCTCTACGAGCGGCGGCTGCGCCGTCGTGGAGCCACGAGCGCGCCGCCGCGTCACATCGGGGTCATCCTCGACGGCAACCGCCGGTGGGCGCGGGAGGCGGGACTGGCCGATCCCAGCGACGGCCACCGCGTCGGAGCAGCCAAGATCGTCGAGCTCCTGGACTGGAGCCAGGAGGCCGGCGTCGAGGTCGTCACCCTGTTCCTGCTCTCCACCGACAACCTCGACCGGCCGACCGCGGAGCTCGACCAGCTGCTCGAGATCATCGCCTCGGCGGTGGAGGGTCTCGCGGCCCCGGACCGCCGGTGGCGCCTGCGGGTGGTCGGCAACCCCGACGCCCTGCCCCGGCCGCTGGCCGAGCGCATCGAGGCGGCCGCGGACGGCACGGCGGGCCGCGATGGCATGGAGGTCAACGTCGCCATCGGCTACGGCGGGCGGCAGGAGATCGCCGACGCCGTGCGCAAGCTCCTGCTGCGCCACGCCGAGGCCGGCACGTCGATCGAGGAGCTCGCCGAGGTGCTCGACGTCGACCACATCGCCGAGCACCTCTACACGTCGGGCCAGCCGGATCCCGACCTCGTGATCCGCACCTCCGGTGAGCAGCGGCTCTCGGGGTTCCTCATGTGGCAGTCCGTGTACTCGGAATTCTATTTCACCGAGGCCCTGTGGCCGCAGTTCCGTCACATCGATTTCCTGCGGGCCCTGCGCGACTATTCCCGACGGAATCGTCGCTGGGGCGGCTGATCAGCGAGCGCGCGCGAGAACGGCCCCGGGAGCAGTGCTCCCGGGGCCGTTCCCGTGTTCCCCCGACCGCGGACGACCCGTGCCATCCCCCGATGGGCACGGATCGTCCGCGGACGTGTGGACTAGCGCGAGTTGTCCGTGCTGAGGACGTTGATGTTGTCCAGGCTGGCGTTGGCCAGGATGTTGTCGGCGCTGATCAGACGGTCGCCCGAGGAGATCGCGGTGCGGTCGCCGCCGCCGTCGCGGCCGTGCCCGCCGTGGCCGTGCCCGTCGTGCCCGTCGTGCCCGCCGCGGCCGCCACCGTCGCCGCAGTCGCTGTCACGCGAGTTGTCCTGCGAGAGGACGTTGATGTTGTCGGCGTCGAGGTTCGACGCCAGGTTGTCGAGGCTGACGAGCCGGTTGCCCGAGGAGATCGCGGTCTTGTCGCAGTCCCCACCGCCACCGCGGTGGCCGCGGTCGCCGTCGTGGTCGTGGTGGTGGCCGTGGTTGCCGTGGTCACCGCCGTGGGAGGGCGCCTCGCCGGCGGAGGCCAGCGGAGCGAGGGAGAGCATGCCCGCCGTCGCGCCCAGGACGACGATTCCCGCCTTCTTCAGCATCCAGTGCTCCAGTTTCGTTCGTTGGCATCGGCGGGAATTCGGGGTCCCCGTCGAATGGCTTCCAGCCCCACGGACGGTGCGGCTGATGGGCTAAAAGCTAGCCGCCCCGAGCAGGCCATTTCCAGCTCGGAACCCCCATCGAGTGATTGACAATTCCGACTGCGACTTGAGTGGGATGACCGGGTGATTCGCCGGTCACGTCCGCCGCGCATTCCGCGGCCGGCAGGGCATTCAGTGGCGGTGCGTCGCGGCCCTCGACACCCGCCTGTCGTATCAAGACCCGGCACCCGACGGACGAGGCCTCCCGCGGCCACGCGGCGTAGCCTCGTCCGGTGGTCGCGGACCCGGACGTCGACGGGGCGGGGAGCGCGGGTCTCGACGGGCTCGCGAGGGCCTATGTCCGCCTCGCGCTGCGCCTGGACCGGGTCGTGCCCGGGGTGCTCGACGCCCATCTCGGCGACCCCGCGGAGGCGGCGCGGGTCGCGGCCGAGCCGGCGCCCCGCCCCGACGACCTCGCCCGGGAGACGGGCCGCCTGCGCGAGGCGCTGCCCAGCGGGGGCTCCCGCTGCGCTGCCCGGTCCGCGTTCCTCGACGCCCAGCTGCGCGCGTGCCGGGTGCTCGCGGAGCGGGCCGGCGGCCGCGAGATCGGCTTCGTCGACGAGGTGGAGCGCAGCTACGGCGTGCGCATCGGCCGCGGCGAGCCCGACCGCTACCGCGAGGCCCACCGGGACCTCGACGCGCTGCTCGGGGGTCCGGCGCCCTCCCCGAGCGCCTGGCGGCCTTCCGCGACGGCGATCGCCTCGCCCCCGAGTACCTGGAGACCGCCCTCGCCGCCGCGGTCCGGGCCCTGCGCGAGCGCACCGCGGCCACCGTGGGGCTGCCGCCGGGCGAGGACGTGACGCTCGAGGTCGTCGACACCGCCCCGTGGAGCGGGTTCAGCCGCTGGGTGGGCCCGCGGCGCTCGACGATCACGGTGAACGGCGGCATCGGGCACCGGGTGACCCACCTGCCGCTGCTCGTGGCCCACGAGGCCTACCCGGGCCACCACACCGAGCACTGCCGCGTCGCGGCCGCCCGGGCGGCGGGCGGGGGACGGCCCGAGCGCGAGGTGTTCCTCGCGCGCACCCCGCAGAGCCTCGTGGCCGAGGGCGCCGCCGAGCTCGGGCTCGAGGCGGTGGTCGGACCGGGCTGGGGGCGCTGGAACGCCGAGGTGCTCGCGGCGGCGGGGGTGCCGACCGACCTCGAGCGCGCCGCGCTCGGCGAGGCCGTCGAGGAGGTCATGGCCCGCCTGGCGCCGGTGCGCCAGGACGCCGCCCTCATGCTGCACGCCGAGCACCGGCCCGACGCCGAGGTCGTCGCGCACCTGCGTCGCTGGCTGCTCGTCGACGAGGCCCGGGCGCGCCGGATGCTGGAGTTCCTGGCGCACCCGCGATGGCGCACCCACACGACCACCTACGTCGAGGGCGCGCGGCTGCTGCGGCCCTGGCTCGCCGGGTCCGGCCCGGATCCGGTCACAGCGCGTCTCGCCCACGTCCTCGACGACCCGCCCGCCCCCGAGCAACTGCGCGGCGGACCCCCGACGCCCGCGCCCCGTCCTGCGCCGCGACGTGCCGCCTGGCCGCCCTGGCTGCGCCGAACGGTCGGCGGGCGAGGCCTGCCGCCGGGAAATCGGTGAGCCACGTCACCAACTCGTCACGCTCGGCGCGCGACAGCGACCGGCTACCGGCGGTAGCGTCCGCGCCGACGGACCCGCACCGGATGCGGGGCGTCCGGGGAGGCCGGTAGTGGCAGATCGGAGCGGGACGGGGACGTCCACCGCTCGCGGCACCAGCGCCAGCACGGCGTCGGGGCTCGCGGTCGGCGCGACGCGACCGCCCTGGTCCGATCCCGGGGGAGGGCCGGCACCCGGTTCTGCCCCGCGATGGCGCAGGACGGCCCCCGGGCCGCGCCACCGCGCCGTCGAGCCGCCGGACTAGCCGACCCGTTCCGCCGAGGAACACAGTGGTCGCGGGTGCCGTGGCCGCTCGAGGGAGTCGTCGTGAGCGCAGCACCAGCCGAGCGTCCCGCTTCCGTGAGCACCGCCAGCACCACCGCCAGCACCCCCGTCACCGGTCCCTCCGGGGCCGCCGACGGCGCGCGCTGTTACGTCCTCGACACCTCCGTGCTCCTCTCGGACCCGTGGGCCCCCACGCGGTTCGCCGAGCACGAGGTGGTCCTCCCGCTCGTCGTCATCTCCGAGCTCGAGGGCAAGCGCCACCACTCCGAGCTGGGCTGGTTCGCGCGGGAGGCACTGCGTCTGCTCGACGACCTCCGCATCCGTCACGGCCGTCTCGACGAGCCGATCCCCATGACGCCGGAGGGAGGGACGCTGCGGGTCGAGCTCAACCACTCCGACCCGTCGGTGCTGCCGGCCGGGTTCCGGACGGCGGAGAACGACTCCCGGATCCTCGCCTGCGCGCTCAACCTCGCGGCCGAGTCGCACCCGGTCACCCTCGTCACGAAGGACATGCCGCTGCGGGTCAAGGCGGCCTCGGTGGGCCTGCCCGCCGACGAGTACCACGGCCAGGACGTCACGACGACGGGCTGGACGGGTACCGCCGAGGTCGCCGCGACCCCGGACGAGGTGTCCTCCCTCTTCGCCGACGGTGTCGCCGACGTCGAGGAGGCCCGCGAGCTGCCGTGCCACACCGGGCTGCGGCTGCTCGGCGGGGGCTCGTCCGCGCTCGGGCGGGTCACCCCGGACAAGCAGGTCCGTGTCGTGCGCGGTGACCGCGACGTCTTCGGCCTGCACGGCCGCTCGGCGGAGCAGCGCATCGCGATCGACCTGCTCACCGACCCCGACATCGGCATCGTCTCCATGGGCGGCCGGGCGGGCACCGGCAAGTCGGCGCTGGCCCTGTGCGCCGGACTCGAGGCGGTCCTCGAGCGCCAGCAGCACCGCAAGGTCGTCGTCTTCCGCCCGGTCTACGCCGTCGGCGGCCAGGACCTCGGCTACCTGCCGGGCGGCGAGAACGAGAAGATGGCGCCCTGGGCGCAGGCGGTGTTCGACACCCTCGGCGCGCTGGTGTCCTCCAACGTGGTCGAGGAGGTCATCGAGCGCGGGATGCTCGAGGTCCTGCCGCTGACCCACATCCGCGGCCGGTCGCTGCACGACGCCTTCGTCATCGTCGACGAGGCCCAGTCGCTGGAGCGCAACGTGCTGCTCACGGTGCTCTCGCGCCTGGGCACCAACTCGCGCGTCGTCCTCACCCACGACGTCGCCCAGCGCGACAACCTGCGGGTGGGCCGCCACGACGGCATCGCCGCCGTGATCGAGAAGCTCAAGGGCCACCCGCTGTTCGCCCACGTCACGCTGACCCGCTCCGAGCGCTCGCCGATCGCGGCGCTGGTCACCGAGATGCTGGAGGGTGAGCGGCTCTAGTCGGCCCCGGTCCGCGTTCTCGCGCGAAGGGCACCGTCGGCCGCTCTATCCGGCTGACGGTGCCCCTCGCGCGTACCGCGTGACGATCACCGTGCTCGGCGAAGGGGAACCCTCGCCGCTCTATCCGGCCGAAGGTGCCCTTCGCGCGACACGGCGCGCGGTCTACCAGCCACTGGGCAGGGGGTGTCCCTCCGCGAAGCCGGACGCGGACTGCACCCCGAGCGTCGCGCGCTCGTGGAACTCCTCGAGCGACGCGGCGCCGGTGTAGGTGCAGGCCGAGCGCACGCCCGCGCAGATGCTGTCGAGCAGGTCCTCCACGCCCGGGCGCTGGGGGTCGAGCTGCATGCGCGAGGACGAGATGCCCTCCTCGAACAGCCCCTTGCGGGCGCGGTCGAACGCCGAGTCGCCGCGGGTGCGGGCGGTGACGGCGCGCTTCGACGCCATGCCGAACGACTCCTTGTACGCCGCGCCGTGCTCGTCGCGCAGCAGGTCGCCGGGCGACTCGTAGGTGCCCGCGAACCACGAGCCCACCATGACCGCCGAGGCGCCGGCGGCGAGGGCGAGCGCGACGTCGCGGGGGTGGCGCACCCCACCGTCGGCCCAGACGTGCCCGCCGGCGGCCCGCGCCGCGGCCGCGCACACGGTGACCGCGGAGAACTGCGGGCGCCCGACGCCCGTCGCCATCCGCGTCGTGCACATCGCTCCGGGGCCGACCCCGACCTTGACGATGTCCGCGCCCGCCGCGATCAGGTCGCGCGTGCCCTCGGGGGTGACGACGTTCCCGGCGGCGATCACGGCGTCCGGCGCGGCCTCGCGGGCGGCGGCCAGCGCGGCGAGCATCTTCTCCTGGTGGCCGTGCGCCGTGTCCACGACGAGCACGTCGACGCCGGCCGCGCCCAGCTCCTTGACGCGGGTCGCCACGTCACCGTTGACCCCGAGCGCGGCGGCGATCCGCAGCCGCCCGTCGGCGTCCACCGCGGGCCGGTAGACCTCGGCGCGCAGCGCGCCGGTGCGCGTGAGGATGCCGGCGAGGCGACCGTCGTCGTCGACACCCAGGGCGGGCGCCCCCGCGTACGCCGGGTCCTGCAGCGCGTCGAACACCGCCCGCGGCGCAGTGCCGACCGGCAGGGACACCGCGGGGGAGAGGACGTCGGCGAGGCGGGTGAAGCGGTCGACCCCGTGGCACGCCGACTCCCCGACCACCCCGACCGGGCGCCCCGCGTCGTCGACCACGGCCACCGTGCGGTGCGCGCGCTTCGAGACGAGGTTGAGCGCGTCCGCCACCGCGTCGCCGGGGTGCAGCACCACAGGGGTGTCCCACACGGTGTGCCGCGACTTGACCCCCGCGACGATGTCGGCGACCGCCGCCGGGTCGACGTCCTGCGGGATGACGGCGAGGCCGCCGCGGCGCGCCAGCGTCTCGGCCATCCGGCGGCCGCTGACCGAGGTCATGTTCGCGGCGACGACCGGGATCGTGGCACCCGACGGGTCGGCCACCGAGAGGTCGACGTCGAAGCGCGAGGCCACGTCGGACCGCGTCGGGACGAGGAAGACGTCGTCGTAGGTCAGGTCGTGGGGCGGGCGCTCGCCGTCGAGGAAGTGCACGTGTCACGAGGCTACGCGGTCACGGGCGGCGGTCGGGGGCGGCTGGGAGGCTGACGTGCGTGACCGTCCTCGGGACCCGCGCGCTGAACCGGGCGGCGCTCGCCCGGCAGTTCCTGCTCGCCCGCGCCGACCTCCCGGCGCTCGACGCGGTCGCGCACCTCGGCGGGCTGCAGGCCCAGGAGCCGCAGGAGCCGTTCACCGGGCTGTGGTCGCGGCTGCAGGGGTTCGACCCGGCGGAGCTCTCGACCTTGCTCGTCGAGCGCCGGGTCGTGCGCACGCACCTCATGCGCCGCACCGTCCACCTCGTGACGGCCGACGACGCGGTGGCCTGGCGGTCGCGCCACGACGCGATGCTGCTCCAGCGCCTGCTCGGGGTGTACCGCGCGGAGCTCGCCGGGGTCGACCTCGCGGCACTGGCCGAGGCCGGGCGGGAGCTCCTCGCGCAGGACCCGAGCACGCTGCCCGCCGCCGGCCGCGTGCTCGCCGAGCGGTGGCCGGACGTGCCGCCGCGCGTGCTCGGCGAGGCGGTGAGCGTGCTCGTCCCGCTCGTGCAGGTGCCGCCGCGCGGGCTGTGGGGCCAGGCGGGGCCGGCCAGCAGCGTCGCGCTCGCGACGTGGCTCGGGCGGGCGTGCGACCCGCCGTCGCCGGACGGGGAGGACCCGGTCGGCGAGGCCCTGGTCCTGCGTTACCTCGCCGCCTTCGGCCCGGCGGCGACGGCCGACCTGCGCGCCTGGTCCGGGCTCGCCGGCCTGCCGCCGGCGGTGGCGCGCGTGCGGGAGCGGCTCGTGGCCTTCCGCGACGAGCGCGGCCGCGAGCTGCTCGACCTTCCCGACGCCCCGCGCCCCGATCCCGAGGTGCCGGCGCCCGTCCGCTTCCTCCCGGCGTTCGACAACCTCGTGCTGGGCTACGACGACCGCTCGCGGTTCATCGACGACGCCCACCGCGGGCTTTCGGTGGCCGGGACACGGTTCGTGCTGGTCGACGGCCGGGTGGCGGCGAGCTGGACGGTCGTCGACGGCGTCGTCACCGTCACCCCGCTGCGCCGCTTCTCCCGCGCCGACCGCCAGGACGTCGGCGAGGAGGGCCGGGCGCTCGCCGCCTTCCTCTCCGGCGGCGCGAGTCCTCGCGTGACGATCGCCGCGTCGCCCCGCTGATCGGCTCCCGGCAGAGTGGAGCCGTGTCCACGGTCCTCCCCAGCCCGCGCGCGACGGTCCTCGCGCGCACGTTCCGCGCCGTCGCCATCGCCGAGGCCTGCTCGTGGATCGGGCTGCTGATCGGGATGGCGTTCAAGTACCTCGTCGTGTTCGACGACGTCGGGGTGCGGGTCTTCGGGCCGATCCACGGCGTGCTGTTCGTCGCGTACGTCGTGGTCGCCCTGGTGACCGCGCGGGCGTTCCGGTGGTCGATCGGGACGACCCTGCTCGCCCTCGCCGCGAGCATCCCGCCGGCGGCGACGATCTGGTTCGAGCGCCGGGCCGTCCGGCGCGGCGAACTCGGCTGAGATCCGCGGTGCGAACGGGGAGTTCGCGCGCGTAGAAGCAGCGAACGGCGCGTTCGCTACATCTTCAGCGCGCGCACCGTCTCGAGCGTGTCCGCCTCGGCGGCGGTCTTGTCGTCGCGGTAGCGGACGACGCGGGCGAAGCGCAGGGCCACGCCGCCGGGGTAGCGGGTGGATGTCTGGACCCCGTCGAGCTCGATCTCCACGACGATCTCGGGCCGCAGGTAGAGCGTCCAGTCGTCGCGGTGGGTCTCGTACCGCGGGAACGTCTCGGTCTGCCAGCGCAGGATGTCGTCGGTCATGCCCTTGAAGGTCTTGCCGATCATGACGAACTCGCCGTCTGCACTGCGGGCGCCGAGGTGGATGTTCGACAGCCACCCGCGGCGGCGCCCCGAGCCCCACTCGACGCCGAGGACGACGAGGTCGAGGGTGTGCGACGGCTTGACCTTCTGCCACGACCGCCCGCGCCGGCCCGCCGAGTAGGTCGAGTCGAGGGCCTTGACCATCGACCCCTCCTGGCCGGCGGCGAGGGCGTCGGCGACCGCCTGCTCCGCCTCCGCGACGGTGGGGCGGACGACGCCGGGGATCAGCCGGTCGCCCACGACCTCCGCGAGCACCTCCCGCCGCGCCGACAGCGGCTCGTCGACCAGGTCGACGCCGTCGCGGTGCAGGCAGTCGAAGAACCAGGGCTGCATGGCGCCCGAGCCGAGCCCCTTCATCGACTCCTGGAACGGCCGCGGCCGGCCGTCCTCGGCGACGGCGAGGGTCTCGCCGTCGAGCACGACGGTCTCGACGGGCAGGGTCCGGGTCAGGGCGACGATCTCCGGGACACCGTCGGTGATCTCCCGCAGCGTCCGCGACCACACCCGTACCTCGTCGCCGCGCCGGTGCACCTGGATGCGGGCGCCGTCGAGCTTGTGCTCGACCACCACGCCCGGGTCGCCGTCCGGCGCGCCCAGCTCGGCCAGCGCCGCGTCCAGGGAGTCGCCCGGCGAGGCGAGCATGGGCCGCAGCGGGCGCATGACCTCGAGGCCGATGGCGCCGAGCTCGGCGAGCGGGTCGTCGCTGGTCAGCGCCACGTGCGCGGTGGTGGGCAGGCGGCCCGACATCATGAACGCCCGGCGCACCGCCTCGGCGGGCACCTCGGCCGCCGCCGCGACCGCCTCGATCATGATCCCCTCGAGCGCGCCCTGACGGAGCTCGCCGCCGAGCAGGCGCACCAGGAAGCGGCCCTCGTCCGGCGTCGCCGCGTCGAGCAGCCCGCCCAGCTCGGCGGCGCGCCGCGCGCCGACCCCGGTGCCCGAGCCGGCCATCGCGGCCAGCCGGTCGAGGGCGGCGTCGACGTCGCCGACGGTGAGGGTGGATTCGGACGCGGGGGTCGGCGACACCGCCTGCAGCGTGCGCCAGCCGATGCCCGTGCGGCCCTGCAGCATCTCGCCCGCGAGCCAGGCCGTCGCGGGACGGACCTCGTCGGGCTGCAGGCCCGCCAGCAGCGTCGCGAGCGTCGCGGTCTTGGCCTTGCGCGAGCGGGTCGCCGCCACCTCCGCGGAGGCGGCGACGACCTCGCCCAGCAGTGTCACTGCGGCTGGTCCACCCGGGTCATCGCCAGGACGTCCAGGGCCTCGTCGAGCTGCTCCTGGGTGAGCTTGCCGTCGGAGACGTAGCCCTCCTCGTCGATGACCTCGCGGATGGTCTTGCGCTGCTTCATCGCCGTCTTCGCGATCTTCGCGGCCTCCTCGTAACCGAGGAGGCGGTTGAGGGGCGTGACGATCGCCGACGACGACTCGGCGTACCGGCGGCAGGCCTCCTCGTCGGGCTCCGTGCCCTCGAGGACGCGGTCGGCCAGCAGGCGCGCGGCGTTGGCCAGCAGGCGGGCCGACTCGAGCACGTTGCGCGCCATCACCGGCATCATGACATTGAGCTCGAGGTTGCCCTGCGAGCCGGAGAAGGCGATGGTCGCGTCGTTGCCCATGACCTGGGCGGCGACCATCATCGTCGCCTCGCAGATCACCGGGTTGACCTTGCCGGGCATGATCGACGAGCCGGGCTGGAGGTCCGGGATGCGGATCTCGGCGAGGCCGGTCGACGGGCCGGACGACATCCAGCGCACGTCGTTGGCGATCTTGTAGATGCTCACGGCGACCGTGCGCAGCGCGCCGGACGCCTCCACCAGCCCGTCGCGGGCGCCCTGCGCCTCGATGTGGTCGCGGGCCTCGGAGATCTCGGGGATGCCGGTGGCCTGACGGAGCTGCTCGACGACCTTGCCGCCGAAGCCCACCGGGGTGTTGATGCCCGTGCCCACCGCGGTGCCGCCGATCGGCAGCTCGGCGAGGCGGGGCAGCGTCGCGCGCAGGCGCTCGGTGCCGTGGCTGCACTGGCTCGCCCAGCCGCCGGCCTCCTGGCCGAGGGTGATCGGCACGGCGTCCATGAGGTGGGTGCGTCCCGCCTTGACGACGTGCTTCCAGTCCTGCGCCTTGCGGTTGAGCACCGCGCCGAGGTGGTCCAGCGCGGGCACCGTGTCGCGCACGATCGCCTCGGCGGCCGCGAGGTGGATCGTCGTCGGGAAGACGTCGTTGGAGCTCTGCGAGGCGTTGACGTGGTCGTTCGGGTGCACCTTGTGGCCCGACGCGCGCGAGGCCAGCGTCGCGATGACCTCGTTGGCGTTCATGTTCGAGCTGGTGCCCGAGCCGGTCTGGAACACATCGATCGGGAACTGGTCGTCGTACGCGCCGGACGCCACCTCGTCCGCGGCGGCGGCCACGGCGTCCGCGAGGTCGGCGTCGAGCACGCCGAGGTCCTTGTTGACGCGCGCACACGCACCCTTGACCAGGCCGAGCGCACGGATCTGCGCGGGCTCGATGGGGCGTCCGGAGATCGGGAAGTTCTCCACGGCCCGCTGGGTCTGCGCGGCCCACAACGCCGCGGCCGGCACCCGGACCTCGCCCATGGTGTCGTGCTCGATCCGGTACTCCTGCTCCTCCGTCATGAGGCGCAGTCTTTCACCGGAGTCAGGAGACCACCTGCACGGTGTCACCCGGCGAGAGGTTCGCGAAGAAGCGCTTCGAGGCGGTCCGCCCGAGGTGGATGCAGCCGTGCGAGCGCTCCGAGAGGCTGCCCGTGTGGAACGCGATCGCCGGCGCGAAGAACACCGAGTACGGCATGTCGGCGTCGTAGAGGTTGCTGACGTGGTCGGCGTCCTTGTAGTCCACCGAGAACGTGCCGGTCGGCGTCGGGTACTTCCGCGTCCCGCCGAGCGCTCCCACCGGGCCGTAGGTCACGTTGCCCTCGCCGTCGGTGAGCCAGGCCTGCTGCGAGGAGAGGTCGACGCACGCGACCGCCGAGGACTTGCAGGGTGTGCCGCGCGTCAGGGCGGGGATCGCCGGGACCGTCGGCACCCCCGTGGCCGGGGCGTCCGCCACCGGGCGCGCGATCGGCGCGGGCGCCGGGCTCCCCGGTGCCGTGCCCGCGGTGGCCGTCCCGGCCAGGAGGGCCGACATCGTCGCGACGAGCGCGATCAGGAGGGCGGCCGTCGAGCGGCGACGCGATGAGGCGGGTGATGACACGGGGACCTCCGGGACCGTGGCGTCCTCACCGGATACCCCGGATCGGACGACGATCATCCCCGTGTCGAGCTACAAGGTCGAGTCCTCGGGCCCCCAGATCGACACATCGGGTGCATCGTCCGTGCCCAGATCGATCGCGGAGTACTCGCGCAGCTTGTGGAGGCGGTGCCACGCGTCGATCATCCGCACGGTGCCGGACTTCGAGCGCATCACCAGGGACTGGGTGGACGCCCCGCCGGCCCGGTAGTGCACGCCGCGCAGGAGGTCCCCGTTGGTGACGCCGGTGGCGCAGAAGAAGATGTTCTCGCCGCGCACGAGATCGCCGGTGTGCAGGACGCGGTCGAGGTCGTGGCCGGCCGCGAGGGCCTTCTCGCGCTCCCCGGGGTCCTTCGGCCACAGCTTGGCCTGCAGCGAGCCGCCGATGCAGGCGATCGCGCAGGCGGTGATGATCCCCTCGGGGGTGCCGCCGATGCCCAGCAGCATGTCGACGCCGCTCTCGGGGCGGGCCGCGGCGATCGCGCCGGCGACGTCGCCGTCGGAGATGAAGCGGATGCGCGCGCCGGCGTCCCGGATGTCCTGGACGAGCTGCTCGTGCCGGGGCCGGTCGAGCACCACGACCGTCACGTCGGAGACGTTGATGCCCTTCGCCCGGGCCACGGCGCGCAGGTTCTCCGCCACGGGGCGCTCGATGTCGACGACGTCGGCCGACTCGGGGCCGACGGCGAGCTTCTCCATGTAGAACACCGCGGACGGGTCGAACATCGCCCCGCGCTCGGCCACGGCGAGCACCGCGAGGGCGTTGGGCATGCCCTTGGCCATCAGCGTGGTGCCGTCCACCGGGTCGACCGCGACGTCGCACTCGGGGCCGTCGCCGTTGCCCACCTGCTCCCCGTTGAAGAGCATCGGGGCCTCGTCCTTCTCGCCCTCCCCGATGACGACGGTGCCGCGCATCGACACCGACCCGATGAGCTTGCGCATCGCGTCGACGGCCGCGCCGTCCCCACCGTTCTTGTCGCCGCGGCCGACGTAGCGGCCGGCGGCCATGGCGGCGGCCTCGGTGACCCGGACGAGCTCGAGCGCGAGGTTGCGGTCGGGACGCTCAGGGGTCCGGACGCGATCGTGTTCCTGCGAGCTCACCGGGTGTGCACCTCCAGGGGCGGACGTGTGGCGGATCGGGCGTGGGCGCGCCGGTCGCCATCCTCGCAGAGTCCGCCGCTCCGGTCGCCCGTTCGCGGCTCACCACCGGTCGCGCGGCGGCGGACCCCAGTCCTCGTCGGGCTCGCGGCGGACGCCGACGCGCTCTCCGTCGTGGCCCTCGCCGGTCCAGGCGGTCCGGGTGTCGACGTGGGGCCCGGCAGGCGGGGCGGTGGGGAGCACGCCCAGCGGGTGCGGGTCCTCGGACTCCGGCCAACGCTCCTCGTGGGGCGGCTCGGGGCGGGCCTGCGGCGTGTACGTCTCGCGGGGGGCCTCGGCACGCTGGGGCTCGTGACGGGGCGGCTCCTGATGGGTCGGCTCGTACGGCGACTCCGGCTCCGGCCCGCTCGCCTGCAGCGCGGCGGCCACACCCTCGCGGGACAGCGAGTGCACGCTCTCGCGCAGGGCGCGGGTCGCGGCGGCGCGCAGCTCGGCGGAGAAACGCGGCGCCGGGGCGAAGCGTCCGAAGGTGTCGCGCAGGAAGTGCAGCAGCAGGGTGGCGGTGGACCGGGAGCGCCACATCGTCCAGCCGACGTAGAGGTCACGCCCGTAGGGCTGGACGAGCAGCATCGCCCGCTCGCTGTACTGCTCGAACAGCAGCACGGGCACGCCCGCCACCGTGGACGGGCGGACCTCCGCGGGGCTGCGGCGCGCGGCCGCGGCGAGGCGCACGTGCTCGTAGGCGCTCGCGGCGGCGTCGCCGCGGTTCTCCAGCAGACGGGCGTGCTCGGCGATCGGCTCCTTCGCCGGCGCGAAGAACGCCGCGATCCCGGCGAGGTAGAGCACGACCACCATCACCCCGAGCATCACCGACACGGCGTCGGTGACGTCGTCGGGCGACGACATCGACGCGAGGTAGTCGATGATCACCTTGATCAGCAGCAGCACCGTCGGCGCGACGAGGAACAGCAGCGAGCGCATGAGGTGCGGCGCGAGCATCTGGTAGGTCACGACGTCGTCCACGAGGCCGTCGGGCTCGTCGTGCTGCTGGATCTCGCGGTGGTAGTCGGCGTGGGCCCCGGCGACCGCCCGGTCGAAGTCGGCCCCTCCGGGCGAGTACGGGCTGCTCATGGACGTCGAGTCTGCGCCATCACGGGGCGCCGACGGTGCCTCTTCGCCCGGGTGTCGCTCAGCTGCTCGCCCCGTCCTCGCCCGCCGCCTCCGACAGCACCGTCTCGACGCGCTCGCGGGCCCCGGCGAGGTGGCGCTCGCACAGCCGCGCCAGCGCCTCGCCCCGCTCCCACAGCGCGAGCGAGTCCTCGAGGCTCAGCCCGCCCGCCTCCAGGCGCGCCACGACCTGCGCGAGCTCGTCCCGCGCCTGCTCGTACCCCGGCTCGTCCGTCTCGCCCACTCGGTACCTCCTCGTTCTGTCAGCGGCGTGGCGTCGCTGTCATCCAGTGTCCGAAGTCGAAGGAGCACGCCGATAGGGCCACGCACCCGCTCCGCCCGAGCTCAGCCGGGCTCGGGGCGCACGACCGCGTGCAGGGCGCCGTCGGCGAGGCGCACGCGCAGGGTGTCGCCCGCCGCGGGGGTGTCCGCCGACCGCAGGACCGGGGCGTCGACGGCAGGCCCGTGCTGGACGATCGCGTAGCCCCGGGCCAGGGTCGCGGCGGGGCCCAGGGCGGTGAGCGACGCGGTGAGGTGCCGCAGGTCGGCCGACCGGGCGGTGATCCCGGCGTCGACCACCTGGCGGGCCCGCCCGCGCAGGGCCACAACGGCGTCCTCCCGCGCGGCGATCGGCCCGAGGGGGTCGGCGAGGACGGGACGGCGGCGCAGCGCGGCGAGCGCCGCGTCCTCGCGTTCCACCCACGCGTGCAGGGCCCGGTGCATCCGGCGGCGCAGCTGCGCGAGGTGCGCGGTCTCCTCGGCGAGGTCGGGGACGATCCGCTTGGCGGCGTCGGTGGGGGTGGCCGCGCGGACGTCGGCGACGTGGTCGACCAGCGGGGTGTCGGGCTCGTGGCCGATCGCCGAGACCACGGGCGTCCGGCACGCCGCGACGCCCCGGCACAGGGCCTCGTCGGAGAACGGCAGGAGGTCCTCGACGCTGCCGCCGCCGCGGGCCAGCACGATCACGTCGACGTCCGGGTCGCGGTCGAGGGCGGTCAGCGCGTCGAGGATCTCCGGCACGGCCTGCGGGCCCTGCGTCGGGGTGTTGACGGTGCGGAAGCGCACCGCGGGCCACCGCCCCGACGCGACGGTGATCACGTCGTGCTCGGCGGCACTCGCCCGGGACGTCACCAGGCCCACGCAGCGCGGGAGCCGCGGCGGACGCCGCTTGCGCGCCGGGTCGAAGAGCCCCTCCGCGGCCAGCAGCGCCCGCAGCCGCTCGATGCGCGCCAACAGCTCGCCGACCCCGACGGGGCGGATCTCGTCCACGCGCAGCGAGAGCGTCCCCCGGCCGAAGAAGTACGACGGCCGACCGTGGACGACGACCCGGGCGCCCTCGGCCAGCGGGGGGACCGTGCCGCGCACCATGGTCGTCGGCGCCGTCAGGTTGATCGAGACGTCGGCGGCCGGGTCACGCAGCACGAGGAACGCGGTCCCCGACCCGGGGCGGGCGGTGACCTGCGTGAGCTGGCCCTCCACCCACACCGCGCCGAGCCGCTCGATCCACGCGGCGATCTTGCGCGCGACCGTCCGGACCGGCCACGGCTCCTCCGCGCTGGTCGCCGGCGGGGTGGTCACGCGAGGGTCAGGACTGGGCGTTGAGCGTGGCGATCCGGTTGCTGAGCATGGTGACGAACGGCGGCCGGTTGCCGTGCGCGGTCTCCCACTCCAGCAGCTCGCCGACCTCGTCGACGCTCAGCGTGCGGAGCTTCCCGCGCAGCTGGGCGATCGTCATCGACTCGTACCCGGGGAGGGCGTCGGGCGTGCCGGAGGTCTTCACCTCGGTGCCGCCCACGACCTCGAGCGCACGGGAGTGACCGTTCACACGCGGGGCGTCCGCCAGGTCGGTGAACTCGATCGAGGTGTCGTCGACGTCGTAGGACTCGAAGCGGGCCGGCGGCGCGGGCAGGTCGTCGTCGAAGCGGGCCCACGACGGGGCCTCCTCCACCGGGCGCATCCCGTCCAGCGCGGTGTCGCCCTTGATGGCCAGCTCCGTGACCACCTGCTGGGCACGCATCCCCAGCTGCAGCACACGGCTGACCGCGGTGATGGGCAGGCCGGCGATGGTGCGGGGGAGGTCCCGGGTCTCCTCCACGGCGGCGACGACGATGCCGGCGGCGACCCGCACCGGGAACGGGAGCGAACTCATACCGGACAGCGTGCCAGGGCTGGGCCGATGATGTGCGAACGGCCACGGCGGGTCGGTCATCGCCGCTCGCGCACGGACGGTGACGTGCGTCGCCCGTAGGCTGGACGTATGTCCCCTGAGCACCAGAGCGAGCACACCGGCGACGGCGCGCTGCGCGTGCTGCTCGCGAAGCCGCGCGGCTACTGCGCCGGCGTCGACCGGGCCGTCGTGGCCGTGGAGAAGGCACTCGAGACCTACGGCGCCCCGGTGTACGTCCGCAAGGAGATCGTGCACAACCGCCACGTCGTCAACACCCTCGCCGAGCGCGGCGCGGTGTTCGTCGAGGAGACCGACCAGGTGCCCGAGGGGGCCACCGTCGTCTTCTCCGCGCACGGGGTGTCCCCGGCGGTGCACGCCCAGGCCGCGGCCCGCGAGCTGCGCACCGTCGACGCCACCTGCCCCCTGGTCACGAAGGTGCACCAGGAGGCGAAGCGCTTCGCGCGCGACGACTACGACATCCTGCTCATCGGCCACGAGGGCCACGAGGAGGTCGAGGGCACCGCCGGCGAGGCGCCCGACCACGTGCAGCTCGTCGACGGGCCGGGCGCGGTGGCCGACGTCACCGTGCGCGACCCCGAGAAGGTCATCTGGCTCTCGCAGACGACGCTGTCGGTCGACGAGACGATGCAGACGGTCGCCGCGCTGCGCGAGCGGTTCCCGGCGATCTCCGACCCGCCGTCGGACGACATCTGCTACGCCACCCAGAACCGCCAGGTCGCGGTGAAGCAGATGGCGTCGGAGTGCGACCTCGTGCTCGTCGTCGGCTCCCGGAACTCCTCGAACTCGGTGCGCCTCGTCGAGGTCGCGCTGCAGGCCGGGGCGAAGGACTCCCACCTCGTCGACCACTGCGGTGAGATCGACGAGGCCTGGCTCGAGGGCGTCACCACCGTCGGTGTCACCAGTGGCGCCTCGGTGCCCGAGATCCTCGTCGGCGACGTCCTGCACTGGCTCGCCGACCGCGGCTGGGCCGACGTCGAGGAGATCACCACCGCGAACGAGAAGCTGACCTTCTCGCTGCCGCGCGAGCTCAAGCGGGACATGAAGCCGCAGGCGGTCCGCTAGGAGCCCGTTGTCCTCGGGGCGCGGGGACCGCACAGTGTCCCCGTGCTCCTCGCCCTGACCCTGCTCACCGGGGGAGCGCTGCTCACCCTGGTGCTCGGGGTCGTCGGCGGCGGCGACCCGGTGGCCGTCCTGCCGCTCGGCGCCGCGTTCGCGCTGCTGGCCACGCTCGGCTTCCGGTGGGTGCTCGCCCGCGGGCGGCGCTGGTGGTCGGCGGCGTACGTGCTCCTCGGGCTCGTGCTCGCGTCCGTCGTGTTCGCGCTCGCCCCCGGGGTGGGCGGCACGCTCTTCCTGATCGTGCTCGTGAGCCAGTGCGTCCTGCTGCTCCCGCTGCCGGCCACGATCGTCGTGATCGCGATGGTGCCGTTCGTGCACACCGGGATGCCGGTGCTCGACGGCCTGCGCGAGGGGCTGGGCACGCTGGTCGCCGTGGTGTTCGCGGCCGTGGTCACCGAGCTGCTGCGCCGCGAGCAGCAGATGCGCCGCGAGCTCACGGCCGCGCAGCAGCAGGTCGAGCACCTCGCCGCCGCCCAGGAGCGCAACCGGGTGGCCCGCGACATCCACGACGGGCTCGGGCACTCGCTCACGGTCATCCAGATGCAGCTCCAGGCAGCGCGGGCGTTGCTGGCGAACGGCGGCGACCCGGACGAGGTGCTCGCCAAGGCCCAGCACCAGTCGCAGGAGGCGCTCGGCGAGGTCCGGCGCTCCGTCGGCGCCCTGCGCGAGCCCCGCCTCGTCCCGCCGCTGGGCACCGCGCTCCACGACCTCGCCGCGGAGAGCTCCGAGGCCGGCCTCCCGACGTCGGTGCGCGTCGTCGGGGACGAGCGCGCGATCGCCGAGCCCGCCCGCGAGGCGCTGTTCCGGGCGGCGCAGGAGGGGCTGACGAACGTGCGCAAGCACGCCGGCGCGAGCCGCGCCGAGGTGGTGCTCGACTACGCCGCGGCGGCCGTGCGCGTGGAGGTCCGCGACGACGGGCGTGGTGCCGATGAGCAGGGGGACGGCAGGCACGGGGAGGGCGGAGGTGTCGGGCTCCTGGGCCTGCGCGAACGGGCCGCGGACCTCGGCGGACGCCTCGAGCTGGGACGCGCCCCGTCCGGCGGGTGCGCGCTGGTCCTGGAGGTGCCGGCGTGACCGCGCGGGCGCCCGTGCGGCTCCTGCTGGTCGACGACCAGGCGCTGTTCCGCGAGGCGCTGGCCACGCTGCTGGGCGTGCGCGACGACGTGGTCGTGGTGGGGGAGGCGGGCGACGGCGAGGAGGCCGTGCGCCGCGCCGCCGAGCTCGCCCCCGAGGTCGTGCTCATGGACCTGCGGATGCCGGTGCTCGACGGCGTCGCGGCGACCCGCCGCCTGCGCGCCGAGCAGCCCGACGTCCGCGTGATCGCGCTGACCACCTTCGACGACGACGAGGACGTCTTCGCCGCGCTGCGGGCCGGCGCGGTCGGCTACCTGCTCAAGGACGTCTCCTCCGCGCGACTCGTCGAGGCGGTGCTGACCGCGGCCGCGGGCGGGTCGGTGCTGGAGCCCTCGGTCGCGGCGAAGGTCGTGGCCCGTGTCGCGCGCCTGCCCGCGGACGAGCCGGCGCGCCGCGCCCAGCCGCTGGTCGTGCCGCTCTCGGAGCGGGAGGTCGACGTGCTGCGCCTGCTCGCCGACGGCCGCAGCAACCGCGAGATCGCCGGCCGGCTGCACCTCGCCGAGGGCACGGTGAAGAACCACGTCACGAACGTTCTGGGCAAGCTCGGCGCCCGCGACCGCACCCAGGCCGCGCTGCGCGCCCGGGCCCTGGACCTGCTCTAGGTCGTGACCCCGACCATGACGTCCGGCACCTGTCCGCGGGGGCCGGGCTCGCGAAGCTCGTCGGCATCGCGAGCCGCCCCGTGGAAGGACCCGCCATGACCACCCAGCCCACCATCCCCACCGCGACCACCAGCGCCCCTCGCCGTCCCGTGCTGCGCTTCGTCGGCCACTACCTCGAGATGGTCGTGGCGATGTTCGTCGGCATGGCGCTGCTCATGCCCCTGACGCCGGCGGCCTGGGCCGCACTGCCCGCCGTCCACGCCCTCGTCATGGCCGCCGACATGACCATCGGCACGGCGGTCTGGATGGCGGTGCGACGTCACCGCGCTCGCCTGATCGTCGAGATGTCGGCGGCGATGTGCGCCCCGTTCGTGCTGCTTCTGGTGCCCTACGGCCTCGGTGCCATCTCCGGCGAGACCCTGATGATCGGCGGCCACGTCCTGATGTTCGTGACGATGCTCGGCGCGATGCTCCTGCGGCGCGACGAGTACGCCGGCTGCTGACGTGCCTCCCGGTGCAGCGAACGGCCTATCGGCGTGCTCCCTTGATTGCTGCTTCTACGCGCACGAACTCCCCGTTGATCTCGGGCAGTCGGCGGCCGACGACCGGAGATCCGAGACCGAGGAGCGATCGTTCCCCTCCGCGGAGCGCACGCTCCACGAAACCGGATCCGCGTCAGCGGCGGTCGTCGGGCCCGTCGACGCGGCGCGGGACGCGCCGGACCCCGGGGCCGAACTCCTCGTCGGGGTCGTCCGGTCGCACGGGACGGCGCCGGGGGTCGCCGGCGGCCGGGCGGCGGCGGTCGTCGCGCGCCGGGCGGGCCTCGACGGGCACCTGGCGGGGACGGCGCTCGCGAGGCTCCCGGTCCCGAGGGTCGCGATCCCGGGGGTCGCGATCCCGGGGGTCTCGGTCGCGGGGGTCACGGTCGCGAGGGTCCCGATCGCGGGGTCACGGTCTCCGTCGCGGGGGTCCCGGTCGCGGGACTCGCGCCGCTGGCGCTCACGGATCTCCCGCTCGCGGCGGTCCCGCTCCCGCAGCTCGCGCTCGCGAGGGTCGCGGTCGCGGTCCCGGTCCCGCGGCGGCCGGTCCCGGGGCTCGCGCGGGGCGTCGGGGTCGAGCCGGTCGCCGTCCCGCTGCCAGGGCTCGAGGCGCGAGCGGATGAAGCCGAGCGCCAGGCACACGGCCGTGGTGATCGCGAGGGTCGGGAAGGCGTTGACCAGCGGCCCGCCGACGGCGAGGAGCGTGGAGGCCGTGCCACCCGAGCGGGGGAGCGACCCGGTGGCGACGACGACCACGGGCACGCCGACCGCCAGCAGCAGCGGCGGCTGGACGAGCGGGACGAACAGCGAGTCACGCCGGGACCAGGCGGTCGCGAGGATGCAGCCGCCGGCGAAACAGGCGGTGAACGCCACGCCCAGCTCGCCGGAGAGCACGAGGTCGATCGCCACGCCGGCAACGGTGAAGACCCCGCCGAGCAGCAACGTCCCCCACCAGCGGAGCCCACGCAGTGACCGGACGACGGAGCGCTCGCCGGGGCCGACGGGCCCGGTGCCGAGTGCCTCCTCCCGCGCGCTGGTCACACCCCAACGCTAGCGGTCGGACCGTGACGTTCCGTCGCACCCGCACGCACACCGGCGAGTGCGGTGACGTGGACCACTCATGCTCGCGTCATCCCGTCTCCGCGATCGACTCGGCCGGTGCCCGCGGGCGGCGCTCGATCTGCTCCGGGCTCTCCAGATCGGCGGTGGTCACGGACAGGTCCGCGAACCGCCGGGCGCTGACGAGCACGCGGGACTCCAGCGAGCTGACCGTCTCGTTGAACGACCGCACGCTGCCGTCGAGGGACCGTCCCAGCCGCGCGAGGTGCCCCGACAGCGTGGCCAGCCGGCCGTGGAGCTCGCGGCCGAGCGCGTGCACCTCGGCGGTGTTGCGGGCGAGGGCCTCCTGGCGCCACGCGTAGGCGACCGTGCGCAGCAGCGCCATCAGCGTGGTGGGCGTCGCGATGACGACGTCGGCGCCGAAGGCGTGCTCGAGCAGCGCCGGATCGGCCTCCAGCGCCGCGGACAGGAACACCTCGCCCGGGACGAACATCACCACGAACTCGGGCGTCGGGTCGAAGCGCCGCCAGTAGGCCTTGGCGCCGAGCGCGTCGACGTGGGCGCGCACCTGCTTGGCGTGCGCCGCGATCCGCTCGCGGCGGGCGGCGTCGTCGCGGGCCTCGGTGGACTCCAGGTACGCGGCGAACGGGACCTTCGCGTCGACGACCACCTGCTTGCCGCCCGCGAGGTGCACCACGAGGTCGGGACGCTGGGCGCCGTCGTCGTCGACCCCGCGGGCGTGGGCCTGGCGGGTGAAGTCGCAGTGCTCGACCATGCCGGCGAGGTCGACCACCCGCTCGAGCTGCAGCTCACCCCACCGCCCGCGGACGTTCGGGGCGCGCAGGGCCCCGACCAGCGCGCGCGTCTCGCCCGCGACCCCCTGCGCGCCCTCGGCGACGGCGCCGACCTGCTCGCGCAGCGACGCGAAGGCGGCCGCCCGCTCGCGCTCCGCGCCCGCCATCTCCCGCTCCATGCGACCGAGGGCCGCGGACACGGGCTCGAGCACGCGATCGAGCACGTCGGTCGAGGCGGCGCGCACGGCCGGCCCCAGGGCGCGCTCGCGGTCGCCCGCCCCGCGACGCTCGGCGTCGAGCTCGGCGCGCGCCGCGGCGACCTCGGCCCCGCGCGGCGCACCGCCTCGGACACCGCCGCGTCACGCCGGGCCCCCGCGAGGTGCAGCGCGACCCACGCGCCGACGCCCGCGCCGATCACGAGCCCCAGCAGCAGCCCCGCGAGCACCCCGGCCGTCGTCATGGCTCCTCCGTCATGACCGGCAGGATGGATCACACCCCCGACAACGCCGCGTCATCGACGCGCCAGGAGGCCTCGAGGGCCAGCAGCCGCTCCTTGAGCTCCAGCCCCCAGCGGTACCCGCCGAGCGCGCCGCCCCGGCGCAGCACGCGGTGGCACGGGACGAAGAGCGTGACGGCGTTGTGCACGCACGCCCGCGCGGCG
This sequence comes from Actinomycetospora sp. CA-053990, assembly GCF_050948445.1. Taxonomy (NCBI): domain Bacteria; kingdom Bacillati; phylum Actinomycetota; class Actinomycetes; order Pseudonocardiales; family Pseudonocardiaceae; genus Actinomycetospora; species Actinomycetospora sp. CA-053990. Next base: position 5,083,227 of record NZ_CP192043.1, on the reverse strand, counting down.
ATCCGGTGACCCTTCGGGTAGCCCGCGGCGTCGGCGAGCTCGCCGTAGGTCGTCGGCGCACCGGCCGGCACCGTGCGCAGCCGCTCCCAGATCGCGGTGGTCGCCGGCCCGCTGATCTGACGCACGGGCACGGCCGCCGCCGGGCCGGGATCGCCGTCGTGGAACGCCGCCACCGCCGCGGTGACCTCCCCGAGGTCCTCGCGGCGCGCGGGGTCGGTCGGACGCAGCTCGGCGTGCACCAGGGCGAGCAGCGCGTCGGCGTCGTCGGTCCACCCCGAGGCGAGGACGGCGCCCTCGGCGTCGACGAGGGCGGTGAACGGGCCGAGCGGAGTGGACACGGTGGCCAGGGCGGACACGGGGACCTCCAGGGGTTGCGTGGAGCAGCTGTCACCCTGGTTGGACGCCGCCGGGGCCCGCCCGGATCCCTCGCTGGCAGACTGGATTCTCGTGAGCTTGACCCTCGGCATCGTCGGACTGCCCAACGTCGGTAAATCGACGATGTTCAACGCCCTGACCCGTAACGACGTGTTGGCGGCGAACTACCCGTTCGCCACCATCGAGCCCAACGTGGGCGTGGTGCCCCTGCGGGATCCACGGCTCGACCGCCTCGCGGAGATGTTCTCCTCGGAGAAGGTGGTCCCGGCGACGGTGTCGTTCGTCGACATCGCCGGCATCGTCGCGGGCGCCAGCGAGGGCGCCGGGCTGGGCAACAAGTTCCTCGCCAACATCCGCGAGGCCGACGCGATCTGCCAGGTCGTGCGCGTCTTCGCCGACGACGACGTCGTCCACGTCGACGGCCGCGTCGACCCGGCGGCGGACATCGAGACGATCGCGACCGAGCTCGTCCTCGCCGACCTCCAGACGCTCGACAAGGCCCTGCCGCGCCTCGAGAAGGAGGCGCGGGTCAAGAAGGAGACCAAGGCCGCCGTCGACGAGGTCCAGCACGCGCAGAGCGTGCTGAACGAGGGCCGCACCCTCTTCTCCGCCGGGCTCGACTCGCCGCGGCTGCGCGAGCTGAACCTCATGACGGTGAAGCCGTTCCTCTACGTCTTCAACGCCGACGAGCCGGTGCTCGTCGACGACGCGAAGCGCAAGGAGCTCGCCGAGCTCGTCGCCCCGGCCGAGGCCGTGTTCCTCGACGCGAAGGTCGAGCAGGAGCTGCTCGAGCTCGACGCCGAGTCGGCCCAGGAGCTGCTGGAGTCGATCGGTCAGCCCGAGCCGGGTCTCGACGCGCTGGCCCGCGCCGGTTTCCGCACCCTCGGGCTGCAGACCTACCTCACGGCGGGCCCCAAGGAGTCGCGCGCCTGGACGATCCGGATCGGCGCCACCGCCCCCGAGGCGGCCGGCGTGATCCACACGGACTTCCAGAAGGGCTTCATCAAGGCCGAGATCGTCTCGTACGGCGACCTCGTCGCCGCCGGGTCGATGGCCGCCGCGAAGACCGCGGGCAAGGTGCGCATGGAAGGCAAGGACTACGTCATGCACGACGGCGACGTGGTCGAGTTCCGCTTCAACGTCTAGGACCGTCCCGTAGCACCGGAAGTGCTCACAGGGCCGGAGGCCACACCCATGACCGTCCCCACCATCGCCCTCCCCGACGGCACCCCGATGCCCCTGCTCGGCGTCGGGACCTGGGGATACGCCGAACAGCCGGCCCGCCGCCGGGACGAGATCGACTCGCTGCGCGCCGCACTCGACGCCGGGCTGACGATGATCGACACCGCCGAGATGTACGCCGACGGCGGCGCCGAGGAGCTGGTCGGCGAGGCGCTGGCCGCGCGGCGCGACGAGGCGTTCCTCGTGGACAAGGTCCTTCCCTCGGACGCCTCCCGCCACGGCACCGTCGAGGCCTGCGACCGGGCCCTGCGCCGGCTGCGCACCGACCGGATCGACCTCTACCTGCTGCACTGGCGCGGCCGGTACCCGCTGGCGGAGACCGTCGAGGCGTTCGTCGAGCTGCGCGACGCCGGGAAGATCCGCGCCTGGGGCGTGAGCAACCTGGACGTCGACGACCTGGCCGAGCTCGACGAGGTCCCGAACGGCGACCAGGTGGCCACCGACCAGATCCTCTACAACCTCGTGCGGCGGGGACCCGAGTGGGATCTGCTCCCCTGGGCCGAGCGCCGGGGGCTCCCGCTGATGGCCTACTCGCCCGTCGAGCAGGGGCGACTGCTCGACGAGCCCGCGCTGCGCGAGGTCGCCGACCGGCACGACGCCACGCCCGCACAGATCGCCATCGCGTGGGTGCTCGATCACCCCGGCGTCAGCGCGATCCCGAAGACCGCGACCCCGGCGCGGATCGCCGAGAACCAGGCCGCGCTCGACGTCGCACTCACCGACGACGACCGGGCCGCGCTCGACGCCGCGTTCCCGCCGCCGGACCGGAAGCGCCCGCTGGAGATCCTGTAGGTGGCCGGAGGCGCCTACCGGGTCGGGGTCCCTCCGAAGCGGACGCCGAGCTCGGACACTCGGAGGCCGCGGTGCTCCGGGCGCATACGCCCGGCACGTTCCAGAACGCTCATGCCGTGCAGGGCGCTCCAGAACACCTCGGTCGCGGTGCCGTCGTCGTCGCCGATCGTCCCGGCCAGCACGTCGAACGCGGCGCGGAGCTCGGGCCGGGTGTCGTCGTGGGCGAACGGCGTGTCGATCGGCTGGTGGAACATCGCTTCGTAGACCGCTGGGTGCTCGGCACCGAAGTCGAGGTAGGCGACGGACACGGCTTCGATCGCGGGCCGTCCCTGCCGGCCGTCGAGGGCCGTGCGGCACCGCCGTGTCAGCTCGACGAAGCCGTCGAGGGCGACCGCCAGCATGATCTCCGCCTTGCCGCCGGGGAAGTGGCTGTAGAGCACGGGCTGGCTGTAGCCGATGGCGTCGGAGAGATGTCGGGTGGTGACGGCGGCCCATCCCTGCGCGTCGGCGCGGTCCCGCGCGACATCGAGGATGTGACGACCGCGTTCCTCGTGCCGCTGCCGGCGCGCCGTCTGATCCGGCATCGGCTCCCCCTCTTGTGATCCGGCCCGACCCGGCCTAGCTTAGCACTGCTAGGAAATCTAGCAGTGCTAGATCAAGGGAGGTCTCGCCATGACATCCGTGCTCGCGGTCGTCACCGCGACCGTCGTCGGCCTCATGGTCGGCGTCGAGTTCGCGGTCGCCGTCGTCGTCAACCCGATGCTGTTGCGCCTGCCCGCCGGCGCGTCGCTGGCCGCCCGAGCGGACGGCGGGCGCGTGCTGGGGCGTGCGATGCCGTTCTGGTACATCGCGTCCCTGGCGCTCACCGCGGTCCTCGCGGCGGTCGTCTGGGGCACGCCGACCGCGACGACGGCGCTGCTCGTCGCCGCGGTGCTGCTGGTGGTCAGCGTCGTCATGTCGGTCGCCCTGCTGGTGCCGATCAACAACCGCTCGAGGGGGTGGACCGCGGAGAACCACCCCGACGACTGGCGGGAGCAGCACCGGCGCTGGGACCGGCTGCACTACCTCCGCGTCGCGATCATCGTGGCGTCCTTCGTGCTCGTCCTGGTCGCGACGACCACGCTCTGAGGACGCTCCGCGGGCCGGCATCGGTACCGAGGCACGTGCGACGCCGAGGGGCAACCACGGCCGGTTCAGCGCCGCCAGGACGTGTGGACGACGCATTGCATCACGGTCGATGCAGCTACGATGCAAGGATGCGGACCACCGTCGACCTGCCGCCAGCGGTGCACCGGCAGGCCAAGGAGATCGCGGAGCGCCGTGGGTTGTCGCTCTCGGCCGTCGTGGCCGAGCTGGCGGCCCGCGGTCTGATCCAGCTCGGTGAACCCGCCGTGATCGAGGTCGACGAGCGATCGGGATTCCCGGTCGTGAGCGTCGGTCGCCGAGTGACGTCGGAGGACGTCGCGATCGCGTCGGACGAGGAGTGACGACCTACCTCCTCGACGCGAACGTCCTGATCGCTCTCACGGTGGTCGAGCACGAGCACCACGATCGGACGTCGGCATGGGCGGCCGGCATCCAGGAGTTCGCGGTGTGTCCCGTGGTGGAGGGCGCGCTCGTCAGGTTCCTGGTGCGGTCCGGGGAGACGCCATCGGTCGCGACCGCGCTGCTGAGAGCGGTGCACGCCCTGCCCGGCTGCGCCTTCTGGGCCGACTCCCTGTCGTACGCCGACGCGGGCCTCACCCACGTGCACGGGCACCGGCAGGTGACCGATGCGTATCTCGCGAGCCTGGCGGCCGCGATACCCGGCTCGTCCTTGGCCACGCTCGACGCGGGGTTGGCGCAGGAGCTGCCCGATCTCACGACGCTCGTGCCGCCCTCCGGCACCGTCCCGCCGCCGCGCCGGTGACGGCGTCGACGACGGGACCGTGCGAATCAGGCCGGGGCGGGGGTCAGGCCGTGGCGCCCCGGACGCGGTCACGCATCGCGTCGACGACCGCGTCCTCCGCGGGCGTGGTCAACCGGGGGCGGCTCACGTCGATGCCGCCCTCCCACTGGTTCGACAGCGGGATGTCGGCGTCGGCGCCGTCGGACACCCGCGCCATCGACCACCGCGTGAACGCCCGCTCGACGCCGGAGGTCTCCTCGACGAGGTCGACCTGCACGTGGCGGGGGTCGCGGCTGATCGTCTCGTACAGGCCGCGGACCACGCCCTCCTCGCCCTCCAGGGTCTGGACGACGTTGTCCTCCCACACGACGAGGGCGCCGGTGATGCCGTGCTGCGGGTTCTTCGTGCGGGCCGCCTCCAGGATGCGGGCGACCTCGCTCTCGACGTCGTCCGGCGGAATGCTCAGCCTGCTGCGGTAGACCAGGCGGAACACCGGTCCACTTCCCGTGCTGCTGACGTCAGCCATGGTGTTGACTCCCTCGTCGGCGACGGCACTCCTGTCGACCCCACGGATCGATCGTGATGCGCGTCACGCCGACGGTAAGCGGGCGCGTCGGTGAGCGCTGATCGAGCGGCCGCGCCGGCCGAGGACACTCCATCCATGACGAAGTACCGGGTCCACCTGATGACCGATCTGACGCGCCTCGACGAGGACGGACTCGCCGACCTCCTCGAGCGGCTCGTCGAGGTCGGCGGTGTCCCGACGGTCCCGTTCGGCGTCCTCGAGGTCACCGGGAGCACGACGGCCGGGGACGCGCGCGCGGCCGTCGAGGAGGTGGGCCGCGTCCTCGAGCGCGCCCTGCAGGCCATGAACCGCCCGTGCCGCGTGATCGGGGTGCAGGCGGGCGAGATCGGTCCGTACGGCTCCGAGGGGCGCTAGGTTCCGATCACCCGACCGAAGCCCCCCGGAGGCCCCCGATGCTCTTCCACCTCGATTTCCACGTCGAGTACGGCGCGACGATGAGCCAGCAGGACCTCTTCGCGACCTGGTCCCGGGAGGCCGAGGCGGCGCTCGGCGCGAAGCAGGCGGGTGTCGTCGTCGACCTCTGGAAGGTCGCCGGCGAGCGGCGCGTCATCGCGATCGTCGACGTCGACAGCCACGACACCCTCGACGAGATCTCGTTCACCCTCCCGATCATGGTCGAGATGGGTCAGCACGTGACCATCAACGTGTCGGCGCTGCGCCGCTACGAGGACTTCGCCGGCACCGTCGACAAGCTGCTCCGGAGCTGACCGCTCAGCGCCAGCCGAGCTCCGGGGCCAGGTGGGTCAGCACGCTCTCGACGACGTGGGCGTTGTAGTCGACGCCGAGCTGGTTGGGCACCGTGAGCAGCAGCGTGTCCGCGGCGGCGATCGCCTCGTCCTCGGCGAGCTCGGCGATGAGCTTGTCCGGCTCGTTGGCGTACGTCTTGCCGAACCGGGCGTTGCCGCCGTCGATCCACCCGACCTGGTCGGTGCTGTCGTGCTCGCGCCAGAACAGCTGACGGTCGAGGTCGTTGACGATCGGGAAGATGCTGCGGCTCACCGAGACGCGCGGCTCGCGCTCGTGCCCGGCCGCCGTCCAGGCGTCGCGGAAGCGCTGGATCTGCTCGGCCTGCAGTCGGTGGAACGGCACGCCGGTGTCCTCGGTGAGCAGCGTCGAGCTCATGAGGTTCATCCCCTGCTCGGCGGTCCACTCGGCGGTCGCACGGCTGCCGGCGCCCCACCAGATGCGGTCGCGCAGGCCGGGGGCGTGCGGCTCGATCCGCAGCAGGCCGGGCGGGTTCGGGAACATGGGCCGGGGGTTGGGCCGGGCGAAGCCCTCGCCGTCGAGGACCTCGAGGAACCGCGCGGTGTGCTCGCGCGCCATGTCGCCGTCGCTCGTGCCCTCGGACGGGGTGTAGCCGAAGTAGCGGTAGCCGTCGATCACCTGCTCCGGCGAGCCGCGGCTGATGCCGAGCTGCAGCCGGCCGCCGGAGATCAGGTCGGCGGACCCGGCGTCCTCGGCCATGTACAGCGGGTTCTCGTAGCGCATGTCGATCACGCCGGTGCCCAGCTCGATCCGGCTGGTCCGCGCTGCCGCCGCGGCGAGCAGCGGGAACGGCGAGGCGAGCTGCTGGGCGAAGTGGTGCACGCGGTAGTAGGCGCCGTCGGCGCCCGCCTCCTCGGCGGCCACCGCGAGCTCGATCGACTGCAGCAGGGCGTCGGCTCCCGACCGCACCCGCGAGTGCGGGGACGCCGACCAGTGCCCGAAGGACAGGAACCCGATGTTCTTCACACTTCAACCAACGGTGCGGGGTCGAGGGGCATTCCGCCGGCTGTCGCTCCGACTATCTCCCGGCCGCCGAGCGGACGGCGCCGATGACGACGTCGGGACGGAGGATCTGGATGTAGTGCGTCGTGTCGGGGACCGTGACGAGCTGCGAGCCCGGGATGCTCTGGGCGAGGCGGGCGTAGGCCTCGGGGCGCACGCGCTCGATCGCGGCGATCGCCTCGGCCGACGGGTCGCCGGGTGGCACCGGATCCACGGCGCCCGCGACCAGGATCGTCGCGGGCACCCGCGGCGGTGCCGGTGCGTCGCGGACCTGGTCCGTGCTCGCGGTCAGGTCGTACGCCTCCAGGGTGTAGCCCGGGACCGGACTCTCGGGCCGCTCGACCGACTGCGCAAAGCTCTCCCACAGGGCCGGCGGGAGCAGGTCCCGCACCGCCGGTGGCGTCGGGTCCACGAGCACGACGCCGGCGACGTCGGCCGGGTACGTCTGCGCGTACAGCTGCGAGAACAGCCCGCCGAGGGAGTGCCCGACGACGACGTAGGGGCCGGGGACCCCGGCGGCGGCCAGCAGGGCGTGCAGTTCGGCCACGACGTCCGCGGCGGTCCGGGGCATCGGGGCCTGGTCGCTGCGTCCGGGCGTGGGCTGGTCCGCCGGGAGGCCCTCGGGCGTGGAGATCCGGGTCGATCCGGGCCGGTCGTAGGCGCAGACCCGGGCGAACGCGGCGACGCCCTGCATCACCGAGGGCGGACGCTCGACACCGACGGACCAGATGTCGGCGGCGTTCGGGAACCCGGACTGGAGCACGACCGTCGGACTCCCGCTGCCGTGGCACTCGAGGTAGAGGTTCCGCCCGCCGACGTCCACGAGACCCGCGAAGTCCGCCGGGCCCGCCGCCGGGCCGGTCTCCCCCTGCGCCGACGAGCACGCCGCCAGCACCACCGTCAGCGCGATCACCACCGCCCCGACCCGCACCCTCGACCGCCGCACGGGCCCCCTCCGATGTCCGCCCTGCTGATCACCGTGGGTGAGAGGTACATCCGTGCGGCCCAGCTGTCGATGTCCGAGTCGGGAATCGGATACCTCGGAGAACCCTCAGGAAAGGACGTCGCCGCCGAAGGGATTGTCGAGCGCGTACTTCCACGTGCCGTCGGCCTGACGGCGCGAGACCTCGGCGGATGTGTGTTCCATCGACCCACCGTCGGGGAGGTCGATGCGCCAGTGGCTGTGCGTCAGGGCCAGCTCGTTGTTGACCGCCTCCGTCGTGGAGACGATGGTGATCGTCCCCTTCAGATCCAGGAAGGCCTGCAGCGACGCACGCAGTCCGGCGGCATCGTTCAGGACGGTGCCCGGCTCCGGGATGAAGGCCGCACCGTCCTCGTACATCAAGACGAGGCTCTCGAGATCTCCCGAGTTGAAATACTTCGCGAATTGCTCGATCAGATTCGGTCCGGACGTGGTCATCATCGGCCCCTCGTCATCAATGGTGATGTGTCGCCCCGTGCGGCCTCGTGGCGGGCCGCGGGCGGTAGTGCTCGTTCGAACAGTGCAACCGGGCACGATCTCCGAACCACGAGGCGTCAGCCGGACATGTCCATGTGGAAGAGCTCGAGCTGGACGTTGTCGGGGTCCCGGAAGACGAGCGCGGAGTACGGCACCGGGTCCCCGGTGTCGGTGACGCCGGAGTGCGCGATCCCGAGGGCGTCGAGCCAGCCCGCCCAGGCGTCGAGGTCGGCGCGGGTGGCCATGGCGAAGCCCACGTGGTCGATCCCGCAGCGGGTCTCGTCGGCCGGCTCCCCGGAGTTGCCGGGGTGGTGCACGATCCCGACGCACAGGTTCGTCTCCGGCTCGATGAGCACCAGCGTGTAGCCCTTGGCGTCGGCGCCGTGGTGGGGGAACTGCGGCGGGAGCCGCGTCATGCCGAACACCCGCTGGTACCAGTCGGCGCTGGCCTCGACGTCCCTCGCGGTGACGGCGACGTGGTGGAACCCGCTCAGGGCGGGTCGGGAGTCGGTGGCGGTCATGGCGCACCTCGCAGGCTCGGCAGACACGCAGTGTCAGGGGTCACACCAGGACCCGGCGAGCTTCACCACTCGGATGTCGCAGCCGTGGGCGACCAGGAGCAACGCACCGTCACAGGGCCGGTGCGCTCCGACCCCTCAGCCCGACCGGGTCTGGCCCGGGCAGTCGGTCCGGTGCTGCCACACGCCCCCCGACGCGTCGAGGAACGCGTCGACGCGCGAGCGACCGAGGTTCCACGCGAGCCAGTCGTCGCGCTCCTCCCCGGTCGGGCGCAGCGCGCACTCGGCCAGCGGCCGGGGCAGCGCGGCGTAGGCGGGGAGGGCGTCGGCGGAGAGGTCGCTGAGGTACTCCCAGTCGACGGTCCGCGTGACGGCGTAGCGCTCGAGGTTCTGCCGCGCGACCCACGCGTCGGGGTTGACCGTTGCGAGCCCGAGCAGCAGCACGACGCCACACACGAGCCCGAACCGGGGGAGCCATCGCGCGCGCAGCGGCCCGGCCCCGGCGATCACGGCGAGCACCAGGACACCGAGCCAGCCCTCGAACACCGCGACCAGCAGGCGCAGGCGGGTCAGGCCGTAGGCCTGCTCGTAGAGGTGCAGCCGGTAGAGCGCCGAGGCGACGACGACCAGCGTGAACGCGCAGAGCAGTCCGAGCGAGACGCGGATCCAGGTGCGGTCGGACGGTGTCGCTCGCGGCGCCTTGCGCGTCGCCGCCCAGACCACGAGGAGCGTGAGCGCGGTGGCGACGGTGAGCTGCCCGAAGCCCTGGTGCACGTACTGCGCGTAGGTCAGGCCCGTCGTGCGCTCCAGGTAGTCGTGGCCACCGAAGAACGCCGTGGCCTGGGCGACGAGGAACACGAGGAACACCGCGTCGACGACGAGCACCGGCGCCAGCCACTCGAAGCGGTGCGCGACGGGGCGGGCGCCGCGCTCGCCGCGCTCGGCGCGCGGCGGGTTGAGGGCCAGGTAGGCCCCGCACAGCACCACGCCGCCGACGCCCAGGGCGACGAACACCCGCGCGGTGAGGTCCGCCGAGCCGAGGTCGGGGACCACCGCGCCGACCCACTCCGCGAACAGCGCGTCCGCCGAGGCGAAGAGCAGGGCGAACACGGTGATCCCCAGCAGCGACCAGACCGCGGTGCGCAGCAGCGCCGCCCCGTTGCCCAGCCCGGTGACGGCCCGCGCCGTCCGCCCCAGCCACGGCAGCCCGCGCAGCGCGGCGAGGGGCCAGGCGACGAGGGCCACGAGGAACGCCGGCACGCGCCGTCCGCGGGTCAGCCCGACCGCGCCGAGCACCGCGCCGGTCAGCAGGCACAGCAGGACGATCCACACGGCGTCCCGGACGACGACGACGCAGGCCAGCGCGACGCACAGACCCGCGCAGACGGAGGTGAAGCGGTCGCGGCGGTGCCGGCTCGCGACGAGCAGGACGCCGGTGGTCGCGAGCAGGACGAGGAACGTGCCCAGCCCGAGGTTCCGGAAGGGCAGCACGACGCCGGCGAGCACGCCGACGCCCAGCGCGCCGAGCAGGACCGCGACGTTGCCGGGCACCCCGCGGTCGGGCCAGAAGTCGCCGAAGAGCCCGTCGGTGAGCGAGGGGACCTCGGCAGGCGCCGGGCTCTCGGGTCGCGCGGGCGTGACCGGGGGTGCGGGCACGGCGATCGCCTCCTGGACGGGGGTGGGTGGTGCGGGTCGGCGTCGCGCCGGCGTCGTCGGGAGGTCGGCGCGGACGCGGGCGCCGGACGTGCCGGGCTCGGGGTCGGCGAAGCCGATCGACCCGTCGTGCAGGTCGGTCACCCACCGGGCGATGGCGAGCCCGAGGCCGGTGCCGCCGCTGGAGATCCCGACCTCCCGGAGCGTCCCGAAGCGCTCGAAGGCGCGGTCGCGGTGCTCGGGCGCGACGCCGGGGCCCTCGTCGACGACCTCGAGGTGCCAGCGGTCGTCGTCCGCCTCCTGCGCCCGGACCGTCACGGTGCCGCCGGGCGGGCTGTGGCGCGCGGCGTTGTCGAGGAGGTTGGCGACGAGCTGGCGCAGGCGCGCGGGGTCGCCGTCGACGACGAGATCGGGCGGGTCCACGTCGAGCACGTGGGCGACGTCCTGCCCGCCCACCCGCGCCTCGGCGACGGCGGCCTCCAGCAGCGGGCGGACCTCGACGGGCTCGCGGTGCAGCGGCGCCCGGCCGGCGTCGACGCGCGAGAGGTCGAGCAGGTCGGTGACCAGGTCCGACATCCGCTCGCCCTGGTCGACGGCGGCACGCAGCGTGGCGGGGTCGGGCGCGGCGACGCCGTCGGCGAGGTTCTCCAGCACGGCGCACAGCGCGGCCAGCGGCGTCCGCAGCTCGTGGCTGACGTTGGCGACCAGCTCGCGGCGCTGGCGGTCGACCCCGGCGAGCTCCTCGGCCATCGAGTTGAACGCCCGGGCCAGCTCGCCGACCTCATCGCGCGACGTGGCGGTGACGCGGACGTCGTGGTCGCCGGTGGCCATGCGTCGCGCGGCCGTGGTCATCTCGCGCAGCGGCGAGGTCATGCCGACGGCGAGGAGCTGGGTGACGGCGAGCGCCACGGCGATGGTCACGGGGATGCCCAGCCAGATCGGGACGCGGGCGCCCGCCCCGATCGTCGCGATCACCGCAGCGAGCGTGACGCTGGCGCCGACCAGGACCCCGAGCTTGACCTTGACCGAGCGGACGGGGTCGAGCGCGCGGACACTCACGCGCCGGCCCCGGTGATCTCCAGCGCGTAGCCGACGCCGTGGACCGTGCGCACCCGCTCGGGCCCGATCTTGGCGCGCAGCGCCTTCACGTGGCTGTCGACCGTGCGGGTGCCCGACGCGCCGGGCCAGCCCCACACCTCGCCCATGAGTCTCTCCCGCGTGAGCACCACGCCCGGGCTGGCGGCGAGGCAGCGCAGGAGGTCGAACTCGGTCGGCGTCAGGTGCACCTCGTCGCCGGCGGCCCACACGCGGCGGGCGCCGGGGTCGATGCGGACGTCGCCGAGCTGCCGGACGTCGGGGTCCTGCGACGACAGCTCCGGCGTCGACAGCTCGGCTGCACGCTCGACCCGCCGCAGCAGAGCCGCGACCCGGGCGACGAGCTCGCGCATCCGGAACGGCTTGGTGAGGTAGTCGTCGGCGCCGACGGCCAGCCCGACGAGCACGTCGGCCTCGTCGTCGGCCGCGGTCAGCATCAGCACCGGGACGGGCCGGACGGCCTGGATGCGCCGGCACACCTCGTGCCCGTCGAGCCCGGGGAGCATCACGTCGAGGACGACGAGGTCGGGCTCGCGGGCGGTGAACTCGGCGACGGCGCCGGGCCCGTCCCACGCGCGGACGACGTCGTAGCCGGCGGCGACGAGCCGGTCGGTGACCGCGCCGTTGATCACGGGCTCGTCCTCGACGACGAGGATGCGCCGGGTGGGGCCGCTCATGGTCGGCGAGCGTAGGAGCCGGGCCGGTCGGGATTCGGGGTCGTTCCGTGGAGATCGTGTGGAGGTCGCGCTCTTGACACCCACCGGCGGGTGCCAAGAGCGTGCGCGGACGATCGAGGCTCGAGGAGGAGCGCCGTGGCTGGACGGAACGTCGACGTGGTGTCGGACGGGTGGTCGTACCTCGAGTGCCCGCGGTGGCACGAGGGACGGCTGTGGGTCTCCGACTTCTACACCGAGAAGGTCGTGGCGATCGACGACGCCGGGCACCACGAGGTCATGGCCGAGGTGCCCGAGCAGCCCTCCGGCCTGGGCTTCCTGCCCGACGGCCGCGCGCTGATCGTGTCCATGCGCGACCACCGGATCCTGCGCCGCGAGAACGACGGCTCGCTGGTCGAGCACGCCGACCTCTCCGGGCTCGTCGCGGACCACCTCAACGACATGGTCGTCGACGCCCGGGGCGGCGCCTACGTCGGCAACTTCGGCTTCGACCTCATGGGCGGTGCGCCGATCAGCTCGACGACGCTGACCTACGTCGACCCCGACGGCGCCGCGAGCACCGTGGCCGACGACCTGCTCTTCCCCAACGGCATGGTCCTGCGCGACGGCGTGCTCGTGGTCGCCGAGACGTTCGGCGCGCGCCTGACCGCCTTCGACGTCGCCGACGACGGCGGGCTCGCGCGGCGGCGGTCCTGGGCGCGGTTCGCGGAGCCGCCGGCGACCACGGACGTCGGTGAGGCGGTCGGGGCGCTGCCCGTGGCCCCCGACGGCATCTGCGCCGACGCCGACGGCGCGATCTGGGTCGCCGACGCCCTGCACGGTCGGCTGCTGCGTGTCGCCGAGGGCGGGGAGATCCTCGAGGAGCTCCCGACGGGCACCGGGGTCTACGCCTGCATGCTCGGCGGCGAGGACGGGCGCACGCTCTACGCCTGCGCGGCGCCGTCGTTCGCCGAGCACGAGCGTCGCCCGGTGCGCGAGGCCCAGCTGCTGGCGACCCGCGTCGACGTGCCGCACGCCGGGCTCCCCTGAGGCGCTCCGCGCACGTGAGCGATCCGGGTCGTCAGGACGACCCGGATCGCTCACGAGGCCGGAGGCCATGCACGGGGAGCGCGGCGAGCCGACTGCCCGCGATCCCGCCCGGGTCGACACGACGGAGGTCGGTCGCGGGCACCGCGAGGCGGGCGTCGGGGAAGTCGGTGACGAGCACGTCGACGGCCGCGACGAGCTCGGCCCGGGCGAGGTGGACGGCCGCGCAGAGGTGCGGGCCCGCGCCGAACGCGAGGCCGGGGCCGGGGCCGGCGTCGGGGTCGTCGGCCGTCCCCGCGACGTCGACGAGCACCGGGGTCCGCGGCGGGAGGACCACGCCTGCGAGCTCGACCTCCTGCGCGGTGAACCGCCAGAGCGTGAACGGCGCAGGCGGGTCGCGGCGCAGGACGTCGTCGACGAGGGCGGCGGTGTCCCCGGCGCCCTCCGTGAGCGCCCGCGCCAGCGCGAACCCCAGGGCCGGGCCGGTGGTCAGCTGGCCGACGAAGAGCAGCGTGAACAGCAGGTAGTGCACCTGCTCGTCGGTGACGTCGGTGGGCAGGCGCTCGCGGAGCTCGCGGGCGAGGCCCTCGTGCTGCATCGCCGTCGCGGCGATCCGCGCGAACCCGCCCATCGCCGCGGCGACGTCGGCCTCGTCGCCGAACATCCGCCGGCAGGCCTCGACCGCGTCGTCCAGCATCGCGCGCGGGACGCCGAGCAGGTCGCCGACCACGGCCAGCGGGTAGCGGGTGGTGAACTCGGCCATGAGGTCGACGGGGCCCTCGCCCAGCCCGGCGAGCAGCTCCCGGGCCGTGTCCCGCATCGCGTCGCGACGCGCCCGCATCCGCCGCGGCGAGAGCATCGGGGCGTGCGCCCGGCGCAGCGCGGCGTGCGGGGCGCCCTCGGTGGTGGTCAGGGACAGCGCCCGGGCGGCGGTCGGTTCCAGCTCCGCCGCCCGCGGGTCCCACCCGAGCGGTGCCCAGGCGGTGTCCTTCACGATCCGCGGGTCGCCGAGGACGTCCCGGGCGAGCGCCGCCGTCGTCACGATCGCGACCGGTCCGCCCGCCGGTGCCTCGGCGAGCACGACCGGTCCGGCGGAGCGGAGCGCCTCGCGACCCGGGTAGGGCTCGTCGGGTCGGCGCGTCCCGGCGACGAACGGGCAGGCGCCGTGCGACGATTGCTGCAACATGCAGACACTGTGACACACATTCGCTGCACGATGCAGAGAAAGGGGAGACGTGGCACCGGAGGAGGTGGTGGCCGCGCTGGCGGCCTGGAGCGTGCGGCTCGTCCAGTTCAACGGGGTGGTCGCCGCGCGCATCGGCGTCGGGACCACCGAGCTGCAGTGCCTCTACGAGCTCGCGCGCCACGGCCCGGCGACCCCCGGGACGCTCGCGGCGCGCGTCAACCTGACCACCGGGTCGGCGTCGCGGATGGTCGAGCGCCTGCACGCCGCGGGCCACGTCCACCGCGTGCCCGATCCGGCCGACCGGCGTCGCGTCCTCATCGAGCCGGACCCGGCGACCCTGCAGCGCATCGCCGCGCTCTACGACCCCCTCAACGCCCGCCTCGCCGCCGAGCTCGCGAGTGCCGACGACGCGGTGCTCGCGCGGATGGCGACCTTCCTCGCGGCCGCCGAGCAGCGCACCGAGGACATGATCAGGGAGCTGTAGTGGGCGGCGTGTCCCCGGGCAGCGTCGCGGGGAGGTCGGCCGCGGCGAGGTGCTCGGCCCCGATGAAGGCGGTGACCTCGGCGATCCGGCCGTCCTCGGCGAGCGTGAGCACGTCGAGCACCCCGCCGCGCCACAGGGACTCGTCGGCGTCCCACAGGTAGCACCCCACCGCGAGCTGGCCGTTGGCGTGGGCCGGGACGTGGCGCCAGGCCACGCCAAGCGGGCCCTGGTGCAGGAACGCCGACACCGCGGCGATGCCGCGGTACCAGACGGCGCTCGGGGGCATCGACCACGTGACGTCGGCGGTGAGCAGCCCGACGAGGGCGTCGGCGTCGCCGGCCTCGAGCGCCGACGTGTAGCGGGCGACCGTGGCCGCGAGCGCGGCGTCCGGGAGCGCGCGCAGGGTGCGCTGCTGGCTGGGGCCGGTGACCTTGGCGGCGAGAGTCGCCCGCGCCCGCTGCACGGCGCTGTTCACCGAGGCCGTCGTCGTCACCATCATCGTGGCGACCTCGGCGGCCGAGAACCCGAGGACCTCCATGAGCAGCAGTGCGGCCCGCTGGTTGCCTGGCAGGTGCTGCAGCGCCGCGACGAACGCGAGCTCGACGGCCTCGCGCTCCTCGACGGTGGCGTCCGGGTGGTCGGGGTAAGGGCCGAGCCACGCGATCTCGGTGCGCGGTGGGTCGTCCCCCGGGGCCTCGCTCGACGGGCCGAGGTCCATCGGCAGGGCCCGGCGGCCGCGGCGGGCGACGGCGTCGAGCCCGGCGTTGGTGGCCACCGTGTACAGCCACGAGCGCAGGGCGTTCGGCCGGTCCGGGCGGCCCTCGAAGCGCCCGATCGCCCGCCAGGCCCGCAGGAGCGCGTCCTGCAGGACGTCGTCGGCGTCGTGGGCCGAGCCGAGCATCCGGTAGCAGTGCGCGTGCAGCTCCCGGCGCAGCGGCGCGACCAGCCGGGCGAACGCGTCGTCGTCGCCCCGGCGGGCGCGCTCGAGGTCGTCGGCCGCGCCGTCCGGCGCCGGCGGGGCGACGGGCGTCGCGGTGCCCGGGTCGGTCATGTGAGCAGTGTGCCCCCGGGGTCCGACACGCGGGGTCCGGATCCGGCGCGGCGATCACGCCCTCACCGTCGGCGACCGGCGCCCGGGCGGTCGGCCGACCTCGATACCCCGAGCGGCCGCACCGTTCGACGCCGTGTGCCGCCGCCCGTGGACTCCTCGCTCGGGTGGGGGACAGCCGTGCCTAGGCTGTCTCCGTGCGTTCGGAGCGGTGGTCGTCACGGACCGCGGACCTGACGCTGCCGGAGCGGGTGGCGTGGATCCTCGGTGACGACGAAGGACGCCCGATGTCCACCCTCACCGAGCCCGCGGGCCTGCTCGTCGCGGCTGCGATGGTCGAGCTGCTGCTCGACGCCTCCCTGCTCGACGGCGGCACGGCCTACCGGCGCGGGCCGGTCGAGGTCACCGATCCGCTGCTCGGCTGGGTGGCCGAGAGCCTCCTCGCCCACGGCGGCGCCAAGACCGACCTGCAGCACGCGGTCACCGGCCACCGCGGCGCCCAGATGATCCGCCGCACCACGGACCGTCTCGTCGAACGCGGGCTGGCCGCCCGGGAGCCCCGCCGGGTGTTCGGCTACGTCGCGATGCCGGTGTTCGGGTCCGCCCTGCGGGTCCACGAGGTCGAGGCGCTGCACCACGACCGCGCCGCCGTCCGCGCCTCGCTGGAGGGCGAGGAGCCCGACGAGGCGGTCGCGATGCTCATCGTGCTGCTCCACCACGGACGCCGCGTCCGGGAGCTCAGCCCCGCCGACCCGACCCTCGCGGCCCGGCGCGCCCGGGCGATCTCCGACGGCCGGCACGTCACGCTCGGCGTCGCCCAGGACATCCGCCGGCTGATCTCGCCGACCGTCGGCGCCGTGCTCGCGGCGCTCACGGCGACCACGGTCATCGGCTCCGAGCGCTGACCGACCGCCCGCGAGGGTGACCCCGATCTCGATTCCCTCGTCCGGACCCCCTGTCCTGCGCCCGGTTTCGGTCTACGGTGGAGCATCCGACCGGGCGCGAGGGCCCGGGGCCGGGGAAGGGAGCTTCCCATGACGTCCACCCGCCCCCCGGAGGGCATGCCTGTCCTCGATGCCGGCGCGCACCGCGACGCGGAGGCCGGCAGTTGCCTGATGGAGTACGTCTCCGTCCTCGCCGGTGAACGCTTCACCGACCGGCCGCGCTGTACCCATCCCGCACTCGCCGCCGTCGCGTGGCAGGTCAACGACGCCGTGTCCTCGGACGCCCGTCAGCAGCTCGCGACCCGGGCCGTGACGCTCATCGGTCTCGGGCACGACTCCGGCGTCGACGTCCGGCCGATCGTGCTCGCGACGATCGCGCGCGCCGGCCTCGCGATCGACCCCGCCAACCGGTTCTTCCCCCGCCTGCAGCGCCGCCTCCAGCGACGCGCGGCGGCCGGGCCGGGACGCCCGGGCCGGGGCGAGAGCGGGCACGGCGGGCGTCTGGCGACGTTGCTGCACGTGGGGCCGGTGAACCACGCCTGCGCCCACCTGCTCGTCGCGGCCCGCGTGGCCGACCTCGACGCCGCCGCACGCGACCGCCTGCTCGTGGCGCTGCTCGACGACACCATCGCCGCGGTGGCGCAGGCCGAGCGCGCGGCCGTGTCCGGCACGGCGCCCGAGAAGGTCGCCGCGGGCTGACGACCCCGCGTCCCCAGCCCCAGTCTCAGCCGAGGCCCACGCGGACGCACTGCCCGAGCACGCGCTCGAGGCACACCTGGACGCGCACCCCGCCCGGGTCCTCCCTCGCCTGCCCGCCGGACGACCCGGTCGACGAGCCTCCGGACGACCCGCCCGACGACGAGCCGGACCCGCGGGCCGGGGCGGCGTCGCCCGACGACCCCGAGCCGCCGGAGGAACCGGTGCGGCCGGACGACCCGGTGTCCGGGCTGCTGTCGGCCGCCGCCGAGCGCTCCGTGCGGGGAGGCGTCGCCGCCTCGCCGGTGCCACCGCCCGTGGCGCCGACGGGACCGACCGCGCCGGGGCCGCCCGCCCCGACCGGTCCCGCGGGCCCGGCGGGTCCCACCGGCGCCGCGGTCCCGGGAGCCGCACCGGGCGGCGGCGGCACGGGCGTCACGGCGCCCGAGAGCTCCGGGGCGCGCGCCGCACCCGGGGCCACGGGGTCCGGCAGGGTGGCGGAGGTGAGGTAGCCGGCCTGCGCCGACCCCATCATCACGACCGCGCCGAGCAGGGCCGCGAACAGCACCTTCTTCACCACGTCGGCCTCCGTCACCCACGTCCGACCCGTGTCGGACACGGCGGACATCGCGGGCGGTGCCCACCTCGTGACAGCCGATGACAGGTTCTCCCCCGATCGCGTCGGCACGTCACCCGTACAGCCCCGACCGCGGACCGAACGACGTCGTCGACGTCCGGACGGGCGACGTGGACCACGACCGCGACGAGGACCCTCCGCCTGCGGTCCTCCCACCGCCGATGCTTCGGAAACCGAAGCGTCCCGAGCGGTCGACAGCCCTCGGGCCGGCGCTCACCCCGCCCGACGCCCGAGCACCGCCGCGAGCGGGACCGGGAGCACGAGGACGCAGGCGACCGCGGCGACGACGAACGCGGTGGGCGCGCCCGCGGCGCCGAGCACCGCGGCCAGCGCCGCGGCGCCGAGGCCGGTGCCGGCGTCGTAGCCGGTGTTCCACCAGGTGCTGGCGGCGCCCGAGCGGGACGGGCCGGCACGGGCGAAGAGCGCGAGCAGGGTGTCGCTCTGGACCGCGCCGAACCCGAGGCCCACGAGCGCGGCACCGAGGAGCACCACGAGCCCGGAACCCTCCCCACCCAGGGCGATCACGCCGGCGCCGGCCGCGACGGTCACGAGGCCCCCGCCGGTGACCAGCCCGACGGCGATCGCGGGGGTCCGGGTGCGCCGGTCGGCGAGCTCGCCCGCGAGCCCGCGTCCCGCGAGCTGGCCGGTCGTCAGGACGGCGAGGGCGATCGCGGCGGTGGTCGTCCCCCGGCGAGGCCCGCGGCCGAGCCCGTCCCGGGGGTCCACAGGGGCAGCAGGGTGATCACGCCGCCGGCCGCGGCCGCGGAGACCACCATCGCCGTCCAGGGGCCCAGCGCGGCCGTGACCGGGAACGTGCGCCCGCCCACGGCATCGCCGGGGGAGGTGACGACGCGGATCGGCAGGCGTCCGCAGGCGAGGG
This sequence comes from Actinomycetospora sp. CA-053990, assembly GCF_050948445.1. NCBI lineage: Bacteria > Bacillati > Actinomycetota > Actinomycetes > Pseudonocardiales > Pseudonocardiaceae > Actinomycetospora > Actinomycetospora sp. CA-053990. The sequence goes on along the minus strand of NZ_CP192043.1, from coordinate 5,064,277 downwards.
AGGCCAGGAGCGGCAGCGCCGCCCCCGCGAGGAGCACCGCGGTCCCGCCGACCACCTCGTAGGCCCAGACACCTCCGCTGAGCAGGACGAGCTGCGGCAGGCCGAGGGCGACCCCGTAGAGGCCCATCGCCCGTCCCCGCCGGGCGGGCGGCGCGAGGTCGGCCACGAGGGCGGCGCCGGTGACGGTGACGAGCCCGAACCCGAGCCCGCGCACCACGGCCACCCCGAACAGCACGGGCAGGGACGCGGTGGCGGCGAGCAGGACCGCGGGGCGCCCATCGCCAGCACCCCCGCGATCATCGCCGCGCGCGGGCCCACGCGGCGCAGCACGGCCGGGACGGTGAGCTGGGCGGCGACGGTGGCCGCCATGAACACGCCGGTGGTGGCGCCGGCGGCCCGGGCGTCGCACCGCCCGCGGCCGCGTGCACCGGCACCACCGGGAGCAGCAGCGCGTAGCCGCCGAAGGCGAGGACGGTCGCGGCGAGGAGCGCGACGAAGGGTGCGGACCGGAGGCCCGCCGGGGTGTCGGCGCTCAGGCGGGGATCACTCCGCGCCGCGGGAGGAGAGCTCTGCGGAGATCTTCGCGGCGAGGTCGGTGTCCTTGGCCGTCAGGCCACCCTCGGAGTGCGTCGACAGCTTGAACTTCAGGCTGTTGTAGCGGATGTCCATGTCCGGGTGGTGGTTGGCCGACTCGGCCAGCTCGGCGACGGCGTCGATGGCCGCGATGGCCTCGGGGAAGCTCGGCAGCTTGGCGAAGCGCGCGATGGTGGCGTCGTCCTCGCGCTGCCAGCCCGGCAGGTCCTCCAGGGCCCGGGAGATCGCGTCCTCACTCAGGAGTTCAGCCATGCGGGCATCCTCCCAGAGACGGGGCGGGGAGACTGACCGTCGTGCGCATCGTCGTGGGAGCCGCCCTCGTCCGCGACGGCCGGGTGCTGGCGGCGCGTCGCACCCGGCCCGCCTCCACCGCGGGACGGTGGGAGCTGCCCGGGGGAGCAGTGGAGTCCGGCGAGGACGAGGTGACCGCGCTCGCCCGCGAGCTGCGCGAGGAGCTCGCCCTCGCCGACGTCGCGGTGGGGGACCGCGTCGGCCCCGAGGTGACGCTCCCCGAGGGCCGGGTGCTGCGCATCCGGGCCTGTCGTGCCGACGGGGAGCCGACGGCGCTCGAGCACGACGCCCTGCGCTGGGTGGGGCCGGACGACCTCGACGACCTCGACTGGCTGGACGCCGACCGGGCCGTGCTGCCCGCGCTGGCGGCTCTCCTCGACGGGGGCGCGAGCTAGGCCGCGCGCGCCTTCTTCAGCGCCTTCTTGAGGTCCTTGCCCGTCACGCCGGACTCCTGGAGCCGCGCCGCGCGCATGAGCAGCACCGGGCAGCCCTTGCAGCGGGGCGACGACCGGCAGCACTGCTTCTTGATCTTCTTCGCCCCGGTGAGCGGGGCGGCGTGGGCGTAGGCGGCGAGGTGGAGCGGGACCTTCGGGCCCTTCTCCTTCGGCGCGGGAGGTTCGTCCGCGGGCGCCGCGTCGCGGCCCGTCCGGGCGGCCCCGCAGGTGGGGCACTCCGTCCGGTGGCGGCCCTTCTTCGCGCCCTTGCCCATGAGGCGAGGCTAACCTCTGGTCCCGGCCGCGGGCCAGACCCGTCGACCAGGGCCGACGGCCACCGTGTCACGATGACGATCCCGGTACGACTGGTCCCGCGAGGTCCGACCGACCGGCGAACGACCAGGCGATCTCCCCGAGACGAAGGGCCGGACGAAGGCGTGAGCGGTCCCCGACGTGCCGTCGGAGTCCTCCCCGCTCTCGTGGTCGCCCTCGCCCTCCTGGTAGCGGCCTGTTCGGGCGCTCCGCCGCCGGTCGTCGGCCAGGTGCCCGTCCCGGCCCCCGCGCCGACCCCGCAGCTCGAGCCCGACCCGACCGAGCTGCGCATCGGGGTCGACGACCTCGGCATCGGCTTCAACCCGCACCGCGTCGCCGACGACACCCCGGTCGCCCGCGCGATGGCCCCGCTGGTGCTGCCCTCGGCGTTCCGGCCCGGCCCCGACGGCGAGCCGCGCCTCGACTCGACGGTGGTGACCTCGGCCCGCGTCACCGACACCGAGCCCTACACCGTGTCCTACGAGATCGCCGCCGCGGCGACCTGGTCGGACAACGCCCCGGTGGCCGCCGAGGACTTCGTCTACCTGTGGCAGCAGATGCGCAGCCAGCCCGGCGTGGTGGGCGCCGCGGGCTACCGGGCGATCAGCGACGTCCGGTCGCGGGCGGGCGGCAAGGCCGTCGACGTGGTGTTCGACCGCCCCTTCCCGGCCTGGCAGACCCTGTTCGACCACCTGCTGCCGGCGCACCTGCTCAAGGACGCGCCCGGCTCGTGGGGCGGCGGGCTGACCGACAGCATCCCGGTGTCCGCAGGGCCGTTCACGGTGCGCGTCGTCGACCGCGTCCGCGGCCAGGTGACCCTCGCCCGCAACGACCGCTACTGGGGCACGCCCTCGGTGCCCGACGAGATCGTCTTCCAGGCCGCCGAGGCGACGTCGCTCATCGACCGGGTGCGCTCCGGCGACGTCCAGGCCACCCAGTTCCGCGCCACCGGCGACGACCTCGCCGCGCTGGCCACGGCGGGCCCCGGGCTGACGGTGCGCGCCCTGCCCGAGCCCGCCGTCGTCCAGCTCGCCCTGCGCAGCGACGACGGCCCCTCGCCGACCTGCGGGTGCGGCAGGCGGTGGCGTCGGCGATCGACCGGTCGGCGCTGCGCGAGGTCGGCGCCGACGGCGGGCCCTCGGCGGACCTGCCCGCCGACGCCTTCGCCCGTGCGCCCTCCCAGGCCGGCTACCGGTCGACGCTGCCCGCCGACTCGCCCGCCGCGCAGCGGGATCTCGGCGAGTCGGCGCGCCTGCTGACCGAGGCGGGCTACACCCGGGGCGAGGACGGCCAGTGGAGCCGTGCCGGGCAGCCGCTGGTCCTGCGCCTCGCCGCGCCGCCCCAGGTGGCGCCGTTCGGCCGCCTGGTCTCGACCCTCGGGACCCAGCTGCGCGCCGCCGGCATCGCGTCGGTGGTCGTGGCCGACGGCGGCTCGACGCCCTTCCAGCCCGGCCGGGGCCCGGCGTCGACGACGACGGCCCCAGTGCCCACCCCGGTGCCCACCCCCGCGCCGACCCCGACGACGGCGGGCCCGCCCCGCCAGACGCCCGCCCAGTCGCCCGCCCAGTCGCCCGCCCAGGGCCCGACGGGCGCGCCGGTCGGCGCCACCAGCTCCACCACCACGACCGTGCCGCCGACCCCCGACTCGCCGTCGGACCTCGCGGTCGCCGACATCGCCGTCGTCGCGCTGCCGGTGGGCACGGACCCGATCACCGACCTCGCGTCGGTGGTCGGCTGCCCGGGCGGACGGGCACCGGTGACCTCGGGCCGCACCGGCACCGACCCGGCCGTGGACCTCGCCGCGAGCGACGAGGCGCCGAGGCTGCCCGGCGCGACCGCCGCCGCCCCGAGCACGCCCGCCGCGCCGACGAGCACGTCCGCGCCCACGAGCGTCGCGCCGCCGGCGTCCGCGACGGGCGCGGCGCCGACGTCGACGGACGCCCCGGCCGCGCCGACGGAGAGCGCGGAGGCCGATCCGGACGCGATCGAGGAGCTGTCCGAGCCGCAGGCCTCGGAGGCGCTCACGCCCACCGGCTACTGCGACCCGGCGCTGCAGTCGCTGCTCGACGCCGCGTCGTCCGGCGCCGTCTCCACGGACACGGCGCTCGCGCTCGCCGAGCCGACGCTGTGGACGGCCCTGCCGACGATCCCGCTCTTCCAGGCCGCCTCGGTGCTCGTGGGCCCGACCGAGCGCACCGACGTCGTGATCGGCCCGCTCCCGGAGAGCCCCTTCGCAGGCGCCGATCGCTGGACGCCGCCGCCGGCGACCCAGCGCGGGGACGACGGCATCAACTGACGGGTCGCGTCATCTTCACGTGAAGTGCATGTCTTGCCGCTGTCAACAGAATTCCCTAGGTTCCCCGCAGTCGTGTCACGCGCGGTGATTGCCCGGTCGCCCCGCGCGAGGAGTCGGGTTCTCTCGAGGAGGTAGACGTTGCCGTTGCGCCGCCTGGCCACCGCCGTGGCCGCTGCTCTCGCCGTGGCCCTGGTCGCGACGGCGTGCGGCGGGGGAGGGGACGACCAGTCCGCCCAGACCGTCACCCTCGACTGGGGTGAGCCGGAGAACGCGCTGATCCCCGGCAACAACACCGAGCAGAACGGCGGCGACGTCCTCGACGCGCTCTTCGCCGGGCTCGTGAAGTACGACGTGAACACGGCCGCACCGTCGCCGGAGGCCGCGGAGTCGATCACCTCGGCGGACAACAAGGTCTGGACCATCCGCCTCAAGCCGGGCTGGACGTTCCACGACGGCACCCCGGTGACCGCACAGAACTACGTCGACGCCTGGAACTGGGTCGCCGCGGGCCCCAACGCCGCCCAGGCGCAGTCGTTCATGGAGAAGATCGACGGGTACGACGAGGTCTCCACCGAGACGCCGACCGCGCCGACCATGCGGGGCCTGCGGGTGGTCGACCCGCTGACCTTCCAGGTCACCCTCAAGGCGCCGTTCGTCATCTTCCCGACGACGCTGGGCTACTCGGCCTACTACCCGCTGCCCCAGAAGTTCTTCACCGACCGCGCCGGCTACGAGGCCGCGCCGGTGGGCAACGGCGAGTTCAAGTTCGAGTCCCGGACGCCCAACCAGAACCTCACCCTGGTGCGCAACGACCAGTACGCCGGCAGCGACAAGCCGCAGGTCCCGCGCCTGGAGTTCCGTGTCTACACCGAGATCCAGACGGCCTACGACGACGTCGTGTCCGGCAACCTGGACCACGTGAAGGCGATCCCCTCCTCGGCGCTGGCCGGCGGGCGCTGGCGCCAGGACCTCGGGGCCGGCGCGCACGCCAAGGACGGCCTGCAGACCACGGCGCTGGGCTTCCCGCTCTACGACCCGCGGTTCGCCAACCCGCTGGTGCGCCGGGCGATGTCGATGGCCATCGACCGCCAGGCGATCGTCGACCAGATCTTCGGCGGCACGTACAAGCCCGCCGACGGCCTCGCGACGGCGGCCGCGCAGGGGTACCTCCCGAACCAGTGCGGCGAGAACTGCCAGTTCAACCCGCAGCGGGCGCGCGAGCTGCTCGCCCAGGGCGGCGGGTTCTCGGGGCCGCTGACGCTCACCGCGAACGCCGACGGCGGGCACGCCGAGTGGATGCAGGCGGTGACCAACCAGCTGCGCCAGAACCTCGGCGTCGACGCGCAGTACACGCCGCTGCCGTCGTTCTCCGAGGTGCGCCAGCAGGCGAACGCCTTCCAGTTCACCGGCCTGTTCCGCGCGGCGTGGATCGGCGACTACCCGAACCTGGAGACGTTCCTGACGCAGCTCTACCGCACCGACGCGTCGTCGAACGACTTCAAGTACTCCAACCCCGCCGTCGACGCGGCGCTCAGCCAGGCCGACCAGGCCCCGACCGAGCAGGCCGCCGAGGCGGGGTACCAGCAGGCCGAGCGGCTGATCCTCGCGGACATGCCGTCGATCCCCCTGTTCACCCGGCAGATCATCTACGGGGACTCGGCGCGGCTGGCCTCCGGCGAGCGCAACCCGCTCGACCGGCTCGTCACGACGTCGTTCCGGCTCAACCCCCAGGGCTGATCCCGTCACCGACCACCACCACCGCCCGCGCGGGACCCGGGTCCACCCGGGTCCCGCGCGGCGGGTCGGACCGACCGGAGGAGAGCCACCGTGGGCCGCTACACGCTGCGGCGCCTGCTGCAGCTGATCCCCGTCTTCCTGGGGACCACGTTCCTCGTCTACTGGCTCGTCTGGGGCCTGCGTGAGGACCCGTTCGCCGGCAAGTGCGGGCAGCGCGAGTGCTCGCCCGCGTTCCGGGCCGCGCTGACCGAGCGCTACAACCTCGACGACCCGCTGATCGTCCAGTACCTCAAGTACCTGGGTGCGATCCTGACCGGCGACTTCGGCCAGACGTTCTCCGGCACGGAGGTGTCGACCCTCATCGCCGACGCGTACCCGATCACGATCAAGCTCGCGATCATCGCGCTCGTCATCGAGGCGGTCATCGGGATCGTCGCCGGCGTCGTCTCCGGACTGCGGGGTCGCGGCTTCGCCGACACGCTCGTGCTGGTCTCGACGCTGTTCCTCATCGCGCTGCCCGTGTTCGTCACGGGTCTCGTGCTGCGCCAGGTCCTGGGCGTGGACCTCGGCATCATCCGCACATCGGTCCCGGCGAACCCGTCGATCGGGGAGCTGATCGTGCCGGGCTTCGTGCTCGCCAGCCTCTCGATGGCCTACGTCGCGCGGCTCACCCGCACCAGCCTCATCGAGAACACCCGCGCCGACTTCGTCCGCACGGCCGTCGCGAAGGGCCTGCCGCGTCGCCGGGTGATCGGCGTGCACATGCTGCGCAACTCGCTCATCCCGGTCGTGACGTTCCTCGGCACCGACATCGGCGCGCTCATGGGCGGCGCGATCGTCACCGAGGGCGTGTTCAACATCCGCGGGATCGGCGGGCTGATCTACAAGGGCCTGCAGCAGCAGGACATCGCCACCGTGGTCGGTGTCGTCGCGCTGCTGGTGATCGTCTACCTCGTCGCCAACCTCGTCGTGGACCTGCTCTACGCCGTGCTCGACCCGAGGATCCGCTATGACTGAACTCGCGACGTCGCCGGACACGGCGAAGGACGAGGGACCGGCCGTCGAGGAGACCCGCGGGCTGTGGGTCGACGCGTGGGCCGAGCTGCGCCGCCGTCCCCGCTTCTGGATCGCCGCGGCTCTGATCGTCCTCCTGCTGCTGATGGCGCTCGTGCCGTCACTGTTCACCTCGGTGGACCCGACCGTCGGCGAGCTCTCACGCTCGCGGCAGCCTCCGGGGGACGGCGCGATCTTCGGCTACGACCTGCAGGGCCGCGACGTCTACGCCCGCACCATCTACGGGGCGGCGCCCTCGCTCGCGGTGGGCTTCCTCGCGACACTCGGCACGATGGTGATCGGCTCCCTGGCGGGGCTGCTCGCCGGGTACTCGCAGGGCTGGGCGGACTCGTTGCTCTCGCGGATCGGCGAGATCTTCGCCGGCCTGCCCTTCGTCCTCGGCGGCATCGTCATCCTCACCTCGCTCAACGAGCCGGGCGAGATCGTGGGCGCCCAGGAGCTCGTGTTCCAGGTGGTGCTGACGATCGTCGTGCTGACCTGGCCGGTGGCCATGCGGATCATGCGCGCCGCCGCGATCGAGGCGGCCCAGCAGGACTACGTGAAGGCCGCCCGGGCGCTCGGCGCGGGCCCGTTCCGCGTCGTGCTGCGGCACATCCTGCCGAACACGCTGGCGCCGGTGCTGGTCTACGGCGCGATCCAGTTCGGCGTCTTCATCGGCGCCGAGGCGACGCTGTCGTTCCTCGGCATCGGGCTGCGCGACCCCGTCGTCTCCTGGGGCGTGATGATCGCCGAGGCAAAGGACCGGGTGCAGGACATCCCGTGGGCGCTGTTCTTCCCGGCCGGGTTCCTCGTGATCACCGTCCTGGCCTTCGTGATGATGGGCGACGCCGTGCGCGACGCCCTCGACCCCCGGGGACGGTGACGCATGGCTCCCCTGTTGGAGATCTCCGACCTCCGCGTGGAGTTCGGACGCGGCGGGCAGACGGCGTCGGTGCTCAACGGCGTGGGCTACCACGTCGACGAGGGCGAGACGCTCGCCGTGCTGGGCGAGTCGGGCTCGGGGAAGAGCGTCACCGCGCAGACGGTGATGGGCATCCTCGACACTCCGCCCGGGCGGATCACCGGCGGCTCGGTGCGCTTCCGCGGCGAGGAGCTGCTCGGCGCCGACCCGGAACGCCGGCGGCTGCTGCGCGGCGAGTCGATGGCGATGATCTTCCAGGACGCGCTGTCGGCGCTGAACCCCGTCTACACGGTGGGCTTCCAGATCGCCGAGCAGTTCCGCTTCCGCCGGGGGATGTCGCGCAAGGACGCGATGGTGCGCGCGACGGAGATGCTCGACCAGGTGCACATCCCGAACGCGAAGCAGCGCGTCAAGGAGTACCCGCACCAGTTCTCCGGCGGGATGCGCCAGCGCGCGATGATCGCGATGTCGCTCGCGCTGGACCCCGAGCTGCTGATCGCCGACGAGCCGACCACCGCGCTCGACGTCACCGTGCAGGCCCAGATCATGGAGCTGCTCGAGGAGCTGCGCCGCGAGCGGGGCATGGGGCTGGTCCTCATCACCCACGACCTCGGGGTGGTCGCGGAGGTCGCCGACCGGATCGCGGTGATGTACGCCGGGCGGATCGTCGAGCACACCGACGCCGCGACGCTCTACGCCCGGCCCGGTCACCCGTACACGCGCGGGCTGATGGACTCGGTGCCGCGGGTCGACGACGTCGCCGGCGCCCCGCTGCGGCCCATCCCCGGCCTGCCGCCGAGCCTCGCGGCGATCCCGGACGGCTGCCCGTTCCACCCGCGCTGCGCGCACGCGGTGGACCGGTGCGTGACCGAGGTGCCGGCGCTGCGGGAGCTCGGTGGGGATCACCAGGCGGCCTGCCACTTCGCCGAGCGCTTCGTCGCCGAGGGGACCGACCGTCCGACGACGCATGAGGTGGTCAGCCGATGAGCGAGCCGATCCTGGCCGTCCGTGACCTGGTCAAACACTTCCCGATCACGCGGGGCGTGCTGTTCCGCAAGACCATCGGGCACGTGCGCGCCGTGGACGGCGTCTCGCTGGACCTGTACCCGGGCGAGACGCTCGGGGTGGTGGGCGAATCGGGCTGCGGGAAGTCGACGCTCGCCCAGGTGCTGATGCGCCTGATCCCGCCGACCGGGGGCACCGCGACCTTCGAGGGCGAGGACCTCTTCGCCAAGAAGGGCGCGGCGCTGACGGCCTGGCGGCGCGACATGCAGATCGTCCTGCAGGACCCGTACACGTCGCTGAACCCGCGCAAGACCGTCGGCGACATCGTCGGCGAACCCTTCGACATCCACCCCGAGGTGGCGCCGAAGGGCGACCGCCAGCGGCGGGTGCAGGAGCTGCTCGAGGTGGTCGGGCTCAACCCCGAGCACATCCGTCGCTACCCGCACCAGTTCTCGGGCGGGCAGCGCCAGCGCATCGGGATCGCGCGCGCACTGGCCCTGCGCCCCAAGGTGATCGTGTGCGACGAGCCCGTCTCGGCGCTCGACGTGTCGATCCAGGCCCAGGTGCTCAACCTGCTCGGCGACCTGCAGCGCGAGTTCGGTCTGGCGTACCTGTTCATCGCACACGACCTGGGCGTCGTGCGCCACCTCTGCGACCGCGTCGCGGTGATGTACCTGGGCTCGATCGTGGAGACCGGGAGCGCCGAGGAGATCTACCAGCGCGCGAGCCACCCGTACACGCAGGCGCTGCTGTCGTCGGTCCCCGTGCCGGACCCCTCGCTGCGTGGGCGCCGCGAGGCCATCCATCTCACCGGCGACGTGCCCAGCCCGGCCGACCCGCCCTCGGGCTGCCGGTTCCGCACGCGCTGCCCGAAGGCCCAGCCCGTGTGCGCGGAGGAGCCCCCGGCGCTCGAGGTCCGGGCGTCCACCGACCACCCCGCGGCGTGCCACTTCGCCGAGCCCCCGCACCTGGTCCGGACGGAGTAGCCCGGTTCGTGTCAGCGGCGGACCGTCGCTGACACTCAGCGGCCGTATCGCTCCGTGGATCACTCGCGCGCTGGTCCGGTCAGACGAGCTGCCCGTCGCGGGCGAACACCCGCGCGGCCGGCCACGCCGACAGCGGCCGGCCCGCGGCGTGGACCATCGCCGGGTCGGCGTCGACGCGGCTGCGGTGGTGGGTGTCGATCAGGTGCACGCTCACGCCGGGCAGCCGCGTCCAGCCCGCGGCACGGTAGAAGCCCTCGACCGCGGGTCCGCACGACACGAAGCCGAACGGGACGTCGAGGTCGACGAGGGTCGTCACCACCTGCGCCATCAGCGCGCGGCCGACACCGCTCCCGTGCCGGTCGGGGTCCACCGCGACGAGGCCCACGTCGCCGACGAGGACGTCGGGCCCGTCGGGCACGGCCCGCAGGAAGCGACGGATGATCCCCGCGTGCGCCACGGGTGTCTCGCCGGCGCGCGCGACCACCCGCAGTTCGGGGCGGGCGCCCGCCCAGCTCCGTCCGTCGCCGAACCGGACGGACTGCGCGGCGTAGGCGCGTCCCAGGAGCGCGGCCAGCGCCCCGTGCGCCGCGTCGTCCAGCTCGATCTCCCACGACACCGACCACGCCAGGTCCGTCACGCCACCAGTCTCGTCCCCACCCGGCGCGAGCGCGCACGTCCGGACGGCCTAGCGTGCCGGGCGTGAGCCTGCTGCTCGTCCACGCCCACCCGGACGACGAGACGATCACCTGCGGCGGGCTGATGGCGCTCGCCACCGGCGCCGGGGTGCCGGTGACCCTCGTGACCTGCAACCGCGGCGAGCTCGGCGAGGTGATCCCGCCCGGGCTCCGGCACCTCACCGGCGACGCGCTCGGCGAGTACCGCGAGGGCGAGCTCGCCCGGGCCTGCGCGGCGCTGGGCGTCACCGACCACCGCTGGCTCGGCGGCGACGGCACCGGGGTCGGACCGTGGCACGACTCGGGCATGGTGCTCGCCGGCGCGGGCATCCGCGCCGCCGCGCCGGCCACGGTCGGCGACGGCGCCTTCGCCGCCCCGGGGCGTTCGGGGCGCAGGTCGAGGCGCTGGTCGCGGTCCTGCGCGAGGTCGAGCCGACCGTGGTGATCACCTATGACGAGGGCGGTGGCTACGGCCACCCCGACCACGTCCGCGCCCACGAGGTGACGACGGCGGCGGTCGCGGCCGTCGACCCGGACGCCGCGCGGATCTCGGTGGAGGCGACCGCGGCGGCGCACGACGAGGTCGACGCCGGCCTCGCCGCCCTGCGCCGGCGGGCGTGGCTGCCGCTGCCCGTCCCGCCGGTGGAGGACCTGCCGACGGTGCCGGACGCGACGATCACCACCCGGATCGCCCTGGGCGCCGCGCGCGTGGCCAAGCTCGCCGCCCTGCGCGCCCACGCCACCCAGATCGCGGTCCACGACGACGGCCGCGAGCCGCCGGCCTACGCGCTGTCCAACGACCTCGCCCAGCCGGTCCTGCCCACCGAGTGCTTCGTGCACCTCCGGGGCCCGGCGGGTGGCCTCGACGCCCTGCTCCCGCCTCGGTGACCGCGTCCGACGAGCCGTCCACCCCCACCCGGCGTCGCCCGGTCCTCGCCGTCGTCGTGGTGGTGATCCTCGCCGTCGACGCGATCCTGCTGGCCTGGACCGAGATGGCGTGGCTGACCATCCGCACCGAGGGCACGGGGTTCCCGCTGCCGCTGTCCGCGCTGGTCGCCGCCGTGACGACGCCGCTGCTCGTGCTCGCCGCCGACGCCGCCATGCCCCGGTCGGCCGCCCTGTTCGCCCCGCTCGGCACGTGGACGCTCACGGTCGTCGGCGCCGGGCTGTGGAGCCCGGCGGGGGCCGGTGTGCTCCCGCCGGACTGGCGCGCGGTCCTGCTCCTCGCCGCCGGAGTCCTGCCCGCGCTGGTCGTCGGGATGCGCCGTCCCGGCCGGTACGACCCCCTCCCGCCCACCTCCGGACCCGTGAGACACGAGTCCGGGGACGGTTGAGCGGCGCGGCGGTCGGGAACCGACCGGCCATGCCCGCCATCCCGGACGACCACGTCGTCCGCGTCCTGCGCCCCTTCGTGGCCGCCACCGGCCCCGTCCTGCGGGGCCTGCGTGACGCCGACCCGTTCCGGCTCGGACGCCTCGCCCGCCGCCGCGCCCTCGAACTGCAGGAGAGCGGCGGTCGTGCCCCCGAGCAGGCGCCGACCAGCCGCCGGGGGAAGGTCGCCCGGGTCGCGCGGACGGGGCGCGCCCGGGCGCTCGACCGTCTCGCCACCTCCAAGCTCCCCGGCACCCCGCGCTGGCAGACGATGAGCCCCGAGGAGCGCGACGACTGGTGGGTGTCGCGGGTCGGGCGCTTCACCTCCGTCGTCGCGTCCATTCCCGGCATCGGGGGCGCGCTGGCCCGCCGGCTGCCGGTGTCGGACATCCTCGGCCTCGCCGCGCAGGGCCTCGTGATCTGCGCGATCGCCGGTGAGCACGGGCTCAACGGCCGTGACGAGCAGGTGCGGCTGCTGGCGTCGGTGCTGTTCGGGCGCGACGTCGACCCGTCCCGCCACGGCGACCCCCACGCGGCCGACGTCGAGCGCGAGGCCGGCGAGCTCAGCGGCACGGTGGGGGAGGAGAAGGAGGAGCGGGGCCGGCTCTCGGCCCTGGCCCGGGCGGTGTGGCGGATGGGGAGCACGCTGTGGGGCCTGCAGTCCGAGCTCGACCGGCGCCCGAAGGGCAACCGGGCCTGGCGGACGCTGGCCAACGTGCCCGTCGTGGGCGCCGTCGGGAGCTACCGCAGCGAGCGTTCGGGTCTGAAGCGCGCGGCCCGCGCCGCGGCGCGCTGGGTCGCCCGTGAGCAGGGACGACGGTGACGGTGGGGTGACGGTGGACAGCGCCGCGCGTCGCGGGGACGGTGGGGGGTGTGGTGGCCGACACGGCCCGGAGGACCAATCGGACCCTCCCCGCACGGGCGTGACGCGTCGGCGACCGGAATACTCGCCGCAGGCGTCCCCCGTGGGCTCCGCATGACACCACCATGTGAGGGCCGGGGTACGCCGGACGACGCGAGTGAGGAGCAGGAGCAGACGTGACGTACGTGATCGCAGAACCGTGTGTCGACGTGCTCGACAAGGGTTGCATCGAGGAATGCCCTGTCGACTGCATCTACGAAGGGGGCCGGATGATGTACATCCACCCCGACGAGTGCGTCGACTGCGGGGCGTGCGAACCGGTCTGCCCCGTCGAGGCCATCTACTACGAGGACGACGTCCCGGACCAGTGGTCGGTCTACACCCAGGCGAACGTCGACTTCTTCGACGAGCTGGGGTCGCCGGGCGGTGCCTCCAAGGTCGGCAAGGTCGACCGTGACGCGGGCCCCGTGCCCGCGCTCCCGCCGCAGGGGGAGTGACCTCGACCTCGAGGGGGTCCGTCGGCGTGGGGGTGCGTTTCCCCGCGCTGCCGGACTTCCCGTGGGACAGCCTGACCGCCGCGGCGGCCGTCGCCCGCAGCCATCCGGACGGCGTCGTCGACCTGTCGGTCGGGACACCGGTCGACCCGGTGCCGACGGCGATCGGGGAGGCCCTGGGCGCCGCCTGGGACTCCCCGGGCTACCCGCAGACCTGGGGCACCCCGGCGCTGCGGGAGGCGGCCGTCGACGCGCTGGCGCGCCGTCACGGCGCCGGGCGCACCGACGGCGAGGGCCTCGACCCGGACGCGGTGCTGCCCACGATCGGCTCCAAGGAGCTGGTGGCCTGGCTCCCGACGCTGCTCGGCCTGGGTCGTGGCGACGTGGTCGCGTTCCCGGACCTCGCGTACCCCACCTACGAGGTCGGCGCGCAGCTCGCGGGCGCGCAGCCGGCGCGGGTCGGTGACGACGAGCCGCTGCCCGACGACACGCGGCTGGTCTGGCTGAACTCGCCGTCGAACCCCACGGGCCGCGTCCTCGACGCCGGCGCGCTGGCCGCGCGCGTCGAGGAGGCCCGGGCGCTGGGCGCGGTGGTGGCCTCCGACGAGTGCTACCTGGCCCTGCCCGGGCGCGGCGTCGTCACGACGTCCGTGCTGGACCCCGTCGTGCACGGGGGCAGCGTCGAGGGCCTGCTCGCGGTCCACTCGCTGTCGAAGACGTCGAACCTCGCGGGCTACCGCGCCGGGCTCGTGCTCGGCGACCCCCAGCTCGTGGCCGGCCTGCTCCAGGTGCGCAAGCACGCCGGGATGATCGTGCCGCGCCCCGTCCAGGAGGCGATGACGGTCGCGCTGCGCGACGACGAGCACGTCGCCGCGACCCGCGCGCGCTACGACGCCCGCCGCGACGTGCTGCGCCCGCGCTCGAGGCCGCCGGCCTGCGCGTCGAGCACTCCCGGGCCGGCCTGTACCTGTGGGCCACCGCCGACGAGCCCTGCCGCGCCACCGTCGACCGCCTCGCCGGGCGCGGCATCCTCGTCGCCCCCGGCGAGTTCTACGGCCCCGCCGGCGGGGCTCACGTCCGCGTCGCCCTGACCGCCTCCGACGAGCGCATCGCCGCGGCCGCGGAGCGCCTGGCGGGGTGATCCCGTCGTGCCGGACACCCCTGTGACCGAGACCCGACCCGCCGTCCGCCCGGTCGTCGTCCTCCTCGCCGTCCTGGCGCTGGGCGTCAACCTGCGCGCCGCGCTCTCGGCCTATCCGCCGTTGCTGGAGACGATCCGCGCCGACCTCGGCCTCTCCGCCGGGTTCGCGGGACTCGTGCAGGCCGCGACGATCCTGATGATGGGCGCCGGGTCCTTCGCCGCGCCGATCCTCGCGCGGCGCGTCGGCCGCGAGCAGGCCGCGGCCCTGGGCATCGCGGCGATCGCGCTCGGCTCGGCGACGCACGGGGTGCCCGCGGCCGTGACCCTCGTCGCCGGCAGCCTCGCGATCGGGCTCGGCATCGGCGTCGTCGGGGTCGCGATCACCGGGGTCGTCCGCGACCACCTGCCCGAGCGCGCCGGCGCCGCCACCGGCCTCTACACGGTGTCGATGATGGGCGGGGCGACGGTGGCCTCGCTGACCGCGCTGCCCCTGCAGGACGCGCTCGGCGGGTGGTGGTGGGCGCTGGCGGCGTGGACGGTGCCGGCCGTGCTCGCCCTCGTCGTGTGGTGGCCGGCCACCCGGCGACTGCACGACATCCCCGCGGCGGCACCGGTGCGCCTGCCGTGGCGCAACCGCTTCGCCCGGCTCGCGGTGCTGTTCCAGGCGATGTCGTCGGTGCAGTTCTACGGGTGGCTGACCTGGCTGGCCCCGTTCTACGAGGCGCAGGGGTTCTCGACGGCCCGCGCCGCGGTGCTGCTCTCGGTGTGGAACGTGGTGCAGATCCCCGCCGCCCTGCTGGTGCCGCTGGCCGCGGAGCGGCGTCGCGCCTGGGCGCCGTGGGCGGCGTTCTGCGTCGTGTGCGGGGCGATCGGCGTCACCGGAATCCTCGTCGCGCCGGTGCTGCCCGTCGTCGGGCCCTGGGTGTGGGTCGTCCTCGCCTCGGTCGCCGTCGGCGCCGGGTTCCCGCTCGGCCTCGCCGTCGTCGCGTGGCGCACCCCGGACGGGGCCACCTCGGCGTCGGTGTCGGCGCTGACCCTCGGCTCGGCCTACCTCCTCGCCGCCGTCGCCCCGCCCGTGATGGGCGTGCTCATCGACCTCGCCGGCTTCCGCGCGGCCCTGGCGGTCATCGCCGCGGGCGTCGTGGTCCAGGGCGTCGCGGTCGTGCGTCTCGGACCGCGCCGGGTCACCTACACCTGACCGGCGCCGCCCAGCCCCGCCCGGCGGGCCCGGGCGACGGCCTCGGCCCGCCCGCTGACGCCCAGCTTGGCGAACACCGACGACGCGTGGTTGGTGACCGTCTTCGGCGCGAGCCCGAGCCTCGTGCCGACGGCCGTGGTGGTCAGGCCCGCGGCGAGCAGCTCGAGGACCTGGCGCTCCCGCTGGGTCAGCTCCCCGAACGGCTCGGCGGACCGGTCGGCCCCGGCGAGGAGGCCCAGCACGCGGCGGGCGATCCCCGGCCCGAAGATCGCCTCCCCGGCGGCCACCGCGTGGATGCCGCGCACGATCTCCTCCTGGGTGGCGCCCTTGAGCAGGTAGCCCTGGGCGCCGGCGCGCATCGCGGCGAAGACGGTGTCGTCGTCGTCGAACATCGTGAGCATCAGGACCGCCACCGACGGCGCCGCCCGCAGGACCTCGGTGGCGGCCGCGACCCCGTCGAGGTCGGGCATCTGCACGTCGAGCACGAGGACGTCGGGGGTCTCGGTCACCGCGGCCCGGACGGCCTCGCGGCCGGTCGCCGCGGTCGCGACGACCTCGAGGCCCGGCACGGACGACAGGAGCGCGGAGAGCCCGTCGCGGATGACGGGGTGGTCGTCGGCGAGGACGACGCGCAGTGGTCCCTCGGCGGCGCTCACAGCGGCAGCCTCGCGGTGACGCGGCCACCCTCGGGCACCGGCCCGGCGTCGAGGGTGCCGCCGAGCTCGGCGACCCGTTCCCGCATCGAGGTGAGCCCGACGCCCGGGATCCAGGACCCGGTCGACGGTGCCGGTGGGGTCCCGTCGTCGGTCACCGCCAGCTCGAGCGCCCCGTTGTTCGTGATCCGGACCTGCACGTGGGACGCGGCCGCGTGCCGGACCGCGTTGGTGACCGCCTCGACCGTGATCCGGTACGCCGCCGCCTCGACCGCCGCCGACAGGGGCGGGAGATCGCCGTCCTCGTGCACGGTCACCGTGACCGCGCCCCCGCCCAGCCCGTCGACGTGGCGCCGGAGCGCCCCGACCAGCCCGAGCTCGTCGAGGGCCGGCGGCCGCAGGGCGTAGACGAGGCGGCGGACGTCGTCGATCGCGTCGGTGGCCGCGGCCCGCAGCGCCCGCAGGAGGGCCTCCGCCCGCGGCGGGTCGGTGGTCAGGACGTTGCCGGCGGCGTCGGCGGAGAAGGCGATCCCGGTGAGGGCGGGCCCGAGGCCGTCGTGGAGGTCGCGGCGCAGCCGCCGGCGTTCCTCCTCCCGGGTGCCGACGAGCTCCTCCCGCGCGCGCTGGACCGCCTCCGAGAGCCGCGTGGCGTGCGCGGCGACGGCCAGCGGGACGGCCAGCAGCTCGAGAGCGGCCCGGTCGGCGTGCTGGAGGGCGCCCTGGCCCCGGCGGACGCCGACGACGAGCTCGCCGACGTCCTCGCCGCGGTACCGCAGGGGGAGTGTCTCGGTGGTCGCCGGCCCTGTGGGCCCTGTGTGCCCTGTGTGCCCTGTGCCGTGGGCCGCGGTGACCTCGCCGTCCCGGCGGACCGCGACGTAGGGCAGCCGCAGCGCCTCGGCGACGGCGACCAGCACGTCGTCGGGCTCCGTCCCGGCGCGCAGGCGCTCGCCCATGCGGGAGAGGGCACGCACGGGGTCCGCGCGGTCGCCGTAGAGGGCCCGGTCCACGACGCGCTGCAGGCGCACCCGCACCGGGTTGAACCCGACCGCGATCACCAGGGTGGCCAGGACGCTCGTGCCCGGACCCGGGGCGAGCCCGCCCGCGCGGCGCAGCAGCACGTCCGCGACGGCGACCAGTGCCAGGTAGACGCCCACGACCCCGGCGGTGAGCAGCGCGTAGAGCACCGTGCGGGAGAGCACGAGCCGGATGTCGAGCAGCTGGTGGCGCAGCACCGCGATCGTCATCGCGGCCGGGATCAGGGCGATGGCGAGCAGCTGCAGGATCGGCCCGGCGCCGAAGAGGCCCCAGGGCACGAGGACCACGATCGTCAGCACCAGCGCGAGCACCAGCCAGAGCAGCTGGCGGCGCCGCTGCTCGTCGCCGCGGCGGTAGCGCACCACCAGGCCCACGACGGCCGCCACGAGCACCAGCAGCTGGAGGATCTCCGAGGTGGTCCACAGGGGTGCGAGGGCGGCGTAGCCGTCGATCACGAGCCACGGCCGCAGGGCACGCCCCACCACCTGACTGGGCCCGGCGCCGGCGTTGAGCACGAACAGCAGCGACGCCGCCGCCGTGGCCCCCGCGACGGCCCGCCAGACCCGTCCGGGCAGCAGGCCGTCGGGGAAGACGAGCAGCGCCAGCGGCAGGAAGAGCGCGATCGACCAGGGCCAGGCGAAGGCGAAGACCGTGTCGAGCGTCCGCAGCACCGGCTCGGGCCACGCCCGGTCGGTGCTGAGCAGGACCAGGGGCGCCGCGGCGGCCGTCGCCGTCTGGCTCACCCCGGCCGCGAGGAGGAGCCAGCCCAGCGCGCGGGAGGGCCGCTGCCAGGCGATCAGGACGCCCGCGGTGGCGCACGAGAGCCCGATCGCGATGTTGGTGACGACGAAGCCGTCGACGGCCTCGGCCAGCGAGACGCCGGCGAGGCCCGCGCCCACGACGGCGACGACGATCTCGAGGACGACGAGCGCGAACAGCCCCCAGGCGACGACGGTCGAGCGCCCGCTGGTCCCGCCCTGGGTCCCGTCGCTGGTCACGCCCGTGGTCACGGTGCCGAGTGTGGCCGAACGGGCGCCCCGTTGTCCCCGGTCGGGGTCCCGGTCCGACCCGGGCGAGCGCCCGGCCCGGACCGGGAGCGCACCCCTGGCCTGCGGGATGCCCGGCACCGGACCGTGACCGGCATGACCGTGCCTCTTCCGCCGCCCCTGCCTCTCTCGCCCGCCTGGCGGCGCACCGCCCTGATCGTCACCCCGATCGGCCCGCTCGCGATCGCCGCGCTGCGCTGGCTGCTGCCCTACGACACCACCGACGAGCCCGCGACCGTGATCGCGAAGGTCGCGTCGCACCCGGGCGCCCAGTCCGCCGTGCTGTGGCTGGGCCTCCTCGCCCTGCTCACCCTGCCGCTCGGCATCCTCGTGGTCGGCGCGGTCGCCGTGCGGGCCCGCCCGGTCCTGGGCACGGTCGGCGCCGTCCTCGCCTGGTTCGCCTTCGCGACCCTGCCGTTCCTGGTGGGCCCCGACCAGATCGCGCTCGCCGGCGTCGAGGCCGGGCTGCCGAACGCCAGCACCGCCGCGCTGCTGACCGCGTCCGTCGTCCACCCCGTGAGCACCGCGGCCACCGTGCTCTGGGTGGCCGGCCACATCCTCGGCCTCGTCCTGCTCGGGGTGGCGCTGTGGGGCGCCGTCCCGTGGTGGGCGGCGACCGCGCTGATCGTCTCGCAGCCGGCGCACTTCGTCGTCGCCGTGATCGCGCCGAACCACCTGCTCGACGGGCTCGCCTGGCTGCTCACGACGGTCGGCTTCGCGGTGACCGCCGCGGTGGGGCTCGGCTCGCGGTCCGCTCCCGTGGCTAGGAGGGCGACGGCCGCAGTGGGCGGGTGAGCCGGGCGTGCACCGGCTCGACGACCCGGGCCGCGATCGGCCCGAGGATCGCCATGAGCAGCACGTAGGTGGTGGCCAGCGGGGCCAGGCCGGGGTCGACGGTCCCGCTGGCCAGCGCCAGCCCGGCGATGACGATCGAGAACTCCCCGCGCGCGACGAGCGCGGCCCCCGCCCGCCATCGTCCCAGGCGCCCGACCCCGATCTGGCGGGCCGCGAACCAGCCGGCGCCCAGCTTGGTGGCCGTCGAGACGATCGCGAGCACGATCGCGGCCGGCAGGACGGCCGGGATCTGGCTCGGGTCGGTGTTCAGGCCGAAGACCACGAAGAAGATCGCGGCGAACAGGTCGCGCAGCGGGGACAGCACCCGGGTGGCGTTCTCGGCGGTGTCCTCGGAGATCGCGATGCCGAGCAGGAACGCCCCGACGCCCGCGGAGACCTGCAGCTGCGAGGCGATGCCGGCGACGAGCAGCGCGATGCCGAGCACGCGCAGCAGGAAGACCTCGGAGGTCGGCGACTCCACCACGGCCGACACCGCCCGCCCGAACCGCAGCGCGACGACGAGCACGACGATCAGCAGGCCGACCGCGATCGCCACCGTGCGCAGCCCCGCGACCAGGCCGAGCGCGGCGAGCGCGGCGGTGGTGATCGGCAGGTAGAGGGCCATCGCCAGGTCCTCCATGACGAGCACGGAGAGCACCGCCGGGGTCTCCCGGTTGCCCAGCCGGCCCAGATCCTCGAGGACCTTCGCGACGATCCCGGACGACGACACCCACGTGACGCCGGCCATGGCGAGCGCGCCGAGGGGACCCCAGCCGAGGATCAGCGCCGTGATCGCCCCGGGCGCGGCGTTGAGGACCATGTCGACGATCCCGGCCAGCCAGGACCGCCGCAGGCCGCCGACCAGGTCGGAGGCGGAGTACTCGAGACCGAGGAGCAGGAGCAGGAGGACGACCCCGACCTCGCTCGCCACCCCCGTGAACGGCTCGATGCCCTCGAGGGGCAGGACGCCGCCCACCCCGAACGCGAGCCCGCCGAGCAGGTAGAACGGCACCGGCGAGATGCCGAGGCGCCCGGCGACGCGACCGAGGATGCCGAGCCCGAAGAAGAGCGCGCCCAGCTCGATGAGCGAGAGGGCGGTCGTGTGCACGGGTGGGGCTCAGCCGTCCTCGAGGATCGCCGCGGCCTGGCCGAGACCCTCACCGGTGCCGACGACGACCACGAGGTCGTGCGCGCGGAACACGAACTCCGGGCCCGGCGACGGGGACACGACGTGGTCGCGGACGACGGCGACGATCGACGTGCTCGTGCGGGTGCGCATCGCGGTGTCGCCCAGCGTGCGGCCGTCGTACGGCGAGCCGGCGCCGACCGGGAACTGCGCGGTGCTGATGCCCTCGACCTCGCGCTGCTGGTCCTGCAGCTGCGCGACGAGGTTCGGCGCGCCGAGCAGCGTGCCCAGCGTCTGGCCCTCGACGTCGGTGAGCCCGACCGAGGCGCTGCAGGAGTCCGGATCCTCCCGGCCGGACACCAACAGCTCGCGGTGCCCGTCGCGGTGCGTCAGCACCCCGATGCGGCGCCCCGACGTCGTCGCGAACTCCTGCTTGGTGCCGATCCCGGGCAGACGGGTGACCTCGACGTCCACGCTCGTCAGGCTAATCGTTCGCGTGCAGCGCGGCGTTCAGCTCCACCTTGGCGCCCTCGGTGCGCGGCAGGGCGTGCACCGCGCCGGTGACCGAGTCGCGGCGCAGGAGCAGCCCCGAGCGCCCGGACAGCTCGGCGGCCTTGACCACGGCACCCCTATCGGCGTGCTCGTCTTCAAAGAGGGTCACGCGGGTGCCCGCGGTGACGTAGAGGCCTGCCTCGACGACGCAGTCGTCGCCGAGCGAGATCCCGATGCCGGCGTTGGCGCCGAGCAGGCAGCGCTCGCCGATCGAGATGACCTCCTTGCCACCCCCGGAGAGCGTCCCCATGATCGACGCCCCGCCGCCGACGTCGGAGCCGTCGCCGACGACCACGCCGCCGGAGATGCGCCCCTCGACCATCGAGGCGCCCAGCGTCCCGGCGTTGAAGTTGACGAAGCCCTCGTGCATCACGGTGGTGCCGGACGCGAGGTGCGCCCCCAGGCGCACGCGGTCGGCGTCGCCGATGCGCACACCGGAGGGGATGACGTAGTCGACCATGCGCGGGAACTTGTCGACCGAGTAGACGGTGACCGGCCCGCGGGCGCGCAGTCGTGCGCGGACGCGCTCGAACTCCGGCACCGGGCACGGCCCGTGGTTGGTCCAGACGACGTTCGCGAGGTGCCCGAAGATCCCCGTGAGGTCGACGTCGTGCGGCGCCACGAGCCGGTGGGAGATCAGGTGCAGCCGCAGGTAGACGTCGTAGGCCGATGCGGGCGGGCCCGTGAGGTCGGCGACGGTGCGCACGGCGACGACCTCGACGCCGCGGTCCTCGTCGGGGCCCAGCGCCTCGACCAGGGAGGGCTCGAGATCGCCGGCCGGCACCAGGACCGTGCCCGGCTCCTCGGCCATCCCGTCGGCCACGTCCGAGAGCTCGGGCAGCGGGTACCAGGTGTCGAGGACGGTGCCGTCGGCGGCCACGGTGGCGAGGCCGACACCGACGGCACGGGAGGAACGCGGGGCGGCGGGGGTGCTCATCGTCCGCCAGGCTATCGGGCGTGGCGGACGCCGGTACCGAGCGCGGGGTGGCCCGGGTCGCCACGGCGACGACGCTGCTCGCCGGCGCCTCCGGCGTCGTCGACCTCTGGGCCGTGACGAGCCTCGGCGGCCCGTTCGCGGGCGTCGTCACCGGCAACCTCGTCACCGTCGGCGGCGCCGCCGGGCGGGGTGACGCGCCGGCGCTGTGGCCGCCGCTGATCGCGGTGCTCGGCTTCGCCCTCGGTGCGGCCGCGTGGGCGTTCGCCTGGCGCCGCCTCCCCGCCGCCGTCGCGCGGCCGCTGATCGCCGAGCTCGTCCTGCTCGCCGCCCTCGCCGTCGCGTGGGTCGTGACGGGGACGGCGCCGCGGGGAGCGACGGTGCTGGTGCTGCTGGGCGCCGCCGCGGTCGCGATGGGCGGGCAGAGCAGCACGGCGCTGCGGCTGGGGGAGTCGACGACCTACCTGACCGGCACGCTCACCGGGGCGACGGTCGCCCTCGTCACGGGCGGCTCGCGGCGCCGGGTGGCGGGGCTGCGCCAGCTCGCCGCGCTGGTCGTGGGGGCTGCCGCGGCGGCGGTCCTGCTCGCCGTCCTGCGCTGGGCGGTGCCGGTGCTCGCCGTGCTCCTGGCGGCCGCCGCGCTCGCCGTGCTGGGCCGTCCGGCGCATGCACCTCCCGCAGCAGACCGCACACCCGGTTAGCCTCGCGCGTCGTGAGCGCCCCACCCGTGACCCTCGACCTGCTCGCCGACCCCGTCACGCTGACCGCGGCCCTGGTCGACGTGCCGAGCGTGTCCGGCGACGAGCGGGCCCTGGCCGACGCGGTCCAGGCGGCGCTGGCGGTCCAGGCGCCGCACCTCGAGATCCTGCGCTCGGGAGACGCGGTGCTGGCGCGCACGCGGCTCGGCCGGGCGCGGCGGGTGCTGCTGGCCGGGCACCTCGACACGGTCCCGATCGCCGACAACGTGCCGTCGCGGCGCGAGGGCGGGACGCTCTACGGCTGCGGGACCAGCGACATGAAGTCCGGGGTCGCGGTGATGACCCACCTCGCGGCCGCCGTCCGCGAGCCGGCGCACGACGTCACGCTCGTGCTCTACGACTGCGAGGAGGTCGAGGCGGCGCGCAACGGGCTCGGGCGGCTCGAGCGCGAGCACCGCGACTGGCTCGAGGCCGACCTCGCACTGCTCGGCGAGCCCACGTCCGGGCAGGTCGAGGCGGGGTGCCAGGGCACGCTGCGGGTCGTGGTGACGACCCGCGGGCGCCGCGCGCACTCGGCCCGGTCGTGGCTGGGGGAGAACGCGATCCACGCCGCCGCGCCGGTGCTCGCGCGGCTGGCGGAGTACACCGCCCGCGACGTCGACATCGACGGGTGCGTCTACCGCGAGGGCCTGCAGGCGGTCCGGATCGCGGGCGGCGTCGCCGGCAACGTCGTGCCCGACGCGTGCGAGGTGACGGTCAACTTCCGCTTCGCGCCCGACCGCTCCCTCGACGACGCCCGCGACCACGTGGCCGGGGTGCTCGACGGCTTCGACCTCGTCGAGACCGACGCCGCCCCGGGCGCCCTGCCCGGCCTCGCCGCACCCGCCGCCGCGGACTTCGTCGCCGCGACGGGGACGACGCCGGTGGCCAAGTACGGCTGGACCGACGTCGCCCGCTTCGCCGCGCTCGGGATCCCGGCGCTCAACTTCGGCCCCGGCGACCCGAACCTCGCGCACACCCGCGAGGAGTCGGTGCCGGTCGAGGCCGTCACCGCCGCCTGCGACGTCCTGCGCGGGTACCTGACCCGCGGCTGACGCGGCCCCGGGGACCGCGCCGTGCCGGAACCGCGCGAAGGGCACCTTCAGCCGCATAGAGCGGCGAACGGTGACCTTCGCCAGGACGCCGGGACGGCTCGCTCAGATCGCGTCGACCTCGTGGCGCCCGGCGACGATCTGCCGGGTGACGGTCGCGACGCGCTGGCCGGCGTACTGCGTCGCCTGGCGCGTGTCGTCCGAGATCGGAATCGAGCCCTGGCCGTCGACGTGCGACGGGCCGTAGGGGTTCCCGGTGGTGAACTGGATCGGGTCGGTGTAGCCCGGGGTCACGAGGATGCCGCCGAAGTGGTGGATCGTGTTGTAGAGCGCGAGCAGCGTCGACTCCTGGCCGCCGTGGGCGGTCGAGGTCGAGGTGAACCCGGAGTAGACCTTGTCGGCGAGCTGGCCCTGCGCCCACTGCGGGCCGAGCGTGTCGATGAACTGCTTGAGCTGCGCGGTGACGTTCCCGTAGCGCGTCGGCGTGCCGAAGACGACGGCGTCGGCCCACAGCACGTCGTCGGCCGTGGCCTCGGGGACGTCCTGCGTCGCCTCGGCGTGCTGCGCCCACGCCTCGTTGGCGGCGATCGCCTCGGGCGGCGCCAGCTCGTGCACCTTGCGGATCCGCACCTCGGCGCCCGCGTTCTCCAGGCCCTTCGCGTAGTCCTGGGCCATCGCGTGGATCGTGCCGGTGGAGCTGTAGTAGATGATCGCGACCTTCGGGGTGACCGTGGCCATGGGGAGCCTCCAGAGGAGTAGTTGTCGGTTCAACTTCGGGTGCCACGCCCCGTCCCGCCCGAAACGGCGGCCGTCATGCCGCCCGTCACCCCACGGACCGGCCCCGTTCGTGGGGTGCTCCTAGGCTCGGCGGCATGCTGCACGACGACCCGGCCGGCCGGGATGCCACCGCCCCGCGCCCGACCACCATCGACCGCCGCCGATCCGAGCACCGGGACCCGGCGCGGCTGTCGTCGACCACCGACCAGCGCCTGCTCGACTCCCGCGGGCCGGTCGACTGGGTGCACTCCGACGCCTGGCGCCTCCAGCGCATCCAGGCCGAGTTCGTCGAGGGCTTCAGCGTGCTCGCCGAGATCCCGCGGGCGGTGACGGTCTTCGGCTCCGCGCGCACCCCGACCGACCACCCCGAGTACGGCCGCGGGGTCGAGCTGGGCGCCGCGCTGGCGCGCGCCGGCTATGCGGTGATCACCGGCGGGGGCCCGGGCGTCATGGAGGCGGCCAACCGCGGGGCGTCCGAGGCGGGCGGCCTGTCCGTCGGCCTGGGTATCGAGCTGCCGTTCGAGCAGGGCCTCAACCCCTGGGTCGATCTCGGCGTCGGGTTCCGCTACTTCTTCGCCCGCAAGACGATGTTCGTCAAGTACGCACAGGCCTTCGTCTGCCTGCCGGGCGGCTTCGGCACGCTCGACGAGCTCTTCGAGGCGCTCGTGCTCGTGCAGACCGGCAAGGTGACCCGCTTCCCGGTCGTCCTGCTCGGGCGCGACTACTGGGGCGGGCTGCTCGAGTGGCTCGCCGGCCCCGCCATCGCCGCCGGCACCATCAGCCAGCGCGACGTGGACCTCATCCACCTCACCGACGACATCGACGAGGTCGTGACCATCGTCGAGGAGGGCTTCCGCGAGGCGGTGGGATCGTGAGGGCAGGTTCGTGACGCTGGCCGTCTGCGTCTTCTGCGCCTCGGGGCCGGTGCCCGAGTCCGCCGTCGCGCTCGCCGCCGAGGTCGGCACGGCCATCGCCGCGCGGGGCTGGAGCCTGGTCTCCGGCGGCGGGCGGGTGTCGATGATGGGCGCGGTGGCCCGGGCCGCGCGCGAGGGCGGCGCCCGCACCGTCGGCGTCATCCCCGAGGCCCTCGTGGCGCACGAGGTCGCCGACGACGAGGCCGACGACCTGGTGATCGTGCCCGACATGCGCACCCGCAAGGGCGAGATGGACGCGCGGAGCGACGCGGTCCTCGCCCTGCCCGGCGGCCTCGGGACGCTCGAGGAGCTCTTCGAGGCGTGGACCTCGCGGTCGCTGCGGATGCACGACAAGCCGGTGGTCGTGCTCGACCCCGACGGCCACTACGACCCCCTGTTCGCCTGGCTCGAGGGCCTGCGCGCCACCGGCTACGTCTCGGAGCGCGGGATGGCGGGCGTGGTGCGGACGAAGACGGTGGACGAGGCGCTCGACGCCGTCGGCCGGAACAGGTAGCTCAGCGCACGTAGCGCACCAGCAGCGTGCTGTCGTCGACGAGCAGCGACGCGACCTCGAACGCCGCCGGGGGGCTCAGCGCCACGGCGCCGGAGGCCACCCGCGCCGCCCGGCCCGCCACGGCCACCGGGGCGATGCTCAGCCGGATCTCGTCGACGAGACCGCGGGCGAGCAGGCTGCCCACGAGCCCGGGCCCGCCCTCGCAGTCGATGCGCCGCAGGCCCGCGTCGGCGAGCTGCCGGAGCGCGTCGGCGAGGTCCACCTCGTCCTCGCCGGCCAGCAGGACGTGTGCGCCCGCGTCCTGCCAGGCGCGCCGCCGGTCCTCCGGGGCGCTCGCGCACGTGATCACGATCGACGGGACTTCGACGTCGGTGACGCTCGTGGCGTCGGCGGGCAGCGACACCCCCGACGTGACCAGGGCGAGCGGCGCGACGGTCGACAGGCCGTGGCGCTCACGGCGGGCGGTCGTCGTGGCGTCGGGCCGCAGCCCCGGGTAGTCCTCCGCGACGGCCGTCCCCGCCCCGAGCAGCACGACGTCGGCCAGGTCGTGCCCGAGCGCGAACACCCGGCGGTCGGCCGGGGTGGACAGCCCGGCCGATGTCCCCTCGACCTCGATGCCGCCGTCGAGGGAGCTGACGAAGTTGACCGCGAGCCAGTGGTCGCTCGCGGCCGGGTACGTGTACAGCTCCTCGAGGGCCTCCTCGTCGAGGTCCCGTGCGGGCAGCGGCCAGACCTGCTGCATCAGCTCATCCAGCGCTCGGCGCGGGACGGCGGCCGGTGCCCGGCGATGCTCGCCACCATCTCGAGCGTCTGGCGGGTCTCCTCCACCTGGTGCACCCGCACCATCGTGACCCCCGCCTGCGCGGCGAGGGCCGTGGCGGCGAGCGTCCCGGTCAGCCGGCCGTCGAGGGGCACGTCGAGCGTCTCGCCGACGACGCCCTTGTTGGACATGGCGAGCAGGACCGGGATGCCCGTGCCGATCAGCCGCGGCAGGCCGCGCAGGACCTCGAGGCTCTGCAGGGTGTTCTTCCCGAAGTCGATGGTCGGGTCGAGCAGGATGCCCTCGGCGGGGACCCCGGCGGCGATCGCGCGCTCGGCGAGGGCGGTGGTGTCGTCGATGACCGAGGCGACGACGTCGGTGTAGGTGGGCCGCACCGGGTCGGTGCGCGGGGTCAGGCCCCCGGTGTGGGCGCACACGTACCCGGCCCCGTGGGCGGCGGTGGCGGGCAGGATCTCCGGGTCCCAGCCCGCCCAGCTGTCGTTGACCAGGTCGGCGCCGGCGGCGAGGCACGCGTCGGCGACCTCGGCGCGGTAGGTGTCTATGCTGATCACGAGGTCGGGGAACCGCTCCCGGGCCCAGCGCAGGGTGGGCACCACCCGGTCGAGCTCCTCCGCGACGGAGACGTCCTGACCGGGGCTCGCGGGGACACCGCCGAGGTCCACGACGTCCGCGCCGGCGGCGACGGCGTCGCCGATGGCGGCCTGCGCCGCCTCCGGTGCCCACGTGGCGCCGTTGTCGTAGAACGAATCCGGGGTGCGGTTGACGATCGCCATGATCAGGGCGCGGTCCCGGCTGAGTCGCCGGCCGCGGATCACCATCTGCGTCGGTGCGGACGGCCCGGCCACGACGTTCACCACCCGGACACCGTCCTCACGCCGCGGGCCACGTCCCGGTGTTCGGTCACCATCCCGTCTTGATACACGATCTCCCCGGCACGCTCAGGACCGTCGATGAGGGCCCGCTCGTGAGGGATGGGACCGAGCAGTGGTTCCCACGGCGGACGTGGGCCCGCCCGACGTGGACCGCCGCGGAGCTCGTCGCGGCCCGTGCCGGGCGGACGGTGTCGGTGATCCTGCCGGCACTCGACGAGGAGGCGACCGTCGGCGGCGTGGTCGCCGCGGTGCGGCCCCTGCTCGGCACGCTGGTCGACGAGATCGTCGTCGTCGACTCCGGGTCCACCGACGCCACCGCCGCCCGCGCCCGCGCGGCCGGTGCCCGCGTCGTCCCGCGCGATGCGGTCCTGCCCGAGGTCCCGGTCCGGCAGGGCAAGGGCGAGGTGCTGTGGCGATCGCTGGCGGCCACGTCGGGCGACCTGGTGGTCTTCCTCGACTCCGACCTCGTCGACCTCGGCCCCGACTTCGTCGTGAACCTGCTCGGCCCGCTGCTCACGGTCGAGGGCGTGGCGCTGGTCAAGGGCTTCTACCACCGACCACTCAGGATCTCCGACGCCGACGCGGCCCTCACCGGCGGCGGCCGGGTCACCGAGCTGACCGCCCGCCCCGCCCTCGCCGCGCTGCGTCCCGAGCTCTCCGGCGTCGTGCAGCCCCTCGGCGGGGAGTACGCCGCGACCCGCGAGCTGCTCGAGTCGCTGCCCTTCGCCGCGGGCTACGGCGTGGAGATCGGCCTGCTCCTCGACACCCACACCACGCGCGGGCTCGACGCGATCGCCCAGGTCGACCTCGGTGTGCGCAAGCACCGCCACCGCAGCCTGCGGGCCCTGGGCGCCACGGCGGCCGAGGTGCTCGACGCCGTGCTGCGCCGCTGCGTCCCCGGGCACCCGGGCGCGGACCCGCTGACGCAGTTCGTGCCGGTCGACGGCGACTGGCTGCCCGACGAGCAGGCTGTCGCCACCGCCGACCGCCCGCCGCTCGCGACACAGCGGGCCACCGGGAGCTGACGGAGAGCATCGGTCGGCACCCCTACGATCGAGGGCCATGGGCAGCGCGCTGGTGTACGTCATCGTGGTGGGCCTCGTGGCCGCCGCGGTCTACCTGCTGGCGGCCTTCGTCTTCGGCCGGGGCGAGGAGCTCGCCCCGATGCCGCCCGGCGCCACCCCCACGCGGCTGCCCGCCCGCGACCTCACCGCGGGCGACGTGCGCGACCTGCGCTTCCAGCAGGCCCTGCGCGGCTACAAGTGCAGCGAGGTCGACTGGGCGCTCGAGCGCCTCGCGGCCGAGGTCGACGCCCTGCGCGCCCGTATCGAGGCGATGGAGACCGACGGCGAGGCGCCCGCCACGACGCTCAACGGCCACGCCGAACCCGCGCCCGACGTGGCCGACCCGACGCCCACCGACCCGACCGTGACCGGCCGGGAGGCGCCCGGCGCGGCACGGGCTGCGTCACAAGGAGCGTCGTCCGGTGCCGGGCGGGGAATGTCCGGCGTCGACGGCCCCGGACGCTGACGCGGGTCCCGAGAGCACGCGGAAGGAACGCCGGATGGCGCGACGGGAGATCACGGTGTCGGTCGACGTCGACGCACCGGTCGAGACGGTGTGGGGCGAGGTCACCGACTGGGAGTCCCAGGGTGAGTGGATGCTCGGCACCTCCGTGAAGGTCACCCGCGGCGACGGCACGAGCGTCGGCTCGGAGCTGGCCGCGACCACCGGCGTCGGGCCCTTCGGCGTCACCGACACGATGGAGATCGTCGGCTGGGACCCGCCGCACCGGGCCACCGTCCGCCACACGGGCCGGGTCGTGCGCGGCAGCGGCGTCTTCACTGTCCTCGAGCGCCGTACCGACGACGGCCGCGAGGCGTCGACGTTCGTGTGGAGCGAGCAGCTCGACCTGCCGCTCGGTGCCCTCGGGGCGCTGGGGTGGCCGGTGGTCAAGCCGACGTTCGCCTGGGGCGTCAAGCGCTCGCTCGACGTCCTGGCACGCCGGTGCGAGGAGAGCTGGTCACGGTGAGCGGGCGGTGAGCGCCCCGGGGGTCGTGGCCGTCGTCGGCGACGACGGGGTCGGCCGCTGCCCGTGGGGCGCGGGGAGCGAGCTGCTCGGCGAGTACCACGACCGCGAGTGGGGCCGGGTGCTCCACGGCCGCGACGCGCTCTACGAGCGGATCAGCCTCGAGGCGTTCCAGTCCGGCCTCTCCTGGTTGATCGTGCTGCGCAAGCGCCCCGCGTTCCGGGACGCCTTCGCCGGCTTCGACCCCGAGGCCGTCGCCCGCTTCGACGAGGCCGACACCGCACGCCTGCTCGCCGACGCCGGCATCGTGCGCAACCGCGCCAAGATCGAGGCGACGGTGGCCAACGCCCGCGCCGTGCTGGCCCTGGCCGACCGCGACGAGGACCTCGACACCCTGCTCTGGTCGTTCGCCCCGCCCCCGCGGGAGCAGCCGCCGAGCGGGTTCGACGACGTGCCCGCGACCACCCCCGCGTCCACCGCGATGGCGAAGGCGCTGCGGGCCCGCGGCTTCCGGTTCGTGGGTCCGACGACCTGCTACGCGCTCATGCAGGCGACCGGGATGGTCGACGACCACGTGGCCGGATGCTTCCGCGCGATCGGCGCACCGGAGGTCTGACCGGCCGTGTGACCGGGGCGGACACGCCCGGATGATCGCTCCGGTGTCGTGCCGGTCGGTCGCATGGTGAAGAATCGTCGCCTGTCACACGGCGCTCGCTCTCCGGACGCCCACGCGGGCGACGCGGGGAACGGGAACGACGCAGCTCGCGGAGGGAGCACGCTATGGCGGCCATGAAGCCCCGGACCGGAGACGGTCCCCTCGAGGTCACCAAGGAGGGGCGCGGCATCGTGATGCGCGTGCCGCTCGAAGGTGGGGGGCGCCTCGTCGTCGAGATGACGGCGGACGAGGCGGGCGACCTGCGGGAGGCTCTGACGGGCGTGGTCGGCTGAGCACCGCAACCGCCGGGCGGGACGCCGTGACCGGGGACGCGCCCTTCGCGTCCCCGGCGCTGCCCACCCCGCTCGCCACGCTGACCACCGCGGTCCCGGACGGCCCTGTCGCCGTCCTGCGGTGGCGCCGACGCGACGGCACGGACGGGTCCGACGGGTTCGACACCACCTCCGACGAGTCGACCGAGAGCGCCGGCGACGACGAGACCGACGACGGGGACGGGGCGGTCGAGGGCGCGCCCCCGGGCTGGCGCCCGTCGGCCGGCTCCGTCGCCGCACTCCCCGGCCCGGCCCCCGCGCAGTGGCTGGTCGGTGTCGGCGCGGGCCGTCCCCGCGACTGGCGCGCCGCCGGGGCCGCCGCCGTGCGCGCGCTGCGGGACGCCCCGGCGCGGCCGTGGGTGCCGGTGACGGCCCCCGCGCGGCCACCCTGGCCCCCGCACGGCCCGAGGACCTCCCCGGGACCGCCGACGACTGGGCGTCACTGGCGCTCGGCGTCGTCCTGGGCTCGCACCGCTTCTCCGTGAAGTCCTCCGTGAAGTCCACCGGCCCGAGCGCCCGGGTGACGGTCCACCTCGACGTCCCCGCCGAGCACCACGGGGCCGTCGAGCGGGCCGTCGAGCTCGCCACCGCGACCGCCCGCGCCCGCGACCTCGCCGACACCCCGTCGGGCACCAAGTCGCCCGACTGGTTCGCCACCACCGCGACCGACCTGGTCGCCGACGCCCGGGGCCTCGAGGTGACGGTCCGCGACGAGACCTGGCTCGCCGAGCACGGGTTCGGCGGCGTCCTCGCCGTCGGCGGTGGCTCGTCGCGCCCGCCGCGCTTCCTCGAGCTGCGGTGGTCACCGGCCGACGCCGCGCCGGACGCGGGCCACGTCGTCCTCGTCGGCAAGGGCATCACGTTCGACACCGGCGGCATCTCGATCAAGCCGAACGCCGGCATGGCGGACATGCGCACCGACTGCTCCGGCGGCGCCGCCGTGGTCGCCGGGTTGCGGGCGGTGGCGCGCCTCGGCGTCCCGGTCCGGGTCACCGGCCTCGTGCCGCTGGCCGAGAACCACGTGTCAGGCTCCGCCTACCGGCCCGGGGACGTCGTGCGCCACCGCGGGGGCACCACCTCGGAGGTCACCAACACCGACGCCGAGGGCCGCATGGTGCTCGCCGACGCGATCGCGTTCGCGCTCGAGGAGCTCGCGCCGGACGTCGTCGTCGACGTCGCCACCCTCACCGGGGCCATGAAGGTCGCGCTCGGCGTGCGCACCGGCGGCGTGTTCGCGAGCTCGCCCGATCTGCGCACCGCGATCGTCGACGCCGGCGCCGCCGTCGGCGAGGCGTGGTGGCCGATGCCGCTGTCGGCGCACCTGGACACCGACGTCGACTCGACGATCGCCGACGTGCGCCAGGCCCCGCCCGGCCCCGGCGGCATCGCCGCGGCGCTGTTCCTGCGCCGCTTCACCGACGGGCGGCCCTGGGTGCACCTCGACATCGCCGGCCCGGCGCGCTGCGACTCCCCGCACGAGGAGGTCGCCAAGGGCGCCACGGGCTTCGCCACCCGGACGCTCGTGGAGTTCTGCGCCGCGAGGGCCTGCGGAGCCCCTAGCGTCGCGCCGCGCAGAGCAGGCCCTCGGCCACCGGCAGCAGCAGCGGGACGAGGCGCTCGTCCTCGCGCACGGCCCGCACCGTCTCGCGCAGTGCGCCGGCGACGGCCTCGCGGCGCACCGGGTCGGCGACGCGGCCCTGCCAGAGCACGTCGTCGAGCACGACCACCCCGCCCGGGCGCAGCAGGCGCAGCGAGGCCTCGAGGTCGCGGGGGAAGTCGGTGGTGGCGCCGTCGACGACGACGAGGTCGTACCCGCCGTCGGAGAGCTTCGGCAGCACCTGCCGCGACGACCCGGTGATCATCCGCACCCGGCCCGGCCCGAAGCCCGCCTCGACGCATGCCGCCCGGGCCCGGGCCTGCCGTCCGCCGTCGGTGTCGATGCTGGTGAGCAGGCCGTCGGAGGGCATCCCGCGCAGCAGGGCGACGGTGCCGACCCCGAGCCCGGTGCCGATCTCCACGACGGCGCGCGCCCGCGTCGACGTCGCGAGGAAGGTCAGCGCGGCCGCCGTGGCCGGCGCGACGGCGACGACGCCCTCGGCCACCGACTGCTCGCGCAGGTCGGCGAGCAGGGGGTCCGCGGTGAGGAAGGCCTCGGCGCGCTCGCCGATGCGGGCGCTCGCGCGGACGGCCGCGGGGGCCTCATCGGCGCCGTCCCCGTCGGTCGCCGTACCGTTCGCCGCGGGGACGTCACGCCGGACCGCCCGCAGCGCGCGGGCGTGCCGCGCACGCCTCCACCGCGCCCCCCGGGGCGCCCCGTCGCCATCCGAGCAGGCTAGATCGTCCGGGCGGCGCCGACGGCGTGCCGCGCCGACTCGCCGTCCACCCGGTCGGGCCCGGGTTGTGACGAGCAACCCCCAGGATCCTCAGCCGTCTCTCAGCACGACCTCACGTCCGTGACATGAGGGCCCGCCATGGTGGTACCAGGTCGCCGGCATCCCCGACCGGCACCGCCAGGACGAGCCGAGGAGCACGCACCCCGATGCCCGACCGCCCCGCCACCGCGGTCCTCGACCGCCCCGTCGAGACCGTCACCGACGTCGAGTCGGCCTCCGACCACGCCGGCGAGGGTGAGGTCTGGGTTCCCCCGACGTGGGACGACGTCGTGCGCCAGCACGCCGACCGCGTGTACCGGCTGGCCTTCCGCCTCACCGGCGACGCCCACGACGCCGAGGACCTCACGCAGGAGACCTTCATCCGCGTGTTCCGCTCGCTCGCCGGCTACAAGCCCGGGACGTTCGAGGGCTGGCTGCACCGCATCACCACCAACCTCTTCCTCGACATGGTGCGTCGCCGCGCCCGCCTGCGGATGGAGGGGCTGCCCGAGGACACCGACCGCCTCCCCGGCGGCGACCCGAGCCCCGAGCAGGTGTGGTCCGACGCCCACCTCGACCCCGATCTGCAGGCCGCGCTCGACGCCCTGGCGCCCGAGTTCCGCGCCGCCGTCGTGCTCTGTGACGTCGAAGGACTGTCGTACGAGGAGATCGCGGCGACGCTGGGTGTCAAACTGGGGACCGTGAGGAGTCGCATCCACCGCGGACGCCAGGCGCTGCGCGCCTCGCTCGAGTCCCGCGCCGCCGAGCGCGTCGCCGCCGTCCCCGTCGGGGGCCCGGCATGATCTCGGGTCGTTCCGGGTGGTCCGGCTGGTCGGAGCGGTTCACCGAGTCCGGGCACCTCGCCCTCGACGCGGTCGTCGCCTTCGTCGACGAGGAGCTCCCGCCCGGCCCGGCCCATCGCGCGGCCGCGCACGTGGACCGCTGTCTGACCTGCGCCGCCGAGGTCGCCGCCCAGCGGCAGGCCCGGCGCCGGGTGCGGGCCGCGGGCGACCCGTGCGTGCCGAGCTCCCTGTTCAGCACCCTGTGCTCGATCCCGGACGTCGCGCCGCTACCCGGCGCGCCCGCGGGTCTCGCCGTGGCCGCCGACGGCACGCTCGTCGTGCCCGCGCAGGCCGGGCGCACCGCCGACACCCCGGACACCGCGGGCGTCGGCGGCGGCGCGGCCAGGAACGGGCGGTCCCGCTGGGGCCGCCGCCGCGCGCTCGGTCTGCCCGTCGCCGTCAGCTCCGGCGTCGTCGTCGGCGCCGCGGCCCTCGCGGCGTTCGCCGGCCCGGCCGTGGTCGCGGGCACCGCGCCCGCCGCGCCCGGCAGCGTCGCGCCGCGGGTCACGCCCACGGCGGCGGCCGCCCAGCTCGCTGCCCGGGACACCGACCCCGCCCGCGACGCCGTCCGTCACGAGGACCCGTCGCGCCCCGCCTCCGCGCCGCACGGTCCCGGCGCACCCTGACCCGTTCCTCCTGCGCTGACCGGCCCTTCACTGCTGTGGTCGCACGCTGTGACGGTGTCGACGCAGGCCGCGCCCCGAGGCTCTACGGTGGTGGGGCGATGAGCACCACCCTTGAGCCCGGGACCCTCCCCGCCCACCGCTCGGGCAGCAGTGGCCGCGCCGTCCGGTTTGTCCGGATCACGGGGGCGACCCGATGACCGGCCCCACGGAGCCCGGCGCCGCCGCGCCCGAGACCGAGGCGGGTGCCGGCTCGGACGCCGACGCCCCGACGAACGGCCACGCCACGAACGGCCATGCGTCACCCACCACGAACGGCCACGGCTCGGACAACGGCAACGGCCACGGCCACGGCCACGGCCACGACTCGGGCAACGGCCACGGCACCGGGAACGGCCACCGGTCCGCTCCCGGGGAGCGCGACCTGGCGGCGGTGTTCGGCCGCCCCGAGGGTGTCCGGGGCGCGTTCGGGCCCGGCGCCAACGGCCACCCGGGCTCCCGTCCGTCCGGACGCCACGAGCCGCCGGCGCCGGCGCTGGTCTCCGCGTTCGGGCGCCCCGGCGGCGCGAGCGACACCTCCGCCCCGTCGCTGCAGCGCCCCGACCGCCCCGCCGACGCGGACGCCGACCGTCCCGACGACTTCTGGGACGACACGTCGCCCGCCGACCCGTGGCGCAACCCGGACGCCGCCGCCGAGCTCGGCGGCCCGGCGCTGCGCGAGTCGCACGGCAGCACCGCCGAACGCCCCGTCGGCGCCCGCCTCTCCGCGCGCGAGCTGGTCCTCGGCCGCCGCGTGCAGCCCGCGGCGCTGGCCCTGCTCGCCGTCGTCGCGCTCGTGCTCGGCGGGGTCGGGGGCGTCGTCGGCTGGGCCGTCGCGGGCGGTGCCGACCGTCTCGTCGACCCGGGTGCCTCGCTGACCCCGGTGTCGCCGGGGCGCGAGCGCCCGCCGGGTTCGGTCGCCGACGTGGCCGGCCGGGTCGCGCCGGCCGTGGTGTCCCTCGAGCTCCAGGCGGGGTCGAGCGGCGGCACCGGGTCGGGCGTCGTGCTCAGCCCCGACGGCTACATCGTCACCAACAACCACGTCGTCGAGCTCGCGGCCACCGACCCGCGCGCCACCCTCGAGGCCGTCTTCGCCTCGGGGCTGCGGGCCCCCGCGCGGGTGGTCGGGCGCGACCCGCAGACCGACGTCGCCGTCGTCAAGGTCGAGCTGGCCAATCCCGTCGTCGCGCAGCTCGGACGCTCGTCGGACCTGCAGGTGGGCGACGGGGTCATCGCGATCGGGTCGCCGCTCGGCCTGGCCGGCACGGTCACCGAGGGCATCGTGAGCTCGGTCGACCGCCCGGTGCGCCTCGACGCCGAGTCCGCCGAGGCCAACCCCGTCATCGACGCCATCCAGACTGACGCGGCGATCAACCCGGGCAACTCCGGCGGCGCGCTCGTCGACACCTCGGGGGCCGTCGTCGGCATCAACACCGCGATCCGCACGCTGGGCGGCGGCGAGGGCGGGTCGATCGGGCTCGGGTTCGCCATCCCGATCGACGACGTCCGCGTCATCGCCGAGTCGATCATCCGCACCGGCGGCTACACCCACAGCGACCTCGGGGTGAACGCGAAGTCGGTCACGGACGGCGCCTCGGACGGCGCGCAGGTGCTCAACGTGCGCCAGGGTGGTCCTGCGTCGCGCGCCGGGCTGCTGGAGGGCGACGTGGTCCTGCGGGTCGACGACCGCCCGATCGCGTCGGCCGACGAGCTCGTCGTGGCGGTGCGGGAGCACCCGCCGGGCCAGGCGATCACGCTCGGCGTCGTGCGGCAGGGCCGTCCGCTCTCGCTGCAGGTCACGCTCTAGGGGGCGGGATGTTCGACAACATCGGCTGGCCCGAGCTGCTCGTCCTCGCCCTCGTCGGGCTGTTCGTCCTCGGGCCCGAGCGGCTCCCCGCCGCGGCGGCCTGGGTCGCGAACACCGTCCGGACGGTCCGTGACTACGCCACCGGCGCCCGCGACCAGCTGCGCTCCGAGCTCGGCCCCGAGTTCGAGGACCTGCGCAAGCCCCTCGAGGACCTGCGCTCGGTGCGCGACCTCAACCCCCGCCGGGCCGTGCGCCAGCACCTGTTCACCGACCCGCCCGTCGACGGCACCTGGAGCGGCTCGACCGCGCCGGGCGTGCCGGCCACCCCTTCCGCGCCGGACGTCCCGCCGGCTGCGGCCGCCGCTCCGATGGCCCGTCGCGACGCGGACCGCCCCCTCGGGCCGGGGGAGATCGCCCCGCTGGACCCCGACGCGACCTGACCGGGTTGCCTCCGGGCCCTCGTGGCGCTCCTCACGGGGGTGAGGCGGGAGCCGATCGGGGCTCCGCTGTTAGCGTCGATCAGCGTGATCGTGCGTCAGGGCGAGCCGATGCGCCGGCGGGTGCTCGAGGCGGCCAGCCGCCTCGACAGCGACCCGCGGCTGCTCGCGGCCGTCGAGTGGACGCGCTCGTGGCTCCCGGGCGACCCGTTCTACGGTGATCCGCTCTCGACCGGCGACGACGCCATCGGCCGCGTGGCCGCCCAGCTCGCGCCGCTGGCCGCGACGCGCCCCAGCGTGCTGCGCGAGGTCGGTCTCACGGCGCTGCAGCTCTGGCAGGCCCACGCCGGGGTCGAGGAACGGCCCGAGGGTGACGACGTCGTCGTGCTGTTCACCGACCTCGCGGGCTTCTCGGACTGGACGCTCGAGGTCGGCGACGACCTCGCGGTCACCGCGCTGCGACGGGTCGGCGCGGCCGTCGAGCCGCTGGTGCGCCGGCGGGGCCGGGTGGTCAAGCGCCTCGGCGACGGGCTGATGGCCGTCCACCCGACCGTCGAGGACGCCGTCGAGGTGGCGCTCGCGGCCCGCGACGCCGTCGAGGAGCTGGACGTCGACGGCCACCGCCTGCACCTGCGCGCCGGCGTGCACGTCGGCCGTCCCCAGCAGCTCGGCGGCGACTACTACGGGCGCGACGTCAACATCGCGGCCCGGATCACGGACGCGGCGGGCGCCGGTGAGGTGTGCGTCTCGAGCCCGACCCGTGCGCTCCTGGACGGCTCCTACGCGACGTTCCCGCTGAGCAGGCGCCGGGGGAAGGGCGTGCCCCCGGACATCACCCCGTGGCGCGTCGGTCGCCGGAAGCCCGGGGGGTCTCCTGGCTGAGCGGGTTCGCCCGCATCCCGCCGGAGGGGTCGAGCCGCCCGAGGATGGCGGCGGCGACGCACGCCAGGGACTCGACGCCGTCGCAGTCCAGCGCGTCGAAGATGAGCCGGCGGACCTCGGCGGCGTGGCCGGGGGCGGTCTCGCGCACCTTCTCCATGCCGGCGTCCGTGAGCCGCGCGACGGTGACCCGGCCGCTCTCCGGCGAGGGCTCGCGGACGACCCAGCCCTGCTGCTCGAGCCGCGCGACCACGTGTGAGAGGCGCGAGAGCGACGAGTTGACCGTGGCGGCCAGCGCGCTCATCGGTAGCGTCCGGCCCGGCGTCTCGGAGAGCATGGCCAGCGTCAGGTAGGAGAACTGGGTCAGTCCGGCGTCGCGCTGGAGCTGCGCGTCGAGCGCCGCGGGCAGCAGCGTCATCACGGCGGCCGTGCGCCGCCACGCCCGCTGCTCGTCGTCGTCCAGCCAGGGCCCCTCGGTCATGGGCACCACATTACTTGATGCTTCAACTCTTCGCAGGTAGTGTTCGGTGTTGAACGATCAACCACCGACTGGAGCGTGCTGCCATGGACCCGTTCGCCACCGCCCACCCGGGAGCGGCGTTCGACGCCTTCGAGCCGGGCGCCCGCGAGCGCGCCGCCGGCCGCACGCCCTGGACCCCGCAGGACGGGCCGCTGCCCGCGCTCTACCTCAGCCACGGCGCCCCGCCGCTGTTCGACGACGCGGAGTGGATGACGCGCCTCGGCGAGTGGGCCGACCGGCTGCCGACGCCGAAGGCGATCCTCATCGTCTCGGCGCACTGGGAGTCCGCGCCGCTGACGCTGACGAGCGCCGAGGCGGACACGCCGCTGGTGTACGACTTCGGCGGCTTCGCCGAGCGCTTCTACCGGATGACCTACGCGACGCCGGACGCCTCCGCGCTCGCCGCCCGCGTCGCCGCCACGCTGCCCGACGGCCAGCCGGCGCACGCGTCGCGCCGCGGGCTCGACCACGGCGCCTGGGTGCCGCTCAAGGTCATGTACCCGCTCGGCGACGTGCCCGTCCTGCAGATGAGCATGCCCACCGAGGACCCGGACCGCCTGCTCGCGATCGGCGCCCGGCTGCGCGAGCTGCGCAGCGAGGGGGTGCTCGTCATCGGCTCGGGCTTCATGACCCACGGGCTGCCGTTCCTGTCCCGCGAGATGCTCGCCGGGAAGCACACCCCGGGCTGGACGGGCGACTTCGACGCCTGGGCCGCCGAGGCCCTCGACCGCGGCGACCTCGAGACCCTGTACCGCTTCCGCGAGGCCCCGGGCATGCCCTACGCGCACCCGACGGCCGAGCACTTCGTGCCGCTGTTCGTCACCCTCGGCGCGGCCACCGACCCCGAGGCCCCGGTGACCACGACGATCGACGGCACCATGTGGGGCCTGTCCCGCCGGTCGCTGCAGGTGGCCTGACGCTCGCCTCCCCGTTGCAGCGAACGGCCTGTTCGCTGCTTCTAGGCGGACGAACTCCCCGTTCGTTCGCCGGGAAAGGGCTTGGCGACGGCCGGATGCCCGGAGCATGCTGACCCCGACCGGGGACGATCCCGGGCTCGGAGTTCGAGGAGTGAACGCCATGGCGGCCCGCACGGGCGCCATGAGAGGCGCCGTCCGACGCACCGCCTGGTGACGCCGACCGGCTCGCGCTGAGTGCTGCGCACCAGGGTTCTCGCCGCCGTCACGCGACGGCGGCTCCTCGAAGGGTCCCCTCCAGTGCTCTCTGTTTCACCCTCATCGATCTCGACCCTGTCCCGCTACGGCTGGGACGACGCGTGGGAGCAGCTCGCCCTCGCGCACGACGGGCCCAACCGGCTGCCCGGCCGCGTCGCCCGCGTCGACCGCGGCCGCGTCGACGTCCTCACCGACCGCGGCCGCGTGCGCGCCCGCTGTCCCGTCCCGCCCGCGGTGGGGGACTGGGTGCTCGTGGATCCCGGCAGCGGCGCCCCGTCCGTGGCCGCCGTCCTGCCCCGCCGCACCGCCCTGGTGCGTGCCACCGTTTCCGGGCGGTCCGAGGCACAGGTGCTCGCCGCCAACGTCGACACGGTGCTCGTCACCGTCCCTTGCGAGGCCGGCGGGCGCGCCGGCCGCGTCGAGCGCCTCCTCGCCCTGGCCTGGGAGAGCGGGGCGACGCCGGTGGTCGTGCTGACCAAGACCGACCGGCTCGAGGCGGTCGCCGACGCCGTCGCCGAGCTCGCCCTCTCGGCGCCCGGCGTCGAGGTCCTGGCCGTCAGCGCCGTGACCGGCGACGGCCTGGACGACGTGGCGAAGGCCGCGCGCGGCACCACGGTGCTCGTCGGTCCCTCCGGGGCCGGCAAGTCCACGCTCGCCAACGCCCTGCTCGGCGAGGACGCCCTGGCCGTCGGGGAGGTCCGCGCCTCCGACGGCAAGGGTCGCCACACGACGGTGCACCGCGAGCTCGTGCCCTTCGACGGCGGCGTCCTGGTCGACACGCCGGGCCTGCGGGCCGTGGGTCTCATCGACGCCGCCGAGGGCATCGACAAGGCGTTCACCGACGTCGTGGAGCTCGCCGACGGCTGCCGCTTCGCGGACTGCGCGCACGACCGCGAGCCCGGGTGCGCGGTGCGGGCCGCGGTCGAGGCGCACGAGCTCCCGGAGCGGCGCTGGGAGGCCTACCGCAAGCTCCTGCGCGAGGACGAGTGGGCGGCGGCGCGCACCGACGCCCGGCTCGCTGCCGAACGTCGGGGCCGGTCGAAGACGATCACGAAGGCCCAGCGGGCGGCCTACCGGGAGCGCAGCCGCTGAGTCCCCGGTTCGGAGCGAACGCGCTGCTCGTTGCTTCTATGCGTACGAACAGCGCGTTCGCTGCGGCCCGTCAGTCGCACTGCCCCGAGCGAACGGGGACTTTGCGCGCGTAGAAGCCGCGAACGTCCTACTGAGCACGCCGATAGGGCGTTCGCTGCGAAACCGAGGCGAGCTACCGCCCCGCGGGCGAGATGTTCAGCGACATCCCCGCGAGCCCGCGGGAGCGCACGGAGAGCTTCTCGGCGACGGCGCGCAGGGCGGCGCCGGCGGGGGAGTCGGGCTGGGTGAGCACGAGCGGCATGCCCGCGTCGCCGCCCTCGCGCAGGCGGGTGTCGATCGGGATCTGGCCCAGCAGCGGGACGTTGCCGCCGACGGACTTGGCCAGCGAGTCGGCCACCTTCTGGCCGCCGCCGGAGCCGAACAGGTCCATGCGGGACCCGTCGGGCATGTCCATCCACGACATGTTCTCGACGACGCCCGCGAGGCGCTGGCGGGTCTGCAGCGAGATCGCACCGGCGCGCTCGGCGACCTCGGAGGCCGCCTGCTGCGGCGTGGTGACCACGAGCAGCTCGGCGCTCGGGATCAGCTGCGCGACGGAGATCGCGATGTCGCCGGTGCCCGGGGGCAGGTCGAGCAGCAGGATGTCGAGGTCGCCCCAGAACACGTCGGCGAGGAACTGCTGCAGCGCGCGGTGCAGCATCGGTCCACGCCAGACCACGGGGGTGTTGCCCGGGGTGAACATGCCGATCGAGATGACCTTCACGCCGTGGCTCTGCGGCGGGAGGATCATGTCGTCGACCTTGGTGGGCCGCTCGTCGGTGCCGAGCATGCGCGGCACGGAGTGCCCGTAGATGTCGGCGTCGACCACGCCGACGGACAGCCCGCGGTCGGCCATGGCGGCCGCGAGGTTCACGGTCACCGACGACTTGCCGACGCCGCCCTTGCCCGACGCCACGGCGTAGACGCGCGTCAGCGAGCCCGGCTGGGCGAACGGGATGACCGGCTCGTCGGCGTCGCCGCGCACGGTCTTGCGGACCTCGCGGCGCTGCTCGTCGTTCATGACGTCGAGCTCGACCGACACCGCGGTGACACCGGAGACCGCCGACACCGCCGTGGTCACCCGCGAGGTGATGGTGTCCTTCATCGGGCAGCCGGCGACGGTCAGGTAGACCGCCACCTCGACCTTGCCGTGGTCGAGGACGCGGATGTCCTTGACCATGCCCAGCTCGGTGATCGGCTTGTGGATCTCGGGATCCTCGACGCCGGCCAGTGCGGACCGGATCGCGTCGACGGACGGTGCTTCGGCCATCGGACCCTTCTCGACTTCTCGGACGGGGGGTCCCGGGGGAGTGCCCTGCATCGGGACCGGGGGCGGAGGCTGCGCCGGGCTCTCTCGAGCGCGCCCAGCCCCCGTCGGCTCACCGCCATGCTACGTGCCGGTCCGGTCCGCGTTGTCCGGCCCGGGCGCGTCCCACGTCACTGCGGGGTCACCGGCCCGTCACCGGCCGTTGCTGTGCGGCCCGCCGTCGGTGGTGGAAGCCCGCTCCGATGCCCTGTCCGACGTCCGCTCCAGGGCCCGCACGAGCGCCTGCTCGACGACGGTGCCCAGCTGCCGGTCGACGGCCCGGTCGACGGCCTTCGTGACGGCCTTCTCCAGGGCCTTGTCGCTCCTGCCGCCCCGGTCGTCGCGCCCCTCCCGACCGCCGCGCGCCTGCTCGAGCTCGCCGCGCAGATAGTCGCGGGTGACGACCTCGCCGAGCTGCAGGCGCATCGACGCCAGCTCGCGGGCCAGGTACTCGGTCTCGGCGGAGAGCCGGCCCGCCCGCGTGCGGTCCTCCTCGAGGGAGACGCGGTCGCGGTCGTCCTGGCGGTTCTGCGCCAGCAGGATCAGCGGCGCGGCGTAAGCGGCCTGGGTGGAGAACGCGAGGTTGAGCAGGATGAAGGGGTAGGGGTCCCACTGCAGGCTGATCGCGAAGACGTTCAGCGTGATCCAGATGACCACGATGACCGACTGCCACAGCAGGAACGTGCCGGTGCCGAGGAACCGCGCGAGGCGCTCCGCGACCTTGGCGAACCACTCCGCGTCCACGCCGAGGCGCAGGCGGCGGGTGCCGGCCGGCTGGTCGAGCCGCCGGCGGGTGCTGGGCTCAGGCATGGCCGCCACCCCGCGCGGCCGGTTCCGGGTCGGGGTGCGAGCGCCAGTCCTCGGGGAGCAGGTGGTCGAGGACGTCGTCGACGGTCACCGCGCCGACCAGGTGGCCCGCCTCGTCGATGACGGGGCCGCAGACGAGGTTGTACGTCGCGAAGTACCGGGTCACCTCGGCCAGCGACGCCTCGGGCCCGAGCCGGGTGAGCTCGGAGTCGAGGACGCCCGCGACCAGGTCCGACGGCGCCTCGCGCAGCAGCCGCTGGGCGTGCACGCAGCCCAGGTAGCGGCCGGTGGGGGTGGCCGACGGCGGCCGGGCGACGAACACCATCGAGGCCAGCGCCGGGGTGATGTCGGGGTTGCGGACGTGGGCGAGCGCCTCGGCGATGGTCGCCCCGGGCGCGAGCACGATCGGCTCCGGCGTCATGAGGCCGCCCGCGGTGTTCGACGAGTAGGTCAGCAGGCGCCGGACCGGCTCGGACTCCTCGGGCTCCATGAGGCCGAGGAGCTCCTCGGACTCGGCGCCGGGCAGGTCGGCGAGCAGGTCGGCGGCGTCGTCGGGATCCATCTCCTCGAGGACGTCGGCGGCGCGGTCGGTGGTGAGGTGGCGCAGGAGGTCCTGCTGCTCGGAGGACGGCAGCTCCTCGAGCACGTCGGCCAGGCGGTCGTCGCCCAGGCCGTCGGCGACGTCGTGGCGGCGCCGCTGCGGGAGGTCCATCAGCGCGTGGGCGATGTCGGCGGGGCGCATGTCCTCGTAGGTGGCCAGCAGCTGCTCGGTGCCCTGCCCGGACTCCGAGAGCGACAGCCCCGAGACCGCGGCCCAGGGCAGCACCTGCACCGGGCCCCGCCGTCCGAGCCGTCCCACGAGCTCGCGCACCGCCAGGCGCGTGACCAGCCAGTCGCGGCTGCGCTGGTGCTCCATGAGGACGTCGACGACCTGGGCGTCGGCGTCGTGGTCGACCACGCGGACACGGGCGTCGAGCATCTCGCCGACGACGAGCACCTCGTTGGGTCGCTGGGCGAACGCGCGGAGGTTGACCTGCCCGGTGGCCAGCGTCACCGCGGCGGCGTCGACGGTGGTGACCCGCAGCATCGGCACGAAGATGCGGCGCCGCGAGCCGACGCCGACGACCAGCCCGAGCACGCGCGGCGGCCGCGGACCCACGGCCACCGCGCACACCGCGTCGCGCACCCGGCCGATCCGTTCCCCGTCCGGTCCGAGGACGGGCAGCCCGACCATGCGGGCGACGAACACCCTGCCCATGGCGGTAGTCACCGGAGCAGGCTAGCCGTCGGGACCTGCGGCGGGCTGTATCGAGTCGGATCCGCGCACGGGTGAGAGGGTCGCCACCTCGGCCGATGCTGCGCCGCGACGCGTGTCAGCATCGGCCGCCAGTCACGTGGACATGGAGGTCAGCTACTCGTGAGTGTCGAGAACCGCCCCCGCCGGTCGTGTCTGGCGGTGCCCGGGTCGAGCCAGAAGTTCATCGACAAGGCCCGGACGCTGCCCGCCGACCAGATCTTCCTGGACCTCGAGGACGCCTGCGCGCCGCTGGCGAAGCCCGAGGCCCGCAAGACGATCGTGGCCGCGCTGAACGAGGGCGGCTGGGAGGGCAAGACGCGCGTCGTGCGCGTCAACGACTGGACCACCGAGTGGACCTACCGCGACGTCACCGAGGTCGTGGAGGGCGCCGGGGCCAACCTCGACGCGATCATGCTGCCGAAGGTGCAGAACGCCGAGCAGGTGCACGCGCTCGACTTCCTGCTCACCCAGATCGAGAAGACCATGGGCTACGAGGTCGGCAGGATCGGCATCGAGGCCCAGATCGAGAACGCGATGGGCCTGACCAACGTCAACGCCATCGCCGCCGCCTCGCCGCGCAACGAGACCATCATCTTCGGCCCCGCCGACTTCATGGCCTCGATCAACATGAAGTCGCTGGTGGTCGGCGAGCAGCCCCCCGGCTACGACGTGGGCGACGCCTACCACTACATCCTCATGCAGATCCTCATGGCGGCCCGCGCCTACGACCTGCAGGCCATCGACGGCCCGTACCTGCAGATCCGCGACGTC
Organism: Actinomycetospora sp. CA-053990; assembly: GCF_050948445.1. Lineage (NCBI taxonomy): Bacteria > Bacillati > Actinomycetota > Actinomycetes > Pseudonocardiales > Pseudonocardiaceae > Actinomycetospora > Actinomycetospora sp. CA-053990. The sequence continues at coordinate 5,020,061 of NZ_CP192043.1, read as the reverse complement.
GACGGCTTCCGCCGCGTCGCCGGCCGGTCGGCCGCGCTGGGCTTCGACGGCAAGTGGGTGCTGCACCCCGGCCAGATCGACGCCGCCAACGAGGTCTTCTCGCCCGACCAGGACGACTACGACCACGCCGAGAACATCCTCGACGCCTACGAGTACTTCACCTCCGAGGCCGGCGGGAAGAAGGGCTCGGCGATGATCGGCGACGAGATGATCGACGAGGCGTCCCGCAAGATGGCCCTCGTCATCGCGGGCAAGGGCCGCGCCGCCGGGATGACCCGCGGCGAGCGCTGGACGCCGCCGGAGTCGTGAGCCGTCGCCCGCTGTGTCGCGCGAAGGGCACCTTCAGCCGGATAGAGCGGCGAGAGGCACCCTTCGCCGGGACGGATCGACGGCATACTGGCCGGTAACCACTCACGAGCAGGAGCACGACGCATGGCACGCCTCGCCCAGACCGCCGGTCTCACCGATGTGCAGCAGGAGATCCTGTCCACCGTCCGCGACTTCGTGGACAAGGAGATCATCCCGCACGCACAGCAGCTCGAGCACGACGACGTCTACCCGCAGGACATCGTCGACGGGATGAAGGAGATGGGCCTGTTCGGGCTCATGATCCCGGAGGAGTACGACGGTCTGGGCGAGTCGCTGCTGACCTACGCGCTCGTCGTCGAGCAGATCGCCCGCGGGTGGATGAGCGTCTCCGGCGTCATCAACACCCACTTCATCGTCGCCTACATGCTGCGCCAGCACGGCACGGCGGAGCAGAAGGCGCACTACCTGCCGAAGATGGCGACCGGCGAGATCACCGGCTCGTTCTCGATGTCCGAGCCCGACCTCGGTTCCGACGTCGCCGCGATCAAGACCAGCGCGAAGGCCGACGGGGACGACTACGTCGTCAACGGCGCCAAGATGTGGCTGACCAACGGCGGCTCGTCGAACCTCACTGCGGTGCTGGTCAAGACCGACGAGGGCGCCGAGAAGCCCTACCAGAACCTGACGACGCTGCTGGTCGACAAGCCCCGCGGCTTCGGCAAGGTCGCCGAGGGGCTCTCGATCCCCGGCAAGATCGACAAGATGGGCTACAAGGGCGTCGACACCACCGAGATGGTGTTCGACGGCCACCGCATCCCGCAGAGCCAGGTGCTGGGCAACGCGCCCGGCAAGGGCTTCGCGCAGATGATGGACGGCGTCGAGGTGGGCCGCGTCAACGTCGCCGCCCGCGCCTGCGGCATCGCGATCCGCGCCTTCGAGCTCGGCATCGAGTACGCCCAGCAGCGCTCGACGTTCGGCAAGCCGATCGCCCAGCACCAGGCCATCGCGTTCAAGCTCGCCGAGATGGCGACCAAGGTCGAGGCCGCGCACCACATGATGGTCAACGCCGCGAGCCTCAAGGACCGCGGCGAGCGCAACGACGTCGAGGCCGGCATGGCCAAGATGCTCGCCTCCGAGTACTGCAAGGAGGTCACCGAGGAGTCGTTCCGCATCCACGGCGGCTACGGCTACTCGAAGGAGTACGAGATCGAGCGCCTCATGCGCGAGGCGCCGTTCCTGCTCATCGGCGAGGGCACCTCGGAGATCCAGAAGACGATCATCAGCCGAGGGCTGCTCAAGGACTACAAGCTGCGCTGATCAGCGGTACCGTCCTCCGTCACACCTCGTCCGGCCCGGGCACTCCCGGGCCGGGTGAGGCGTTGACGAAGTGATGGACCGTTTGGAAGACAGCGAGGGATCGTCGTGACTGCGCCGTTCACCGGGAACCGCCCCGGCGCCCAGCCCGGGCTGCCGAATCTCCCCGAGCCGCCGTCGGGCTGGCCCGTGGGCTCCTACGCCAAGTACGAGGAGGCCCAGCGCGCCGTCGACCACCTGGCGGACAACGAGTTCCCCGTCGCCGACGTGACCATCGTCGGCGTCGACCTGATGCTCGTCGAGCGGGTCATCGGCCGCCTGACCTGGGGTCGCGTGCTGCTCACCGGCGCCGCGTCGGGTGCCTGGCTGGGGCTGTTCGTCGGCCTGGTGCTCTCGCTGCTCGCGCCCGTCGGCAGCGGGTTCGGGTCGATCCTCACCGGCCTCGTCATCGGCATCATCTTCGGCGTCGTGTCCGGGGCGATCACCTACGGCGCCTCCCGCGGCCGGCGGGACTTCACCTCGCAGAGCCAGATCGTGGCCGGGCGCTACGACGTCCTCTGCCAGCCCCGCAACGCCGAGAAGGCCCGGGACATGCTGAGCAAGCTGGCGCTGGGCACCGACACCTGACCGACGGCCGAGGTCTCAGAGCCAGCGGTTGCGCCGGAAGGTCCGCCAGAGCACCGCGCAGATGATCAGGATGACGACGATCACCGCGGGGTAGCCGAACTCCCAGTGCAGCTCGGGCATGTAGTCGAAGTTCATGCCGTAGATGCCGGCGAGCATCGTCGGGACCGCGAGCAGGGCGGCGTAGGCGGTGATCTTGCGCATGTCGTTGTTCTGGCGCAGCGTGATCTTCGCGAGCACCGCGTCGACGAGGGTCGTGAGCAGCTCGTCGAACGACGCGACGCGCTCGGCCACCGTCGCGAGGTGGTCGTCGACGTCGCGGAAGTAGCTGCGCACCTCCGACGGCACGAGGGGCGAGTAGCCCTCCGTGAGCCGGCGCATCGGCGTCACGAGCGGGCCGACGGCGCGGCGCAGCTCGAGGACCTCGCGCTTCATCAGGTAGATCTGCTCCGCGCCGACCTCGCTGTAGGGCGCGAAGACCTCCGCCTCCATCGTGTCGATGTCGCCCTCGACGCTCTGGGAGACGCCGAGGTAGGCGTCGACGATGTGGTCGGCGACGGCGTGCAGCACGACCGCCGGGCCCTGGGCGAGGTGCTCGGGGTCGGACTCCAGCTGGTGCCGGACGCGACGCAGTCCGGAGTGCTGGCCGTGGCGGACGGTGACGACGAAGTCCCGGCCCAGGAAGACCATGAGCTCGCCCGACTCGACGATCTCGTTGGCCGTCGTCGGCGACGCGTGCGCGACGTAGCGCATGGTCTTGAACACCGAGAACAGCATGTCGTCCCCGCCGCCCGGCGCCCCGCTGAAGCGCTCGATCTTCGGCCGCTGGTGCGCGTGCACCGCGTCCTCGACGGCCAGCGGGTGCAGCCCGAAGACCTCGGCGATGTCGGTGATCTGCTCGGCGTCGGGCTCGTGCAGACCGATCCAGACGAAGCCCTCCTCGCGGCGGCGGACCTCCTCGATCGCCTCGCGGTGGGTCCACCGGCCGTCGAGCCGCTTGCCGTCGACGTACACCGCACAGTCGACGACGAAGGCGGACAGCGGCACGTGCGGCACACGTGGGTCCTGGTTGCGGGGACGGCCGGGGCGGATCACGCGGGAACCGGCGTTGCGCAGCGTGGGCAGGCTGGGCATGGGGACCTCCGGGGACCGGACGGTGTGGAGACGGGGGCTACGGGCGGATGAGCCACCGCGTCCCTCCCCGGGCGAGCCGCGCCGGTCAGCGCGCGGCGGGCGTCCGGGAGGAGACGCGGCCCGTACTGGGCGGAAGGTCGGACCTCGAGTCGTCCACGTCTCACCTCCCTCGCGTCGCACGACACCACGTCGGTCGATCCGTCATCCTAACGGCCGCCACGTGCGGCGTCGGACGGCGGACTCTCCCGTCGCCCGTCCGACACCGCCATGACCACAGACGTTCAGGAGGCGGATTCGTGCAGTTCGGTCGGTACTTCGAGGAGTTCGAGGTCGGTGCGACCTACAAGCACTGGCCCGGCAAGACGGTCACCGAGTACGACGACCACCTGTTCTGCCTGATCACGATGAACCACCACCCGCTGCACCTGGACAACCACTACGCGTCCGGGACCCAGCAGGGCCGCAACGTCGTCGTCGGCAACTACGTGTACTCGCTGCTGCTGGGGATGTCGGTGCCCGACGTGTCGGGCAAGGCGATCGCCAACCTCGAGGTCGAGTCGCTGCGCCACGTCAAGCCGGTCTTCCACGGCGACACGATCTACGGCGAGTCGACGGTGCTGGACAAGAAGGAGTCGTCGTCGAAGAACGACCGCGGCGTCGTCGGAGTCGAGACGATCGGCTACAACCAGGACGGCGTGGTGGTCTGCATCTACCGCCGCAAGGTCATGGTGCCCAAGCGCCCGGCGGCCGAGGGCTCCGACGAGGCCCTGGAGGCCGAGCAGCCCCGCCGCCCGGTTCCCCAGCGCGACTAGAGCGACGAGAGCGGCAGGCAGTCCCACCCGCGCAGCGCGGCCGTGAGCCCGGTGACGAGCTCCCCGGCCGCGTCGAGCGCGTCGTAGGCGGCGGCGTCGACCCAGCGCGCGTCGGCGGCGTCGTCGCCGGCGCGCGGGGTCGCGGCCGGGTCGCGCGGGCGGCAGCGCAGGTCGTGGATCGCGAAGACCCGGCCGTCGGGCGCAGGCCGGCGCACACGGCCGACCTCCTCGCCCACCTCGACGTCGAGCCCGGTCTCCTCGGCGACCTCGCGGCGGGTCGCCTCGGGCACCGTCTCGCCGGGCTCGACCTTGCCGCCCGGCAGCGACCATCGCCCGGCCTCCGGCGGGTGGGCACGGCGGATCAGGAGGAGCCGTCCGGCGGCGTCGGTGACGATGCCGCCGACGCAGAGGACCTCGTCCGGGGACGACGCGCCGGGCACCGACCCCGGATCACGCATCGTCACAGGAGTTCACCCTAGTATCACCCGTGACCCGATGGCCGTCCGCGCCCGGACCGGCCCATACTGCCGACGCACGACCGTCGACCGAGCACCGCGAGGGAACCTGGTGAACGCGAAGAAGATCGGCATCATCGTGGGTGTCGCGTTCGCACTCTTCTTCGTCATCTCGCAGCCGCAGAATTCCGCCGACCTCGTGCTGAACATCCTCACTATCCTGGGTGATGCGGCCGCATCCGTGGTCGCCTTCATCCAAGCGTTGTTCTAGGTCCGGAGGCCGTCGTGCTGGCACCCCGCGAGGTCGACGAGTACGTCCTGCCGACCGAACGGCGGGTGATCCGTTTCCGGCGTCACTGGGCGGTCATCGTCGGCGAGGTGCTGCAGGCCGTCATCCTGTTCGTGCTGCTCGCGCTCGGCGCCGCGTTCCTCCCGCAGAACGTCGTGCTGGACAACCTGTTCTGGTACGGCGCGCTGCTCGTGCTGCTGAAGTCGAGCTACAAGGTCAGCGAGTGGTGGGTCGAGAAGGTCGTCGTCACCGACAAGCGGGTGATGCTGACCAAGGGGATCTTCACCCACAACGTCGGCATGATGCCGCTGACCAAGGTCACCGACCTCAGCTTCATCCGGACGTTCAACGGGCGCCTGCTCGGCTACGGGACGATGGTCATCGAGTCGGCAGGCCAGATCCAGGCGCTCAACCAGATCCACTACCTGCCCGACCCCGAAGAGGTCTACGAGGCGATCTCCGAGCTGGTGTTCGGCGACAAGCGCCAGACCCGCTCGTACACGCTCCCGGGGTCCGGGTTCGGTGGGGCGCGGGGCCGCCGGCGCTGAGACCGGCGCCGATACTGGGGTGGTGATCGATCTCCACACCCACTCCACGGTCTCCGACGGCACCGAGACCCCCACCGAGCTGCTCGCGACGGCCGCCGGCGCGGGCGTCACCGTGCTGGCGCTGACCGACCACGACACCACCGGCGGGTGGGCCGAGGCCACCGCCGCGAGGCCGTCGGGCATGACGCTGGTGCGCGGCGCGGAGTTCTCCACCGTGAGCCCGGACGGGCGGGGCGGGGAGGTCACCGCCCACCTGCTGGGCTACCTGTTCGACCCCGAGGACCCCGCGATCGTCGCGGAGCAGGAGCGGGTGCGTGCATCGCGACGGGACCGCGTGCGGGCCATGGGGGAGCGCATGGCCGCCGGCGGCCTGCCGGTCGACGGCGAGGCCCTGCTGGCGCGGCTGCCCGCGGACTCGCCCGCCGGCCGGCCGCACATCGGGCAGGCGCTCGTCGCGGCCGGGGTCGTGGAGTCGGTGTCCGAGGCGTTCGCCGGCCCCCTGCGCAAGGACGGCCCGTACTACGTCGAGAAGTACAACACCCCGATGGCCACGGCCATCGCGATGATCCGCGCCGCCGGCGGTGTCGCGGTGTTCGCGCACCCCTTCGCCCGGAAGAAGGGGCCGATCGTCGAGTCCTCCGTGATCCTGGACCTCGCCGCCGCAGGTCTGGACGGGATCGAGATCGACCACCCCGACCACGGTCCCGAGGACCGGGCGACCCTCGGAGCGCTCGCGGCCGAGACCGGGCTGATCGTCACCGGCTCGAGCGACTACCACGGTACGAACAAGACGAACACGCCGATCGCGGGCGAGACGACCGCGCCGGCGGAGTTCGAGAAGATCATCGAGCGTGCGAAAGGCGTCGAGGTCCTCGCCGACCGACGACCTCCCGCCACCTAGGGTGGACGGCGATGAGCATGCAGCTGGGTCTGGAGGGCATGCCCGCCCGCCTGGTGCGCGTGACCCCGTCGCGCCTCGCCACCTGGGAGGACTGTCGGCGGCGGTACCGCCTGACCTACCTGGACCGTCCCCCGCTCCCGCGCGGCGGTCCCCGGGCGGCGAGCACGCTCGGCGCCGTCGTGCACAACGCCCTGCAGGCGGTGTACGGCGCGCCGGCCGCGCGGCGCAGCCCCGCCCGGGCGGCCGCCGAGGTCGACCGCCAGTGGTCGTCCGAGGGGTTCCGCGACGACACCCAGGCCGCCGCCCACCGCGAGCGCGCCCGCACCTGGGTCGCCGACTACGTCGAGCGCCACGCCGTCGACGGCGCCCCGGAGCCGATGGGGGAGACCGTCGGCCTCGAGCGCTGGCTCAGCGCGCCGGTCGGGGCGATGGTGGCCGAGGGCCGCGCCGACCGTCTCGACGAGCGCGACGGCGAGGTGGTGGTCGTCGACTACAAGACCGGCCGGCGGGTGCCCGACGCCGACGACGCGCGCCGGTCGCCGGCGCTGGCCCTCTACGTGCTCGCCGCCCGCCGGACCCTGCGGCGCCCGTGCCGCCGTGTCGAGCTGCACCACCTGCCCAGCGGGACCGTCGCGGGCGTCGACCACGACGAGGAGTCCCTGGCCGCGCACCGGGCCCGCGCCGAGGCCGGTGCCGTCGCGCTCGGCGCCGCCGCGGACGCCCTCGACGAGGACCCGCGCCTCGCCGAGAGCCTCTTCCCGCCCGCACCGGGTCCCCGCTGCGGCTCCTGCGACGTGCGCCGACACTGCCCCGAGGGCCGCGCCGCCGCCCCGGCCGAGCCCGCGTGGGCGGGGCTCGCACCGTGAGCCGCGCCGCCGCGCCCGAGCCGGACCCCGACGGCGCCTGGGGCCCCTGGCGCCCCACACCGCCGCAGGGCTGGGCCCGGCACGACAGCGAGCACGACGACCCGACCCCGCCGCACGGGGGCGCCGCCGCCGGGCCGACGCCGGGCCGCGGCGCGCAGCGACCCCGCCCGACCGGGCGCCCCACCCCGCCGTCGGGGTTCCCCGGCACCGGGGCTTCCCCACCAGCGGCATGCCGCGCGCCTACCGCCGCGACCGGCTCGCCCGACCCCGCCGTCGCCTCGTGGCCGTCGCCCGGGTCCTCGCGGGCGGTCTCGTGGTGCTCGCGCTCGCGGTCATCGCCGCGCCGTACCTCCTCGGCGGCCCGGGAGCGGGCGCCGACACCGTGACCGGCCACGTGGTCGCCGCCGTGCTCGCGATCGGCGCCACGGCCGTCGCCGCCCACCGGCGCACGCCGTCCGGGCCCGCCCTCGCCGCCGCGGCGGCGGTCCCGGTGATCCTCCTGGTGGTGCTGACCACCTCCTGGTGGGCCTGACTCAGGACGCCTCGGACAACGCCTCGCGCTCGCGGGCCAGCGCCTCGCGCGCGACCGGTCCACGGCGCCAGTCCTCGGGCAGGGCGAGCACGGTGGTGCGCAGGGCGCGCAGCGTCAGCGTCGCGGCGAGGTCCGTGGTCGGCAGGGTGGGGACGCCGTGCAGGCTGCGTGCCCAGCGCGGCTGGAGGGCGAAGCCGAGGGCCGCGAGCGCGGTCCAGGCCGGGCGGGCCGGGGTGGTGAACGTCGTGCGCAGCGACATCGGCGGCAGCAGCAGGCGCAGCGCGGCGGCGCGGCTGGTGGACGACGCGACCAGGTCGGTGCGGCGGACGTCGGCGACGTAGTCGGCCACGTCCGCGCAGCTCGCGGGGACGTCGACGGCGCCGAGCAGCTCGGCCGCGACGACCTGCTCGCGGTAGTACTCGTCGGCCTCGGCGTCGCTGATCGGGGCGCCGGCGCGGCGCACCGCCTCGAGGAACGCGCTGACCTCGGTGACGTGCACCCAGCGCAGCAGGTCGGGGTCGCCGGCGGCGTAGTGGCGACCGGTGACCGGGTCGGTGCCCCGGACCCACTCGTGGGCGGCGCGCACCCGGGCGGCGGCCCCGTCGACCTTCGCGCGGTCGGCGAACGTCACCGTCATGACGTACTCCGCGGTGCGCTGCAGCCGCGGCCAGAAGGCGTCGTGGAAGTCGGAGTGCTGCTCGACCCCGGCCATCGCGAGCGGGTGCAGGGCCTGCATGAACAGCGACGAGATGCCGCCGGGGCCCGCGGCCGGGTCGGCGAGCACGCGCCAGGTGACGCTGCCGGGACCGAAGTAGCCGTCGTCGGAGCGCACTACCCGAGCATGTCGTCCCGGAGCCAGGTGCGCCACGTGGGGACGAGGACGTCGAGCAGGGCGGTGGGGTTCTCGACGTTCGGGGCGTGCGCGGCGTGGGGGATGCTCGCGAACTCGGCCTCGAGGCGGTCGGCCATGGTGCGCTGCATGCTGACCGGCCAGGCGTCGTCGTCGATCCCGCAGACGATCAGGCACGGCACCCGCCGGGCGCGGACGGCGGCGACGAGCTCGGCGGTGCGGTCGGGCTCGGAGCGCAGCGCGTCGCCCATGCCGAGCAGGCCCGCGACCGCCGAGCGGCGCAGGCGCTCGCGCAGCAGGGCCACGACCTCGGGATCGGTCGACGACCACTCGCCCGACGCGTCGCGCAGCGCCACGACCGCATCGATGCCGCGGCGGCGCAGGACGGGTTCGAGGACGTCGAGCTGGGTGCGCCGCCCGCCCATCGGCAGCTCGCCGGGCCCGGAGTCCATGAGGGTCAGGCCGTGCACCGGTGCCCCGGCCAGCACGGCGGCGCGCGCGACGAGCCCGCCGAAGGAGTGCCCGAGCAGCAGCACCCGCCGCCCGGCCGCGGCCTCGTCGGCGACGACCCCGGCCACCACCGGCCCGAGCGCCCCCGGGCGGTAGTCGGCCTCGGTGTCGGGGCCGGGCGACTCGTACTGGCCCGGCAGGTCGAGGGCCAGCACCCCGATCCCGGCGGCGGCGATCGCGTCGACCAGGGGCGCGAAGTCCTCCTTCGAGCCCGAGTACCCGGGCAGCAGCACCGCAGTCGCGGGCGGGCCCTCGACCGCGGCGGACTCGTCGGCGTCGGCGCGCCAGGCCGTCAGGGGTCCGAGGGCGGAGTCGACGGTGACCGTCCGGGCCCCGTGCGGGTGGCGCTGGGCCGTCCCGCGGGCGGGGGGCAGCGCCGGGGAGGCGTCGGGCGGGCGGTGCGGCGCGACCCCGTCCGCCGCGGCGCCGGCCGGCCGGGCGGTGTCAGGGGTCTCGGGGCGGCCCACCCACGTCACTCTGCCGCATCCGGGGCCGGTCCGGGGCGTGTCGGCGACCCCATCGGGCCCGCCCATCCGGCCCGCCCCTCCGGCCCCCTCAGCCCGGCGGGCGCAGCGCGACGACCGTGGTGCCGCGCAGCTCGACCACCGTGGTGCCCGTGGCGGCCACCGCGACCGGCGTACCGGCCGGCAGGCCGCGGGCGACGGGGATCGTCGGGCCGCGCGGGGCCCCGGTGGCCGCGTCCAGCACGGCCAGGCCCTCGGGGACGGGCACGAGGGCGACGGCGGCCGGGGCGCTACCCGGCCAGGCCGCGCCCGCACCCAGCGCCCCGGGCACGGTCCACCGCGGTCGCAGGTCGCCGGAGTCGAGCGCGACCGTCGCGCTGCCGGTCCACCAGAGCAGCACCGGGCCGACGGGTCGGACGGTCGCGGCCAGGTCCGGCGGGTCGGTGGTCGGCCCCGCGGCGGGACCGAGGATGTCGACCGTGCCGACGAGGTCGGCGGTGTCGGGCGAGGTGCCGACGACGTGCAGGGTGCCGTCCGGGCCGGCCCAGGCGGCGCGCTGGTCGGTCAGCGCGACGAGCCGGGCGCCGCGCACGCCGAGCAGCGTGCTGGAGCGCTCCTCGGGCTTCTCGGAGCTGGAGGGGTCGGCGTCGACCACGGTCAGGCGGTCGGAGTCGTCGCCGGGGCAGCGCTGGATCATGCCGACGGTGCCGCCGCCGACCGCGATCGAGCCGTTGGTGCAGTCGGCCCGCGGCTGGGCGTCGGGGGGCTGGACGGGCGTGGCGACGCGGCCGACCTCGGTGGTCAGCACCAGGTCGGAGCGCCAGGTCTCGACGTGGTCGGCGCCCGTGCCGGTGACGTGGTCGCGGTCGGCGAGCAGGCGGGTGCCCTCGCGCAGGTCGGCGTTGCGGGACGGCCCGCGGGCCCCGTTCGCCGGGTCGAGGGCGGCGACGTCGGAGCACCAGGTGCCCAGCGCGCCGTCGGTGCGGAAGACCGCGAGCACGTCGCCGAAGCCCGACCCCACGGTGCAGGGCGCCTCGGGGCGGAGTAGCGCCACGCCTCGCGGCCCGTCGCCGGGTCGAGGCCGGCGACGCCGTCGGGGCCCGCGGTGATGACGGCCGGACCGATGGCGAGCGGTGCCGGCGTCGCCGGGCTCTCCGCACGCCACGCCTCGGTGAGCGCGGTCGGCACCGGCCCGTCGGGCGCCGGCGCGAGCGGCACCGGGGCCACGCGGGCCTCGGTGTCGCCGGCGTCACCGGACGCCAGGACGAGCAGCGTGCCGACGACGGCCGCGACCGCCAGGAACGCGACGGCCACGAGGTCGCCGCGCCGCCGCCGCTCGGGCGGGGGCAGCCGGCGTCGACCGGGCGGGTCCGGTGGATCCGCCCGGTCGGTCGTGGGACCGGATGCCGGCCCTGACGTCCGCGACGACGTCGGCGAGCTCACCGCGCGCCGGGCCTACTCGCTGGTGGCGGCGGCGGACGCCGACTCGCCGGCGGTCTCCTCGGCACCCGAGCCGTTGCCCGAGCCGCCACCCGAGCGGGAGCCGGAGCCCCGCCCGCCGCGACGGCGCCGGCGGCGCGGACGGTCCTCGTCCGACGCCTCCTCGGTGCGCTCGGAGACGGCGTCGGTGCCGTGGTCGGTGCCGCTGTCGGTGTCGGCGGCGTTCTCGGCCGGGGCGCCACCCTCGGCGCCCTCGGACCCCGCGACGACCTCGCCGGCACGGCGCCGCGTGCGCGACCGCGAGCGGCGCCCGCCCCGCCCGGGGCCCTGCTCCTCGCTGCCCTCGGCGTCCTCGCCGGTACCGCGGCTGGCGTCGCCGCCCTCACCGCCGCGGGGACGCCCGCGCGACCGGCCCGCGGAACGCTCGCGCCCGCCGCGGCTCTCGCGCGTCTCGCGCTGGGGGCCGTCCTCGGCCTCCTCCTCGGCGGGGCGACGACGACGGGCGACGCGCCCGGTCGCACCCTCGGGGATGCCCATGTCGGCGTAGAGGTGCGGCGAGTTCGAGTACGTCTCCGGCGGCTCGGGCGCGCCGAGCGCCAGGTCGTCCGAGATGAGCTTCCACTTGGGGAGGTCGTCCCAGTCGACCAGCGTCACCGCGATGCCCGTGAGACCGGCGCGACCGGTGCGGCCGATGCGGTGGATGTAGGTCTTGGCGTCGTCCGGGCACTGGTAGTTGATGACGTGCGTGACGCCCGTGACGTCGATGCCGCGGGCGGCGACGTCGGTGCAGACCAGCACGTCGATGCGCCCGTCGCGGAACGCCTTGAGCGCGTGCTCGCGGGCGCCCTGGCCGAGGTCGCCGTGGACGGCGCCGACGGCGAAGCCGCGCTCGGCGAGCTCCTCGGAGACCTTGCTGGCGGTGCGCTTGGTGCGGGTGAACACCATCGTCGGACCGCGGTCGGTGGCCTGCAGCGTGCGGGCCAGCATCTCGACCTTGTCGAGCGCGTGGGCGCGGTAGACGTACTGCGCGGTCTTCTCGCCGATGGCCGAGGAGTCGACCTGCTCGGCGCGGATGTGCGTCGGCTGCGTCAGGAACGTGCGCGACAGCGTGATGATCGGCCCCGGCATGGTGGCCGAGAACAGCATCGTCTGGCGCTGGTCGGGCAGCATGCCGAGGATGCGCTCGACGTCGGGCAGGAAGCCCAGGTCGAGCATCTCGTCGGCCTCGTCGAGGACGAGCCCGCCGATCTTCGCCAGCACGAGGTGTCCCTGCTGGGCGAGGTCGAGCAGGCGGCCCGGGGTGCCGACCACCAGGTCGACGCCGCGCTGCAGGGCCGCGATCTGGCTCTCGTAGGGGCGCCCGCCGTAGATCGAGAGGACGCGGGTGCCGAGGTCGGCGCCCGCGGCCTCGATGTCCTTGGCGACCTGCACGCACAGCTCGCGGGTGGGGACGACCACCAGGACGCGCGGCGTGCCGTCCTCGGTGGGGCGGCCGAAGCGCTGCAGCAGCGGGACGCCGAAGCCGAGGGTCTTGCCGGTGCCGGTGCGCGCCTGGCCGATGAGGTCGTCGCCGGCGAGCGCCAGCGGCAGCGTGAGCTCCTGGATGGCGAACGTGCGCACGATCCCGGCGCGGCCGAGGGCCGCGACGATCGCGGGGTCGACGCCGAGGTCGGCGAAGGTGGGGGAGTCCTCGGCGACGGGGGCGTCGGCCTTGAGCGGCTCGACGGCCGGCTCCTCGTCGGCGTCGTGGCCTTCGGACTCGGATCGGGTGTCGGTCGTGACGGTGGTCAGGGGTCTGCCTTCCTCGCGGCTCGTGCGCACGAGGCGGGCCGGCTGGCTCGACCACGTCGGGGCGGCGACGGTGCACGGGGTGGTGCACGGGCCCGCTCCATCGTCGGAGCGTGACCCCACATCGCCGGACGCGGGAGAGCCGGCTGAGGCGCCCGCACGCTCGGGTGCGTTCCGCGGGACATGACGGCGACCGGGAGGTCGGCGACGGTGCGTGCCACCGCGGGACGTACCCATGCTACCCGCCGCCCCGGGAGGCCCGCGTCACCGCCGGTCCCGGGCGCCGGGCCCTAGGGTGGAGCGCCGTGACCGAGCCCGAGCGCGGCCGCCCCGCCACCACCGCCACGGGGGCTGTCGACAGCACCCCGAGAGCGCCCCCGCCGCCCCACCCGTCGACCTGCTCGGAGCCGTCGCGTACGGCGCGCTGACCGCCTTCACCCGCCTCGCGGCCGACGCCGCGCTCGCCCCCGACCTCACCGGGCGCGCCGAGATGGCGGCCCTCGCGGCCGCGGAGATGGCGCACGTCGAGCGCGTGCGCGCCCACCTGACCGACCGGGGCGTGGACCTCGTCGCGGCGATGGCGCCGTTCGCGGCCGTGCTCGACGCCTTCGCGGCCCGGACCGCCCCGCGGAACTGGGGGAGGCGCTCGTCGGCGCCTACGTGGGTCGCACGCTGGCCGTCGACCTCGTCGCCGCGACGGGCGCGGTCCCCGACGACGGGCGTGGGGGCGACGAGGCCGCCGAGCTCCTCCGGGGCCCGGACGCCGGACGCGAGGCCGCGGGGGAGAGCGGGTTCGACGCGTTCGCGGAGCACGCCGTCGTCGACCTCGTCGCCGACGAGCAGACCCGCGGTCACCTGGCCCTGTGGGGTCGCCGGCTGCTGGGGGAGACCCTCGCGGCGGCCGCCGAGGTGCTCGACGCCCATCCGGAGGCGGCGACGGCGCTGCTCGGTGGGACGTCGCGCCAGGTGGTGTTCAAGGCGCTGAAGTCGCGCCACTCCAAGCGGCTGCACGCGCTCGGGCTGTAGGACCCGACCCCCGGCCCGGCGGTGGACTAGCCTCGCGCGGGCACCAATGACGTCCGAGGTGGAGGAACGCGTGGAGGTCAAGATCGGCGTGGCGGAGAGCCCGCGCGAGCTGGTGGTCGCGAGCGACCAGACGCCCGACGAGGTGCAGGGGCTCGTCGACGAGGCGCTCGCCTCGAACGGCGGCACCCTCGTGCTCTCCGACGACAAGGGCCGCCGGTACGTCATCCCCGCGGCCCGGATCGCCTACGTGGAGATCGCGCCGTCGGAGGGCCGTCGCGTGGGCTTCGGTGTAGGGAGCTAGTCAGGGGGTCGTCGGGGCGCTGGTCGCCAGGGCCCCGATGATCACCCCTCCTGACGGGGGAAGCCGCCGATGCCGCGCCACGCGAGCTGGGACATCAGGGTGATCGCGTCCTCGCGGGGCGGCTGCAGGCCGGCGTCGAGCCAGTAGCGCGCAGCGGTGGTGGACAGGCCCACCAGCCCGACGGCGAGCAGGCGGGCGCGCTCGGGCTCGAGGCCCGCGTCGTTGGTGACGGCCTCGGTGACCGCGTCGATGCAGTCCGACGTCGCGCGGTCCACGAGCCCGGCGATCTCGGGCGTCGCCCGGGTGTCGGTCTCGAACACCAGGCGCATCGCGCCGTCGCGCGACGACACGACGTCGAAGTAGGCCTGGATCGTGGCCTGGACGCGCGCCTTGTTGTCCGTGGTCGAGCGGATCGCGGCGCGCACCGTGCGCACCATGTCGTCCGCGGCGCCCTGCACGAGGGCGCGGTAGAGGTCGAGCTTGCCGGGGAAGTGCTGGTAGAGCACCGGCTTGCTGACCCCCGCGCGCTCGGCGATCTCGTCCATCGCCGCCGCGTGGTAGCCGTGGGCGCCGAACACCTCGCGCGCGGCGTCGAGCAGCTGGGCACGCCGCGCGGAACGCGTCATGCGCGGGCGACCCGCGGCGGACCCGGGACTCGCCCCCGGAAGGCTCGCGCGCCCGTTCATCCCAGTCCCCCACTCGACCGCCTCGGCGGCTCGTGTGTGTCGGCCGCCCCGAAGGCACGACCCTACCCATCGGGTGACGATCGTGTGGCGTTGCGCCACGCCAGCGACGCATCGGGAGCCCCGGCCGTGCCCGTCGTCCGCCGTTCACGTGCGGGTCACGATGACGTCGCCGCGAGGACACCGCATGATGGTGTGCGTGATCGTCCGCCGCTCCGTGCCGTCCACCGGACCGGTCCCCCTCGCCGACCCCGCCGCGCTCGGGCCGATCGGCACCCCCGCGGCCCCGACGCCGTACTGGCCGGGCCGGGAGGTCGAGGTCGGCGGGGTGACGCTGCACGTCCGTGAGACGCCGGGCCCCGCCGGGACGGGCGAGACCGCCGTCTACGTCCACGGCCTCGGGGGCTCGTCGAACAACTGGACCGAGCTCGCCGCCGCCCTCTCGAGCCGCTGCCACGGGTACGCCGTCGACCTGCCCGGCTTCGGGCGCACGCGCCCGCCGTCGACGGGCGACTACCGGCCCGCGGCGCACGCGGACACCGTCATCGCGTCCCTCGAGGACCGTCGCCGGCAGGGGTCCGGGCCCGTGCACCTGCTCGGCAACTCGCTCGGCGGTGCGGTGTCGCTGCTGGTCGCCGCCGCGCGACCCGACCTCGTGCGCACGCTGACCCTCGTCAGCCCGGCCATGCCCGACCTGCGCCCGCTGCCCTCACGCCTCGGCGGGAGGCGCGCGGCGCTGGCGCTGCTGCCCCTGCTCGGGGGACGCGCCCGGGCCGAGCAGGCGGCGCGCACGCCCCGCGACCGGCTCGCGCACACCATGGCGCTCTGCCACGCCGACCCGGAGGCGGTCGGTCCGCACGCCTTCGCCATGGCCGCCGCGGAGGCGGAGGAGCGCGCGGAGCTCGCGTGGGCGCCCGAGGCGCTGCACCGCTCGTTCCTGGGGCTGGTGGGCACCTGGTTCGCGCCGCGGTCGCGCTCGCTCTGGGCTGCTGCCGCGCAGGTCACGGCGCCGACGCTGGTGGTGTGGGGCGAGCTCGACCGTCTCGTCGGCGTGGGACGCGCCGCCCGCACCGCCGCGACGCTGCCGGCCGGGCGCCTGCTGCGCCTGTCCGGTGTGGGTCACGTCGCCCAGATCGAGCGTCCCGAGATCGTCGCGAGGGCCGTGCTCGGGCTGTTCGACGGCGCGGCGGACGGGTCGTGGCCGGCGGCGGTATCCGCGGCCGCCGGGCCCGCCACCCGGACAGATGACGATCTCGTCCACCCGGGCGTCGGGCGGTCCCACCCCACCCCGTGTGGGACAGTTCCGGTGTGACCCGGCCGGCGCGGCGCCCTGCCGGCGGGGAGGACGCGTCGGCCGACTCCTCGCCCGACCTCCCGTACTCGGGTGACGGTCGCGGCGCGCGAGGCCGCGCGGAGGGCCCCACGGCCACCGCGGTGCGCGAACGCGCGGGATCCGGGAGCCGCTCCGGACGCGCTCCGGCGCGTGGACGTGCGCGCTCCGGCCCGTCCATCTCGGTGCTGCGGTCCTGGCGGACGTGGGTGGTCCCGGCGCTCGTGGTGCTCACCGTGCTGGCCGTCATCGAGGCCGTGTCCCCCGACGGGGACGCCGGGTCGGCGTCGCCGTTGCTCGCGCCCCCGACGGCCGCGCCGGTGGTGGGCGAGGCCCCGCCCGGTGCCGGTCAGAACGTCGACATCCCCACCGCGGAGCTGCCCGCGGGCGGCGCGTTCCCGGTGACGGGCTCCGGCACGTGGCACGTCATCCCGGGCACCACGCCGCAGGCCGGCACGGGTCGCGTCTACACCTACACCGTCGAGGTCGAGGACGGCGCCGTCCTCCCCGAGGGCGACCAGGCCTTCGCCACCGCCGTCGACGCCACGCTCACCGACCCGCGGAGCTGGGTCGGCTCGGGCCAGATCGCCGTGCGGCGCATCGACACCGGGGACCCCGACTTCCGTGTCAGCCTGTCGGCGCAGATGACCGCGCGCAGCCAGTGCGGATATGCGATCCGGTACGAGGCGTCGTGCTGGAAGTCCGACATCGGGCGCGTGCTCATCAACGGCGCGCGCTGGGTGCGTGGCGCCGGCGCGTTCGACGGGCAGCTCGGCCTCTACCGCCAGTACGCGATCAACCACGAGGTCGGGCACGTCTTCAACAACCCGCACGTGCCCTGCCCCGTCAACGGCGCCCTCGCGCCGGTGATGATGCAGCAGAGCTTCGGCACGGCGAACGACTACCTCGCGCAGCTCACCGAGGAGAACCCGCAGGGCACGCAGATCCCGCGCGACGGGAAGACGTGTCAGCCCAACGCGTGGCCGTACCCGCAGGGCGCCGTCGCCCCGGCCGGCTGACCGTCGGCCCGAGCGCCGGTCAGGAACAATCCCGGGGGCCGCGACGGTTGTGCGTCGTGAGGACCTGAGCATCGAACCGACAGGAGTTGAGGGCCGTCATGGCATCCCTGCCGCCCCTGGTGGAGCCGGCCGCGGAGCTGACCAAGGACGAGGTCGCCCGGTACAGCCGCCACCTGATCATCCCCGACGTCGGCGTCGAGGGTCAGAAGCGCCTGAAGAACGCCAAGGTGCTCGTCGTCGGTGCGGGCGGCCTGGGCAGCCCGGCGCTGCTCTACCTGGCCGCCGCCGGCGTGGGCACCCTCGGTGTCGTCGACTTCGACGTCGTCGACGAGTCCAACCTGCAGCGCCAGGTGATCCACGGGCAGTCCGACATCGGCAAGCCCAAGGCGCAGTCGGCCAAGGAGTCGGTCGCCGAGATCAACCCGCTCGTCACGGTGAACCTCCACGAGGTCCCGCTGGACTCGTCGAACGCGCTGGACATCTTCCGCGACTACGACCTGATCCTCGACGGCACCGACAACTTCGCCACGCGCTACCTCGTCAACGACGCGGCCGTGCTGCTCGGCAAGCCCTACGTCTGGGGCTCGATCTTCCGCTTCGAGGGCCAGGTCTCGGTCTTCTGGGAGGACGCGCCGAACGGCCAGGGCCTGAACTACCGGCACCTCTACCCCGAGCCCCCGCCGCCGGGCATGGTCCCGTCGTGCGCCGAGGGCGGCGTGCTGGGCGTGCTCTGCGCGTCGATCGGTTCGATCATGGTCACCGAGGCGATCAAGCTGATCACCGGCATCGGCGACACCCTGCTCGGCCGTCTGAAGATCTACGACGCGCTCGACATGGAGTACCGCGAGGTGAAGATCCGTCGCGACCCGAACGCCGCGGAGATCACCGAGCTGATCGACTACGAGGCCTTCTGCGGCACCGTCTCCGACGAGGCCCAGACGGCGGCGGTCGGCAACACGATCACCGCGCCCGAGCTCAAGGAGAAGATGGACGCGGGCGACAAGTTCGAGCTCATCGACGTCCGTGAGCCGCACGAGTGGGAGATCGTGAAGATCCCCGGCGCCAAGCTGATCCCGAAGGACAAGATCCTCTCGGGCGAGGCCTTCGCCGAGATCCCCCAGGACCGCCAGACGATCCTGTACTGCAAGTCGGGCGTCCGCTCCGCCGAGGCCCTCTCGGCGCTGCACAAGGCCGGGTTCTCCAACGCCGTCCACGTCGGCGGCGGGGTCACCGGCTGGGCGCAGCAGGTCGACACCACGCTGCCGACGTACTAGCCCGCCGCGCCGAGGAGATGCGCTCCGGCGGTCACCCGTGAACGAACGAACGCACCGTTCGCTGCGATAGAAGCAGCGAACGGCGCGTTCGTGTCTTCGGGAGTGGCGTCAGGCCGAGGCGCCCGCGGTGGCCGGGGTCCGGTCGGCCGGGGTCTCCTCGATCTCGTCGTCGCCCCGGTGGGTCTTCTGCTCGATGGCGTCGCGCACGAGGTCAGGATTGTCGAGCGCGGCCTGGAAGCGCTCGTCGTCGCGGTCGCCGTTCCACCCCGAGATGACCATGACGGCGACGGTGTTGCCGATGACGTTCGTCAGCGCGCGACCCTCGCTCATGATGCGGTCGATGCCGGCGATGATCGCGATGCCGATCGCGATGGACTCGACGGTGTAGAAGTCACCGCCGAACGCCTGCAGCGAGGCCGCGAGGGTCACCAGGCCCGCGCCGGAGACGCCCGCGGCGCCCTTGGACGTCAGCAGCATCAGCGCGACGAGGCCGATCTGGACGCCCCAGGGCAGGTCCTGCCCGCCGGCCTGGGCGATGAACAGCGCCGCCATCGTCAGGTAGATGCACGTGCCGTCGAGGTTGAACGAGTACCCGGTGGGCAGCACCATGCTGACCGTCGAGCGCGACGCCCCGGCCGACTCCAGCTTGGCCAGCAGGCGCGGCAGCACCGTCTCCGACGAGGACGTGCCGACGATGATGAGGATCTCGTCCTTGATCATCCGGATCAGCTTGAAGATGTTGAACCCGGAGTACGCGGAGACACCGCCGAGCACGACGACCACGAAGATCAGACACGTGCCCCAGAAGGTGACCATCAGGGCTGCCAGGTTGCCGAGGCTCTCGCCGCCGAGCGCGCCGACGGTGTAGGCGATCCCGCCGAACGCCGCGAGGGGCGCGAGGAACATGATCAGGCGGATCATGCCGAAGATGACCTTGGCGAACAGGTCGATGCCGCCGACGACGCGCTTGCGCAGCGCCGGCGCGAGCATCGACGTCGCCGCGGCCACGAGGATCGCCAGCACCAGGACGCGCAGGATCTCGTTCTCGACGAACGGGCCGACGAAGCTGTCGGGCAGCAGCGTGTTCGTGATGAACCCGATCGCACCGCCCTCGTCGCCGCCCTCGGCGATGTCGGCCTGCGCCTCGGCGAGCGTCGAGGGGTCGGGCGGGATCGGCGGGAAGCCCGCGCCCGGCTTGACGATGTTGACCACGAGGAGCCCGAGCCCCAGCGCGACCAGCGTCATGAGCAGGAAGTACGCCAGCGCCCGCGCCGCGATCCCGCCGGCGGCGGCGAGGCTGCCGATCGAGGCGATGCCGACGATCACGGTGCAGAAGATGACCGGCGCCGTGATCATCTTGATCAGCTGGATGAAGATGTCGGGCAGGAACTTCAGGTCCGAGGCGAAGTCGGGCGCGACGAGGCCGACCACGACGCCTGCCGTGATGCCCACCACCACCCAGAACCACAGCTGGGTCCAGACCCCGCGCCGCCGGGAGCCTCCGGAGCTCCCTCCGGTGCCCGGCGCGGGCCCCGCGTCCGCTGCCTGCGTCGACATCGTCGTCTCCTCTGCCCTGGGGGTGGCGTGCGTCTCATCTGGCAGGTGAGGCTAAGGCGCGTGTGTGGCGTCAGCGACGCGAACGTCGCGGAGTTGCGGACGAGTTGAGGAACGAGGCGGGCGTGAAGGTCGTGCTGGTCGAGGACAGCGCCCCGGTCCGCGACGCGCTCACCGCAGCGCTGCGCGCCGCCGGGTACCGCGTGTCCGCCGTCGGCACCGGGAAGGCGGCGCTCGAGGCCGTCACCGGGCCGGAGGCCGCCGCCGATCCGCCCGACCTCGTGCTGCTCGACATGGGCCTGCCCGACCTCGACGGCGTCGAGGTGTGCCGCCGGTTGCGGGCGCGGTCGACGGTGCCGGTCATCGCGGTGACCGCCCGGGGCCACCAGCAGGCGCGGGTGCTCGGGCTGCGCAGCGGGGCCGACGACTACGTCGTCAAGCCCTTCGCCATCGACGAGCTCACCGCGCGCATGGACGCCGTGCTGCGCCGCAGCGCGGGACACGTCGTCGCCCCGGTGATCGAGGCGGGGGCGGTGCGCATCGACCTGTCGCGCCGCGTCGTCGAGGTCTCGGGCCGCGAGGTGACGCTGCGGCGCAAGGAGTTCGACCTGCTCGCGGCCCTCGCCCGCCGCGACGGCGCCGTCGTCACCCGGGCCGACCTGCTCGACGACGTCTGGGGCCTCGCCCCCGACGACCCGGGGCGGGAGCAGGGCCTGCACTCGCTCGAGGTCCACGTCGCCGCGTTGCGCGGCAAGCTCGACGCCCCCGGCACGGTCGTCACGGTCCGGGGCGTCGGCTACCGGCTGGCCGCGGGGGAGTCGACCGGCGCCTGAGCCGGCCGTGGGCTGATCGGCAGCCGCACGGTGAAGACGGTGCCGCGCCCGTCCTCGCCCGCCCCGACCTCGACGCTCCCGCCGCGCCGGTCGACGACGCGGCGCACGAGGGCGAGGCCGAGTCCCCGCCCATCGGCGTGCTTGGTGGACCAGCCCGGCGTGAACGCCGCCTCGGGGTCGGCGAGGCCCGGTCCGTCGTCGGCGACCCGGACGACGACCGCCCCGTCCGCGACGTGCAGGTCGAGCTCCACCACGCCGCCGCCCCGCCCGTCGTGGGCACTCTCGAGCGCGGCGTCCAGGGCGTTGTCGAGGAGGTTGCCGACGACGGTGACGCGGTCGGTCGAGGCCTGCTCGTCCCCGGTGTCGGCCGCGTCGAGCGCGGTGCCCTCCCCGATGCGCAGCGCGAGCCCCCGGTCGCGGGCGTCGGTGGCCTTGTCCAGCACGAGCGCGGCGAGCGCGGGGTCCGCGAGACGGTCGCGCAGGTCCCCGTCGCCGGCCCCGTCGCCAGCGCCGAGGAGGTCGCGGGTCCAACGCTGGGCCAGGTCGCGGGCGTCGTCCTGGGCGCCGAGCTCGATGAGCGTCGACACCGCCTGCAGGTGGTTCGCGTGCTCGTGGGCGGCGAAGCGCAGCGCGCGGGTGACCGAGCGGGCGTCGTCGAGCTCGCGCGTCATCGCCTCCAGCTCGGTGCGGTCCCGCAGGGTGACGACCAGGTCGGGCGCCGGACCGGCCACGTCCGCGCGGTTGACCAGCAGCAGCCGCTCGCCCACGAGCATCGTCTCGTCGGTGACGGGGGAGCGGTCGGCGAGCCGTTCGCGCAGCGCGGGGTCGACGCCGAGCTCGTCGAGCGTCGGCCCGGCGGCGCGCGAGGGGGCGAGCGTGGCGGGCAGCCCGAGCAGCCGGGCCGCCTCAGCGTTGAGCACCACGACCCGCCCGGAGTCCGCGTCGAGCACCAGCAGGCCCTCGCGCATCGCGGCCATCACGGCCTCGTGGTGGCGGTGCAGGGCGGTGATCTCGTGCGGCTCGAGGCCGAGGGTGTCGCGCTTGACGCGGCGCGCCGCGAGCCAGGCGAGCCCCACCCCAGCGCGATCGCCACCGCGGCCGCCAGCGCGAGCACCGCGAGCTCCCGGGCGATCCGGTCGGCCACCTGCACCCGCAGCTGACCGGCCGCGACCATCCCGACGACGGTGCCGTCCGCCCCGAGCACCGGCACGATCGCCCGCACCGACAGCCCGAGCGTGCCGGGGAACGTCTCCACGAGCGTCGCGCCGCCGGCGGCGGGCAGGAACGTGCCCTGGTAGGTCTCGCCGATCCGCGCCGGCTCCGGGTGGCTCAGGCGGGTGCCGGCCGGGTCCATGACGGTGACGAACGAGACGCCGGTGCCGGCGCGCGTCGCCTCCGCGGCGGCCTGGATGCGCGGCACGTCCCGGGTGGCGACCGCGTCCGCCAGCCCCGGCGACGCGGCGAGCGCCACGGACACCGCGAGGACCTTGTCCGCGGCGTCGCGCTCGATCGTCTGGCGGGTGCTCCACGCGCTCACCCCGCCCGCGATCACGGCGGTGAGCACGACCGTCACGATCTCCAGCACGAGCAGCCGGCGCACCAGCCGCGAGCCCCCGCGACCCCGGGTGGCCGGGGTGTCCGTCGACGGGGCGCGCGCGCAAGCGTGGGTCGGGTCGTGGTCGCGATGCCGGTTGCGGAGAGCGACGGGTGGGCGAGGGGCTCCGCCGAACCCGGATGATCACGCTGTGCCACCGTCCCGTCGTCCCGTGCGCGGTCCCGACGCCTGCGCGCGGACTCGCGGACCCGGGCGGATCGGACGCCCGCGACGGAGCGGACCGCGCGGGCGCCCCGCGGGCCCGTGCGGCGCTCGGGGCCCTGCTCCGCGCGGGAACGCCGTCGCGCGTGCCGACGCGGCCCCGCGGGCGCTCGCAAGAACCGGACACCACGGGACAGAGCGACACGGACCGGCACGGAACCGGCGGGGATCGGGCCCGTAGCGCTCCCACGCCGCGTGACTGTCTGCGCGCTCCGGATATCGTCCTGTGCACGACGAGGTGACGGTCAGGACACGGTCGTGTCGCGGCGGGGCGGGAGGAGGTGACGGATCGTGACCAGGAGGCGCACGCGGTCGACGGCCCCGAAGCGCCGGTGGGGCATCTGGACGATGACCGGCGTCCTCGTCCTGATGGTGCTCACCGTCCTGACGGTCTCGGGCCTGGTGAGCTCCAGCATCGGCAACGACGCGCACGCCCGCGCGCCCGAGGGGCACGAGAGCGTGCCGGCGGCGATCAGCGCCGGCGGCCCGATCATCGACGCCCGCACCGACCCCGTGCGCTCGGGCCGACTGCCCGACCGCACCGTCGCCCTGACGTTCGACGACGGCCCCGACCCCGTCTGGACCCCGGAGATCCTCGAGGTGCTCGCGCGCCACCGGGTGCCCGGCACGTTCTTCGTCGTCGGCTCGATGGTCGCCCGGCACCCCGACATGGCCCAGCGGGTCGTCGCGTCGGGCTCCGAGATCGGCGTCCACACCTTCACGCACCCCGACCTCGCCGGCGTGTCCGAGCTGCGCCGCGACCGCGAGATCGCCGACACCGAGCTGGCCATCGCCGGCGCGACCGGCGTCTCCACCCACCTCGTCCGCCCGCCGTTCTCGTCGACCTCGGACGCCCTCGACGACCCGGGCTACGGCACGGTGCTCGCCGCGGGCCGTCAGGGCTACGTCACGGTGCTCACCGACGTCGACGGCGAGGACTGGCAGCGCCCCGGCGTCGACGCGATCGTCCGCAACGCGACCCCGCAGAACGGCGCGGGCGCGACGGTGCTGCTGCACGACGCCGGCGGCGACCGCGCGCAGACCGTCGCCGCCCTCGACCGGCTGATCCCGCAGCTGCAGGCCCAGGGCTACCGGTTCGCCACCGTCAGCGACGCCGCGGGCCTCGGCCCCCACGGGCAGCCTGCGCCGTCCCGCGACCGCATGGTGGGGCAGGGCCTGCTGGCCACGGTCGGCGTCGCGCAGGGCGTCGTGACCCTGATGAAGATCGCGCTGATCGGCGTCGGCGGCCTGGTGATCGCACGGCTGGTCGTGATGCTGGTGGTGGCCCGCCGGCACGCGAAGCGTCGTCGCGACCCGTCGTTCTCGTGGGGCGAGCCGGTGACCGACCCCGTCTCGGTGGTGGTGCCCGCCTACAACGAGTCCGAGAACATCGAGGCGACCGTCCGCTCGATCCTCGCGAACGACCACCCCCTCGAGGTCGTGGTGGTCGACGACGGCTCCACCGACGGCACCGCCGACCTTCTCGAGGACCTCGCCCTGCCCCGGGTGCGCGTCGTGCGCCAGGCCAACGCGGGCAAGTCCGCGGCGCTCAACCGGGGCGTGGCGGCCGCGAAGCACGACCTCATCGTCATGATCGACGGCGACACGATCTTCCAGCCGGACACGGTGGCGCAGCTCGTGGCGCCGTTCGCCGACCCCGCGATCGGCGCGGTCGCCGGCAACGTCAAGATCGCCAACCGCGACCGCCTGATCCCGCGGATGCAGCACCTCGAGTACGTCGTCGGCTTCAACGTCGACCGGCGCGTGCAGGACACCTGGGGCTCGATCTCGACGATCCCCGGCGCGGCGGGCGCGTTCCGGCGCGAGGCCGTGCAGGAGGTCGGCGGGCTCTCCTCGGACACCCTCGCCGAGGACACCGACCTCACGATCGCGCTCGGGCGCGCGGGCTGGCGCGTCGTCTACGCCGAGCGCGCCCTGGCCTGGACCGAGGCCCCGGTCTCCGCGGGCCAGCTGTGGCGCCAGCGGTTCCGCTGGAGCTACGGGACCATGCAGGCGCTCTGGAAGCACCGCCGCGCGCTGCGCGAACGCGGCGCCTCGGGCCGCATGGGGCGCCTCGGGCTGGCCCACATCGGGATCTTCCACGTCGCGCTGCCGCTGGCGGCGCCCCTGGTCGACCTGCTCTTCGTCTACGGGCTGCTCTTCGGCGACCCGGCGGTGGCGCTGCTGCTCTGGGGCTCGATGCTGCTGCTGCAGCTGATCGCCGGCGTCCTCGCGTTCCGGATGGACGGCGAGCCGCTCGGCCCGCTCTGGGCCCTGCCGGTGCAACAGATCATGTACCGCCAGCTCATGTACGTGGTGCTGGTCCAGGCCGTGATCAGCGCGCTCACCGGCGCGGGCGTGCGCTGGCAGAAGCTGCAGCGCACCGGCGCGGTCGCCGAGCACCTCGCGCCCGCGGCCCCGGCCCGGGCGGACACGCGCCTCGGCGACGACGGGCGCTCGCGTCCCGCGGCCGACCGCCTGCCCGCCCCGGCGGCCGTGCGCGGGCCGGCGCCGGACGCCGAGCCCGCGGAACCCGCCGCGACGCGTGCCCCGCGCACCGGCGGCGGCCGCGAACGGTGGCTCGACCTGCTGCGCGCCATCGCGCTGATCCGCGTCGTGACCTACCACGCGTTCGGCGACGGCTGGATGAGCATGGTGTTCCCGTCGATGGGCGTCATGTTCGCCCTCGGCGGGTCGCTCATGGTGCAGTCGCTGCGCCGCGGCGAGGCCCTCGACGTCATCGGTCACCGGCTGCGCCGCCTGCTGCCCCCGCTGTGGTTCTTCGGGCTGCTCGCCGTGCCCCTGATGCTGTGGCACGGCTGGGCCGGGCAGGACGCCGACGGGTCGGTGACCTCGCCGCTCGTGTGGTCGGACCTCCTGTACTGGGTCTTCCCGCTGGTCGACCCGCCGGGCAGTGACTGGGGCTCCGACGCGGTCGTCGGCCTCTGGTACATCCGCGCCTACCTGTGGTTCGTGCTGCTCACGCCACTGATGCTGTGGGTGTTCCGACGGCGCCCGCTGCTGGCGCTCTCGGTGCCGCTGCTCGTCGTCGGCCTCGACGCCGTGCTCGGATCGCCGATGGGCGAGTGGGGTGCCATCGGTCCCGTGCTCGTCGACGGCGCCACCTTCGCCGCCTGCTGGATGCTCGGCTTCGCCCACCGCGACGGCACGCTGCGCAAGCTGCCCGTCCTGCTCGCCTGGGGCGGCGCCGCCGTCCTCGTCGCGGGCGGTCTGGCCTGGGCGTTCACCCACCCCGCCGGCGACATCGGCATCGACCTCAACGACATCCCTTTCGCCCAGGCCCTGGTCTCGTTCGGTGCGGTGCTGCTCGTGCTGCGGTTCAACCCGGCGGTCGCGTGGCTGGAGCGGGTGCCGCTGCTCGGACGCCTGGTCACCGTCGTCAACGCCCGGGCGATCACGATCTACCTGTGGCACAACGTGGCCATCGCGGTCTCGCCCTCGATCGGCGACGTCCTGGGCTGGGAGTCCGAGGGCCAGCACTTCGCGATCGCCGTCGTCCTGATCGTCGTCAGCGTGCTCGCGTTCGGCTGGGTCGAGGACCTCGCCGCGGGGCGGTCGCTCTCGCTGCTGCCGAACAGCGGCGGCGGGGCCCGTCGCCCGGCCCGTCGTGCCGCCGAGGGCCCCCGCCCGCCGGTGATCCCCAACGACGTCGAGAACGGGGTGACGTCGGCGCTGTCGCAGGGTCGCTGCGCGCCCTCGTCGGCCGGGTCGTCGGCGCCGCGCCGCCCTCGGGGCACGCCGACCGCGTCGCCGCGGTCCTGCCCCGCCCCGGGCAGTCCCGTACCGACCAGCCGCGCCCCGGACAGACCGGCACCGACCAGCCGCGCCCGGGACGGGCCAGTGCCGACCAGCCCCGGCCCGACCGATCCCGTCCGGACCAGCCACGCCCCTCCTCCACCCCGGCGCCCCGCGCGGCGCCCGCGCCGTCGTCGCGGCCGGCGCCGCGGGGCGCTCCGGTCCCGGTCGGTGGCGCCCGCCGTCCCGTGCCGTCGTCCCCGCCGACCGGCGTCCCGGTGCCGGCGGGGGCGAGGAGTGCGGCCGGCTCCGCCGGGCCGGGCACCGGGCGGTACACGCCGGTGCCGCGCACGTCGGCCGTCCCCGGTGTGCCCGTCCCCGTGCCCGCCCCGCCGCCGCCGCTGCCGTCTCCCACCCCCACCCCGCCGCGACCGGCCCGAACGCCCGACGCGGCGACCGGGGTCGTGCCGAGTCGTCCCCGGGGCCACGACCCGGTGCTGTCGTTCCGTGATGCAGCGAGGGATGCGGCGGGGGATGCGGCGGGGGATGCGGCGTGGGATGCGGGGGCGGCGAACCGGCCGGGCGGACGTCCCGGGCGGCACAGCCGGCGTGGCGACGACCCGGCGCCGCGCCGCTGACCATCGGCCTCACAGGCGCCACACACGCCGCCACGCTTGTGTACAAGCACGCCCGCGTGCCCTGATTCGTCCCGGCCGATGTCTTGTCTGTGACTGTTCGTCCTCTTAGCTTGTACACAGAGCGAGGAGGTGTCGGAGCCGCTGACCGCCGGAGCCACGACGGGAGGACCGATGGACCGAGGACGTTCCACATCGCCCGATCCGGCGCCCGACCCGGCGCCGCACGCCGGGGGATCACCGACTCCGGCCCGGCCGCTGCGCGAGCCGATCCGCAGTCCCCGGCTGTGGATCGCCATGGCCGTCGTGATCATTGCGGGTGTGCCCCTGTACCTGCCGACGGGCTCGATCCGCCCGCTCGTCGGAGGGGTGCCCTACTGGCTGCTGATCAGCGTCGCGGCGACGCTGGCGTTCAGCGCCCTGACGTGCTGGGCCTGCCTGCGCGACTGGAACCTCGCCGAGCCCGCTGAGGAAGCGGCCGCACGCGAGGAGGTGAAGTCGTGGACGAACTGACGTTCTCCGGCACCAGCGGGGTGCTCGTCCTCTCCGCCTATGCCGTGATCATGTTGGTCATCGGGTGGTGGGCCGGGCGTGGCACGACGTCGAGCTCGGCGCGCAGCTACTACCTCTCCGGGAGCGGCCTCGGCTTCGTCGCGCTGTTCTTCACGCTCTACGCGACTCAGTACAGCGGCAACTCCATCGTGGGCTACGCGCCCGAGGCGTACCGGTCGGGCTTCACGTGGTGGCAGTCGGTGCCGTTCATGGTCGCCGTCATCGCGGCGTACCTGATCTTCGCGCCCCGGCTCTACGTCGTCGCCAAGCGCGAGGGCTTCATCACCCCCATCGACTGGATTCGGCACCGGTTCGGCCAGGGCAAGCTGACGATCCTGGCCGCCGTGCTCATGCTCTGGGGCCTTGCCAACTACCTGCTCGAGCAGCTGGTGGCGATGGGCCAAGGAATCTCCGGGCTGACCGGCGCGACGATCCCCTACGAGGTCGGCGTCATCGCGTTCGTCCTCGTCATGCTGATCTACTCGTGGTCGGGCGGGATGCGCGCCGTGGCGCTCACCGACGTCATGCAGGGCATCGCGCTGCTCGTCGGGGTCGCGGTATTGCTGTTCGGGGCGCTCTACCTCGTCGGCGGCGACGTCACGGGTGTGACCGCGACCTTGGCAGACACCGACCCGGAGAAGGTCGCGGTGCCCGCCACGGCCGACTCCGTGGAGTGGCTGTCGATGATCGTCCTCATCGGGTTGGGCGCCGCGGTGTACCCGCACGCGATCCAGCGCATCTACGCGGCGCGCAGCGAGCGCACGCTCAAGCGCTCCCTCGCTGTGATGGCGTGGATGCCGCTGCTCACCACCGCGGTCGTGTTCGTGGTGGGCATCGTCGGTACCCAGCTCTTCCCCGGCCTGTCCGAGGACGACTCCGAGCAGCTCGTCGGCATGATCGCCAACGAGGTCGCGGGGCTCGGTGTCTTCTTCTACATCATGATGATCCTGCTGTTCGGCGGGGTCGTGGCGGCCATCGTGTCGACCGCCGACTCGGCGCTGCTGGCGTTCTCGTCGGTGGTCGCCCGCGACGTCTACGGCCGGCACGTCAACCCGGCCGCGCCGGAGAAGCGCCAGGTGCTCGTCGGCAAGATCGCGGGAGTCGTCGCCGTCGCGATCCTCCTCGTGATCGCCTGGAACCCGCCGGGCACGCTCTACGACATCTTCGTGCTCAAGTTCGAGCTGATCGTGCAGCTCGCCCCGGTGTTCATGCTCGGCCTGTACTGGCGGCGCATGGCGGCGGGTCCGGCGTTCTGGGGGATGCTCGCCGGCGCGCTGATCGCCGGCGGCCTCACCCTCGCCGGCGTCGACGACCTCGGCGGCGTGCCGGGCGGGCTGCTCGGGCTCGCCGTGAACGTCGGGGTCTGCGTGATCGGGTCCCTGGTGGTCGGGCGGCCCGACGACAGCCCGTCCGAGGACCCGATGCCGGCGCAGGAGGCGACGGTCGGGGCGGCCTGAGTCCCTGCTCGCCCTCGGGACGGCAGGGCACGGTGCGGTGGGGTGGGGCGGGGTGCCAGCGTCGTCCGCGAGACGGAGGGTGACGTCGGAGCGCTCCCCGTCTCGCCGAGGGCGTGCGGGGGCACGATCGGACGGGCCGCGCGCCGCTCAGGAGTACGCGGCGACCATCCCGATGACGACGCCCACCCCGCCGATCACGGCCACCACGGCGCCCCAGAAGAGCGCCGGGCGGATGTTCCGCGTGCGCTCGGTGCCCCACATGACCACGGCGGGCAGCAGCCCGAGGACCGCGACGCCGAGGAACGGCAGGGTGAGGGCGGCGAGGACGCCCGCGGTGCCGTTGGGCACGGCGCGGTCGCCCTCCGGACCGAGCTGGGCCGGCCGGCTCTCGCCGGGCGTCGAGTCCGGCGTGGCGTCGACCGCGGTCGGGAGGCCGCCGCCGGCCGGGACGAAGGTGCCGACGCAGTCGTAGCGGCCCCTCCCGAGGTCGGTGCACTGCTCGACGGTGAGGGTCCCCGGGCTGCCGACGGCGCCCGACGCGAGCCGCACGTCCGAGATCGAGAAGGCGATCGGCAGCACCCCGATCACGAGCCAGAGGACCACCAGGATCGCCTTGCCGACCGGCCCGGGGTCGCGTCGGGCGGGCCTCGGGGCGCCGAAGAGCTCCGTCACGGGGCCAGCATGGACGAGCGCCCCGCGGGTCAGGGCGCCAGGTGCGCCGTGAGGAAGGTCGTCATCGTCTCGAGGTGGCGCCGGTCGGCGGCGGGGTCGTGGGTGGGGTTGTCGGGCACCGCGAAACCGTGCGCGGCGGGGTAGGTCTCGATCTCGGCCCGCACCCCCGCGGCGTCGAACGCGTCGCGCAGGCGCCGGTGCTGGTCGGCGTCGAAGGCGGCGTCGTCGGTGGCGGCGGCGACGTAGACGGCGGCGCGGATGCGGTCGGCGACGAGGTGGGGACTCGTCGGGTCGTCGGCGACCGCGAGGCCCCCGCCGTGGAACGTGGCCGTGGCGGCCACCGACCCGGGATGGTGGCCTGCGGCGCGCAAGGCCATCCCGCCGCCGAAGCAGTAGCCGACGGTGCCGAGGGCCGGGCGCGCGACCTCGGGCCGCCCGGCGAGCGCCGCGAGGAACGCGCCCGCGTCGTCGTCGGACTTCTCGGGTGTCAGGGCGCGGACGAGGGCCGTCAGCCGGGCGAACTCCTCGGGGTCCCCGAAGAGGGTCGTCGTGTCGAAGGGCGCGTAGGGCGTCCGGTAGTAGATGTCGGGCAGCAGCACCGCGAAGCCGCGGCCGGCCAGCCGGTCGGCCATCGCGGCGAAGGTCTCCCGGACCCCGCCCGCGTCCGGGTAGTACAGGACGCCCGGCCACGATCCGTCGCCGTCGGGCGTGTGCAGGGTCGCGGGGCAGGTCCCGTCGTGCGTCCCGATCTCGACCGCGGTACGCGCCAAGGGGTCCTCCTCCGCCGGTGGTTCGAGGTGATCGTCCCGTGCGGCGCGCCCCGGCGCGGGCGATCTCGCTGTGGGCGTAACCCGCTCAGCGCTCGGCGAGCAGGTCGTCGAGGGAGCGCGCCCGGTGACCGGTGAGGGTCGGGATGTCGTCGGTGACGCCGTCGAGCTCCCCGCTCGCGATCGCGGTGTAGGTGCTGACCCACGCGTCGAGCTGCCAGCCGGGAGCCTGCCCGGCGCGGGAGGCGTAGGCCGCGTCCACGGTCTGGTCCTCGAACGTCACCGACCGGCCGGTGCGGCGGGAGATGACGCCCGCGGCCTCGTCGAGCGTGAGGGCCTCGGGCCCGGTGAGGCTGTAGGTCGCGCCGTCGTGGCCGCTCGGGTCGACGAGGATCGCGGCGGCCGCCTCGGCGATGTCGTCCTGGGCGACGGCCGCGACCCGACCGGTGCCGGCGGGACCGCGGATGACGCCGTCGGCCTCGACGAGCTCGGGCAGGAAGTCGAGGTAGAAGTTGTCGCGGAGCAGCACCGTGGCCAGCCCGCTCGCGCGGAGGTGCTCCTCGGTGGCCCAGTGGTCGCGCGCGAGGGTGAAGGTCGCCGTCGGGGAGGCCCCGAAGAAGGAGATGTAGACGAGCCGGCGCACGCCGGCGGACGCCGCCGCATCGATGAACGTCCGATGCTGCTCGACGCGGTCGGGGGTCTCGGAGCCGGAGACCATGAGGACCGTCTCCACGCCGTCGAGGGCGGTCCGGACCAGCTCGGGGTCGTCGTACGCACACCGGACGGCGACGGCGCCCGCCAGGTCCGGGGCACGCTCGGGGCTCCGGACGGCCAGCCGCTGGGCCACGCCGCGCGCGGCGAGCAGCCGCGCCACGCGCCCGCCGAGGCGCCCCGTCGCTCCCGTGACCGCGATCCCCGGCCGTCCGTCCTCACCCATCCGCGTCTCCCCGTGCTCGGTTCCTTCGGTGATCGCGGCAACACCGACGGCCGGCCGTGTCTTCCGGGGACGGGTCCGGCTCAGCGGACCGGATCGCGCGACGCCGCGGTCTCGGTGAGCATCGTGCGGACGAGGTCGTGGTCGATCTGGTCGACGCGGCGGAACCGGACGCAGCCCTTGCCCACGTCCAGGTGCGCGAGCTCGTCACGGTGGCGCTCGAGGACCTCGGCGCGCATCACGTACAGCGCGAGGTGCTGCTTCTGGCTCGCGAAGGCCAGCTCCGTCTCGCCGTCACGGACGTAGGCGGGCATCCCGTGCCGGATCTCCTCGGCGAAGCCGGGCAGGCACTGCCAGCAGTCCCGGCGCAGCGCCCGCAGCGCGTCCTGGCGGCCGGGCGCGGCGGCCGCGATGTAGGCGTCGACGTCCTCGTGTACGGCCACGGCGTCGGTCCTACCAGGAGCGACGTGCCACGGTCAGTAGTACCAGGGGAACGGGCTCCAGTCGGGCGTCCGCTTCTCCAGGAACGACTCCTTGCCCTCGGTGGCCTCGTCGGTCATGTAGGCGAGGCGGGTGGTCTCGCCGGCGAAGAGCTGTTGGCCGACGAGGCCGTCGTCGGGGAGGTTGAACGCGTACTTCAGCATCCGCTGCGCCTGCGGCGACTTCCCGAGGATCTCCCGCGCCCACTGGATCGCCGTGGTCTCCAGCTCCGCGTGCCGGACCGCCTCGTTCACCGCGCCCATCGCGTACATCTGCTCCGCGGTGTACGTCCGGCCGAGGAAGAAGATCTCGCGGGCGAACTTCTGGCCGACCGCCCGGGCGAGGTAGGCCGACCCGAACGCGGCGTCGAAGCTCCCGACGTCCGCGTCGGTCTGCTTGAACCGGGCGTGCTCGGCACTGGCCAGCGTGAGGTCGCAGACGGCGTGCAGCGAGTGCCCGCCGCCGGCGGCCCACCCGTTGACGACGGCGATGACGACCTTGGGCATGAACCGGATGAGGCGCTGGCACTCGAGGATGTGCAGCCGCCCGGCCCGCCCCTTCTCGTCGGCGCCGACCTCGGTCTCGGACTCCGCGTACTGGTACCCCGTGCGCCCGCGGATGCGCTGGTCGCCGCCCGAGCAGAACGCGTGCCCGCCGTCCCTGCTCGACGGGCCGTTCCCGGTGAGGAGGACGGCGCCGACGTCGGCGCTCGTGCGGGCGTGCTCGAGGGCGGTGGCGAGCTCGTCGACCGTGTGGGGACGGAACGCGTTGCGCACCTCGGGACGGTCGAACGCGATCCGCACGCAGCCCAGCTCGACGTGACGGTGGTAGGTGATGTCGGTGAAGCTCGCGACCTCGCGCCACACGGACGGATCGAACAGCGGGGCGTCGGCGTCGACCATGGGCGCGAGCCTAGGAGGGGACCCTCGGTCCCACCGGACGGGAGACGCTTCGGAAACCGAAGCATCTCCTGACACCGAGTCGCCCCCGCCGGCGTGTCGGGACAGCACGCCATACTCCCGCCATGGCGTACGACGGGGAGCTCGCCGACCGGCTGCGGGCGCTGCTGGAGGGCGAGGAGCACCTCACCGAGAAGCGGATGTTCGGCGGGCTCGCGTTCCTGCTCGACGGTCACATGGCGCTCGCCGCGAACTCCCGGGGTGAGCTGATGGTCCGCATCCACCCGAGCCGCGCGGACGACCTGCTGGCCCGGCCGGGCGTGCAGCCGATGGTGATGCGCGGGAAGCCGATGAGCGGCTGGCTGGACGTCGAGGCCACCACGATCGACGACGCGACGCTGCAGGGATGGGTCGACGAGGGCGTGTCCTACGTGCGTTCACTGCCGCCGAAGTGAGCGCGCACCGCCGACCGGTCGGGCTTCCCGATCCCGCGGAGGGGGAGCGCGTCGAGCACGGCCACTGATCGCGGTGTCGCCCGGCCGAGGCCCGGGGCGACGGCGGCGCGCAGGGCGTCGGGGTCGAGGCCCTCGCCCACGACGGCGGCGACGACCCGCGACCCCCACTCGGGATCGGGCACGCCGACGACGCACGCCTCGCGGACGCCGGCCTGCGCGAGCAGCGCGCGCTCGACCGTCGCCGGCGCGACCTTCTCCCCGCCGGTGACGATGACGTCGTCCGCGCGCCCGAGCACCTCGAGGCGGCCGTCCGCGCTCCACGCGCCGAGGTCGTGGGTGCGGAAACCGTCCTCGGCGAACGCCGCCCGGTCCGCCTCGGACACCGCGCCCCGGTACCCCGCCGCCACCGTCGCGCCCCCGAGCCGGATGCGACCGTCCTCCTCGAGCGTCACCGTGACGCCGTCGAGCGGGCGCCCGTCGTAGACGCACCCGCCGCAGGTCTCGCTCATCCCGTACGTCGTCACGAGGGGGACGTCCGCGGCCCGGGCGCGCTCGAGCACGGACGGGTCCGCGGCCGCACCCCCGAGCAGGACCGCGGTGAACGTGCGGAGCGCCTCGAGCGAGGGACCGCCGGCGTCGAGCAGGCGCAGGAGCTGGGTCGGGACGAGCGAGGTGTACGCCGCGCCGGAGCGCACGGCCGCCTCCGCGAACGCCTCGGGACGGAAGCCCTCGCGCAGGTCCATCACGGCGGCGGGGCGCCGGCGCGGCCCGAGCGCAGCAGCACCTGCAGCCCGGCGATGTGGTGGGCGGGCAGCGCGAGCAGCCACCGGCCGGGCGGCCCGAGGCGGGCGTACGTCGCGTCGGCCGAGGCCCGCAACGCGTGGGCGGGCAGCAGGACGGCCTTCGGGGCGCCGGTGGAGCCGGTGGTGGTGACCACCGCGGCGACGGCGTCGTCGACGGGCGCGAGCAGGTCGGCGGTCGGGGCCGGGTCGCCGGGGCCGGTCGGCAGCACGGCCGGCCCGTCGCCCTCGAGCGCCGCATGGGCGGCGGCACCGAGGCGCGCGGCGGCGTCCGGGCTCCCGTCGGTCGGGACGGTCTCGACGGCGCGCACCGACCTAGGGTAGGTGGGTGATGGGTCCAGCATCGGTCGTCGCCCTGCCCCTGCGGACGCGGTTCCGGGGCATCACGACGCGCGAGCTCGCGCTGGTCGAGGGCCCGGCCGGGTGGGGCGAGTTCTGCCCGTTCGTCGAGTACGACGACGCCGAGGCGCTGGCGTGGTGGCGCTGCGCGCAGGAAGCCGCGCACGAGGGGTGGCCGGCCCCGGTGCGCGAGCGGGTCGAGGTCAACACCACGGTGCCGGCGGTCGGGCCGGAGCACGCGCACCGGATCGTCGCCGCGTCGGGGGCGCGGACGGCCAAGGTCAAGGTCGCGGAGAAGGGGCAGGACGCCGCTCGGACGTTGACCGACGACCTCGCCCGCGTCGAGGCGGTGCGCGACGCGCTGGGGCCGGGCGGCAAGGTCCGCGTCGACGCCAACGGTGCGTGGGACGTCGACGGCGCTGTCGCCGCGATCCGGGCGCTCGCCCGCGCCGCCGGCGGGCTGGAGTACGTCGAGCAGCCGTGCGCGTCGGTCGACGAGCTCGCCGCGGTGCGCCGCCGCGTCGACGTCCCGGTGGCCGCCGACGAGTCGATCCGCCGGGCCGAGGACCCGCTGCTGGTCGTGCGCGCCGAGGCCGCCGACGTCGCGGTGCTCAAGGTCGCGCCGCTCGGGGCGTGCGGGCCGCGCTCCGGATGGCCGAGGAGATCGGCCTGCCGTGCGTGGTGTCGTCGGCGGTCGAGAGCTCGGTGGGGCTCGCCGCGGGCCTCGCGCTGGCCGGCGCGCTGCCCGACCTGCCCTACGCCTGCGGCCTCGGCACCGCCGACCTGCTCGCCGCCGACGTCGTCACGACCCCGCTGCACCCGGTGGCCGGCGTCCTGGACGTGCCGCGGCACCCGCCCGTTACGGACCCGGATCTGCTCGCGCGTTACGACGCGGATCCGGACGCGCGGGAGTGGTGGACCGCCCGCCTGCGGCGGGTGCAGGCTCTCGCCGGGACGCCCGCACCAGGAACCACGAGGAGCACGCCGACATGAGCGACAGGGACGACCGCCTCGAGGCCGGCCGCGAGATCGTGCGCGCCAAGGAGGCCGCCGGGGTCAGCTGGGCGAAGCTCGCCGAGGCCCTCGACCGGTCGCTGGTGTGGACGACGTCGGCGCTGCTCGGCCAGCAGCCGCTCGACGCGACGCAGGCCACCACCGTCGCGAAGCTGCTCGACCTCGACGAGGAGACCGTCGAGGCCCTCCTGCTGCCCCCGGTGCGCGGCGACGCCGCGATGGACCCGACCGAGCCGGTCACCTACCGGCTCCAGGAGGCCCTGCAGGTGTACGGCACGAGCCTCCACGAGCTCATCCGCGAGGAGTTCGGCGACGGCATCATGAGCGCCATCGACTTCACCCTCGACTTCGAGCGCGTCGAGGACCCGAAGGGCGACCGCGTGAAGCTGACGTTCAACGGCAAGTTCCTGCCCTACAAG
Organism: Actinomycetospora sp. CA-053990; assembly: GCF_050948445.1. NCBI lineage: Bacteria > Bacillati > Actinomycetota > Actinomycetes > Pseudonocardiales > Pseudonocardiaceae > Actinomycetospora > Actinomycetospora sp. CA-053990. The sequence continues at coordinate 4,984,210 of NZ_CP192043.1, read as the reverse complement.
GTGTGGTGAAGCCCCCGACACGCCGGTGACGGCTGAGGGGGTCGCTCCGCGCTCGCGAGTAGCGTGCGGAGCGTGACCGCCGCGCCCCCGCACAAGACGGCGCCCTCGCCCGACGAGGACGCCGCGACGGGTGCGGCCGGGTCCGATCCGCGCCCCGGTGCCCGCCCCGCCGGGTCCGATTCGGGCTCTGTCGCCGTCCCCGGTACCGGCTCCGGCTCCGACCCCCGCCTCGAGCACGGCCCGCCCGAGCACGTCCGGACGGCGTTCGGGGTGCGCGAGGCCGTGCCGCGGCCGCGCCCGGATCTGCCCGGTCCGGCGTGGCGCTGCGACGCGCTGGTGCTGCGCCCGGTGGCCGACACCGTGCTCGCCGCCTGGTCGGCCGGCGCGATCGAGGAGCTCGGCACCGCAGGCGTCGACGGCCTGCGCCTGGCCCGTCCGGTCCGCGCCAGCGACGGCCGACGAGTCGTGGCCGGCTGGGCCGCGAGCCACGACGTCCCCGGCCGGGTCGAGCCGCGCCACGACGACGTGATCGCCGCGTCCCTGCGCCTGCACCGCGCCACCGCACGCCTCGAGCGCCCGCGCCTGGTCGACGACCGCGACGACCTGCTCGCCCGCGCCGACCGCGCCGCGTTCGGCGAGCGCAAGCCCCGCTGGACCCCGAGACCGGCGGGACCTTGTTCGCCGAGCTCGCGCGCCGCCGCCGTCCCCTGGACCGGCCGTCGCAGCTGGTGCACGGCGACCTCTTCGGCACCGTGCTGTTCGACCCGTCCGACCCGAGCGCGCCGCCGGCCGTGCTCGACCTCGTGCCGTTCTGGCGGCCCGTCGAGTGGGCGGCCGCGGTCGTCGTCATCGACGCCCTGGCCTGGGGCGGCGCCGACCCCGGCATCCTCACGCGCTGGTCGCACCTCGCGGAGTGGCCGCAGATGCTCCTGCACGCGCTGCTCTTCCGCCTCGCCGTCCACGCGCAGCACCCGTCGTGCACCCGCGAGTCGCTCCACGGGCTCGAGCACGCCGCGCGCCTCGTCGGCAGCCTCCTGCCCTACTAGGGAGCCACCCGGGGTGACGAGCCCCGCACGCGGGTTCGTCCCGTCGCAACACGCGGTCATCGGCACGTAACACACGGTTCCTACCGTCCGCCGTCATGACCGCATCCCCGAGGCTGCTGCGTGGACGCTGGATCGACGACTGGCGTCCCGAGGACGAGTCGTTCTGGCAGAGCACGGGCAAGAAGATCGCGAACCGGAACCTGTGGTTCTCGGTGCTCTCGGAGCACATCGGGTTCTCGATCTGGTCGATGTGGTCGGTCCTCGTGCTCTTCATGCCCGAGGCGACCTACCACATCGACACCGCCGGGAAGTTCTTCCTCGTCTCCGTGCCCACCCTGGTCGGGTCGGTGCTGCGCCTGCCCTACACGATGGCGGTCGCCGTCTTCGGCGGACGGAACTGGACGATCATCAGCGCCGCGCTGCTGCTGGTCCCCACGATCCTCGCCGCGGTCGTCATGCAGCCGGGCACCTCGTACACGACGTTCATCGTCGTCGCGGTCTTCGGGGGGGTCGGCGGCGGCAACTTCGCCTCGTCGATGACGAACATCAACGCGTTCTTCCCGGAGAAGCAGAAGGGCGCCGCGCTCGGCATCAACGCCGGTGGCGGCAACCTCGGCGTCGCGGTCGTGCAGCTCATCGGCCTGTTGATCATCGCCACCGCCGGCACCGGCGCGCCGCGGATCCTGCTCGGGATCTACATCCCGCTGATCGTCGTCGCGGTCCTCTGCTCGGCGCTGTTCATGGACAACCTGACCTCGGTGCGCAACGACTCCGGCGCGCTCAAGGAGGCCACCCGCGACGCGCAGACCTGGATCCTCTCCTTCCTCTACATCGGGACGTTCGGGTCGTTCATCGGCTACAGCTTCGCGTTCGGCCTCGTGCTGCAGAACCAGTTCGACCGCACGCCGCTACAGGCGGCGGCGGTCACGTTCATCGGCCCGCTGCTCGGCTCGCTGATCCGCCCCGTCGGCGGCTGGCTCTCCGACCGCGTCGGCGGCACGAGGGTGACGTTCTGGAACTTCGTGGCGATGGCCGTGTCGTCGCTGATCTGCATCTGGGCCTCCGCGATCGAGTCCCTGGCCATCTTCACGATCGGCTTCGTGCTGCTGTTCATCACCTCGGGCATCGGCAACGGCTCGGTCTACAAGATGATCCCGGCCGTCTTCCGCACCAAGGCGCTCGCGGCGTCCGAGGAACGCGGGTGGGACACCTCGGAGGCCCTGCTGTGGGCGCGCCGCATCTCCGGGGCGGTCATCGGCATCGCCGGTGCGATCGGGGCCTTCGGCGGGCTGCTGATCAATCTCGCGTTCCGGTCGTCGTTCCAGACCGCGGGCAGTGGCACGCCGGCGTTCTGGTCGTTCGTCGCCTTCTACGCCGTCTGCTTCGTCGTGACCTCCGTGGTCTACCTGCGCTCCGGCAAGACCGCGACCGACCCGACGACCGGTCGGCGGATGTCCTACGCGGAGGTGTGAGGGCGTGACGGCCGCGGAGCCCCGCGCCGGCGTCGACGCGGCGACCTATCCTGTGCGGGTGGTGTCCTCGGAGATCGGTCGCCCGTGAGCGCGCAGACGCTCGCGGGATGGCGCGTCGGCGTCACGGCCGACCGCCGCGCCGACGACCAGCTCGACCTGCTGCGGCGCAAGGGCGCGGAGGTGCTGCACGGGCCGACGATGCGGATCGTGCCGCTGTCGGACGACGCCCGGCTGGCCTCGGTGACGCGGGAGTTGCTCGCCGACCCGCCGGCGGTCGTCGTCGCCACCACCGGGCAGGGCTTCCGCGGCTGGCTCGAGGTGGCGTCGGACTGGGGGCTGGGCGACGCCCTGCACGCGATGCTGGGCTCGGCGACGCTGCTGGCCCGCGGTCCGAAGGCGCGCGGGGCGATCCGGGGCGCGGGGCTGCGGGAGGCGTGGTCGGCCGACGAGACGGAGTCGTCGCCGGAGGTCCTGGCGCACCTGCTCGACGAGGGCGTCGACGGCCGGCGCATCGCGGTGCAGCTGCACGGCGACCCGATGACCGACTTCCTCGCCGCGCTGCGCTCGGCGGGCGCCGACGTGGTGACCGTGGCCGTGTACCGCTGGGAGCCGCCGCCGGACCTGCCCGCCGTCGACACGCTGCTGGACGCGATCGTGGCGCGCGAGGTCGACACCGTGACGTTCACCAGCGCGCCGGCGGTCGAGGGGCTCGTCCACCGTGCCGAGGGCCGGGGCATGCGCGAGGAGGTGCTCGCGGCGCTGCGCTCGGGCGAGGTCCTGGCCTGCTGCGTCGGACCGGTCACCGCCGCGCCGCTGGAGCGCCTGGGCGTCGTCGGCATCGCGCCCGAGCGCTTCCGGCTCGGAGCGATGGTGAAGCGCTTGGAGGAGCACGCCGCCGTGCTGGCCCGTCCGTGACGGCACCCGCGCTGCTGCTGCTCGCCCACGGCACCGAGGACCCCGCCGGGCAGGCCACCTGGGACCGGCTCGCGTCGGCGGTGGACCGGGCGCTGCCCGGGGTCGAGGTGCGGCTGGCGTACGCGGGGGTGGCGAGCCCGTCCCTGCCGGACGTGCTGGTCGAGCTGCCCGGCCCCGTGGTCGTCGTGCCCGCCTTCCTCGCCTCCGGGTTCCACGTGCGGGTCGACGTCCCCGAGCAGCTCGCCGCGACGGGACGCGACGACGTCGTCGTGGCCGAGCCGTTCGGGCCCGACCCGGCGCTGGTCGGCGTGCTGCTCGACCGGCTCGCCGAGGCCGGCGCGGAGCCCGGCGACACGGTGGTGCTGGCCGCGGCCGGGTCGACCGACCCCGTGGCGCAGGACGATCTGCGCACCGCCGCCGCCCTGCTCACCGCGCGGGTGGGCCACGAGGTGCCGGTGGGCTACATCGCCGGCGGCGAGCCGCGGGTCGCGTCGGTGGTCGAGTCCACGGCGGCGCGGGGTCCCCGCGCCGTGATCGCGACCTGGCTCCTCGCGCCCGGCGCCTTCCACCGGTGGCTCTCCTCGGCGGGCGCCGCGCTGGTCGCCGAGCCCCTCGGCGACCACCCGGACGTCGTCGGCGTGGCCGCCGCGCGCTACCGGGCGGCGGTCGGGACGTGAGCGTGGGCGTGGGCCTCGCGGTGCACCTCTACGACTCCGGCGGGCGCTGGATCGCGTGGTACCGCCCGGGGATGCCGTACGTGTGGAACACCCAGGACCGCTGGATCGGCTGGTTCCCGTGGTCGCACGAGTCGTCGCCCGAGCCGCGCGACGACGTCCTCGACCCTTCCGATCGCTACCTCGGCACCGTCGTCGGCGACCGTCTGCTGGCCCGCACGGCGCGCCGGCCACGATCGATCCCCGCGAGGGTCCCGGAGCCGCAGCGTCCGGTCGGGCCACCCGACATCGACCGGGCGATGGCGCTGCCGCCGCCGATCGGGTTCACCGACGTGGCCGTTCAGCGCCTTCTCGGCAACTGAGAGCCACCCCGATGTTTACGGTTTGTCACGAAAGGGTGATGCTAGGGGCATGCTCGCACGCGTCATCGGGACCATCGTGATCATCCTGGTGCTGTTCGCGATCATCTCCGACCCCCAGGAGGCTGCCTCCACGACCCGTGGCGGCGCCTCGACCCTGGCCGACGCGGGCTCCTCGATCACCGTGTTCCTGTCGAGCCTCGTCAACAACCTCGCCGTCGCCACCGGTTCGTCGACCTCGACCACGACCACCTACCCCGCCGGCGCCGTCGAGACCGGCGACGGCTCCACCCCGCTCGACGAGTAGCTCCGGCGGGACGGCGCTCGGGGAGTGTCAGCATGGGGGCCATGCTGACGTTCAGCGTCAGAAGATCCCCCAGCTCGCGAGGGCGACTCAGGCGACGCGGCGGATGTCGTCCTCGAAGGTCGCCCGCGGTGTGGGCAGCGCTGCGGCGACGGCGAGCCCGTCCAAGAGGTCCCGAAGGGTCCCTGTCGGGTCGTCGCGTCGTTGGGAGGGGCGCGTGCTGACGAGGTGCAACCCGACGGCCCGCAGAGAGCGCTGACGCCGCAAAGTGGCCTCGACCTGGTCGGGCGTCGCGAAGTGGTGTTCGGTCGAGTCGATCTCCCAGGCGAACCCGAACTCTTCGACGAGCACGTCGACGATCCCCACCTGCCGTCCTGCGGCGTCCAGGACGCGCACGTTGAAGCGCGCCGGCGGTAGCTCCGGTTGGGCGAGCCACCACGCCCGCGCGTCGAACTCCGCGACCGATCTCACGCCGTCCTCGATCGCCCGCAGCACGGCGCGGGGGGTCGAGCTGCCCCTGCGGCACCCCGCGTCGAGTTCTTCCAACAGTGGCTGCGGAGTCACCAAGCGACGCTGGACGGGCTCGGCCAGGCACGCCGCGATCTCCCGCGCGTCGTGGAGAGTCCGGACCTCGTCGAGCACAGCCCGACAGAGGGGCGCGACGGCGAGGCCCGCCCGCTCGAGCGCACGGGGCATCCGTGACGTCCGTTCGACGTGGAAGAGCCGCCAGCTGCGCACCTGCTGGGCATGCGGGATCAGGAGGTGCACGCGGTCGGGCTCGGGGCCTTGGCGGAGACCGTGCAGACGGAGCGCCGCCCGTCCCGTGATCACGGCGTGGTCCCCGGCATGGAGGAGCCCTGCGATCAGGTGCTGACGCCAGGTCGGCGTGCCGTTGTGCAGAGCGACGATGCCGGGACCGATGCGCTGCCAGGGGCCTCCGTCGCGGCACCGGCGGTAGGTGGTCCCCTCGGGGACCCCGAGCCGCTCGAGCTCGCGAGCCGTGATCACGCCCTCGTTGCTCGCCGCCCACAGCATCTCGGGGTTGACCGCCCAGTCACCTCGCCGCATGCGATGACGGTGACTGCTGGTCCGCCCGGTACGTGAGTACTCGCCCGTGGCCTGTGGACGCATTCGGCGGATGTGCGCCGTTCGCCGCGACGGCGAGCTGGGGGCGTTGCTGACGTTCAACGTCAGCATGGCCCCCAGGCTGACACCCCGTCACCACCGCGAAACACGGGACGGAGGCCGACCCGCTGTCGTAGTCACGAAGAAACACTTCGGAAATGGCCGGTTGGTGAGCTGATCCCAGCCAGGAACCGGGACCCCGGCGGGGTCGGCGAGGACCCCGCACCCCCGACCCCTCGCCCCCGACGCCGTCGGGTGCGCAGGGCGCACCACGTTCCCGCTCCACCGAACGTCTCCGAGGGAGAACCGCATGACCAGCACCGAGCTCTCCGACGTCGAGAAGAAGAGCCTCGAGGAGATCCCGCACCCGTCGCTGCCCGAGGGCTCGAGCATCTACGGCGGCACGAAGGTCTTCCCCGACCTGCAGGCCGAGAACGGCGAGAGCTACTTCACGCTCGTCCACGGCATCGCGCACGAGTCGTCGGTCAGCTTCGTCGCCGTCCTCCAGGCCACCCGGGCGCTGCGCAAGGGCTTCGAGACGGCCATCTACTTCTACGGCCCCGGTTCCCTGAACTGCCTGGCCACGCGCGGCTTCCCCACCACGGGCAGCTCGGCGTTCCCCGGGGAGCACAACATCAACGACCAGCTCAAGACCTTCATCTCCGAGGGCGGTAAGGCCTACTGCTGCCGTTTCGGGCTGTCGCTGCACGGCGCCCGCGAGGAGGACCTCATCGAGGGCGTCATCCCCACGCACCCGCTCGACGTGCAGGACGCGCTCATCCACTTCGCCCGCAAGGGCGCGATCATCAACTCGACCTACCAGCTCTGAGGCGCACGGCCCGGTGCGGGGGCGGCACGCCCGTCCCCGCATCGCGCCCGTGACATCCCGAGTCGAGCGCCCCGGAGGTCCGTTGATGTCGTCCCCGCAGTCCGATCTGGGCCTGTCCGCCCGTTCCGAAGTGGCCGTCCGCGGTGTGGCGCTCGACCTGCCCGACACGTTCTCCGACCCGACGACCACCACCGACCTCGGGTCGACGATCCCCCTGCGCCGCCCCGGTGGCGCCGGGCCGTCCGCCGACGGCCACGTGCTCGTCGACGGCCTCAAGACCACGATCCCGATCAACGAGACGAGCCCCTACCGGCTGCGCGACGGGCGCCTCGTGCGCACCGGCCCCGACGGCGGGGTCACCGACCTGGGCGTCGAGGTCGCCACCGTCGCCCGCCCCGCGTTCTACGACCTCACGACCGCCGACGGCGTGCCCTACGAGAAGATCGCCCGCCTGCACGGCGACGACGTGCTCGCGACGACGGTCGTCCAGACCTGCGTGCGCTACGGCGACCAGGACCGCTGCCGGTTCTGCGCCATCGAGCAGTCGCTGCGCACCGGCGCCACCACCGCGGTGAAGACGCCCGAGCAGCTCGCCGAGGTCGCCGAGGCCGCGGTCCGCCTCGACGGCGTGCGGCAGATGGTGTTGACCACCGGGACGAGCAACGGACGCGATCGCGGCGCCCGTCACCTCGCCCGTTGCGTCCGGGCGATCCGGGCGGCGGTGCCGGGCCTGCCGATCCAGGTCCAGTGCGAGCCGCCCGCGCCGTCGGACCTCGCGGCCCTGCAGGAGCTCCGCGACGCCGGCGCCGACGCCATCGGCATCCACGTCGAGTCGCTCGACGACGACGTGCGCGCGCGCTGGATGCCGGGCAAGGCGTCCGTCCCCCTGTCCCAGTACCGGCTGGCCTGGGACGAGAGCGTCCGCCTCTTCGGCCCGAACGCCGTCTCGACCTATCTCATCGTCGGCCTCGGCGAGGACCCCGACGAGCTCGTCGCCGGCGCCGCCGAGCTCGTCGACCGCGGCGTCTACCCGTTCCTCGTCCCCTACCGCCCGATCCCGGGCACCCTGGCGTTCGCCGACGGCGACCCCGCGCCGGATCCCGAGCTGCTCGCCGAGGTCACCGCCCGCGTCGCCAAGGTTCTCGTGGCCGCCGGCATGCGCGGCGCCGACCAGGCCGCCGGGTGCGCGGCGTGCGGCGCGTGCTCGGCGCTGTCCGCGGCGGGGGGCTGAGGTCCGGTGTCGATCCTCGACCACCACGAGTTCGGACTGGGCGCCGCCGACGAGATCCTCGGCGGGCGGGCCCGCCGCCGTCCCCACGACGTCAGGATCACCGAGGCGCCGGCGATCGACGCCCGCCACCCCGACGTCGTCGCCCACCGGGCGCTGCGGCGCGCGGTCTTCGTCGACGAGCAGGGCCTGTTCTCGGGCGGCGCGGCGGGCGACCTGGACGGGCACGACCACGACCCGCGCGCGATCGTGCTCGTCGCCCGCGACGGCGCCGGCGAGGTGCTCGGCGGGGTCCGCCTGGCCCCGGTCGACCCCGACGCGTCGCGCCCCGACCTGGGCTGGTGGACGGGCAGCCGTCTGGTCGTCGCCCCGACGGCCCGCCGACGCGCCGGCATCCGGGTGGGGGCCGCACTGATCCGTGCCGCGTGCGCCCGCGCCGAGGCCGCCGGCGTGCTGCGGTTCGAGGCCGAGGTCCAGGCCGCCAACGAGAGGCTGTTCGCGCGCCTGGGCTGGCAGCGGCTCCGGGACACGACGGTCGCCGGTCGCCCGCACGTGCGCATGCGCCGTCCGATGGGTCGCTTCGCCGACCTCGTCGCCGCCACCAAGGCCCCGCTCGGCGAGCTCGTCGCCGGGCTGGCGGGGTCCGGCCTGCACGTCGGCGACGACGGGGCCCCCGTGCCGGGCAGCGACCTCGTCGCGGCGTGCGACGCGATCCTGCCCGCGATGGTCGAGCGCGACCCCGAGTGGGCGGGCTGGTGCGGGGTGCTCGTCAACGTCAACGACCTCGCCGCGATGGGGGCCGCACCGACCGCCCTGCTCGACGCCGTCGGCGCCCGCGACGCCTCGTTCGCCCACCGCGTCCTCACCGGCCTGCGCGCCGCCGCCGACGCCTACGGGGTGCCGGTGATCGGCGGGCACACCCAGCTCGAGGTGCCCGCCTCGCTCACCGTCACCGCGCTGGGCCGCGCCGCGAGCCCCGTCCCCGCGGCCGGGGGACGGGCGGGCATGGAGGTCCGGCTGACCGCCGACCTCGCCGGCACCTGGCGCCCGGGCTACACCGGTCGCCAGTGGGACTCCACCTCGACGCGCGCGCCCGCCGACCTGCGCGCGATGGTCGCGGCGATCGGGCCGGACGCGCCCCACCGGCCCGCGGCCGCCAAGGACGTCTCGATGGCCGGGGTCGTCGGGACGCTCGGCATGCTCGCCGAGGCCTCGGGCACCGGCGCGGTGCTCGACGTCGCGGCCGTCCCGCGGCCGGTCGGCGCCACCGTCGCCGACTGGCTGACCTGCTTCCCCGGCTTCGCCCTGCTCACCGCCGACGAGTCCGGCGCCCCCGCCCCGTCGGCGGGGCCCGCCACCAGCGCGGTGTGCGGGGTACTCACGGACCCGGCGACCGGACCGGCCGGGGTCGCCCTGCGCTGGCCCGACGGCGAGGTCACCGAGGCCGTCGCCGGGGGCGTCACCGGACTGGGCCGCGCCCGGATCAGCGAAGGGAACCACCCGTGACCGTGAGGACGTTCGCCGCCGCGGCCGCCGGCTTCGGCCGCGACCTGGACGAGAGCTTCGCGACGATCTCGTCGCTGCTCGAGCGGGCGCGGGCGGCGGGGGCCGACGTGCTCGCCCTGCCCGAGGCGGCGCTGGGGGGGTACCTGTCGTCACTGCACGATGATCCTGAGGACGTGCCGCCGCAGCTCGATGTCGACGGCCCCGAGATCCGCCGGTTGATCGCGCTGGCCGGGGACATGGTGGTCACGGTCGGCTTCTGCGAGCGTGGGGACGCGGCGTCGGGCCACCGTCCCTACAACAGCTGCGTCGCGGTGAGCGGCGACGGCGTGCTCGGTCACCACCGCAAGGTCCACCAGCCGCTCAACGAGAACACCTCGTACGCCGCGGGCGACCGCTTCGCCGCGTTCGACACTCCGGTCGGCCGGATGGGCATGATGATCTGTTACGACAAGGCGTTCCCCGAGGCCGCGCGGGCCCTGGCGGTCGACGGGGCGCGCATCGTCGTGTGCATGTCGGCGTGGCCGGCGTCGCGCACCAACCAGGCGCCGGTGCTCGCCGACGACCGCTGGACCCGCCGCTTCGACCTCTTCGACCGGGCCCGGGCGCTGGAGAACCAGATCGTCTGGGTCTCGGCGAACCAGGCCGGGACCTTCGGGGACATGCAGCTCGTCGCGAGCGCGAAGATCGTCGACCCGGGCGGGGAGGTCCTCGACACCACCGGGACCGAGGCCGGACTCGCGGTGGCGTCGGTCGACGTCGACGACGCGGTGGACGCCGCGCGTCGCTTCATGGGCCACCTGCGTGACCGGCGGCCCGCGTCGTACCTCGGCACGCCGGACGACGCGCCGCCCGTCGTCCCCGCGCGCGCCAGCTAGGCGGGCGCGGGTGGTCCGTCTCGCCGCCGCCGCGGCCCACTTCACGCGGGACATCGGGTTCGACCTCGACCGCATCAAGATGATCATCTCGCACGCGCGGGACGCCGGGGTCTCTCTGCTGGCGCTGCCCGACGGCGCGCTCGGCGGGTACCTCACGGACCTGCGCGGACCCGACGAGGACGACCTGCCACCCGTGTTGGAGCCGAACGGCGACGAGGTCCGATCGGTGATCGACTTCGCGGGCGACATGGTGGTCTGCCTCGGGTACAGCGAGCGGGGTCCCGACGAGGGGAACGGGCTGGTCCGCTACGACGCGGCGGTCTGCCTCTCCGGGGACGGCATCCTCGGGCGGCACCGCAAGGTCCACCTGCCCGCCGGCGTCGCGCCGCTGTTCGCGGCGGGCGACGGGTTCCGTGCGTTCGACACCCCGGTGGGCCGGATGGGCCTGCTCATCGACCACGACAAGACCTTCCCGGAGGCGGCGCGCACCCTGGCCGTCGACGGCGCCGAGATCCTCGCCTGCCTCTCGGCCTGGCCGACCTCGTTGACCAACCGCGCGCCGCGGATGGCGCAGGACCGCCAGGCGCGGCTGTTCGACCTCTACGACCAGGCGCGCGCCGCCGAGAACCAGGTCGTCCTGCTGTCGTCGAACCAGAGCGGGCGCTACGGCGCGCTGCACTTCCTGGGCCGGGCGAAGGTCGTCGGGCCGGGTGGGGAGATCCTCGCGCGCACGTGGTCGAAGGGCGGGCTGGCGGTGGCGGAGGTCGACCTCCCGGAGCTGGTCGGCGCGGCCCGGACGGTGCTGCACCACCTCGCCGAGCGTCGTCCCGAGACCTACGGTTGATCGTGCGGATCGCCCTGCTGACCTACTCGACGAAGCCGCGTGGCGGTGTGGTGCACACGCTCGCGCTGGCCGAGGCGTTCGCCCGTGCCGGGCACCAGGTGACGGTCTGGGCGCTGGCGCGGGGCGGGGACACGGGCTTCTTCCGTCCCGTCGACGCCGCGGTGACCGTCCGGCTCGTGCCCGTCGAGGAGGTCGAGGGCGAGACGGTCGGGGAGCGGATCCTGCGCTCGATCGCGCTGCTGGCGTCGGCGTTCGAGGGATCGTTCGACGTGGTGCACGCGCAGGACTGCCTGTCGGCCAACGCGGTGGGTCGCGCGCGGGGGTACGAGCGCCTGTGGCGGACCGTGCACCACCTCGACGAGTTCACGACCCCCGAGCTCGCCGCCTGCCACGAGCGGGCGCTGGTGGAGCCGGCGTCGCTGGTGTGCGTGTCGGAGGCGGTGGCGGGCGAGGTCCGGGCGGGCTGGGGCCGGGCGCCGGCGGTGATCCCCAACGGGGTGGACGCGGCGCGCTTCGCCCGCGCGGCCGAGTCCGGGGCGGGGGAGCCGTGGCGCGCGCGGTACGGGCGCTACGTGCTCGCCGTCGGGGGAATCGAGCCGCGCAAGGGGACGCTGGAGCTGGTCGAGGCGATGGCGCGGCTCCCGAGTTTGCCGTTGCTGGTGGCGGGCGGGGACACGCTGTTCGACTACCGGCCCTACCGCGAGGAGGTGTTCGCGCGGGCGGCGTCGCTGGGCGTGGAGCCCGTGGTGCTCGGGCCGGTGGACGACGCCGAGCTCCCGGGGCTGGTGGCGGGCGCCGCGGTGTTCGCGTTCCCGTCGACGAAGGAGGGCTTCGGGCTCTCGGCGATGGAGGCGCTCGCGGCCGGGGTCCCGCTCGTGACGCGCGACCTGCCGGTGCTGCGCGAGGTGTTCGCCGGTGCGGCGCGCTTCGCCGACGGCCCGGAGGGCTTCGCGCGCGAGATCGCGGGGGTCCTCGAGGGGACCGACCCGGACCTCGACCCCGCCCACGCGACCGTCGGCCGCGCCCTGGCCGCGGCGCACACCTGGGACGCGGCGGCCGAGGCGCACCTCGCCCTGTACCGGCACTGAGTGCAAGCCCTGCGGCCTCGCTTGCGCTCAACGCGAGGAAATCCGCTTCGTCGCGGGCGCGGGATCGGCGAGCTGAGCGCCAGCATGGGGACCACGCTGACGCTCAAGGTCAGGAAATCCCCCCGCTCGCCATGCGGTGGTTCGCGAGCACGACGCGCCCGTCGCGGATCTCGACGCCCTCCTCGCGCAGGCGCGCGTGCTGCTCGTCGGCGATGTGGGGCGCGCTCGACCCGTCCGCGCGCACGATCCGGTGCCACGGCAGGTCGGCGCCGTCGTCGCGCAGCACCCAGCCGATCACGCGCGCGGAGCGCTCGCCGGCCGCCGCGGCGACGTCGCCGTACGTGGACACCCGACCCTCCGGGATCGCCCGCACCGCCGCCCGGATGCGCTCGTGGCGCGCCTCGTCCACGGCGTGGAGTCCAGCACGGCGATGAGGGTGCCGGGCACCCCGGGCTCCGTGATCGACGCGGATTTCCTGGCCTTGAGTGCCAGCGTGGACGCAGGGCTTGCACGACACGCCCACCTCCGCGCCGGGACTGTCGGGGGGTCGTGGTGAAGTGAACGGCGTGAGTGAGGAGCGTGCCCCCGAGCTACGGCGCGCCGCGGCGTGGGTGCCGGGCGAGCTGGTGCTCGACGACGCCGCGCGGCGGGTCGTCGAGCACGACGCGGGCTTCCTGCGCGTGCTGGGCGGGCCCGGCACGGGCAAGACGACGCTGCTCGCCGAGCGGGTCGCGCGCCTGCTGCACGAGCGCCCCGACGCCCGACCCTGGTGCTCGTCGGCGACCGGCGGGCCGCGGCCGCCCTCCGCGAGCGCATCGCCGCCCGCCGCCGGGTGCTCGACGGGCCGGACCGCGGCGCGTCGGCGGCCGCCGAACCGCTCGTGCGCAGCGTGCACTCCTACGCCTTCGCCGTCCTCCGGCGCCACGCCACGCGCCGCAGCGAGGCACCGCCGCGCCTGCTGCCCGGCGCGCAGCAGGACGCCATGGTCCGCGAGCTGCTCGCCGGCGAGATCGCAGGCGTCGGCGCGCCGTCGGGCTGGCCGCTGCGCATGCAGCCCGCGCTCGAGGCGCCCGCGTTCGCCGGCGAGGTGCGCGACCTCCTGCTGCGCGCCGCCGAGCGGGGGCTCGGGCCGCGCGAGCTCGCGGACCTCGGCAAGCGTCACGGCGTGCCCGCCTGGATCGCGGCGGGGCGCTTCTACCGCACGTACGAGGAGGTCACGCTCCTGCGGGCGGCGGCGGGCTCGGCCAACCCTCTCGCGAGCGCGCCCCCGCTCGACGCCGCCGAGCTGGTCGCGGCGGTGCTCGACGCCTTCGTCACCGACCCGGACCTCCTCGAGGCCGAGCGCGCCGCCGTGCGCCACCTCGTCGTCGACGACGTCCAGGACATGGACCCCCAGCAGATCGAGCTCGCCCGCGCGCTCGGCGCCGCCGCCGACGACTGGGTGCTCGCAGGCGACCCCGACTCCTCGGTCCTCGGCTTCCGGGGGGCCGACCCGTCGCTGCTGCGCGACGCCGACCCGGGGGGCCTGGCCACCGTCGTCCTGCGCGCCGACCACCGCAGCCGCCCCGCGCTGCGCGGTGCCGTCGCCCGCGTCGTCGCCGCGCTGCCCGGCGCCGGGCCGGGACGGACGCGGACGGCGCCGACCTCGCCGACCTCGCCGACCTCGCCGACAACGCAGGACGGGGAGGACGGCCGCGTCACCGTCGACGTCTTCGCCACCACGGGACGCCAGGCCGCCGCGGCCGCCGACCGGCTGCGCCGCGCGCACCTGCAGGACGGGGTGCCCTGGTCGCGGATGGCGGTGATCGTGCGCTCGGTGTCCGGCTCGCTGCCCCCGTTGCGGCGCGCCCTGCTCGCCTCCGGGGTACCGCTCGCGGTCCCGGCCGACGACACCCCGCTCGCGGCCCTCCCGGCCGTCGCCCTGCTGCTCACCGTGCTGCGCTGCGCCGCCGACCCGGCGCGCCTCGACGCCGACACCGCGCTCGCCCTGCTCGCCTCCCCGCTGGGCGGCGCCGACCCGCTGGCCCTGCGCCGCCTGCGCCGCGGCCTGCTGCGCCGCCACGAGGCCGGCGGGGGAGCGGCGGACACCCCGAGCGACGCGCTCATCGTCGACGCGCTGACCGATCACATCACGCACGCGAAGAACCCCCTCGCGCTGCTCAGTACCTCGGAAGCCGCCCCGCTCGCCCGGATCGGCGAACTGCTCGCGGCTGCGGCCGCGGCGATCGAGAAGGCCGCCTCGGTGCCCGACGTCCTGTGGGCGGTGTGGGAGCGCAGCGGCCTGCAGCGCCGCTGGGTGGCCGCGAGCGAGCGCGGCGGGGTCACGGGCGCGCAGGCCGACCGCGACCTCGACGCCGTGGTCGCCCTGGTCGAGCGCGCCGCCCGCTATGTCGAGGACCTCCCCGGCGGCACCGTCGCGGGGTTCGTCGCGCAGGCCGACGACCAGCGCATCCGCGCCGACACCCTCGCCCCGCGCGCCCCGGACGGCGAGGCGGTCGCGGTCCTCACCGCCCACGCCTCCCGGGGACGCGAGTGGGACGTCGTGATCGTCCCCGACGTCCAGGAGGGCGTCTGGCCCGACCTGCGCCGACGGGGCACGCTCCTGGGCGTCGAACGCCTCGTCGACGTCCTCGCCGGGCTCCCCGACGACCCCGCGGTCTCCGCGCAGGCGCCCCTGCTGGCCGAGGAGCGGCGCCTCTTCGCCGTCGCGCTCTCCCGGGCGCGGCGCGCGGTGCACGTCAGCGCCGTGGAGGCCGAGGACGTCACGCCGTCGCGGTTCCTCGACGACGTCGACGGAGGTCCCGTCACCGACGACCCGGCGGAGGCGAACCGCCCGCGCAGCCGCCCGGGCCGGGCGCTCGTGCTCGCCGAGCTCGTCGGCGAGCTGCGGCGCGCCGTCACCGACCCGGACACCTCCCGGCAGCGCCGCGAGCGCGCGGCCGCCGGGCTCGCGCGCCTCGCCGAGGCCGGCGTGCCGGGGGCCGACCCCGACGACTGGTACGGGCTGCTGGCCCCGTCCACGGAGGCGCCGCTGCGCCCGGCGACCGCCCCCGTCGCGGTCAGCCCCAGCGCCGTCGAGACGATCCTGACCTGCCCGTTGCGCTGGGCGCTGCAGGCCCACGGCGGCGACGACAGCGACTCGCTGGCGTCGGTCACGGGCTCGCTCGTCCACGCGCTGGTCCAGCGCGCGGCGGAGGGCGCCGGCGAGCGCGAGCTCCAGGACGCCCTCGACGTCGCCTGGGCCTCGGTCGACGCCGGCGCGCCGTGGTTCTCGCGCCGCGAGCTCGCCGGCACCCGCCGGATGCTGGCGTCGTTCCTCGCCTGGCGCGACCAGACCCGTGCGCACCTCACCGAGGCTGCGGTGGAGCGCGAGATGGAGGTGGCGGTGGCCGAGGGGGTCAGGGTGCGCGGACGGGTCGACCGGCTCGAGATCGACACCCACGGCCGGCCCGTGATCGTCGACGTGAAGACGGGCAAGACGCCGATCTCGCACGCCGCCGCGCAGGAGCACCCGCAGCTCGCCGTCTACCAGCTCGCCACCGCCCTCGGTGCGTTCGCCGAGACGCTCGCGGGCCCCGACCGGACTGCCGCGCGCAGCGCTCCGGGCGGCGCGCGCCTCGTGTACCTGTCGCGGGCAGGCGGCGCCGCGAAGGAACGCGCGCAGGAGCCCCTCGACGACGAGGGCCTGGCCGCGTGGCGCGAGCACGTGAGCGCGGCCGCCCGCGCCACCGAGGGGCCGATCTTCGTGGGACGTGAGAACGACTCCTGCCCACGCTGCCCGGTGCGCACCGCGTGCCCGGTCCACGTGTCGGGGAGGCAGGTCCCGTGACGACGATCGCCCCCGCCCGGAGGATCGGCGGCACGGAGCTCATCGACCCCGTCGAGCTCGCCGAGCGCCTCGGCCTGCGCCGGCCCACCGAGGAGCAGGCGGCGGTCATCGGCGCACCCTCGGAGCCCGCGCTCGTCACCGCCGGCGCCGGCTCGGGCAAGACCGAGACGATGGCCGCGCGGGTGGTGTGGCTCGTCGCCAACGGGCTGGTCCGCCCCGAGCAGGTGCTGGGCCTGACGTTCACGCGCAAGGCCGCCGGCCAGCTCGCCGACCGCGTGCGACGCCGGCTGCGGGTGCTCGGCTCCTCGAGCCTGCTCGACGAGCTCGACCCCACCGGCGACCGGCGCCTCGCGGCCCGTGCCGGCGAGCCGACGATCTCGACCTACCACGCCTACGCCGGGCGCCTGCTCGCCGAGCACGGCCTGCGCCTGCCCGTCGACCCCGGAGCGCGCCTGCTCTCGCCCACCGCGTCGTGGCAGCTCGCGCACCGCATCGTGTCCACCTGGGCCGCGGACCTCGACACCGACCGCGTGCCCTCCACCGTCACCGCGCTCGTGCAGTCGCTCGCCGGCGAGCTCGGCGAGCACCTCGCCGACCCCAGCACCCTGGCGCTCCACGCCGAGCGCTTCGCCCGCGCGGTGGAGGACGCCCCGCGCGCCAAGGGCCAGAAGGCGGCGCTGCCGGTGGCGCTGGCCACCAAGGTCGCCGCGCAGCGGTTCCGGGCGGCACTCCTGCCGCTGGTCAGCGAGCTCGCCGAGCGCAAGCGCGCCGAGCGCTGCCTCGACTTCGCCGACCAGATGGCCGCGGCCGCCCGCCTTGCCGAGACCCACGACGAGGTCGGGGCCGCCGAGCGCGAGGCGTTCCGCGCGGTGCTGCTCGACGAGTACCAGGACACCGGGCACGCGCAGCGGATCATGCTGCGTTCGCTGTTCTCGAACGACGAGGGCACCTCGGTCACCGCGGTCGGCGACCCGTTCCAGTCGATCTACGGCTGGCGCGGTGCGAGCGCGGCGAACCTGCCGCGGTTCGTCACCGACTTCCCGCGCGTCGACCCCGACGGCGAGACCGTCGCGGCCGCCCGCCACGGGCTGCTGACCAGCTTCCGCAACCCGCCCGAGGTGCTCGCCCTGGCCAACGGCATCGCCGAGCCCCTGCGGGCGAGCGGTGTCGCGGTCGACGAGCTGCGGCCCCGCCCCGGCGCCCCGGCCGGCGACGTGCGCGTCGCCCTGCACGACGACGTCGAGGCCGAGCGGGCGTGGCTCGCCGACGCCGTGGCCGACCGGTGGCGGGCCGCCGCCGACGCGGACACCGAGCCGCCGACCACCGCGGTCCTCGTGCGCCGCCGCGCCGACATGAGCGCGCTCGCCGCCGCGCTGCGCGCCCGCGACCTGCCCGTCGAGGTCGTGGGCCTGGGCGGGCTGCTCGACGAGCCCGAGGTGCGCGACGTCGTGTCGGCGCTGCGGCTCGTGGTCGACCCGCTGGCCGGCGGCGCCGCGGTCCGGCTGCTCACGGGCGCGCGTTGGCGCATCGGGGCGCCGACCTCGCCGCGCTCTGGCGGCGTGCCCGCGAGCTGGCGGCGCCGGCCCTGGGCACCGACGTGACCAGCACGGTCAGCAGGGAGGTCCCCGACCCCGTCGCCGCCGCGCTGCCCGGCGAGCACGCCGAGCGGGCGGGCCTGGTCGACGCGCTCGACGACCCCGGTCCCGCGGCGCGCTACTCGGCCGTCGGGTTCGAGCGGCTCAAGCACCTCGCGCACGAGCTCGCGATGCTGCGCCGCCGCGTCACCGCCCCGCTGGTCGACCTCGTCGCCGACGTGGAGCGCGTCCTGCTCCTCGACGTCGAGACCGCCGCGCGGCCCGGTCCGACGGGCCGCGCGCACCTCGACGCGTTCGCCGAGGTCGTGGCCGACTTCTCCGCCGGCGCCGCCTCCTCGGGCGGCACCGCGACGGTCACCGCGCTGCTGGCCTACCTCGACGCCGCCGAGGAGGCCGAGGACGGCCTGACGCCCGGCGAGGTCGACGTCGCCGACCCGGCGACCGGCGGCACGCGCGTCCAGGTCCTCACCGTCCACGCGGCCAAAGGCCTCGAGTGGGAGCTCGTGGCGCTCCCGCACGTCGTCGAGAAGGTGTTCCCGGCGGGGAAGCGGTCGGGCTCGTGGCTGACGTCGGTCGCGTCGCTGCCCGTGCACCTGCGCGGCGACCGGCCGGACCTCCCCGAGCTCGAGCTCGACGGTGCCGCGGACCGCAAGGAGATCCAGGAGCGGCTCGACGAGCACGAGCGGGCCTTCGACGACCGCCGTCTCGTCGAGGAGCGGCGCCTCTTCTACGTCGCGCTCACCCGCGCCGAGCACGCGCTGCTGGTGTCCGGGCACTGGTGGGGCGAGACCGGCGAGTCGCCGCGCGGCCCGTCGGACCTCCTCGCCGAGGTCGGGGAGCTGGCCGCGGCGGGTGGCGGTCGCTGCGGGGTCGTCGAGGCGTGGGCCGAGCCGCCCGAGGAGGGCGTCGCCAACCCGATGGCGTCGGCCGTCCACGAGACGGCCTGGCCGGTCGACCCGCTGGGCTCGCGGCGGGCCGCGGTCGACGAGGGCGCGGCGCTCGTCCGGGCGGCGCGCGCACGCCGGGCCGAGGAGACGGACGAACCCGGGGACCAGGACGACCCAGAGGACCAGGACGACACCGAGGGCTGGGCCGCCGACATCGAGGTCCTGCTGGCCGAGCGGGCGGCGGCGCGCCACCGGCACGCGCGGGTGCTCCTGCCGCCGCAGCTGTCGGTCAGTCAGCTCGTCGACCTCGCCGCCGACCCGGATGCGCTGGCCCGACGGCTGCGACGCCCGGTGCCGCGTCCCCCGACCCGCGGGCGCGGCGCGGCACCGAGTTCCACGCGTGGCTCGAGCGCTGGTTCTCGGCCACCGAGCTGCTGGAGTTCGACGAGCTCCCCGGTGCGGCGGACGAGGACGCCGACGCGGCCGCCGACCCGGCGGGCGCCGCCGACGCCGCCGAGCTCCGTGAGCGCTTCACCGCCAGCCGCTGGGCCAACCGCACGCCGGTGGCGGTGGAGGTCCCGTTCGAGACCGAGGTCGCGGGCACGCTCGTGCGCGGCCGGATCGACGCGGTGTTCGCCGACGACGACGGCGGCGCCACGGTGGTCGACTGGAAGACCGGGCGGGTGCCGCATGACGACGCCATGCCGGCGCTCGCGGTGCAGCTCGCCGCGTACCGGCTGGCCTGGTCGGCGCTCTCGGGGATCCCGGTCGAGCGCGTGCGCGCGGCGCTGCACTACGTCCGTGACGACGTCACCAAGAGCCCCGCCGACCTGCTCGACGCCGCCGGCCTGCGCGCGCTCGTCGCCACCGTGCCGGAGGAGCAGCGCGTCCCGGAGGGCGACCCGCAGGCCCCGTCGTTCGCGGGCCCCGACGACACCGACCCGGACGCGGACGAGGGCCCGGACAAGGACGTGGACCTCGACCTCCGCTGACCCCGAGCAGCCCGAGCACGTGCCACCGAGGAGCAGAATCGAGGAGTGAGCAACACCGAGACCGCGCCCGCCGAAGTGCAGTGCGAGCCCGGCGGGTCGCCGGGGCGCGTCGAGGTCCTGACCCCGCGCGACGTGCCGCTCGGCGGGCCCCGCGCGATGACCGTGCGCCGCACCCTGCCCCAGCGGCAGCGCTCGCTGATCGGTGCCTGGTGCTTCGTCGACCACTACGGGCCCGACGACACCGCGAGCTCGGGCGGCATGGACGTCCCGCCCCACCCGCACACGGGGCTCGCGACGGTCAGCTGGCTGTTCACCGGCGAGGTCGAGCACCGCGACAGCCTCGGCACCCACGCCATGGTCCGCCCCGGCGAGCTCAACCTCATGACCGGCGGGCACGGGGTCGCGCACTCCGAGGTCAGCACGCCGGACACCACCCTGCTGCACGGCGTGCAGCTGTGGGTCGCGCTGCCCGACCACGCCCGCGACCAGCCCCGCGACTTCGCCCACCACATCCCCGACACGACGGATCTCGGCGGCGGTGCGGTCGCCCGCGTCTTCCTCGGCACGCTGGCCGGGACGACGTCGCCGGTGGTCACCGCGTCCCCGCTGCTCGGCGCGGAGCTGCTCCTCGATCCCGGCGCGCGCGTCGAGCTCGCCGTCGACCCCACCTTCGAGCACGGCCTGCTCGTCGACCGCGGCCGCGCCACGCTGCAGGGACGCCCGGTGGCGCGCGCCGAGCTCGGCGTCGTCGACCCCGGCCCCTCGACGCTGGAGATCGTCGCGGGCGACGAGCCCGCCCGCCTCGTCCTGCTCGGCGGCCCGCCCTTCGGCGAGCAGATCGTCATGTGGTGGAACTTCGTCGCCCGCACCCACGACGAGATCGTCGCCTTCCGCGCCGACTGGGAGGCCGGGAGCGAGCGGTTCGGGGAGGTCGCGGGCTACGTCGGGCGCGACGGGCGGACCGGGGCGGCCGCCCGCCTCCCGGCGCCCGCCCTCCCGCACGCGACGATCAAGCCGCGCGGCAACCCGGCCTGAGCGTCAGGCCTCGCGCCGCACCCGCAGCGCGTGCGCGACCATCGGTGCCTGCAGCGGCAGGCGCCCGAACGCGATCGCGCGGTAGGGCCACGGCCGCCGGCGCCAGTCCCACGCCATCTGCGTGTTCGCGGGGAACACCGCGACGAACAGGGCGGCGGCCGCCAACGCGCCGAGCCGACGGGTGCGCGGTGCGGCGACGGCGGCACCGACGGCGAGCTCGGCGGCGCCGCTCGCGTAGGTCCAGAACCGCGCCGTGCCCGGGAGCCACGGCGGCACGATGGTGTCGAACGGCTGCGGCGCCACCCCGTGCAGCACGCCCATCGTCATCAGCCCGCCGGCGAGCACGGCGGTGGGGGCAGTGGATCGCGAACGGCGCACGGGCCGCACCCTGGCAGAACCGCCCCCTCAGCGCCCGACCGCGTAGCCCTGCATCCCCCGGGGGTTGGCGGCGCCCCACAGGAGCCCGCGCGCCCGGTCGATCCCGACGGCCGAGAGCCGGCCCAGCGACCACGGGCCGCTGCGGGTCACGCGATGCCCGCGCCGCTCGAGGCCCTCGACGACGCCGTCGGGCAGGCGGTCCTCGCCACGGCGCCCCCCGGCTCGCGGCCCCGCGGCCAGAACGAGCTGGGCGACGACGTCGAGTGCAGGGCGGGTGCGTCGATCGCCTGCTGGGGGTCGTAGCCGCCGACGAGGGTGCGTAGCAGGTAGAGGAGCTGCCACTGGTCCTGCTGGTCGCCGCCGGGCGTCCCGAGGGCGGCGACGGGGCCGTCGTCGTCGAGCACGAGCGTGGGGGTGAGGGTGGTCCGCGGCCGGCGTCCCGGCGTCAGCGTCGAGGGCAGACCCTCCTGCAGCCAGCTCATCTGCAGCCGGGTGCCCAGCGCCATCCCGAGCTCGGGGATCGTCGGGGACGACTGCAGCCACCCGCCCGACGGGGTGGCCGAGACGATGTTGCCCGCGCGGTCGACGACGTCGAGGTGGCAGGTGTCGCCCTTGGTCTCGCCGGACAGCACCACGGTGGGCTCGCCGATCGTGCCGTCGGACGTCACCCGGGACGCCGAGCCGTCGACGGCGAGGTCGGCCAGCCGCGGCTCGCGGCCGCCGAGGCGTCCGGGGCGCAGGTCGGGCGAGGCGGTGTCGGCGATCAGGGCCCGTCGCTCGGCGACGTAGGCGGGAGCCAGCAGGGCGGCGACGTCGAGGGGGTCGTCGGCGTCGCCGAACCACGCCTCGCGGTCCGCCATCGCGAGCTTGGTGGTCTCGAGCACGAGGTGCGCGCCGCGCTCGGACGACGGGTCGAGGTCAGCGTCGTCGTAGCCGTCGAGGACCGCGAGCGCGGCGAGCAGCGCCGGGCCCTGACCCCAGGCGGGCGTCTTGGCGATCCGGCGACCGCGGAACTCGCCGACGGCGGCGTCGACGACCTGTGCCCGGAAGCCGGCCGTGTCCGCGACGGTGAGCACGCCCGCGTGGTCGGTGCCCGACGAGTGCCGGTGGGGCGTGCGGCACGACGCCGCCATCGCCTCGGCCACGAAGCCCTCGGCCCAGACGGTGCGCACCGCGTCGATCCGGGCGGCCCGGTCGTGGCCCTGCGCCGCGGCGGCGAGGCGTTCCAGCGTCTGCGCCCACGCCGGGTTGCGCAGGACCTCGCCCGCCCGCGGCGGCCGGCCGTCGGGCAGCCACAGCGCGGCCGAGGTCGGCCAGTGCTCGCGGAACAGGTCGGCGACCGCCCCGACGGTGCTCGCCAGCCGCGGGACGGCGGGCACGCCGTCGCGGGCGTAGCCGATCGCCGGCGCGAGGACGTCGCCGACCTCCCAGGTGCCGTGGTCGCGCAGCAGCAGGAACCACGCGTCGACGGCGCCGGGGATCGCCGCGGCCAGTGCACCCGAGCCCGGCACCCGGTCGAGACCCTCGGTGCGGTACGCCGCCGCGGACGCCCCGGCCGGTGCCGGGCCCTGGCCGTCCAGCACCCGGGGCGTCGGGTCGGCGGCGGTCGCGAACACGGCGGTCATGTCGCCCCCGGGTCCGTTGAGGTGCGGCTCCACGACGTGCAGCACGAACCCGCCCGCGACCGCGGCGTCGAAGGCGGAGCCGCCGCGCTCGAGGACGCCCATCGCGGTGGCGGCGGCCGCCCAGTGGGTCCCCGCCGCCATCCCGACCGTGCCCTCCAGCACCGGCCGAGTGGTGAAGTCCGGCGGCGAGGTCCAACCCGGGGGAGTCACGGCGCCAGCGAAGCCGATCCGATGGCGCCGACGGAAGAGGAGTACGAGATAGCAATGAGTAGGTATTGACGTAGGACTAGGACGTGCGTCACGCTTCTCCCATCGCACCCGGCACCAGGAGGCCCCCGATGACGACCACCGCGCCCGCTCCGAGCGTCGGCACCCGCTCCCGTCCCGCCACCATCGCGCTCTGGACGCTGCAGGTCCTGCTCGGCGTGATGTTCATCGTCGGGTCGGGCGCGCCGAAGCTCTTCGGCGAGGCCTACGCGGTGCAGATCTTCGAGGACCTCGGGACCGGCCAGTGGCTGCGGGTCGTCGTCGGCCTGCTCGAGGTCGCCGGCGGGATCGGGCTGCTCGTGCCGCGCCTGGCGGGGCTCGCCGCCTCCTGCCTGGTCGCGCTCATGGTCGGCGCCACGCTGGCGCAGCTGTTCTTCCTCAGCGAGGGCTTCTGGTTCACGCCGGTGATCCTCGGTGTGCTGCTCGGCGTCGTCGCCTGGGTGCGCCGCGCCGAGATCGCCCGCGTGCTCGAGCGCTGAGCCCCTTGGGAGACGAAGCGGAGCGGAGCTCGACCCGTCGACGCGGTCTCCCCGCCCGGTCGTCGTCCCCTGCGACGGCCGTGCGGTGTCGTGCGTGGCTAGCGTGGATCGCATGACCAGCACCGAGGCCCGTGAGGTGGCCGCCCGCGCCGAGGCGTTCGTCGAGGATCTGCAGACCTGGCTGCGCATCCCGTCGATCTCCGCCGACCCCGGCCACCACGGCGACGTGGCCCGCTCCGCGGCGTGGCTCGCCGAGCGGCTGCGCGCCGAGGGCTGGCCGCAGGTCGAGGTGTGGGACGACACCGACGCGCTGCCGGCGGTCTACGCGTCGTGGCCCGCCGCCGATCCGGCCCCACCCACGGTCCTGGTCTACGGCCACCACGACGTCCAGCCCGCGGATCTCTCCGACGGCTGGTCGTTCGAGCCGTTCGCGCCGGAGGTGGTGGGGGAGGAGCTGCGCGGGCGCGGCGCCTCCGACGACAAGGGGCACCTGGCGATGGTGCGGCTCGGCCTCGCCGCGCACCTCGCCGCCACGGGTGCCGACGGCCCGGCCGTGCACCTCAAGCTGCTGGCCGAGGGCGAGGAGGAGTCCGGCTCGGCGCACCTCGCGTCCCTGCTCGCGGCGCACCGCGACGCGCTGGCCTGCGACGCGATCGTCGTCACCGACACCGGCATGGTCGGCCGCGACGCCCCGACCGTCTGCACCGGCATGCGCGGGATGGTCGACACCGAGATCGTCTTCCGCGGCGCGTCGGTCGACCTGCACTCGGGCCAGTTCGGCGGGGCCGTCCCGAACCCGGTCACCGAGCTCGCGCGCCTCGTCGCGGCGCTGCACGACGACCAGGGGCGCGTCCAGGTGCCGGGCTTCTACGACGACGTACGCCCGCCCACGCCGACCGAGCGTGACGCCTGGGCCGCCCTGCCCTTCGACGAGCCGGCGTGGCTGGCGGGCTCCGCGGCCGGCGCGCGGGCGACCTCCGGCGAGGCGGGCTGGAGCACCTACGAGCGGCTCTGGGCGCGCCCGACCGCCGAGGTCAACGGCCTGCACGGCGGCTACGCAGGCCCCGGGCACAAGACGATCGTGCCGCACTCGGCGACCGCCAAGCTGACGTTCCGGCTGGTCGCCGACCAGGATCCGGCGCGCGTCCTGGCCGCCGTCCGCGACTTCGTCGCCGCGCACACCCCGGCCGGGATCGAGGCCGAGGTGTCGGCGACCGGCCCGGGCGTGCCGCCGCTGATCTGCGACGTCGACTCGCTCCTCGTCACCACGATCCGCGACGCGATGGGCATCGCCCTCGGCGCCGAGGTCCTGCCCGCGCGCGAAGGTGGCAGCGGCCCCGAGGCGCTCCTGTCCACCGAGCTCGCGGCCCCGCTGGCCTTCCTCGGCGTCATGCTGCCGTCCGACCGCATCCACGCCCCCGACGAGCGCGCGGTCCTGCCGCTCCTGCTGCAGGGGGCCGAGGCCACCGCCCACCTCTGGCGGCTGCTGGGGGAGCGCGGGGTCTGAGCTTGCGTTCGAGCGCACTCGACGTCCTAGCGTCGGGGACATGACCACGGCACAGACCCCGATCGGCTCCGGATTCGGCGCGGCGACCACCGCCCGCGAGGTGCTGGACGGCATCGACCTCACCGGCCGCCTCGCGGTCGTTACGGGCGGGTACTCGGGACTCGGCCTCGAGGCGACGCGCGCACTCACCGCGGCCGGCGCCCATGTCGTCGTCCCCGCCCGCCGTCCGGACGCGGCGAAGGAGGCGCTCGACGGCATCGAGGGTGTCGAGCTCGCCACCCTCGACCTCGGTGACCTCGACAGCGTCGCCGCCTTCGCCCGCGACTTCCTGGAGTCCGGGCGCGCGATCGACATGATGATCGACAACGCCGGGATCATGGCGACGCCGGAGACCCGGGTCGGCCCGGGCTGGGAGGCCCAGTTCGCCACCAACCACCTCGGTCACTTCGCGCTGGTCAACCGCCTGTGGCCGGCGATCGAGCGCGGCCGCGACGCGCGGATGGTGTCGGTGTCCTCCCGGGGTCACCACCGCTCGCCGGTGCGGTTCGACGACCTCGACTGGCGCGCCGAGCCCTACGACAAGTGGGCGGCCTACGGGCAGTCGAAGACCGCCAACGTCCTCTTCGCCGTGCAGCTCGACGCGCTCGCGGCCGACCGCGGCGTCCGCGGGTTCTCGCTGCACCCCGGCGGGATCATGACCCCGCTGCAGCGCCACCTCCCGCGCGAGGAGATGGTCGCGCTCGGCTGGCTCGACGAGAACGGCGACCCGACCCCCGAGGCGGCCGCGGGGTTCAAGACCCCCGAGGCCGGGGCGGCCACCGAGGTCTGGGCGGCGACGTCGCCCCAGCTCGCCGGACGTGGCGGGCTCTACCTCGAGGACTGCGAGGTCGCCGAGCTCGCCCACGAACCCGGCGCCCGCGGCGTCCGCGACTACGCCGTCGACCCCGAGGCCGCGGCCCGTCTCTGGGCCGTCTCGGCCGAGCGCACGGGTGTGGACGCCTTCGCCTGACGGCTCGTGGCGCGCCCATCCGCGCCCGCCGGGCCCGCCCACGACGTCCACCGAACGTGTGACGGTCGCGGACGGCGTGTCGGGTCGACGAGGGCGATCACCCGGCCGGCGCAGGAGGGCTCGCCGGCCGTCGCTCTCCGGCGCCGCGAGGCGCCGGAATCTGCCGTGAACGGCGACTCAAGGTCCGGCGCGCGTGCCCGGAACGCGCTAGCAGACGCCGGATCGTGGACGACGAGGATACCTCGATCGTGGGACGGCGGGAGGTGTTTGAATCCCGTTCGTGTCGTTCACGGGGACCACGGCGAGGTCGCATCTGGATCGATCCCACCTGGTGCGGGGCGGGAGTCGGTCACCGCGCACCACGGTGCGCCGGGAACGGCGCGGTGCGGTGCTCGGCGTGCTCCTCGCGCTCGCCCTGGGCGCCGCACTCGCGCTGTGGCTGATCCTCGTGGCGCACCCGGTCGGGGCCCACGCGGAGGACGGCGGCGCCGGGGTCCCGGACGCCCCGGCCACCCCGGCCGCCGTCGAGACCGTCGGTCCGGCGGTCGTCATCACCAGCAACTCCTGCATCGCCGACGACCCGCGTGACGTCGTCGCCGTCGAGGGCCCCGGCGGGCGGCGCCTCATGCCGCTCGACGGGTGCGGCACCCCGGTCGGCTCGAAGCTGACGGTCCGGATGGCGTTCGTCGGCACCGAGCCGGCGGCCGACACGCCGGCCCGCGTTCTCGGCACCGGGTCCGCGGCCGCGCTCGCCGCGACCGAGCCCGCCGAGTCGCCGCTGACCGGCCGCCTGGCGATCCTGCTCACCGGCGTCGCCGGGCTCGGGATGGCCGGCCTGCTCGTCGCCGTGGTGCGCGAGCGGTCCCGCCGGCCGGCGGCCCGCGCGGCGGCCCCGCCGGCGCGGCCGACGCGGACCACGACGACGACGGCCGCCCCCGCCCAGCTATCGACCGGGCCGCTGACCGGGGCACCGTCCACCGCCCCGCGTCGCGTCCCGGCCGGTCGGCGACGGCCGGACGGCCCGCCGCGCTCGACGCCGGACGTCGCGTGCCGGCTCCCCGCGGGGGCACCTCGCGCCGGATCACCGCGAGCGGCGAGGGCCGCCCGCGGAGCCGGGGCACGGACCGGGGGACCGGCGGCGGGTCGCGTCGCCCGGCCGCCGGTCCGCACCGCCGTTAGGTTGGTCATGTGACCTCCAGCGTGACCGCCCCCGCACGGGGGCTGCACCGACGTGTGCTCGACAACGGG
The DNA here is from genome assembly GCF_050948445.1 of Actinomycetospora sp. CA-053990. NCBI lineage: Bacteria > Bacillati > Actinomycetota > Actinomycetes > Pseudonocardiales > Pseudonocardiaceae > Actinomycetospora > Actinomycetospora sp. CA-053990. Next base: position 4,957,094 of record NZ_CP192043.1, on the reverse strand, counting down.
CTGCGCGTGCTCCTGGTGCCCGACCCGGCCGCCCCCGTCGTGGGCGTCGCCGTCCACGTGGACGTCGGCTTCCGCTCCGAGCCCGAGGGCCGTACCGGGTTCGCCCACCTCTTCGAGCACCTGATGTTCCAGGGCTCGGAGAGCCTGGAGAAGCTCGCCCACTTCCGGCACGTGCAGTCGTCGGGCGGCGTCTTCAACGGCTCGACGCACCAGGACTACACGAACTACTTCGAGGTCCTGCCGTCGGCGGCGCTCGAGCGGGCGCTGTTCCTCGAGGCCGACCGGCTGCGCGCCCCGCGCCTGACGCAGGAGAACCTGCGCAACCAGGTGGACGTGGTCAAGGAGGAGATCCGCCTCAACGTCCTCAACCGGCCCTACGGCGGCTTCCCCTGGATCCTGCTGCCGCCGGTGCTCTACGACACCTACCCGAACGCCCACAACGGGTACGGCGACTTCACCGACCTCGAGCAGGCCTCCCTCGACGACGCCGCCGCGTTCTTCGACGCCTACTACGCGCCGGGCAACGCGGTGCTCACCGTCGTCGGGGACCTCGACCCGGACGAGACGGCCGCGCTCGTCGACAAGCACTTCGGCGACATCCCCGCCCGCGCGGTGCCGACGCGCCCGAGCTTCGCCGAGCCCCCGCCCGACGGCGAGCGCCGGGAGTCGGTGGTCGACGCGAACGCCCCGCTGCCGGCTCTGGCCCTGGGGTACCGCCTGCCCGACCCGCAGGCCGACCTGCCCGGGTACCTCGCGCACGCCGTGCTGGCGAGCCTGCTCACCGACGGTGAGGCCGCGCGGCTGACCCAGCGCCTGGTGTACGGCGACGAGCTGGTCACCGACGTCTCCGCCTCCTGCGGGCTCATGGGTGCCCCGCTGGACGCCCGCGACCCCGACACGTTCACGATCACCGCCGTGCACCCCGGCTCGGTCGACCCCCAGCGGATCCGCGGCGCGGTCGACGACGAGCTCGCGACCCTCGCCGCCGACGGCCCCGACCCCGACGAGCTGCGCCGGGTCACCGCCCGCTGGGCCTCCTCCCTGCACCGGGAGCACGACCGCCTGATGAGCCGCATGCTCGCCCTCGGGTCGGCCGAGCTGGTCCAGGGCCGCGCCGAGCTCGCCGACGAGCTGCCCGGCCTCATCGCCGCGGTCGAGCCGTCGGCCGTCGCGGCCGCCGCCGGGTCCCTGCGACCCGACCAGCGCGCCGTCCTCACCGTCACCCCGGGAGGTGCGGCATGACCGGGCGCCGCAGCGCCGAGGAGATCGGCAGCACCCCCACGGGCCCCCGCGACCTGCCCCCGCTGGGTCCGCAGCGTTCGGTGCCCGCGCCCGAGGAGGTCGACACCGTCCTCGGCTCGGGCCTGCGCGTCGTCGCCGTGCGCCGCTCCGAGGTCCCGATGGTCGAGCTGCGCCTGCGGGTCCCGTTCGCCGACACCAGCGGACGTGACGACTCGGCCCACGCCGCGGTCGCCGAGGTCCTCGCGACGACGATCCTGTCCGGCACCGCGTCACGCAGCCGCGTCGGCATCGACGACGACCTGGCCGGCGTCGGTGGCGAGATCGGGTTCTCCGTCGACCCCGAGCGCCTCTCGGTCTCCGGGCACGCGCTGGCCGAGGGCCTCGACACCCTGCTCGACGTGCTCGCCGACCTCGTGCTCGCGGCGACGCACCCCGACGACGAGCTCGCCCGCGAGCGGGAGCGTCTCGTCGAGCGCATCGAGCTGGCGTCCGCGCAGCCGTCGGTGATCGCCCGCCGCGCGCTGCAGGAGCGCCGCTACGGCACGCACCCGGTGACGCGCGAGATGCCGCGGCCCGAGGAGGTCACCGCGGTGACCGCCGACGCCGTGCGGTCGCTGCAGGCCTCGGCCCTGCTGCCCGGCGGCTCGGTGCTCGTGCTCGTCGGCGACCTCGACCCGACCGACGCCGTCGCGCGCGTGGAGAAGGCGCTCGCCGGCTGGTCGGGCGGGCAGGCCGCCCCGTTGCCGGCGCTGCCGGAGCTCCGGGCCCGCGACCTGCTGCTCGTGGACCGGCCGGGCGCCGTGCAGTCGCAGCTGCGGCTCTCCGCGCCGGCGGTCGGGCGGACCGACCCGCGCTATCCCGCGCTCCAGCTGGCGAACCTGGCGCTCGGCGGCTACTTCTCGTCGCGGCTGGTGGAGAACCTGCGCGAGGACAAGGGCTACACCTACCACGCGTCGTCGAGCCTCGAGCTCGATCCGCACGGCGCGGTGCTGGCGGTGGAGACCGACGTCGCGTCCGAGGTCACCGCCCCGGCGCTGCTCGAGGCGCGTTACGAGCTGGGCCGGCTCGCGGTGGTGCCGCCGACCGACGACGAGGTCGAGTCGGCCCGGCGCTACCTCGTGGGCTCCCTGCTCATCTCGATGACGACCCAGGCCGGCTACGCCTCGACGGTCGCGGCGCTCGCCGCGCACGGGCTCTCGTCGGCGTGGGTGCGCGAGCACCCGGCGCGCCTCGAGGCCGTCACCACCGACGAGGTCGCGGCGGCCGCGGCGGAGTTCTTCGCGCCGACGAGGTTCACCGGGGTCGTGGTGGCCGACGCCGCACGGACCGGTCCCGGGCTGCGTGCCCTCGGCGGAGTGGAGATTCCGTGACGTCAGGGACCGCGGGGCCCGACCTGCGCGCCGCCTTCCACCTCGACGAGGACCCGTCGCTGTCGCGCTCGACGGTCGATCGCCGCGAGCAGCTGCGCGTCGACCCGGCGCACAGCCGCGCGCTGTGGCCCGACGCCCGCGTCGTGCTCGTCGACCCGCACGGCCGGACGCCGGTCGAGCGGGGTGAGGGCGGGAGCGTGACGCTGCTGATGGCGCCGACCAGCACCCTCGGCGACGAGACGCCCGACGGCGCGGTGCTGCTCGGCGAGGAGGACGGGACGGCGTACTGGGCCGTCCGCGTGCCCGACCCGGCCGAGGCGCACGCGAACGACGCGGGCTCGGGGTTCATGACCGCCGAGCAGTGGGCGCGCGCGGGTGGAGGGCCGGACCACGAGAACTGGACCGACCTGCGCACCTCGGGGGCCGACCTCGACGCGCGCGGCGCCGGTCTGCTCACCACTGCGGTGGCCCTGCTCAACTGGCACGACCGCAGCGGCTTCTGCGCGCGCGACGGATCGGAGACGTACCCGATCAAGGCGGGCTGGGCGCGCCTGTGCACCGCGCACCAGCACGAGGAGTACCCGCGCACCGACCCGTCGATGATCTGCCTGGTGCACGACGGCGCCGACCAGGTGCTGCTCGCGCGCCAGCCGATCTGGCCGGCGGGGCGCTACTCGGTGCTCGCCGGCTTCGTCGAGGCCGGTGAGTCGCTCGAGGCCTGCGTCGCCCGCGAGTGCGCCGAGGAGGTCGGCGTGGACGTCCACACGATCTCGTACCTCGGGTCCCAGCCCTGGCCGTTCCCGCGCTCACTGATGATCGGCTTCTCGGCCGTCGCCGACCCCGACCAGCCGATCAAGCTGCAGGAGGGCGAGATCGAGGGCGCCCGCTGGGTCACCCGCGCCGAGCTCCGCGAGGCCCTGGAGGCGGGGGAGTGGTCGCATCGGGACGGGAGCTCTCGTGGCGCCCAGGGCGTCGGCGGCACGGCGTTCGAGGCGGGCGCCGGGCGCGAGCTCATCCTTCCCGGCGGCGTCTCCATCGCCCGCGCCATGCTCGAGGCCTGGGCCGCCGCGGGCTGACGGTGGTCTTGCAGCGAACGTGCTGTTCGCTGCTTCTACGCGCGCAAAGTCCCCGTTCGCGTCGCGAGCCGCCGACGCCCAGACAGAACGAACGCGCCGTTCGTGCGCATAGAAGCAGCGAACAGCGCGTTCGTTCCCACAGATCAGGCGCTCAGGAGGCGGCCTCGACGCGCGCCAGCGTCTCCTTGACCTCGGCGAAGCTGGGGTTCGTCGCTGCGCTGCCGTCGGGGTAGACGACGGTCGGCACGGTGCGGTTGCCGCCGTTGACCTTGGTGACGATCTCGGCGGCGTCCGGGACGCGCTCGATGTCGACCTCCTCGTACCCGATGCCCTCGCGGTCGAGCTGGGTCTTGAGGCGCCGACAGAACCCGCACCAGCTGGTCGTGTACATCGTCATCTGTGCCACGCCCGGTGCAACGCGTCGAGGGCCGGATTCAGTCCTCGACGTGACCGAAGCGGTGCCGCGTGCGGCTGATCGCCTGCTCACGCAGCACCGTGAGCATCTCGCGCCGGCCGTCGGCCACCACCGGGGCGTCGACGAGGGACGCGCCGGCCGAGGCCGCGGCCCGCTGGAGGCCCGGGGGCACCGTCCCCACCACCCGCAGCCGCTCGCCCGCCTCGGCTGAGCCCGAGAACTCCGTCACCGGCACCCCGGCGCACGCCGCTGCGAGGCGGACCCGCAGCACGTCGCGTGCGGCGGCGTCGGCGCCGATCACGAGCCGCAGCGCGGGCAGCGGCCGGTAGCGGAAGACGTTGGCCTCGGCGCGCAGGCCCGTCGGGTCGTGCTCGACGGCGAACTCGTCGCGCCAGGCGGCGGCGTCCGACCCGGCGGCGGCGCGCAGCCACGCGAGGTCCTCGGCGCCCCAGCGCGGGGCCTCGTCCGCGAGCAGCGCCGCGACCGGCGGCGCGAGGGGCGCAGTTGGGAGCGCGTCAACCGGGCCGTCGTGCCACGTCCCGAACTGGGCGACGTAGTTCGGCCCGCCGGGCTTCGCGCCCGGCCCGACGACGGAGCCCTTCCAGCCCCCGAACGACTGGCGCTGCACGATCGCGCCCGTGATGTGGCGGTTGACGTAGGCGTTGCCCACCTCGACGTGCTCGCTCCAGTGGGCGATCTCGTCCGGGTCGAGGGCGTGCAGGCCGCCGGTGAGGCCGTAGCCCGTCGCGTTCTGCAGCGCGATCGCCTCGTCGAGGTCCGCCGCGTGCATGAGCCCGAGCACCGGCCCGAAGCACTCGGTGAGGTGGAACCACGAACCGGGCGCCACCGGCGCCTTCACCCCCGGTGTCCAGAGCGACGCGCCGAGCCTGCGGGGCTCGACCAGCCACGTCTCGCCCGGGTCGAGGCGGGTCAACGCCCGCTCGAGGTTCTCGTCCGGCGGCCCGATCAGGGGGCCCATCGTCGTCGACGGGTCGCTGCCCTGACCGACGCGCAGGGTGCGCACGGCGTCGGCGAGCTGGCGGTGGAACCGTGACCCGGCCGCCGTGCGCGTCGAGCGCATCGAGCCGACGAGGATCGCGAGCGACGCCGCCGAGCACTTCTGCCCGGCGTGCCCGAAGGCCGAGCGCACGAGGTCGGCGACGGCGAGGTCCGGGTCGGCACTGGGGGTGATCACCAGCGCGTTCTTGCCACTGGTCTCGGCGATGAGCCGCAGGTCGGGGCGCCACGACCGGAACAGCTCCGCGGTCTGCGACGCCCCGGTGAGCACCACGTGGTCGACGGCCGGGTGCGTGACGAGCCGCCGCCCGGCGTCCCCCTCGTCGGTGTGCACGAGCTGCAGGGCGTCGGCCGGGATGCCGCCGCGGTGCAGGGCGGCGACGCCGACCTCGGCGCACGCCCGCACCTGCGGCGCCGGCTTGATCACCACCGACGCCCCGGCGGCCAGGGCCGCGACGCAGCCGCCGAGCGGGATGGCGATCGGGAAGTTCCAGGGCGGGGTGACGACGACGACCCGGTCCGGGGTGAACGGCGCGCCGTCCAGCTCCTCGGCCCGGTCCGCGTAGTACGCCGCGAAGTCGATCGCCTCGGAGATCTCCGGGTCCGCCTCGGCGATCGTCTTGCCGGCCTCGTCGACCATCACGGTCAGCAGGTCCCCGCGCGCCGCCGCGAGGGCGCGGGCGGCCTCGCGCAGGATCGTCGCGCGCTCCGAACCCGTGCGCAGGCCCCACGAGGAGGTGGAGGCCCGATCCACCACCGCGTCCACGGCACCCGGATCCGTGAGCTCCGGCTCGCGCACCCCCGGCCCCGGCGCGGCGATCGCCCGCAGCGCCCACGCGCGGTTCGCCGCCAGGGACGGGTCGGTGTCGGGCTCGTTGACGAAATGCTCCGCACGTGAGTGATTCGGGTCGCCCGGGCGACCCGAATCACTCACGTGCGCGGAGCGCCTCGGCCTCGCTGGCACCGCGTCGCGGTCGCGCACCGAGGCCCGGAAGCGGTCGGTGTACGACGCGGGCCCGGCGTCGGAGAACAGCGCGTAGAGGTAGTTCTCCGGCGAGGCGTTCTCCTCGAGCCGGCGCACGAGGTAGGAGACGGCGGCGTCGAAGTCGCCGGTGTGCACCACCGGCGTGTAGAGCACGAGCTGGTCCCGCACGTCGCGCGCCACCACCTTCGCCTGCGCCGGCGCCATGCCCTGCAGCATCTCGACGTCGATCTGGCGCTCGGCGTCGCGGGCGGCGGCGAGCTCGACGGCGAGCGCGACGTGGTGGAGGTGGTGGCTCGCGACGCCGAGGCGCAGCGCGTCGACGAGGTCGCCCCCGATCGCCCGGTCGAGCAGGCGCACGTAGTTCGCGTCGACCTCCGCCTTCGTCGTGTACGGCGCCTGCGGCCAGTCGTGCACCTCGGCATCGACCTTCTCCATCGCGAGGTTCGCGCCCTTGACCAGCCGGACCTTGATCGGTGCGCCCCCCGCCGCGACCCGGCGGCGGGCGAACACGGCCAGCTCCTCCAGGGCGCCCAGGGCGTCGGGGAGGTAGGCCTGGAGCACGATCCCGGCCTCCAGCCCGGTGAACTCGGGGCGGTCCAGCAGGGTCGTGAACAGGGCGACGGTGAGGTCGAGGTCCTTGTATTCCTCCATGTCGAGGTTCACGAAGGAGCCGGTCTCGCGCGCCAGACGGAACAGCGGGGTCAGGCGCTCGACGAGCCGGTCGCGGCTGCCCTCGAGGTCCCACGGCACGAGCTGGCTCGCCACCGACGACGCCTTCACCGAGACGTAGTCGACGTCGCCCCGCCGCAGCAGGTCCATCGTGCGCGCCAGGCGACGGTCCGCCTCCTCCTCGCCGAGCACGGCCTCGCCGAGCAGGTTGAGGTTCAGCCGGAAGCCCTCGGCGCGGGCCTCCTCCAGGCGACGCTCCAGCCCGCGGCCATCGGCGTCGACGATCAGGTGGCCGACGAGGGCCCGGAGCCGGCGCCGCGCGAGCGGCACCACGACCCGGGGAGCCCGCAGGGCGAGCCTCGCGCCGGTGCGCAGCAGCGCCCGGTCGGCCCCTCCGATGAAGTCCGGCAGCGGCGCGTCCGGGCCGGCCAGGCGGGCGAGCTCCCGGGCGGCGACGTGGTCGTCGGCCGGGCGGGCGACGCGGTCGACGAAGCGCAGGGTGAAGTCGACCCCGGCCGGGTCGTGCATGAGGGCGGCGAGCTGCGCCGAGGGTCCGGTGGCCGCGCCGACGGCGCCGGCCCGCGCCCACTGGTCGGCGCGGGCGACCGCCCGCTCGACGAGCTCGTCGGGGATACCGCCGGCGGCCCCGTGGGTGGTCGGCGCGAGCTGCTCGGTCATGGCTCCATCGTGGCCCGATCCGGCCGTCCGGGTCTTGTCCGGATTCGACGGCCCCGGCGCCGGATCGGCACCACGCGCCGGGGCATCCTCCGGCCGTGCCCACCCCGCCGGGAGTCGACGCGCTGCTCGAGCTCTTCGGCGAGCTCACCGGCGTGATGTTCTGCGCCAAGGACGCCGACGGCCGCTACACCGAGGTCAACGACGCCTTCGTGCGGCGCACCCGGGAGCGCACCCGCGCGGCGGTGGTGGGCCGGCGGGCGCGCGACCTGTTCGTCCCGGCGCTCGCCGAGCGCTACGAGGAGCAGGACGCGGCCGTGCTGGCCTCCGGTCGCCCGCTGCGCCACGAGCTCGAGCTCATCCGCCGGGGGGAACGGCGTCGCCGGCTGGTACGTGACGACGAAGCTCCCGGTGCTCGGCGATGAGGGAGTCGTCGGCGTCGTCAGCGTCTCCGAGGATCTCCGCGCTCCCGAGGACTCCGACCCGTCCCTGCCCGCCCTCGCCCGCGCCGTCGAGCTCGCCGCGAGCCGCCCCGACCGCCCGCCGCGGGTGGAGGAGATGGCCCTCGCGGCGGGCTGCTCGACCTCGGTGCTCGAGCGGCGGATGCGGCGGGTGTTCGGCCTCGCGCCCACGCAGTTCGTGCTGCGCACGCGCATCGACCACGCCCGCACCCTGCTCACGGGCACCGCCACCCCGCTGGCCGAGATCGCCGCCGCCTGCGGCTTCCACGACCAGCCGGCCTTCACCCGGCAGTTCGCCCGCCTCGCGGGCGAGACGCCGGGGCAGTACCGGCGGCGGGCTCGGTAGGGCTTCAGACGCGGGTCCGGAGCGCCCAGACCGCAAGCGGCCCAAACACCGCCGCGAAGGCCACGCCCCAGAGCAGCGTGGCGATGGCGTTGGCCGCCACCGGCCCGCCGACCAGGAGCCCGCGCAGGGCGTCGGCCAGCCGCGTCACGGGGTTGATCGACACCCAGGCCTGCAACCAGTCCGGCATCGTCTGGGTGGGCGCGAAGGCGTTGCTCGCGAACGTCAGCGGGAAGAGCACGGTGAACCCGTAGATCTGCACCTTCTCCGGGTCGCGCGCGAGGACCCCGAGCAGCACCGAGGTCCACGAGAACGCCACGGTGAACGCGACGAGCAGCCCGAACGCGGCGAGCACCGCGAGCGGGCTCGTGGTGATGCGGAACCCGAGCGCCACCCCGACCGCGAGCAGCACCACCAGCGACCAGAGCTGGCGCACCACATCGCCCATGATCCGCCCGGACAACGGTGCCGACCGGGCGATCGGCAGGCTGCGGAAGCGGTCGAAGGTGCCCTTCTGCAGGTCGGTCGCGAGCCCGGTGGCCGTGTAGACGGTGAGGAACAGCGCGTTCTGCGCGATCAGCCCGCCGAGCGAGAACTGCAGGTAGGCGTCGGTGGAGCCGCCGATCGCCCCGCCGAACACGAACGTGAACAGCAGCACGAACATGATCGGCTGGATCGACAGGTCGAGCAGCTCGGAGGGGTTGTGCTTGATCTGGACGAGGCTGCGCCAGGCCATGGTGAGCGACTGGCTCGCCCACTGGGCGGGCGTCGTGCGCCGGGACGGGGGCGCCGGCGCAGCGGGGAGGTCGGCGGCGGGTGGCCCCGCCAGCGTGCGGTCGAGGGTCACACCAGCTCCCGGTCGGTCGTGCTGTCGGAGTCGTTGCTGGACCCGGGGACCGCGCGGCGGCCGGTGAGCGCGAGGAAGACCTCGTCGAGGGTGGCGCGCCGCAACGTCAGCTCGGCGAGGCGCACCCCGACGTCGTCGAGGCGGCGGACCACGGCGGGCATGAGCGCGTCGTCGCCCGCGGGGACCGAGACCGTGTCCTGGTCGACCGTCGGCGTGGTGCCGGCGAGCTCGCCCGCGATCCGCGCCACGACCGCCACCTGCCCGGCGTCGGTGGGGCGCATCTGGAGCACGGCAGCGCCGGCGCGGGCCTTGAGGTCGTCGGGCGTGCCGGTGGCCACCACCGCCCCGCGGTCGATGACGACGATGTCGTCGGCGAGCTGATCGGCCTCCTCGAGGTACTGGGTGGTGAGCAGCACCGTCACGCCGTCGTCGGTGAGCCTGCGGACCATGCCCCACAGCTCGTTGCGGCTCGCCGGGTCGAGCCCGGTGGTGGGTTCGTCGAGGAAGAGGATGCGCGGTCGCCCGACCAGCGACGCCGCGAGGTCGAGCCGGCGGCGCATGCCCCCGGAGTAGGTGCGCGCCGCGCGCCCGGCCGCGTCGCTGAGCCCGAACTGCCCGAGGAGATCGGCGGCCCGGGCCTTCGCCGCGGCGCGCCCCTGGCCGAGGAGCCGGGCGATGAGCACGAGGTTCTCGGTGCCGGTGAGCGCCTCGTCGACCCCCGCGTACTGCCCGGTGAGCCCGATGAGCGAGCGCACGCGGTGCGGCTCGGTGATCACGTCGTAGCCGCCGACGACGGCGCGTCCCTCGTCCGGCGCCAGCAGCGTGGCGAGTACCCGCGTCGCGGTGGTCTTGCCGGCGCCGTTGGGCCCCAGCACCCCCAGGACGGTGCCCTCGGCGGCGGAGAGGCTCGCACCCGCGAGCGCGGTGGTGGCGCCGAAGCGCTTGACGAGACCGTCGGCCTCGATGGCAGGTGGCACACCTCCACCGTGTCAGAGGGGTCCGACAGCCGTCGTGGAGATTTCGGACCCGACCCCTCGTCCGGGCCCGTCCCGCCCCCGGCCGTCGGCCCGGGTTGAGAGCATGAGCCTCGTGGGCAGTGCAGCGGGCAGCGGGGCGGGGTCGGACGCGGTGGCGGGGCTCGACCCCGAGCAGCGTGCGGCGGTGCTCGCGCCGCGGGGCCCGGTGTGCGTGCTCGCCGGGGCCGGGACGGGCAAGACCCGGACGATCACCCGCCGCATCGCGCACCTGGTCGGCAGCGGTCACGTCTCCTCCGGCCAGGTCCTCGCGGTGACGTTCACGGCCCGGGCGGCCGGCGAGATGCGCACGCGGCTGCGCGCGCTGGGCGTCGACGGGCCGGGCCGCCCGCCGGTCCAGGCACGCACCTTCCACGCCGCGGCCCTGCGCCAGCTGCGCTACTTCTGGCCGCGCGTCGTCGGCGGGGCGCCGTGGGAGGTGCTCGAGGGCAAGCTGCGCTTCGTCGGGCAGGCCGCCCAGCGCGCCGGGGCGCCGACCACCCGCGAGTCGCTGCGCGACCTCGCCGGCGAGATCGAGTGGGCCAAGGCCTCGCTCGTGGCCCCGGACGACTACGCGGCGGCGGCCGGCCGGGCCGCCCGCGACGTCCCGGGCCCGGTCGAGCAGGTCGCGAAGGTCTACGAGACCTACGAGACGCTCAAGAACCGCGCCGAGCAGCTCGACTTCGACGACCTGCTGCTCCACACGTCCGCGGCGCTCGAGGAGCACCCGGAGGTGGCCCACGAGTTCCACGAGCGCTACCGCTGCTTCGTGGTCGACGAGTTCCAGGACGTCACCCCGGCCCAGCACCGCCTGCTGCGGGCCTGGCTCGGCGGGCGCGACGACCTCACCGTGGTCGGCGACGCCAACCAGACGATCTACTCGTTCGCCGGCGCCAGCCCGTCCTACCTGCTCGACTTCCCGCGCGTCTTCCCCGAGGCGACGGTCGTGCGCCTCGTGCGCGACTACCGCTCCACCCCGCAGGTCGTCTCGGCGGCGAACACCGTCATCGGGGCGGCCCGAGGGCGCGCCGCCGGCTCGCGGCTGCGCCTCGAGGGGCAGCGCCCGCCCGGCCCGGATCCCGACTTCGCCGAGCACGACGACGAGCCCGCCGAGGCCACGGCGGTCGCGGCCGCGATCGGCGAGCTGGTCGAGCAGGGCGTGCCGCCGGCCGAGATCGCCGTGCTCTACCGCGTGAACGCCCAGTCGGAGGCGTACGAGAAGGCGCTCGGCGACGCCGGGATCGCCTACCAGGTGCGCGGCGGCGAGCGGTTCTTCCAGCGCACCGAGGTCCGCACCGCGATCGCCGCCCTGCGCACCGCCGCGACGCGGGCCCCGGACGACGCCACCGGCGACAACATGGTGTCGCTGGTGCGCGCGGTCCTGGGCGAGCAGGGGCTCACCGAGGCCCCGCCCGCCGGGTCCGCCGGCGAGGGCGCCGCCCGCCAGCGCTGGGAGTCGTTGCGCGCGCTGGCCGAGCTCGCCGAGGAGCTCGTCACCACCGTCCCCGAGGCCGACCTCGGCGCCTTCCTCACCGAGCTGAACGCCCGCGCGCAGGCCCAGCACCCGCCGACCGTGCAGGGCGTGACGCTCGCGTCCCTGCACGCCGCGAAGGGCCTCGAGTGGGACGCCGTGTTCCTCGTCGGGCTCACCGACGGCACGATGCCCATCCAGCACGCCGACGGCGACGGCGACGCGGTCGAGGAGGAGCGCAGGCTGTTCTACGTCGGCGTCACCCGTGCCCGCGTGCACCTGCGGTTGTCGTGGGCGCTGTCGCGCAACGCCGGCGGCCGGCGTTCGCGGCGCCGCAGCCGCTTCCTCTACGGCCTCGTGCCCGAGGAGCACCCTGCCGCCCGGGTGCCCACCGGCCGCGGCGAGAACGGCGGCTCGCGGGGGAAGCCGACCTGCCGGCTCTGCGGCAAGCCGTTGCCGGACCCCGCGTCGGCGAAGCTGGGGCGCTGCAGCACCCACCCGTCGGACGTCGACGAGGAGCTCCTCGAGGCGCTGCGGACGTGGCGCTCCGCGGAGGCGAAGTCCCGGTCCGTGCCCGCCTACGTGGTGTTCACCGACGCCACGCTCATCGCGCTCGCCGAGCAGCGGCCCGCCGACCCGTCGGGGCTCGTCGCCATCCCCGGGATCGGCTCGTCGAAGCTCGAGCGGTACGGCACCGAGGTGCTCACCCTGCTGCGGTGGCACGCCTCGTAGGAGGCCGTCCGTGCCCGGTCGGGAGATCGCCGGGAAAGTTCTCGAAAATACGTTGCCCTCCTGCGCGGGACCGCCCTACGGTCGATCACACACCGGCGCACGAGGCTGCCGGTCGGGCGGTTCGGCCGCACGTGGGACATCGAGGGGGGCTCGCAGACATGGACATCGTCACCGTCGCGGGCACCGGTCGCCACGTCGCGAGCTGGCGTTGCTCCACGGCCTTGATGCCCTCGGGCATCGCCGTGTGCGGGCCGAGGGGACAGCAGCAGCGTCCCGTCGTCCGTGAGCGCGATCTCGCGAACCTCCCGACCTTCGACCCGCAGCGGACGTCCGCGCCCCGTCGGTGGGGCCCCTGACCTTCAGGACCCACCGGATCACACGAGGCCGCGGACCCGCTCCAGGGACCGCGGCCTCCGTCGTCGTCTAGGCGATCGACCTCCGCGGCTCCCGGCCCCGCCGACCCGCCCACCGGAGGTAGCACCGTGTCCCCCGCCGGACTACTCGAACGCCCGACCGCCCCCGACCCCGGTCCCGGGTTCCCCGACCTCTTCGACGCCCTGCCCTCCGTCGAGCTCCCCTGCCGGCTCGCCGAGGAGGACCTCTGGTTCTCCGAGGCCCCGGCCGACCTCGAACGGGCCAAGGGCCTCTGCGGTGCCTGCCCGATCCGGCGGGCGTGCCTCGCCGGCGCGCTCGAGCGGCGGGAGTACTGCGGGGTGTGGGGCGGAGAGATCTTCGACCGGGGCGCCGTGATCGCCCGGAAGCGGCCCCGGGGCCGGCCGTCCAAGGCCGACCTCGCCCGGGACGCGGAGCTCGCCGCCGCCCGGGCCGCCAGCGGGGTCGCCTGACCCCACCCAGGACCCCGCGAGGGGGAGAAGGGGGCCCGGTGCGTGTCCTGTGCGCACCGGGCCCCGGACGAGGAGTCGTCTAGGCGGCGAAGCCCGGCTGCCACTGCTCGAAGACGCCCCGCAGCGGGATCTCGGCGTCGAGCTGGCAGAGCACCGCCACCGACGCGAGCGTCACGCGGTGCACCAGCAGGTACTGCGGTGGCAGGTTCAGCCCGCGGCCGGTGGTGAACTCGGGTCGGCGCAGGTCGCCCAGGCGGTCGGCCTGCCCGCGCAGCCACGACCGCGTGAAGTGGAACTTCTCGGTGCGCAGCGGGTCGGTGAGCGGGCCGAGGTACGCGATCGCCTCGTCCGACCCCATGTCGACGCCGGGCAGCACGAAGTTCAGCTGCTTGAGCAGCTCCAGGAGCTCGTCGGCGCGGTCCTCGACCGCCAGGCGCAGCATGTGCCCGAGCTCGCGCGGCAGGCCGTCGGGCAGCTTCGCCACGGCCCCGAAGTCGATCACGCACAGGCGACCGTCGGGCAGCAGCTGGAAGTTGCCGGGGTGCGGGTCGGCGTGCAGCAGGCCCACCCGCGCGGGCGACGAGAAGTGGAAGCGGGAGAGCAGCAGGCCGACCCGGTCGCGCTCCTCGGGCTCGCCGGACCGGATGATCGCCGATAGCGGCGTGCCGGTGACCCACTCGGAGACCATCGCCTTCGGCGCCGACGCCACCACCCGGGGGACGACGACGTGCTCGTCGCCCTCGTACGCGGCCGCGAACGCGCGCTGCGCGTCGGCCTCGTCGCGGTAGTCGAGCTCCTCGGCCATGCGGTCGCGCAGCTCGGTGAGCAGCGGCTTGATCTCCATCCCCGGCACCAGCGGCTGGACCATGCGGCTGAAGCGCTGGAGCTGGCGCAGGTCGGCCATGATGGCCTCCTCCGCGCCCGGGTACTGCACCTTCACCGCGACGTCGCGGCCGTCGTGCCAGACCGCTCGGTGCACCTGTCCGATGCTCGCGGCCGCCGCCGGGGTGTCGTCGAACTCGCGGAACCGGTCGCGCCAACCCCGGCCGAACTGCTCGGCCATCACGCGGTGGGTGCGCGCGGCCGGCATCGGGGGCGCGGCGGTCTGGAGCTTGGTGAGCGCCTCGCGGTAGGGCTCGGCCATCTCCGGCGGCACCGCGGCCTCGAAGACGCTGAGGGCCTGGCCGAACTTCATGGCCCCGCCCTTGAGCTCGCCCAGCACGGCGAACAGCTGCTCGGCACCACGGCGGGCGACGTCGGCGGAGATCTCGCCGGAGTCACCCCCGGCGAGACGCTTGCCCCACCCCGCTGCGGTGCGGGAAGCGAATCCGAGCGGCAGCGAGGCCAGCCGGGCCGACCGCTGGACCGACCGGCGGGGGATGTCATCGGTCACGCAGCCGATTGTCCCCCGCGCAGTGGGTGACGGCGCGCCCAGGTCGGCTCGCGTCGACGCCGCGGGGCGGTCCTCTAGAGCGTGTCGACAACCATCGCGTCGAGCTCCAGCCACCGGCGGCGGTCGAGCAGACGGTCGATCTCCGACCGGAACAGCGCGATCAGCGCGGGGAACCGCGGGGTCGCGAACCGGAGCCGATCGCACAGCCTCGCGAGGTGCGCGTCGACCGACTGCAGGTCAGGGCAGCTGTAGGTCGCGCCCTCGGCGCCGAACACCGTGATCAGGGGGTCGTGGCCGCGGGTGTCGATCGCCGGGGGCCGCGTCATGGTGGGAGCCATGGCCGTCTCCTTCTCGAGGTCCACCGGGAGGATTGCCGACCGCGGCGATCGACTCACTCCGGATGTGACGTGCAGCCCGTGTTCCGGTCATCACGCTGCCGCCACGGGGAGGCGGTTCGTGCCCGGACGCACGGTGAGGGCCCGGCACCCGCAGTCCGGGTGGCGTCGGGCGGGCCGCGGGCGCCGGGTGCCGTCCGGGTCGAGCACGAGCGTCGCGCCGCGCGCCGCCGGGACGTCGCCCTCGAGATGGGCGAGCGCCTGGGCGGCGGCGAGCGCGGCGATCGCCGCGGCCGGGACCACCCCGACCGGGTCGCGACGGCCGGCGAGCTCGGCGGCGAGGCGGGGCCAGGTGGGGTCGGTGTCGGTGCGCCGGAGGTCCTCGCACCGCAGGCAGGGCGTCGCCCCGGGCACGACGAGCGGACCCACCGTGCCGCGGCCGTCGACGACGCCCACCGGGAGGTGGGCCCGCCCCGCGACGACCAGCTGCGACGCGGCCACCGGGTCGGGGCGGGCGCCGTCGGCGAGGACGACGAGGTCGGCGTGGGCCGCGAGCCAGCGGCGCGCCTTGTCGTCAGGCGGCCGCGCGCCCCCGCTCGCCGCACGCGCCACGGCATCGGCGGCCGCCCAGCGGGCGGGGCGCCCGACGTCGCCGGGGAGCAGGCCGGTGCCGACGTCGTCGCGCATCACCGTGCCCGCGGCCTCGACGAGCACCCGCCCGACGCCCGCCGCGGCGAGCAGGCAGGCCACGGACACCGCGATGCGCCCCGCCCCGCGCACCACCACGCGGCGCTCGGCCAGGGCATCGGGCCGCGGCGCCCCGACGAGCAGGCCCTCGGCGTGCAGGCGGGCGAGCAGCTCGTCGGCGGCGTCCGGGGCCGCGCCGGCGGCGACGGCCTCGGCCAGGACCCGGGCACGCGGCCGGGTGCCGTCGAGGGCGTCGACCATCCGCACGAGCGGCGGCGTCAGGCCGTCGACGACCAGGGCCTCGGACGGGTCGGCGCCGAACTGCAGGACGTCGGGCGCGCGGTGCAGGGCCGCGTGGCGCAGACGCGGCCGGTCGGGGAGCGGGACGGTGGGGACGGGGGAGAGCACGGGAGCCGGGGACACACCTGGTTCGACGCAGCGGAGGCCCGTCCGGATCCCGCCTTCTAGGCTCGGCGTCATGGTCGAATCGCGTCCCGACGTCGAGGTGCGTCGCAGCGCCCGGCGTCGGCGCACGGTGGACGCCCACCGCGAGGGCTCGACCGTCGTGGTGAACATCCCGGCGTCGATGTCGCGGGCGCAGGAGCGGCACTGGGTCGAGGAGATGCTGCAGCGCCTGGAGCGCGCGGACGCCCGGCGCCGCCCGGGCCGCCGCGCGGGGGACGCCGACCTCGGTGACCGCGCCGACGCCCTGGCGCGCGCCCACCTGGACCCGGTCGCCCCCGACGGCGCCTGGCCCCGGCCGGCGTCGGTGCGCTGGACGAAGCCGATGCGCACCCGCTGGGCGTCGTGCACGCCCGCCGACGCGACGATCCGCGTCAGCGAGAAGCTCCGCGAGGTGCCCGGGTGGGTGCTCGACCACGTGCTGGTGCACGAGCTGGTCCACCTGCGCGAACCGCGGCACGGCCCGGCGTTCCGGGCGCTCGAGGCCGCGTACCCGCGCAGCGAGCGCGCGATCGGCTACCTGGAGGGCCTCGCCGCGGGCGCCGGACTCCCGATCACCGAGACCGACGGCGAGCCCGACGAGGCCCCCGAGGAGGACTGAGTCCTAGGACGACGACGGACCGTCGCCCTCCCCGGGCTCGTCCTTCTCGGCGTCCTTCGCGTCCTTCGCGTCCTTCGCCTCCTGCTCGGCCTTCATCTCGGCCTCGAGGCGCGCCAGCGGGTCGTCGAGGTCGGAGAAGCTCTCCGCGGAGCCCTCGGCCTGGCCGGTCGCCACGGTCTTCGTGCCGCCCACGAAGGCGGCCGGGTCGTCGAGGTCGTCGGCGGTCGGCATGAGGTCGGGGTGCGACCAGACCGCGTCGCGGCCCTCGATGCCCCGCTCGTCGGTGAGCGCCCGCCACAGCGCCGCGGCGTCGCGCAGCCGGCGTGGCCGCAGCTCCAGCCCGACGAGGGTGGCGAAGGTCTGCTCCGCGGGCCCGCCGGAGGCGCGGCGGCGACGCAGCGTCTCGCCGAGCGCGGAGGCGCCGGGCAGGCGCTCGCCCACGGCGTCGGCGACCACCACGTCGACCCAGCCCTCGACGAGCGCGAGGAGGGTCTCGAGGCGGCGCAGCGCGACCTTCTGCGACTCGGTGGTCTGCGGCTCGAACATCCCCGAGCTCATGAGCTGCTGCAGGGACTCGGGGTTCATCGGGTCGACGTCGCGCGCGAGCTCCTCCATGCGCGAGGTGTCGATGGTGATGCCGTGGGCGAACTCCTCGACGGTGGCGAGCAGGCGCTGGCGCAGCCAAGGCACGTGCCCGAACAGGCGCTGGTGCGCGGCCTCGCGGGCGGCGAGGAAGACGAGCACCTCGCCCGCCGGGCGGTCGATGCCCTCGGTGAAGGTGGTGATCGCGGCCGGCAGGAGCGCGGCGGTGCCCTCCGGGCCGAGGGGCAGGCCGACCTCCGAGGAGGTGAGCACCTCCTTGGCGAGCTGGGCGAGCCCGGCGCCGAGCTGCGAGCCGAAGGCCATGCCGCCGACCTGGGAGATCATCCCGAGCATCGGGCCCGCCATCTGGCGGGCCTCCTCGGGCAGGCCCTCGACCCAGGCGCCCGCGACGCGCTGCGCCACGGGGTCGCACAGGCGCTGCCAGGTGGGCATCGTCGTGTCCACCCACTGCGCCGGCGACCAGACCGCGACCTGCGAGGTGCCCGACGGCAGGGTCGTCGCGTCCTCGAGCCACAGCTCGGCCAGGCGCACCGACTCCTCGGCCGCGCGCTGCTGCTCGCTCGTCGGCTTCGCGCTGCCCTCGGCGCCGAGCTGCTGGTGGGCCATCTGTGCGGCCAGCTTGTAGTTCACGGGGCCGTCGGCACCCGGGCCGGACGACTGGCTGAGCATCTGCCCGAGCTGGGTGAGCATCTGCCCGAGCTGGCCCATGTCGAAGCCACCGGGGCCACCGGGGCCGCCGGCGCCCCCCATGCCGGGCAGGCCGAAGCCCATGGGGCCGCCGGGACCCCCGGGGCCGGAGCCACCGGACCCACCGGAGCCGGAGCGGCGGGACTCGTCGTCGGAGTCGGACGGCCCGAAGCCGAAGGGCAGGTCACTCATGGTGCCGACGGTACGCGGCCCGGACACCCGCGTGGGCCGTCAGCGCACGCCCACGGCGAACGCCCAGGAACTTCCCAGCCGGCGCACGGGCCGGACCCCGTGCACGGGTGCGGATCGGTCGTGCCCGAGCAATCACTACCCTGACCGCCCGTGACCCGGCTGCGCGCGACCCTGGCGCTCGGACTCGTGCTGGCCGGGGTCCTGGGCCTGCTGGGCGCCACGGTGCGGGTGCCGTTCGTGGCGCTCGGCGACGGCCCGACGTTCGACGTCCTCGGCGCGGGCGCGGACGGGCGCACGGTGGTGGACGTCAGCGGCCCGGTCCCCGTCTACCCGACCACCGGCCAGCTGCGGATGACGACCGTCGCGGTGACCACCCAGGTGACGCTCTTCGGCGCGATGGCCATGTGGGCCTCGGGCGAGGAGCAGGTGCTCCCGCGCGAGTCGGTCTATCCGCCGGGGCGCTCCAGCGAGCAGGTCGACCAGGAGAACACCCGGCAGTTCGCGCAGTCCGAGACCGACGCGGAGGCCGCGGCCCTGCGCTACCTCGGCTACCCGACCGCCGTGCAGGTCGGCTCGGTGCTCGACAACTCCCCGTCCGCGGGCCGTCTCGCCCCCGGCGACCGGATCGTGGCGGTCGACGGCCGCCCGGTGACGACGCCGCAGGAGGTCGTCGACGCCCTGGCGCCGACCCGCCCGGGCCAGACGGTGACGGTGACCGTGCAGCGCGGCCCGCTCGGGGCGCCGGGCCCGCGCACCGACGTCGCCGTCGTCGCCGCGGCCCGCCCCGACGGCGACCCGCGCGGCTTCCTGGGCGTGACCCCGACCAACATCGTCGACTCGCCCGTGGACGTGCGGATCAGCCTCGGCGACATCGGCGGGCCCTCGGCCGGCCTGATCTTCGCCACGGCGATCGTCGACAAGCTCACGCCCGGCGATCTCGTCGGGGGACGGGTCGTGGCCGGCACCGGGACGATCGACGCCACCGGCCGCGTCGGCGACATCGGCGGCATCCGCTTCAAGATGGACGCCGCCCGCCACGACGGCGCGCAGGTGTTCCTCGTCCCCGCGGGCAACTGCGCGGAGGCCGTCACGGACGTCCCCGACGGGCTCCAGCTCGCCAGGGTCGGGACGCTGAACGAGGGCATCGCCGCGCTCGAGGCGATCCGCGCCGGGCGCGCGCCGACCCCCTGCTGAGATCCCGACACCCCTGGTGAGCGGGCCCACCGCCCCCGGAGCAGGGCGTGAGGGGATCCGGACATGCCGGGCCACGTCGACCCCACACGGTATTCGTAGAGTGGCGCCCTGAGAGACACGCACCGAGATACACGTACGCCCGGCCACGATTGCGCGTCCGGCCCCCGCTATCAGGAGAGTGACCCCGTGGCCAACCGGCCCCCGACGGCGACCCCCCAGCTGTCGCGACGGACGAAGACGCTGCTGATCGTCGGCGCGGTGGCGCTCGTCGTGCTCCTCGGCGGCGCCCGCCTGGTCGACGTGTACGTCGACTGGGCCTGGTTCGGCGAGGTCGGCTTCCGCGGCGTCTTCACGACGATCCTGTGGACCCGGGTGCTGCAGTTCGTCGTCGCCGCCGTGCTCATGGGCGGCCTGCTCGCCCTCAACCTGGTGATCGCCTACCGGGTGCGGCCGGTGTTCGTGCCCGTGGCCGGCGCGGCCGCCGAGGACCCCGTCGCCCGGTACCGCACCGTCGTGCTCGCGCGCCCCCGCTGGTTCGCGATCGGCATCCCCGCGGTCGTCGCGCTCATCGCCGGCCTCTCGGCGCAGGCCGACTGGCAGACCGTCCAGCTCTTCCTGAACTCCACGGCGTTCGGCGTCGCCGATCCGGTGTTCGGCCACGACATATCGTTCTACGTCTTCCAGCTGCCGTTCTACCGCTGGCTGCTGAGCTGGCTGTTCGTCGCGATCGCCGTGAGCTTCGTGGCCGCGCTGGTGGCGCACTACCTCTTCGGCGGCATCCGCCTGGCCGGGCGCAACGGCGCGGTCGCCCCCCCGGCCCGTGCCCACCTCGCGGTCCTCGCCGGCACGTTCGTGCTGTTCAAGGCCGTCGCCTACTTCTTCGACCGCTACGAGCTGCTGTTCTCCGACCGCAAGGCGGCCGAGGGCGGCGCCAACTTCTTCGGCGCCACCTACACCGACCTCAACGCCGCGATGCCGGCGAAGCTGATCCTGCTGATCATCGCGGTGATCTGCGCGGCCGCCTTCTTCTCCGCGGTGGTGCTGCGCAACCTCCAGATCCCCGCGATCGCGCTGGCACTGCTCGTGCTCTCCAGCGTCCTGGTCGGGGCGGCGTGGCCCGCGGTGCTCGAGCAGTTCTCCGTGCGCCCCAACGCCATCGACCGCGAGGCGGAGTCGATCTCGCGGAACATCGCGGCGACGCGCCAGGCCTTCGCGCTCAACAACGTCGGCGTCATCCCCTACGCCCCGCAGGTCGCGTCGGCCGCCGGGAACGCCGCGATCCCGCCGCAGGACGTCGCGAACAGCCAGGCGACGCTGAACAACATCCGCATCCAGGACCCGTCGCGGCTCAACCGCACGTTCGCGGTCCAGCAGCAGCTGACGAACTTCTACAGCTTCTCGCCGGACCTCGACATCGACCGCTACACGGTCGGCGGCCAGCGGCAGGACTACGTGCTCGCCGCGCGCGAGATCAACCCCGACGCCCTCATCGGCAACCAGCAGGACTGGATCAACCGGCACCTCGTCTACACCCACGGCCAGGGCCTCGTGTCGGCGCCGGCCGACCGCGTCAACGCCCCGGCGAGCGCCGAGGCGAGCCAGGGTGGGCTGCCGCAGTTCGAGGTCAGCGACTCGAGCAACCCGGGGCCGTTCGGCATCAGCCCCGACGGCGCCCGCATCTACTACGGCGAGTTCCTCGGCGGCGCCGACGACTACGCGATCGTCGGCGGCAACCCCGGTGAGCAGGGTCGCGAGTACGACGGCCCCGGTCGCCCGGCGACGGCCTACGAGGGCCCCGGCGGCGTCCCGGTGGGCAACTGGGCGCAGCGGCTGATCTTCGCCGCCGCCTACGGCGAGCGGAACATCCTGTTCAACGGCTCGATCGGCGAGAACTCGCGGATCATGTACAACCGCACGCCGGTCGAGCGCGTCCAGAAGATCGCGCCGTGGCTGCGCACCGACGTCGACCCGTATCCCGCGGTGGTCGACGGCCGGATGCAGTGGATCATCGACGGTTACACGACGCTGCCGCGCTATCCGTACGCCCAGCAGGTCGACCTCGGGCAGGCCACCAGCGACTCGCTGCGCCCCGCCACCCCGAACGGTTCCGCCGGCTACATGCGGAACTCGGTGAAGGCCACCGTCGACGCCTACAGCGGCGAGGTGCACCTCTACGCGGTCGACGAGCAGGACCCGGTGCTGCGCACCTGGATGGGGGCCTTCCCCGGCGTCGTCCAGCCGTCCGCGGACGTCCCGCCGTCCCTGCGGGCGCACTTCCGGTACCCCGAGGACATCTTCAAGGTCCAGCGCGACCTGCTGACCCGGTACCACGTCGAGAACCCGCGCGACTTCTTCTCGACGCAGAACTTCTGGACCGTCCCGGAGGACCCGACGCGCGAGAGCAACGCGTCGATCCCGCCGTACTACCTGCTCGCGGGTGACCCGCGACCCGGCGCGGCGCCGGACACCCAGTTCCAGATGACGAGCACGCTGCTCGCCCTCTCGCGACCGAACCTCTCGGCCTATCTGTCGGTGAGCTCGGAGCCCGAGAACTACGGGCGGATGACGGTGCTCGAGCTGCCCGCGCAGCTCACCGGCGACCAGCGGGGGCCGCAGGGTCCGCAGCAGGTCCAGGCCGAGCTGCTGACCAGCCAGTCGGTCAACGGCGGGCTGTTCACGCTGCGGCAGTCGGGCACACCGGTGCAGGTGCAGTACGGCAACCTGCTCACGCTGCCCGTCGCCGGCGGTCTGCTCTACGTCGAGCCGATCTACGTCGAGCGGAACGCGCAGACGTCGTTCCCGCAGCTGTTCGGCGTCATCGCCCGCTTCAACAACGGCGACATCGGCTACGCGCCGACGCTGCAGGGCGCGCTGCAGGCCGCGTTCCAGGGCGTGCCGCTCCCGCCGGGGCTCAGCGTCCCGGGCCTGGGGGCGGTGGCGCAGCAGCCGGCGGCGCCGGGCGTCAACACCGGTGGCGGGCCGCTGCCCACCGGCCAGCAGGGTCAGACGCTGAGCCCGGAGCTCAACCAGGCCGTCACCGGGATGAACGACGCCCTCGATCGGCTCTCGCAGGCCCAGGCCGCGCGGGACTTCCGGGGCATCGGTGACGCCGAGGCGGCGCTCGACGCCGCGATCGCGCAGTTCCGGGCGGCCACCGGGGCCGCGCCTGCCACCGCCACGCCGGCCACCGCCGGCGGCTGACGGGTCCCCCGACGGGCTCCTGATGGTCAGCGGCCCCACCCCACCCCCTCGGCGGGGTGGGGTGGGCGCCGGTGTACCGTTACGGACACAACGCAGCGCGGGGTGGAGCAGCTCGGTAGCTCGCTGGGCTCATAACCCAGAGGTCACAGGTTCGAATCCTGTCCCCGCTACGACACCGGCTCCGGAGATCGTTCCGGAGGCCGGGATCCCCAGCCCAGGGCCACGGGCACGACGCGGGGTGGAGCAGCTCGGTAGCTCGCTGGGCTCATAACCCAGAGGTCACAGGTTCGAATCCTGTCCCCGCTACGCGAGGCGACGGCCCCCGACCACCAGGTCGGGGGCCGTTCTCGTGTTCAGGGGCCGCGCCGGCCGGCCGTTCCGGCGAAGGGCGCCCACCGCCGCTCTAGTCGGCTGATGGTGCCCTTCGCGCAGTAGCCCCGGCTCCGGCCCGTTCCGGCGAAGGGCGCCCACGGCCGCTCTAGTCGGCTGATGGTGCCCTTCGCGCGGTACCCCCGGCCCGGTAACCCGGCCCGGTGCCCTGGCTCAGGACCCCCGCGTCGCGGCGTCGGCGACGGGCGGCGGCGGCCGGAAGCTCCCGTCCTGCTCCGCGACGAGGTCGTGCACGGCCACGACGGCGTCCATGGGCAGCGCACCGTAGGCGTGGGGGAACCACGGCCCTCGCGCGTCCTCGGTGCCCTGCGGGCCCACGCCGGGCTCCCAGCGCACCGGCACGCCGTGGGCGGCCAGGAGGGCGGGGTCGACGACGAGCACCACCACGTCGTCGCGGCCCGCGTAGAGCCGCGAGGCGGGCATGTGGACGGTCCCCGGGTCGGAGAGGTGGACGAACCCGACCTCGTCGAGCGACGGCGGCCTGCGGGCCCCCTCCGCGCGCGCCGCGGCGAGCTCCTCGCGGGTGCACAGGTGCAGGATCACGGCGTCGTCGGTGTCGCTCAGCGGGCCGGGGCGGCGTTCGCCCGCGTCGGCCGGTGGGTCTCCCACCGCCACACCGTCCCGCGCACCGCCCCGCCGGGGCCCGACTCGTCGCGCCGGCGCGACTGCACGCGCACCAGCCCGTTCGCCGTCAGGACGCTCGCGGCCGGGGCGCGCTCGGGCAGGGTGTGGGCCACGACGGTGTGCACCGACGGGTCCTCGAAAGCGCGCGCGACGAGCGTGCGCGTCATGGCCGTGGCCCAGCCGCGGCCCTCGAACGGCGGGAACGTCCAGAACGCGATCTCGACGCGTCCGCCGCGGACGGGCCCGCGGAAGCCGCAGGTGCCCACCACCTGGCGGTCGCGGGGGTCGACGGACAGGAACGTCCGGGGATGCACGTCGGCCTCGACGCCGCCGCGAGGGATCGGACCGGTGGTCTCGGGTGACGGCGCCACGTCGATCTCGGAGCGCAGCACGGCCTCGACCAGCGGTTCCACCCCGTCGGCGCACAGCTCCGCCAGCCCGGGCGCACCCGGACCCGTGAGCCGCTCGTCGACAGGCACCAGGACGACCACGCGACCTCCTGTCCTGCGTTCCCGACGGCGGTCGTCGACCGTAGCCAATCGATCGGGGAACCGGCAGGCGGGTCTCCGTCTCCCCGGACGGTCAGGCACTCTGGAGACATGGAGCTCGCCCTGCTGCTCGTCTACTACGCGCTCTTCCTGCTGTGGCTGTTCATCGTGGGGCGGCTCGTCGTCGAGATCGTGCGCAGCTTCGCCCGCGACTGGCGCCCCGCCGGGAGCACGGCGGCGGGGCTCGAGGTGCTCTTCATGGTCACCGACCCGCCGGTGAAGCTCCTGCGCCGCATCATCCCGCAGGTCCGCATCGGCAACGTCAGCCTCGACCTGTCGATCATGATCCTGCTGCTCGTGACGTTCATCCTGATGCGAGTGGTGGACCCCCGCTGAGCCGGAGGGACCACTGCGCGAACCCGCAGGACGAGAGAGGCGCGCGCCACGTCTCCCGAGTGGGCGACCAGCGCGGGGAGCTGACACTGTGGTCCCCGTGAGTCCTGTCCGAGACTTCGTCACCTTCGTCTCCTCGGCCGTGCGCTCCCCGGCCGTCATCGGTGCCGTGGCGCCCAGCGGGCGGGCGCTCTCCGACCTGCTCGCCTCCGTGGCCCCCGCCGAGGGGCAGCCCGTGGTCGTCGAGCTCGGGCCGGGCACGGGCGTGGTCAGCGCCGCGCTCCGCCGGCGCCTGCCCGAGGGCGCGCGCCACATCGCCGTCGAGATCGACCCCGGCATGGTGGAGCACCTGCGACGCACCCGGCCGTGGCTCGAGGTCGTCGAGGGCGACGCGGCCGACCTGCAGAAGCTGCTCGCCGACATCGGGGTCGACCAGGTCGACGCCGCGATCAGCGGCCTGCCGTGGACGCTGTTCCCGGAGTCGGCGCAGCGCGGGATCATCGACCAGGTCACCAAGGTGCTCGCCCCCGGCGCGCCGTTCACGACCTTCGCCTACAGCCACGTCACGCGGCTGCCCACCCAGCGCCGCTTCCGTGGCGTGCTGGAGAGCGAGTTCAGCGAGGTGCGGGTGACCCCGACCGTGTGGCGCAACCTGCCCCCGGCGCTGGCCTACCAGTGCCGGAACCCCCGCTAGGGGCTCACGCCCCGCGCGACGCCACCCGCGGGCCGATGCTCGCGACGTCGATCTCGGCGGGCGCGTTGGCGTCGCAGAACTCGGTGAGCAGGGCCGCGAACCGCTCCGGCTCGTCGCAGTGCGGGAAGTGGCCGGCGCCCTCGAAGATCTCCAGCCGACCGTGCGGGATGAGCTCGCCCGCCCGGCGCGCGTGCCCGACGGGGATGACGGGGTCGCGGTCGCCCCACACGACGAGGGTGGGCAGGCCCTCGGTGAGGTAGAGCCGGTCGGTGCCGCTGACCCGCTGCCCGCCGGGGCCGATGACCGACCGGACGGTGTCGACGAACGCGTCGAGGTGGGCGCGCTCGGTGAGGGAGGCGGCGTGCCGGGCGGCCTCGCGCAGCCCCACCGCGCCGGGACCCATCGTCGGCAGCGAGGCGGCCAGGCGCAGCCCGCGGGCGCCGAGCCCGAGCAGCCCGGTGGAGGCCAGGACGGGCAGCACCCATTCGGCGCCGGGGAGGGCCGCGAGGCGGAGGACCGGGCTCACGCCGCGCCCCAGACCCCCGGAGGAGACGAGCACGAGCCGCGAGCACATCTCCGGGAACTGGTAGGCGAACTGCATCGCCACCCCGCCGCCGAGGGAGTGCCCGACGACGGTGACCCGGCGGTGCCCGAGCACCGCGAGCAGGTCGCGCAGCCCGTTGGCGTAGGCGCCGAGCGAGAAGTCGCCGCCCACGCCCGCGGACTCGCCGTGCCCGAGCAGCTCCGGGGCCAGCAGGAGCCGGTCGCAGCCGGTGCCCTCGAACGCCTGCAGCACCGGGGTCCACGTCTCCGCGCTGCCGGCGATGCCGTGCACGAGGACGACGACCTCGGGATCGTCCGTGCCGTCGTCGGCGCTCCGGGCCGCGTCGGGGCACGCCTCGACGTACGACATCCGTTGCCCGTGCAGGGTGCGCGTGCGGCGCGTGGCGGTCATCGGGGGCCATCCTCTCGTCCCGCGCCGGTGCGTGCTCACCCGTGTGTCGGCACAGCGACGCAGGCGCACCTCCGGAGGGCACCGAGCCCGTCCACGCCCGTAGGGCACACTGCCCGCGATGCCCGGTGCCCGTCGCGTCCCCGTCCGCGTGCTCGTCGCCGTGACGGCGCTGCTGGTGCTCGGCCCCACCGCCTGTGCCGGGGAGCCTGCGGGGCCGCCACCGGCGCCCGCGAGCCACGCCCCGAGCCCTCGCGCCGCCACGCCCCCGTCGGCGCAGGCCCCGGCCGATCCCGCCGTCGCCTGCGTGGACAGCGTCGTCGGCAGCATGGACACCCGCGAGCGGGCCGCCCAGCTGGTGATGGTCGGCGTGCCCGCCGACGGGCTCACCGCCTCCGGGCGCGAGGCGCTCGGCGAGGGCGCCGGCGGTGTGATCCTCACCGACGCCGCCGGGGGCGAGGCCTCCCGCGCGCAGGTCACGGCCACCACGCGCGAGGTGCAGGACACCGCCCGCGTCCCCGTGACGGTCGCCGTCGACCAGGAGGGCGGCAAGGTCCAGGACCTCAAGGGCGCCGGCTTCACGCGCATCCCCGCGGCCACGACGCAGGGCCGTGACCCGGCCGGTCTGCGCGCCGACGCCCGGGGGTGGGGCGAGGAGATGTCCGGCGCCGGGGTGACGCTGGACCTCGCTCCGGTGGCCGACGTCGTCGACCCGGACCTGGGCGAGGCCAACGAGCCGGTCGGCGCCCTCGGCCGCGGCTTCGGCACCGACCCCGCGCGGGTCTCCGACGCCGTGACCGCCTTCGTCGAGGGCCTGGACCAGGGCGGGGTGCACGCGACGCTCAAGCACTTCCCGGGCCTCGGGCGGGTGCGCGAGAACACCGACTTCGCCGGCGCCGCGGACACCCGTACCGGCGTCGACGACCCCGGGCTCGCGTCCTTCCGTGCCGGGATCGCGGCCGGCGCGCCCGTGGTGATGATGTCCTCGGCGGTCTACGAGCGGATCGACCCCGACAACCGTGCCCTCTTCAGCCGCGCGGTGATCACCGACCTGCTGCGCGGGCGCCTGGGCTTCACCGGGGTGGTCTCGACCGACGACGTCGGCGCGGCGGCCGCGGTGACCGACGTGCCGGTCGGCCAGCGGGCCACCCGTTTCGTGGCCGCGGGCGGCGACCAGGTGCTGACGATCGAGGCGTCCGACCTGGGGCCGATGGTCGAGGCGCTGACGGCGAGGGCCGACGAGGACCCGGCGTTCGCCCGCCGCCTCGAGGAGAGCGCGCGCCGCGTCCTGACGCTGAAGTCGGACCGCGGGATCCTCCGCTGCGCGCCCTGATCCCTACTGGCGGGTAGTCCGATCCTGCGGAGGGTCGGGGGGTTCTGCCAGAGTGGCGTCCGTGGACCTGAGCTACACGGCCGAGGAGGAGCAGTTCCGCGAGGAGCTGCGGACCTGGCTCGCGGCCAACATCCCCGACGAGTGGACGCAGCCGGGCTTCTGGCGCGCCCTCGACGACGACGAGTCGTTCCGGCTGCGGCGGGACTGGGAGGCCTCCAAGACCGCCGCGGGCTTCTCGGGCATCGAGTGGCCGACGGAGTACGGCGGCCGCGGGGGCACGCCGGGCATGAAGGCCATCTACGACGAGGAGATGGTGCGCGCCCGCGCGCCCCAGACCGTCAACGTCCTGGGGCTGACGTTCCTCGCCCCGACGATCATGGCGATCGGTACGCCGGAGCAGAAGGCCGAGATCATCGGACCGATGCTGCGCAACGAGGTGATCTGGTGCCAGGGCTTCTCCGAGCCCGGCGCGGGTTCCGACCTCGCGGCGGTGGCCACGCGCGGCGTGCGCGACGGCGACGACTACGTGGTCAACGGCCAGAAGATCTGGACCACGAACGCCATGCACGGCGACAAGATCTTCACGATCGTGCGCACCGAGCCGGGCTGGGAGCGCCACAAGGGCCTGTCGATGATGCTCATCGACATGGACCAGCCGGGCGTCGAGGCGCGGCCGCTCAAGCAGATGAGCGGGGCCAGCGAGTTCGGCGAGGTCTTCTTCACCGACGCGCGGGTGCCGGCCAAGGACTGTCTCGGCGAGATCGGAGCGGGCTGGCGCACCGCGATGCTGCTGCTCTCCTTCGAGCGCGGCGCGTCCGGTGTCGGCCAGTACACCGAGTTCCGCCGCCAGTACGACGAGATCGTCGCCGAGGCCCGGCGTTTCGGGCGCTCGGACGACCCGGTGGCCCGCCAGAAGCTGGCGAACTGCCTCGTGGAGCTGGAGTGCCTGCGCTACCACGCGATGCACATCCTCACGCAGGTCGAGCAGGGCCGTGACCTGGGCTCCGAGTCGTCGATGACCAAGCTCCAGTGGTCGGAGACCTTCCAGGACCTCTGGGAGGCGTTCGACGACGTCCTCGGCCCGGAGGCGAGCCTCGCCCGGCCGCGCCCCGACGTCGACCTCACGCCGTTCCAGCACCAGGCGATGTGGTCGCGGTCGGTCACCATCTGGGGCGGCTCGTCCCAGGTCCAGCGCAACATCGTCGCCGAGCGCGTGCTCGGCCTCCCCCGCTGAGGAGCTCGCAGGTGTTCTTCGCGCTCACCGACGACCAGCAGGCGTTCGCGACCACGGTCCGCGAGTTCCTGGCCGACCGCTTCGACCTCGACGCCGTCCGCGGTGTCGTCGAGGACCCGCACGGCGACGGTCACCCGATCAGCCTGTGGAAGGGCCTCGCCGACCAGGGCGCGCTCGCCGTCCTCGTCCCCGAGGAGCACGACGGCCTCGGGCTCGGCCTGCTCGACGCGCAGGTCGTCGCCCGCGAGCTCGGACGCGGCGTCGCGCCCGGTCCGTGGACGGCCACCGTGCTCGCCGCCGAGGCCCTGCGCCTCGCCGGCTCGCCCGAGCAGCAGGCCGCCTGGCTGCCGGGCCTCGCCGCCGGCGAGACCATCGGCACCGTCGCCCTGCGCGGCGAGGCCGGGTCGTGGGACGGCCGGGGCATCACCGTCGACGCGTCGGGGGAGCGTCTCTCGGGCACCGCGTCGCCGGTCGACTACCCGGCCGTCGCCGGGCTGATCGTCGTCGCGGCCACCGACCCGTCCGGGTCGCCGGGCCTCTTCCTCGTGGAGAGCGGGGCCGCCGGGCTCGCGATCCGCGACCAGGAGACCTACGACGGCACCGCCCGCGTGGGCGCGGTCGAGCTCGCCGACACCCCGGCCGAGCCCCTGACCGGCGGCACGCTCTCCGGTGCCGACGCGGTGGCCGCGCTGATGGCCCGCGGCGCGGTGCTCACGGCGGCGGACCTCGTCGGCGTCGCCCGCGAGGCGCTCACCCGCACCGTCGACTACGACCGCGAGCGCAAGCAGTTCGGCGTCCCCGTCGGGTCGTTCCAGGCGATCAAGCACACGATGGCCGACCTGCACGTCGCCGTGACGATGGCCGAGCACGCCGTGCTCTTCGCCGCCCACGCCGTGGACACGGCCGACCCCGGCGTCGACGTCGCGGTCGCCGTCGCGAAGGCGAAGGCCGCCGACGCCGCGTGGGCCGCCACCGGCGCGATGATCCAGTTCTTCGGCGGCATCGGCTTCACCTGGGAGCACGAGGCGCACTTCTTCTACAAGCGCGCTCGCCGCCGCGCGCCGCTGTTCGGCTCCGCCGACGAGCACCGCGAGCGACTGGCCGCCCTCACGATGGACTGAGCAGCCCTTGCCGTGATCTCGGTCACTCCGGTGAACTGGACGGTCACGGACGAGACGCGCGCGAGGTGGTCGTCATGGCTGGTCGGACGGCGGGCGATTCCGCCCGGAGAGCACGCAACGGCCGCGGGGACGCCCTCGCCCCCGACGACCCGTCCGCCGTGCGTTCGGTCGCGGTGGTCGGGCCGATGGCCGCGGGCAAGACGACGCTGATCGAGGAGCTCCTCGCCGCGACCGGCACGATCCCCCGCGCGGGGTCGGTCACCGCCGGCACGACGGTCACCGACCACGACGCCGACGCGCGCCGCCAGCAGCGGTCCGTGTCGCCGGCCGTGGCCTCGCTCGTCCACCGCGACATCAAGATCAACCTGATCGACACCCCGGGCTGCCCGGACTTCCTGGGCGAGGTCCGCGCCGGCCTCCGCGCCGCCGACGCCGTGCTGTTCGTCGTCGGGACGGCCGACGCCGCGGACGGGGTCGCCGCCCCGACCTCGGCCCTGCTCGCGGAGTGCCGGCGCGCGGGCGTGCCCGCGGTGCTCGTGCTCAGCCGCCTCGACCACGCCCGCGCCGACGAGGCGGCCGCGCTCGCGACCTGCCGCCGGGTGGCGGAGGGATCCGGCGAGGTGCTCGTCCCGGTCACCCGGACCGAGCGGGGCGCCGACGGCACCCTGACCGTGCACCCGCTGCTGGAGGGCCCCGACGGCACGGACCCGACCGCCGAGGACGACGAGGACCTCCGGCGCGAGCTCGTCGAGACCCTCATCGAGCAGGCCGAGGACGAGGCGCTGCTCGAGCGCTGGATCGGCGGCGAGGCCGTGCCGCTGGCCGCGCTGCGCGAGGACCTCGCCGCGGCGGTGGCCCGGCGCGCCCTCGTCCCGGTCGCCGGCGTGTGCGGTCCGACCGGCGCCGGGCTCGACGCGCTGCTCGACCTCGTCGTCGACGCGGTGCCACCCCCGACCGCGCACAGGCCGTTGCCCGCGCACGCCCCCGACGGCGCCGGGCACGACCCCGTGGCCCCCGATCCGGACGGCCCGCTCGTCGCCGAGGTCGTGCACACCGGCACCGACGGCCAGGGCGGGCGGGTCTCGCTGGTCCGCGTCTTCTCCGGCCGGCTGCGCCCCGACACCGTCCTGTCCGTGTGCGCCGACCCGCTGCGCCTCCCGCGCCGCGCGACGCGGAGGACCCCACCGGGGCCGACGCCGGTCCGCGCGAGACCACCCGCGTCACCCGCGTCTACGCGCCGCTGGGGGCGACGCTGCGCGAGGTGCCGTGGTGCGTCGCGGGCGACCTGTGCGCGCTCACCCGGCTCGGCGTCGCCACCACCGGCGACACCCTGTGCACCGCGGACGACCCGGTCGGGCTCGACGGGTGGGAGCTGCCCGAGGCGCTGCTCCCGGTGGCCGTCACCGCCGCCGACCGGACGGCCCAGGACGCCATGGCCCGCGGGCTCTCCCGCCTGGCCGCCACCGAGACCACGCTGCGCGTCGAGCGCAACGAGGACACCCACCAGATCGTGCTGTGGTGCACGGGCGAGGCCCACGCCGACGTCGTGCTCGCCCGGCTGCGGGCCTCGGGCGCGAACGTCGAGGTCACGGACGTCGCGGTGCCCGAGCGCGAGACGGTGGCCGGATCCGCGACCGGGCTCGGGCGGCACGTCAAGCAGTCGGGCGGGCACGGCCAGTTCGCCGTGTGCCGCATCGAGATCGAGCCGCTGCCGCGCGGGTCGGGCGTCGAGTTCGTCGACCGGATCGTCGGCGGGGCGATCCCGCGGGCCTACATCCCCGGCGTCGAGAAGGGGGTCCGCGCCCAGCTCGAGTCCGGGGTCACGCCGGGCCGGCCCGTCGTCGACGTGCGGGTGACCCTCGTCGACGGCAAGGCGCACAGCGTCGACTCGTCCGACCAGGCGTTCCAGACCTCGGGGGCGCTCGCGGCGCGGGAGGCGGTGGCGGCGGCGGGGACCGTCGTGATGGAGCGCCTGTACGAGGTCGAGGTCGCGGTGGACGACGGGCAGCTCGGCGTCGTGCTCGGCGACCTCTCCGCCCGTCACGGCCGGGTCGTCGGCACCGAGCCGGGCGAGCCGGGGTGCACGCACGTGCGCGCCGAGGTCCCGGAGCAGGCCCTGCTGCGCTACGCCGTGGATCTGCGCGCCCTGACCTCGGGGACGGCGTCGTTCACCCGGCGCTTCAGCCGCTACGAGCCGGTCGGCGGGTAGCGCCCGAGGTCTTTCCGAACGTCCGTTCGGCTGATTACCCTCCCGGCGCACCGATCGAGAGGGAGCCCGCGATGACGCAGAGCCCGCCGACGTCCACCGAGGACCCCGCTGCGGTACGCCGGGTCGCGCTCGCGAGCCTCGTCGGCACCACGGTCGAGTGGTACGACTTCTTCATCTACGCCAGCGCGGCGGGGCTGGTGTTCAGCCAGCTGTTCTTCACCGCGCTCGACCCGGCCACCGCGCTGCTCGCCTCGTTCGCGACCATCGGCGTCAGCTTCGTCGCCCGCCCGCTGGGCGGGGTGATCGCGGGCCACCTCGGCGACCGGGTCGGGCGCAAGCGCATGCTCGTGGCCACCCTGCTGATCATGGGACTGTCGACGGTGGGCGTCGGCCTGCTGCCCACCTACGCGAGCATCGGCGTCGCCGCCCCGATCCTGCTGCTCGTGCTGCGCCTGCTGCAGGGCCTCTCGGCGGGCGGCGAGTGGGGCGGCGCCGCGCTCATGGCCGTCGAGCACGCCCCGCCGGGCCGGCGCGGGTTCTTCGGCACGTATCCCCAGGTCGGCGTGCCGATCGGGCTGATCCTCGCCAACCTGGTGTTCCTCGTGGTGTCGACGTCGACCACCAAGGAGCAGTTCCTGTCCTGGGGCTGGCGCATCCCGTTCCTGCTCTCGGTGGTGCTGATCGGCGTGGGCCTCTTCGTCCGGGCCCGGGTGGACGAGAGCCCGGTGTTCGCGAAGCTGCGCTCGCAGCGCGCCCGCCGGTCCGCGCCGATGCTCACGGTGCTGCGCGACCAGCCCCGCGCCCTGCTCGTCGCGATCGGGCTGTTCATCGCCAACAACATGATCGGCTACCTGCTGATCGCCTTCATCACGTCGTACGGCACCCGCGTCCTGGGGCTCCCGAGTTCGACGATGCTCGCCGTCGGGATCGTGGGCGCGGTCGTGTGGGGCGTCGCGATCGTCTGGTCCGGCGCGTGGTCGGACCGGGTCGGGCGGCGGCGCGTCTACCTCATCGGCACCATCGCCCTGCTCGTCTGGTCGTTCCCCTTCTTCCTGCTGCTCGACACGGCGTCGCTGCCGCTCATGCTGCTCGCGGTCGCCGTGCTCGGCGTCGGACTCGGGCTGACCTACGGCCCGCAGGCCGCGGCGTACGCGGAGCTCTTCCCGGCCGACGTGCGCTACAGCGGCGCGTCCTTCGCCTACGCGATCGGCGCGGTGCTCGGCGGCGGGTTCGCGCCGCTCATCGCGCAAGCGCTGATCGGTGCGACCGGGACGTCGCTGTCGGTGTCGGTGTACATGGTCGTCGTCTGCCTGATCACGCTCGCCGCCGTCCTCGCGATGCGCGAGGGCACGGCGGCGGAGCGGGAGGCGTTCGTGGTCGGGACGTGATCAGGCCGCGCCGGCGCCGGTGAACGCGCCGGCGTGGTCGCGGGCGAAGTCGGTGATGTCGATGGCCGGGCGACCGGTGACCTGCTCGATCGCCGGGTCCACGAGGGCGGCCTCGCCCCGCGCGTAGTGGGCGTAGTCCTCGACGAGCCCCGCGAGCCCCCACGGGGGCAGGAACCACGCCAGCGCCTCGGCGAACGCGGCGGGCGTGACGTCGTCGAACGCGACCGGGCGCCCCGTCGCGGCCGACAGTGCGGCGGCGATCTCCGGGTGGGTCACCGCGCGGGGGCCGGTCAGCGTGTAGGTCGCGCCGGCGTGCCCCGGCTCGACCAGGGTCGCGGCGGCGACCGCGCCGATGTCGCGGACGTCGACGGCGCTGACCGCGGCGTCGCCGATCGGGGCGGCGAAGCGCCCGGTCCGGGCGATCTGCTCCGCGAAGGCGAGCAGACCCTGGAAGAAGAGGTTGGGGCGCAGGACCACCCGCTCGATCGGCAGGGTCGCCAGGTGCGCCTCGACCTCGGCGTGCCAGCGCAGGAAGCGCACCGGCGAGTCCGGGCGCGCGGCGAACTGGGAGAGCACGACGAGGCGTCGCACGCCGGTCGCCACGGCCGCGTCGGCGAACCGGATCTGGCGCTCCGCGGCCTGCTCCGAGGACGGGGTCACGAGGTAGGCGGCGTCGACGCCCTCGAGCGCGCGGGCCACCGCGGCCCCGTCGTCGAGGTCGGCGACCGCGACGTCCCCGGGGAAGCGCGCCGCCTGCTCGGGGTCGCGGACCATCACCCGCGGGGTGACGTCCCGGCCCTCGAGCGCGGTGAGCAGGGCGGCGCCGGTGGCGCCCGTGGCGCCGGTGACGAGGACGGTGGGGTGCATGGCTGCCTCCTGAGGGGCGAGACGTGAAGCGAGAGCAGCGCTCTCGCAATCGAGCATGCACCTCGGCGGGACAGAGTGCAAGAGCAGTGCTCTCGTTCTCGCGATGCTGGCACGGAGGTGCCGGGAGACCGGGCGATTACGCTGGGGGAGTGGATGACACGACCGCGACCGAGCTGAAGGACCTCGCCGCCTCCCTGGACAGTGTCGAGGCGGCGATGGACCTCGACGGTCTGCGGCGTGAGGTGGCCGAGCTCGAGCAGCAGGTCCAGGCACCCGATCTCTGGGACGACGTCGCGACCGCGCAGAAGCTGACCAGCGCGTTCACGCACAAGCAGGCCGACCTCAAGCGGGCCGAATCGCTGCGCTCGCGCCTCGACGACCTCGGCACGCTCTACGAGATGGCGGACGAGGAGGCGGGTCAGGACTCCACCGACCTGCGCGCCGAGGCCGACACCGAGCGTGCCGCGCTGCTCGCCGACGTCGCGGCCTTCGAGGTGCGCACGCTGCTCTCCGGCGAGTACGACGAGCGTGACGCGCTGGTCACCGTCCGGGCCGAGGCCGGCGGCGTCGACGCCGCGGACTTCGCCGAGATGCTCATGCGCATGTACCTGCGCTGGGCGGAGCGCCACGGCTACCCGACCGAGGTCTACGACACGTCGTACGCCGAGGAGGCCGGCATCAAGTCGGCCACGTTCAAGGTGTCCGCGCCGTACGCCTACGGCACCCTCTCGGTGGAGCAGGGCACCCATCGGCTGGTCCGGATCTCGCCGTTCGACAACCAGGGCCGACGCCAGACCTCGTTCGCCGGTGTCGAGGTGGCCCCCGTCGTGGAGTCGACCGACCACGTCGAGATCGACGAGAAGGACCTGCGCGTCGACGTCTACCGCTCGTCGGGGCCCGGTGGTCAGGGCGTCAACACCACCGACTCCGCGGTCCGGCTGACCCACCTGCCCACCGGCATCGTGGTGTCCTGCCAGAACGAGCGCTCGCAGCTGCAGAACAAGGCGTCGGCGATGGCCGTGCTGGCCGCGAAGCTGCTGGCCCGGCGCAAGGAGGAGGAGCGGGCCCTGCTCGACTCCCTCAAGGACTCCGGGTCGAGCTGGGGCAACCAGATGCGCTCCTACGTCCTGCACCCGTACCAGATGGTCAAGGACCTGCGGACCAACCACGAGACGTCGCAGACCTCGCAGGTGCTCGACGGCTTCATCGACGACTTCCTCGACGCCGGCATCCGCTGGCGCAAGCAGAGCGAAGCCGCCGCGTGACGAGCGGCGGATCTCCGGCGCAGTAGCATTCCCGGCCGTGATCCGGCTGGAGAACGTCTCGAAGGTCTACCCGACCTCCGCCCGGCCGGCGCTCGACGACGTCAGCGTGGAGGTCGAGCGGGGCGAGTTCGCCTTCCTCATCGGTCCCTCGGGGTCGGGGAAGTCGACGCTCCTGAGGCTGCTGATCCGCGAGGACGTGCCGAGCTCCGGCACCGTCTGGGTGGCCAACTGGAACGTCGGCGGGCTGGCCGGCCGCCGCGTGCCGCGGCTGCGCCAGCGGATGGGCTGCGTCTTCCAGGACTTCCGGCTGCTGCCGAACAAGACCGTCGCCGAGAACGTGGCGTTCGCCCTCGAGGTGATCGGCAAGCCGCGGCACACGATCCGGACCGTCGTGCCCGAGGTGCTCGACCTCGTCGACCTGGCCGGGAAGGCCGACCGCATGCCCTCGGAGCTCTCCGGTGGGGAGGCCCAGCGGGTCGCGATCGCCCGGGCCTTCGTGAACCGGCCGCTGGTCCTGCTCGCCGACGAGCCCACCGGCAACCTCGACCCCGAGACGTCCACCGGGATCATGACGCTGCTCGAGCGGATCAACCGGACCGGGACGACGGTGCTGATGGCCACGCACGACCGCCAGATCGTCGACAGCATGCGCCGCCGGGTGGTCGAGCTCTCCGCGGGCAAGCTCGCGCGCGACGACGCCCGGGGCGTCTACGGGGTGGCTCGCTGACCATGATGTTCGTCTGGCGCGAGGCCTTCGCGGGGCTGCGGCGCAACCTGACGATGTCGATCGCGATGGTGATCACCACAGCGATCTCGCTGGGCCTGCTCGGCGCCGGCCTGCTCGCGGTGCGCACGATCGACCGCACCGAGGAGCTCTACTACTCGCTCATCGCCGTGCAGGTCGCCCTCGACGAGCCGACCAGCGCCGACGACCGCGACTGCTCGAGCCCGGTCTGCACGGGGCTGCGCGGCGAGCTCGAGGCGAACCCGCTGGTGGCGTCGGTGTCCTACGAGAGCCGGGACGACGCCTTCGCCCGCTTCCAGCGGATCTACGCCGGGCAGTCGATCCTGCAGCTCGTACGGCCCCAGAGCCTGCCCGCCACGCTGCGCGTGACGATGGCCGACCCGCTGCGCGGGGA
Source organism: Actinomycetospora sp. CA-053990 (assembly GCF_050948445.1). Lineage (NCBI taxonomy): Bacteria > Bacillati > Actinomycetota > Actinomycetes > Pseudonocardiales > Pseudonocardiaceae > Actinomycetospora > Actinomycetospora sp. CA-053990. The sequence continues at coordinate 4,920,481 of NZ_CP192043.1, read as the reverse complement.
GGAGATCGTCACGCAGTACACGGGGCGGCCCGGGGTGCGCAACGTCGTCGACCAGCGCAGCACCGTCGCGGACCTCTTCTCGTTCCTCGGCAGCGTGCGCAACGCGACGTTCGGGCTGGCGGTCGTCCAGGCCCTCGCCGCGCTCCTGCTGATCTCCAACACCATCCAGCTCTCGGCGTTCACCCGGCGGACCGAGGTCGGGATCATGCGGCTGGTCGGCGCCACGCGCTGGTACACCCAGGTGCCGTTCCTCATCGAGGCGGTGGTCACCGGCGTCGTCGGGGCGGTGTTGGCCACCGGCGGGCTGGTGCTCGGCAAGATCTTCTTCCTGGACCGTCTGATGTCCGGACGGCTGCTCGCCAACACGATCCCGCCGATCGGGATGAGCGACGTGCTCGGTTACGTTGGACCGGTGTTGGTGGTCGTCGGTGCATTGATCGCCACCGCCACGGGGTACGTGACCCTGCGGCTGTACGTACGCACGTAGAGAGGGGAGGGCTGATGGCACCGAAGACGGCTCCCAAGAAGGCCAGCAGCAACCGCCCCGAGGAACGCCGCAAGGTCGTCGCGACGAACCGCAAGGCGAAGTACGACTACGAGATCCTCGACGTCTACGAGGCCGGCATCGCCCTGCAGGGCACCGAGGTCAAGAGCCTGCGGGCCGGGCACGTGTCGCTGAACGACGCGTTCGCGCTGGTCACCGACGGCGAGGTCTTCCTGCGCGGGCTGCACATCCAGGAGTACGACTTCGGCTCCTGGACCAACCACGAGCCCCGGCGCGTCCGCAAGCTGCTGCTGCACAAGTCGGAGATCGCGCGGCTCGTCGGCAAGACGCGCGAGACGGGCCACACCCTCGTCCCGCTGTCGCTCTACTTCTCCGGCGGCCTGTGCAAGGTCGAGCTCGCCCTCGCGCGCGGCAAGGCCAAGCACGACAAGCGCGAGGCGATGGCCGAGCGCGACGCGAAGCGCGAGGCCGAGCGGATCGTCGGTCGGCGGATCAAGGGGTGGTGACGCGGGCGTGGTGAGTCCCGCCCGCGATCCGCTGGCGGCGCCGCCGGTGGACGACACCGACGTGCCGGCCTGGGTGGCCGCCACCGGCGTCGACGGCCTGGTCGACCTGCACGTGCACTTCCTGCCCGACCGGATGCTGCAGAAGGTGTGGGCCTACTTCGACCAGGCCGAGACCCACTACGGGCGGGCCTGGCCGATCCACTACCGCGAGCCCGAGCAGACGCGGATCGACCTCCTGCGCGGGTTCGGGGTGCGCACGTTCGCGCCGCTGGTCTACCCGCACAAGCCGGGGATGGCGGCGTGGCTGACGTCGTGGGCGCTGGAGTGGGCGACGGAGGTGCCCGAGGCGGTGCCGACCGCGACCCTCTTCCCCGAGGAGTCGGTGACGACCTACCTCGGCGACGCGCTCGACGCGGGCGCCCGGGCGGTGAAGGCCCACGTCCAGGTCGGCGGCTACGACCCGCGCGACCCGCTGCTCGACCGCGCCTGGGGCCTGATCGCCGAGGCGGGGGTGCCCGCGATCGTGCACTGCGGCGACGGCCCGATCCCCGGCGCGCACACCGGCATGGACATCTTCGCCGAGGTCCTCGAGCGCCACCCGCGCCTCACCGCGGTGCTCGCCCACGCCGGCCTGCCCGAGTACGAGCGCGCGCTGGGCCTGCTCGAGCGCTTCCCGCGGGTGCACCTCGACACGACGATGGTGGGCACCGCCTACACCGAGCAGTTCGCACCGCTGCCGCGCGACTGGCCGGCGCGGCTGGCCGGCGTGGCCGACCGCGTCGCGCTCGGCACCGACTTCCCGAACATCCCGTACGCCTACGCCGAGCAGCTGGCGGCGATCGCCTCGTGGGCCGCCGCCGACGACCGGCTGGGCGCGCCGTTCCTGCGCTCGGTGCTCCACGACGTGCCGGCCGGGTTGCTGGGCGTCGACCATGGGACGGCGGGATGAACCGGGCACCGACGCGCGTTATGATCGGTGGCCGTCCGCAGAGTGCGGGCGCCGAGGGGGTGACTGGTTTCGACTCCGAGTGGTTCATCAGGAGAAGCGTGCCGAGGAAGGCAACGATGATCTCGTTAACCATGCGTTGCAATGAATTAAGCGCCGAGAGTTCTCAGCGCGACTTCCAGCTCGCTGCCTGACAGCGAGTAGGGAAGTCTGTCGGCCCGGGTTCGTCCCCGGCCCGGTCGCCGGCATCAGCTAGGGGTCTCACCGTCGGGCTCGGTCGCGGAGCTCGGCGGGACACCAGACAGCGACTGGGATCGTCACACCGGCTCGTTCGCAAGACCGGTGGATCCGAGTAGAGACGTCGCGGACTGCGCACGGAGAAGTCCTGATTGCTGATCGGAGGACCCGGGTTCGATTCCCGGCACCTCCACCCCCCTCACACCTCGGGCCCGGAGAGCACCCGCTCTCCGGGCCCGAGGTCGTCGGGGGGAGTCGCTCTCGTCGTCCTTTCGACCGGGCGGCTCCGGCCGATGGACCGGTCGACCCAGCGTCACCTCGGGCGCTACCGTGGGCACACAGGCTCACTCGTCCGGAGGAGCCTGCCCGGACGGACGTGCACCGACGAAGGGGGTGAGGGCGACGGATCCGGAAGAGGCGCCCACCCCCGCCCCGGACGCCGGTCCCGGCGCGGCCGACGCCGCCACGCGCGGCCTCGACGCGGTCCTGGGCCGCGAGGTCGCGATGGTGACGCTGCCCCCGGTGCACGGCGAGGACCTCGTCGTGCGCACCGAGCAGGTCCGGCGCCTCGCGGGCCTGCACCACGGTCACCTCGTCGAGGTGTTCGACGTCGACGGCCTCGCCGAGGGCACCGAGAGCACCCTGGTGCTCCAGAGCGTCGACGGCCGTCCCCTCGACCCGGCGTCCGACCGCTCGCGCTGGGCGCCGATCACCGTCGCCGAGGTGGGCGCACAGCTCGCCTCCGGGCTCGCGCACGCCCACGCCCGCGGGGTGGTGCACGGCCGGATCGGGCTCGCGAGCGTGGTGCTCGGCGGCACCGTCGGTGCGCCGCACGCCTGGCTCACCGGCTTCACCGCGGCGCTGCGTCCCGCGCCGCCCCTCGATCCGCCGCCTCTCCATCAGGGGCCCGGCGCGGTGCCGCCCCACCCCGCCGACGACGTCGCCGCCCTCGGCCGCGCGCTCGGCGCCGTCCTCGACCCGGCCGCGCCCGCGGCGCCGGCCCTCGAGCACGCGCTCGGCGACATGGCCGCCGGGAAGATCGCGGCTCGCACCGCCGCCGAGACCCTCGCCCGCGTCGCGGAGGCGCTGCGCCACGTCGACGACGACGAGACCGGCATCGTCCCGCTCGTGGCCGCGTCGCCGGCCATGGCGGCGGCGGCACCCGCCGTGACGGCGCCGCCCGTCGCCGTCCCGCCGGTGCCCGCGCCGCGGGAGGGGAGCGCGTCCCCGCGCGTTTCGGCCGGCGCGCACGACTGGCCGGGCGCGGCGTCCAGCTCGCGGCCCTCGGCGGCGCCGCCCTGACGGTCGCGGCGGCGTCCGGGCTCTTCCTCTGGGCGTCCGAGGAGCCGGGGACGCCGCGCGAGGCCGGGGTGTCCGACCTGACGACGCCGACCCGGCCCGTCGCTCCGCCGGTCGCGGTCGCCCCGCCGGGGTCGTCGGGCCCGGACGGGTCGTCGGGGTCGTCTGGGGCGTCCACCTCGCAGGACGAGGACGGCGAGGACACCTACGTGCGCGAGACGTCGTCGCGCAGTACCGACCCCAGCCCCATCACCAGCGACGTCACGACGCTGCCGGCCCCGCCCGTCGTCCCGCCGGTGGTGCCCCCGACGGTCCCGCCGACCGTCCCGCCGACGACGACCTCCACCACGGGGCCGACCACCGGGCCGACGACGGGCCCGACCAGCACCACCACGACACCGGTCGCGCCCCGCAACGCGGGCACCCCCGCCACCCTCGCCGCACCCTGACCCCCGGCGCCCGCCCCTGAGCGCGGGCACACCGGTCGGGGGCACACTGGTGCGAGGGCACACTCGGCCGCAGGCCACCCCGTGGCCCCGTGTCCCCGAGCAGCGAGGGAGCTCCCCAGCCCCATGGGTGCCGCACCGCAGCGGAACCGCACCCCCGAGGACCCGACTCCCGACGACGCCGCCTCGTCCGCCGCCTCGTCCGCCGCGACACCGTCGCTGCCCTGGGAGGTCTGGGCCCTGCTGGCGGGCAGCTTCCTGGTCGCCGCCGGGTACGGCATCGTCGCGCCGGCCCTGCCGGTGTTCGCGCAGAGCTTCGGGGTCGGGGTCACCGCGGCGGCGGCGGTGGTCAGTGCCCTGCCGGTGATGCGCCTGCTCTTCGCGCCGATCTCGGGGCGTCTGGTGGCCCGCACCGGCGAGCGCACGATGTACCTCACGGGCCTGCTCGTCGTCGCCGCGTCCACCGGCGCCTGCGCGCTGGCCACCAGCTACACCCAGCTGCTGATCTTCCGCGGCCTCGGCGGCATCGGGTCGACGATGTTCACCGTCTCGGCGTTCTCGCTGATGTTCCGGCTCGCCCCCGACGGACGCCGCGGGCAGGCGAGTGGGCTGTTCACCGGCGCGTTCCTGCTCGGCGGGGTCACCGGCCCGGCGTTCGGGGGCGTGCTGGTCACCGTCGACCTGCGCGCGCCCTTCATCGTCTACGCGCTGGCCCTGGTGCTCGCGACCCTCGTCGTCGGCACGCTGCTGGCCCGCTCCACGCACGTCGGCGCGCGGCCCCGGGACCCCGACGCGACCCCGCTGACGATCAGCGCGGCGCTGCGGAGGCCGACCTACCGCGCGGCGCTCGTCTCGAGCCTCGCCACCGGCTGGGCCGTACAGGGCGTGCGCGTCGGCCTGCTCCCGCTGTTCGTGGCCGTCGCCCTGGGTCGCGAGCCGCTGTGGGCGGGGATCGCGCTCACGGTGTTCGCGGTGGGTGACGGGCTGGTCCTGCTCGCCACCAGCGGCCTGTCCGACCGCCGGGGCCGGCGCCCCGTGGTGATCGCCGGGCTCGCGCTCGTCGCCGTGGGCACCGCCTCGCTCGCCCTGGCCACGCTGTCGGGCACCGCGGGGCTCGTCGTGCTGCTCGCGGCCTCCGCCGTCGCGGGCGCCGGGGCCGGCCTGCTCCAGCCCGCGCAGGGCGCCGCCGTCGCCGACATCGTCGGGTCGCGGCGCTCCGGGGGCCCCGCGCTCTCGGGGTTCCAGATGGCCGCCGACGTCGGGTCGATCGTCGGACCGGTCGCGGCCGGCGCGCTGGCGGAGAACGCGTCGTTCGGCGGGGCCTTCGTGCTCAGCGCGTCGATCGCCCTCGTCGCCCTCGTCGTGTGGGCCCGGGTGCCGTCGGGGAGCGGTCCGTCAGGCGATGCGGGGGCCGATCCGGCGGGCGATCCGGCCGGCGGTTCGTCGGGGGAGGACGCGGGCACCCGCCGCGCATGACCCGCCGCGCCGGGGACGCGCCGCACGGCGTCCCAGATGGTGTGACCGACACCCACGCCCACGGGATCGACGCCGCCCTCGAGGGTGTCGACCCCACGGCGCCGCTCTGGGTCTTCGGCGACCAGCTCGGCCCCGCGGTGCACGGGCTGCCCCAGCACGCCGAGCGCGAGGTCGTCCTCGTCGAGTCGTCGGCGGTGCTGCGCCGACGTCGCTACCACCGCCAGAAGCTGCACCTGCTGCTCTCGGGGATGCGCCACCTCGACGACGACCTCGGCGACCGGTCCACGTACCACCGCACCACGACCTACCGCGAGGCGCTGGAGAAGGTCAGCCGCCCGGTGGTCGTCCACCAGCCGACGTCGCACACCGCCGTCGAGTTCGTCGAGGGCCTGCGCGCGGAGGGGCTCGTCGAGGCGGTGCTCCCGTCGACGACCTTCGCGCGGCCCCGCGCGGAGTTCGAGTCGTGGGCCGGTGACGACTCGTCGTTCACGATGGAGAACTTCTACCGCAACCAGCGCCGGCGCTTCGACGTGCTGATGGAGGGCGAGTCGCCGGTCGGGGGGAAGTGGAACCTCGACCACGACAACCGGGAGGCGCCGCCGAAAGCCGAGAAGAAGGGTGACCGGGCGACCCTCGGCGTGACCGACCCCTGGTGGCCCACCGAGGACGAGATCGACGCGCAGGTCCGTGACGACCTCGACGGGATGGACCTGCCGACCGTCGGGGCCGACGGTCCGCGGTTGTTCGCGGTGACGCCCGACGAGGCCCGCACGGCGCTGCGCCACTTCATCGAGCACCGGCTCGACGCGTTCGGGCCCTACGAGGACGCGATCCTCTCCGGCGACCCGTGGATGGCGCACTCGCTGCTCTCGGTGCCCCAGAACCTCGGCGTGCTGCACCCGCTCGAGGCCGTGCACGCCGCCGAGCAGGCGTACCGCGACGGCGAGGCGCGCCTGAACTCCGTCGAGGGCTTCGTGCGCCAGATCCTCGGGTGGCGCGAGTACATCTGGCACCTGTACTGGCACTTCGGCAAGGGCTACTCGACGCGCAACGAGATGGACCACCGGACGCCGCTGCCGACGTGGTGGACCGAGCTCGACGGAGACGCCATCAGCGCGGCGTGCCTCTCGGAGACCCTCAAGGGCGTGCGCGACCGCGGCTGGGTGCACCACATCCCGCGGCTCATGGTGCTGGGCAACCACGCCCTCCAGCGCGAGTACCTGCCGGGTGCCCTGTCCGAGTGGTTCACGACGTCGTTCGTCGACGGCTTCGCGTGGGTGATGCCGCCCAACGTGGTCGGGATGAGCCAGCACGCCGACGGCGGGAAGCTCGCCACGAAGCCGTACTCCTCGGGGGGCGCCTACATCAACAAGATGAGCGACCACTGCGGCGACTGCGTCTTCGACCCCAAGGTGCGGGTGGGGGAGAAGGCCTGCCCGTTCACCGCCGGCTACTGGCAGTTCGTGCACCGCCACCAGGACCTGCTGCGTGCGAACCAGCGCACCGCGCGGGCCGTCGCCACCATGGACCGGCTCAAGGACCTCGACGCGGTCCTGGAGCAGGAGCAGGGCCGCCAGGACTTCTGACGTCGGGACCCCCGGCGTCCGGCGGTGTCCACCGGCGTGTACCGTTTCCCGGCGATGGGGCTGTGGCGCAGCTGGTAGCGCATCACACTGGCAGTGTGAGGGTCAGGGGTTCGAGTCCCCTCAGCTCCACCCATCCACGAGAGGACCGTCGCCTGCGGGCGACGGTCCTTTTTCGTGGTTCCACCAGGTCACGCCGCCGCCTACGACCGATCGTCGTTGAAGCGCTCACCCGGCGAGCCACAGGGCCGCACGGCGGTTACGATTCCCCTCGTCCGCACGTGCGGCCGTCACGGCCGCCGGGGTGGAGGAGACCCATCGTGAGCAGGAGGCCCTCGTGACCGCCGTCGCACCCAAGCCGATCGCGACCACGCCGTACCCGGCGCGGGAGACGAAGCGCGGGTCGTTCGTCGGGCGGATGCTCAAGACGACGGACCCCAAGGACATCGCGATCCTGTACCTGGTCACGTCGTTCGGGTTCTTCCTGGTCGGCGGGCTCATGGCGCTGCTGATGCGCGCCGAGCTGGCCCAGCCGGGCCTGCAGTTCCTCTCGGTGGACCAGTACAACCAGCTGTTCACCATGCACGGCACGATCATGCTGCTGCTGTACGCGACGCCGATCCTCTTCGGCTTCGCCAACTACATCGTCCCGCTGCAGATCGGTGCCCCGGACGTCGCGTTCCCGCGGCTCAACGCCTTCTCGTACTGGCTGTTCCTCTTCGGCGGGATCATCGTCGTGTCCGGGTTCTTCACCCCGGACGGCGCCGCCGCGTTCGGCTGGTTCGCCTACACCCCGCTCTCTGACGTCGTGCACTCGCCGGGTCTCGGCGCCGACGTCTGGATCCTCGGCCTGGTCGTCGCCGGTCTCGGCACCATCCTCGGTGGCGTCAACTTCGTGACGACGATCGTCTGCATGCGCGCCCCGGGCATGACCATGTTCCGGATGCCGATCTTCACCTGGAACATCCTGGTGACGGTCATCCTCGTGCTGCTGGCGTTCCCGATCCTCACCGCGGCGCTGCTCGGCCTGGCGGCCGACCGCCACCTCGGCGCGCAGCTCTTCGCACCCGAGTCCGGCGGTGTGATCCTCTGGCAGCACCTGTTCTGGTTCTTCGGGCATCCCGAGGTCTACATCGTGGCGCTGCCCTTCTTCGGCATCGTCACCGAGATCTTCCCGGTGTTCAGCCGCAAGCCGATCTTCGGCTACAAGACGCTGATCTACGCCACGCTGTCGATCGGCGCCCTGTCGGTCGCCGTCTGGGCCCACCACATGTACGCCACCGGCGCCGTGCTGCTGCCGTTCTTCTCGTTCACGACGTTCCTCATCGCCGTGCCCACCGGCATCAAGTTCTTCAACTGGATCGGCACGATGTGGAAGGGGCAGCTGACCTTCGAGACGCCGATGCTGTTCTCGGTCGGCTTCCTCGTGACGTTCCTCTTCGGCGGCCTCACCGGCGTCCTGCTGGCCAGCCCGCCGCTGGACTTCCACGTCTCCGACTCGTACTTCGTCGTGGCGCACTTCCACTACGTGCTCTTCGGCACGATCGTGTTCGCCACCTACGCCGGCATCTACTTCTGGTTCCCGAAGATGACCGGCCGGATGATGGACGAGCGCATCGGCAAGGTGCACTTCTGGCTGACGTTCATCGGGTTCCACATGACGTTCCTGGTGCAGCACTGGCTGGGCAACGAGGGCATGCCGCGCCGCTACGCCGACTACGCGGCCACCGACGGGTTCACGACGCTCAACACGATCTCCACGATCGGGGCGTTCATCCTCGGGGCCTCGACGCTGCCGTTCCTGTGGAACGCGTTCCACAGCTACCGCTACGGGCGTCCGGTGGAGGTCGACGACCCCTGGGGCCACGGCAACTCGCTGGAGTGGGCGACGTCGTGCCCGCCGCCGCGGCACAACTTCACCGAGCTCCCCCGCATCCGCTCCGAGCGGCCCGCGTTCGAGCTGCACTACCCGCACCTCACCGAACGCATCCGGCTCGAGGCGCACGTCGGTGGTCGCGAGAGCATCGGCGAGGCGGCGGCCGGGCAGACCGGCCAGGAGCACATCCCCGGCAGCGACCCCCGGAACAAGTGACCCGGGCGCTCCCCGACGACCAGTCCGGCGACGACTTCCCGGAGTCCCCGGTCGTGCTCTCACCGCAGGGCGAGGGCGGGCCCGATCCGGTGCCGGTCCTCGTGACCGTCACCGGGCCGGACTTCCCCGGGGTCAACGCCGCCCTGTTCGCGGTGCTGGCCGAGTACGAGGCCGCCATGCTCGACGTCCAGCAGGCGACCATCCACCGGCGGATCACGCTGAGCGCGCTGGTCACGCTGCCCGGGGATCCGGCCCGCCTGCAGGCGGCGCTCGATCTGACGATGCCGTCGCTGGGGCTCGCGGTGACGGTCGAGATCGGCGGCGACGCGTCGGCGGTGCACCCGTTCTCGTCCCACGTCGTGCTGGTGCTCGGGCGCCCGATCACCGCGGCGAACTTCGCGGAGGTCGCCCGCGGCCTCGCGGCGCTGCGCGTGAACATCGACCGCGTGCGGCGCATCGCCGACTACCCGGTCACCGGGCTCGAGCTGCGGGTGTCGATGCCCGCCGACGGCCCACCCAGCGACACGGCGCTGCGCCAGGCCCTCGCCGCGGCGGCCCGCCGCGCCCACTGTGACGTCGCGGTGCAGCGGGTCGGGCTCGCCCAGCGGGCGAAGCGCCTCATCGTGTTCGACGTCGACTCGACCCTCATCCAGGGCGAGGTCATCGAGATGCTCGCCGCCCGGGCCGGGTGCGAGGACGAGGTCCGCGCGATCACCGAGGCGGCGATGCGCGGTGAGATCGAGTTCGCGGAGTCCCTGCACAAGCGCGTCCAGACGCTCGCAGGCCTACCGGCGACCGCGCTCGACGACGTCGCCGCCGAGCTGGAGCTCACGCCGGGCGCGCGGACGACGGTGCGCACCCTCAAGCGCCTCGGGTACCGCTGCGGCGTCGTCTCCGGCGGCTTCACCGCGATCATCGACCGGCTCGTCGAGGACCTCGGGCTCGACTTCGCCGCGGCGAACGAGCTCGAGGTGGTCGACGGGCGCATCACCGGCCGGGTGATCGGCGAGGTCATCGACCGCGCGGGCAAGGCGACGGCGCTCGAGCGCTTCGCGCGGGAGGCCGGCGTGCCGATCGAGCAGACCGTGGCGGTCGGCGACGGCGCCAACGACCTCGACATGCTGGCGGCCGCCGGCCTCGGTGTGGCGTTCAACGCCAAGCCGGTGGTGGCCGCGGCCGCCGACACCGCGCTGTCCTACCCGTACCTCGACGCCGTCCTGTTCATCCTGGGCGTCACCCGCGACGAGATCGAGTTCGCCGACGCCGCCGAGGGGCTGCTGCGGCGGGTGCCTCTGTGACGTCGGTGGCGCTGACCCCGGCGCTCGCCCCGCTGGCGGCGCGGGTGTGCCCCTGGCTCGTCGACACCGTCGCTCCCGACCAGGACGAGCCCGAGGACGGTGTCGTCCGCGCGATGACGCTGATCCTGCGCCTCGAGCGCGACGCACCGACGCGGACGGCGGTGCTCGAGTCGGCGGCCGCCGCCGCGCTCGCGCTCTGCCTCGACGAGCGCGCCGGGCCCGACGGGCCGTGGTTCGACGCCGTCACGGAGTGGGCCGGGGCCGGGCGCATCCGCAAGCTCTCCCGGCGCGCCCGCACGGCGCACTGGCGGGCGGTCCAGGAGATCGACGGCGTGACGGTGGGCGAGCTGGTGCGCGCGCTGGTCCCCGGGCCGGTCGACGACGTGCCCCACGAGGTCCGCCGGCTCCAGATCGGTGGCACCGACCTCCCGCCCGACGAGCCCGGCCCCCTATCGGCGTGCTCCCCTTCTGCCGGGCCCGTGATCTGGCTGAGCCCCGAGGTCGAGCAGACCGTCGGCAAGGCCGCCGCCCAGGTCGGGCACGCGAGCATGATCCTCGCGACGGTGCTCGCGGCCGAGGGCTCCGACCCCGCCCGGGCGCTGGACGCCGCGGTGCGCCCGGCCTCGCGGGAGGACTGGGCGCGCTGGACCGAGGCGCTCGCCGCCGACGCCGACGGCCGCACGGCGTGGGAGGAGCACGGGATCGCCCCGGTGCGCGACGCGGGGTTCACCGAGGTCGCGCCGGGCACGGTGACGTGCGTGGCGGCCCGGTGACCCGCGTCGTCGTCGCCGGCTCCCGGGTGCGCAGCGAGCGCTCCGAGATCGAGACCCGCCCGCTGGTCGACGCGCTCGCCGCCCGGGGTGTCGACGCCACCGACGCCCCGTGGGACGACGACGCCGTCGACTGGGCGGGCGCCGACCTCGTCGCCGTGCGCACCACCTGGGACTACACCGAGCGCCGCGACGACTTCCTGGCCTGGGCGGGTGGCGTCGAGGCCACGACGACGCTGGTCAACCCGCTCGCCGTGCTGACGTGGAACAGCCACAAGCGCTACCTCACCGAGCTCGCCGGCGCCGGGGTGCCGGTGGTGCCGACGACCCTGCTCGACGCCGGCTCGGCGGTGCCCGACGACCTCGGGGCCGGCGCCCTCGTCGTCAAGCCCGCCGTCTCCGCGGGCGGTCGCGGCACGCACCTGGGCAGCGCGCAGGACCTGCACGACACCGTCGCCGAGCTGCTCGCGGACGGCGACGTGCTCGTCCAGCCCGCCGTCGAGAGCATCGGGCGCGACGGCGAGGTGTCGCTGATCCGGATCGGGGTGTCGTGGTCGCACGCGGTGCGCAAGCTCCCGGCCGCCGGCGGCTTCCTCGTCCACGAGAAGCACGGAGGGGTGCTCGAGGACCACACCCCGACGAGCCGCGAGGTCGAGGTCGCCGAGGCGGCCCTGGCGTGCGCGCCGGTGTCCCGGGACGCCCTCGTCGCCGCCCGCGTGGACCTCGTGCGCCTCGACGGCGAGCCGGTGGTGATGGAGCTCGAGCTCATCGAGCCCGAGCTGTTCCTCCGCCGCGCCCCGGGCGCCCCCGACCGCCTGGCCGACGCCCTCCTCGCCGCCCTCTGAGTGCAAGCCCTGCGTCCACGCTGGCACTCAACGCCAGGAAAGCCGCTTCGATCACTCGCCGGCCTCAGGCCCCGCGTAGCCGCTCCAGCGCCCCGCGGACCACTGCCGGGTCCTGCGTGCTCCAGAACGGCGGCAGCGAGCCGCGCAGGAAGCCCCCGTACTGCTTCGTCGCCACGCGCGAGTCGAGCAGCGCGACCACGCCCCGGTCTCCGGTCCCGCGCAGCAGGCGCCCCGCGCCCTGGGCGAGCAGCAGCGCGGCGTGGGTGGCCGAGACGGTGAGGAAGCCGTTGCCTCCCCGCGCGTCCACCGCTCGCTGACGCGCGGAGACCAGCGGGTCGTCGGGGCGCGGGAACGGGATGCGGTCGATCATGACGAGCTGCAGCGACTCGCCGGGCACGTCGACGCCCTGCCACAGCGACAGCGTCCCGAACAGCACACTCTCCACATCGGCGGCGAACTTCGTCACGAGCGTGCCCGTCGCGTCGTCGCCCTGGCAGAGCACGGTGCCGTCCCAGCGGGTGCGCAGGTCCTCGGCGGCCTGCTTCGCGGCGCGCATCGACGAGAACAGCCCCAGCGCCCGGCCGCCCGCGGCGCGCACGAGCGCCTCGATCTCGTCGAGGCACGCCGGCGACAGCCCGTCGCGACCCGGCGGCGGCAGGTGCCGCGCCACGTAGAGGATGCCGGCCTTGCCGTGCGCGAACGGCGAGCCGACGTCGAGGCCGTGCCAGACGAGGTTGGTCGCGGGGTCCCTATCGGCGTGCTGGGTTGGATCGTGGCCCGACCCGTCGTCGGGGATCGGTTCCTGGATCTTCGCCGGCCCCCCGGCCGGCAGACCCCACTGCCGCGCCAGGGCGTCGAACGAGCCCCCGAGCGCGAGCGTCGCGGACGTCAGCACCACCGTCGAGCGCCCGAACAGCCGGCTCGCGAGCAGCCCCGCCACCGAGAGCGGCGCGACGTGCAGCGCGCGCGTCCGCGTGGAGTTGCGCTCGGTCTCGGAGCACCACACGACGTCGGGGCGGGTCGCGGGGTCCTCGCGGTCGAACGCCGTGAGCAGGCGCCCGGCGACGTCGTGCACCTCCTCGACCAGCGCCAGCGCGAACTTTCGTGCGGTGGCGTCGTCGTCGCGGCCGCCCTTCTCCCGGTCGGGGCCGAGCGCCTGCCGGCACGACCAGGACGCGTCCCGGATCCCCGTCAGCATCCGCCCGACGCCCTCGGGCAGCCGCTCCCACCGTCCCGGGACGACCTCGGCGAGCACGGTGTCGAGACCCTCGCCCGCGTCGAGCAGCGCGTCGGAGAGCGCCTGGTCGACGAGCTTCCCGCAACGGCGGGCGGCGGCGCTCACGGCGGCCGCGGTGAGCTCGCCGGTGGCCACGGAGGTCACGCGGTCGACGAGGTTGTGCGCCTCGTCGACGACGACTACGTCGTGGTCGGGGAGCACCGCGCGCCCCTCGATGGCGTCGATCGCGAGCATCGCGTGGTTGGTGACGACGACGTCGGCGCTGCCGGCGGCGCGGCGCGCGTGCTCGGAGAAGCAGTCCTCGGCGACGGGGCAGCGCGAGGCGCCGAGGCACTCCCGGGCCGACACCGACACCTGGCGCCACGCGCGGTCGGTGACGCCGGGGACCAGCTCGTCGCGGTCGCCGGTGGTCGTCTGCTCGGCCCACTCGTGCAGCCGCGTGACCTGGCGGCCGAGTGCGGAGACCTGGAACGGGTCGAACAGCTGCTCGTCGCCGGGATCGTCCGCGGCCGCCTGGGCCCCGCTCTCGACCTTGTGCTTGCAGAGGTAGTTGGCCCGGCCCTTGAGGATCGCGAACGTCGGCTCGCGCCCGAGCACCGGCTGGAGGGCCTTGGTCAGGCGGGGGAGGTCCCGGTCGACGAGCTGGGTCTGCAGGGCGATCGTCGCCGTCGACACGACGACGGCCTGCTCGGACTCGAGCGCGTGCCGGATCGCCGGCACGAGGTAGGCCAGGGACTTCCCCGTGCCCGTCCCGGCCTGCACCGCCAGGTGCTCGCCCGTGCGCAGTGACCGTTCCACCGCGCCCGCCATCTGCTGCTGGCCCTCGCGCTCGCTGCCGCCCAGGGCCGACACCGCTGCGGCGAGCAGCTCGGCCACCGGGGGCGGGCCCGTCGCCGTGCTCGTCTGCCCCACGACGGTTCAGACTACGAGCCGGGCCGATCGGTTCCCTCGGGACGCACCGGATTCACGGACCCAGCTCCCAGAGCAGCCGGTAGTAGGTGGTCCGCGCCGGGTCCGGCGCCACGCCGTACGCGGCGAGCAGGGCGTCCTCGTGGCCGGCGCCGTAGTTCCACACCGTGCTCCAGCTGGCGACGGCGAGGTCGGCCCACCGGTCGGCGACCCCGAGCGCGCCGAGGTCGACGTGCCCGACGGGCGTGCCGTCGTCGGCGAGCACGGTGTTCGGCGCGCAGGCGTCGCCCTGGCAGACGACGAGCCGATCGACCGGCGGGGGATCGGCGACGGCGGCGAGCGCGTCGGGGACCGTGAGGTGGCGGTGGTCGGGGTGCCAGGCGCTGGGGTCGAGCTCGTGGGCACGCCGGCGGGCGTCCGCGACGCGCTCGTCCGCCGACCACGTGAACGGGCACCCCGCGACGGGCAGGGCGTCGTGCAGCGCGCGCAGGCCCCGGCCGAGCCCGGCGACGGCGACCTCGGGGAGGCGAGCCACTGCGGGTCGACGGCGCTGCGTCCCGGCAGGGCGGCGGTGACGAGCAGGTCGGCGCGGCCCTCGAGCACGGCCGGGACCGCGCCGTGGGCACCCGCCCAGCGCAGGCGCGCGGCCTCGCCGGTGAGGTCGTCGCCTCCCGGCGGTGACCACTTGGCGTACCGGTGCGTGCCCAGCGCGAAGGTCAGGCCGCCGAGGTCGTTGCGCCACACCGGCCGGGTCGGGTCGTCGCCCGCCACCCGCGTCACCGCCGGCGGGACGGGGACGTCGGCCGGCGGCGTCGCGGGCCGCGGCGTCCAGCCGGTCAGCGCGGCGTCCCGGTGAGCGCGACCCCGGCGCCGGCCATCTCCTCCTGCGCACGGGCGGTGGTGCGTGGCAGGACGCCGGCGGTGAGGTCGAGGCGCACGGTGGTCGTGAAGCCCGCGCGCACCGCGTCGAGCGCCGTCGCCCGCACGCAGTGGTCGGTGGCGATCCCGACGACCTCGACGGCGTCGACGCCCCGCGCGCGCAGCCACGGCGCCAGCGGCTGCCCGTCCGTGGCGTGGCCCTCGAACGCCGAGTAGGCCGCCACGAACTGGCCCTTCGAGAAGACCTCCTCGAGGCGATGGACGTCGAGGTCGGGGTGGAACGCCGCGCCCGCGTGCCCGACGCGGCAGTGCGGCGGCCAGGTGTCGACGAAGTCGGGCGTCGACGAGAAGTGGTCGCCCGGATCCTCGTGGTAATCGCGGCTGGCGACGACGTGTGCGAACCCGCGGCCCTCGGTCGCGAGGAACCGGCTGATCGCGGCGGCGGTCGCGGCCCCGCCGTCGACACCCATCGAGCCGCCCTCGCAGAAGTCCAGCTGCACGTCCACCACGATCAGCGCGGTCGTCATGCTCCCGAGCCTAGGCGCGCGTCCTCGGTGATCGACGCGGCTTTCCTGGCGTGGGACGCCGGCGTGGACGCAGGGCGTGCACGGTCGGGTGGAGGTCCGCGCCCGGACCGGTGACGCCGGTGGTCCTCACCCACGGGGCTCCCTACCGTCACATCCGGCTACTGATCGTCACGCTCGACGTGACGCGGGTCGGGTGGCGACGGGGGTGGGCCGGTGGACGCGACGTTCGGGACCCCGCCCGGCGACGTCGTCGCCGGCTGAGGCCCCGCCGTGACGACCTCGACCGGCTGGCGGCCCCTGCCGGGCGACCTCGACCGCCCGCCGGAGGATCTCGACCTCACCGACCCGCCGGTCGGCGAGCGCCGCCGCGCGGCGGTGCTCGTGTCCAGCGTGCTGGCGGTGCCGGTGCTGGCGCTCCTCGCCGTGCTCGTCACCGCGCCGGACCCTAAGCCGGTGCCCCGGCCCTCCGCGGTGGCGGCCCCCGCGCCGGTGGTGACCAGCGCGCCCGGTGCGCCTGTCCCTCCCACCCCGCCGCTCCTGGTGGGCGTCGGGCCCGTCGACGCCACCGGCATCCCGGGCCGCGTCCTCGAGGCCTACCGGGTCGCCGAGCGCGTGCTGGGCGAGCCGGCGCCGGGCTGCCACCTGCCGTGGTCGCTGGTGGCCGCGATCGGGCGCGTCGAGTCCGACCACGCGGGCGGCGGGGTCGTCACCGTCGAGGGCCGCACGCTGAGCCCGATCCGCGGGCCGCGCCTCGACGGCACCGCCGGCCACCCGTTCTTCCCCGACACCGACGCCGGGAGCCTCGACGGCGACCCCGGCGTGGATCTCGCCGTCGGGCCGATGCAGTTCCTGCCGTCCAGCTGGGCGACCTACGGCGCGGGGGACGCCGACGACGTCGACGACGCGGCCGTCGCGAGCGGGCGGCACCTCTGCGCGGGCGGGGTCGATCTCGCCGATCCCGCGCAGCGCGCTGCCGCCGTCTTCGGCTACAACCACTCGGACGCCTACGTCGCGCAGGTCCTCGCCCTCGAGGTCGCCTACGCCGCCGGCACCTCCGCGCCGGTCACGCTGCCGTCGGTACCGGTCGACGTGCCGCCGGACCGACCCCTCGACGTGGCCCCCACCGTGCCCCTCGACGTGGCCCCGGCCGTCCCCGCCGTCGCGCCCGAGCTGGCGGCCGTCCCGCGACCCACGCACCCGGTCCCGCCGGTGACGACGCCGCGCCCGGCGACGACACCCATGCCCCCGCCCGTGGGGACGACGGCGCCACCGACCACCACGCCCAGCGCGCCCACGCCGTCCGTGACGTCGACGACCCCGCCCTCCCCGGAGGCGACCCCGGTCGCGGAGCCGGAGACGCCGCTGTTCCCGGCGTCCTGAGCGCTCGCGCTCATGATCGAAGCGGATTTCCTGGCGTCGAGTGCAAGCGTGGACGCAGGGCTTGCACTCAGGGGATGAACGTCGTCGGGATCGCCGGCTCGCCGCGGGAGAGCTTGAGCCCCTCCCACGGGACGGCGACCAGGCCGCGGCGCAGGTGCTCGCGGGATTCGTCGAGGGTCGGCTGGTCGGCGGTCGGCTCGCCCTTGACCAGCAGCGGGACGGGGACGACGCGGTCGTGCTCGCCGCGCTCGGGGTCGGCGTCGAGGCGGTGCACGACCTCCTCGACGGCCGTGCCGGTCGGCTTGTGGCGGCGCAGCGCCGACTTCGCCCCGCCGCGCGACTCCTTCGACGAGCTGCGCTTGGCGACGGGCCGGCCCTCGACCTCGACGAGCTTGTAGACCATGCCGGCGGCGGGCGCCCCGGAGCCGGTGACCACCGAGGTGCCCACCCCGTAGGCGTCGACGGGCTCGGCGCGCAGGGCGGCGATCGAGTGCTCGTCGAGGTCGCCGGAGATGACGACGCGGGTGCGGGTCGCCCCGAGGTCGTCGAGCTGGGCGCGGGCGCGCTGGGCCAGGACGCCGAGGTCGCCGGAGTCGATGCGCACCGCACCGAGCTCGGTGCCCGCGACCTCGACGGCGGTCGCGATGCCCTCGGTGATGTCGTAGGTGTCGACGAGCAGCGTGGTGCCGACGCCGAGCGCGTCGACCTGCGCGCGGAACGCGTCGGCCTCCGTGTCGTGCAGCAGCGTGAAGGCGTGCGCGCTCGTGCCCGTCGTCGGCACGCCCCAGCGGCGGTGGGCCTCGAGGTTCGAGGTGGCGGCGAAGCCGGCGAGGTAGGCCGCCCGCGCCGACGCGACCGCCGCCTCCTCGTGGGTGCGGCGCGACCCCATCTCGATCAGCGGACGGTTGTTGGCCGCCGTCGTCATCCGCGCGGCGGCCGAGGCCACGGCGCAGTCGTGGTTGAGCACCGAGAGCACGAGGGTCTCGAGCAGCACGCACTCGGCGAAGGTCCCGGTCACCGACAGCACCGGCGAGCCCGGGAAGTAGAGCTCGCCCTCCGGGTAGCCGACGACGTCACCGTGGAAGCGGTGCCCGGAGAGGTACTCCGCGGTCCGGTCGGTGACCGCGCCGGCGCTGCGCAGCACCGCGAGCTCGGCGTCGTCGAAGGTGAACCGCGGCAGCATGTCCAGCAGACGCGGGACGCCGGCCACGACGCCGTAGCGGCGCCCGTGGGGCAGGCTCCGCGCGAACACCTCGAACGTGCACCGCCGCTCGGCGGTGCCGTCGGCGAGGGCGGCGTCGAGCATCGTGAGCTCGTACTGGTCGGTGAGGAGCGCGGTGCTCGGCCCCGGGAACGTCACGGGGCCAGGGTAGGCGGGAGCGGCCGGTCCCCGTGCGGCCCGGGCGTCCGGGGTGTCACGATGGAGACATGTCTCCGGCCCCCTGCGCGGCAGCTCCGCCGCGCGTCGTGCCGCCCGACGTGCGTCTGTCCGCCCCGGCCGAGCCGGAGGTCGACGAGCGGACCGAGGAGGCCGTCGACGAGGCCACCCTCGCCGACACCCCCTGGCAGACCATCGTCTGGAACGACCCCGTCAACCTCATGTCGTACGTCACCTACGTGCTCCAGAAGCTCTTCGGCTACGACAAGGCCAAGGCCACCGCCCTGATGCTCGACGTGCACCACAAGGGCCGCGCCACGGTGTCGTCGGGCAGCCGCGAGAAGGTCGAGGGCGACGTGTCCCGCCTCCACGCGGCGGGTCTCTGGGCGACCATGCAGCGGGCGAGCTAGCGCGGGTGAAGGCCTGGAGACGGCAGGGCCGTGGTGACCGCGTGCGCTACGTCGCGGTGCTCGAGCGGCCCGAGGCGTCGGTGCTGCGGGGCCTCATGGGCCAGATCGAGCAGATGCTCACCGGCCGCGGGGCCGAGGCGCCCGACGACGAGCTCGCCGCCCTCACCGGCATCCGCACGGGCCCGTCCACCCCGCCCGACGACCCGGTGCTCGCGCGCCTGCTGCCCGACTTCGCCTCCTCGGACGAGAAGGACGCCGACGACCTCTCGTCGGCACTGCGCTCGATGCGCGAGCCCGAGCTGATCGAGGCCAAGCGCGCGGCCATCGCCACCGTGCTCGCCACCTGCCCGGCCGGCGGCGGGCGGGTGGAGCTGGCGCCGTCGCAGGCCGAGGAGTGGCTGGCGGCGATCAACGACGTGCGCCTCGCCCTGGGCGTCGCCCTCGAGGTGACCGAGGACATGCCCGAGCAGCTGCCCGCCGACGATCCCCGCGCCGACCACCTGCCCGTGTACCACTGGCTGACCTGGTTGCAGGACTCGTTGGTGATGACGCTGACGGGCTGAGGTCCGACGCGGGCCGGTGGTCTTCCGTAGACTGGCGGCGTGCTGGTGATCCGGGCCGACCTCGTCGAGCAGATGGTCGCGCACGCCCGCCGGGACCACCCGGACGAGGCCTGCGGCATCCTCGCGGGCCCCGACGACGGCTCCGACCGGCCCGAGCGCTTCGTGCCGATGGAGAACGCCGAGCGGTCGCCGACCTTCTACCGCTTCGACTCGATGGAGCAGCTGAAGGTCTACAAGGCGATGGACGCGAACGACGAGATCCCCGTCGTCGTCTACCACTCGCACACCGCCACCGAGCCGTACCCGTCGCGCACCGACATCTCGCTCGCGCAGGAGCCGTTCGCGCACTACGTGCTCGTCGGCACCCGCGATCCCGAGGAGCACGAGCTGCGCTCGTACCGGATCGTCGACGGCGAGGTCACCGAGGAGGAGGTGCAGGTGGTGGAGAACTACATGTTCAGCCACACCGGCACCGACGACGTCCCGGACCCCGCGCGCCCCTGACGTCGCCGCAGGCGTTGCCGCAGGTCCTCGGCGGGTATCCGCCGGTACCCATCGGGCCACGGAATGTCGCGACGCCGTGCGACGCTGTCCCCACCACGCTGATGTCGATCCCGATGTCCACCCCGATCCGGAGGGAACCCGTGTCCGCCACCGTCTCGATCCCGACCATCCTGCGCACCCACACCGGGGGCGAGAAGCAGGTCAAGGCCGAGGGCAAGACCCTCCAGGAGGTCATCGCCGACCTCGAGGCCAACCACCCCGGCATCAAGGACCGGCTGGTGACCGACGGCGCGCTGCACCGGTTCGTCAACGTCTACGTCAACGACGAGGACGTCCGTTTCACCGGGGGCCTCGACGCGCAGGTGCCCGACGGCGGCACCGTGACGATCCTTCCCGCGGTGGCGGGCGGCTCGCGCTAGGAGCGCTTTCGAGGAGACGACGATGGCCCGGTACGAGTCCCTGATCCACGCCCTGGGGGAGACGCCCCTGGTGGGGTTGCCGTCCTTCTCGCCGGCGCCGCACGTGCGGCTCTGGGCCAAGCTCGAGGACCGCAACCCGACGGGTTCGATCAAGGACCGGCCGGCGCTGCGGATGATCGAGCAGGCCGAGGCGGACGGTCGGCTCACCCCGGGGTGCACGCTCCTGGAGCCGACCTCCGGCAACACCGGCATCTCGCTGGCGATGGCGGCCAAGCTCAAGGGGTACGAGCTGGTCTGCGTCATGCCGGAGAACACCTCGGCCGAGCGTCGCCAGCTCCTCGAGATGTACGGCGCCAAGATCATCTTCTCGCCGGCGGCCGGCGGGTCGAACCAGGCCGTGGCGACGGCCAAGGAGATCGCCGCCCAGCACGAGGACTGGGTGATGCTCTACCAGTACGGCAACCCGGCCAACGCGCTCGCGCACTACGAGGGCACCGGGCCCGAGGTCCTGCGCGACATGCCGACGATCACGCACTTCGTCGCGGGCCTCGGCACCACCGGCACGCTCGTCGGCACGGGCCGGTACCTGCGCGAGCACAAGCCGGACTGCCAGATCATCGCGGCGGAGCCCCGCTACGGCGAGCTGGTCTACGGGCTGCGCAACATCGCCGAGGGGTTCGTGCCCGAGCTCTACGACCCCGACGTGCTCACCGGGCGGTACTCGGTCGGCGCCTTCGACGCGCTGCGCCGCACCCGCCAGCTCGTCGAGCAGGAGGGCATCTTCGCGGGCATCTCGACCGGCGGGATCCTCCACGCCGCCCTTGCCCAGGCCGAGAAGGCCGCGGGGGGCGACGACGACGCCGACATCGTCATGGTGGTCTGCGACGGCGGGTGGAAGTACCTGTCCACCGGCGCCTACTCCGGCACGCTCGAGGAGGCCGCCGAGGCCCTGGAAGGTCAGCTCTGGGCCTAGCCTCGTCGCAAGCCGGTTCCGCACCTCGAGCTCCTTCGTCGCTCGAGGTGCGGCCTGCCGGCGCGACGTCCAGGGGTCACCCCCTGAGGAAGCTCGGGGTCGGAACCCACGCGGATCCGTCACGTGCGCCCGTAATGTCGTGCGCGTGACCAGCCCGGCGAGACCCGCGCCCCGCATCTGGCCCGCGCAGCCGCTGCGCGCGGCGGTGACGATCACCGCGATCGTCGCGCTCCTGTGGGTGCTCGAGATCCTCGACCGCACGGTGTTCGTCGCGATCGACCCGCCGCAGGGTCTCGACGACGACGGCATCATCCCGCGCACGTTCGAGGGCCTCGGCGGCATCCTGTGGGCGCCGTTCCTGCACGGCGGCTTCGAGCACCTCGCGAGCAACACCGTCCCGCTGCTGGTGTTCGGGTTCCTCGTCCTCGCCGGTGGGCTCGGCCAGTTCCTCGCAGTCACCGCGGTGATCTGGGTGGTCAGCGGCGTCGGCACCTGGCTCATCGGCAGCCCGGGCTCGACGATCGGCGCCTCGGGCATCATCTTCGGCTGGTTCGCGTTCCTGCTGGTCCGCGGGTTCTTCGCGCGGTCGGTGGGGCAGATCGTGCTCGCCGTGGTCCTGTTCGGCATCTACGGATCGCTGCTGTTCGGGGTGCTGCCGAGCAACCCCGGCATCTCCTGGCAGGCGCACCTGTGCGGGGCGATCGGCGGGATCATCGCGGCCCGGTTCACCGTCGCGGCCGACCGTCGCCGGCCGGGGCCGACCACGACGCCCGCGGTGTCGTGAGGCTCGCCTGTCCGTGTTCGTTCCGTGACCCGGGTGGTGCTCGCGGGCCTGTGCGTTCGGAGAGGTCAGGCCCGTAGGGTGCGGTCGTGGAACTGACCGTCCTGGGGTGCTCCGGCAGCGGCGCCGGCCCGCACTCCGCGGCTTCGAGCTACCTCGTCCGCGCGGGCGACACGTCCATCGTCCTCGATCTCGGCAACGGTGCGTTCGGTGTGCTCCAGCGGCACATGGACCCGTTCGACATCGACGCGGTGGTCCTGTCCCACCTGCACCCCGACCACTGCGCGGACATCTCCGGGCTGATCGTCCACCGGCGCTACCACCCCGACGGGCCCGGGGAGATCGTCCCGCTGCACGGCCCGACGGAGTCCGAGGTGCGCCTGGCCGTCGCCTACGCGCCGTCGTCGGACGAGCGTGTGGCCACGGACCTCACCGACGTCTTCGTGCACCGGCCGTTCGCGCTCGGGCCGGCCGCGATCGGTCCCGTCGCGCTGACGAGCGCGCCCGTCGACCACCCGTGCGAGGCCTACGGCACCCGGTTCGAGCACCAGGGCCGGACGCTCGTCTACTCCGGCGACACCGGGCCGTGCCGCGAGCTCGTCGAGCTCGCCCGCGACGCGGACGTGCTGCTGTGCGAGTCGACGTGGAGCGACGGGCCGGAGCGGCCGCGGGGGGTGCACCTGTCGGGCAAGCAGGCCGGGCGCACCGCGCGCCAGGCCGGCGTCAAGCGCCTGCTGCTCACCCACGTCCCGTCCTGGGCCGACGGGCAGGCCCTGCTCGCCGAGGCCAAGGAGGAGTACCCGGGCCCGGTGGAGCTCGTCGTGCCCGACGGGCGCTACGAGATCTAGGACGAGATCCGGCTAGACCCGCGCCGGCTCCGGCGTCCCCGTCCGCTCCGGGGCCGGGACGAGGAGCGCGACCAGCGCCGCGATCGCCACCACGACCGCCGCGACGGTGAACGCGGCCGTCGTGCCCGACGTCGAGGCGACGGGTGCGGGTGCGCCCTCGGCGGTCAGGGTGGCCGTGTGCGCGGCCGCCAGCGTCGAGAGCACCGAGAGGCCGACCGCGCCGCCGATCTGGCGCGAGGTGGTGACGAGCCCGCTGACCAGGCCCGCGAGGCTGCCGTCGACCCCGCTCGTCGCCGCCGTCGTCACCGCGGGGAAGACGATGCCCATGCCGAGCGACACCGCGATGCCGGGCCCGAGGATGCCGGCCGCCCAGCTCGTGGTCGGGGTCAGCAGCGAGAACCAGGCGAAGCCCGCGGCGGTCAGCGTCGCCCCCGCGACGATCATCGCCCGGGCGCCGAGCCGGGACACCAGCCGCGAGGAGATCTGCGAGCCGACCACCACCGACGCGGACTGCGGCAGGAACGCCAGCCCCGCGGTCAGCGCGTCGAAGCCCAGGACGCCCTGCATGTGCAGCGAGACGAAGAACCACATCGAGAACATCGCCGACGTGATGAGCAGGATGACGACGTTGGCGGTGCTCACCGCACGGATGCGGAACACCCAGAGCGGCACCAGCGGGTGGCGGCTGCGGCGCTGGACCACCAGGAACGCCGTGAGCAGCACGACCGCGCCCGCCAGGCTGCCCAGGACGCGCGCCGAGGTCCACGGCGAGGACTCCAGCGACACCACCCCGTAGACCAGCGCGACCAGGCCCCCGGTGACCAGCACGGCGCCGGCGACGTCGAGCCCCGGACGCTGCTCGGCGCGGGTCTCCCGGACCACGGCGAGGGTGAGCAGCACGGTCAGGGCGACGACGGGCACGTTGACCAGGAAGATCCAGCGCCAGCTCAGCAGGCCCACGAGCACGCCGCCGGCCAGTCCGCCCGCGGCGCCGCCGACCCCGCCCATCGCCGACCACCAGCCGAACGCCTTCGCGCGCGCCGCGCCCTCGGCGTACGTCGTCTGCAGGATGACCAGCGACGCGGGGGAGAGCACCGCCCCGCCCAGGCCCTGGGCCGCGCGGGCCGCGAGCAGCAGGGCCGGGTCGTTCGCGAGCCCGCCGACGAGGCTGGCGAAGCCGAAGAGCCCGAGCCCGACGAGGAACATGCGGCGTCGCCCGAAGTAGTCCGCCGCCCGGCCGCCCAGCAGCAGGAACCCCGCGAACGCCAGTGTGTAGGCGTTGACGACCCAGGCGAGCCCCTCGGCGTCGAACCCGAGCGCGGTGCGCATCGCCGGCAGCGCGACGTTCACGACCGAGACGTCGAGCACGACCATGAACTGGGCGAGGCAGCTCGCGAGGAGCACGAGCCCGGTCCGGCCGTCGGTACGCACGACCGTCGAAGTTAGCCCGACGAACCGTCGCGTGCCGGGTGGCTCCTAGGGTGGTCGCTCGTGGCACGCAGCGATGGCAGGGCGGACGACGAGCTCCGCGAGATCAGCATCCGGCGCGGGTTCCAGCAGCACCCCGCGGGATCGGTGCTCGTCTCGTTCGGGCAGACGACGGTGCTGTGCGCGGCCAGCGTCACCGAGGGCGTCCCGCGCTGGCGCCAGGGCAGCGGCCTCGGCTGGCTCACCGCCGAGTACGCGATGCTCCCGTCGGCGACGCACACCCGCAGCGACCGGGAGTCGGTGAAGGGCCGCGTCGGCGGGCGCACGCACGAGATCAGCCGCCTGGTCGGCCGGTCGCTGCGCGCGGCGATCGACCTGCGGGCGCTCGGCGAGAACACCATCCAGCTCGACTGCGACGTCCTGCAGGCCGACGGCGGCACCCGGACCGCGGCGATCACCGGCGCCTACGTCGCCCTCGCCGACGCCGTGACCTGGCTGCGCGCCCACAAGCGCCTCGCCGACCCGCAGCCGCTCTCGTGCTCGATCGCCGCGGTGTCCGTGGGTGTGGTCGACGGCCGCGTGCGCCTCGACCTGCCCTACGAGGAGGACTCGCGGGCCGAGGTCGACATGAACGTCGTCGCCACCGACACCGGCACGCTCGTCGAGGTCCAGGGCACCGGCGAGGGCGCCACCTACACCCGCGCCACGCTCGACGCGATGCTCGACTCGGCGCTCGCCGGCTGCGCGCGCCTCACCGAGCTCCAGGTCGCCGCCCTCGCCGAGCCGTACCCGGGGGAGCTGTGATGATGGTCGAGCTCCGCTCCGCTTCGTCTCCGGGCGTGAGGATCCTGCTCGCCACCCGCAACGACGCCAAGCTCGCGGAGCTGCGCCGGCTCGTCGACGGCCGGGGCTTCGAGGTCGTCGGGCTCGACGACGTCCCCGAGTTCCCCGAGGCCCCCGAGACCGGCGCGACGTTCGAGGAGAACGCGCTGGCCAAGGCCCGTGACGCCGCCGCGGCGACGGGGCTCGTGGCCGTCGCCGACGACTCGGGGCTCGCCGTGGACGCGCTCAACGGGATGCCCGGGGTGCTCTCGGCGCGGTGGTCGGGGCGCAGGGGCTCGCGTACCGAACGCGACGCCGCGAACCTGGCGCTCGTCCTCGACCAGATGGCCGACGTCCCCGAGGACCGGCGCGGCGCCGCGTTCGTCTGCGCCGCCGCGGCCGCCCACCCCGACGGGCGCGAGGTGGTCGTCGTCGAACGCTGGCCCGGCACCCTGATCCGCCTGGCGCGGGGTACGAACGGCTTCGGCTACGACCCGGCGTTCGTGCCCGAGGGCGAGTCGCGCACGTCGGCGGAGATGGCGCCGGAGGAGAAGGACGCGGTCTCCCACCGCTCGCAGGCCCTGCGGGCGCTGCTGCCCCGGCTGTCGGAGCTGGGCTAGCACGTGACCGACCAGTACTTCTCGGAGCAGCCCGGGTCGGCGTCGGACCCGGTGTCGTTCCGTCTCGAGGTCGGCGGGGTCGCGCTCGACCTCACCACCGACGCCGGGGTGTTCTCGCGCGGCCGGCTCGACAAGGGCACCCGGGTGCTGCTCGCGCACGCCCCCGAGCCCGCCGAGGGTGACCTGCTCGACCTCGGCTGCGGTTACGGGCCCATCGCACTCTGGCTCGCCGCGCAGCAGCCGGGCGCGACGGTCTGGGCGGTGGACGTCAACGACCGCGCCCTGGACCTCGTGCGGGCCAATGCGGCGGCGGCGCGGCTGTCCAACGTCCGCGTCTGCCGCCCCGACGAGGTGCCCGACGACGTGCGGTTCGCCCAGCTCTGGTCCAACCCGCCGATCCGCTCGGGCAAGGCCGCGCTGCACGAGCTGCTGCTGCGCTGGCTGCCGCGCGTCGACGGGCCGTCGTACCTCGTCGTGAGCAAGAACCTGGGCTCGGACTCGCTCGCCCGCTGGCTCGCCGAGCAGGGCCACCCGACGACCCGGCTGTCGTCGAACGCGGGATTCCGGGTACTCGAAGTCGCGTGATCTCCTACGCGCACGAGGGCAACGGCGTCCCCGTCGTCTGCCTGCACGGCTGGCCCGGGGCGGCGTCCGACTACCGCGCGCTCCTGCCGCTGCTCGAGCGCGACGCCCAGGTGGTCGTGCCCGAGCTGCGCGGTTTCGGTGCCTCCTTCGCGCCGTCCGACGTGGACCGCCCGGCGACGGACTTCGGCCGTGACGCCCAGGCCGCCGCGGTGATCGAGCTGATGGACCAGCTGGGCTTCGACGACGCGGTGCTGGTCGGCTACGACGTGGGGTCGACGACGGCGTCGCACATCGCCCGGACCCGTCCCGAGCGTGTGCGGGCCCTGGTGCTGGGCAACGCGATCCACCCCGGCTCGGCGGCGGCCTCGCTCGACGACGACCACCGCGCCGAGTTCTGGTACCAGGACTTCCACCAGCTGGCGCTGGCGTCGCGGCTGGTGGACGGGTCCGGGCCTGCCGTGCGGACCTACCTGGAGCACTTCTGGTCGCACTGGGGGCACCGGGCGATCGCGTCGGTGACCGACGAGCTGGTCGAGGCCTACGCGCGTCCGGGCGCCTTCACGACGTCGCTGAACTGGTACCGCTCGGGGTCGGCGACCCTGGCCACCGCGCTCGCGATGCGCGGGCAGGAGCCGCCGGCGCCGATCACCGTGCCGACCACGGTGCTCTGGGGCGACCAGGACCCGCTCTTCCCGCCCCGGCTCGCCGAGGGGCTGGAGCAGGCGTTCTCCGACCTGCGCGGCGTGCACCACCTCGAGGACGTGGGGCACTTCGTGCCGTTGGAGGCGGCGAACGAGGTCGCGGCGGCGGTGCGGGCGCTGTTGTAGGGCGTCCAGTCGCTGCACCGAGGCGCCTGGAGGGGTCGTATCGTCGGAGCAGCCCGACGCAAGGCGTAGTCCAACAGGCAGAGCCGGCGTAGCCCAATGGCAGAGGCACCGCGCCTAGGACGCGGACAGTGGGGGTTCGAATCCCTCCGCCGGCACCTTCAGAGCTTCAGATCGCGCAGCAACCGGCCCACGTGGCCGGTGGCCTTGACGCCGTACTGGGCCTCCTCGATGTTCCCCTCCGCGTCGATGAGGAACGTCGAGCGGATGACGCCCACCGTCGTCTTCCCGTACATCGTCTTCTCGCCGTAGGCGCCATAGGCCGCGAGGGTCGACTTGTCCGGGTCGGAGAGCAGCGGGAAGGTCAGCCCCTCCTTGTCGCGGAACTTCGCGAGCTTCTCCGGCTTGTCGGGCGAGATCCCGAGGACGGCGACGTCGGCGTCGTTGAACGAGGCCAGGTTGTCGCGGAAGTCGCAGGCCTCCTTCGTGCACCCCGGGGTCATGGCGGCCGGGTAGAAGTAGACGAGGACGCGGTGCCCGCGGTGGTCGGCGAGCGACACCGTCGACCCCTGATCGGAGGTCAGCGAGAAGTCCGGCGCGGGTTGACCGGGGGCCAAGCGGGTATCGGCGGTCACGGGCGGGCAGGATAGCCGCCGACCACCGGCCGGTCGCGAACGAGCGACGGTCAGCGCGACCGACGACCACACGGGAGGTGTCGTGGCACGGGACACGGACGCCATCGAGAAGGAGATCCAGCAAGCGCGCGAGGCGCTGGCCGGAGCCCTCGACGAGCTCTCCGAGAAGGCCAGCCCCCAGCGCCTCTCGGAGCAGGGCAAGGAGATGGCCGCTCAGAAGTGGGCCGACCCGAGGATCAAGTACGCCGTCTACGCCGCCGGCGCACTGGTGGGGCTCGTGATCCTGCGGAAGCTGTTCAAGTAGCGGGGGACGCAGCGTCTCCCGGGTCCGATGGCCGAGGTGGTAGAACCGCCTCGGCCATCGGCGTCTCGAGGGAAGGGCCCATCGTGTCGGAGCTCAGCAAGGCCGCGACGGAGTTCCGCCGGGCGCGGGATCTCCTGCTGGAGCGGCGCGAGGACCTCGACGCCGCGCTGCGCGACTTCGCGTGGCCGCAGCTCGACGAGTTCAACTGGGCCCTCGAGCACTTCGACGCCATCGGCTCCGACCCCGGCACCTCGCAACGCCCGGCGCTGTGGGTCGTCGAGGAGGACGGGCGGGAGACGAAGTACTCGTTCGCCGACATGAGCGAGCGCTCGAACCGCGTCGCCAACTGGCTGCGTGCGCAGGGCGTGGGCCGCGGCGACCGGGTCATCCTCATGCTCGCCAACCAGGTCGAGCTGTGGGAGACCATCCTCGCGGTGATGAAGCTCGGCGCGATCCTCATCCCGTCGACGCCGATGCTCGGTGCCGCCGACCTGCGCGACCGCATCGACCGCGGCAACGCGAAGCACGTCGTCGTCCGCGATGTCGACGTCGACAAGTTCGACGACGTCCCCGGCGACTACACCAAGATCGCCGTCGGCGACCGCATCACCGAGCCCTGGCTCGACTTCTCCGCCGCGTACGACGCCCCGGCCGAGTTCACGCCCGACGGACCGACCAAGGGCAGCGACACCCTGCTGCTCTACTTCACCTCGGGCACGACGTCGAAGCCCAAGCTCGTCGAGCACACGCACACGAGCTACCCCGTCGGCCACCTGTCGACGATGTACTGGATCGGCCTGCAGCCGGGCGACGTGCACCTCAACGTCGCCTCGCCGGGCTGGGCCAAGCACGCGTGGTCGAACGTCTTCGCGCCGTGGATCGCCGAGGCGACGATCTTCATCTACAACTACACCAAGTTCGACGCCGACAAGCTGCTCGACGTGATCGTCGAGAAGGGCGTCAGCACGTTCTGCGCGCCGCCGACGGTGTGGCGGATGCTGATCCAGGCCGACCTGACGCGCGTGCAGGTGCCGGTGCGCGAGCTCGTGGGCGCGGGCGAGCCCCTCAACCCCGAGGTCATCGAGCAGGTCCGCGACGCCTGGGGCATGACCATCCGCGACGGCTTCGGCCAGACCGAGTCGACGCTGCAGATCGGCAACCCGCCCGGGCAGCCGGTCAAGGACGGCTCGATGGGCCGCCCGCTGCCGGGCTACCCGATCGTGCTGGTCGACCCGGTCACCGGCGAGCGCGGCGACGAGGGCGAGATCTGCATCGACCTCGCGAACCGCCCGCTCGGGCTGATGGTCGGCTACAAGGACGACGCGGAGCGCAACGACGATGTGATGCGCGACGGCGTCTACCACACCGGCGACGTCGGCTCCCGCGACGCGGACGGCTACATCACCTACGTCGGGCGCTCCGACGACGTGTTCAAGGCGTCGGACTACCGCATCAGCCCGTTCGAGCTGGAGAGCGTGCTCATCGAGCACGACGCGGTCGCCGAGGCCGCCGTCGTCCCGTCACCCGACCCGCTGCGCCTGGCCGTGCCGAAGGCCTACGTCGTGCTCTCGACGCGCTACGAGGCCTCGCGGGAGACGGCGCTGGCGATCCTGCGCCACGCCCGCGAGAACCTGCCGGCCTACAAGCGCGTGCGCCGCCTGGAGTTCTACGAGCTCCCGAAGACGATCTCCGGGAAGATCCGTCGCGTGGAGCTCCGCGGCCGGGAGGACGAGCTGCGCCCCGGCCCCGACGCGCCGGCCCCGGACAGCGAGTACCGGGACGAGGACTTCCCCGAGCTGCGCCAGTGACCTACTCGTTCGCCGTCGTCCCGCGCTACGCGGAGATCGACCAGCAGGGCGTGGTGTTCAACGGCCACTACCTGACCTGGTTCGACGAGGCCTTCACCGGCTTCCTCGACCACGTCGGCCTGCCCTACCCGAAGCTGATCGCGTCGGGGGTCGACGTGATGGTCGTGCACTCCGAGCTCGACTACGGCGGCTCCGTGCGCTGGCGCGACGACGCCCGCGTCGAGGTCACGTGCGAGCGCCGGGGGACGACGAGCTTCACGCTGGGCTTCACGGTGTACCGCTCGGCGGACGAGGTGGCCGTGGTCGGCCGCAACGTCTACGTCGTCGTGGTGCAGGACCCCGAGACCGGCGACTGGGGCAAGGCCCCCGGCATCCCCGAGGAGCTCGCGGCGGCGCTGGGTCAGTAGTCCTCGAGGGCGTCGTGGGCGTGGTCGAGGAGCTCCCGGTGCAGGGGCTCGTCGCGCCGCGGGGGCCGGTCGGGTCCGCGGACCCCGCGCAGGCGGGCGAGCATCAGCAGCGCCCAGAGGGCGTGCTGGCGCGCGGGCGGGGTGAGGGTCCGTCGGCCTCGTTCGAGGTCGCGGTGCTCGTCGAGAGCCCGCCGGACGGCCTCGCCGTCGTCGCCGCGCCGGATGCTGTCGAGCACGAGGCGCGGGAACGCGGGGTCGAGGCCGGGGTAGCCGTCGGGGAACCACCGGGCGACGGCCGCCCCGACGACCTCGAGCTGGTGGGCGGCGAGGGCGTCGTCGTCGAGGGCGTCGAGATCCCCGGGACGGAGGCGTCGCGGGGGCGGTGTCGGCGGCGGTGTCGGCGGATCGCGTCGCCACCGGGCGACCACCCGGACGCTCACGAGCCCGACCAGGTAGCCGGCGGGGACGACGAGCAGCGATGCCACCGGCAGCCACGGCCGGACGCCGACCGCCCCGTCGCCGGAGATCGCGACGAGGGCCAGGACCACCGTCACGGGGACCGACAGCCAACCCAGGAACGCGACCACCCACCCCGGCAGGAACCCGGGCGGCGGGTCCCCGACGGCGGCGAACGCGACCAGGACGCCCGGCGCCGTGACCAGCCACAGCAGCCCGACGATCGCCCAGACCACGCTCAGCGCGACGCCCACGCACCGATCATGGCGTGCGCGCGGTCGTCCGGGTCAGGAGCCCGGCAGGCCGGCGCGGATCGCGAACGGCAGGATCGCGCCGCGGCGCAGGGCGTCGGCGTCGATCGAGGTCAGCTCCGGGAAGCGGTCCAGGCGTGAGATCGCGAGCGCGACCGGGTCGTCCACCGGGTCGACGCGGCCGCTGAGGTAGGCCCACTCGTGCTCGTCGGAGCAGTAGGGCAGCACCGTCGCGAACACGTCGTCGAAGCGGTCGGTCATCCGCTGCAGCGTGTCGTTGCGCCACAGGGTCGGGCAGCCCGCCTGCGAGCACACGACCCCGCCGGGGGTGAGGACGTCGGCGCACCGGCGCAGGAACTCCGCACCGTAGAGCCGGGCGTGCTGGGCGGGGTCGGTCACCTCGACCGGCTCGTCGGGCAGGTCGACGATCACGACGTCCCAGCGCTCGCCGCGCGCGGCGGCGTCGGCGAGGAACTGCCAGCCGTCGGCGTCGTGCATGCGTACCGGGCCGTCGCCGGCCTCGGCGGCGGCCAGCTCGGCGGGCGTGTAGCCGTAGGGGAGCAGCTCGGCGCACCGGCGGACGCACTCGGTGTCGATGTCGACGTGGTCGACGCGGGTCGCGCCGGCGGCCAGCGCGAGCTGCGAGACGACGCCTTCCGACGACCCCACGACCAGCACGGAGCGGAGCTCGTCCGCCAGCAGCATCGGGGGGACGGCGAGCGCCTCGTGGTAGACGAGCTGGCTCTGCTCGGTGGACTGGCGCTCGCCGTCGCAGAACAGCGAGATGCCCTGCGCGGTGCGCGCGACCATCATGTCCTGCCACTCCGTGCGACCCCGCCACAGCACCTCGTCGAGCCGCCAGCGCCGGCGCATCCCGGCCGCGAGGGGCTCGTCGACCTCCCGGCCGCCACCCGCGGGCGCGAGTCCGGCGCCCCGGGCGACGACCTGCGCGCGCACCTCCGTCGCCCCCAGCTCTCGCCCCAGGGTGTCGACGACGAGCTCGGGGTCGGCCTGCACGCCGCAGGTGAACACGTCCACGAACGCCGCGGAGGCCTCGGGGTACGCGTGCACCGAGGCGTGCGACTCGGCCAGCAACGCCATGACGGTGGTGCCCTGGGGCTCGAACCGGTGCGTGATGACGTCGAGCACCGTCGCGCCGCCCTCGTCGAGCGCGCGGCGCAGGGCGTCCGCCACGGCGTGCTCGTCGCCGAGCACGGCGGGATCGACACCGCGCAGCTCGGCGAGCACGTGGCGGCCCGCGAACGACGCGGGGTCCGTCTGGTGTGTGGTCGGGGTCGTGGTCGTCAACGCCCACCTTCCTCCGGGGTCTCGTGCACGTACGTGGGCAGGGGCGGCAGGCCGTTGAAGCCCACCGAGGCGTAGCTGGCCGTGTAGGCGCCCGCGCCGAGGAACTCGACGACGTCGCCGGGCGCGAGGTCGAGGGGCAGGCGGACGTCGGCGTGGCGATAGAGGACGTCGTCGCCGTCGCAGGTGGGCCCGGCCAGCACCACGGGACCGGTCGCGCCGGTGCGTCCGGGCGTCCGGAGCCGGTAGACGATCATCTCGCCCTCGGTCTCGGCGAGCCCCTGGTAGCGGCCGACGTCCAGGTAGACCCACCGCCGCCCCGCACGCTCGGCGACGAGCACCACCTCGGCGCGCAGGGTCCCGGCGTCGGCCACCAGGGCCCGGCCCGGCTCGGCCACCAGACGGGGACGCCACCGGCCGGCGTGACGGGCGAGGGCCTCGCGGATCGCGGCGGCGCAGGCGGCGAGGTCGGGTGTCGGACCGCCGGCGTGCGTGGTGGGGAAGCCGCCGCCGAGGTTCAGCTCCCTCGGAGCGTCCTCGCCGAGGCGTGCGGCGACCCGTGCGGCGACGTCGATCGCGCGCGCCCAGGCAAGGGGGTCGCGCTGCTGGCTGCCGACGTGGAAGCCGATGCCGGCGGCGTCGAGACCCGCCACCCGGGCGCGACCCAGGAGCGCCACGGCGTCGTCCTCGCCCGCGCCGAACTTCCCCGCGAAGGGCGTCGCCGCGCCGTCGTCGGCGACCGCGAGCCGCACGCCCACGGTCGCGCCCGGGGCCTCGCGGGCGAGCAGGTCGACGTCGGCCGGGGCGTCGGTGGTGAAGCGGGCGACCCCGGCGGCGCGGGCGGCCCGGACGTCGGTGACCTTCTTCACCGGGTTGCCCCAGGACAGCGCGCCGGGACGGGCGCCGGCGAGCAGGCAGAGATCGAGCTCGCCGACGCTCGCCAGGTCGAACGACGCGCCCTCGGCGACGAGCAGGGTCAGGACCTCGGACTGCGGGTTGGCCTTGACCGCGTAGCAGAGCTCCACATCGGGCAGCAGGCCGCGCATCGTGCGATAGGCACTGCGCACGATGGCCAGGTCCAGATCGAGCCGGGGTGTCGGCATCTCGACGGTCGGAGGGCGCGCGACGTCGCGCGCCCCGAGCTCGGCACCCACGCCCTCCATCGTGCCCGCGGAAAAGCCGGGAGAACCACGAAACGGCTGACCCGGCGTGCGGGAGCGGCGTAGCGTGCAGATCTCCGAGGTCGTGGGGCCACGGACCGCTGTCGGGGGCGGGCTGGATTCGACGCTGGATTCGATGGGGGTTGAATGCCGTCCACCTCGTCCCGAGGGTGGAACCCGGCGCCGCGTCCGCGACCGTGGCCGTTCCGCACTCCGCGCAACATCGTGGTCACCACGTTGTTCACGGTCGCCCTCGTCGCTGCGCTGTTCGGCGTGGGCACGGCGGTCGTCCCGGCCGGCCCCCGCGAGGACGCCACCGGCCTCACCGGCAACGCCTCGGACGCCCCCACCACCTCCGAGACGGCCGACGGTTCCTCCGAGGGCGAGCCGGTCTCCGGCGAACCAGCCAGCGAGGCGCCCGCCTCCACCGACGACCCCCAGGCCCTGCCCGGCGGCTCGCTCCCCGACGGCTCTCTTCCCGATGATGTCGCCCCGCCGCTGACGCCCATCCCGCTGCCGGGCTCGCGCCCGCTCGGCACACCGTCGGCCTCGGCGGGCGAGCCCGCGTACCCGGGCTCCGCGCAGCCCGTCACGCCGCCCCCGGGCTTCGACCAGCTCGCACCCGAGCTCGACCCCGTGCCCCTGCCGGGTGCCGACAGCTCGCCCGACCCCATCGAGCCCCCGCTCGACCCGAGCATCCCCCTCGACACGGGAGGTCCGACGCCGACCTCTCCGCGGGAGACCGGGCCGCGGGAGACGGCTGACGACGACGACACCGGTCCGGTCCTCGACCTCCCGCTCCTGCCCGACCCGACGCGCGACGAGCCCACCGGCTCGCCCGGCGGCAACGGCGGAGGCCGGGACGCAGGAGGCCGGGACGCAGGCGGCCGGGGCGAGGGCAACGGTGGCGGCCGCGGCGGCGACCGCGGTGACGGTGACGAGCGAGGCCGGGGCCGCGGAGGCGGTGGAGGCCTGCTGCCCGACCTGCTGCCCAGCGGCGCCGACGAGCCCTCCTCGCCCACCGGGACGCCCGCCCGGACGCCGGCGGAGACCCCCGCCGACCGACCCGGGGGAGCGGCCACCACTCCGCCGGTGACCACGGCCGACGACCCCACCCTCGAGCTCCCCACCGGCTCCCGCACCGCGGCGACCACGCCCGAGGGCTGGCCGACCTACGGGGAGCCGACCGAGAGCGCGGACGCCGACAGCAGCGGCCCGGAGTCGACGCCGGAGGGCACCGCCGAGCGCTCGCTACCCACTACGACGCCCGAGGGCTGGCCGCTCCCGAGCGACGCCACGGTCGCCCCGGACGACGACACGTCCGGGAGCTCCGCGGCGCCCACCACGACCACCGACCCGTCCACCGGGGTCACCACGACCACCGATCCGGAGCGGGGCACCACCACGACCGTCGACCCCACCACCGGGGCCTCGCTGACCACCCGCACGAGCGCGCCGGAGGACCGCGACCCGGCGTCCGACGACGACACGTCCGCTCCGGACACCACCGAGGCCGACCCCACGTCGACCGCGGCCCGGACCGCCCGCCCGTCCGCCTCGGCGTCGGCCGACGGGGCCGAGGCCTCGGCCGGCGACGCGACGGCGTCCGCCTCGGACGGGGAGGCCTCGGCGTCCACGGGCGACGAGTCGGTCACCGCGACGCGGCCCCGGACGACCACCCAGGCCCCGGAGTCGTCGGACAGCTCGGACCGGTCGTCGGAGACCTCGTCCCGCGCCAGCACCCGGGCCACGGCCGACGACGACCCGACCACCCGCAGCTCGGCCACCGGCAGCTCGGCCACCCGCAGCTCGGCCACCCGCAGCTCGGCCACCGACGGCCCGACCTCGCGGCGCACCGTGGCCACCGGGGACCGCGACCCGGGTGGGTCCAGCTCGGAGAGCTCGAGCAGCTCGGAAAGCTCGGACAGCTCCGACACCTCCGACAGCTCCGACAGCTCCTCGGACCGGACGTCGACCAGCGCGGCCGAGGTGGAGCCCCAGATGGTCATCCCGACCACGTCGCCGATGGACCCGCGCTTCTGGGCGTGGCTCGCCGACACCGTCACCCGGTCGGCGTCACCGCCGCCGCCCCAGGGCGGGTGACCGCCCGCGCACCCGGCAGGGCACGATCGGCGTCCGTGACCGTGACACCGGCCGACCTGCACGCGCGCGGCGAGGAGTTCGCGCAGTTCTGGTCCGAGTACCACCTCTGCACGCTGACGACCCTGCGCCGTGACGGGTCGCCGCACGTCGTGCCCGTCGGCGTCACCCTCGACCTGGACACCGCGATCGCCCGGGTCATCACGTCGGGCACCAGCGCCAAGGCCCGCCAGGTGCGCGCGGCGGGGGAGGGCGGCGCGCGGGTCGCGGTCAGCCAGGTCGACCGCGGCCGGTGGTCGACGCTCGAGGGGTTGGCGGTGGTCCGGGACGACCCGGAGTCGGTGGCCGACGGCGAGCACCGCTACGCCCAGCGCTACCGCGTCCCGCGGGAGAACCCGAAGCGCGTCGTCCTGGAGATCGCGCTGACCCGCGTGATGGGTAGTCGTTAACTCTCCAGCGGGACGAGGTGCTCGGCGAACTCGTCGAGGAACCCCGGCCACGACGCTGGCGCCACGGCCGGGCGGACGACGAACTTCGTGATGCCCTCGTCGACGAACCGCTGCACCTGAGCGCGCGCGGCGTCCCAGCCGTCGACGAGGAGCTCGTCCGGGTCGATCTCGGGCCGCCGGTGCGCGAAGGACGCGCGCGCCCGGTCCGCGTCCTGCGCGGACGTCTCCGGCGGCAGGACCAGGAGGTTCGTGCCGTAGTGATCGTCCTCGACCTCGCGGCCCGCCTCGTCGGCCGCGGCGGCGATCGTGCGACGTGCCTCGCCCGCCTCGGCGGGGGTGACGAACGAGGCGAGCCACCCGTCGGCCAGCCGTCCGACCCGGCGCAGGGCGGCCGGGACGAGGCCGCCGAGCCAGAGGTCGAGCGGGCGGGCCGGGCGCGGCGCCACGACGGCGTCGTCGAGGGTGAAGAACGACCCGTGGAACGTCACCGACTCCTCGGTGAGCAGGCGGCGTACCACCGTCAGGGCCTCCTCGAACACCGCAGCACGCGGCCCCGCGACCGGGTAGGCGGTGCGCTCGGCCGCGGTGGCCGGGCGCAGGCCGAAGACCGGCAGGATCCGCTTCGGTGCCAGGGCGGCGAGGGAGGCCAGCTGGGCCGCGACGACCGCCGGGTTGCGGCCGGGCAGGACGATCACGCCGCTGCCGACCTTCAGCGAGCTCGTGCGGGCGACGGCCCAGCCCATCGCCACGAGCGGCTCGATGGCGGGCGCGGCGATGCGGTCGGGGAACCACACCGAGTCGATGCCCCGCGCCTCGCAGCCGTCGACGAGCTCGAGGGTCGCGGCGGCCGGGTCGTCGCGCGACGGACCGGCGCCGATGCCGACCCGGACCTTCATCGGGTCACTCGTCGTCTGGGCACGGCTCATCGGGCCACTGTGCGGTTCACCAGTCCCGCCCGCTCGGCGAACGCGTCGAACAGGCCCCAGCTCGCCACGCGCGACTCCTCGGCCCGCGCGACGGTCTCGGCGCGCAGGGCCGCGGGGTCGATGCCGAGCTCGATCAGGCGCTCCGCCGACAGCCGGCGCATCCAGA
Source organism: Actinomycetospora sp. CA-053990 (assembly GCF_050948445.1). Lineage (NCBI taxonomy): Bacteria > Bacillati > Actinomycetota > Actinomycetes > Pseudonocardiales > Pseudonocardiaceae > Actinomycetospora > Actinomycetospora sp. CA-053990. Next base: position 4,883,424 of record NZ_CP192043.1, on the reverse strand, counting down.
GGTCGAACTCCTGGGGGGTGACCTCGGGGTGGAACTGCAGGCCCAGGTGCGGGCCCTCGCGGAACGCCTGGTCGCAGCGCGGCGAGGTGGCGAGCACCTCCGACGACGGGGGCGCGGTGAACGTGTCGAAGTGGAACTCCATCCACGGCCCGGCGGGCACCACGTCCGGGGCGGTGGTGACGATCTCCTGCCACCCGTTCTCCCGACGCCCCGAGGCGGGCTCGGCCCGGCCGCCGAGCACGCGCGCGAGCAGCTGTCCGCCGAAGCAGATGCCGAGCACCGGCGTGCCGGCGGCCATCGCCGCCCGGAGGTGGTCGATCTCGGCGGCGAGCCACGGCACGTCGTCGTCCCACGCGCCCTGCGCCGAGCCGAGGACGGCGACCGCGTCGACGTCGGCGGGATCGGGCATCGGGCCCCCGGCGACGGCGGGCACCATGGTGACGCCGCGGTCCGCCGCCCAGGTGGTGAGGGTCCCGGCCAGCACGGGCACGGTGTCGGTGTCCGTCTCGTGGCCGATCACGAGCAGGGTCGGGGAGTCCGGGGCCGGGTCCATGTCCGTCCCAACGCCCCGGGTGCGTCGATCCATCCGGCGACCCTGACACGCTGCGACCCGTGAGCAAGCCCTGCGCCTTCTGTGCGGTCGTCGCCGGCGACGCGCCGGCCGACGTCGTCCACTCCGGCCCCACGACGGTGGCGTTCCTGGACACGAAGCCGGTCTTCCCGGGTCACGTCCTGCTCGTCCCGCGGACGCACGTCACCACGCTCGCCGACCTGCCTCCTGACGAGCTCGCGGCGTTCTTCACGCTCGCCCAGCGCCTCGAGCGGGCGGTGGAGGGCGCCATGGACGCGCCCGGCTCGCTGGTGCTGATCAACAACGTGATCAGCCAGTCGGTGCCGCACCTGCACCTGCACGTGATCCCGCGCCGGCCCAAGGACGGGCTGCGCTTCTTCCTCGGACCGCGCCACCCCTACGGCTCTCCGGACGAGTCAGCCGCCGTCGCTCGGCGTATCGGTGCTGCTCTGGAAGCCGGATGACTCTCACCGTTGGTCGCCGGTGCCGTTGACGCGCCGAAAGGTCGCCATCGGACGCTCAACGGTCGCGAACGCCCGCAAACGGTCCTCCGCGATCGACCGACGGTTGGCGTCCGGACATCCGATCGAGTGAGACCCTACCCGTCGGTCCACGCGAGATGTCATCCTCAGCGCAACGCACGCGGTGGTCCTCCGGGCACGCTCGGTCACTGCGCTCCCTGTGACGTCGGAGGTGCTCGTGCCGGTCCTCATGTGGGTCGCGATCGTGGTGGCCGTCTGGTGCGTCGCGTCGATCGTCACGGCGCTCGCGCTCGGCACCTGGCTGCGCCGCCGTACCGAGGCCACCGATCCGGACGGCGCGCTGCGTCCGCTCGACACGGGGCCGCTGCGGCTCTGGCTGGGCGAGGTGCCCGAGGTCCCGGAGACGCCCGAGGAGATGGGCCGTCGCGGCGGGTGGGACGGGCTGGTCGCCGGTCTGCCCGCGCCGCGTCGCGAGTCGGCCGGGATCGCCGAGCGCACGACCATCGGCTGACGCGTCGGGCCGGGCTCAGACCTCCACGCCCACGGCGCGCCGCACGCCCCGCAGCACGCGCAACGCCTGCTCGCGCGCCACCTCGGCGCCGTGGGCCAGGATCGCGTCGAGCTCGCTGTCCGGCGCGACGAGCTCCTCGTAACGAGCCCGCAGCGGGCCGAGCTGCACCTCGAGCACGTCGGCGAGCTGGTTCTTCAGATCACCCCAGCCCACCCCGCCTGCCTCGAGCCGCTTGCGGGTGTCGGCCACGACGTCGGGCTCGGCGAACTGGGCGAGGATCTGGAACACCGCCGAGGAGTCCGGATCCTTCGGCGCCTCGACCGGCGTGGAGTCGGTCGGGATGCGGCGCACCATCTTCTTGAGCTTCGGCGCGGGCAGGAAGAGCGGGATGTAGTTGTCGTAGGACTTGCTCATCTTGCGGCCGTCGAGGCCGGGCAGCGTGTGGCCCGTCGTCTCCGGCGGCACCACCGCCTCGGGGATGCGCAGCCGGAAGCCCTGCCCGTAGCGGTGGTTGAAGCTGCCCGCGACGTCGGCGGCGATCTCGACGTGCTGGAGCTGGTCGCGGCCGACCGGCACGAGGTCGGCCTCCATGATCAGGATGTCCGCGGCCATGAGCACCGGGTAGTCGAAGAGACCGAGGTTGATCCCGGCGTCCGGGTCCTCGCCGGCCTCGACGTTGCGGTCGCGGGCCGCCTTGTAGGCGTGCGCCCGGTTCATCAGGCCCTTGCCGGTGACGCAGGACAGGATCCAGGTCAGCTCGAAGGTCTCGGGCACGTCGGACTGCTTGTAGAAGACCGTGCGCTCGGGATCGAGACCCGCCGCGATCCAGGTCGCGGCCACCGAACGCGTCCACGCGGCGATGTCGCCGGCCGCGGGCGTGCCGGTGAGCGCGTGGTGGTCGGCGATGAAGTACCGCGAGTCGAAGTCGGCCGTGCGGGCGAGCTCCAGCGCAGGCCGGATCGCCCCCACGTAGTTGCCCAGGTGCGGCTCGCCGCTGGGCTTGATCCCGGTCAGGGCGATCTTGCGTCGCTCCGTCTCCACCACGGGCCGAGCCTAACGGGCGGGGGCGACCGGGTTCGGGCGTCGAGGGGGTGGCAGCAGGCAGACTCGGCCGCGTGACCGCCGACCCCGCCGCCTCCGATCCCACGGCCAGCTTCCCGCGCCGCCAGGCCGCCACGCGCCGGTTCACCCTCGGCGCCCCCCGCCGACCCACGGTCTCGCCCGACGGGCGCCGCGTGGTGCTGCTGCGCAGCCGCGCCGGCGACGACCCCGTGACCTGCCTGTGGCTGCTCGACGTCCCGTCCGGGCAGGAGCACCTGCTGGTCGACCCGCGCGACCTCGACGTCCCCGGCGACGAGGACCTGCCGCCGGAGGAACGCGCCCGCCGCGAGCGGGTCCGCGAGCAGTCCGGCGGGATCGTCGAGTACGCCCTCGACGCCGCGGCCAGCCTGGCGGTCTTCGTGGTGTCGGGCCGGGCGTTCACCGTCGACCTGGTGCCCGGGGCGCGCCCGGAGCCGCTGCCGGTGGACGGCCCCGTGATCGACCCGCGGCCCGACCCGACGGGCGCCCGCGTCGCGTTCGTCCGCGCCGGCACGCTGCACGTCCACGAACGCGCGACCGGCACGACCCACGTCCTGGCCGGTCCGGGGGACGGCGACGGCCCCGGGGTGAGCTGGGGGCTCGCGGAGTTCATCGCCGCGGAGGAGATGAACCGCTACCGCGGGTACTGGTGGTCGCCCGACGGCTCGCAGCTCGCCGTCGCCCGCGTCGACGACGCGCCGGTGAGCCGGTGGTGGATCGCCGACCCGGCGCACCCCGACCGCCGGCCCGTGGAGATGCCCTACCCCGCGGCCGGCACCGCCAACGCCGTCGTCGACCTCGCCCTCGTCGACCTCGACGGCACGCGCACCGCCGTCGACCTCGGGGCGGACACCGCGTACCTCGCCGACGTCGCGTGGAGCGTGCACGACCTGCTCGTCACCGTCTCGACGCGCGACCAGCGGCGCGTCGACGTCCGCCGCGTCGACCCCGACACGGGCGAGACGACGGTGGCCGTGGAGCAGACCGACGACGTCTGGGTCGACCTCGTGGGCGGCGTGCCCACGCACCTGTCCGACGGCGCCCTCGTCCGCTGCGCCGACCGGGACGACACGCGCCGGCTGGTCGTCGACGGCGTGCCCGTCACGCCCGCCGGGCTGCAGGTGAGGGGCGTCGCGGACGTCGACGGCGACACGGTGCTGTTCACCGCCTCCGAGCGGCCCGAGGACGTCACGGTGTGGACGTGGTCGCGCGCGGACGGGCCGGTGCGGCTGGGTCCGCAGTACGGCGTGTGGTCGGGACGTCGCGCGGGCGGGGTCACCGTGCTCGCGGGCGCCGACCTCGACTCCGACGGGACCCGGACCACGGTCCTGCGGGCCGACGGCAGCTCGGTCGGGGTGGTGTCGCACGCGCAGTCGACGGGGCTCGTCCCGCAGGTGCGGCGGGTCGCGACGGACCCCGGCGGCCCGTCGGTGGCGGTGCTGCTCCCGCACGACCACGTGGCGGGGTCCCGGCGGCTCCCGGTGCTGCTCGACCCCTACGGCGGGCCGCACTCCCAGCGGGTCCTCGCGTCGCGTGGGGCGTTCCTCACCAGCCAGTGGTTCGCCGACCAGGGCTTCGCCGTCGTCGTCGCCGACGGCCGCGGCACCCCGGGCGCGGGCCCGCCTACGAGCGGGCCGTGTTCGGCGACCTCGCGACCCCGGTGCTCGACGACCAGGTCGCGGCGCTGCACGCGGCGGCCGAGCAGGTCGGCGACCTCGACCTGGACCGCGTCGCCATCCGCGGCTGGTCCTTCGGCGGGTACCTGGCCGCGCTGGCGGTGCTCCGCAGGCCCGACGTCTTCCACGCGGCGGTCGCGGGCGCGCCGGTGACCGACTGGCGCCTGTACGACACCCACTACACCGAGCGCTACCTCGACCACCCGGACACACGCCCGGACGCCTACGAGCGCTCCTCGATCCTCGACGACCCCGGGACGACGGCTCCGGCGCGGCCGATCATGCTCGTCCACGGGCTCGCGGACGACAACGTCGTCGCCGCGCACACCCTGCGGCTCTCCTCGGCCCTGCTCGCCGCCGGGCACCCGCACACGGTGCTGCCGCTCTCCGGGGTCACGCACATGACGCCCCAGGAGGTCGTCGCCGAGAACCTGCTCCTGCTGCAGGTCGCCTTCCTGCGCGACGCGCTGGGGTAGCCCCTGCTTTGCACTCGGGAACACTTCGGCGACTTGTCCGAAACCGCCCCCACGCGCCGGCGCGCTCGCCGATGCTGACCGCGCGAGGGCGATCCGGCGCCGTGTGACCGGTCCCGCCCCGCCCCGGCCCCGGCCGGGTCCCGCGGGGTGGAGGGGTGTGGATGCGCTCGGTGCGGGGCGGTGGCGAGCTCGTCGACCGGTTCGGTCGCGCCGTGCCCGCCGCTCCGCTGGTGCGGCTGCGGGTCGACCGCACGCCGGGTGGTGTGCCGCTGCTCGTCGACGACGTCGCCGTGCCCGTGGGGCGCGGCGCCGACCCGCACCGCGCCGGCCTCGCGGTCGCCGCCCGCCGTGCCACCCACCTCGGGCGGCCCGTCCGCGTCGAGATGGCGGGGCGGTGGAGCGCGTGGCCGCTGGTCGTCCACCCCGACGGCGCCGTCGACGACGCGCGGGCGCCCCGCGCGACGCCGGTGCCGGGCGCCGGCGGGGCGTGGGACGACGTCCGCCGGAGGTCCCGCCGGAGGGCTCCGGTGCTCGCGGGGTGGCCGACCGGCCGCGACGGCGCCCCGTCGGCGTCCTCGCCGTGGCGGGGACGCTGGCCGCGACGCTGCTGGTCGGCGCGTTCGGGACGGGCGTCGTCACCCTCGCCACCCCCAGCGCGGCGCCCGCCGAGTGCCGGGACGTCACGCTCTTCGCCGTCAACGGCAGCGGCGCCGCGGGCGGTGAGACGCTCGCGGCGGTCACCGACCCGCTCGTGCAGCAGGTGGGGGCGCGGCTCGCCGTGGTCGCCGTCGCCGGGCCGGAGGTCGGCGCGTCGTACGAGGCGAGCGAGCAGCAGGCGGTCACCACCCTCACCGACCAGGTGGCCGCGCAGCTCGCCGCGTGCCCGGGAAGCCGCGCCATGCTGTTCGGCTACTCCCAGGGCGCCCACGTCGCGGGCGACGTCGCCGCCCGCATCGGGGCCGGTCAGGAGCCGCGCGTCCCCGCCGACCGGGTCCTCGCCGTCGGTCTCTTCGGCGACCCCGCCCGCAGTGCCGGGGTGCGCACCGTCCCCGCGGGCGTCACCGGACAGGGCGTGCTGCCGGCCCGCGAGGGCGGGTTCGGCGCGCTGGCCGCGCGCACCATCGAGGTCTGCGCGCCGCAGGACCCGGTGTGCGCCACCGCGGCGGGCGCCACCCCGCCGCCGCTGGAGCAGGCCGTCGCCGCCCCGGCACACATCGACTACCCGGAGCTCACCGTCGCCCCGGACACCCCGGCGACGGCCTGGGCATCCGAGTCGCTGGGCCGGCTCATCACCTCGCTGCCGGCCCCCGGCACGGCTCCCGCGGGCGGACAGCCGGCCGGGACCGCCACGGGTGCTCCGTCTGCCGGGACCACGGCGCCGGGGACGACGGCTCCGAGCAGTGCTGCGCCGACCAGCCAGGCCCCCGCGGGTGGCGGCGACTACGGCGACGGGTCCGACGCCCCTGCTGGGACCGGCGGGGCGGGCGCCGGCGCGGCCGAGCCCACGGGCACGACGGCTCCCGGGACGGGCGCGGGGACCGGGGCGCCGGTGACGACCGTTCCCGAGACGGGCACGGATCCGGGCTACGACACCGGTGCCGGTGCGACCGAGCCGACGGGCACGACGGCGCCCGGGAGGAGCACCAGCAACGGTGCGCCCGGGGCGGCCGATCCCGGCGACGACACAGGAGGGGACGCCGGCACCGGCTCTGGCGCCGCCACGCCCACCACCCCGCCGGGCACGGGCGGTGGCTCGGGCGGGGCGACGACCACGACATCGCCGGACCCGGCCGGCACCGGCTCGGGCACCGGCTCGGGCTCCGCGCCGACGGGCTCGCGGGCTCCGACCGGCACCACCTCGCCGCGGACCGGCGGGACGGGATCGGGATCGGCGGACAGCAGCGCCACGCCCCGGTCCACGACACCGCCGGACGAGTCGCCGGCCACGGGGCGCGGCAGCGGGACGGGCCGCACCGGGACGGGCAGCACCGGCACGCGCACCGGAGGCGCTCCCGGCTCCGACGCGTCGGGCTCGGGTGGTGAGGACGCCGGCGGGGATGCTTCGGATTCCGAAGCGTCCGGTGCCGACGATTCGGGTTCCGGTGGTGTGGGCGCCGCGCCCACGACCACCCGCACCACGCCCTCCGACGCGAGGGGCGGCCCCGCCCGATCGGGCGACGACCCTGACAACGACGCAGCCTCCGATACCGGAAGCTCGGGACAGGCGGGCGGCTCGCGAGGCGGCAGCGCAGGCGAGGCCACCGACGCCCTGTGGTCGCTGACCTCGGGCCTCGCGGGCTTCCAGGACTCCACCGGAGGCAACGTCGAAGGCGGCGGGCTGGACCCGGAAGAGGTCGAGAGCCCCAACGTGCCGGGTCGGCAGGTGGTCAAGCTCGAGGTGCCCGGGGGCGCCAAGCGCTCGGAGGTCCGCCCCGAGGAGGCCCAGGACATCCGCGCCGGCGAGCACCTGTTCTTCGGCTACAGCGCGTTCCTGCCGGCCGACTTCCCGGTCGACACCTCGGACTGGCAGGTCATCTGGCAGCTCCACGACGGCGGCACGAACACCTCGCCACCGGTGGCGCTGGAGATCGTCGACGGCAACCTCTGGCTCGCCAACGTGGGCGACCGCGTCCGCGACCTCGGACCGGTGCAGGCCGGCCGCAACCTCGACGTCCAGCTGGACATCCAGTTCGAGGAGGGCGGCGGCTCGGTCTCGGTGTACCGCGGGGGCCGGCAGGTCCTGCAGGACTTCCGGCCGCCGCGCGGCACGATGATCGACTCGTTCGACTACCTGAAGACCGGCATCTATCGCCACACCGGCGGGCCCGCCGAGCCGGCGACGATCTTCCTGAACGACCTCAAGATCGGCGAGACGCTCGAGTCGGTGTCGGGCCTCGCGGGCGCCGAGACGGGCGCCGAGACCGGCGCCGAGACCGGCGGGTCCGGGCAGGGCGGCGCGCAGGCCGGGGACGCCGACGGCGGCACCGACGCGTCCAACACCGGCGCCGGGACGGGCACCAGCACGCGCACCAGGGCGGAGCCGGCGTCCACCGGGACCGGCTCCACGGGCTCGACCGGCGCCGACACGACCGCCACCCGGGGCGTCGTGAGACCGTCCGGAATGCCCCGATCGCCCGGGTGAGTGTGCCGAACGCGCCCTGCGGGCACTTGACCACGGTCCGACGTGCGCCGAGACCCCGGGGAGTGGGACCGAATCCATGAGGGCCAGCGATCTGTTCATGCGTTGTCTCGAGGCCGAGGGCGTCGAGTACGTCTTCGGGGTTCCCGGTGAGGAGAACGCCGACCTCCTCATGTCGATGCGCGAGTCCTCGGTGCGGTTCGTGCCGACGCACCACGAGGCCGGCGCGGCGTTCATGGCCGACGTCTACGGCCGCCTGACCGGCCGCCCCGGCGTGTGCCTGTCGACGCTCGGGCCGGGCGCGTCGAACCTGGTCACCGGCGTCGCCAACGCGAACATGGACAACTCCCCGGTCGTGGCGATCACCGGGCAGGGCGCGACGACGCGCCTGCACAAGGAGTCGCACCAGGCGATGAACGTGGTCAACATGTTCACGCCGATCACGAAGTGGACGACGTCGCTGCGCGACGAGTCGACGATCCCCGAGGTCATCCGCAAGGCGTTCAAGCTGGCGGTGGCCGAGAAGCCCGGCGCCACGCACGTGGAGCTGCCCGAGGACATCGCCAAGCACGAGATCGAGGGCGCCGCCCCGATCGTGCCGCCGGAGAAGGTGCGCCGGCCCGTGCCGGACGAGAAGAGCATCCAGGCCGCCCTCGACCTCATCGCCCGCGCCGAGCGCCCCGTGCTGCTCGTCGGTCAGGGCTGCGTGCGCACCCGCGTGAGCCGCCAGCTGCAGCGCTTCGTCGAGTCCACCGGCATCTACGCCGGCATGACCTTCATGGGCAAGGGCGCGCTGTCCGACCGCCACGAGCGCAGCCTTTACGCCGTCGGGCTCGGCTCGCGCGACTACGTCACCGAGGTGTTCGAGGCTGCCGACCTCGTCATCGCCGTCGGCTACGACATGGTCGAGTGGCCGCCCGCCCGCTGGAACATCGGTCGCACCAAGCGGCTGCTGCACATCGACTTCGACCCCGCCGAGGTCGACGACGCCTACCGGCCCACCGTCGAGATCGTCGGCGACGTCGCCGCCACGCTCTGGGCCATCAACGAGGGCCTCACCGAGGAGCACCACTACCCCGACATCGATCTGCACCGCCGGGTCCGCCGGTCGCTCACCGAGGAGATCACCGAGGCGGGGGCGGGCGCCGAGTCCGAGACCGGCGACTTCCCGATGAAGCCGCAGCGAATCCTCGCCGACCTGCGCGCCGAGATGGACGACGAGGACGTCCTGATCAGCGACGTCGGGGCGCACAAGATGTGGGTGGCGCGGCACTACCCGACGTACGCGCCGAACTCCTGCATCATCTCCAACGGCTTCTGCTCGATGGGGATCGCGGTGCCCGGCGGGGTGTCGGCGGCGCTTGTCTCGCCGGAGCGTCGCGTGGTCGCCCTCTCCGGTGACGGCGGCTTCATGATGAACATGGCCGAGCTCGCCACCGCGACGCGTCTGGGGGTCGCCCCGGTCAACGTGGTCTGGGAGGACAACGACTACGGGCTGATCTCCTGGAAGCAGGAGGTCGAGTTCGGCCACCACTTCGGCACCGAGTTCACGACCCCGGACCTCGTGACGATCTCCGAGGGCCTCGGGTGCCACGCGCGGCGCATCGGCTCGGCCGACGAGTTCCGCCCGGCGCTCAAGGAGGCGTTCGACCGTCGCGACAAGCCGTCGGTGATCGTCGTCCCCGTCGACTACACCGAGAACGTGAAGCTCACCAAGCGCCTGGGGCAGCTCATCGCCCGCTGACGCGGTGAGGACGGGGCCGTGACGGTGCCCACGGGGTGGTCCACCCGTGGGACCTGGACGTTGCGCCCAGCTCCGGGTCGCGGATACTGCCGCAGAACCCCGTCCACGCTGAATCGTGAAGGTGCCGTGATGACCATCGACAGCCCGTCGGACTCCGGTGAGATCGACGGGGGTCTCGTGACGGCGTTCGTCGGCCTCGCGGACGCGCTGTTCGCCGTCGATCGCGACGCCGGGGTGGTGGGTGTCGTCGAGCGCGTGATCGACGCCGCGCGGTCGATCGTGCCGGGCGCCGACGTCGTCTCGGCCGTCCTGCGCGGGCCCGACGGCCGGCTGGACACCGTCGCGTTCAGCCACCCGGCGGCGCAGAAGGCCGATGGGCTGCAGGACGAGGCCGGCGAGGGGCCCAGCCACACGGCGATGCACAGCTCCGGGGTCGGCGCGGCCATGGGGTACCTCAGCGGCGGCGACCCGTCGTGGCCCGTGTTCGCGCAGCGGGCCGCGGGCGAGCTCGGCCTCCACGCGGTGCTCTCCACCGGCATGTTCCCCGGGGGAGCGCCGCCGCGGTTCGGTGCCCTGAACTTCTACTCGTGGTCGCCCAGCGGCCTCGACGACGCCGACCGCGACATGGCGCTCGTCCTCGCGGCCCACGCCGCGACGGCGATCTCCGCGGTGCAGGCCCGCACGGCCCACGAGCTGCGCGAGTCCCAGCTCCAGGAGGCCCTGAAGAGCCGCGATGTCATCGGCCAGGCCAAGGGCGTGCTCATGGAGCGCCGCGGGCTGGACGCCGACGAGGCCTTCGACGTGCTGCGCCGGACCTCGCAGGACCTCAACGTCAAGCTGCGCGACGTCGCCGAGACCCTCGTGACCCGCCGAGCGGAGCTGTAGGGGTGCGCTGACGCGCACGTGAGCACTTCGGAGTGCCGGAGCACTCCGAAGTGCTCACGTGCCCGGAGGGCACATCACCAGGTGACGGGCAGCTCGTCGAGCCCGCCGGTGAGGCGCTCGGTGTGCAGGGTGAGGGCGTCGGGCTCGACGGCGAGGCGCAGCCCGGGCAGCCGGGTGAAGATCGTCGCGAGTCCCACGCGCAGCTCGGTGCGGGCCAGGCTCGCGCCGATGCAGAAGTGCGGCCCGTGCCCGAACGACAGGTGCGGGTTCGGGCTCCGGTCCGGGTCGAACGCGCCCGCGGCGTCGAAGGCGCTCTCGTCGCGGTTGGCGGCGCTGGTGACGATGACGACGCCGTCGCCGGTCGCGATGGTGACCTCCTCGTCGCCCTCGCCGACCGTGACGTCCTCGTGCGCGTAGCGCAGCAGCCCCATCCCGCCGGGCTCGGCGAGCCGCAGGACCTCCTCGACGACCGCGTCGACCGACCCCTCGGGGTCGGCGACGAGCCGGTCCCGGACCTCGGGGTTCACCAGCAGCAGCACCACGCCGAGCGAGAGCCGGTTGACCGTCGTCTCGTGCCCGGCGAAGAGCAGCCCGACGGTCAGCTCCGCCAGGCGCGCGTCGGTGAGACGCGGGTCGTGCGCCTGCGCGGCGACGAGGTCGGAGATGACGTCCTCGCCGGGCTCGGCGCGCTTCGCCTCGGCCAGCTGCGCGGTGTAGCGCTCGAACTCGGCGCGCGCCACGGCCGGGTCGTCGCCGGTCAGCGTCGCCATGCGCTCGGAGAGACCCTTGAAGTAGACGCGGTCCTCGACCGGCACGCCCAGCAGCTCGCAGATCACGAAGATCGGGAGCGGGACGGAGAACCCGGCGTGCAGGTCCACGGGGTCGGTGCCGCTGTCGCGCGCGGCGACGAGGTCGTCGACGAGCCCCTCGGCGAGCTCGGCGACCCGCTCGTGCAGGCGCCGCATGCGCTTGGCGGAGAAGGCCGGCGTGAGCAGCCGGCGCATCGAGGTGTGGTCGGCGTCCTCGTGCTCGTGGTCGCCGCTGGGCCCGGCCATGACGCCGGCGTCGGAGACGCGCGCGGCCTCCTCCGGCTTCGGGTGGGAGCGCCCGAGGCGCTTGTCGGCGAAGAGGGTCCGCGCCTCCTCGTACCGCGACACCAGCCACACGACGTCGCCCACGGGCGTGCGCACGCGCGTCACCGGACCGGCCGCGCGCAGGCGCTCGTAGAGCGGGGAGATGCGCAGGACGCCCGCGCGCGCGAAGGGGAGCTGCGGCAGGGCGGCGTCGTCGTCGTGCGCGGTCGAGGTGGTGATGGTCGGCTCGTGCGTGGACGCGGTGGTCACGGCATCTCCTCGGTGGGGTCGTCGGCCCGGTGGGTGAGGCGGTCCAGCCAGCCCTGCTCCTCGCGAATGCGCCGCAGGACCTCGTCGAGCACGAGAGCGGCCCAGGGGTCGCTCCCGCCGGCGGTGGTGTCGGCCGGGGCCATCGCCTCGGCCAGCCCGGCGAGCCGGGTCCGGCGCTCCGCGAGGACCCGGCCGCGGGCCGCGAGCACGCCGCGACGCTCGGACGGCGTCAGGCGGCCGAAGCCCGCCAGGCGCGCGAGGAACTCCGCCTCGTCGCCGGCGAGCTCGTCGGGCAGGTCGGCCAGCTGGTCGTGCAGGAGCTCACGGCCGACATCGGTGAGCGTGTAGACGTGCCGGGCGGGGCGGCCGTCCTGCGGCTCGAGCGTGCGCGTCACCGCGCCCGCCTCCCCGAAGCGCTTGAGCGCCGGGTACAGCGAGTTGTTGTGCAGCTTGATCCCCGTCGCCGCCTCCACCCGCCGGCGCAGCTCGTAGCCGTGCGACGGGCGGCGGGCGAGCTGGCTCAGCAACAGCACGTCCACCCACACATAGGTCAGCGTGACCTAGGTACGCGTGACCCGCCACTTGACGTGAGCCTCTCGACACCACGGGTCACGGCGGGCCGACCGGGTAACCCCGGCCTCGTCCAGCGTTCAACCGTTCGAGGAGGACTCGTGGCCGAGGGCCGCTTCACGGGCAAGGTCGTCGTCGTCACCGGCGGGGGCTCCGGCATCGGCGCCGCCACCGCGCACCGCTTCGGCGCCGAGGGGGCCACGGTGGTGATCGCCGGGCGCACGCAGGAGAAGCTCGACAAGGTCGTCGCGGACGCCCCGCAGGGCGCGACGCTCGTGGCGCGCGCCGCGGACACCTCCGACGGCGCCGCGATCACCGCCCTGATCGACGACGTCGCCCGCGAGTACGGCCGCGTCGACACCCTGGTCAACAACGCCGCGATCGCGCGCCCCGGCACCGTCGAGGACCTCGACGTGGAGACGTTCCGCGAGGTCATGGCGATCGACGTCGAGGGCGTCTTCCACGCCTCCAAGGCCGTCCTGCCCCACCTGCGCGCGGTCGGCGGGAGCATCGTCAACGTCGGCTCGGTGTCCGGGCTCGCCGGCGACTGGGGGATGGCGGCCTACAACACCGCCAAGGGCGCGGTCACCAACCTGACCAACGCCATGGCGCTCGACCACGGGCAGGAGGGCATCCGCGTCAACGCGGTGCACCCGAGCCTGACCGCCACCGAGATGAGCGAGGGCATCCGGGAGGACGACGAGAACCTGGCCGCCTTCCGCGCCCGCATCCCGATCGGTCGCCCGGCCGAGCCCGCGGAGGTCGCCGACGTGATCGCGTTCCTCGCGAGCCACGACGCGCGCTTCGTCAACGGCGCGCACATCCCGGTCGACGGCGGGCTGGGCGCCTCGAACGGTCAGCCGAACATGAGCTGAACCATGCCGTCGGGCGGGATCAGGCCTGCAGCAGCGTGCGCCAGACCCGCCCGGCGCCGCGTCCCTGCAGCACCGAGTGCACGGTGATGCCGCGGTCGGCGTCGGGGCGGCCCGCCCCGATCACCGGCTCGACGTCCTGGCCCATCAGCCGGGCCGGCGGCAGCGCGGAGCCGCGCGGGCGGTGCAGCGACACGCGGTGCCGGCGCCCACCCACGGTGACCCGGAGGCCGGCCGCGCCCTCGTACCAGGGGAACGCCAGGCGCTCGACCGCACCGAGCGGGGCGTCGAAGACCACGCCCTCGCCCGTCACCAGCCGGAGCCGACCGGCGTACAGGCTCAGCACCCCGGGCTCGTTGGTCAGACCCCGGAGCAACCAGGCCGGCGTCGCGTACGACGGGGCGAGGTGGGTGGGGCTGGCGGGCGTGAGATGCGTGGTCACGGCGACCTCGGAGGCAGGGCTGGAGCAGCGACCAGAATGACTGTAGGTGAAGAGTCGCCGGCCTCACTGGTACAGATGGGTGATTCGGCGCCGAACGGCTAGGGAACGACGGTGACCGGCCACTTCCCGGCCCGCACCAGGCGACCCGCCAGCGACCCGACGATCCGGTGCCCGGCCTTCGCCGACGCACCGACCACGACGGCGTCGACCCGGCGTTCGTCGGCCAGGCGCACGATCTCGGTGTACGGGTCGCCCCCGACCCGCACGAGCTCCCCGGTCAGCGACAGGTCCTCGAGATACTTCCGTGCCTGCGCCTGGACGTCCGTCGCGAGGGCCTCGGCGGTCTCGCTGAGCACGGCCAGCGCGCCGGGGGCCATCGCCGCCATCGCCGGCGTGGTCGCGACCGTCACGACCAGCAGGTGCGCGTGCTGGCGCCGCGCCAGGCCGGCGGCGTAGGCGCCGGCCCGCAGCGAGGTGATGGAGCCGTCGACCGCGGTGAGGATGGTGCCGGGGCCGTCGGTCCCGAGCTCGAAGCCCGTCATCCCTCGATCCTGCGCCGGGGGCGGCCTACTCGGCGAACTGGACCGCCGTGCGCTGGCCCACCCTGTGCGCGATCTGTTCGGTGATGATCCGCCGGTGCTCCGGGTGATCGCGGTAGACGGCGAAGGCGTCGACGTCGTCGAACACCCCGAGGACGGCGAAGTCGGCGTTGCCGGTGGCGATCCCGGCGTCGCGCCCGCAGCTCCACGACCGCAGCCCCGGCAGGTCGGCGTCGGCGATGAACCGCCGCAGCGCGTCGGCGATGCCGTCGACGACCGCGGGGTCCTCGGCCGCGTCGCCGGTCCAGGAGAAGGTGACGACGTGCGTGAAGCTCATGGCCCGTCATCCTGCCCTGCGGGCAGGATGCTCGGCATGGGCACCGCCACCGGCATCGACGAGGACGAGCGCGCGCGGGAGCTCATCGAGGCCGAGAAGAAGGCGGTCGCGCTGTTCGAGGAGGTCCTCCGGCGCGGGCTCGTGGCGCCGGGGCGCACCGAGAAGCAGGTCAGCGACGACGTCCGTGACCTCGGGGCGGAGCTCTTCGGCACCGACAAGCACTGGCACAAGCGGGTCGTGCGCGCGGGCGAGAACACGCTGCGCCCCTACCAGGACAACCCGCCGGACCGCGTGATCGCCGACGACGACATCGTCTTCCTCGATTTCGGACCCATTTTCGAGGCCTGGGAGGCCGACGTCGGGCGCACGTTCGTGCTCGGCGACGACCCGCACAAGCACCGCCTCGCCGCCGACCTCGAGGAGGTGTTCGACGCCGGCCGCGCGTTCTTCGAGGCCCACCCCGACGTCACGGCCGCCCAGCTCTACGCCGAGATGTGTGCCCTCGCCCAGGCCCGGGGCTGGGAGTTCGGCGGGTGGCACTCCGGGCACCTCGTCGGGGAGTTCCCGCACGAGCACATCGACACCGAGCGGGTGCACAGCTACATCACCGGGGCCAACGACCTGGTGATGCGCACCGTCGACGCCTCCGGGCGGCGGGCGCACTGGATCCTCGAGGTGCACCTCGTCGACCGCGAGCGCGGCATCGGCGGGTTCTGTGAGCAGCTGCTCAGCCTGCGCCACTGACCGCGGCGTGGGCGTCGCGGCGGAAGCGGCGCTTGTAGGCGCGCCAGTCGAACTGCTCGAGGAACTCGGAGGCCTGGGCGTAGCCCGTGTCGTACAGCGCGCGGGCGCGCTCGGGGGTGATCCCGAAGTCGAGGAGCCCCACCGCACCGGCGTCGATGTGGATGGTGCGCGCGGCGACCCACGGCTGGTTGAGCACGGCCTGGTCGCGGCCCAGCAGCATCGTGGTGATCAGCTGCTCGAGCAGGCGCAGCGGCGCAGGCTGGGGGATGTCGAACCAGCGCGAGTGGAACAGGGCCACCCGGTCGCCGATGCCCGGCTTGGGGGCGGTGGTGATCGTGACGCCGAAGGTGGGGAACGCGGGCTCGCGCCCGTCGGTGCGGTCCAGCGAGTCGATGGGGAAGTTCGAGAGCAGACCCCCGTCGACGAGCGTGGACGTGACGTCCGTGCGCGGGTTCGTCAGGGTCGTGGGCTTGAACAGGAACGGGATGGCCATCGATGCGCGGACCGCGTCGGCCACCGACTGCCGATCGGGGTCCAGCCCGTACACCGAGCGGTAGTCCCAGGGCAGGCGCACGAGCTGGCCGAGGGTGAGGTCCGAGCACGTCACCACCAGGCTGTAGCGCTGCGACCGCGGCAGCGCGGGGTCGTCGATGCGCAGGTCGCCGAAGGTGCGGACGCCGAGCGCGGCGAGCTCCTCCTCCACCCACGAGTGCAGCCATTCGCCCTGGTAGAGGCCCTGGCCGCCCAGGAAGGCCAGCACCGGGCCCACGACCGGCACGCGCCCGAGGCCGCTGGGGTCGGCCACCTCGCGGAAGTTCAGCCGGGCCGTGATCTCGCGCAGCTGCTCGCCGCGGGCGCCGGCGGCCACCATCGCGCCAACGAGCGCGCCCGCCGAGGTGCCGGAGATGCGGTGAGGGGCCCAGCCGCGGTCGGTCATCGCCGCGACCGCCCCGGCGAGACCGATGCCCTTCACCCCGCCGCCCTCGAGGACGAGGTCGGCCGGCCGTGCGGCGGTGCTCCTGGCCATGGGACTCCTTCCCCCTGTCGCGCGGTGCCGCGTCCGCCGTGCTGGAGTGGCTCGGTGAGCGCGCCCACGGACCTCTCCGCCCTCGGCGACGAGCCCTTCGTCTCCCTGACGACCTACCGCCGCAACGGTGACGCCGTGTCGACGCCGGTGTGGGTGGCCCGGGACGGCGACGACGCCAGTGTCCTCGTCGTCATCACGGGCGGGGCCAGCGGGAAGGTCAAGCGGCTGCGCCGCGACCCCCGCGTCCTCCTGCGGCCGTGCGACCGGCGGGGCACCGTCGCGCCGGACGCCCCGAGCGCGCCGGGGCGGGCGGAGGTCGTCGACGATCCCGACGCGCAGGCGGGTCCGCGGCGGGCGCTCGCGCGCAAGTACGGCTGGGAATGGCGTCTCGTCTCGGTGCTCGGGCTGGTCGGGCGCGTGGCGCAGCTCCTGGGGCGGGCGCCCGGGGAGCGGGTCATCCTGCGGCTGCGGGACTGATCAGGCACGGTCGCGCAGCCGGTCGAGGTCCGCGCGGGCCTCGTCGCGCTCGGCGCGGGCCTCGTCGCGCTCCGCCCGCGCGTCCTGCAGGTCGCGCCGGGCGTCGGCGAGGTCGCCCTGCAGGGTGAGGATCGACGCCGCTCCGGCGATGGTGTGGCCGTCGTCGGCGAGCTCGCGCACGCGCGCGGCGAAGTCGACCTGGCGCCGTGAGTACCGCCGCTGCCCGCCGTCCGACCGGTGGGGGTGGAGCAGGTCGGCGGCGTCGAGGCTGCGCAGGAACGCCGGCGCGACGCCGATGAGGTCGGCGGCCTGACCGATCGTCAGGGCCGGGTAGTCGTGGTCGTCGAGGCGTTCGACGCCCATGGTGGCCCTCCTCTCGGTGTGCCGACCGCCGGGGCGCGGGCGTGCGCGAACACCCGCCGGGGGTCCCGACGGGTGCTCGCGGCTGGGGAGTCGGTCCGGACGGTGATCAGGAGGTGGGCGCCTCCTCCGTGTCGTGCTGCTCGTGGGTCCTGCCCTCGATGCTGCCCTCGATGCTGGTCGTGGCGCCCGCGTGCTCGATCTCGATGCGGCGCGGCTTGGCCTTCTCGGCGACCGGGATCGTCAGCGTCAGCACGCCGTCGGTGTACGACGCGTGCAGCCGGTCGGTGTCGAGGTCGCGCCCGAGCAGGAGCTGACGGCTGTAGCGCCCGCGCGGCCGCTCGGCCACGAGGTAGTCGCCGTTGCCGCTCGGGGCGGTCCGGGCGGCCGTGACGGTCAGCGCGTTGCCCTCGACCGACACGTCGATCGAGCCGGGGTCGACGCCGGGGAGGTCGAACGAGGCGACGAAGTGGTCACCGGCGCGGTGGACGTCCATCGGCATGCCGCTGACGGCCTGGTGCCGGGACGAGCCGGCGAGGCGCTCGAGCGCACGGAACGGGTCGAAGGGGTCGTAGTTCAGCAGCACGATCGGTCAGCTCCTTCCGTTGCCGCACTGCAAACCTGCTGTTCCTGACGCGGATAGTTGTAGCTCCATCTGCAGGTTTTCGTCAAGTCCCGCGGAGGGATCGCGTCCGTCGGTGCGCCATGCGAACGTGTGTTCGTGTCCGGCGAGCCGACGATCCTGCACGCGGATCTCGACGCCTTCTACGCCTCGGTGGAGCAGCGCGACGATCCCGCGCTGCGCGGACGGCCCGTGATCGTCGGCGGCGGGGTCGTGCTCGCCTGCAGCTACGAGGCCAAGGCCCGCGGGGTGCGCACGGCCATGGGCGGGCGGATGGCGCGGGCGCTGTGCCCGGACGCGGTCGTCGTCCCGCCGCGCATGGAGGCCTACACCGGCGCGAGCCGCGCGGTCTTCTCGGTCTTCGGTTCCGTCACACCGCTGGTCGAGGGGATCTCCATCGACGAGGCGTTCCTCGACGTCAGCGGCCTGTGGCGCATCGCCGGGCCACCGCCGGAGATCGCGGCGCGCCTGCGGCGGGAGGTCGCCGACGACGTCGGGCTGCCGATCACCGTCGGGGTGGCGAGCTCGAAGTTCCTGGCCAAGGTCGCCAGCCGCGTCGCCAAGCCCGACGGGCTTCTCGTCGTGCCGGTCGGCGGCGAGCTCGAGTTCCTGCACCCCCTCGCCGTCGAGGTGCTGTGGGGCGTCGGCGAGGTGACCAGCCGCACGCTGCGGGGCCAGGGCATCACCACCGTCGGCGACCTCGCGGCCATGGGCGGGCCGGGCCTCGAGTCGCTGCTCGGGAAGGGTGCCGGGCGGCACCTCGACGCCCTGGCCCACGGGCGCGACCCGCGCCGCGTGCAGGTCGGGCGCCGCCGGCGCTCGGTCGGCGCGCAGCGGGCGCTCGGCCGCGAGCCCGTCTCGCCCGCGCGCACCGACGCCGTGCTCATGGGCCTGGTCGACCGGGTCACCCGCCGGATGCGTCGCGCCGGGCGCACGGGCCGCACCGTGACGCTCCGGCTGCGCTTCGGCGACTTCAGCCGCGCCACCCGCTCGCACACCCTCGCCACGCCGACGGCCGAGACCGACGCGATCCTCGCCGCGGTCCGCCTCCTCGCCGAGGCCGCGGCCCCGATGATGTTCGAGCGCGGGCTGTCGATGCTCGGCGTGGCCGTCGGCAACCTCGACGACACCGGCAGCCACCAGCTCGAACTGCCGTTCGCCGGTGACGCCGCCCCGCTGGCGCTCGACGTCGCCGTCGACGACGTCCGCGAGCGCTACGGCCTCTCCGCGGTCACGCGGGCAACCCTCCTCGGCCGTGAGCAGGGGATCGAGATGCCGATGCTCCCGGACTAGGAGGCGGACCGTTCCTGTCCGTCCCCTCCGGCAGCCTGACGGCCATGACCCCAGTGCTCGAGGGTGCCGACCTCCCGCCCGGCTACGGCACCGTGAACCCCTTCGTCGCGGTCCGCGGGCCCGGTGGCGCGCCGGGGTTCCTCCGGTTCGTCGCCCACGTCCTCGACGGCCGCGAGACCCGCGCGGCCCACACCGTCGACGCCGACGACCTGCTGATCCACGCCGAGATCCGGGTGGGCGGCTCCACGATCATGGTCTGCGACGCCAAGCCCCACTGGGTCGCCACCCCCGCCCTGCTCCAGGTCTACGTGCGCGACGTCGACGACGTCGTGGGGCGGGCGCGGGAGGCGGGCGCCGAGGTGGTCACCGAGCCGACCCCGTTCCACGGCGGCCAGCGCCTCGCACGCCTGCGCGATCCCTGGGGCGACCTCTGGTGGCTCTACGAGTACGGCCCGGGCAGCACGGCGCCGTCCGAGGGTCCCGACGAGCTGCCCGCGTGGCGGCCCGATCCCTCGGCGCCCCCGAGCTACGTCCACCGGACGATCGACGAGGCCCTCACGGCACCGGGGGCTGGATAGTCGCGCCCATCGCGGGGCGTAGGTGTACCCCGGCAGATGCTTCGGTTTCCGAAGCGTTGTCGTTCCCCCGTCTCATGTGGTGGCGAGGGAGACCTACCGGCTCGGTCCTCGTCCCTCTCTTCTCGGCGATCGCCGCGTCGGCCTCGGCCATCCCCGGCCGTCGTCCCCCTTGATCTCAAGGGCCCGTCAGCACCCCGGCGAGCTGAGCGGAGAGCTCCTACTTCTTCTCCCGCCACGCGCGCTCGAACGGCAGGCGCCAGGCGTTGGGCGCGATCAGTTGGTGGATCGCGTTCGGACCCCACGAGCCGACGGGGTAGGGCTTCACCGGCGGGGGATCGGAGAGCAGCGGGATGGATCGCTCCCACAGCGACTCGATGCCCTCGGAGGTCGTGAACAGCGTGTGGTCCCCGCGCATCGCGTCGAGGATCAGGCGCTCGTAGGCCTCGAGGACGTCGGACGCCTCGCCCGTCTCCTGGGTGGAGAACTGCATGGAGAGCTTCTGCAGCCGCATCCCGGGGCCGGGCCGCTTGCCGTAGAACGACAGCGAGACCCGGGAGGAGTCCGCGAGGTCGAAGGTCAAGTGGTCCGGGCCCTGGGTGCCGACGCCGGAGCCCGGCGGGAACATCGTGCGCGGGGCCTCCTTGAACGCGATCGAGATGATCCGCTGGCCCTCGGCCAGGCGCTTGCCGGTGCGCAGGTAGAACGGCGTGCCCGCCCAGCGCCAGTTGTCGAGCCCGACCTTCAGCGCGATGAACGTCTCGGTGTCGGAGTCGTTCGCGACGTCGGGGTGGTCGCGGTAGCCGCCGAACTGCCCGCGCACCACGTCGTGGGGGTGGATCGGCAGCATCGAGCGGAAGACCTTGTTCTTCTCCTCGCTGATCGACCGGGGCTCGAGGGCCGTCGGCGGCTCCATGGCCACGAACGCCATCACCTGCATGAGGTGGGTGACGACCATGTCCTTGTACGCGCCGGTGGCCTCGTAGAAGTTCGCCCGCGTGTCGAGCCCGAGCTCCTCGGGGATGTCGATCTGGATGTGGTCGATGAAGTTGCGGTTCCAGATCGGCTCGAACAGGCCGTTGGCGAAGCGGAACGCGAGGATGTTCTGCGCCGCCTCCTTGCCCAGGAAGTGGTCGATGCGGAAGACCTGCGACTCGTCGAAGACACGGTGGACGAAGTCGTTGAGCTTCACCGCGCTCTCGAAGTCGTGCCCGAACGGCTTCTCCATGATCACCCGGGCGCCCGAGGTGAGGTCGGCGTCGCGCAGCATCTCCACCACGGCCTGCGCGGCCCGCGGGGGCACCGAGAGGTAGTGCAGCAGCCGCGCGTCGTCGCCGAGCTGCGACTGGGCCTCCTTCACTGCCGAGGTCAGACCCTCGGGGCCTGCGCCCTGGGGGACGTAGCTCAGCCGCGCGGCGAAGTCCTCCCAGGCCTCGTCCTTGAGCCGGTGCATGCCGTAGTTCTGGACCGCGTCCTTCGCGAGCGCCCGGAAGGCCTCGGTGTCGATGTCCTCCATCGCCGTACCGACGATCCGGATCGCCGGGGCGAGCTCGGACTCGGCGAGGTAGGCCAGGCCCGGCAGGAGCTTGCGCTTGGCGAGGTCGCCGGTGCAGCCGAACAGCACGATGACGTGGGGGAGAATCGGGTCGAGATCCCGGCGGAAGGGACGCGACCCGGGTCCGGGGTACGCGACGGACTCCACCTCGCGGTCGGTCATGTGGAGGGACCGTAGTCGGAGAAGGTGACGTCCGTGGGTCCGCGACGCGAGGACTCAGTCGCTCGCCGGACTTCCGCTCCTCTCGAGGATCCGCCGCAGCGTCTCGAGGTCGCGGGCGACGTGCTCGGCGTCCGCCGCGAACTCCTCGTCGCTCATCCCGTCCCGCCGGCGCACGTGGAAGACGAGCTCCGCGCCGTCGCCGAGGGGGACCACCCGCAGCGGGTTCGGCATCTCGAGCCCGTCGGGCAGGCGCACGACGTGGTCGAGCACGCCGAACTCGTTCTCCGGCACGAACTCCACCTCGACGCGCCCCATCGGCGAGTCGGCGATCCACGTCCCGGGCCGGTCGGGGACGGGCTCCACCTGCGCCGTCGCCAGGCCTCCGGCCCAGTCGACGAGGTGACGAGGGTCGGACGCGTACGCGTACACCTCGCGCCAGGGCCGCGCGATCGTCGTCGCCACGAAACGGGTCTGCGTCGTCATGGCGACGATCCTGGACCCGCTCCCGGGCCGCGTCGTGGACGCATCGGACGGGCGGGCGCTCAGCCCAGGTCCACCGAGAAGCGGAAGCGGACGTCGCCGCGCGCGAGGCGATCCATCGCCTCGCCGAGCCGCTCGGCCGGCACGACCTCCACGTCGGCGGTGATCCCGTGCTCGCCGCAGAACGCGAGCATCTCCCGCGTGTCGGGCACGCCGGCGCTCCCCGTGCCGGCGATCCGCTTCTCGCCGACCACGAGGCTCATCGGGTCGACGGTCAGCGGGCGGGTCGGGATGCCGGCGAGGACGAAGGTGCCGTCGACGGCGAGTGCGGCGAGGTAGGGGGCGAGGTCGAGGCTCGCGCCGGTGGTGTCGAGGACGATGTCGCAGCGCCGGTGCTGCGCGTCCATCTCCTTGCTGTCCGAGGACAGGACGACGTCGTCGGCGCCGAGACCCCGGGCGGCGTCGGCCTTCGACGCCGAGGAGGTGAAGGCGACCGTCTCCGCGCCCAGGGCATGGGCGAAGCGGATCGCGAGGTGTCCCAGGCCGCCGACCCCGACCACGCCGACGGTCGTGCCCGGCCCCGCCCCGAACCGCCGCAGCGGCGACCACGTGGTGACCCCCGCGCACAGCAGCGGGGCGACGCCGGCGGGGTCGAGGCCGGCGGGGGAGGCGTAGACGAAGTGCCCGTCCACGACGATCTCGCGCGAGAACCCGCCCTGGGTGATGCCGCCGGAGACCCGGTCGGCGCCGCCGTAGGTCAGCGTCGGGAACTCCCGGCAGTCGTTCTCCCGCCCGGCGCGGCACTCGCGGCAGACCCCGCAGGAGCCGATGATGTTGCCGACGGCCACCGCGTCGCCGGTGGCGAACCCCGTGACCCCCGTGCCCACGGCGGTCACCTCGCCGACCATCTCGTGCCCCGCGACCAGCGGGAAGCCCGCGGGGTCACCGTGGCGCAGCGCGTGCAGGTCGGTCGCGCAGAGGCCGCAGTACGTCACGCGCACCACCACGTCGCGCTCGCCCGGGTCGCGACGCTCGAACGTCCACGGCGCCGGCGCCGCCCCCGGCGCGTGGGCTGCCCATCCCGTCACTTCGTGCATGGGGTTCCTCCGAAAACAAACTGGTTGGTTACTGATGGCTCACGGTAGGCCGGACCTGTGCGTCGCGCAAACCAACTGGTTATTCTCTTCTCGTGGGTGACGGACAGGCGACGCGGCGACGGCTGCTCGACGCGGCGACCGCGGAGTTCGCGCGCTACGGGATCGCCGGGGCCCGCGTCGACCGGATCGCGGCGTCCGCGCAGGCCAACAAGGCGCAGATCTACGCCTGGTTCTCGTCGAAGGACGGCCTGTTCGACGCCGTGTTCGTGGAGCACCTGTCGCTGATCGTCGGCCTCGTGCCCCTCGACGCCACCGACCTCCCCGGCTACGCCGTCCGCCTCTACGACGCCTACCTCGACCGCCCCGAGGTCGTGCTGCTCGCGACGTGGGCGCGCCTCGAGCGCGTGCCGACGGGCGACCTGCTCGCGGTCGCCGCCGACGACGTCGCGGTGAAGCTCGCCCGGATCGCCGACGCGCAGCAGGCGGGCCTGATCGACCCCGAGCCCGCGCCCGCCGACGTGTACTCGCTGGTCATCGCGCTGTCGATGGCCTGGTCGCCGGCCAGCGTGACGGTCGCGGCGTCGACGGACGACGACCCGGCGGAGCACGAGCGACGCCGCACGGCCCTCGCCGCGGCGGTGCGCGGGGCGTTCGCGCCGCGCGCCAGAGCGACGTGACCGGGCCGCCTGACCGGCGCGATCACGGCGAACCGATCCCCGACCCGCCACGATGATCGGCGACGGCTGCCGAGGCGGGGAGGATCGAGTGGCGCGCTGGCCCGCAGGACTCGTGACGGGAGCCGCGGCGGCGACGGCCCTCCTGGTGCCCGAGATGTTCGGTGTGGAGCGCCGGCCGCCCTGGCCGGTCCTGCTCGCCGCGCGACCCGTGTTCGCGGGCGGTCTCGGTGTCCTCGCGGGGGCGCTCGCGGCGACCTCGTCCCGAGCGCGGCCGGCGGCTCTCGGCGCGGCGGGCGTCGCCGGGCTCGTGCTGGTCGCGGGACGGCGACCGGCGGCGACGTCGCCGGGTCCGGTCACGCTCACCGTCCTCGTCGCCAACGTCTGGCAGGGCCGGGCGGACCCCGAGGCGCTCGCCGCGATCGTCGAGGCCGAGCGCCCGGACCTCGTCGTCCTGCCCGAGTCCGGCGAGCGGTTCCGGGCCCGGCTCGAGGACCGTCTCAAGCCCGACCTCGGCTACGTCGCGCACTGCGCCCCGCCGCCCCGGCCGCACCGCCACGTCCCGGAGCACCCCGACGGCCCGTGGACCACGGTGCTCACGGCGCCCTCGCTCGGCGACGTCCGCGTCGCGCGCCTCGTCTCCGGCGGGCTGTACGGCTGGCTGGAGGTCACCGGCGGGGAGCTGGGCGACGCCCGGGTGCTCGCCACGCACACCGTCGCCCCGGTGCCCGGCCTCGTCGAGCGGTGGGGCGACGAGCTCGACCTCGTCGCCGCGTGGCGTGCCGCCGCCCCGGGCTCCACCGTGGTCGCCGGCGACCTCAACACCACCGTCGAGCACCGCGCCCTCGCCGCGCTCGGCGACGGCGGCGTCCCGGGCCCGCCGACCTGGCCGCGGCGCTGGCCCCGGTGGCTCGGCTTCCGCATCGACCACGTCCTCGCCGGCGGTGGCCTCGCCGTGCGCACCTCGCGCGTGCTCGACCTGCCCGGCAGCGACCACCGGGCGGTGCTCGCGCACCTCGGGTGACCACGCCACGGTCGACGAGGTGCGTGGTTCAGGCCTGAGAGACTGTCAGCGGAGTGCCGTCGCAGACGTTGAGTGTCCGTAGGGCCACGCACTCGCGCGCGCGGCAGCGGCGACGGCGACACCGACCGCGGCCAGGTAGGCGATGACGCAGAGTCCGAGGACCGCCAGCGTCACCGTGCTCAGGGCGTCCAACGGCAGCATCCGGAAGGCGTGGACGAGCAGGATCGCCAGACCGAGGCCCACCGCCGCGCACATCGTCGCGACCAGCCGGAGTCGCGCGCGCCCGGTGAGCGCCGTCCCGGCGAGCAGGACCGCGGGCACGGCGAGCAGGACCAGGCCGTGCACGCCGACGGCGTGGGGCAGGACGAGGTCGCCGCCGATCGTGGCCGGTCGGAACCCGGCGTAGTCCGGGCCGACGGTGGCGGCGTCGGGGCCGAAGTAGGCGCCGGTGGCACCGAACGCGCGGCCGATGCCACCCCGGTAGACGCCGCTGTTGGTGGAGATCATGACCATGCCGGTGGCGGCGCCGACCAGCACCACGACGACACCACCGACCACCCCGAGGCGCAGGGACGGCGCCACGCCACGCGACCTCAGCGCGACGACGAGCAGCACGACCATCCCGACGACGAACACCGCCGCGGTCCCGGCCGCGCCGCCGCGCATGAGGGCGGTGTCGAGCGGGGTCGTGAAGTTGTAGTGGCTGGGCACGCCGCGCCAGGCCTGGATGCCGATCACCGTGGTCTCGACCACCGCGAACGCCAGCACCGCACCCCCGACGACGTGGCGCTGCCAGGCCCGGGTGCGCAGGCGGGGCAGCACGGCGGCGACGGACCAGCACAGCAGCCAACCGGTCTCGGCGAACGTCGCGGGCTTGCGCAGCGACACCGGGCCGCTCACCGCGCCGCCGAGCAGGACCATCGCGACGACGTGGACGACCATCGCGACCAGCAGGACGGCGCCGGTGACGACCAGGACCCGCGGCCACGACCACGCCGTCGCAGGACCCACCGGCGCGCGGACGCTCACCGGACGCCCTCGGGGATCGGCCCGCTGAGGTGGGCGCTCAGCAGGCGCCAGTCCTCGTCGTCGCGGCTCGCGACGAGGGTGAGGCGGAAGCGGCCGGCCATCGTGTGCCCGTGGTAGCTCGCGGACTGCGTCTGCACCCCGACCGCCACCGCGTGGTCGCCGTGCTCGCGCACTGCGACGTCGTCGATCGACAGCTCGGCGTACGACAGGCCGTCGTCGAAGCGGCGCAGCCAGGCCGCGCGGTCGAGGACGAAGCCGACGGGGCCGACGAGGGTGACGTCGTCGGTGGCCATCGCGGCGAGCGTCGCCGCGTCGTGGGCGGCCTCGGCGGCGGCGTAGCGCTCGACGAGGTCCTGGACGGTGGCGGTCATGGCGTCTCCTCGGCCGGTAATCGTTACAAGTTGTCATGATTGAGTTGGCGACACCGTTCGTCAAGCACTATCGTTCTCGACGTGGACGCGGAGGGGCTGCCGGTGGCGGGGTCGGCCTTCCTGCTCACCCAGCTCGGGACGCACTGCGCGCAGGCCTTCGCCCGGCGGATCGGCGAGCTCGACCTCACGCCGCCCCAGACGGGCCTGCTGCGCGCCGTCGCGCAGGCCCCCGGCAGCAGCCAGCAGGCGCTCGCGGAGCTGCTGGGGACCCCGGCGACCCGGCTCGTCGCGCTGGTCGACGGCCTCGAGGAGCGTGGCCTCGTCGAGCGTCGTCGCAACCCGGCCGACCGGCGCCTCCACGCCGTGCACCTCACCGACGCCGGCACGACGCTCCTGCGTGACATCGGACGGGTCGCCCGCGAGCACGACGACGCCATCCTGGCCTCCCTCGACGCCGACGAGCGGGCCCGCCTGCACGACCTGCTCGCCAAGCTGGCCGCCGACCGGGGCCTGACGCCGGGCGTGCACCCCGGCTACCGCACGCTGCCGCCGGCCTGAGGGGTTCGGCGGGCGCCGTCCCCGGGCACCACGCCGCATGGACACGACAGCGACGCGCCCGGCGACGGGCCGGTCCGTCCTCGCCGGGGTCCTCATCGGGGTCGGCGTGGCGGCGTTCCTCGACGAGACCGTCTTCCACCAGCTGCTGCACTGGCACCACTTCTTCGACGGCGCGGGGCTCGAGGCCGGGCTGGTCTCCGACGGCGTGTTCCACGCCGGGGGCTGGCTCGCGATCGTCGTCGGCCTGTTCCTCTTCGCCGACCTCCACCGCCGCCGCGCGACGGTGCCGAAGCGCGTCTGGGCCGGGGGCTTCCTCGGGTGGGGCGTGTTCCAGGTCTATGACGGCCTGTTCCAGCACAAGGTGCTGGGGCTGCACCAGATCCGCTACGAGGTCGACCTCCTGCCCTACGACCTCGCCTGGAACATCTCCGGCGCGGTCGGCGCCGTGGTCGGGATCGTGCTGCTCCTGGGCCCCGCACGCCCGATCGCGGTGCGCGCCGAGGACGGGCCCTGACGGCCATGGAGCACGGGGTCCACGATGCGCCGGTCGGGCCCGGCGTCTGGGCGTCCGCCCTGCCGGTGCTGGCCGTCGCCGCGCTCTACGCCGCCGGCGTCCTGCGCCTGCGCGCCCGAGGGGACCGCTGGTCGCCCGCGCGCTCGACGGCCGCGGCCGGTGCCGTCGCGGCGATGGGCGCCGCGCTGCTCCCGCCCCTGGGCGACCGACCGGACGTCGTGGCGCACGTCGTCGGCCACCTGCTGCTGGCCATGGTCGCGCCGCTGCTCCTCGCGCTGGCCGCGCCCGTCACGCTCGCCCTGCGCGCGCTGCCCAGCACCGGGCGCCGGCGGCTGCTCGCCGTGCTGCACAGCCGCCCCGCCCGGGTGCTGACGTGGGCGCCCGTCGTCGCCGTCCTCGAGCTCGGCGGGATGTACGCCTTCTACCTCACCGACCTCTTCGCCCTGGCCCACGCGCACCCGGCGCTGATGACCCTCGTGCACGTGCACATGGTGCTCGCGGGCCTCCTGCTCAGCGTGGTCCTCGTCGGCCGCGACCCGCTCCCGCAGCGTCCGGGGATCGTCGGCTCGCTGGTGCTCCTGCTGGTCGTGGCCGCCGGGCACGACGTGCTGGCCAAGCTGATGTACGCGCGGCTCCTGCCCGCCGGCGCCGGCAGCCCCGACGAGCTCCGCCTCGGTGCGCAGGTCATGTACTACGGCGGCAGCGCGGTGGAGATCGCGCTCGCCGTGGCCCTCATGGCCGGCTGGTACGCCCGCGGCGGCCGGGAGCTGCGCCGGGCGCGGGCGCGCGAGCAGATCAGTGCGCCGGCGCCGGGCGGTTCCCGAGCACGCGGGTGAGCGCGGCGAGCAGGTCCGGGACGTCGTCGCGGGGGACGACGGCCTGCACGAGCGTGACCCGCTCGGGGTGGGCGCTCGCGCCGGCGAGGGCCGCGCGCAGGTCGCCCACGGTGCCGACGCGCGAGGCGTCGAGCTGGTCGCCCCCGCCGAGGGCCCGCGCGAGCGCCGGCCAGTCCCAGGCCGTGATGTCGTTGTACGACTCGTCGGGACCGTGGATGGCCCGCTCGACGGTGTAGCCGTCGTTGTCCACGACGACGATCACCGCCGGGATCCGCTCGCGCAGCACGGTCGCGAGCTCGGTGGCCGTCATCTGCGCGGCGCCGTCGCCGACGAGCAGCACGCCGCGGTGCCCGGGCCGCGCGGTGCAGGTGCCGAGCAGCGCGGGGATCGTGTAGCCGATCGACGCCCACAGCGGCTGGCCGACGAAGGTCACGCCGGCGGGCAGGCGGTGGGGCGCCATGCCGTAGAAGCTCGTGCCCTGGTCGGCGAGCACGATGTCGCCGCTGCGCAGGAACGCGCTCACCTCCCGCCACAGGCTGCTCTGCCCGAGCGGCTCGTCGTCGGGGGCCGCGTCCACCGCCGTCACGGGCTCGGCCAGCGGGGCGGTCGGCGCGGGTCCCGCGCGCCGGGCGGCGACCTCGGCGACGAGGGGCTCGAGGGCCGCGAGGGCGGTCGGCAGCTCGACCGGCGCGAAGGTCGCGGCCCCGACCGACACCGAGCGCGGTCCGACGTCGACGGTGCGGCTGCGGGTGATGTGCTGGGTGAACATCCCGCTGTTGAGGTCGGTGAACTGCACTCCGGCGACCACGAGCACCCCGGCGTCCTCGACGGCGGTGCGCGTGGCGGGCGGGCTCGCGGCGCCGGTGTAGGTCCCCGCGAACCGGGGCGCGCTCTCGTCGACGAGGCTCTTCGCCCACGGCGTCGTCGCGTGCGGCAGGGGACCGGCGGCGAGCAGGCGGGCGAGCGTCTCGGCCGCCCCGAGTCGGTGCACCTGCAGCCCGGCGAGCACCGCGACGTCGTCGGGTGACGACGCCGCCCCGAGGAGCCGCCGGGCGGCCTCGACGAAGCCCTCGAGCGCCTCGGGGTCGGTGGTGTCGACGGGCGCGGGCAGCGCGGCCGCGGCCTTCCCGGCCGGCGCGGCGGCCACGTCGGCGGGGACGACGAGGTAGCCGGGCAGGCGCCGGTCGCGGACCTCGCGCAGCACCCGGTCGATCTCGGCCACCGCGTCGTCCTCGGTGAGCGAGGCCCGCGCGACCGTGATGTCGGCGTGCATCGCCGTGAAGTGCCCGAACACCCCGTCGCCGAGCGTGTGGTGCACCGGGCGGCGCAGGGCCTGCGCGGCGAGCGCGGGGGCGCCGACGATGTGCACCACCGGCACGTGCTCGGCGTAGCTGCCCGCGATCGCGTTGATGGCGCTGAGCTCGCCGACCCCGAAGGTCGTGCACAGCGCGGCGATCCCGCGCAGGCGCCCGTACCCGTCCGCGGCGTAGCCGGCGTTGAGCTCGTTGGTGCACCCCGTCCAGCGGACCGTGGGGTGGTGGGTGACGTGGTCGAGCATCGCGAGGCTGTAGTCGCCGGGGACGCCGAAGACGCGGTCGACGCCCAGCTCCGCCAGCCGGTCGACGAGGTGGTCGGCGACGGTGTACCCGCTCACGGGCGGCAGGCTCCCCTCACGACGGGGCGAGGGCCATGATCGCGGCCCGGTCGGGTTTGCCCTGCTCGGTGAGCGGGAGGTCGTCCGGCTCGACGATGACCAGCGTGTCGGCGACCGCCCGGCCGTGCTCGGCGGCCACGACGTCCCGGCCGGCCGCGACGTCGACCCCCGCGCCCCAGGGCAGCACCGTCGCGATCCGCCGGCCCCGCGCCGGGTCGGCCACGACCACGGCGTAGCGCACGTCGGGCCGGCGCATGAGCGTGTCCTCGATCCCCGTCGGCGTCACCAGCCGGCCGTCGACGAGCGTGCAGTCGGCGGCGCGCCCGAGGACGTGCAGGCGGCCGTCGTCGCCGAGGCGGCCGAGGTCGCCGGTGCGGTACCAGCCGTCGACGAAGTGCTCCGCCTGCTCGACCGGCCGGTTCCGGTACCCGTGCGCCATGGCGGGGGAGCGGACCTCGATCGACCCGTACGCGGGGTCGAGGGCGCCGTCGTCGCGCCGGAACCGGACCTCGACGCCAGGCAGGACCGTCCCGGCGCAGGTGGCGCGCTCGGGGTCGAAGGGGTCGAAGGGGTCGTAGTCGGCGGGCCGCAGGGCGCTGACGATGCCCATCTCGCTGGCGCCGTAGGTGTGCTGGAGCACGGGACCGAGGCGCTCGACGGCACGCCGGCGCAGCGCGGACGGGGCGGAGGCGCCGATGTGCGTCAGCGTCCGCAGCGAGGACAGGTCGCGGCGGGCCACGTCGGGGTGGTCCATGAGCGCGACCAGCTGGGGCTCGACGAGGAACAGGTCGGTGATCCCGTCGGCCTCGATCGACGCCAGCAGGCCGGCGGGATCGGAGTCGTCGCGCAGCACCACCGTGCCGCCGCCGATGAGGGTCTGGGCGACGAGGATCTGGGTCAGGTAGGCCTCGGGGCCCGAGGCGAGCTGGCGCCGCTCGGGGCGGTGCGGGGTGGCGACCGCCGCGGCCCAGGCGGCGACGTCGCGCACGCTGCTCTTCGGGATGCCCGTCGTGCCTCCGGAGGACAGGACCGTGCCGAGGTCCGCCAGGTGCGCCCGCGACGCGAGCGGCGCGGACGACTGCGCGGCGGCGAGCTCGTCGAGGCGCTCCGGGACACCCGCCACGGGGCCGACCGCGACCACGGGTGCGGTCGTCTCCGGCAGCAGGTGGGCGGTCTGCGGGAAGACGACCACGAGTCGCGGGTCGATCTGCGCGAGCTGCTGCGCCCGGCGGTCCGCCCCGGGCGGCGCCGAGACGTACACCGCAGCCGCGTCGATGAGGTGCGTCGCGTAGCGCACCGCCAGCGCGTCCGGGCGGTTCGGCCCGTACTGCGCGACGAGGTCCCCCGTGCCGATGCCCAGGCCGGCGAGGGCCCGCGCGTAGCGGTGGATCGCGGCGAGGAGCTCGGCGCCGGTGGTCTCGCCGTCGGGGTGGCGCACGACGACGCGGTCGCCGGCGGCGTCGAGGGCGACGACGACCTGCTCCACCGAGGGGTGCGGGGTCGAGCCGGCCGGGTCGGTCACGCTCCGTACCGTCGCGTGGAACGAACGCCGGAGCCATCGGCTGATCGGGTGAGCCGTCGTTCACCGCGCGCCGACAGGCGACACTCCCGAGGTGACACCACCCGCCACCGTGCTCGTGGCCGACGAGGTCCGGGAGGCGATCGCCGCAGGTCGGCCGGTCGTCGCGCTCGAGTCCACGATCATCACCCACGGGCTCCCGCGCCCACGCAACCTCGCGACGGCGCTCGAGGCCGAGGAGCTGCTCCGCGACGCCGGCGTGGTGCCGGCGACGGTCGGCGTCGCTGGCGGGCGTCCCGTCGTGGGCCTGGCGCGGGCCGAGCTCGCGCGCCTGGCCGGGACGGCGGGCGTCGAGAAGATCAGCGTGCGCGACCTGCCGGTGGCGGCCGCGCGGGGCGCCGACGGCGGCACCACGGTGGCCGCGACCGCCCTGCTCGCCCACCGGGCCGGGATCGGCGTCTTCGCGACCGGTGGGCTCGGCGGCGTGCACCGCGGGGCGTCGACGACCTTCGACGAGTCGGCCGACCTCGTCGCGCTCGCCGGCGTCCCGATCCTCGTGGTCTCCGCGGGCGTGAAGTCGATCCTCGACGTCCCCGCCACCCTGGAGCGCCTCGAGACCCTCAACGTCACCGTGCTCGGCTACCGCACCGACGCGTTCCCCGGCTTCTACGTGCGTGACTCCGGATCGCCGGTGCCCGCCCGGGTCGAGAGCCCGCAGGAGGTCGCGGCCGTCGTCCGGGCCCGCGACGCGCTGGACCTGCGCTCGGCGGTGGTGCTCGCGAACCCGGTCGCCGTGTCGGCCCAGCTCGACCCCGACGAGCACCGTGCGGTGCTGGACGAGGCCCTCGCCGAGGCCGGCGCGCAGGGTGTCGTGGGCCACGACACGACACCGTTCCTGCTCGATCACATGCGACGCTCGACCGAGGACCGCAGTCTCGAGGTCAACGTCGCGGTCTACCGGGGCAACGTGTCCCTGGGCGCCGAGGTGGCCCGGGCGCTGGCGGCCGGGGAGGGCTGACGCGTACCTCTCCCGACCTTCGGGTACGCAATACGGAGCCTGGACGCGGTCGGGAACGACACGAGAGGGAGCGGTGGGGTGACGAGGCAGGGCAGCGAGGTCGACTGGGACGCCGAGCGTTCGGCCTTCGTGGCCGAGGACGCGACCGAGCGCCTCAAGGGCAACGACGGATACCCCAGCAACGGGAGCGCGCCGGCCGGGGGGCCACGGATCGGCATGCTCGCGGAGGCCGTGGGCGAGCTCTCCGCGGCGCTGCTGGACACCCCGCTGACCGAGGGGGTCAACGAGCTGCTCGAGCGGGTCGTCGGCCTCGGACCCCGTGTGGTCACCGCCGCCGACCTCGCCAGCGTCACCCTGCGCCGCGAGGACGACGGGGGCTACTCCACGCCTGCATACTCCGACGAGCTCGCGGTCCAGCTCGACAAGGTGCAGTACGACCACCAGGAGGGCCCCTGCGTGCGGGCCCTGGAGGCCGGCGGGCTCGGTGTCGCCCGCAGCGACGACCTCGCGCACGACACCACCTTTCCGCGCTTCGGCCCGGCCGCCGCCGATCTCGGGGCGGGCAGTGTGTTCGCGGTCGGCCTCTTCCCCGTCGGCGGTCAGCGCCCGCTGCGCGGCGCGCTCAACTTCTACCGTCGCGACGCCGGGGGCTTCGGTCAGGCCGACCGCGAGGCCGCGGTGCTGCTCGCCGCCCACGTGTCGACGTCGCTCGCGTACGTCACGGCGACCGAGGCCGCCGAGCTGCGCCAGACGCAGTTCCGCGTCGCGCTGGACTCCCGCGACGTCATCGGCCAGGCCAAGGGCATCCTCATGGAGCGCCGGGGCCTGCCCGCCGACCAGGCGTTCGACGTGCTGCGCCGGGCGTCGCAGGACCTCAACGTGAAGCTGCGCGACGTCGCCGCCACGCTCGCCGAGCGTCGCGCCGACCTCTGAGGACCGTCCCGCCCGCGCCGGCTCCCGGGGTGCGGGCGAGGATCACCGCATGGCCGAGCAGGAGAGCACCGACGAGCAGGACGGCCGGTGGGCGCGGTTCCGCGCGTCGACGGCGCAGGCCGCACGGCGGGCGCGCGACCTGGACCGGTCGGAGGGCCTGCGCACCGCCGTCGCGCGGGTGCGCCGCGCCCTGCCCGGCGACGCGCATTTCGGCGACCCGCTGTCCCTCGGCGGGGCGCGGCACGCGGAGTTCGCCGGCCGCGCCGTGGTCGGCCTGACCGGGGACCGGCCCGGCGTCACGCGCGAGGTGAGCCTGGGCGGGCTGCAGCTCTGGCAGTCGGTGCTCGAGCGGTTCGGCGGCGGTGTGGGCGAGCGGGAGGTGACGCTGGTGTTCACCGACCTCGTCGAGTTCTCCCGCTGGGCCCTGCGCGCCGGCGACGACGAGGTCCAGCGCGTGCTGCGCGAGGTCAGCGAGGCCTGGGAGAAGCCGGTCACCGACCGCGCGGGCACCGTGGTCAAGCGCCTGGGCGACGGGATGATGGCCGCCTTCGCCGAGCCGACCAGCGCCCTCGAAGCCGTGATCGAGGCCCGGACGCGGCTCGCTGCGCTCACCGTCCCCGACTGG
The DNA here is from genome assembly GCF_050948445.1 of Actinomycetospora sp. CA-053990. Lineage (NCBI taxonomy): Bacteria > Bacillati > Actinomycetota > Actinomycetes > Pseudonocardiales > Pseudonocardiaceae > Actinomycetospora > Actinomycetospora sp. CA-053990. Next base: position 4,849,610 of record NZ_CP192043.1, on the reverse strand, counting down.
ACGCCGAGGATGCGGGCGGGCCTGCACATCGGGCGCCCGCGCCGCGTCGGCGGCGACTTCCTCGGCGTCGCCGTGAACACCGCGGCGCGCCTGGGCGACCGGGCCGGGCCCGACGAGATCCTGATCAGCGGCGACCTGCTCGCCCGCCTCGACGAATCCCGCCTGCGCGTGCGCCGCAAGCGTTGGAACACCCACCTCAAGGGCGCCCCGCCCGACCTCCAGATCTTCGCGGTGGAGAAGGCCTGACCCTACGTGAGTGAAGTTCCCGGCTATAGCCGGGAACTTCGCTCACGGGTCAGAAGCCGTTGGGGTCGTAGGCGGTGGTCTCGAAGGTGCCGTCGGCGTTGGTGTCGACGACGGCGGACTCGCGAACCGCGACACGGCGTCAGCTAGTGGCGCAGCGTCGCGCTGGGCGAACGCCCGTAGTGCTCCCGGTAGACCACCGAGAACCGCCCGGGGTGCGCGAAGCCCCAGCGCGCGGCGATCGCCTCGACGCGGTCGCCACGGGTGGGGTCGCCGTCGCGCAGGTCGCGGTGTGCGTGCTCGAGCCGGACGCGGCGCAGGTACTCGAGCGGCGTCATGTCCCGGTGGCGGCGGAAGGCGAGCTGGAGCGAGCGCGCCCCGATCCGCGCGGCCTCGGCGATCTCGGTGAGCCCGATGTCCCGGTGGGCGTGGGCGTCCATGTAGTCGACCGCGCGGCGCACCGTGGCCGGCTCGCCGTTCCCGTCGCCGTGCGCGAGCGGGTCGGTGAGCGCGTCGAGGGCGGTGTTCGGGAAGGTCGCGAGCAGGGCCGAGGCGAGCTGCTGCACGACGTTGGCGCGCACCAGCGGCTGGGCCATGAGCGCGTCGGAGGCGATGACCTCGTCCTGGAGATACTGGCTCAACCGCGACCAGTAGCCGGCGAGCGAGGCCGACACCGGGGCCGCCGAGGTGAACGTGATCGCACCGGGGTCGAGCCCGGAGACGCCGGCACCGACGCGGGCGACCTCGGCGGGGTCGAGCGCCGTCGCGAGCACGGTGACGTCGTCCCAGCCCGTCTCGTACGCCGACCAGGTCGGCGTCAGCTTGAGCGACCCGCTGACCTCGCCGCGACCGTCGCGGACGTGGTGCGGCCCGCCCGCGAGGGTCTGCACCACGACCAGGGCCTCCGGGGGCTCGCACCACGCGTGGAGCGGACCCGAGTGGCGCACCTTCCCCATCACGACGGGACCGGCGACGGCGACCTCGGTCCAGAACGAGAACCCGTGCGGATCGACCCGGCCGGGCCGCATGTCGGTGTAGGTCTCGCGGAGGTACTCGGTCGCGGCGTCCGGGTCGGTGCTGGCCCAGCGGTACCGCGTGACCGGCTGCGGCCGCGTCGCCACACCCTCCATGCCTCACCCCTCCGATCGATCGTGCGCGACCGAGTATTGCGGATGAGGGAACGGGTCGGCCACGTGTGAGCACATACTCGAGTACAATTTGGTCAGTCGCCCAGTTTGTTTGCCCGGAAGGCGGACCCGTGCCCTACGTGCTCCTCGCCGTCGCGATCGCCTGCGAGGTGGTCGCGACGGTGTCGCTCAAGCTCTCCGAGGGGTTCACCCGGCTCGTCCCGTCCGTCGTCGTGGTCGTCGGCTATCTCGCGGCGTTCGCGTTCCTGTCGCAGGCCCTGGCGCGGGGGCTCGGCGTGAGCGTCGCCTACGGGCTGTGGGCTGCCGCGGGGGTCGCGCTCGTCGCGATCGCCGGCGCGGTGCTGCTCGGCGAGACCCTGACGTGGGTCCAGATCGGCGGGATCGGGCTGGTCATCGCGGGGGTGCTGGCCCTCGAGCTCGGGGCCCAACCGACGTGAGCCCGGCCGACGTGAGCCCAGACCACACGAACGCCGCCTCGGCCCCCACCACCGACGGGCGGCGACGCAAGGGCGAGGAACGGCGCCGCCTGCTGCGTGAGGCGACGATGCGGCGCATCGCCGACGGCGGGGTCGCCGCGGTCACCCAGCGGTCCGTCGCGGCCGAGGCGGGCCTCACGCCGAGCCTCGTCAGCTACCACTACCCGACGGTCGACGCGCTCCTGTCGGCGACGCTCGCCGCGGTCAACGACGCCTACGTCGCCGCACTGGAGCGGTGCGCGCGGCACGACGACCCGGTGCGGGCCCTGGCCGGCTTCGTCGCGGCCTGCGGCGCCGACCGCGGTCCCGCCGTCGCCGCGGAGTACGAGCTCTTCCTGCAGGCCGGGCGCCGCCCCGCGCTGCGGGGAGTGGGAGCGCTGGACCGCCGCGCTCGACGCCCTCCTGCTCCCGCTGGTGCCCGACCCGTCGCGGCGGCTCGCGGCCGCGGCGGGGGTCGACGGCCTGTTCCTGCGGTGCTGGTGCGACGACCGTCCGTGGGCGACCGCCGACGTCGAGCGGGTCCTGCGCACCCTGGTGCCCGCAGATCTGGTGTGACGCCCGATGATCCCGCTACCGTCGGTGCTCCCGTGACCGGCCCGGTCACCCGAGCCGGGGACGGTCGATGAAGAAGCTCGCGGAGCTCCTGGTCTGCTTCCTGCACCCCATCGCCGTGATCCTCGTGTGGCTCAACCTCGTGGTGCGCCCCGAGCTCAGCGCCACCGCCAAGATCGTCTGGGCGGTGCTCGCCCTGGTCCCGATCGTGCCGTTCGTCTACGTGCTCACCGGCGGCGAGCTGTGGGAGGGCAAGCCGAAGACCGGCCCGGCGGCGGTGGGCCCGGGCGGGGCCCGGCGCCCGTGATGTCCGGTTCGCGCTGATCGGTCCGTGCCCCGATCGGGGTGTCCCCGGGACCCGGGGTCGCCTACGGTCGGACAGCGCGGTCCAGCAGCGGTGCCGCGGTGACCTGAGTCCTCGACCCGGCGACGCCTCCCACTCGTGCGTCGCGCTGGGAGACCGCATGCTCGACCGTGCCCGGACGGCCCAGGGGGATCCCCCCGGAGCCGTCGGGTTCCCGCCGCCCGACGACGCCCTCTGGACGTGGGTCGCCGGCTCCGGTGTCGACAGCGTCGAGCTCAAGGTCCTGCTCCGGCCCGGTCCCGGCACGGGGGCGCGCTTCACGGTGCACCACGCCAGCCGGGTGCGACAGCGCCGGCTCTACCTGATGGACACCCCGGACCTGGTCCTCGCGCGCGCGGGCGTCCACGTCCGTCTGCGTGACCGCGGACGCGACCGCTGGGACGTCACCGTCCGGCTGCGGGGCGAGGGCCCGGTGGCCGACCTGCCCCGCCCCGGCGGCGCGCGGGTGGAGCTGGACGTCCTGCCGGGTCACGCCTTCCACTCCACCGAGCTGCGCGAGGTGGTCGACGTCGACCGCGCCCTCGCCTGCCGCGACGGGCACCTCGACACCCGCGAGGTGCTCACCGGGGCCCAGGCCGCGCTGCTCGACGAGGCCGCCCCGGGGTGGCGGCGCTGCGCGCCCACGGGCCGCTGGCCGTCGAGCGGGTCACGGTGCCGCGCCCGCGGTGCCAGCTCCCGCACGCCCGCCACGAGCGCTGCCGCTTCCCCGGCGGACTGGTGCTCGAGGAGTTCTCGGCGCGCTGCGCGCCGGAGGAGGCCGCGGACGTCGCGCGGGCCGTGACCCGCTTCCTCGCCCTCCACGACGCCGCCGCGGTGCCGGAGCAGCGCACCAAGACCGCGGCCTGGCTCGACGAGCTGCTCCGGGGCGCGGGGGTCTGAGCCCGGATCGCCGGGTCAGATCACCAGCGAGGTCTGCACCGTGTACTGCGACGCGCGGTAGATGTGGCGCCCGAGCTCGACCAGACGGCCCGTGTCGTCGTAGACCAGCCGCTGCATCGTGACGCACGCGGCCGGCTCCGTCTCGCCGAGCAGGGCGGCCTCCTCCGAGGTCACCAGACGGGCGCCGATGGTCTGGTGCGCGATGGCGAAGGTGACGCCCTGGGCGCGCAGGGTGGCGTAGAGGCCCCGCTCGCGCAGCTCCTCCTCCTCGAGCCGGAAGCGGTCGGGAAGGTAGTTCGTCATGATCGCGAGCGGGTCGCCGTCAGCACGGCGGAGCCGACGCAGGTGCACGAGCCGCTCGTCGACCTCCACGACGTCGTCGACGCCGAGCTCCGCGGCCGTGCCCGACGACCGCTCGAGCAGCTCGGTGGAGGGCTCGTGGCCCGTCGAGGCGAGGTCGTCGTGCAGGCTCGAGAACTTGACGTCCCGGCGGATCGGCGGTGCCGCGACCACCTGCGTGCCCACCCCCCGCTTGCGGACGAGCAGGCCCTTGCGCACGAGCTCCTGGATGGCCTGGCGGGCCGTGGGGCGGGCGAGACCGAGCCGGGTGGTCATGGCGAGCTCGTTCTCCAGGCGGTCGCCCGGGCGCAGGGCCCCGTCGGTGATCGCGCGCTCGAGGGCCAGGGAGAGCTGGTGATAGAGGGGCACCGGGCTGGAGCGGTCGAGCTCGATCGGCAGCTCGACGGGCCCGGACGCGACGGTCATGACATCGATCCTAACCGCAGAGCCTATTGGTCTCAATGACTCTATGTCTGGACAAACTATTGACGGTGGCGCGGCTCGCTGCCTAACGTCCTCGTCATCGCCGCGGCACATCGCCGGAGGCCCTCGAGACGGACGGACGAGGACAGCCCATGAGCACCGCCAGCACCGCGCCGGAGGTCCTGACGTTCGGGCGCAGCGGGGTGGACATCTACCCACTGCAGACCGGCGTCGGGCTCGAGGACGTCGAGACCTTCGGGAAGTTCCTCGGGGGCACCACCGCCAACGTGGCCGTGGCCGCGAGCCGGCTCGGCCGGCGCGCCGCGATCATCACCGGGGTCGGCGACGACCCCTTCGGCCGGTACGTGCGCCGCGAGCTGCGCCGCCTCGGCGTCGACGACGCGCACGTCGTCACCGACCCGCACCACCTCACGCCCGTGACCTTCTGCGAGATCTTCCCGCCGGACGACTTCCCGCTGTGGTTCTACCGGCGCCCGACCGCCCCCGATCTGCAGGTCCGCACCGCCGACGTCGACCTCGACGTCGCCCGCGCCGCCGACCTGCTCTGGCTCTCGGTCACCGGCCTGTCCGAGGAGCCCAGCCGCCAGACGCACCACGACGTCCTGGACGCCCGGGACCGCCGGGGCCACGTCGTCCTCGACCTCGACTACCGCCCGATGTTCTGGGCCGACGCCGCGACGGCGACCTCCGAGGTCCAGAAGGTCCTCGGCCAGGTCACCGTCGCGGTCGGCAACCGCGAGGAGTGCGAGGTCGCGGTCGGCGAGACCGACCCCGAACGCGCCGCCGACGCGCTGCTCGACGCCGGCGTGCAGATCGCCGTCGTCAAGCAGGGACCGCGCGGTGTGCTCGGCAAGACCCGCGACGGCGAGCGCGTCGAGGCGCCGCCGATCCCCGTGACCCCTCTCAACGGCCTGGGCGCCGGCGACAGCTTCGGCGGCTCGCTGGCCCACGGCCTGCTCGCCGGGTGGGACCTCGGGACCGTGCTGCACCGCGCCAACGCCGCCGGCGCGATCGTCGCGTCCCGCCTCGAGTGCTCCACCGCGATGCCCACCCCCGACGAGATCGACATCCTGCTCGAGAAGGGCTCCCCGGCATGACCTTCGCCGCCACCTACGACGACGTCCGCGCAATCCGCGCGACCGAACCGGAACGGGTCGCCAAGCTGCTCGCGGCCCGCCGCCGGCGACCGTTCGTCCCCGCCGACGGGCGTCTCATGATCGTCGCGGCGGACCACCCCGCCCGCGGCGCGCTGGCGGCCGGCGGCCGCGCCGACGCCATGGCGAGCCGTCCCGAGCTGCTCGACCGTCTGCGCGCCGCGCTCGCCCGCCCGGGCGTCGACGGCGTCCTCGCCACCTCCGACATCCTCGAGGACCTGCTGCTGCTCGGGGCGCTCGAGGACAAGGTCGTCGTGTCCTCGCTCAACCGCGGCGGGCTGGCCGGCGCGGTCTTCGAGATGGACGACCGCATGACCGGCTACGACGTCCGCGGCACGGTCGAGGCCGGCTTCGACGCCGCCAAGATGCTCACCCGCATCGACTACGACGACCCGGGCACCGTCGAGACCCTGCAGGCCTGCGCCGACGCGGTCACCGAGCTCAACCGCGCGCAGACCGTCGCCATGGTCGAGCCCTTCATCTCCCGCCGCGTGGAGGGGAAGGTCATCAACGACCTCTCGCCCGCGGCCGTGGTGCGCTCGATCCACATCACCCAGGGGCTCGGGGCGAGCAGCGCCTACACGTGGATGAAGCTGCCCGTGGTCGACGAGATGGAGCGCGTCATGGACGCGACGACGCTGCCGACCCTGCTGCTCGGCGGCGACCCGGCGTCCGCGCCCGAGGAGACCTACGCGTCGTGGCGGCACGCCCTGGCCCTGCCGAGCGTGCGCGGGCTCATCGTCGGCCGCACGCTGCTCTACCCGTCCGACGACGACGTCGCCGGCGCCGTGGACACGGCCGTGGCGATGGTCCGACCGGGGGTGCGGGCATGAGCGCGCCGACCCGTGCCGAGCTGCACGTCCCGGCCGGCACCGCCGCGGCGTCCGGATACGACCTCGAGATCACCCCGGCGACCGCGGGCTGGACCTGGTCGAGCCTGCGGACGCTGACGCTCGGCGCCGGGGAGCGCCGGGAGGTCGTGACCGGCGACGAGGAGATGATCGTCGTCCCGCTCTCCGGCGGTGTCACCGTCGGCGACGGCACCACCGAGTACGTGCTCGCCGGCCGGACCGACGTCTTCGCCGGCCCCACCGACGTCGCGTACCTCCCGATCGGCACCACGGCGACGCTCCGGGCCGACGAGGGGCCGGTCCGGGTCGCGCTGACCGGCGCCCGCACCGAGGTCGCGCTGCCCTTCCGCTACGTGCCGGCCGCCGACGTCCCCGTCGAGCTGCGCGGCGCCGGGCAGTGCAGCCGCCAGGTGCGCAACTTCGGTGCCGCCGGGATCTTCGAGGCCGGCAACCTCATCGCCGTCGAGGTGATCACCCCCGGCGGCAACTGGTCGAGCTACCCCGCCCACAAGCACGACGAGGCGACCGAGCACGAGTCGCAGCTCGAGGAGATCTACCACTACGTCATCGCGCCCGGCCCGCACGGCGAGCCCGGTCTCGGCTTCCACCGCACCAGCGCCTCGGACGCGGGCGACATCGACGTGCTCGTCGAGGTCCGCGACCGCGACACGGTCCTCGTGCCCCACGGCTGGCACGGCCCGTGTGCCGCGGCCCCCGGCCACGACATGTACTACCTCAACGTCATGGCCGGCCCTGGCGAGCGCGCCTGGAAGATCACCGACCACCCCGACCAGGCCTGGGTCCGCGCCACGTGGGCGGACCAGGCAGTGGATCCCCGTTTGGCAGGCCACTCATGAGCGAGACCGTCCGTCTCACCGTCGCCCAGGCCCTCGTCCGCTTCCTCGGCGCCCAGTACTCCGAGCGCGACGGCGTCGAGCAGAAGCTGTTCGCCGGCTGCTTCGGCATCTTCGGCCACGGCAACGTGGCCGGCATCGGGCAGGCGCTGCTCGAGGCCGAGCTCGCTGAACCCGAGCTCCTGCCCTACGTCCTCGGCCGCAACGAGCAGGCCATGGTGCACTCCGCCGCGGCCTACGCCCGCATGAAGGACCGTCTCCAGACCTGGGCCGTCTCGACGAGCGTCGGCCCCGGGGCCACCAACATGGTCACCGGCGCGGCCCTGGCGACGATCAACCGCCTGCCGGTGCTCCTGATGCCCGCGGACACCTTCGCCGACCGCGCCGCGTCCCCGCTGCTCCAGGAGCTGGAGCTGCCGGACTCCGGCGACGTCACCGTCAACGACTGCTTCCGCCCGGTCTCGCGCTACTTCGACCGCGTGTGGCGCCCGGAGCAGCTGCCGTCGGCGATGCTCGCCGCGATGCGGGTGCTCACCGACCCGGCCGAGACCGGCGCGGTGACGGTCTGCTTCCCGCAGGACGTGCAGGCCCAGGCCCACGACTGGCCCGTGGAGCTGTTCGCGAAGCGCGTGTGGCACGTCGCCCGCCCGCTGCCCGAGCGGGCCGCCGTCGCGCGGGCCGTGGAGGCGATCCGCTCCGCGCGGCGCCCGCTGGTCGTCGCCGGCGGCGGCGTCCACTACAGCGGCGCGACCGACGCCCTCGCGGCGTTCTGCGAGGCCACCCGCATCCCCGTCGGCCAGAGCCAGGCCGGCAAGGGCACGCTGCTGTTCGACCACCCGCAGTGCCTCGGGGCGATCGGCTCCACGGGCACCACGGCCGCCAACGCGATCGCCCGGGACGCCGACGTCGTCATCGGGATCGGCACCCGGTACTCCGACTTCACCACCGCCAGCCGGACCGCGTTCCAGGCCGACGGCGTCCGGTTCGTCAACATCAACGTCGCCGGGCTGGACGCGGTGAAGCACTCCGGGATCGGGGTCGTCGCCGACGCCCGCGAGACCCTCGAGGCGCTCACCACGGCACTGGACGGGCACCGGGTCGGCTCCGGCTACGAGGCCGAGTACCAGCGGCTCGACGCCGAGTGGGAGGCGACGGTCGCCCGGGTCCATGCGGATGTCCCGTCGGACGGCCTGCTCACCCAGAACGCCGTGATCGGGATGGTCAACGAGCTCACCGACCCGCGCGACGTGGTGGTCTGCGCCGCCGGCTCCATGCCCGGTGACCTGCACAAACTGTGGCGCACGCGGGATCCGAAGGGCTACCACGTCGAGTACGGCTACTCGTGCATGGGCTACGAGGTCGCCGGTGGCGTGGGCGTCGCTCTCGCGTGCCCCGCCCGGGACGTCGTCGTCATGGTCGGTGACGGGTCCTACCTGATGATGGCCACCGAGCTGGTCACCGCGGTCCAGGAGGGCGTCAAGGTGATCACCGTCCTCGTGCAGAACCACGGCTACGCCTCGATCGGCGCCCTGTCCGAGGAGCTCGGCTCGCAGCGCTTCGGCACCCGCTACCGCTACCGATCGGGCTCCGGGCGCCTCGACGGCGAGCGGCTGCCCGTCGACCTCGCCGCGAACGCCGAGTCGCTCGGCGTCCGCGTCCTGCGCGTCCGCACCGCCGACGAGTTCGCCGCCGCCCTCCGGGAGGCCAAGGCCGCCGCCACCAGTGTCGTCGTCCACGTCGAGACCGACCCGCTGGTGCCCGCCCCCGACTCCCGCTCGTGGTGGGACGTCCCGGTCGCCGAGGTGTCGTCCCTCGACTCGACCCAGCGGGCCCGCAAGACCTACGACGACGCGAAGTCCACCCAGCAGACCTTCCTCCACCCCAGCGAAGAGGTGTCCTCGTGAGTTCGAGCTCGACCAGCAGGATCAGGGTCGGCAGTGCCCCCGACTCCTGGGGTGTCTGGTTCCCCAGCGACCCCGACCAGACCCCGGCCGACCGCTTCCTCGCCGAGGTCGCGGCCGCCGGCTACGACGTCATCGAGCTCGGCCCGTACGGCTACCTGCCGACCGACCCGACCGAGCTCGCCGACACCCTGCGCGCCCACGGCCTGACGGTGTCCGCCGGCACCGTCTTCGAGCACCTGCACCGCCCGGACAGCTTCGACCACGTCTGGGAGCAGGTCACGGAGGTCGCCGCGCTGACCCGCGCCGTGGGCGGCGAGCACCTCGTCGTCATCCCCGAGCCGTGGCGCGACCACAAGACCGGCGCGCCGCTCGAGTCGCCGACCCTCGACGCCGCTGGCTGGGACCGCCTGACCACCGGCATGGATCAGCTCGGCCGCCGGGTGCTCGAGGAGTACGGCCTGCGCGTGCAGTTCCACTCGCACGCCGACTCGCACGTCGGCTACCAGTCGGAGATCGAGCGGTTCGTCGAGTCGACCGACCCCCGCTACGTCAACCTCTGCCTGGACACCGGGCACGTCTCCTACTACCGGGGCGACAACGTCGCGATCATCCGGAAGTACCCCGAGCGCATCGGCTACCTGCACCTCAAGCAGGTCGACCCCGCGGTGATCGACCGCGTCGAGGCCGAGGACCTGCCGTTCCCGGATGCCGTCAAGGCCGGCGCGATGATCGAGCCGCCCTACGGCGTGCCCTCGATGCCCGAGGTGCTGCAGGCCGTCGAGGAGGCGGGACTCGACGTCTTCGCCATCGTCGAGCAGGACATGTACCCCTGCCCGCCCGACCAGCCGCTGCCGATCGCGCAGCGCACCCACACCTACCTCGGCTCCTGCGGCACCGGCTCGGTCCGCATCGGCACGCCGGCCTGAGAGGAGGCAGCCATGAGCTCCCAGGACACCGAACTGAAGGTCGCCGTCCTCGGCGTCGGCAAGATGGGCTCGTTCCACGTCGAGAGCCTGTCGCGGCGCACCCGGGGCGCCCGCGTCACCGTGGTCAGCGACTTCTCGGACGAGCAGGCCCACCGCGTCGCCGACCCGATCGGCGCCCGGGTCGTCGCCGACCCGCTCGCGGCGATCGCCGCCGACGACGTCGACGCCGTCGTGATCGCCAGCCCCGGGACGGCGCACGAGGAGCAGGTCCTGGCCTGCCTCGAGGCCGGCAAGCCCGTGCTGTGCGAGAAGCCGCTGACCACCGAGGCCGCCACCGCGGCCGCCGTGCACCGCCGTGAGATCGAGCTCGGCCGCCGCCTGATCCAGGTCGGCTTCATGCGCCGCTTCGACCACGAGTACGCCGCGCTGCAGCAGATGATCGCCGGCGACGAGCTCGGCGCGCCCCTGATGCTGCACTGCACCCACCGCAACCCCGCGGTCCCGGAGTTCTTCGACTCCGAGTTCATGATCCGCGACTCGGTCGTCCACGAGGCCGACTCCGCGCGCTTCCTGCTCGGCGAGGAGATCACCGCGGTCAGCGTGGTGCGCGGCCGCCCGACCGGGAGCGCCCCGGCCGGGGTGTCCGACCCCATGCTGGTGCTCTTCGAGGCCGAGTCCGGCGCCCTGGTCACCATCGAGATCTTCGTGCGGACGGGCATCGCCTACGAGGTCCGCACCGAGGTCGTCGCCGAGCGCGGCTCCGCCCTGATCGGCCTCGACCAGAACGTGGTCACGAAGCGGGTCGGCGGGACGTGGGGCGGGACGAGCACGCCGGACTTCGTCGCCCGCTTCGGCCAGGCCTACGACGACCAGATGCAGCGCTGGGTGGACGCGGCGACCCGGGGCGTCACCACGGGCGGCGACGCCGTCGACGGCCCGGGCAGCTGGGACGGCTACGCGGCCGCCGCGATCTGCGAGGCCGGCGTGGCCGCCGTCATCAAGGGCGAGCGCGTGGAGACCGGGATGGAGGCCCGCTCGGGGGCGAGCGGAGCGACGGGGGATGACTCATGAGGCTCGCCCTGGACGCCCAGATGTTCCACCGCACCCACGCGGTGACCGACCTGCCCGACGCCGTCGCCCGCGCCGGCTACCAGTGGATGGAGCTCTCCCCGAAGGAGGACTTCATCCCGTTCTTCGCCCATCCCCGGGTCGACTCCGCGACCGTCGCTACGCTGCGCCGTCGTGCCGCCGACGCCGGCGTGGGCATCTCCTCGGTGCTGCCGGTGCTGCGCTGGTCGGGGCCGTCCGAGGACGCCCGCCAGGCCGCCGTCCGTGCCTGGCGCCGGGCCCTCCAGATCACCGTCGACCTCGGCGTCGACACGATGAACACCGAGTTCAACGGTCGCCCGGAGGCCGCGGAGCACGCCGAGGCGATGTTCCTGCGCTCGTTCGAGGAGCTGGCGCCGGATTTCGAGCGCGAGGGCATCCGCCTCGTGCTCGAGCCGCACCCCGACGACTTCATCGAGGACGGGCACGCCGCGGTCGACATGGTCGCCGGCCTGGACCGCGACTGGGTCACGTTCCTCTACTGCACGCCGCACACGTTCCATCAGGGCAACGACCCGGCGGGGATCATCGCCCGCGCCGGTGCCCGGGTGACCAACGTGCACCTCGCCGACACCCTCGACCACACCGCGTCGGGCGGCCTGCGCTACATCGTCAACCCGCCCGGTTCCACCGTGCGCGTGCACCAGCACGCCCCGATGGGCGCAGGCGAGGTCGACTTCGACGCCGTCTTCGCCGCGCTCGCCGCGGCCGGGTTCGACGGCACACTGACCCACTGCGTGTTCGGCTGGGAGGAGCGTGCGAGCGAGATCGTCGCCGCGGACCGCGCCACCATCACCGACCTCGTCAGCAAGCACTTCGGCTCGGACACTGCTCTGGAGTCGCCATCCGGAAGGACGTCCCCATGACCGAGACCCTCCACCACTGGGCCGCCGGCGCGGTCCTGAAGTCCGCGACCGACCGCTTCGGCGACGTCACCGACCCGGCGACGGGCGAGGTGACCCGCCAGGTCGCGCTGGCGACCGAGACCGACGTCGAGCAGGTCATCGAGGCGGCCGCCCGGGCCTACCCCGGCTGGCGCGACACCTCGCTGACCAAGCGGACGTCGATCCTGTTCCGCTTCCGCGAGCTGCTCAACGAACGTGCCGGCGAGCTCGCCGAGATCATCACCGCCGAGCACGGCAAGGTGCTCTCCGACGCCGCCGGCGAGGTCGCCCGCGGCCAGGAGGTCGTCGAGTTCGCCTGCGGGATGCCGCACCTGCTCAAGGGCTCGGCCACCGAGAACGCCTCGACCGGCATCGACGTCTCCTCGATCCGCCAGCCGCTCGGCATCGTCGGGATCATCAGCCCGTTCAACTTCCCGGCGATGGTGCCGATGTGGTTCTTCCCGATCGCGATCGCCGCCGGCAACACCGTGGTGCTCAAGCCCTCGGAGAAGGTGCCCTCGGCGGCCCAGTGGATGGCCGAGCTCTGGCGCGAGGCCGGGTTGCCCGACGGGGTGTTCAACGTCCTGCACGGCGACAAGGTCGCCGTCGACGGGCTGCTGACCCACCCCGAGGTGAAGAGCATCAGCTTCGTCGGCTCGACGCCGATCGCGCGCTACGTCTACGAGACGGGCACCGCCCACGGCAAGCGCGTGCAGGCCCTCGGCGGAGCGAAGAACCACGCCGTCGTGCTGCCGGACGCCGACCTCGACCTGGCCGCCGACCAGGCCATCAACGCGGGCTTCGGCTCGGCGGGCGAGCGGTGCATGGCGATCTCCGCGGTGGTCGCGGTGGGTTCGGCCGGGGACGTGCTCGTGGAGAAGATCGCCGAGCGGGCCCGCGGCCTGGTCACCGGCGACGGCCGTCGCGGCGCGGACATGGGCCCGCTGGTGACGGCCGCCGCACGCGATCGCGTCGCGTCCTACGTCGACGCGGGCGAGGCCGCCGGGGCGACGCTGGTGGTCGACGGCCGGGGCGTCACGCCCGACGCCGACGGTGACGGCTTCTTCGTCGGCCCGACGCTGTTCGACCACGTCACCACCGACATGTCGATCTACACCGACGAGATCTTCGGTCCGGTGCTGGCCGTGGTCCGCGTCGACACCTACGACGAGGCCGTCGCCCTGATCAACGCCAACCCCTACGGCAACGGCACCGCGATCTTCACCAACGACGGTGGCGCCGCACGGCGCTTCCAGAACGAGGTGGAGGTCGGGATGATCGGCATCAACGTGCCGGTGCCGGTCCCGATGGCCTACTACAGCTTCGGTGGCTGGAAGAACTCGCTGTTCGGCGACACCCACGCCCACGGGGCGGAGGGCGTGCACTTCTTCACCCGCGGCAAGGTCGTCACCGCCCGCTGGATCGACCCGGCCCGGCGCGGGGAGTCCGGCGAGCTCGACCTGGGGTTCCCCCGCAACTCCTGATCCCCGCTCGCGGCACCCGCGGTCGGCCTCCGAGCCGGCCGCGGGCGCTCCGCCCTGCCCAGGTGGAGGTCCGGGCGGCGCCGGGACGAACCCACGACTGGTTGACCTAATGTCAGGACAAAGTCTTGACGGGGACCCCGGACCTCTCGTACCGTCGTCACCAGCAGCACGAACCGTCCGCACGGTCGCCTCGAATGGTGATCGGCATTCTCCCACGATCCTTTTCTGTGTCCGGAGGTCGTCGCGGAGAACGGCACGAAGAAGACAGTGCGAAATTTCCAGAAGAACCGTCAGAACGCCCGGGAAGCGACGCCGCTTCCCGGGCTTTCTTCGTCTCATCTGCCCTGCTCAGGGCGCTGAAACAATTCTTCAGAACGCCTTGACTTCGATCACACTTCCCCGTCATCCTCGATGACGGTAAGGGACCTTCGGTCGATCTCGATGCCGGCGGGGATTTCTCCCCGGGGGGCTCGCGAGAGCGTCACGCCGAGTGGCCCGTTCTTCCGCTCCACGCCGCGATTCGCCATTCCTCAACGGGGAGTTCTCGCATGACCACCTACAACCAGCAGCCGGCGCACCCGGCTCTCCCGCCGGATGTCCCCGGCCCCCACTCCAAGCGACTCGGGATCATCGCCGTCGTGGCCACGTTCGGTGGCCTCCTCTTCGGCTACGACACAGGAGTCATCAACGGCGCGCTCGAGCCGCTGAGTGCCGACCTCGGGCTCACCGCGTTCACCGAGGGCTTCGTCGTCAGCATCCTGATCTTCGGCGCGGCCATCGGCGCGATCATCGGCGGTGCACTGTCCGACCGCTTCGGCCGCCGGCACAACATCCTCATGCTGGCGATCGTCTTCGCCGTCGCCACCCTCGGCTGCGTGTTGTCGCCGAGCTGGCCGGTGCTGGCCCTGTTCCGCTTCATCCTCGGCCTGGCCGTCGGGGGCGCCTCGGCCACGGTCCCGGTCTACCTCGCCGAGGTCGCACCGGCGGAGCGCCGCGGCAGCATCGTCACCCGCAACGAAGTCATGATCGTCAGCGGTCAGTTCGCAGCGTTCGTGATCAACGCCATCATCTTCAACGTCTGGGGCGAGCACGAGGGCGTCTGGCGGGTCATGCTCGTGGTCGCGGTGCTCCCCGCGATCGTCCTGTTCATCGGCATGATGCGGATGCCCGAGAGCCCGCGATGGCTGGTCGCCCAGGGCCGTGAGGACGACGCCCTGGCCGTCCTCCAGCAGGTCCGCACCCCGGAACGTGCCCGCGCCGAGATGGACGAGGTCCATCGTCTCGCCGAGGAGGAGCGGACCTCCAAGACGGCCGGCGCCACCGACCTCGGCGTCCGCTGGATCCGCCGCCTGATCCTCATCGGTGCCGGTCTGGGCATGTTCCAGCAGTTCACCGGCATCAACTCGATCATGTACTACGGCACCCAGCTCCTGGGCGACGCCGGCTTCTCCGACAGCGCGGCGATCATCGCCAACACGGCCAACGGCCTGTTCAGCGTCCTGGGCATCACCGCGGGCATCATGGTGATGAACAAGATCGACCGGCGCACGCTGCTGCTCGGCGGCTTCGCCCTGACGACGACGTTCCACCTGCTCGTCGGCCTGTCGGCGCTGCTCCTGCCCGACGGCACGGCCAAGGCCTGGTTCGTGCTCGTCTTCGTCGTGCTCTTCGTGTTCTTCATGCAGGCCACCATCGGCCCGCTGGTCTGGCTCCTGCTCTCGGAGATCTTCCCGCTGAAGATTCGCAGCCTCGCCATCGGCATCAGCGTCCTGGTGCTCTGGCTCTCGAACGCCGTCGTGTCCCTCGGCTTCCCTGTCGTCGTCGAGGGCCTCGGCATCGCGCCGACCTTCTTCATCTTCGTGGTGCTCGGCCTGTTCGCCCTGGTGTTCGTCTACACCTCGGTGCCCGAGACCCGGGGTCGCTCGCTCGAGGACCTCGAGGACCAGTTCCGCACCCAGTACTCCTGACCTGCCCCGCGACCTCCGGAAGGAGAGACCCATGACCGTGCTCGTCGCCGTTCCCGAGGGGCGGGAGGGTCCGCAGGCCCTGGACGCCGGTATCACCGAGGCCCGTCTGCTGGACACCGACCTCGTCGTCCTCAACCTGACCCTGTCCACGATCGACGTCTCGGGCGTGCCCGAAGACCTCAAGGTCACGCTGCTCGAGCGCTCCGGGCCCGGTGACCGCGACCCCGCCGACGCGGTGCTCGACGAGCTCGCCGACCGGCCCGACGTCTCTCGCCTGGTCATCGGCCTGCGGCGACGGTCGCCCGTGTCGAAGGCCCTGCTCGGCAGCATCAGCCAGCGGCTGTTGCTGGAGAGTCCGATCCCGGTGCTGGCGGTGAAGCCGGAGGACTGACCCGGCACCGCCTCTGCGACCTCGGTGGCGGAATCCGCGCTCAGCGCGGGTTTCGCCACCGACGTCGTTCCGGGGGCGCGTCCCAGGCCGTGCCGTCAGGCGGACACGGGCACCGGATAGCGCGGCAGGTCGATCGCCTCGGCCGGCGGGGACGCGAACGAGGCCGCCCCGAGCAGGCTCCCGAGCCGCTTCGCCGGAGCACTGCCGGCGACGCCGACGGCTGCGCGCAGCGCGCGCACGCCGGTCCGGGTGCGCGGGTGGACGAGGCCCGGCGCGCCCGGGGGCAGCTGCTGGGCCCGCTCGACGTAGGGACGCATCCGGGTCTCGTACGCGGCGAGGGCCTGCTCGTGGTCGGCGGCGCCGGCGAGCTCGCCGGCCAGCACGTACGCGCCGACGAGCGCCAGGCTGGTGCCCATCCCGGTGATCGGCGACGGGCAGTGGGCGGCGTCGCCGAGCAGCACGACCCGTCCCCGGTGCCAGGTCGGCAGCCGCACCTGGCCGACCGCGTCGACGTAGAGGGGCGCGTCGTCGAGCGCGTCGAGGATGCGCGGGACCTCCCAGCCGGCGTCGGCGAACGTCCGGCGCAGCACGTGCACCTGGGCGGGCCGGTCGAGGTCCTCGATCCCGCGGACGTCGGTGAGCAGCGAGAGCGTCGCCCGGATCGTCCCGACGTTGTCGGGCCGCAGGGTGGCCGCCCGCCCCTGCGAGGCCTGGTGGATGCGCCACCAGTCGGTGTCGGCCGCCGTGCGCGGCACCGTCAGGTAGGCCATGAGCAGGCCGAGGGAGCGGATGTCGGCCTCGGGAAAGACGAGGGCGCGGGTGCGCGACGTCAGGCCCTCCGCGACGACGACGAGGTCGAACGTCCGCGGTGCCCCGTGGCGGAAGGTGGCGGTGACGCCGTCGGCGTGCTCGTCGAGGCCGCTGACCTCGTCGCCGAAGACGTACTCGGTGGTGTCGCGCGTGCGCTCGTGCAGCAGCCGGCCGAGCTCCCCGCGCAGGATCTCCAGCTCGGCGGTGGCGCCGTCGGTGTCGTTCTCGCCGGCGTCGAAGCTCGCGATCACCTCGCCGTCGTCGCCGACGAACTGCGTGCCGAGCTCGCCGGTCCCCGCCGCGCGCACCGCGTCCTCGAGGCCCATGCGCCGCAGCACCTCGCGCCCGGCGCCGCGCACGTCGATGTTCTGGCCGGCGTCGCGCAGCTCCGTGGAACGCTCGACGACGGTGGTCGACCACCCGTGGACGCCGAGCCAGTAGGCGAGGGCGGGACCGGCGACGCCGGCTCCGGAGACGAGGACGCGCCGCGGGGTCATCCCCGGGAGTACCCGGGTTCAGCCCGCCGACGTGATGCCGCTGGTCACGCCCGCGGCGCGGGACCCCAGCGCCGGATCGCCTCGTAGGCGAGGACGCCGCCGAGGACCAGCGGCGGGTCGATGACCCCGAGCACCAGCAGCGCCGCGCCGCCGAGGTAGGCGGGGAGGCGCTGCGGCACGACGGCGTTGACGAACCGCGCGACCTCCGAGGCGGTGGCCACCGCCGTGTCGACGACGCCCTCCTGGTGGTGGTCGAGGGCCGGGGGCGGGGTGACAGGGGGCGGGGTCGCCGGCGACGGCGTGACCGGGGAGGCCGTCGGGGGAGCCGGGGCGTCCGTCGTCCTCGCCACCACGGGGGCCTCGGGTGCCGTCAGGGCCTCCGCCACGACGTCCTCCACCGCGACGCCGTTGGTCTGCTGCTTCTTCTTCCCCTTGGCCATCGTCCGACGCTACGCCCGAAATGGGGTGCTCCGGGAGGGTCAGGCGCCGACCGCGCGGGCCCAGGCGTCGGGGGAGGCCACCGGCCGCCCGTGCAGGGCCACCACGAGCGCGGGGCGCAGCGCGGCGAGCCGGCGACGCGAGGCGTCCGCGACCGGCGGGTCGTCGTGCAGGCCGCGGGGAGCGGCAGCCAGCGCGGCGACGTCGGGTCCGAGGACACGTTCACCGGGCCGTCGCCGACGACGAGGACGCCGTCGCCGGCGCGCCACAGCGCGAGGGTGCCGGGGCTGTGACCCGGCACGGCGAGCACCTCGAAGCCCGCGACGCGGTCGCCCTCGACCAGCCGGCGGTCGACCGGTCGTCGCTCCCGGGCGAGCCCGCCGAGCACGAGGCGGCCGGCCGCCCCGGAGTGCGTGTCGATGCGGCCGTTCTCGAAGCGTGGGGCGTCGGCGGCGCCCATCGCGAGCGGCGCGCCGGTCTGGCGGCACAGCCAGGCGCTCGCGCCGACGTGGTCGCCGTGCGCGTGGGTGACGGCGTGCTCGACGATGTGGCGCCCGCGCAGCAGGGTGGCGAGCCGGCGTGCCGACCACGGGAACCCGGCGTCGACGACGACGTCGCCGTCCGGGCCCTCGAGCAGGACGGTCTGCAGGAGCCCCGCCGGGGCCAGGGCGCCGAGGTGCACCCCGTCGGCGATCTCCCGCAGGCGCGCTGGCATGCGGGGAGCCTGTCAGGTCGCGAGCACCGCGGTCACGAACCCGTCGCGCTCGCGGGTACCGGTGACGGGCGCGGGGACGGGGTGCGCGAAGCCCGGCCCGTCGGTGACGAGGGTGTGGAACTCCCCGTTCTCGCCGCACGGGTCGACGCCCTCGGGCAGCGCGCGCAGGAGGTCGGCGTCCCACGCCCGCCCGGCGAGCTCCGCGGGCACCCGGGCGGGGTCGACGCAGACCACGACCGCGCGCACCCCGCGGTCGAGCATCTCGCCGGCCAGCTGGGCCGTGGGGCGCTGCCAGAGCGGGAAGCGCGCGGAGAGCCCGGTCGCGGCGAGGGCCCGCTCGCGGAAGGCGCGGATGTCGGCGAGGAACAGGTCGCCGCACACGACCTCGGTCGCGCCCCGGTGCCGCAGTGCCGCCCAGGACGCACCGACGCGCTCCTCGTAGACCTCGTTCGGGCACGGCGAGGGCAGCTCGACGGTCTCCAGGGGCAGTCCGAGCGCCGCCGCCTGCGCCTCGACGAGAGCCCGCGGGACGTAGCTCGCCGCGACCTCGCCGCCCGCGAGGACGGTGGTGTGGAGCCCGGCGACGGGGCCGCGCTCGCGGGTCAGGGCGAGCGCGAGAGCGCCGTCCTTGCCGCCCGACCAGCTCACCCAGGTCGTCACGGGTCACTCGTCCCGGTCGCCGCGCCCGTCGTCGGCACGGCGGCTCTGCGCGAAGAGGGCGCCACCGAGCGGGATGAGCAGGAAGAACACCCAGGCGTTCGCGATCGGCACGGTGAAGAAGAGGATCAGCGCGATGATCGGCAGCGCCCCGCTCACGGCCGGTCCCCACCGGGCGAGGGCGCTCGGGCCCCCGGACCGGGTCGCGGGCGGGGCGCTCGTCACCGGCGCCGCCACCTCGCCCGCGCCCACGTGCGGCCGGGGCTCGGGCAGGTCGGCGAAGAGGGGCTCCAGGTCGGCCGCGGTGCGGGCCTCGGTGACCTTCGCGCTGCGCTCGCCGTACTCCTCGGGGTCGAGTCGCCCCGCTTCGAGGTGAGTGCCGAGGTCCGTCATGGCCGCCTCGCGCTCGGCGGTGCCGATGCGGGGCGAGGAGTGCGGGGCCGGCTCGCTCATGGTCGACAGCATGGCACCGGGGAGGTGTCGTCGGCGCTACCGTCACGGCGTGCCGACCGGACTGTCCCCCCGGCTGGTGGCGGTCGTGGACGCGCTGCCGCTCGTGCCCGGGATGCGGGTGCTGGAGATCGGGTGCGGGCCGGGCGCCGCCGCCCGGGCCGTCGCCGCCCGGGTCGACCGGGAGATCGATCCCGGCTTCGTCCTGGCCACCGACCGGTCCGCCACCGCGGTCCGTCAGGCCCGTGAGGGCGCCGCCGCGGAGATCGCCGCCGGCCGGATGGGCGTGCGGCAGGTCGCGGTGGAGGACCTGGTGCTGCAGGACGGCGAGGAGCCGTTCGACCTCGCCTTCGCGGTGCGGGTCGGCGTGCTCGACGGCCGGCATCCCGCGCACCACGGCCGGGCCCTCGCCGCGGTCGCGGCGGCGCTGCGTCCGGGCGGGCGGCTCGTCGTCGACGGCCGCGAGGTCCCCCTGCGCTGAGGCGCGCTCAGCCCGGGACGAGTGCCAGCGCCACGGCGTAGGAGGCGGTGCCCGTCGCCATGCTGAGCAGGGCGTTGCGGCGCCACAGGTGGACGGCGACCGTCACCGCCACCGGCACGAGCTCGCGCACCCCCACCAGCGGGCCGTCGAGGGGGACGTCGCCCAGCACGTGCACCACCAGGATGATCATGATCCCGGCGGGCAGGTGGCGCCCGAGGTCCGCGACCAGGGCCGAGGAGCGCAGCGTCGCCGTCATCGCGAACGGCGCGGCGCGCAGGGCGACGGTGATCGCGGCGGCGACCGCGACGACCGCGATCAGGTAGCCGGTGCTAGGCACGTGCGGCCTCCCGCGATGCCGAGTACCGGTGCCGCCCCAGCAGCGCCGCCACGAAGAGCCCCATCGCGACCAGCAGCATCTCCGCGGGGGCGACGAGCTGGGCGACCAGCGCGCACGCGACGGCGAGCAGGGGCCCGGTGGCCTCGCGCCCGGCCACGGTGGCCTCGGTGGCGAGCACGACGAACAGCGCGGTGAACACGAACTCCAGCGCGGGCACGTGCAGGCCGAACCCGCTCCCGGCCACGGCGCCGATCGTGCCGCCCCCCACCCAGCACGCCTGCATCAGCGCCTGGCCGGTGACGATGCGCGTGCCCGACAGCGAGGCAGCGGGACGGGCGGTGTAGAGCGCGTACGCCTCGTCGGTGAGCGCGAGCACGCCGTAGACGCGGCCCGCCCGGCTGCGGATGCGGTGCAGTGGGAACGACAGGCCGTAGAAGGCATGCCGGCCGTTGACCAGCAGCGTCGTGACGGCGATCGCGGCCAGCGGGGTGCCGGCCACCGCGAGGGCGACCAGCAGGAACTCCAGCGAGCCGGCGAACACCACGACGCTGAAGACCGGCGCCCACCACCAGTCGAGTCCCGAGCCGACGACGAGCAGCCCGAAGCTCGTGCCGAGCACGCCCATGCCCGGGCCCACGGCGGCGACGTCCCGCAGCGCGTCGC
Organism: Actinomycetospora sp. CA-053990; assembly: GCF_050948445.1. Classification (NCBI taxonomy): domain Bacteria; kingdom Bacillati; phylum Actinomycetota; class Actinomycetes; order Pseudonocardiales; family Pseudonocardiaceae; genus Actinomycetospora; species Actinomycetospora sp. CA-053990. The sequence continues at coordinate 4,828,595 of NZ_CP192043.1, read as the reverse complement.
GGAGGTCGACCTGTCTCATGGGGCAACGTTAGGACGAATGCCGCGCCACCCGATGGCGAACCAGGTGCGCACTCGTCGCAACTTCGGCATCATCAGTGCGTGGACGAGATCGATCGCGCAATCCTCGACGAGCTGCGCCGTGACGGCCGTATCCCGAACGTCGACCTGGCCGAACGCGTCGGGCTCACGCCGGCGCCGTGCCTGCGCCGGGTGCGGCGGCTCGAGGACGACGGCATCATCATCGGCTACCGCACCGAGATCGACCCCGTGGTCGAGGGGCGCGGGTTCGAGGTGCTGGTCAACATCGACCTCGTCAGCAAGCACCGCGACGACTTCCTCGCCTTCGAGGAGGAGGTGTCGGCGTTCGACGAGGTGGTCGAGCTGCGCCGCATGTTCGGGCTGCCCGACTACTTCGTGCGGGTCGCCACGCGCGACCTCGAGTCCTACGAGGCGTTCGTGGTCGACCGCCTCGCCCGCACGCCCGGCCTGGCGCGGATCGACTCGCACCTCACGCTGAAGAAGATCAAGTAGCCGGCGGCGGCTGCACCAGCATCGCGACGCCCTGGTGGGGGTTGAGGTCGATCCCCACCGCGTGCAGGTCGTCGACGACGCCCACGGTCTCCTGGGTGAACATGTCGATCACGGTGCCGCCGGGAGGCAGGACCGTGGAGCGCACGGTGGCGGGCACGGGCTCGGCGCCGAAGTTGAGGATGGTCAGCGCGTGGCGGGGGTGCTCGCCGGTGTCGAGAGCGTGCACCAGCACGAGCACGCTGCGGTGGCTGACGTCGGGGACGTCCACCTGACGGCTGGTGGCGATGCCGTAGTGCTTGCGCACGCCGAGGATCGCCTGGAGCTGGCGCAGGAAGCTCGCCTCGTCGGCGAGCTGGTCGGGCACCGAGCCGTAGAGGCTGCGGCCGCGCGGCATGCCCTCGGCGGAGCGGGTCGCATCGGGGTTGTGGCCCATGAGGTCGTGCGCGGCGCGGTGGATCCAGCGGGTGTCGCCCTCGGCGAGCAGGTCGGAGACCTGCTCGGGCGGCAGCGTGAGCATGCCGCAGAGGTCCCAGCCGGAGAGGGCGAAGACGCCGGGCTGCATCGCGTTGTACATCGCGAGCAGCAGGTGCACGCGGCGGATGTCGACGACGTCGTCCTCGGTGATGTCGTCGAGGCGCCGGACGCCGAGGGCGGCGGCGATCACCGTGGCCGTGGTGGAGGCGATCCCGTTGGTGGTGAACACCAGGTTGTAGGGGGCGTTCTCGCCGGCGAGCGCGGTCGCGAGCTCGCGGCGCACCGTGTCGCCGATCTCGGCGCCGGTGGCGGGCTCGCCGCGGAAGGTGAAGACGTCGTCGCGGTGCCCGGTGGACCAGTGGACCAGCTCGTAGGTCATCTCGTCGTGGTTCTGCAGGGCGTGCACGAGCGAGGCCGGGTCGATGCCCGTCTCGAGGCTCGTTCGCAGGCACAGGCGCAGGAAGTCGGTGTCGCCCGTGGCCAGCGCGTGGTGGTAGGCGGGACGGGTGACGAAGTCGTAGGACAGGTCCGCGCCGGCCTCGCCGACCTCGCGGATGTCGTCCATCGTCAGGTTCAGCTCCTGGAAGGTGAACCCGCCGACCTTGCGGACCATGCTGGCGATGAGGTGGTTGGCGGCCTCGGAGAGCGGGTGGCCCTCCGACCACGCCGGCCCCTCCGCCGCGCTCTTCTCGATGCCGAGGAACCCGTTGGCGTCGAGGCGCAGCGCTCCCGACCCGAGGTCGGCCAGGGAGTGCAGCGCGTCGCCGATCGTCAGGCGCATGCCCGCGAACGACGGGTCGAGCCAGTTGATCGAGGGCTGGCCCTCCTTGAAGTAGTGCAGGTACACCCAGCGGCGCTCGATGCCGTCCACGCCGGCCACCGCGGCGGTCGCGCTCCAGTTGGTCTCCTTGACCCCGGGCGCGTGGAAGATGACGCGCTGGAGGCGCCCGATGATGTAGCCGGCCTTCTCCAGGCGCTCCTCGGTGGAGGCGTCGAGGTTGATCGAGTCGCGGCCGGCCGGGACGTCGGGCAGGTAGTGCCAGTCGTCGGGCTCGATCTCGACCATGTGGTAGATGCCCGGGTAGTCGGCGAAGCCCATCTCGGCGAGCCGGAAGTCCGCGCCCTTACCGGTGTGGCCGGGCACGACGTCGTCGATGATCGTGCCGCCGTAGAACGTCGCCATCCCGCACATCGCCCGGAACTCCTGCTCGGAGCCGAAGGCGGGGTCGATGACCGTGGAGATGCGGTCGAAGTGCCCGTCGACGCTGGGCGTGTGCCCCCAGCCGGAGATGCCGCCTGCGCGCTTGACGGGCCCGGTGTGCACGGCCTCGATGCCGATGTCGGCGAACGACGACCAGAGCTCCTCCTCGCCGAGCGCGGCGAGGAACGACTGGCCGGGACGGGTGATCAGCGACAGCGGGTACGCGGTGAACCACACCGACGCGGTGTCGACGGCCAGGCGCGGGTTGGGGTCGGCGTAGGGGTTCTGCCACATCGAGCCCTGGCCGGAGAACTGGCGGGCGATCGTGTTGGCGTCGGCGAGCATCGACTCCGAGAGCAGCCACGAGACGTAGGTGGGGTTGGTGCCCACCGGCTCGCCGTCGCGCGCGCTGGACCGGCGCTCGAAGGGGGAGCGGACCCGGGCCCGGTGGCGCAGCGCCCGCGGGCGCGCGGGGTGGAGGTGCTCCGCGTACGTGATCTCACCGGGTTCGTGGACCACCTCGTCGTCGGTCGACGGGTCGTCCGCATCGTCGGCCCGGGCGTCCACACGCACTCCTTCTCCACCGCGTCCAGCAAGACAGGCCGACCATCGTCACACGAGGCGGGCGCACCGCCGACGAGGGCTCGCTGTCCGCCGCGCCCCCGTCCGTGTCCATACGGGTGTCACGCGGGTGTCAGGCCATCGCGGCGCCGTCGGGCACCTCGTCGATCAGGTCGGAGAGGCCGGTGAGGTCGAGGACCCGGCCGGCCACGCTGCCCCGGCCTGCGCGCAGCCGCAGGCCCGGGAGCGCGCCGCGGAGCTCGTGGATCGCCTGCACGGCGGAGCTGGAGAACACCGTCACGGCGTCGAGGTCGACGGTGAGCCCGCGGGCACCGCCGCGGGCGGCGGCCAGCAGCCCGTGGCGGAAGCGCTCGACGGTCCCGGTGTCGATCGGACCGGCCACGGCGAGCACGCCGGGCTCCGGCTCCGCGGTGGTGGTGAGCTCGCGGTCGACGCCCCGCAGACCCGAGACCGCGGCCTCGTCGTCGTAGCTGCCCACCGAGACCTCGCGGTGCACCGGCGCCACCAGGGTCACCGTCGTGCCGGTGGGGCCGGCCGTGATGTCCACGTGCTCGACGAGCCCGCGCATCATCATCAGGCCGCGCCCGCGACCGCCCGGGTCGTCGGGCGCGGGGTGCCAACGTCCCGTGTCGGTCACCGTCACGTGCATCCGGCCCTCGTCGTCGAGCGCCGCCCGGACGCGGGCGCCGACGCCGTCGGCGGGCGGCTCCGGGTAGGCGTGCTCGATGGCGTTGGTGACGGCCTCGCCCACCGCGTGGACCAGTGCCATCGCGTCGTCCTCGCCGACCCCGGCGTGCTCCAGCCAGGCCCCCACCGCGCGGCGCATCCGTCCGAGGCGACGGGGGTCGGGAGCGACCTCCAGCGTCAGCGGCGCCAGGGGCTCGGCCATGAGCTGCACGGCGAGCAGGGTGGCGTCGTCGGTGTGCCCGCCGCCGGTCCAGCCCATCCGCTCGACGGTGAGCGCGGCGATCCGGTCGACCTGCGCGGTCGGCACCGTCGCGTCGTCCTCGACGGCCTCGTGGCCGGCCGCCACGGCGGTACGGGCGAGAGCCTCGAGGCTGTCGTCGAGCGTGCGCCCCGGCCGCTCGACGAGGCCGTCGGTGTAGAGGACGAGGACGTCACCGGGCCCGAGCCGGTCGGAGGTCACCCGCGGTGCCCCGGCGCCGCCGGTCCCGAGCGGCGCCCCGGCGGCCACCTCGACCCAGCGCGGGTGCCCTCCGCGGTGACCACCAGCGGCGGCGGGTGCGCGGCGGCGGCCACCTCGAGGTCGCCGGAGCGCGGATCGAGGACGGCGACGCACACGGTGGTCGCGCGGGTCGCGCGCTCGCGGCCCGCGAACCGGTCGAGCTCGGCGAGGGCGCCCAGGACGTCCCGGCCCGCGGCGAGCGCGTTCGCCCCGACGGCCCGCAGCCGGCCCATGGCCGCCGAGGCCGCGGCGCCGTGGCCGACGACGTCGCCGACCACGACGGCCACCCGCCCGTCGGGCAGCGGCACCGCGTCGAACCAGTCGCCGCCCGCCGCGAGCTCCCGCCCGGCCACCACGTACCGCGCCGCCAGCCGGACCTGCGGCAGCACGGGCAGCCCGCCCGGAAGCAGCGACCGCTGCAGGGTGAGCACGACGTCCTGCGCGGCCTGCCGGCGCTGCTCGGACTCCGCGGCCGAGAGCTCGGCCCGCCGCCGGCGCAGCACCTCGTCGGTGACCCGCGCGATGTGCACCGTCATGCCCCGCATCGACCCGTCCGGGTGGTGCGTGGGGACGAACGTGTAGGAGTACCAGTCCTCCTCGAGGCGGCCGTCGCCGTCGCGGTCGACGAGGATCCGCCGCTCGTCACCGATCACCGGCTCGCCCCGCGCCCAGACCTCGTCGAGGGTCTCGAACACCTGCTGGCCGTCGAGCTCCGGCGCGACCTCCCGGATGGGGCGCCCGACGATCCCGGGACGGAAGCCCATGCTCGCGCGGGCGAGGCGGTTCGCGGCGACGACGCGGTGCTCCGGGCCCTCGAACGCCCAGAGCACGGCGGGGATGTCCTCGAAGGCGGCGACGACGTCGCCGGGGGTGCCCGCCGGTTGCTCGACGGGGTCGTCCGCAGCCATGGAGCCATGGTTCTCCGGCGCGATCCGGGGCCACACGTCGGGGTCCCTCCCCGATCCGGGTGGCCCGACGGTCCCTACCTCCGGGGCCCGGCCTGCCGATCTCGGGACGGGGACCACGCCAGCAGCCGCCACAGCGCCCGCTGCGGGCGGTCGGGGAGTCCGGCCACGGTGAACGACCAGTCGTGCTCGGCGTTGATCCGGGCCAGCTCACGCAGCGGCGGTGCGCCCGTCGCGGCCGCCATCGCCCGAAGCTGCGCCTGCAGCGGCCCCGCCGGGGTCTCGACCGTGCGCAGACGGACCGGCTCGTCGAAGGGGTTGGCGAACGCGTGCGTCGTCCCCGGCGGCACGCTCACGGTCTCGCCGGGCTGCACCAGGTGCCGCTCGCGGCCGAGGCGCACCATCAGCAGCCCGGACTCGACGGTGAACACCTCGCGCTCGCGGCGGTGGCGGTGCGCGGGCGGGCCGGCGTGCCGCGGCGGCACGACGGCGGTGAAGACGAAGTCCGGCTCCGAGGTCTCGACGGTGACGACCTGCCCGTCGTCGAACGCGATGGTCATCGCGCCTCCCTGCCACCTGGGCCCCACGTCGTCGCCGAGGCGCCTGATCACGTCCGCGAACCTAGACGAGGGTGACCGTGTCCCCGCGCCGCACGGTGCCGCCGCGCACCACCTCCGCGTACACGCCGGCGCACGGGAGCACCCCGAACCCCGGGACGTCGACGCGGTTGCCGGACAGCAGCGGCCGCAGCGCCTCCGGCGCCCGGGGCAGGTCGCCGTGCTCGAGCGTCGGCACCGAGCAGCGCGGTGTCGGCAGCACGATCCGCAGCGTCGCCTCGCCCACGGTGAGCTCCCGGCCGACCCAGTCGGTCTCGGCGAAGGGCGCGGTGTCGGACTCGACGACGAGGTTCGGCCGGTACCGCCGCGCGTCCATGCCCAGGTGGTCGAGGGTCGCGGTGGTGATGAGGTGGACCGGCGCGTAGTCGACGAACGTGTCCGCGGCGCTGCCCATCGAGATCTCCAGCGTGGGCGCCGCGACCTCGTGCTCGACGCCGTGCTCGAGCACGTCCTCCGGGTCGGGCCGCTCCACCTCCGCGCCGCCCGGGCGCGCGGCGGCGATGGTGACGACCCGGCCGAGGTCGGCCGCGAGCTCGTCGGACAGCCGGGGGTCGTCGACGTCGAGGGTGTGGCCGTCGGGGGCGGTGACGCGCACGCGATCGTCCTCCACCGACGCCGTGTACTGCAGCAGCCGGCGCCACAGCCGCGGGTGCTTCGCCGTGGCGACGAGCCCGGTGGTGGCGTCGAGCAGCCCGTACCGGCGGTCGAGCGGCAGCCCCGCGGTCGCGAGCAGGGCCTCCTCGAGCGGCTGGCCGAGCATCGACTTGACGGGGTAGCGGGTCAGCGTCGACACGCGCACGGTGGTCGCTCCTGGAGGGGTGCGGGGGAGGGGCGTCACGAGGATTCACCGCGGCCGAGCGCCTCGTCCAGCACCCGGACGGCCTTCGCCCCGACACCGTGCAGGCCGAGCAGCTCCTCCCGCGGCATGGCGGCGACGCGCGCGAGGGTGGTGACGCCGGCGTCGGCCAGCGCACGGGTGGCCGGTCGGCCGATCGCCCGGGGCAGGTCTCCCACCTCGCCCGGGCGTGCCGTCGCCGCGGCGGCCGCGGTCCCGGCGAGCTCCCGGGGTGCCCGGGCGGCCCAGGCCCGGCGGACCCAGTGGTTGAGCTGCTGCCCGTCGATCTCGTCCAGGGCCAGCGTCGCTCCGTCGGGTGCGGGCTCGGCGGTCGGGTACGCCGCGGTGAGCGCGGCGACGTCGGGGGCCGAGAGGTGCAGACGCACGTGGCTCCCGTCGAGCACCGCGAACACCCGCCCGTCCACGGCGAACGTCGGCCGACCCTCGTCGTCCGTCGTCTCCTCGGCGCGGACCTGGCCCAGGGCCTTGCGCAGCTGGCGCACCGTCGTCATCGCCCTCACCTCGGTCGGAGGCTAGCGGGGCCCCCGACATCGCGCCTCCGTCGTGCGGTTGCGGCACGGAGGCGGGCGCGGCGGCTAGGGTCGGGTCGATGAAGGCGATGTACTCGGTCGACGAGCAGCCGGTTCCCGGACACCCGCTGGCCAAGGGGGCGTCGCCGGCGGCCATCCGCGTGGTGCTCTCGCCCGAGGACCGGGCGGAGTTCGACGCGGCCTACGCGCAGGCGCTGGACGACGCGAAGATCAGCGGCGACCTCGTCGAGCTCTTCACGACGCTCGACCGGTGGCGGCGGGTGGCGGCGCTGACGTCGGACCCCGAGGTGTTCCGGCGCGTGGCGCTCCGGGCGGCCATGCGGCAGAGCGCGGATCCCGGCGACGACCCGGTGGCGGCGACGCAGGCCCTTCCCGAGCGCTAGACCACGTGGTCCTCGCGGGTCGAGGGCACGAACAGCTCGTCGGGCTCGAGGCGGCGCGCGGTCAGCCCCTGCTCGTGGGCGTAGCGCAGGAACGTCGCGAGCACCGCCCGGTTGGCCTCGAGGCCGTAGGGCCAGAAGTCGCGACCGAGCACGCCGCGCACGCGCTCGATCTCGTCGTAGAGCCACGGCAGCATCGTCGGGTTCGCGGCGACCTCGACGAGGCGCTCCTCGGTGACCGCCTTCGCCCGCCCGAACGCGTCGTGCAGTGATCGCGCGAGCCAGGGGTGCCGGGCGTGCACGTCGGCGCGCAGCACGACCACGTGCATGATCGGGAAGATCCCGGTCGCGGCGGCGTACTGCTCCTCGGCGGCCCGGGGATCGGCGAACAATCGGGCCACCTCGGGGCGTCCCTCGCGCAGCGGCCGCGGGGTGCGCGGCGCGTAGAGCGCGTCGATCTCGCCGGTGACCAGCATGTCCGCGAGCGTGCGGTCCGGGGGGATCGGGGCGATGTCGATCTCGGGCGGCAGGTCGAGCGCCTGCTTCTCGACGCGGCCGGGCGCGTGCATCCCGCCGGTGCGGTAGCGCACCGAGGCGACGGGGACGTCGTGGTGGTCGGCGAGGATGCCGCGGATCCAGACGCAGGCCGTCAGCTGGTACTCCGGCACGCCGACGACGCGTCCGGCGAGGTCCGCGGGCTGCCGGATGCCCGCGCCGGTATGGACGTAGATCCCGTGGTGGCGGAAGGCGCGCGACGGGAAGACGGGGATCGCGACGAAGGAGGGGTCGCCCGTCCCGACCCGGGTCACGTACGACGCCAGCGACATCTCCGCCGCGTCGAACTCCCCGTGGCGCAGCATCCGGAAGAAGGTCTCCTCGACCGGCAGGCGCAGGTAGGTCAGGTCGACGCCGTCGACGGTGACCGTGCCGTCCTCCAGGGCGCGGGTGCGGTCGTAGTCCCAGCAGGCGAGGGTGATCGGGACGCGGCTCATCGGGTGGCCGGCGGCTCGAGGCCCGGGGGCAGGCCGTACAGGGGGTCCTGGATCACATCGATCACCGCAGGCCGGTCCTGGGCCAGCGCCGCGGCGAGGGCCGGCGCCAGCTCGTCGTCGCGCTCGACGCGCACCCCGAAGCCGCCCAGCGACGTCGCGAACCCGGCCAGGTCGGCGTTGCCGTAGAACACCCCGAGGTAGCGGCCCTCGTGCGCGAGGCGCTGGCGGTCGCGGGTGTTGCCGTAGGCGTTGTTGTTCATGACGACGTTGATCATCGGGATGTCCTCGCGCACGCAGGTCTCGAGGTCCTGGGCGACCATCCAGAAGCTGCCGTCCCCGCTGACGCAGACCACGCGCTCGCGGGGACGCGCCAGCGACAGCCCCATAGCCGCCGGCAGCCCCCAGCCCATCGCGCCGCCGGCCGACCCGAGGAAGCGCCCGGGCACCGGCAGCGGCAGGTACCGGTGGGTCCACGGTCCGAAGCTCGGCGCGTCCTGGACGAGCAGCACGTCGTCGCCGGACGCGAGCGGGGCCAGCGCGGCGAGGGCGGCGCGGCTGCTCACCCCGCCGCGCGGGTCGTCGGCGTCGAGCACCGGCGAGCCCGGTGACGCGGCCTCGGCGTACTCGGCGCGCAACGCGTCGCGGCGGCGCACCCGCTCCTCGGGCGGGGCGTCCAGCGCCGCGGCCAGCGCCCGCGCGGCGGCCGCGGCGTCGGCGACCAGGCCCACCGCGGGCACGTACACGCGCCCGAGCTCCACGGGGTCGACGTCGACGTGGACGAGGCGGACGTCGTCGGCCAGGAGGGTCCAGCGTCGCGTGCTGAACTCGGAGAACCGGCAGCCCAGCGCGACGACGACGTCGGCGTCGTGCACCGCTCGCCAGGTCACGTCGTGGACGCCGTAGCCGAGGCCGCCGAGGTAGGCGGGGTGGTCGTGGGGCACCGCGCCCTGCCGCAGCCAGGTGGTCACCAGCGGCGCGCCGGCCCGGTCGGCGAGCGCGGTCATCGCCTCCGGTGCGCCCGCGGCCCCGCCGCCGACGATCAGCACCGGCCGCCGGGCCGCGGCGAGCAGCGCAGCCGCCTCCGCGACGCCGTCGGGGTCGGGTGCCGGCCGGTGCGGACGCCAGCGCTGCGCCGGGCCGACGGCGGGGTCGACCGGCTCCTGCAGGACGTCCAGGGGCAGCGACACGACGACGGGCCCCGGCCGTCCGGAGACGGCGGTGCGCACCGCCCGCTGCAGCAGCTCGGGGATGCGGTCGGCCCGGCGCACCTCGACCGCCCACTTGCTCATCGGCCGGAAGGCGGCGACGACGTCGGCCTCCTCGAAGGCGCGGCGCTCGACGATCCGGTCGGCGACCTGGCCGACCAGCAGCAGCATCGGCACCGACTCGTCGTAGGCGTTCTGCACCGCGATCGCGGCGTTGGCGGCGCCCGGCCCGCGCGACACGAGGCAGACGCCGAGGCGCCCGCCGCGCGAGAGGCCGTCGGCGAGGAAGCCCGCCACCTGCTCGTGGCGGGTGTGCAGGTAGCGCACGCCGTCGTGGCGGGCGATCGCGTCGATCACCTCCATCACCGTCGTCCCCGGGACGCCGGCGACCAGGTCCACGCCCTCGGCGGCCAGACAGTCGACCACCAGGTCGGCGCCCGGGCGGGGCGGCGGGGACTCCTCGGACATCGGTCCTCCCGGCTCGGGCGCTGTGACGGTTGACACGACGCGAGCCTGCCAGACACTCTTCTTCACCGCAGAGAACACTTCTGCTGGAGTTCCCGGGAGGCCACGTGTCCATCCACGTCATCGGGATCGTGGGCCTCGTGCTGATCTTCGTGATCGGCACGCTGCGCCCCGTCAACATCGGCGTGCTCGCCCTGATCGCGACGTTCCTCATCGGCACGCTCGTGGCGGGGGAGGACGTCGACGAGCTGCTGTCGGGCTTCCCGCCGGACCTGTTCGTGCTGCTCGTGGGCGTGACGTACCTCTTCGGGATCGCCACCGTGAACGGCACGCTGGGGTGGGTCGTCGACCGCGCCTGCGGGCTGCTCGGCGATCGCCCGCCCCTGGTCCCCTGGCTGATCTTCCTGTTCGCCGCGATCCCCACCATGGCGGGCGCCCTCGGACCGGCGGGCGTCGCGATGCTCGCGCCGCTGTGCCTGGGGCTCGGCGAGCGCTACGGCATCGACCGCCGACTCTCGGCCCTGATGGTCATCCACGGCTCGTCGGCCGGGAACTTCTCGCCGCTCAACGGCCTCTCCGTGATCGTCAACCGCGCTGCCTCGGCCAACGGGCTCGAGGTCTCGGCGGCCCAGTTGTTCTTCGGCAACCTCGCCGCCAACCTGGCGCTCGGCGTGGCCGCCTACCTGATCTTCGGCGGCCTGACGCTCGTGCGCGAGAGCCGGGCGGCGGTCCCCTCCGGCGGCACCGACGTCCCCGCGCCGCGCCCGGCCGAGGAGCCCGACGGCGCGGGTGGGGGTGCCCCCGTGGGCACGTCCGGCACGGTCACGGCGCCGGCGGCCACGCCGACGCCGGTGGTCGTCGCCGATGCCCCGGAACGCACGGTCCTGCGCCCCGACCAGTGGATCACTCTCACCGTGATCCTCGCGGTGGCGGTGGGCGCGCTCGTGTTCGGCGCGGAGATCGGCTTCCTCGCGCTGATCGCGGCGGCCCTGCTGCACCTCGCCTTCCCGCAGCGGGTCGCCGGCGCCGACAAGCGCATCGTGTGGAGCGTCGTCCTGCTGATCTGCGGCGTCGTCACCTACGTCGAGGCGCTCTCGCGCTACGGCACGATCGACGTGGTCGGCCAGGGCATCTCCGGGCTCGGTGTCCCGCTGCTCGTCGCGTTCCTGCTCTGCCTGGTGGGTGCCGCGACCTCGGCGTTCGCCTCGAGTGCGGGAATCCTGGGCGTGCTCATCCCGCTGGCCGCGCCCTTCCTGGTCGCCGGGCAGATCGGGGCGGCGGGCGTGATCGTCGCCCTCGCGGTGTCCGCGACCGTCGTCGACTCCACGCCGTTCTCGTCGGTCGGCGCGCTGACGCTGGCCAACGTGCCGGAGGAGGGGCGCCCGAAGGTCTTCCGCACGCTGCTCGGGTGGGGGCTGACGCTCATCGTGGTGGCGCCGGTGGTCACGTGGATCGCGTTCGTGCTGCCGGCCGCGTGAGCGGTGCCTGTCCACCCGGTCGGCGCGTCTTCTGCAGAGCAGACAGTCCGTAGGCTCGGCCCATGGATCGCGCCTCGCCGGCGACGGCCCCCGAGTTCGGGTCGACGCCGCAGTACCCGATCGACTCGGTGGACAACGCGCTCAAGGTCCTGCTGCTCATGGGCGACCAGCCGCGGCTGCGCCTGACCGACGTCAGCCACTACCTCGGCGTCGCCTCCTCGACCGCGCACCGACTGCTGGCGATGCTGCAGTACCGCGGCTTCGTCCGGCAGGACGCCGCCACGCGCAGCTACGTGCCGGGCCCGTCGCTGGACGGCGTCGCGATGGGGATCCTGCGGCGCCTCGACGTGCGCACCCGCGCGCACCCGGTGCTCGAGAAGCTCAACGCCGACCTCCAGGAGACCGTGCACCTGGGACGGCTCGAGGGCGACCAGGTGCACTTCATCGACTCCCTCGAGAGCAGCCGGGCGCTGCGCGTGGGGGGACGGCTCGGCCGGTCGGTGCCGGCGCACTGCACGTCGAACGGCAAGGCCATGCTCGCGACGCTCACCGACGACGAGGTGGCCGTGCTCTACCCGCACGAGCAGCTGGCGCGCATGACCGACCACTCGATCGGCACGCGCACCGAGCTCCTCGCCGCGCTCGCCGCGATCCGCCGGGACGGCTACGCCACCAGCCACGAGGAGAGCGAGGAGGGCGTCGGCTCGATCGCCGTCGCTCTCACCGCCGCCCGCACGCCGCACCACGCGATCAACGCCTCGGGCCCCGTGAGCCGCCTCGGCGAGCCGCGGTGGTCCGCCATGCTCACCGCGGTCCGCGAGGCCGCCCGCGAGATCGACGCGCTCCTCCTCTGACGTGCTTGACGGCGCCCGCTCGCGGACCGCACTCTCTCCGTAGAGGAAACGTTGTCTGCGGAGCAGAAGACGGGAGCTCACCATGAGCGACCACGGGGCCGTCCTCGGGGACGTCCGGCGCGGCATGGTGCCCGCGCACATCTACAACGACGAGGAGCTCTTCGCCCTCGAGAAGGAGCGGGTCTTCGGACGCTCCTGGATCTTCGTCGCGCACGAGTCCGAGGTCCCGCAGCCCGGCGACTACGTCGTGCGACGGGTCGTCGACGACTCCTTCATCATCAGCCGCGACGAGTCGGGCGTCGTGCGGGCGCTGTTCAACATGTGCCTGCACCGCGGCATGCAGGTCTGCCGCGCCGAGGTGGGCAACGCGTCGCACTTCCGCTGCCCGTACCACGGCTGGTCGTACAAGAACGACGGCCGGCTCGTCGGCCTGCCCTTCCACGGCGAGGCCTACGGCGGCGAGGAGGGGTTCCGCAAGAAGGGCCAGACGCTCCTGCCGGCGCCGTCGCTCGACGTCTACAACGGGCTGATCTTCGTCAGCCTCGACGCCCAGGCGGCCCCGCTGCGCGAGTACCTCGGCGACTTCGCGTTCTACCTCGACCTCTACACGCAGCAGAGCCCCGAGGGCATCGAGCTGGTCGGCCCGCAGCGCTGGCGCGTGAAGGCGAACTGGAAGATCGGCGCTGAGAACTTCGCCGGCGACAGCTACCACACGCCCCACACCCACTCCAGCGTCGTGGAGATCGGCCTGTTCCGGGAGCCGAAGGCCTCCAAGCGCAAGGAGGGCGCGCTCTACTGGGCGGGCAGCGGCGGTGGGACGACCTACAAGCTCCCGCCCGGCTCGCTCGACGAGCGCCTGCGCTACGTCGGCTACCCCGACGAGATGATCGCGCGCATGCGCTCGACCTGGAGCGATGCGCAGCTGCGCTTGGTGGGCGACGACGGCTTCATGGTCTCGGCGGCGTCGGTGTTCCCGAACCTCAGCCTCGTGCACAACTGGCCCAAGGTGGAGGACACGGAATCCGACGAGGTCGTCCCGTTCATCTCCCTGCGTCAGTGGCAGCCGGTCTCGGCCGACGAGACCGAGGTGCTGTCGTGGTTCGCGGTGGACCGCAACGCCCCGGAGCGCTTCAAGGAGCTCTCCTACAAGGCCTACCTCATGTGCTTCGGCTCGACCGGCATGTTCGAGCAGGACGACGTCGAGAACTGGGTGTCGATCACCTCGACGGCCGCGGGCTCGATGGCCCGGCGCCTGAAGCTGAACAACCGGATGGGGCTGCTGGCGGACGACAAGCCGGTGTCGGCGCCCCTCGCGCACTTCTCCGGGCCGGGCGTCGCGTACGTCGGCTTCGGCGAGTACAACCAGCGCGCGATGCTGCGGGCCTGGGCCGACTGCCTGGAGACGCCGGTCCCGGAGCCCGAGCAGACGGACCTCGGGGGTGTGTCGTGACGCTCGCGCCGGCCCCCCGCACCCTCGGGCGCTGCCTGCCCTTCGGCGACCCCCGGCACCTCGAGGCCCACCAGTTCCTCGTCGACGAGGCCGCGCTGCTCGACACCCAGGACTACGACACCTGGCTCTCCCTGATGACCAGCGACATCCGCTACCTCATGCCGGTCCGCGTGACCACCGCACGCGGCGCCGGGTTCGACACCGCGACGGGCATGGCGCACTTCGACGAGGACCACTACTCGCTGTCCCGGCGCGTGGCGCGCTTCGCCACCGAGCACGCGTGGACCGAGGACCCGCCCTCGCGGCTGCGTCACCACCTCGGCAACGTCCGCACCTTCGCCGTCGACGGCACCGACAGCTCCGATGTCGAGGAGGTGATCGTCGAGTCCGCGGTGCTGCTCTTCCGCAGCCGGGGCGACGTCCGCGAGCCGTCGCTGATCTCGGCGGGCCGTGAGGACCTGCTGCGCCGCGACCCGTCGGGCACCGTGCCCTCGGCCGGGCACTGGATGCTCGCCCGCCGCACGATCAGCGTCGACGAGTCCGTGCTGCGGACCCAGAATCTGGCGATCTTCCTGTGAGCAGCAACGATTCCCACGGCGACGAGATCACGGTCGCCAACGAGTTCGCCGAGATCCGCGTGCGCAGGGTCGAGACGCGCAACGGCGCGCGGCTGATGATCGAGTCCCCGCGCTCGGGGCAGTGGGTGGCGCTGTGCCCGCTGGAGCTCGAGGCGTTGACCTGGCAGTCCGACGAGGTGTTCTCGGCGATGGTCGGGAACCCGTACGGGTCCCTGGAGATCGGGCCCGATGACTGACTGGCTCGCCGGTCGGCGGGCCCTGGTCGTCGGGGCCGGCTCCGGCATCGGCCGGGCCGTCGTCGACGCGTTCCGCGCCGAGGGCGCCCGCGTGGCCGTGCTGGAGAAGGACCCGGACAAGGCGGCGGCGCTGCGGACCGTCGGCGTCCCCGTCGTCACCGGCGACGCCACCACCCGCGAGGACAACGAGCGCGCGGTCGCGGCGACGGTGGAGGCGTTCGGCGGCCTCGACCTGTTCGTCAGCTGCGTCGGGATCTTCGACTTCTACAGCGGGCTCGGCGACATCGACGCCGGCGTCCTCGACGCCGCGTTCGACGAGGTGTTCGCGGTGAACGTCAAGAGCCACCTGCACGGGGTGCGGGCCGCCCTGCCCGAGTTGCGCGCGCACCGGGGCTCGGTGGTGCTCACGTCGTCGACCTCGGCGTACTACCCGGGCCGCGGCGGGGTGCTCTACGTGGCGTCGAAGTTCGCCGTCCGCGGGCTGGTGACGAGCCTGGCCCACGAGCTGGCCCCGGAGGTGCGGGTGAACGCCGTCGCCCCCGGCGGCACCGTGCACACCGACCTGCGGGGCGCCGCAAGCTTGGGGCTGGACGGCGAGCGCCTCGACGACGGCCCCGAGCGCGCCGCCGCGATCGCCGCCCGTGTGCCGTTGCAGGTGGCGCTCGCCGGCGAGGACCACGCGTGGAGCTACGTCTTCCTCGCCTCGGAGCGGGCCCGGGGCATCACCGGCGACGTCGCCCACCCCGACGGCGGGATGGGGGCCAAGGCATGACGCGCGAGCTCGTCGCCACGGCCTGCCGGGTCCTCGCCCACCGCGGCCTCGCCCCCGGCGTCCTTGGGCACGTCAGCCTGCGGGTCGCGCCCGACCGGCTGCTGGTGCGCTGTCGCGGCCCCCACGAGCGCGGGCTCGCCTTCACGACCGCGCAGGACATCCGCCTCGTGACGCTCGACGGCGAGCCGGGCGCGCCGGGCGAGCTCGACGACGGTTACGCGGTCCCGAACGAGCTGCCCCTGCACACCGAGGTGCTGCGCGCCCGCGCGGGGGTCGAGGTCGTCGTCCACGCCCACCCCGCCGACACCGTCGCCGCCGACCTCGCGGGCCTGGCCCTGCGCCCGATCGTCGGCGCGTTCGACATCCCCGGTGCGCACCTCGCCGCCGCCGGCATCCCGGTGTACCCGCGGGCGGTCCTGATCCGGAACCGCGCGCTCGCCGCCGAGATGGTCGCGGCGATGGGCGACCGGCCGGTCGTCCTCCTGCGCGGCCACGGCCTCACGGCCACCGGCGCGTCGGTGCCCGAGGCGGTGCTGCGCGCCCGCAGCGTCGACACCCTCGCCGGGCTCACGCTCGCCGTGGCGCGCGCCGGCGGGCTCCCGGTGGACCTGCCGCCCGAGGACCTCGCCGAGCTCCCCGACCTCGGCGGCGGCTTCACCCACGACACCGCCTGGCGCCACGAGGTCGCGAGCCTGCCGGTCAGCCCTCGCGGGGCGCCGACGACGGGGCCACCGGCGGCAGGGTGAGCACCTGGGCGGCGTAGGTCAGGCCGGCGCCGAAGCCGCAGACCAGGGCGAGGTCGCCCGCCCGGACCTCGCCGCCCGTCAGCAGCGCGTGCATCGCGAGCGGCACCGACGCGGCCGAGGTGTTGCCGGTGTCGACGACGTCGCGGGCCACGGCGACGCCGTCGGGCAGCGCCAGTGCGCGCACGATCCCGTCGGTGATCCGGTTGTTGGCCTGGTGGGGCACGAAGGCGTCGAGGTCGTCGACGCCCACCCCGGCGGCGGCGAGGGCCTTCTCCGCGAGCGGCGCGATCTGGGTGCTGGCCCAGCGGAACACCGCGGGCCCCTGCATGCGCAGGCCGGGGACCCCGTCCCCGGCGCCCCGTGCCGCCTCCTGCCAGGTGGGGGAGTGGACGATGAGGTCGGCCTGCCCGCCGTCGCTGCCCCAGGCCACGGGGCCGATGCCGGGCTCGTCGGCGGGTCCGACGACGACCGCCCCGGCCCCGTCGCCGAAGAGGAACGCGGTGCCGCGGTCACGCGGGTCGAGCAGGTCGCTCATGCGCTCGACGCCGACGACGAGCACGTGGCGGGCCGTGCCGCCGCGGATGAGCGAGGCCGCCACCTCGAGGCCGTAGCAGAACCCGGAGCACGCGGCGCCGAGGTCGAAGGCGGGAGCGGTCGTGCCGAGCTCGGCGGCGACGCGGGTGGAGACCTGCGGGGATGCGGTGTCGGGCGACATCGTCGCGACGAGGACCGCGTCGAGGGCGGAGGCGGTGAGCCCGGCCGCGGTGAGGGCATCGCCGGCCGCGGCGGTGGACATGGCCACGACCGTCTCGTCGACCCCGGCGAAGCGGCGCGTCCGGATTCCGGAGCGGGCGACCACCCAGTCGGGATCGACGTCCTCGAGCGGCCCGCAGACCTCGTCGTTGTCCACCGTGCGCCGCGGCCGGTACGCGCCCAGTCCCAGCAGTCGTTCCCCGGTCGTGACGGGGGCGGGACGCGCGGCGATGGGGGCTGGCGGCACGAGGGGGACCTCCACGAGGGTGCGGTCACGCCGTGGTGGACGACGCCCGCACTCCACGGTGCCGGTGGTCCGCGGTTACTCGGAAGTCCTACTAATCAGTACGGCCATGTCAATGGTCACAGGCCCGCGAGGTGTAGCCGCACGGGCTGGGTCGCGAAGGCGTGCATCGTGTTGTTGAGGTGCCGCGTCGGCTCGGCCGCGACCTCGATCCGCTCGACGCGGGCGGCCAGCGCGGTCAGCAGCGCCTCGGCCTCGAGGCGCGCGACGTGCTGGCCGACGCACTGGTGCAGGCCCATGCCGAAGCCGACGTGGCCCGACGGGTCGCGGTCGAGGTCGAAGGCATCGGGGTCGTCCCAGTGCCGGGGGTCGTGGTTGGCGGACCCGAGGAACATGAGGATCTTGGCGCCCTCGGGGACGACGGTGTCGCCGACCGGCACGTCGACCTCGGCGGTGCGGAAGAACGTCTGGACGGGCGACTCCCAGCGGATGGCCTCCTCGAACGCCACCCGCGACAGCGTCGGGTCGGCGCGCAACCGGTCCCAGGCCCCGGGATGGGTGGCCATCGCGCGCAGGACGGCACCCAGGCCGTGGACCGTGGTGTCGACGCCGGCCGACAGGAGCGAGCGCACCACCAGCGGCGCCTGGTCGTGGGTGATGTCGCCGCGGTCGGCGGCGGCCCAGATCGCGGCGCCGAACCCGTCGTCGGAGAGCACCTCGCGGGCGCACTGCGCGTTGACCCACCCGGCGTGCTCGGCGACGTGCGGCGCGCCCCTCGCGACCAGGTCGTTCGGCGGGCCGAAGGCGTTGAACAGGTGGTCGCCGTAGGGCAGCAGGTGCTCGCGGCCCTCGCGGGGGATGCCGACGGCGTCGGGGAACACGCGCAGCGGGAACGCCTCGGCCAGCGCGGGCATGGCGTCGATCTCGAGGACCGGGCCGGCGCCCGCGAGCAGGGCGTCGACGTGCTCCTCGGCCACGGCGAACCACCGCTCGCGCAGCCGGCGCAGCGCCCGCGGGCCGAGGATCGGCGCGAGCACCCGGCGCGGGGCGTCGTGGTGCGGCGGGTCGGCCTCGAGCAGCAGCGACGGCGGACGCCACGGCGCCTCGCGACGGAAGTTCGACAGACCGACCCCGGCCGACGAGCAGAACCGCTGCCAGTCGACGAGCGCGGCGTGCACGTCGGCGTAGCGGCCCATGCCGTAGAGGTCGTCGTAGCGGGTCAGCGGGACGACGGGCCCGGCGTCGCGCAGCGCCGCCTGGAACGGCAGCGGATCCTCGAGCACCTCGGGGGAGAACGGGTCGACGGCGGCGACCGCGGGCAGGGCGGTGGTGGTGGTCATGTCGGAACCCCTCAGAGATCCAGGACGAGACGGTCGGTGCAGGACCGGGAGACGCACGGGAACATGCAGTCGCCGGCGGCGCGCTCGTGGTCGGCGAGGATCGAGTCGCGGTGGTCGGGCACGCCGCCGAGCACGGTGGTCTCGCAGGTGCCGCAGGTGCCCTTCTCGCAGGACGACAGGGTCGTCGCCCCGGCGTCTCGAGCGGCCGCGAGCACCGAGATCTGCGGGGTGACCGTGACGGTCGTCCCGGTGCGGGTGAGCTCGACGGTGAACGGGGCGTCCCGGACGGGCGCGCCGACCTCGGCGGCGGTGAACCGCTCGGTGCGCAGCCGGTGGGGCGCCCAGCCGGCCGCGGCGACCGTCTGCTCGACGGCCGCGAGCAGCGGGGCCGGGCCGCAGCAGTAGACGACGGTGTCGGTGCGCGGCTCGCCGAGCCAGGACGCCAGTGGCAGCAGCCCCGCCTCGTCCTGGGGCACCACGTGCACGCGGTCGCCGTACGGGGCGAGCTCGTCGAGGAACGCCATCGAGGCGCGCCGGCGGCCGCCGTAGAGCAGCGTCCACTCCGCGCCGACCCGCTCGGCCTGCGTGATCATCGGCAGCAGCGGCGTGATCCCGATACCGCCGGCGACGAAGACGTAGCGCGCCGAGGGCACCATCGCGAAGTTGTTGCGGGGCCCGCCGAGCGTCACCGGGTCGCCCGCCGCGAGCTCGTCGTGGACGTAGGCCGAGCCGCCCCGGCCGTCGACCTCGCGCAGCACCGCGACCCGGTAGCGGTGGGCGTCCCACCGGTCCCCGCACAGTGAGTACTGGCGGGTCTCGCCGTTCGCGAGCGTCACGTCGATGTGGGCCCCGGGCGTCCAGTCCGGCAGCCGGCGCCCGTCCGGCCGCGCCAGCTCCAGGACCGCGACGCCCTCGGCGGCCGGAGACTTCCCGGTGACGACGAGGCGGTCGACGGCGGTGCTGTCCATGCGCCGAGGATGACGAGGTCGCCGCCGTGGTCGGAACGGCCTTCTCATTCAATGAGACGGGTCCCCTGATGTGAGCGAAGTTCCCGGCTATAGCCGGGAACTTCGCTCACGTGGGGGCCTGCATGAGCCGGCGCTCGATCTGCCGCGCGCCGGCGGTGAGGACGGGGACGTACCCACGGGCGTGCTCGTCGTTGGGCACGATCACCGACACCGCCGCCGCGACGTGACCGTTCTCGTCGCGCACCGGCACCGCGATGCCCGTCGCGTCGACGTGGAGGAAGCCGGGGCAGAGCACGAACCCCTGGCGACGCACGTCCGCGAGGCGGCGCCGCAGCTCGCCGGGGTCGGTGATCGTCGCCGGCGTGAAGCGCGCGAGCGTCCCCGCGAGGATGCGCTCCTGGAGGACCTCGGAGCCGTAGGCGAGCAGGACGAGACCCGACGACGACGCGTGCAGCGGCAGCCGCGCCGCGATCCGGGTGTAGTTGATGACGGCGTGCTCGGCGGAGAGCCGCTCGACGAACAGCACCTCCTCGCCGTCGAGCACCCCGAGCTGCGCGTGGTGGCCGACCACCCGCAGGAGGTCCTCGAGCACCGGCATCGCGAGCTCGCGCAGCGACGACGTCGGCGACGCCCGCGAGCCCAGCTCCCAGAGCCGCGTCCCGACCCGCACGCGGCGGTCCTCGTCGCGGGAGAGCAGGCCGTGCCCGACGAGCTCCGCGATCAGCCGCGACGCCGTCGCCACCGGCAGGTCGGCGCGGCGGGCGACCTCCCCGACGGTCAGCACGGGGTACCGCGGGGTGAAGGCCTCGAGGATCCGTACGACGCGCTCGAGCACCGACTCGCCGGACCCGGATCGCGCCACGGCGTGACCGTAGGACGTGCGCCGGGGCGTGGCGCTGCTCCAGGAGGCCCAACCGCGCCCGGTCGCTTGTCGGACACCACAAGGTCGCGACGCCGAACCTTGGTGTCGGCCCCGAGGGATCGGCGCCGCCGGGCTGCCAGGCTGGATTCCGCGTCACCCAGCCGCCGTCGGTGGTCAGGAAGGACCCGTGTGGACTCCGTCCCGGACACCTCGTGGCCCCGCCCGCGCACACCCCGGATCTCGGCGCGGGCGAGCTACGCCGCCCACGCCGTCCTCGCCCGCCACCGCGCCTACGGGGCGCTGGCATCGTTCGTCGAGCGCCACCCGGGGCTGGAGCGGGCCTTCACCCGCGGCGAGCGCGCCAGCAAGGAACGGCTCTACGGATGCCGGATGTGCGGGCAGTGCGCCCTGCCCGCCACCGGGTACGCGTGCCCCCAGACCTGCCCGAAGCAGCTGCGCAACGGCCCGTGCGGGGGCGTCTCGCCGGAGGGGCGCTGCGAGGTGTACCCGGAGATGACCTGCGTCTGGGTGACGGCCCACGAGCGGGCCGAGGCGTCCGGCCACGGCGAGGACATGGACCGCCTGCAGCGTCCGCTCGACCACCGCCGGTGGGGTCAGAGCTCCTGGCTCCACCACTGGCAGGGACGCGACGCCGACCTGTGGACCGCGCCGCGCGATGACCGCCCGCTGCTGCGCCGCGAGCTCGGGCTGACCCCGCAGTGAGGACGAGTCCTGGGAACGGCCTGCGCGCGACCCTCGCCGCCGGCCGCTTCGCCGTCACCGCCGAGATCGGGCCGCCCCGGGGTGCCGACGCGGGCGCCGTCGTGGCGAAGGCCGAGATGCTGCGGGGCTGGGTGGACGCCGCGAACGTCACCGACAACCAGGGCGCGCACGTGCGCATGGGCAGCCTCGGCGCGAGCGTGCTGGTCCAGCGCGCCGGCGTCGAGCCGATCATGCAGGTGACCTGCCGCGACCGGAACCGGATGGCGCTGCAGTCCGACCTGCTCTCCGCGGGCGCGCTCGGCATCCCGAACGTCCTGCTGCTCACCGGCGACCACCCGCGCTACGGCGACCACCCCGACGCGATGCCGGTCTTCGACCTCGACGGCGTGCAGCTCACGTGGACCGCCCGGACCCTGCGCGACGAGGGCGAGCTGCTCTCCGGACGCGAGCTGGCCGGGCGACCCGGCTGGCTCATCGGGTCGGTGGAGAACCCGTTCGCGCCGCCGGCGTCCTACCGCGCGCGGCGGCTCGCGAAGAAGGTCGCCGCCGGCGCGGAGTTCGCCCAGACCCAGTACGTGTTCGACGTCGACGGGTTCGCCCGCTGGATGGCCGACGTCCGGGACCTCGGGCTCCCGGAGCGCTGCGCGGTGCTCGCGGGCGTCGGCCCGGTCCGGTCCCTGCGCGTGCTCGAGTATCTGCGCACCGGGGTCCCGGGCATCCACGTCCCCGACCACCTGGAACGCCGGCTGCGCGGCGTCCCGTCCGACCGCGTGGCCGCCGAGGGCATCCGCGTGTGCGTCGAGACGATCGAGGCGCTCCGCGAGGTGCCGGGTGTCGCCGGCGTGCACCTCATGGCGTTCGGCTACGAGCGCGGCGTCCCCGACATCCTCGCCGCGGCCGGGTTCTCGTCGGACCGCGGGCCCGCCCACGATGCGCCGCCCCGCGCGTTGTCCGCCGTTCCCGGAGAGGGCTGACGCCATGCTGGTGGACCTGCGACCCCACGCGCGCCTGCGCGGCGCGACCCCGGTGGACCTCACCACCGCGGTCACCCCGGTGCTCGAGGCGCTCGGCGAGGACGACGCGGACCTGGACCGGGTCCGGGTCGTCTGCGACTGGGTGCAGTACAAGCAGAGCTTCCGCGACGTGGTCGACGTGCGGCCGATCCTGTCGTGCGACGGGACGGGTGCGGGCCCGACCCCGACGCCGATCAGCGTGCGCGACGACGACCTCGAGGTGGCCGTCGACCTGCGGCGCAGCGGCGGTGTCGCGCTCAAGGAGCTGACCGCGGCCCGGCTCAGCGCCGACCCCGGAGCGCGCGTGCACCTCGAGGACTGGGGTCCGGGGAGCGCGAGCTGCATCTGGGACTTCAACGCGCTCTACTGGTCCCACCTGCGCCTCTGGGAGGAGGCGACGGGGCAGGGCTACGAGCAAGCGCTGCCCGGCGGGGAGAGCGACGCGCGCAACCGCGACGGTGCCCGGGCCCTGATCGACGAGCTCTTCGTCGTCTGGGACGGGCTCGCGGCCTCCGGCGCGTTGCCCGATCAGCTCTACGTCGTCGAGCTCGGCGTGGGCAACGGCAGCCAGGCCAGGGTGTTCCTCGACGAGTTCCGCGCCCGCGACCGGGCCCACGGACGCGGCTACTACCGACGCCTGCACTACCTGATGTGCGACTACTCCCAGCACGTCCTCGACCTGGCGCGGGCGACCGTCGCCGAGCACCGCGACCACGTCAGCTCGTTCGTCCTCGACGCCACGCGGCCGCGGACCTCGCTCGGCTTCCTGACGGTCAAGGTCTTCCTCGTCTACATCTCCAACGTCTACGACAACCTGCCCACCGACGAGGTCGCCCAGCTCGGCGGCCGGACCTACTGCGTGCAGACCCGCGCGCACCTGCCGGCCGCGCCCGCCGCGGAGATCGCCGCGCAGGTGCACGCCGAGCCGTGCGAGCTCCCGGGCCTGGTCCGCAAGCTGCTGCGCCTCGGACCCGAGCTGCTCGTCGACGCCGCGCCCGCCCACGTCCCGGACCTCGCCGCGGCCGTCGACTTCTGGCGCCGCGTGTGGGCGGAGATCCGCCTCGAGGAGCGCTACGTCCCGCTCGGCGGGCTCGACCTCTACGCGCTGGCGCCGGGCGTCAGCGGCGAGATGCTGCGCCCGCTGCTGGAGTCCGGCGCCGACCTGCGGATGCACGTCAGCAACGGCGCGCTCGCGAGCTTCGTCGACACCCTCCCGCTGCTGCACCCCTACGGGAAGCTGGTGTGCCACGACCTGTTCGTCACCGAGACCCAGGCCTACCGCACGCACTTCCGCGGGCCCGGGAAGTACGACGGCTCGGTGGTCAACTGGGTCAACGGCCGGTTGCTCGCCCACGTCGCCCGCCGCCGGGGCTTCGACGTGCAGTACGCGCCGTTCGCGCACCGCAGCGGCGGCAACATCGTGACGATGTCGGCCCAGGTGATGGACTGATGGCTGAGCTGATGATCGGGCTTCCCCTGCTCCCGACCACCGTCGTCGGCTCCTACCCGGTGCCGGAGTGGATGGAGCGGCTGACCAGCGACTACTACCGCGGGCGCATGAGCCGCGCCCAGCTCGACGACCTCCACGAGACCGCGATCAAGGCCGCACTGCGCGACCAGGAGAACGCGGGCGTCGACATCGTCTCCGACGGCGAGCTGCGCCGGGACAACGACATCGACTACCTCCTCGCCCGCCTGCCCGGGGTCGAGCTGGCCGAGACGGTCAAGGACTTCGCGTCCGACTACTACGACGTCACGGTCCCGCGCGTGCTCCCCGACACCGACCCCACGGGTCCTGCGCTCGGGCTCGCCGACGACCTCGCGTTCACCCGTGCCCAGACCGCGGCCCCGGTGAAGTTCTCCTTCACCGGCCCGTTCTCGCTGGCCCGCCGCGCCCGGAACCTCGCCTACGACGACCGCCACGAGCTGGCGCTGGCGATCGCGCGGGTGCTGAACGCCGAAGCACGCGCGCTCGCCGCGCAGGGCGCGGAGCTCCTGCAGATCGACGAGCCCTTCCTGGCCGGCTACCCCGACCAGGTGCGCGGGGCCGTCGAGGCCGTCAACGTCGTCACCGAGGGCGTGGACGCCACCTGGGCGCTGCACGTCTGTTACGGCAACCGCTACGCCCGCCCGCTGTGGGAGGGCCACTACGACTTCCTCTTCCCGGCCGTCCTCGACGCCCGGGTCGACCAGCTCGTCCTGGAGTTCGCGCGCAAGGGCGACGACGACCTGCCCGTGATCGAGAAGTTCGGCTGGGACCGCGCGATCGGGCTGGGCGTGATCGACGTCAAGAGCGCCGAGGTCGAGACGCCCGACCTCGTCGCCACCCGCATCCGCCGGGCCCTCGACCTCGTGCCCGCCGACCGTCTCGTGATCAACCCCGACTGCGGGCTCCGGCACCTCACCGGGCCCGTGGCGCGCGCGAAGCTCGCGGCGATGGCACAGGGGGCGGCGCTGGTGCGGGCGGAGCTCTAGCGGCCGTAGTGGTCGGAGAACCGCTCGCGGAGTACGTTCTTCTGGATCTTCCCGGTGGAGGTGCGCGGCAGCTCGTCGACCACGATCACCGACTTCGGGAGCTTGTAGCGGTCGAGGCGGCCGCCGAGGTCGCTGACCAGGGCATCGGGATCGATCGTCTGCCCCGCCGCCGGGACGACGACGGCCGTGATCGCCTCGCTCCACCGCTCGTGCGGCAGGCCGAGCACGGCGACCTCCCCGACGCGCGTGTCGGCGTAGAGCGCCCGCTCGACCTCGAGCGACGCCACGTTCTCGCCGCCGGTCTTGATGACGTCCTTGGAGCGGTCGGTGAACCAGAGGACGCCGTCGTCGTCGACCTTCCCGACGTCGCCGGAGTGGAACCAGCCGTGGGCGAAGACCCGCTCGGTGGCCTCGGGGTTGTGCAGATAGCCGGTCATGGTGTGCGGGCCGCGGTAGACGATCTCGCCCTCCGCGCCGTCCGGGAGCAGCTCGCCGTCCGGCCCCATGATCGCGAGCTGGACGTTCACGACCGGGGTGCCGACGGCGCCGGGGTGGGTGAGCTGGTGCTCGGGGCGGAAGAGCGTCGCCGTCGGACTCATCTCGGTCTGCCCGAAGAGCAGGTAGAGATCGCAGCCGAGGGTCTCGATGGCGCGGCGCACCTGCGCCTCGGGCATGGGTGCCATGGCGTAGCAGGCCCGGCGCAGGCTGGAGAGGTCCCGCGTGGCGACGTCGGGGTGGTCCAGCATCGCGCGGTACATCATCGGCAGCCCGAAGATCTGCGTGATGCGCTCGCTCTCGATGAGGGCGAGCAGGCCGGCGGGGTCGAACGCCCGCAGTACGTGGATGGCGGCGCCGGCCATGATCGCCGGCGTGCAGTGGGTGTTGAGCTGTGCGGTGTGGAACATCGGCAGCATCGCCGCGAAGCGGTCGTCCTCGGCGAACCGGGCCTCGAAGGCCATGGTCAGCGACTCGAGGTAGATCGCGGTGTGGTTGCCGATCACGCCCTTGGGCGCCGACGTGGTGCCGCTCGTGTAGAGGTAGGTGATCGGGTCGCGGTCGCCCACGACGACCTCCGGCTCGGCGCTGCTGTCTGCCAGCACCTCGTCGAGCAGAAGACCCTCGGCCAGCTCGACACCCGTACCCGGCGCGACGATCACGTCGGTGACGGCCGGCGACTCCTGCACGGCCGGCGCGAGCGTCGCGACCAGCTGGGACTCCACGACCAGCCCCCGCGCGCCGGAGTCCTGCAGCACGTAGACGACCTCGTCGGTGCGCCATCCGAGGTTGATCGGGACGCAGACGAGGCCGAGCTTCGCGCACGCGTAGTAGGTCGCGAGGAACTCGGCGCTGTTGCCCGACGCGAGGGCGAGTGCGTCCCCGCGTTCGTACCCGCGGCCCGCGAGACCGTGGGCGAGGCGGTTCACCCAGGTGTTGAGCTCGCGGTAGGTCCACCGGCGGTCGCCGTCCACGACCGCGGTGCGCCCGGGATGGCGGGCCGCCGTGCGCGTGAGCGAGTCGCCGACGTTGACGCGGTGCACGAGGTTCTCGGCGACGTCGGCGGGCAAGGTTGTCATCGTCACTCCTGGTCGGCGGTGGGCAGCAGATGCTCGGGCACGTCGACGACCCGGGAGCGCAGGTACTCGCCGAGGCCCTTGGCCTGCGGATCGGGGCGCGTCGCGGACGCCACGCCGTCGCCGAGGATCCCCGTGACGACGACGTTCACCGCGCGCAGGTTCGGCAGCTCGAAGGTCTGGACGGGCAGGTCGCGGGCCTCGGGCAGGAGCGCGCGCACGCGCTCGGGCGTGAGGAACGTGCGCAGCCACGCGTAGGCCTCGTCGGTGCGCGTCCAGACACCGATGTTGGCGTTGCCGCCCTTGTCCCCGGAGCGCGCGCCGGCGACGGCGCCGAGCGGGGCCCGCCGGGTGGGGCCGTCGGGCGCCGGGGCCCCCTCGGTGCGACGGGACGGCGTCACGGGTCCGCCCGAGGGCGGCGGCGCGATCACCGTGACCGTCCCGTCGGGCAGTGTGACGCGGTGCTCGACCTCGGAGGCGGGGACGACCGTGGGCCAGTAGACGCCGTAGGCGCTCTCGGCCGAGGGCGGCGTGGTGGTGTGGAAACCGGGATAGCCGCCGAGCGCGAGCTCCATGGTGGTGTTGGAGAACGCGCGGCCGACCTTCGTGCGGTCCGGGTCCTTGACCGTGATCCGCAGGTGCGCGGTGGCCTGCTCGTTGGTCGGTGCGTCGGGATGGTCGAAGCGCAGCAGCCGCACGTCGGTCTCGGCGAAGCGGTCCTTGCCACCGAGCAGCTCGAAGAGCTGCTGCTCGGCCCACGCCGCCTTGGCCTCGATGTCGAGGCCGGTGAGCACCAGGGTCATCGTGTTGCGGTAGCCGCCCTCGTGGTTGAGCGCGACCTTGAGCGTCTCCGGCGGCGCCGTGCCGCGGGTGCCCGACATGCGGACCCGGTGCGCGCCGTCGGGCTCGAGCGCCAGGGTGTCGAAGTGCGCGACGGCGTCGGGGCCGGCGTAGGCGGGGTCGGCGATCTCGTAGAGCAGCTGCGCGGTGACGGTGCCGACGGACACGAGTCCGCCGGTGCCGGGGTGCTTGGTGATCACGCTCGACCCGTCGGCGGCGACCTCGGCGATCGGGAAGCCGGGGTAGCGGCGGTCGGTGACCTCGTCGGCGAACGCGTAGTTGCCGCCGGTGGCCTGGGGGCCGCACTCGATGACGTGGCCGGCGGCCATCGCGCCGGCGATCGCGTCGAGGTCGCCCGGCTGCCACCCGTGCCACCAGGCGGCGGGGCCCACCGCGAGCGAGGCGTCGGTGACGCGGCCAGTGACGACGACGTCGGCGCCGGCGTCGAGCGCGGCGGCGATGCCGAACCCGCCGAGGTAGGCGTTGGCGGTGACCGGGCGGACCGCGCTCTCCCCGAGCTTGCGCCCGGTGTCGAGGTGGGCGAGGTCGTGGCCGGCGGCCTGCAGGTCGTCGAGGCGGCCGGTGAGGTCGTCGCCGTCGACGTGGGCGACACGGGGATGGAGCCCGAGGCGCTCGGCCAGCGCGGTGATCTCGGCGGCGAGGCCGGGCGGGTTGAGGCCGCCGGCGTTGCTGACGATCTTGATGCCGCGGTCCAGGCAGGTGCCCAGGACCTCCTCGAGCTGGGCGAGGAAGGTCTTCGCGTAGCCCGCGGCCGGGTCCTTCCGGCGCGCCTTCCAGAGGATGAGCATCGTCAGCTCGGCGAGGTAGTCGCCGGTCAGCACGTCGATCGAGCCGCCGTCGACCATCTCGCGGGCGGCGGCGAGGCGGTCGCCGTAGAACCCCGAGCAGTTGCCGATGAGGACGGGGCGGGTCATGCCGGGCTCCGATCGACGGGTGCGCGGCCCTCGGACGGCGCGCCGGCGAACGCCTGGGCGATCGACGTCCACTCGGTGGCGACCGGGCCCTCGACGACCAGGTCGGTGTCGGACAGGTGGCGGCGCTGGGTGACGAGCAGGCAGAAGTCGAGGGCGGACCCGGTGACGCGGTCGGCGGCGTCCCCGGGACCCCACGTCCACGTCTCGCCGGAGGGGGCGACGAGCTCGACGTGCACCGGGGCGTCGGGGGCGGGCCGCCCGCGCAGCACGAAGGCGAACCCGGCGGTGCGGACCCCGAGGTGGGCGACGTGGCGCAGCCGGTCGGTGGGGGTACGCGTCACGCCGAGGGCGTCGGCGACGTCCTGGCCGTGCGCCCACGTCTCCATGAGCCGCGCCGTGGCCGACGACGCGGCGCTCATGTCCGGCCCGTACCAGGGCAGACGGGTCGACGGGTCGAGCTCCGAGAACGTGGCGACGTACTCGGCGCGGGACCGGGTGAGCCACTCGCGGACGGCCGCCGCCGGCAGGTGCGCGTGCTCGGCGGCGACCTGGTCGGGGAAGTCGTCGCCACGCCCCAGCAGCTCCGCCGCCTCGCGGCGGAAGCGCTCGGGGTCCACGGCGCTCAGGGTGGCGGTCTCGTCGAAGTGGGCGAGGTGGGTGAGCTGGTCGCGGACCGTCCAGCCCGCGGCCGGGGTCGGCGCGGCCATGCCCTCGTCGTCGAGGTCGGCGACCAGGTCCAGCACCACGGCGGTCTCGGCGTCGAGGTCGGCGAGCAGGTCGGGCATGGAGACGGCCATGTCAGCGCCCCTGCCAGACGGGCGTGCGCTTGGCGG